>NZ_JAVKCH010000013.1:0-353435 GCF_040222815.1 Imperialibacter sp. | reverse complement strand
ACCCTCCTGAATTTCAACTACTGTTTCCTCCTCAAAATATTGTGCAAACCCGGAATGATGATATTTAATCATTTTGCCATGTTGGACAAATAATTTTCCAGAAAACCATTTGGCTTTTATTGGCGAGTCTAATTCAAATAGATTTCGAAGTATACTTTTCTCATGATCGGCGCAAAGGAATACATCAACAAGAAATAATTCATCATTCTCAAGCTTCCATAGAGCTTGATAGCTTCTCCATAGGGCAGTAGAGCAGGTCAGTTTAAGAAATGGATATTTGTTTTCTCGTTCATCATACTTTCCTAAATAGTCTTCCAGTGGCACAGAAAGCAGTTCGAGAGTATCGCCTTCATAGATGATCAATTCAGGGTATTGCCCCGTCGCAAATGCAACTTCGGCAGAAAGAAAAAAAGCAAATAATATGAAAGTCAGTCTCTTCATGCAGCAGTGGTGCTCGCTAACGCCTCGCTAACATGAGTGGTGGAATGTTATGCACTTCCGTTTCCGCTAGCAGTTAGCCACGCCGCTGATAAATTTATACTTTGTGGCGGACAATCCAAACCAACAAATGATTGAAAACCGATAAAGCCACCATTCATTGTTAGCGGCGTGTTGTGGGCCTTTGTCTCTAAGCTCTAGCAGCCAAAGCTGCCAGCATGTCCCTAATTTGCTCGATCGTATTGGGCAGAAACGTTTGATCCGTCTCGAACATGAAATCAATTGTCGCAGAATAGTTTTGAGTTCTAAGTTTCCCATCAATTTCGATCTGTCCATTGAGTGTTGGGGAGAACTTTAAAAGCACATTGTCCTCAAGGTTTTGAAATTCAAACTTAAGCTTGAGCGTCCTGTAAAGTTGCTCGAGGTTGGTCAAAAGTTGTTTGATCTCACCAATCATGAATGAGGCCCTTATGTCGGTCTTGACGCCGCTAACTTTCAGACACAGCGTCCCCCTTAAAAACTCGACAGAGCTTGTGCTATACCCGAACTCTTGTCCTTCCGGAACTATGTCGGTTATCTCCAAGTAGTCCGTGTTACTCCCAATTTTTATGTTCATAACTTAAAGTCGGTCAGAAATGGCCCACAACGCCCAAATATACGCAACTAGTTACGTTTATTTCCATTATAACATTTTTTCAGGCTCATTTTCAAAATGGGAGGTTCAACGTCGACAAGCCTATTTATCCGTTTGTAAACGCATAATATGCGTATATTATTAGTATAATATACGGTTATGTCATTGTTGCGCTGCCCGACTCCCCCATGCCTCCTCATCCCTTACTTGGAGCCTCCTTTCACATTGAAAACGGCACCATTTTCTAACATAGCTATCATCGACTCCAATTGTAGCTATAATTGCTCCTCAACATAGCTACATTTCACCTGCAACATAGCTATGTTTGACCTGAAAGATAGGCATGTTTCAGTCGTTTGCTGCGCAGCAAACAGGGTACTTGCTGCGTAGCAAAGGTGGTGTTTGGTGCGTAGCAAATGAGTATTAGCTGCGCTGCAAAGAAAAGGGGATATTTGAGAGAGAAAGGAACGAATGGCAGCGGCTGCCTTCTTTAGTATACGAAATTTTCATCCAAAAGATGGGGCTCACGAGGTAGTTTATCGTTGAGAAAATTTGTTCACTGTAATCTGCTTTAGCGCATTGGGCTGGGTGGCCCAAAGATGCAAGTTCCCTCCCTTGTCCACCTGCAAGCCGGCAGCCGCACCAAAGCTCACGCCGCTTTGGCAGTTGAAGGCTTTGGTAAGCACTTTTTCCATGATCGGCTCAAAAGTGCCGGGCTTACTCACGAGGATTAAATCGGCGTAGTTGCCATGGGCAGTCTTGCAAAACCCTATGGCGTAAATGGCCTCCTCATCCCGGATCAGGTTGATGGACTGGTAGCTCCCCCAGCCGGCAGGAGCGGCAAAAGAAGCTATGATCGACTTATCGGGTTTGTCGGGGTCTATTCGGTAGAAGTCCCAGTTGCGGCTGTCCCAATTGCTCACAACCATCAGGTAGTCATTTTCCAACGCCAATATACCTGTTGCCCCGGCGGTTTTCAGCTCAGGTACTCCCTCTCTATCGATAGTTACCGTTGGCCTGTCTTCGTACAAACTTCCGTCTTTGTAGTCGTACAAGTGCACCTTCGACACTGTTTTTTTCACATTGTCTTCTATGCCCACACCGAGGTACGTGTCGGTCAGCTGAATGCCTCCGGCGTGCCGAAACGGCTCCTTCATCAAAGGAATGAGCTTGTCAGTTTTTCTTGTTTCCAAATCGGCTTGCAAAATATAGGCCTGGGTAAGCGAGCTGCCCGACATCAGCAGTTTTTCAGCTCCGTCCTTTTCCATCACCTGCACACCCTGCAAATGCCCGGACTTAGTAGGCACGTCGATATCGTTCGTGAGCACAATCACCTCAGGTTCGGGCCTTAAGGCTTCGAATGCTGCCGGGACATTTTTCACTTGCTGGGCATGGCCAGCAAGTGGCAGGCAGCTGATGAAGGCAAGCAAAAAGAATCGTATCACTAAATTATTTCTGAACATGACAAGCGCTGACTTCAAACAATTCACCAAGATGGCACTAATACAAAAATAACACACATGGATGCGTGTTATTCTTGTTTTAAGAAATGCCGTTTAGTAGAAAACCAATCAGAACAACGACGTTTGAGTTGTCGGCTTGGGGTGAAATGTCCCAATAATTACAAATGGATTTGGTGCCGTGTTATGGTGCAGTTTTGTAGTTCCTAAAAACAAATGGAGATCCTTTGTTCGTGCGAAATCGTCAATGTACTTCTTCCGAACATCCTCGCAAGCTTTTTCCTCATCTCCCTGATGTCGCCTAAGTGAATTCCAGTACAGTTGGCCGATCTCCCAATCTTCAATCATCATGGTACTCACAGTTCCCTCATTGTCCTTTAGCTTGTAAGAAAACTTATAAGGAAGCTTTTTAACCACTTCGAACCTACCTTCACCGTCAGATGATTCGAAAAGGTTAAGCTGGTTCAGCCGATCCAGCTTTTCTTTGCTCCATTCTCTGTCAACTTGTTTTATTTCAAGACCGACGATTTCACTGGGCTTAAATACGGCCAATGATGTTCCTATTTTATTATTTTTCGCCTCTGCTATCAGCTCCTTGAGGTTGAAATACACCTTGTTCAGGACGACCTTTCTCCTTTCCCTCCAATCGTCGCCGTCGGGCTTAATTTCGCCTACGATAGTTATTTCTGCATCATGACTGACTGGACGGTAACTTTCCTTCCTGAAATCACCAGTGTTCTTGACAAGTTCGATTTCTATCCATTGATATTTCGAACACTGCTGGCTGTATTTCCTCTTCCTAAACTGAACGGGATATATTCTCACCCACGACCCATCTTCACGAAAACCGGCCGTGCAAACCAGTTCATCATACTTAGCGGAAAGTGACGGATAAGTCTTGACCGTAATGAGTATTTTTTCTTTGGGCATTAAAGGTGTTTTTGATCAATATCCCATGCAGGAAGTAGTTTTAGTGAGTTCGCTACCCTACTTCTGTGGCACATACATGGTTCTTTCTCAAAACAAGTTATTGCAATTCTTCTATATTTCTTCGCTAATAAATATATTTCTTCCAGTTGGGTCTTATTGTCTACAAGTGTTGTTTTTTCATATTCATCAAACAACTTATTGTAGTCGCTCATTGTCCTTAGATCAGTGCGTTTGTCGGAATCAATCCCCAATTGGGGCACATGAACATATTCAATCCCGACGCTTTCGCAGGCTCTCTTTAATTGGCCCTTAGAAAAGCCATACTTCATACTCAATGGGTTCTTTCGAACATCACAAAGCAGCTTGACATCATTGATTATAAGCTTGTTCAAATATGTCTCAAGACTAATGCCCTCGTAGCCAATGGTGAAAAATGCCTGCTCTGCAAAACTTCTCCTTTGCGAAATGACTTTTTCCAACTCCTGAGCATTTAGAAGCTCCCCTGCTATCTGGCTCTTCGTAGCAAAATATGGATACTTTAAGTAAGTGTACCTTACCAATTCCTTTTGGTTAAATCCTGACACTTCTTGCTTTGTCTGCTTAATGGCTGCCTGATCCTCTTTTTTAAGAGTATTAAAGAAGTCTTCATTTTTATCCAAGACCCAATCAGAGCCAGGGTCTTTCGTCTGATCAATTACGAAGCCTGTCTTTGCCAGGGTGGACAAATCCTGGTTAGCCTGAAAAGAGAAACTACCAAACTTGTAGGGAACAAAATCGAATGATTTTTCGGATTGCTTACGAGTGACCAGCAATAGTATCTTCTGAAGCTTTGTATGACTTAAAACTCCTCCAAACTCCTCCAGAACCCCTAAAAGCAACTTTCTCCGATAGTACACAGCGCAAAATTACGAAATTGCAAACCCAGGAACTAACCAATCAAATGCCCATTTGGTTAGACCAGCCTTTCTTCCAATTGATCCTTCCACACCATAAAGCTTTTTTTTTGCTGGTTAGAAGGCAATGTAACAGGCATTTTTATCAAAAGTTTTTACTAGCAACTCTTCAGTAGCGAGGTATGCAATAAAAAACAAATGCCGATCGCTACCATGCAAAGAGAACAACCACTTTCACAGTGCAGGGAACCTGAGTTCGACGCAATAAAAAAATGAAGTCCCAATCTACTGGCAGGGACTTCAACATCATTTATACCCCAAAAAACTTCAAGCCATCTGGAACAATTCCTCCATCGACTTTCTTACTTTCTGTCGTTGCTGGGTTTCGTCCTTATCAGAGCGATAACCTACCGGCGCAATGACTGCCGCATTCAGCCCGAGCTCATCAAGACCAAGGAGCTGATTGTAGGCTTGCTTATCAAACCCTTCCATCGGGCAAGCATCGATCTTCAGCTCTGCACAGGCCATCAGCAAGTTATTCAAAGCGAGGTAAGTCTGCTTCTCCGACCAGCTCTTTCGCTCTTCCGTGGGCATGCCAGCAATGGTCTTCTTGATAAATTCGCCGTACTGCTTCAGGCCGTCATCACCTTTTCCCTGCAATTCAATGATCCGCCGAATATAGCTATCCACATGCTGGTCGTAGTTGCGGGTGTAGTTGCAAAAAACGAAAAGGTGGGAAGCATCTGTTATCTGGCTTTGGTTCCAGGAAGACTTCCTGAGTTCCTTTCTGATATCATCATTTTCGATGATGAGCACTTTGTAGAGCTGTAAACCATAGGAGGAGACAGAAAGCCTGATCGCTTCCTTCAGGAATGCCAGGTCGTGAGCGCTTACCTTCTTTTCGGAGTCAAATATTTTGGTGGCATAACGCCAGTTAAGTTTATCTATTAAGTTCATCTTATTTATGATTTTACAAGTACTACGCCGGCAATCATTACAAGCATACCGGCGATCTTTTTTATTGATACGGGCTCCAGTGGCATACCAAACCAGCCAAAATGACTGGCGACGGCAGCAAAAATAACCTGACCTGTGAGGCTAAAGGTGACTGCGGTAGAGATACCCACCCTGGGTATAACATAGTAAAACAGCGAGACGGCGATGAAGCTAAAAACGCCGCCTGCAAACCACATGTAGGCAGGAATCTGTCTCAGCTCACCGGCTGTCGGAAGCTGCCGTACAGTGGCTACTACTACCAGCAGCGTAACACTCGCACTCATTACCAGGGCTATGCCAGTGGCCACAAGTGAGTTGTTGAGCATGACCCCGAGACGGGAGTTGATCCCGCCCTGGATCACAACCATAATACCTACCGAAAACGAAAGCAGGAGTAATACAGGATTGTTCATGGGCTTACTGCTTTGTTTGAATAGGAAATGCCACCGGACGCATGGGCGAAGCGCTTGCCCCCCGCAGCTTCAGCGAGGCAGCAATAAAGGCGAATTCGTAGACCTTATCTGCCGAAAGTTCTTCCAGAAACATCTGTTCTATAAACATGGCCCCTTTTTCAGCCAGCAGGTAAGTGTGCACCGGCACCCAGTTATCGTCCCGCTCTGGAGGAAAAGCCTCAAAGCTGAGGTTGTCGGCGCCCAGCAGCATGATGTCCATTTCTTCCACCAGCCACTTCACGGCATCGAGGCTGATGCCAGGGTAGTTGTCGAGATAGTCAGCAGCATTTTCATAGTGCCGGGCCTGGCCCGTGCGAATCAACACGACGTCACCCTTTTGCAGCTTCATTTGCTGCCTTTTGAGTGCATGCTGCAAATCGCTGGCAGTAATGCGGTAGTTTTTGGGAAGTGAACCTTTGGAAGCTGCCACATCCAGCAGCACACCTCTGGCAATGATCGGCGGTATGGTTTCAGCACCTGTCTTTTTCCAGCCTTTGTCGCCCAGGTATTTCTCAGGTGTAAAGCCGTTCCAGATTTGTCCGTTGAGCCCAAAGTGGTTCAACGCATCAATGTGCGTACCCATGTGAGTGTACATAGAAATGGCGTCGCCGGTGTAGCTTACCTTTTGGTTCATGGCCTCTCCCAAACCATTAGGATTGTCGACAACGGTACCGTGGGGTGTGTGCGTGAGCCAGTACTGGTAACCAGGATCGCCCAGGGAATGGAAGCTTGGCATGCCTACGAAGTAGTCGACGCTGAGGTCGTAGACCTTGCCTGACACAATCTGCGAAAGCACCTTCAGTTGCGATGCCTCTGTCATCATGTTGAGGGTGCCTATTTCATCGTCGGGGCCCCAGGGACTTTCACCAACTGCTTCTTTTTGCCGTGCCGTTGCGGCCGCCATGGTGAGCAGCGTGACCAAAATGAATGTTGTTGTTTTCATGACTTTAACTTTTTTCTTACAAAGTTGGGCGTCATGAAAACCGGTTGCCTTAAGGTATCTTAAGAACGACCCATCAAATCAAATTCTTCCTGATAGCACTTAAAAACTCGGGGGTGATTTTCAGGTAGGAGGCCACCATGTACTGGGGAACACGCTGCTCAATGTCCCGGTATTTGGAGCGAAACTCCACATACCGTTCTTCGGCGGTTTTACTCATGGAGTTGATGGTGCGATCCTGCAGAGCCACATAGGCAGTTTCGAATTTCATTCTGAAAAATCGTTCGACAGCAGGCACCTCGTCATAAAGCCTGTTCAGGGTGTCTCTGTGTATTTGAAGAAGCACACTGTCGTCGATGGCCTGAATAAACTGTTTGGCGGGCGTTTGGGTGAGGTAGCTGTACAAGTCGTTGATCCACCAGCCTTCGATGCCGAACTGGATAATGTGTTCCTTCGTGTCCTCGTCCATGTAGTAGCTCCTGAGGCAGCCTTCGGCTATGAACCGCATGTGCGAAGAAGTTTCACCTTTAAAGAGCAGCGTCTCCTTCTTCTTTAAGGTAACTTCCTTAAAACTTTGCTTCACCAATTCCGCCTCGTTCTCCGTAAGCGGAATGGTTTCCTGCAGGTGATGTATGAGTTTATCGGATGCATCCACTTTTTATCTCGTTTTGATGCCTTACCACAGACCTGTGACCACCAGCTATAACACTTTGGCCAGTTTGCTGATCTTTACATGTTTCTCCACGTCAGGCCGCCATTTGTCCTGGTTGGCTATCACATCGCATATTTTCTCTTGAAAGTAAACCTGATGCCATGTTCTTTTATGAAATTGACATACGTGCTCGTATGTTTTTTCAGCATGTATCATTAGCCTTAACAGGAACTCTTCGTTTGGCTCCCGGTGGTTATTCAAAATCTGACTCAGCAAAACAGGAGTGACGTCAATATCTTTCGCAAAACTATTTCTTCTGCTATAGATCGCATCGATGTATGAGGTCAAAAATTCGGTAAAAGCACTATGCGTGTGATAGACCGGCTCTTTAATGTATTCGTCCATTTTCAGCTTTAGCTGCAATAACTTCGCCTTGACGATTTGATCGGCTGACAGGTTTTTCATTCTCTGCAACCTGGCCTCCATTAATGCCTTGCCGTCATCCAGTCTGTCTTTCTTTGAAGAGTACCGTGAATCAACGCCATACTCTGCTCCTTCAGCTTCCCTTATCTCCCTTTTTCTGCTAGTCATGATCGTATTTCTCAATCAAATTGAAAATTTCCAAAATTTCGATGCTCAAAGTCAGACCCGTTACGTTCATGCCGAATTTATCTATGTAGTGGCGAGCAATTAATCCCTTTGGCTTTAGCGACACGCAGGCAAGCTCACCGTATTCTCTTACAGCAATTTTTGAAATAAACGTCAGTAGGTTGCCAGCAATGTTTTCATATTTCTTGCTACTCCCTCTATTTTCTTTTGAAACGGTCAGCAGCCTTATATGCAACCTCCACTCTTCTGGAATTCTCTCTATAGAAACAAGTCCAAGTATATCCCTCGTGTTGGCTATTCTCAGCTTATACATCTCGAATTGCTTTTCTTGTTTCCAATCAAAGAAATACCTCGCCTTCGTCAGACTTGCGAAGTCACGATCGTCAACAGGCTCAATCTCTACCTTGTGGCTCGCTCCTGTTCCAGTATCAATTACTACCACAAATTAAATGTACAGAAAGTTTCCTAAAAACGTAAAGCTATTTCTATAAGTATCCGTTTTTAGGAAACAAATAGATTGATCGCTAAGGGTATTCGAGTTGCCAGTGCTATTTCGTGATCACCAGCTTCTTCGCCTGATCCTGCGCTTTGAGTGCCAGCTCGGTGGCCAGGAATACGTGGGCTTGCGGCAAGGCGGTTTCAGTGCGGTTAAGCACATCATCCACAAACAACTTACCGAATGGCAAGTCCACATCATTACAATCAATGTATTTTGTTTCCTTTTGTGTCACCAAATACAAGTGGTTGCCACCCTCATGGCCTGAGGCAATATCAATGTTCTTTCTGATTTCTATGTAGCCTTCGGTGCCCAATATGGTCAAGCGTCCATCGCCCCAAGAGCCCAATCCGTCGGGTGTAAACCAGTCTATCCGTACATAACCGGCGCCACCGTTTCCTTTCACCATGGCATCACCAAAGTCTTCGAACTGAGGATATTCCGGGTATTTGTTATTACCCACCTGGGAAGCTATCACCTCAGCTGTGGTAGAGCCCGTAAAGAAAAGGAACTGATCAAACTGATGAGAGCCAATGTCGGTGATAATGCCTCCGAAGTACTTTTTGTCAAAAAACCACTCTGGTCGGTTTGTCAAACCAATGCGGTGCGGCCCCATGCCTATGGTTTGGATCACCTTACCGATGGCGCCAGACTGCACAAGTTCCCCAGCCTTAACGGTCGCCTTGTTCTCCAGTCTTTCGCTGAACATGATGTCGTAAATGCGCCCTGTGGCCTTCTGCACCTTGCGCACTTCGGCTAGCTGCGCAAGGGTAGTGATGCCCGGCTTATCGACCAGATAGTCTTTACCGGCCTTCATTACCTCTACTCCCAGCGGAGCCCTGTCAACCGGAATGCCGGCGCTCAACACCACCTGTATTGACTTGTCTTCAAGTATTTCTTTCTGGCTTTTGGCCAGTTTTGCTTCGGGGTATCTTTTCGAGAAGGCTGCTACCAGCTCTGGTTCTGGAGCGTAGAACGAAACCAGCTCTCCCCCTCCTCGCTTCACGGCCTCAGTCATTCCGTAGATATGGCCATGGTTCATGCCAATGACCGAAAACCTGATCCTGGGCTTGTCCTGCATCATGGCAAGGGCACTTTTAGGAAAAGAAGAAAGGAGGGCAACGCCGGTCGCTGCTGAGGCTGTGTTTTTTATGAATTGGCGGCGGCTGGATTGAGGATGTGTCATGTTGTAGTAGGGATTGTAGTTAAACAGGTATCGGTTACAATGACATAGACGATTTTAAAGCGAAAAATCCTGACAAGCCATTGAACTTATGATAATAATACTGAAAAGAACCGAAACCGATAAGATATTCTGCATGACTGGCTGCCCAACTATAAGCTATCTACCCAAACCAAAATCGCCTTCACCCCCAAAAGTCCTTGAAGGCCTCCTTTTCTTAGTTGAGACTCGACGGCAAGTCCTTTAGATCAATTTTACCCATCAGCGTGCCATGAAAGCCGTCATCCATGATATCACCAATGGCAATGTACTCGCTGGTGATTTCCACTAGCGTATGGGACATGGCAGAATTTCGAACTCGTTCAAAAGGTTGTGATACCTTTTCTCCAAATTCCCTTGGATGCGCTGACCATTTAACATCAAGTCCGCCCCTTTCAACGCCAGGTGTCCCATCCGTGATATATGTAACTAATAGCTGCGCTTGTGCAACAACTCTACCGGCCATTGCAGTGAGCTTTGCATTCACTTTGATGATCCACCATAATGTAATGGTGGACTCCGCTCCCAAGGAAAATATGAAATCTCTTTTATTCTTACTTATTGCTCTTCTACTGGTAACTGTTTCTACCCAGGCACAGCACGTAAATGTCGGCCTGAAAGGCGGCCTGAACGCCTACACGATCAAAGGCGACAACAGTGGCAACTTCGACCCTAAACTCAGTTTCAATGTTGGTCTGCTGGGTCATATCCATATGGATAATCAATTTGCGCTTCAGCCCGAGGTCGTTTTTTCCGGACAAGGCACTCAATACAAAAGTGGTGGCAGCGACGTAAAGCTCAACCTGAACTATGTGAATATCCCGCTCCTCTTTCAATACATGTTCGACAATGGATTTAGGCTGGAAGCAGGCCCGCAGCTCGGCATTCTTGCCAGTGCTAAATCGGAAATCGGCAGCAACAGTACTGACGTAAAAAATAACTACAAAAGCACCGACATCGGACTAGTAGTGGGCATGAGTTACGTGAAGCCGTCTACAGGTTTTGGGTATGACCTTCGATATGTTCATGGCCTAACCGACATCAGCGAGAATAATGCATCCAACTCTTTCAACAGAGGCTTACAATTCGGTATATTCTATCTCTTTCAGCACAAATCGTAAGATCAGGAAGGGGTACTGTTACCCCTTTTTACTTCTCTTTCCCATCACTCCTTCTTAAAATAAAATTCATGAAAGCACCATCAGCCCCAAAGAAAATCACCTGGATTGTCGGTTTAATAAGTGGCATTCTTGGCATTATTGGCCACTATGCCCATGTTCAGATTCTAAGTGAATACAATTACACATTGCTGTTAGTGGGCTTCCTGGTGCTTGCTGCCGGAACAACGTTCAGAGAGATCTAGTGAATAACTACCAATACTCATAGATCCTCGAAATCTTCCCATTCCTGAATTCGAACATTGTCATTTGCGCCTCACCAATAGTAACTTCTCCATCCTTGGCGGTGACGAAGCTTTTGCTCACGGCAATGGCATTAAGCCCCACTATTTTATTGAGAATTTTGATATCGGTGACACTTCCATCGTAGCCTCCGTTTTTCTGATTACGGACATAGCCATCATAAAGATCCTGACGGGAATAAGTACCGCCATAATGGGGATGGATGTACTCAAAGTCGTCAGTAAAAAGGTCAAAAATATTGTCTATGTCTTTCGGTTGGGAGTTGGCTTGGAAGACCGTGAGGTTGAGTTCATAGTACTTTTTGAGCACCACATTCAGTGAGTCTTCGTGGGTCAGCTTCCCATCCTGGGCATTTACCACAGTAGCAGCTGAAGCCATAAAAAGAGATAGAAAAAAGTGTATTGCTTTTTTTGTCATTGTTGAAATTATTGAGTTTTAGATTTTACCCCAACCATTAGTTGCGGGTTCATTTTTAAAAAAGTCAGAACTACACCTCTAAATAAACGTATAGCCTAACCAAATTGCAGATAGTTTTTATCTTTAACATATCATTAACAAGGCATGCTCTGGCCGCCTGCTATTAACCAAACCAGAAGCCATGGTAAAGTACATCTCCGAAATGATTGGTCAGCACATGACCCTCACCGAAGAAGAAACCGAGGTACTTAACGACTGCATTCCTATTCGCAGCTATAAAAAAGGCACGATCCTACTGAGGGAAGGCCAAATAGCCACCGAGTGCTATTTCAACATCAAAGGCTGCGTGCGTCACTACTACCTTTCTGATGGTGAAGAGAAGACCACCCAGTTTTATACCGAAGAGCAGTCGATAGCCTCTATGAACAGCTACCTCAACAAAGTGCCAGCCAACCACTATCTGGAGTGCGTGGAAGACACCACCCTGGCTGTGTTCGGCTACGAAAAGGAGAAGGAGCTGTACCGAAAGCATCCCAAGTTTGAATCGCTTTGCCGACTTTCGATGGAAGATGACTTCGGCAAGCAGCAGGAAATGCTGGCCAACTACATCATCCAGAGTCCCGAAGAGCGCTATCTCAACCTTCTCGAAACCCGGCCAGGCCTGTTGAACCGGGTACCTCAGTATCACTTGGCCAGCTACCTGGGTGTGAAACCGGAGTCGCTGAGCAGGATAAGGAAGAGGGTGGCGGAGAAGGGTTAGTTCTCTGTCCAGCTTGTTTTCACTGCACCTGTATCACAATCTTCCCAAAAGGGTGCCCTTCTTCCATATAGCTAATGGCTTTTGGAACATCCACCAGCGGATAACTTCGCTCGACTACCGGTCTCACTTCTCCAGCGTCAACCATCTGCCTGACTGACTCGAGGTCTTTCCTGTTGGCACTGGCCAGCATATTGATCATTTTTTTGCCTTCAGTGACGGCAACCCATGGCCCTAAAAACATAGCTCCGAACGAAAAGGCAGTTGTCACGTACCTGCCATGCTTGTTAAGCACTCGCTTCAGCGCTGGTACCGAATGATTGCCCACGACGTCAAAAATGAGGTCGTAGCGCTCACCACCCTTTGTGAAGTCAGCCAGTTTGTAGTCAATGGTGTGGTCTGCACCCAGAATCTTCGCCAACTCCGTCTTGCCGGTACTGGCTACGGCAGTCACTTCCGCACCGAAAGCTTTGGCTATCTGCACGGCAAAGGTGCCCACGCCGCCGGAAGCTCCGTTGATCAGCACCTTCTTTCCGGGACTGATCTGCCCTTTGTCCCGTAGCCCCTGTAGGGCAGTTACAGCCGCCATGGGCAAAGCGGCTGCTTCTCCGAACAAGGCGTTTGATGGCATGTGCGCCAGCGCCTTCTCAGAAACGGCTACGTACTCAGAAAATGCTCCAAAACCGTAAACCGACAGCTCCCCAAACACTTTATCTCCTGGCTTGAAATAGCTCACACCTTTGCCAACAGCTTCGACCTCCCCCGCCATATCGGCACCAAGGATAGTGTGCTTCGGCTTGAAAAAACCAGCCATCATTCGAACAGGAAACGGCTGCCCTCTCAACAGGTGCTTGTCAGCCGCATTTACGGAGGCTGCATGCACTTTTACGAGCACCTCACCGGGCCCCGGCGTGGGTTTTTGTACGTCCTTCAGTTCCAACACATCCGGCGCACCATATCGTTGATATATAATTGCATTCATTTTGATTAATGAGTTTGAGTTTTCTGATCTTATTTCTACAATCAGGCTCCGACGGCCTTCGATGTCACCTTTCTGACTGACACACCCTTGATCAGTAGCCACAGGCAGAGTGACATTTCTGCCAACACAGCTGGCCCCACCACTATATTGTCGAAGAGCACTTCATGTCCAGGAGCCAAAAAATTGCCAAAGCTGTTGAGCAGATAGCCAAGTGCAGCGATAATAATCATCGTACCCAACCAGGCTGGGAAGCCATCGGATTTGATGATCAGGTAGCCAAGCAATACACAATGAAGGCCAAAGAATGCCCCTGCAATCAGGTAGCCGACCGTGTGCACGTTGAGAAAAAACAGCGCCAAAGCGTTGAGCTGATCAGGGCTGAATACCGACAGATAGTCGGAGCCATCGAGTAGTTGCAGGGCCATGTAGTGGTTGAGCAGGTTCACACTGGCGATGGCCGGATGAGCCAGCAACCGAAGTAGCGCTGCCGTCAGCGAAAGGGTTTTACTGACCGGCTTAAGTAGTTGATACAACAGCACGGACACTACTAAGTCGCACAGGAAGGCCACCAGGTCGGCTGCAAAGCCGAGACGGAACAGCCCTTCAGCAGCTACAATGTTTTCCGCCGTCGCTGCAGCGTCGCCCGGCACCATCACACCAGCACGCACGTAGCCTTCGCTGAAACCAGCAGTAATGAAAATAATGAGGTACAGAAATCCGGCGATCCTTGCCATTTTTTTATTTGAGTTCATGGTTTTGATCTTTGTTGTTGAAGAAAATGGCCGGAGTCAACCGAAGTGGTCAACACCGGCCGTGTGAGTTTTTAACTATCTATTGAATTCTACCACGTGGCCGCTAACGGTAATGGTTCTCTTGATAAAGAATGGAGGCACACCACCGACATGCTCCTCTGTAAGCAAATTCACCAACGCTCTGGGGCCGTCGATCAATTCTGCCGACTTCACCATTTCAGCGTACGCTTCGTTGTACATCTGCTGTCTTTTTCTTCCACCGATAAGCACCCAGTACTTTGCCTCAGCGCTACCGCTGACACTGCTGACCACCTTAAAATTATCCTCCTTCAGATGCACCTGAGTGGAGCTTTGATTTTGGTTAAGCATGATGGCTCTACCAGCTCCACAAGAGCTGATAACCACCATCATGATCATTACTGCGATTGTTGAAATTGACTTTTTCATCTTCTTCATTGTTTTGAGTTTTTGAAATTGATTTAACTGTTTTTCGCTTTTGAATACTCAAAATTAGAGTGGTGAAAAACCGATTTCATTGACTTTAGTTAAGAAGAGAGAATACTTGTTTTTTTTAAAAAGAATACTTGGAAAATAAACGAGCAATCCCTTTGTAAGGGATTGCTCGCTTACTAACGCAACCAGCCTGACGGGGTCTGAGCCCTATTAAAAATGAATCGTCAGTCACACCAGAAGAGAACCTTTACTATTTTCCAGCGTCCGCCTTCGCCTCGTCTGCAATTTCCTGGGTGATTCTTCCTCCGCCGCTGCTCACAGCCGACACATTGAAGAAACCCGCCACGTTGGTATTCGAATTTTCATCGGTACTCTTCACGTTGGTCATCACATTGGCAAGGGGAGTAGCAAACAGCTCAGAGAAACCTCCGGGCCTGTTGGTCTGCAGAATGACGCCTGTCAGGTATTCGAATGCCACTGGGTCAATAGAATGAATCTCTACATACAGCGAGTCGCCTATTTCGTAGGGCGGATGGTAGTAGTTTTTTCTGTCGGGCAGCGGATCCAACGGGTTGACGAAGTCACGGCGGATAACCTGATGGAATACTTCCCCATCCACCGACTGGCTTGGTGACAAGCCCGCATCGAAAGCAATATTGATCTCTGACGGTTTGCCGAGGTAGTTACCGTTTTTCCAGGCCTTGATCCAATATGCATCGCCGGGCCCCACCAGGTCAACCACCACAAACTCAGCTGAATAATAAGATTCCAGTATATTGAAGTCTTTGGAATTGTACTTGTACAATATGGTATCTACCTCAGGCACACGCCCCAGGGTTGACAGCGCTTCGAAAGTTTCGCCACCATAAGTAACGGCCAGTTTGTATGTATGGCCTACTTCGCCCAGCGGCGCATCGGCAGGATCCCAGTAGTAGGCATCGGCACCTTCCTGAAAGTTGTAAACCACTCCTGTGTTAAGGTCTTCCACCGTTACCTGCGCTCCAGGCGTCAGGCTTGGGTAGGAGTTATCAAAATACGGCTGCGATCGTGACACGATCACTTTCTGTCTTTCCATTTTCTGAGTAAGCCAGGCGTCTATCACCAGTATTTCCTCAGCTTCCTTGAGCTCCTGCTGAATGGCGGTTTCGCAGCCAAAACCAAGAGCGATTAATGCGATATATAAGATCTTTTTCATTGTTGTTGAATGCTAAAATTTGAAGTTGTAAGTAACGGCCGGAATCAGCGTACCAATCAGAGAAAGCTGCTTGGCAGCCGTTTGCTGTGGGGCATCTGCCATTTGTCTGTCCCTGCCCTGCGAAAAGTAAATACTAAAAGGGTTCTTTCTTGCATACAGGTTGTACACGGAGAAAACGATGTGATCATTGCCTGACCGGTTCTTCTTGCCCCTCCATACGTTGTTAATGGTGAGTGACGCATCCAGCCTGTGGTAGTTTGGAATTCGGAAATTGTTTCTCTCACTTCCGCTCACGTAGGGAATGACGTAACCTGCCGACATGTAACGATCCGTCGGAAACGTGGTGGGTGTGCCAGACATAAAGCTAAAGTTGGCAGAAAGTGAAACCCGCTCAGTCAGGTCGTAGAAGCCAGCCACCTTCAGGTTGTGGCGCTGATCGAAACGGGTAGCATACCAGTTGCCCTCGTGATTCTTGCGGTCGTTCCCAAAATTGATCCCGTCCACTTTCAGCTCCGACTTACCAAGTGTGTAGCTCACCCACCCTGTCAGTCTCCCGGTGTTTTTCTTCACATAAAGCTCCAGGCCGTAAGCCCTGCCAACGCCTGAAAGCAACTGAGAAGCAATGAATTCGTTGATGAACAGCTCAGCCCCATCAATGTAGTCGACCTGGTTCTTGTTCCACTTGTAGTACACTTCGGCAGAGGTCTCGAAACGCTTTCCGCCAATGTTCCTGAAGTAGCCCATCGCCACCTGATTACCCATTTGCGGGGCAATGTTGTTGTCCGATGGCTGCCAGATATCGATTGGCGTAGAAGCGGTAGTGTTAGATATCTGGTGGATATACTGGCTCATGCGGTTGTAGCTGGCCTTCACGGAGCTCGACTCTGAAAGCTGATACCTCAGCGAGGCTCTCGGCTCAAAGTTCTGATAGGAAGCGATCGACTCCCAGTCGCCTTTTTCTGTCACTGAAAGCAACGGTTTCTCCACACCTGCGAGGGTGTCGCCGTAAGCCATTAAGCTGCCACCCAGGTTGTTGAAGTAGCTGAATCGCACTCCGTATTGAGCAAACAGCTTGTTACTTAGCTTCTGGTCGTTGCTGAGATAAACGGCGGTTTCCAGGGCCTTGCGTCTGTCGAGGCTGATATCTGTTCTGATGCCATTATTCACAGTCGAGGCATTGGCTGGCTCAAAGCCGTACAAAATTGCTTCCCCTCCAAAGGTTAGCTCATTGTTCACATTCAGAAACCAGTTGAACTCCGGCTTAAAATTCCACGTGCTTACTTCAGCGGCCCAATCGAACTTGTCCAGTTTGTTGGTGCCAAAGCTGAAGCCATAGTCGTAGTTGCTGTAAAAAGCTGAAAAATTGGAAAAGAGCTTATTACCATACAGATGATTCCAGCGTACAGTGGCGGTGCGATTGCCCCAATCGAAACCCTGCGATTCGTCAAACGAAAAAACGTCACGCCCCAGGTAGCCGGAAACGTACACACGGTTTTTATCATTGATGTTAAAATTGGTTTTGGCAGTGAGATCGTAGAAATACATGCCTGCGCCGTCGGACAGCATATTGGTAAAAGGCCTCACCAGCACATCGGCATACGACCGGCGACCCGCAATAATGAAAGAAGACTTATCCTTCTCAATTGGCCCTTCCACCGCCAGCCTGCTAAACACGGCACCAACACCTCCGGCTACATCATAGTCTTTGTTGTTGCCTTCTTTCATGCGGATATCCAGAATGGAGGATAAGCGGCCACCGTAACGGGTGGGTATGCCACCCTTGTAGAGCTTCACATCTTTCACAGCATCAGGATTGAACACCGAAAAGAAACCAAACAGGTGTGACGACTGGTACACCGGAGCCTCGTCAAGCAATACGAGGTTTTGCCCGACGCTTCCTCCACGCACATTGAAACCGGCAGTGCCTTCGCCTACAGAACTGACACCAGGCAGCAACTGAATACTTTTGAGCACGTCCACCTCCCCGGCAAATGCCGGTAGCTTTTCAATGGCCTTCATTTCCAGCTCAATCGTACTCATTTCAATACTGGCCACATTTTCATCGATGGCCTCGCTGGTAATCACCACTGTTTCCAGCTCCGCATCAGCAGACCGCAGTTCCAAATCCAACCTGATATCCTGGGTCAGGTCAATAACCTTGTGTGTGTCGCCGTAACCAACATAGCTGACGTCCAGGTTGTAACTACCCTCTGCCAGCGTAATGGAATAAAAGCCATAAACGTTGGCTGTGGTGCCGCCCGATATCTCTCTGACAAAAACATTGGCACCGATCAGGGCCTCTCCATTGCTTTCATCTTTTAGATATCCACTGATTGTGAATTGCTTTGCCTGACCAAAGGCGGTAAGGGCTAGCAGGAGACATAGTGCTCCGGTAAAGATTGTTTTCATAGTTCTTATTGTTTTGAGTTTGATGAGGCAAAACAAGTCACCCCATTGATGTATTTCATTGACTTTAGTTAAGAAGCGCCAACGCACATCAATAAGCTCTCAACTCAAAAGAAAAATGAGGGGGGGGTAAAAGTCGGGGATTGAAAAAAGGTTGCAGCTTTTGTAAATGGATGACTACAGGTTCCCCGGAAACTGATGCCATTCAGGAAACGACCCAGGCAAAAAATCATTTTGTTACCTTCTTCAACCACTTTTTTTCCTTTTCCGCATCCGTAAAGCTTTTCATGGGAATGGGTGGTTTGCTCATGCTGAACAGCAGGTTCATTATAAACCTCGACAAGCCCGGCTTCGACACCATGGCCATGGCTGTATAAATCTCCGGGAGCATTTCTCTGGAAAACTTCTGGGTTTCTTTGTCGGGCACAGGCGAGTTTTTGAGGTAAAAAAGCAATGGCACAGGCTTCAGCCGAAAGTGATCAAGTGGACACCACGTTGATTTCTCATCTTCCCATTCAACCCATTGGGGTCTCTCGCAATGCTATTAAGTTAAGAGGTTCCGTATCCCAATTCTATTTTTACCCCAAACCCTAAAGGGCGTATGGATTACTATTAGCAGGCCCTTTAGGGATTAAGGGTAAAATGCTCTTAACTTAATAGCATTGGGGTCTCTCGCAGAGGACCCTGATGGGTTCATACCGTTGCTCCTCTTACACCTATGAGCTCGCTCCTTTCTATTTTTTGGTGTAGGGATCAATAGTAATAATGCTTCCATCGGGCCGATGAGTAAGCTCAGTAACTTTTATATTTCTTAAATGGGTTTGCCCACCAGAAAGGGTGCTGTCATGGTAAAACAGATACCATTTACCATCAATCTCTACGATCGAATGGTGGTTGGTCCAGCCAATAACAGGATTGAGCACGACGCCCTGGTAGGTAAACGGCCCGTAAGGATTGTCGCCCGTAGCATAGCAGATAAAATGGGTGTCGCCAGTTGAATAAGAGAAGTAGTATTTACCATTGTACTTGTGCAACCAGGCCGCTTCAAAAAACCTGCGATTGTTATCGCTTGCCTTTAACGCTTGTCCGTTTTCGTCCAGCAAGTCAATCTGTCTCACCTCTTCGGCAAAGCCCAACATGTTGTCACTCATTTTGGCAATACGAGGCTTAATAGCAGGCTCATCGCCAGAGGGAAAAGAATCGTAGGGCACATATTCCCCGGTTTCCCAGCGCTGCAATTGCCCTCCCCAAATTCCTCCGAAATACATGTAAGAGCTACCTTCGGCGTCTGTGAAAACGGCAGGGTCGATGCTGTAGCTGCCTTCAATAGGCTGATCCATTGGTGTAAATGGCCCACTTGGTGTGGCGGCCACTGCCACACCTATCTTAAACACATCGTCTTTGTCTTTGGCAGGAAAGTAAAAAAAGTACTTTCCATCCTTGAGGGCAGCATCCGGCGCCCACATTTGCCGGCCTGCCCACGGCACATTGTCGATATGGAGCGCTATACCATGATCTGCTACTGGCCCTCCAATTTTGTCCATTGAATAAACGTGGTAGTCGACCATTCCGAAGTGGTCGCCATTGTCGTTCGCAGGAATGCCTGCATCAAAATCGTGAGATGGGTACACGTAGACTTTACCATCGAAAACATGCGCAGATGGATCGGCTGTGTAGAGGTCGGTCACCAGCGGCTGCGAAATGGCACCGAGACTGTCTGTTTCCATTTCAGCTTCTGAGGAAGTAGAAGTGGTTTTTGGGTCGCAAGCGCTAAGACACACCACTGCACACAGCAGGGCAAACCGATTGAGGTTGGCAGGTAGTTTCATAGGTAGGTTTTAGTTTGGTGATGTTAATTTATGAAATTTTTAATTTCTGTTAATCACCAATTACCCCTGATTCTTGTGCCCTATTCGCATGAATTAATCAAAAATAGACATATCAGACAGTGGCTTCAATCCGCTGTGTACTGCAAGTATGTCAATATGATCTACAGCTACGATGTGATAAATTATCCGGTATGATTTATAAATCAGTTCCCTGATTTTCGGATTGTCCAGCTCTGGAACTACCCTGCCAATTTGCGGAAACTGAACCAAAACTTCGGCTTTCTCAAATAATCTATCTGTGAGGTGCTTCGCATAGCTCGCTGACTTGGGCTCATAGAACTCCCTCAACTCATGAATATTCTCAATCGCTTCTCTGGTCCAGTTTATTTTGACCATTGCTTAAGCATTTCCTTGGCCTCCTTTGAGGAATACACCTCCCCCTCCCTGGATTGCTTTAAACCGGCTTCTATCTTTTGGAGCAAAATCAACTTGTCCATCAGTTCATCAATTGAAAACTGATCTGGCATATCCTTTAAGCTTATTATTACTTGATCCTTGGTTATCATTTCTGCTCCTTTGATTCAATATACAAAAATAGTTTTGAGAAAGGTTCAAACTTTACCCGAGAGTCACCAATCAACTTCCATCAATCCTTTTGCCTTCAAATATTCATTGGCCTTGCTGAAAGGCTTACTCCCAAAAAAGCCACTATGGGCAGAAAAGGGTGACGGATGCGGTGATTCTATCACATAATGTTTCGACTTATCAATAACGGCCCCCTTTCGCTGCGCATAAGCTCCCCATAAAATGAAAACCACATTTTCCTTTTCCGCCGAAACCGTCTTTATCACTTCGTCGGTAAAAGTTTCCCACCCTCGGTTTTGATGTGAGCCAGGGCTGCTGGCTCTTACCGTTAAAGTAGCATTGAGCAACAACACTCCCTGATCGGCCCAGCGCTCCAGATTGCCCGAAGGAGGAATATCTTTTCCAAGGTCGTTGGCCAGTTCTTTAAAAATATTGACCAGCGACGGCGGCATTTTAATACCGTCCTTTACCGAAAAACACAATCCATTGGCCTGATTTGCCCCATGATATGGATCCTGGCCAATGATCACCACCTTTACCTGATCAAAGGGACAATGGGCGAATGCATTGAAAATTTCTTTGCCTGGAGGGTAAACAATATGCTTTGAGTATTCATTTTTTACGAAAGAAGTAAGGTCGACGAAATAGCTTTTGCCAAATTCAGGTAACAATTTCTTCTTCCAGCTTTCTTCAATTTTTACATCCATGAATCATTTTTTTGATTTTCTTTGTATCTTAATAGCCTCCTGGCAACAACCAACCCTAATATAGGCATCCGCATTTAAGTCTTACAATTTCATGGTAACTGAAATTACAGAAGGGGTAAAAGTGAGCGTCATCACAGAATATCAGCCGGAATACTCCAATCCGAAGCAGATGCACTTTGTGTTTACTTACAAGATTACCATAGAAAACTGCGGAGACAATACCATACAGCTCTTGCGCCGCCACTGGTACATCCACGACCTCAACACGCAAGTGAGAGAAGTAGAGGGCGAGGGCGTGGTGGGCCAGCAGCCAATTCTGGAGCCAGGCGAAACTCATCAGTACGTAAGCGGTTGCAACCTCCGATCAGGCGTTGGTAAAATGCTCGGCTCCTACCTTATGGAAAAAGTGCTGGATGGAAAAAAATTCCAGGTGAAGATTCCGGAATTTACCATGGTGGTGCCGTATAAACTCAATTGATTCTTGTCGCTTTCCAGAAGGCTTTATCCTGCAAAAGCATACTTTTCCTATTGGCTCAATGCTGTTGATGAGCAGTCTTTGCACAGTCCCTTTCTTTTCAAGTTTTATAAAGAAGTACTAAAACCTAAGAGCCCATCTGCGACTTTCGAGCCCATTGAACAGCAGCGCAGGGCGTTACTAAGAGACAAGAGACTCATCGACTTGCAAGACCCCGGAGCAGGCTCACTCGTCAGCCATTCACAACAACGAACAGTAGCCAGCATAGCGAAACATAGCCTGTCGTCGCCAGCCTTTTGTTCCTTTCTATACAGGCTTATAAATTTTCAGCAACCCGAATGCAGCCTGGAAATTGGCACTTCTCTGGGCATTTCGGCTGTCTATATAAACAAGGCTTCTTCAGGGCAATTAACCACCATCGAAGGAAGCCCTGCCATTGCCGACATCGCAAGACACACGTTTGATCGGCTGGGCTGCCAAAACATTAGTCTTATTGAAGGAAAGGCACAGGAAGTGCTTATTCCTTTCATTCAAACCACTCAAAAACTGGATCTGATCTTCATAGATGCTCATCACAGCGAAGAAGCCACACTTTCATTCTTTGAGACGTTGCGGGGGAGCCTGCACCAGCAAAGCATCGTCGTGATTGGTGACATTCACTGGTCGCCAGGCATGGAGCGGGCATGGCAGCAGCTCACTCAACACGATGCAGTAACGCTTTCAGTAGACATCTTCCATGCCGGCATACTTTTCTTCAATCCTAACCTGAGAAAAGAAACAGAGGTGCTGTGGTTCTGAATGCTCTTCTAAGAAATGATTTTCTTTTTTGTCAAATGGATAAAAAGCTCCCGGCCAGCCCTGGGTGGAATTGAATTGTAACAGGTCTCAAATACCTTAAAATCAAACAGTGGCTCGAAATAGACCCTGTACTCCGCAGCATTGCCGCCAAAAGGAGGGCGGTCGCTATTGAGCGGGTCGTCAAACAAAACGCCCACGAGCTTGCCTCCCGGCTTCAATAGTCCATGCACTTTCTCGGCATACCATTGCCTTAACGAGGGATCGATCGCACAAAAGAAAGTCTGCTCGACGATAAGGTCGTATTGGCCGTTATGGTCAAAAAAATCCCCTTCTATCAGCTGCTCTTGCGGCACCTCAGGTGCTCTCTGACGAAGGTTGTTGAGTGGTTCACGACTCAAATCAATAACAAAAACGTTTTGGAAGCCCGCTTTGAAAAGGTATTCAGCTTCGTAGCCATTTCCCGCTCCTGGGATCAGAATCTTGATTTGTTTATCTGTGAGCTGATCGAAATAGGCTTTGAGTGGTGTGGTAATGGCACCGGCGTCCCAACCAGTTGACCCATCCCGGTATCTTTTTGTCCAAAAATTGGCGTCCAAATTCATAAACTAGCTGTAATGACGGCAATTAACATTGTTTTAAGACATTAGTTCCCTAATTTTGCGGCTGTTTTGACATTCTGCACAAGTAATAGACCAATACCATGAGTGAAGGAGGAAGTAATAATAAAAAGCAGCAATCAATCGTCATAGCCCTGGCTATCCTTTTGTTACTGGCTTTAGTGAAGATAGGTATCGACTACAGCACCAACAAATCGCTCACGGCAGACAATATGGCGAAGCAGGAGGAGCTGACCGAAACGTATTTCAGCCTTGATTCTGTATCATCTGAGCTGGACAAAAGAATCCAAACCATTACCGAACTGGGTGGCGAAGTTGACACGCTTTTGAAAGTAAAAGAGCAGCTGGAGAAAGAAAAAGAGGCTATAAGAACCCGCAGCAACAGAGAAATTGGGCAACTGAAAGCCAGAGTAGAGGGCTATCGTGAGCTGCTGGTGGCACAGGATGAAGAGATTACCAAGCTGAAAGCTATAAACGAGAAGCTTTTGACAGAGAATACAGGTCTCAAGGTAGAGAAAAATGAGCTGACAGCTTCCATAAGAGACCTTAGTCAG
Source organism: Imperialibacter sp. (assembly GCF_040222815.1). Lineage (GTDB taxonomy): Bacteria > Bacteroidota > Bacteroidia > Cytophagales > Cyclobacteriaceae > Imperialibacter. The sequence goes on along the minus strand of NZ_JAVKCH010000013.1, from coordinate 329,765 downwards.
TCCAAAAACAAGCTGGAGGAAAAAGTGGCTCTCGCCTCTCAACTTAAGGTCGAAAACATGGTCATAGCTGCAGTCAACAGCCGGGGCAAAGAAACTGTCGGCGAGTTTAAAAACCGTCAGGTAGAATCGATCAAAGTCACTTTCAATATTGCAGAAAACAAGGTGGCTCCGGTCGACGGCAAGGACGTGCTGGTACGCATAGTGGCTCCTGATGGCAATGTGCTATTTGATGTTACGAGAGGATCAGGCACCTTTATTTTCGACAACCGTGAGATGTACTTCACAGCCAAGCAGGAGATTCTTTTCGACAACACCCGTCAGAAGCTTTCCTTTCTTTACAACAAAGGCAGTGAATATGCGCTGGGGATTCACAAAGTGGAAGTGTATACCGACGGTTACCTGATGGGCGCAGGCTCTTTTACGGTAAAATAAGCCGTAGCATCTCCACTACATTTCGAGTACTACAACACATAATCAACGGGCCTGTCAACTTATCTGACGGCTCCTTGTCAATTACGATTCGATTGCATACCTTTGCAGCCCATTTAATTAATAAGTTATACAATGCTTAACAATTACGAGACAGTATTCATTTTAACTCCCGTTTTGTCTGATACTCAGATGAAGGATGCTGTTGACAAATTCAAAGCCGTGGCGACCGAAAATGGTGCCGACATGGTCAATGAAGAAAATTGGGGCTTGAAAAAGCTGGCGTATCCGATCCAGCACAAAACCACAGGTTTCTATCACTATTTTGAATTTAAAGCAGCTCCTGGGGTTGTGGCAGCACTTGAAACCGAGTTCCGCCGTGACGAAAAAGTTATGCGTTTCCTTACCGTTGCGTTGAACAAAGACGCAGTCGAGTACAACAACAAGCGTAGGAAAGGCGAATTCAACAAAAAAGAAAAGGAGGTCGCAGCATGACACTGATGAACGAGCCCATCAACAGGGACATCCAGAAAATTAAGAAGTATTGCCGTTTCAAGAAGAACGGAATCAAATACATCGATTACAAGGATGCTAACTTCCTGTTGAAATTTGTAAACGAACAAGGTAAAATTCTTCCAAGAAGACTAACAGGCACCAGCCTTAAGTTCCAGAAGAAAGTAGCCCAGGCGGTAAAAAGAGCAAGGCACATTGCTATTCTACCGTACGTAACTGATTCATTGAAGTAAACCACCGAGGATCATGGAAATTATACTAAAAGAAGACGTAAAAGGCGTTGGCTACAAAAACGATACAGTTTCTGTAAAGCCAGGGTTTGGACGTAACTACCTGATTCCTCAGGGATTGGCTATTATCGCCAATAACTCCAATAAGAAGCAAATTGAAGAAAACATCCGCCAGGCTGCTCACAAAGCAGAGAAGATCATTCAGGACGCTCAGGCGCTTGCAGCATCTATCGGCGAGTTGGTTGTAACTATCAACACCAAAGCTGGCGAAAGCGGCAAAATATTTGGTGCGGTTACAGCTCTTCAAATTTCTGACGCACTTAAAGACAAAGGATTTGAAGTGGATCGTAAGAGAATCACTTTCAAAGAGGCTGTGAAGAACGTTGGTGAACACACAGTACTGCTTGATCTTCACAAGAATGTGAAGCACGAGATCACTGTGAATGTTGTCGGTGAATAATCCGAATACAAGATCATAAAGAAAAGGCGCTCTCAAGGCGCCTTTTTTTGTGCCTGTTCTTTACATTAAATTGCTGGATGTTCCGCACCGAAATTAGCACAACACCACATCAGCATTTGATCACCCATCAGGATTCGATCCTAACCCTTGGCTCCTGTTTTGCTGATGTCATAGGCAATCGCCTGGCTGAAAACAAGTTTTCAGTCGACATCAATCCATTTGGCACCGTTTACAATCCTGTCTCCATTTTCAAGCTACTTTCGCAAGCTGCAAGCAACACTAGTTTTACAAAAGAAGGAATCGTTGAAAGTCAGGGCATTTACCTGCACTTCGACCTGCATTCAAAGTTTGGGAAAGGAACCAAAGAAGAACTCCAAAGAGAGATTCAACAACTTGAGCAAAAAACCACCAAAGCCCTCGCTGATGCAAAATGGCTCATCATTACTTTAGGTACGGCAGTAGTTTACGAGCACTCAGGAGAAATAGTGGCCAATTGCCACAAAGTGCCTGCCAGCCAGTTTTCAAAAAGGATATTGTCGGTTAAAGAGGTGATCAGAGCCTACGAAAATGTGCGGAACCAGCTTTTTCAGGTTAATCCTGACGTCCAAATGATAGTCACCGTCAGCCCGGTACGGCATGTCAAAGACACACTGGTCGTCAACAGCCAAAGCAAGTCCATCCTGCGGGTGGCGGTGGCTGAAATGACCGCATTCCCTGAGGTTAGCTACTTTCCCTCCTACGAGATCATGATGGACGACCTGCGAGACTATCGCTTCTACGAGAAGGACATGATCCACACCAACGAAACAGCGCACGACTATATCTGGGAAAAATTCTCCGGGGTTTACTTCGATGAGCCCACCAGGCAGCTGATTCTTAAGTGGCAGAAGTTGAAAAGAAACCTTGAACACAAGCCTTTTCACCCAGCTTCGGCGCACCATCAGGCTTTTTTGAAAAAGACGCTGGAAGAAATGGAACAATTGAGCGGCCAATTGAATTTAGAACAAGAGATACAAGCCCTGAAAAAGGAAATTCTATGACCAAAGGCCCGCAGCCCAACAAGCTGATTAGCGAAACAAGCCCCTACCTGCTACAACACGCCCACAACCCCGTTGACTGGCATCCATGGGGAGAAGAAGCGCTGAACAAGGCATTGAAAGAAGACAAGCCTATTATTCTCAGTATCGGCTATTCTGCCTGCCATTGGTGTCACGTGATGGAACATGAGTCGTTTGAAAACGAAGCCATCGCCCAGCTCATGAACGACCATTATGTGTGCATCAAAGTCGACCGGGAAGAGCGCCCCGATGTGGACCAGGTGTACATGGATGCAGTGCAAGCCATGGGGCTCAACGGCGGCTGGCCACTCAATGTGTTTCTTACGCCGGAGCAGAAGCCCTTCTATGGAGGCACCTATTTCCCCGCAAAGAACTGGGCCGGACTATTAGAAAATGTAGCCGAGGCGTTTGTTAAACAAAGGCAAGAACTCGAAGACTCAGCGGAAAAGTTCGCTGATCACCTGGGCGGCAGCGTACTGGAACAGTTCAGCCTCTCCTCACCTGAGAGCAGCTTTTCACTGGCAGAAATCAGTGCTGCGGCTGGTCGACTGATTCCTAAGTTTGATACCGTTTGGGGAGGGCTTCAAAAGGCTCCCAAGTTCCCCATGCCCAGCATTTGGCTGTTCCTGCTTCGTCATGGACATGCTACCAACAGCCAACAACTGGTAGATCATGTGCATTTCACGCTGATAAAAATGGCTCAGGGCGGTATCTACGATCAAGCCGGGGGCGGGTTCGCCCGATATTCTGTCGATGGGGAATGGTTTGCCCCTCACTTTGAAAAGATGCTGTACGACAATGCACAGCTCCTGACCTTGTATTCGGAAGCATATCAGGTGACCGGCAATCCACTGTTCAAACAGGTGGTATACCAAACGGTAGAATGGCTTGAACGGGAAATGCTGCACGCAGATGGTGGATTCTATGCCGCCCTTGATGCCGACAGTGAAGGTGTGGAGGGTAAATTCTATATATGGACGCAGCCTGAGTTTGACGAAATAGCCGGCGATCAAAGAGCCTTCATCAAGGACTATTACAATATTTCCGACAACGGCAACTGGGAACACGGCAGAAATATCCTGTTTGTTACCGACCCCATCGAAGTAGTGGCCAAGCAGCATCAATTGCCAATCGCACAAGCGAAACAAGCAGCGGCGGCGTTCAACGAGCGGGTTATGCAAGTAAGAGCTTCCAGAATAAGGCCTGGTTTAGACGACAAGATTCTAACTGGCTGGAACGGGCTTTTGATCAAAGGCCTGACGGATGCAGCCATTGTTTTCAAAGAAGACAGATTCGGCAAACTGGCTACCAATTGCGCTTTATTTATCAAAAGCAAAGCCTGGAGCAACGGCGTGTTGCATCGAACTTATAAAAATGGCCAGGCCAAACTCTATGGCTATCTGGAAGACTACGCTGCCACCATTGACGGGTTTGTGAAGCTCTACGAAGCCAGCTTTGATCGGGAATGGCTACAGTTTGCCTATTTGCTGTCAGGGAAAGCGATGGACGAGTTCTTTGATAAGGAAGAGCGCCTTTTTTATTATACTTCCAGCAAGGGAGAAAAGCTCATTGCGAGAAAGAAGGAAGTATTTGACAATGTCATCCCTTCCACTAACTCTATGATGGCCCACAACCTGCACAAGCTGGGGCTTTACTTTGAAAACAACGACTACCTGACCTTTGCTGAGGAAATGACTGCCAGGTTAAAATCGCTGATACTCACTGAGCCCGACTACCTCACCAACTGGGCGATGATGGCTGGCCAGTTGGCCAAACCCACAGCGGAAATTGCCATAGTAGGGCCAGGCGCATTCGAATTGGCAGCAGCATTGAAACAAACCTACCTGCCTAACAAGGTGGTGGCTGCTTCGGAAACAGAAACGGACACACTGCCTATGCTGGCTGGGAAAAAGGCAGTGAATAAAAAAGCCACGGTTTACGTTTGTTATAACCGTGCCTGCCAGCGACCGGTGGGCACAATAAAAGAAGCTTTGTCGTTGATTGTTTAATCGGAAGAGACGGCCAGCAACTCACTATTTGGAGTATTTTGGCTATCTTTGGTAAGCAGGCTAATGAACTAAAAACTATGGTAAGAACCAGTTTGATCCCCAAAAAGCAGCAGATTTCAATCGAAGTACCTGCCGATTATGTTGGTACAGAAATAGAAGTAATTGCCTTCCAGAAAAATGAAGGAGTGGAGAGAGAAAAGACAATACCCAAGAAAGTCTCGTTCTCTGCAATTTCTATTGACACTGCCGGTTTCAGATTCGACCGTAATGAAGCCAATGAACGATAAGATATTTCTGGACAGCAATATTTTAATATACGCTTACTCTAAAAATGAAATAGAGAAACAAACTGCCTCAAGAAATTTGATCACCAACTTCAATTCAATCATTAGTACGCAGCTACTTCAGGAATTCGCTAATATCATCACTCGGAAATTTCAGTTCAGCTTTGATGATGCGCAAAAAGCCATTATCGAGTGTTGCCAAAACAACAAGGCTTTCACAAATACTGACACTACAATGCTAAAGGGATGTCAGCTAGCAGCCAGATATAAATTTTCTTTTTTCGATAGCCTTATTATTGCCTCAGCAATTGAGTCTGATTGCACGTGGCTTTACTCCGAAGATTTACAAAACGGTCAGGTCATTGACGAGTCACTCACGATTGTAAATCCATTCGTAAATATTTGATGGCATCCTTCGCCGACATCCTCCTCCCTGTGCCTATCCCGAGGTTGTTTACCTACCAGGTAACGGCGGAGCATGCTGATAAAGCTGAACCTGGTAGAAGAGTGATTGTGCCTTTCGGACAAAAGAAAGTACTGACAGGCGTTGTCGTTCAAACTCATGGCACCAAACCGGAAAACTACGAAGCCCGTGAAATTCTGGATGTGCTGGACGACCAGCCGGTAATTGTTGATCAGCAGCTCCAACTCATTCAGTGGATGGCCGGCTACTACATGTGCACGCCTGGCGAGGTGCTTAACGCCGCCCTTCCGTCCGGGCTAAAACTTAGCAGCAAATCGATGGTGCAGAAACACCCGGACTTCGATCCCGATGATGGTGCTCACACCTATTCCGACTCAGAGTGGAAGGTGGTAGAAGCACTGGAAGAAAAAGAACACCTGAGCTATGATGAAATTTCTCAGATCACCGGCGTTAAAAACATCTACCACCTCATCAAATCGCTATCAGCCAAAGGAGCGATCCTGATTTTCGAGCAGCTCATTGAAAAGTACAAGCCTAAAAAAGAAAGGCGGGTGCGGCTGCAAGCACCCCTGGAGAATGACCTACTGGCACTGGAAGCACTTTTTCAAAAGCTCGAAAAGAAAGAAAAACAACTTGAGCTGGTAATGAAATACCTGAGAGAAGTGCCCGTAAATGAGCTGAAAGACAGAAACCAGCTGGGAGTTCCCAAAGGAGAATTCCTTGCATCGGGCCTTTCGACTTCATCGCTTGGCACTTTAGTGAAAAATGGGGTTTTCGAAGAGTTTGATAAGGTAATTTCGAGGTTTGGAGAGCCAAAAAAGAAGGAAGCGGTTATTCCTGAGCTAACCTCATTGCAGGAAGAGAAGCTATCCGAAATCCATGGCCTCTTCGAGAAAAAATCGACGGTGCTGCTCCATGGCGTTACCGGGAGTGGAAAAACGGAAATCTATATCCGGCTCCTCCAGCAAGTGCTGGACGAAGGAGCTCAGGCGCTTTATCTTTTACCTGAAATAGCGCTCACAGCCCAGATTCTTCGCCGGCTCAAAAAGGTCTTCGGCGACAAAATCGGCATCTACCATTCCAAATACTCCGACAATGAACGGGTCGAGGTGTGGAATGGTGTACTTTCCGGCCGATTCCCAATAGTCGTGGGTGTGCGGTCATCCGTTTTTCTGCCCTTCAACAATCTTTCTCTCATCATCATCGATGAGGAGCATGAGTCGTCGTACAAGCAATATGACCCTGCGCCCCGCTACCACGCCCGTGACACGGCCATTATGCTGGGGCAGATTCACCATGCCAAAATATTATTAGGCTCCGCCACGCCGTCAGTAGAGAGCTACTACAACGCCCTGTATGAAAAGTACGGATTGGTAACATTGGAAACCCGATTTGGTGAAGTACAAATGCCGGAAACTGCCCTCATTGATCTGAAAGATGAGCGAAAGAAAAAACGAATGCACGGCGACTTGTCGCCGGGGTTGCTGCAAGCCATTGAGCAAACCCTGGAAGAAAACAAGCAGGTGATTCTATTCCAGAACCGGCGGGGCTATGCTCCTTATCTTCATTGTGAAGACTGCGCACACATACCCAAATGCGCCAACTGCTCGGTGAGTTTAACCTACCACATGTACCGCCAGGAGTTGCTCTGTCACTATTGTGGCTTTCGTGAACCCCTTCCGTCGCATTGTGAGGCGTGCGGTTCGGCCAAAATAAAAACGATTGGTTTCGGTACGGAAAAGCTGGAAGATGATTTAAAGGTGTTGCTTCCCACCGGCCGCATTAGCAGAATGGACTACGACACTACCCGCACCAGAAGCACCTACGAGCAGCTCATTGAGGATTTCGAAAACGGTGAAATCGACATCCTTGTAGGCACACAAATGATTACCAAAGGCCTCGACTTCGACCATGTGGAACTGGTGGGCATTCTCGACATCGACCGCATCATTCATTTCCCCGACTTTCGTTCGCATGAGCGGGCCTTTCAAATGATGACGCAGGTAAGTGGCAGGGCAGGTCGACGGTCAAACAACGGCAAAGTAATTATTCAGACCAACAACCCCGAACAACCTGTTTTTCATTTAGTACGAACCAACGATTATAAGCGATTCTACCAGATGGAGATCATGGAGCGGGAAAGCTTTCATTATCCGCCGTTTGTGAGAATGATAAGGGTGCTATTCAGAAATCAGGACAAGCAGTTGGTATGGGAAACAGCCAACCACTACCTGAAAAGTATTCAAAGTTCGCTGGGAGGCCACAGAATACTTGGCCCCCAGGAACCGTTAATAGCAAGGATACGAAATCAATACCACCAGGAAATTACCATCAAACTGGAAAAGGGTGGCATTTCTATCCCCAGGGCCAAAGAATTCCTGACTCAAAAGATGGAAGAATTGCAACAGGATAAAATATTCCGCCAGACATCCGTTATTTTTGATGTCGATCCGCAGTAACTATGAAGTTGGGCAAAAAAATAGACTATTTACAAATTCTTCTTTTCCTGTTGACAGGCACCTTGCTGTGGTCTTGTCTTGGCGAGGTAGAACCTTACGAAAAAGAGCCAGCGGTAAAAGTCAGGTTTTTCAACATTGACAGTCTGCAAAAAATTAATTCGGCAATTGCAGCAATCGACACTGCTGTGAAACATTTAACTGCGGAAAAGACAGCCCTTACTACTCAGCTTTCGGCACTCAACACCTCGCTAACTTCCCTCAACAAGCAAATTACTGAAGGTAACAATGATTTGATACCGGAAAGAGATTCAGTGCAGGCAGCGATCGCAGAGGCCAGGGCCAGGCAAACGGAGATTACCACAGAACAAGCCGCCCTTGCCGCAGCAAAGACACCGCTCACCAAAACAGCGGCAGCTATTAACAAAGGCACAATTTTGATCAGTAGCATCACAGCCAATGGCAACAAAGTTTCGTATTCAGATAGTGCCAACACCTTCAGTCTGCCACTAAACATGAATGCATCCAGTCAAGTGTATTACTTTGAAATTGCAGGCAAAGTGGATAGTATGGAGCTTACTTATTCGTTTGTTGAAGACCTTACAGCCAAGAGCTACACCAGGCTTATTGGCACCAACATAGAAAGAACCGACGACAAGTTTTCATTTGACAGTGTGAAAGTATACTGCAAAGCTTTACCTGACCCTTGCTTAAGCACAAAAACCACCGTCAATGTCTATTTCTAAAGTCGCCATATTCTCGCTGTTTACGCTATTGAGCTTATCGGCTTACGGGCAGGATATTGGCAGGCCAAAACCACCAAGAACACGGGTGAATCCAGATGGCCTGGCTGATACAACCAAGACCGCCAAACCGGAGCTTCCCGCCATTGAGGAAGAAAACGATGAGGAGGCGGAAATGAAACCTGCGAAGGTAAAGGATACCACCGACTATCCGTTTCTGACGGAGCTGCACCTCCTTCTCGACTATGGAAAGCTGCTTACATTGCCCACCCCTTTCGAAAGCAAAGCCGAGGGCGGCGTACAGGCAGTATTTGAAAACAGGTATGTCGGCAGCATCAGCTATGGCTATGGCAGTATCAACCCAACGGGAGCCTACAAAAACTCCGACTACAACGCCACCGGCACATACATAAAACCTGGCCTGTTCTACCAATTAGCCATCAACCCTAAAAATAAATTACTGCTTGGGGCTCAATATGGCATGGCGTCTTTTGAAGATTCAGGCGTGACCACCATCGAAAGTGCCTCAGGTTTATTTGAACCTTACGAAAGAGCTTTCGCCCGTGGTGGTCTTAAGGCAAACTGGCTGGAACTTTCCATTCAATCGGAAGGAAACTTCAGAGGCAATTTCTGGCTGGGGTTCAGGGCATCTTACCGGCATTTGATCAATACTGATAACCCAGGCGATCCGGACGTACTCATTGTGCCAGGCTACGGGAAAACGGTTGGTAGCGGAGTCCCCGCTGTGAACCTGTTTTTGAAGTATAAGCTCAATTTCTTCCACCCTCCTGTGGTAGTGGTGCCTGAATCAGAAGACTAGAAGTCCCATTCGTCGTTAAGGATGGGTAACGCATGATGGGCGGTCAGGTCGTACTGGCAAGGCACTATGGAGATGTAATTGTTAGCAATGGCCCATTCGTCGTTGTCCTCGCCCTTGTCGAAGTTCACAAAGTTGCCTGCCATCCAGAAATACTGACGACCATAGGGATCGTGGCGCAAATCGAACTCTTCTTGCCATTTAGCATTTGCCTGACGGCACATTTTGATGCCCTTTATCGCCTCGTTTCTTTTTGGCGGGATATTTACATTCAACGCCACTCCCTTCGGAATACCTTTTTCAAGGGCCTGCTTTGCTATTTTTAGAATGAATTCGTCCACATGAGAAAAATCTGCTTCCTGTGAATAATCACATAGCGAGAACCCGATAGCTGGCAAACCCTCCATGGCAGCCTCTATAGCCGCCGACATAGTGCCGGAATAAAGTACGCTGATGGAAGTGTTGCTTCCATGATTGATGCCACTTACAACCAGATCGGGCCGGATGTCTTTCAATATATAGTGCTTACCTATTTTCACGCAGTCGGCTGGTGTGCCGCTGCATTTATAAGCCTTTACATCGCCAAAAATATCGTCCGTATCCAGCCTCAATGTGTCGCCGATGGTGATAGCATGCCCCATCCCTGATTGTGGGCTGTCGGGTGCTACCACAATTACCTCACCGAGTGTTTTCATCAGCTCCACCAGTTTCCTGATGCCACGACTGGTTATTCCATCGTCGTTGGAGACGAGTATAAGTGGTTTCTTCTTTGCCATTGTCGATTATTTCACTGAGTTGTAGAACGCCACGATACGCACAAGATCTCTGATTTTATCTGGCGATAAACGATTCTTTTTCATGAAGGGCTTTACTTCCGACCATCGGTCACGCATAGCATCCTGAAGCTCGGGCTTCTTCCCGTTATACAGTCTTATATTGCCTTTTTTGTCAAGAAAGTAGAAACTATAGTCAAGCCTTTGCCTAGTTTGGTTATAGCCGCTAAAAGAATAGCTTTGAACAGACGGCACAGTTTCCTGAATTATCGCCTCTCTGGTCAGCAAAGACAGCTCGCCCTCGTACAACAGTTCGAAAAGCATCGGCACCTTGTAGTCGTAATTCACTGCATAAGGCAGCGAATAAAACTGCCTGTAGTTTTCGGTTGTCTTGTCGTAAAATTCTATGAAGACAATTTTGCGGCTTGAGAAAGTATTGATCCGATCCCGGTTTCTTACTTGCACCAAGTCGTTCGGCAGGTCGTATTTGATCTCCCCTCTCAGGGTGTCAGCATCATCATTCACTATCCAGCCGTCGTGCCAATACTCTGAAGGAAAATACTGAGCATAGGCTGAACTATTGATCAAAAGAGAAAATAAAAAAAATAAAAAAAACGAGTACTTTCCCATCCTCCACATACTACAATATTACATTTCCAAAGCAAAACGAACCACTATTTCTCTTTCAAAATCAAATGACCCATTTTATCACGTTTGGTTGTGAGGTACTTTTCATTAAACTCATTAGGAGCCACCTCAATTGCCAGGTTGTCTACAATTTCCAGGCCATATCCCAGCAAACCTGCTCTTTTCTTGGGGTTGTTCGTGATCAAACGTAATTTACTGATGCCAAGATCTCGTAGTATCTGTGCACCCACGCCATAATCTCTTTCATCCATTTTATACCCCAAATGAAGGTTAGCTTCCACGGTATCCATCCCTTCCTCCTGAAGCTTGTAGGCCCTTAGTTTCGCTTCCAGTCCTATACCACGGCCTTCCTGGTTCATATACAACACAACACCTTTGCCCTCCTTCTCCACCATTGTCATGGCATTATGCAGCTGCTCGCCGCAATCACACCTGTGAGAGCCAAATATATCGCCCGTAACACAGGAAGAGTGTACCCTTACCAGGACTGGCTCACCTGGCTCCCAGGCTCCCTTTACGAGTGCCAGATGCTGCTCGCCTGTGTTTTTCTGCTTATACGCATGAAGCTGAAAGGTACCATATTCTGTGGGCATCTTCACATCCACCAGTTTTTCTATCAGAGACTCCTTCTCAAGACGATAAGTGATCAGGTCTTTGATAGAGACAAGTTTGAGGTTGAACCTTTCGGCTACTTTTTTAAGGTCTGGCAGGCGGGCCATTGAGCCATCCTCATTCATAATCTCAACCAGCACTCCAGCAGGGTAAAGCCCCGCCATTCTGGCAAAATCAATCGCTGCTTCTGTGTGACCTGAACGGCGCAGTACGCCACCTTTCTTAGCTTTTAGGGGAAAAATGTGACCGGGTTTACCAAATTCTTCCGGCTGAGCCTTTGGGTCAACCAGCGCCTGAATAGTCACCGACCTGTCTTTGGCGGAAATGCCTGTGGTTACTCCCCTGCCTCTCAGGTCTACCGACACAGTAAATGGCGTTTCGTGAAGCGCTGTGTTTTTGCCAACCATCAGTTCCAGCCCCAGTTCTTCGCATCGCTCCTCCACCAATGGCACGCAAATAAGGCCTCTGCCGTGGGTAGCCATGAAATTGATGATTTCAGGGGTGACAGTTTCAGCAGCACATATAAAATCGCCTTCGTTTTCTCTGTCTTCGTCGTCTACAACGATGATGATCTCACCTCTTTTTATCGCCTCAATGGCGTCCTCTATTTTATCGAGTTCTATATTTTCTTGCATCGGGCTAATTGCACCCTTCGGGGTGTCTGCTAATTTTTTAACACTCTTAAAATCAAAAATATTTCGCAAAGGTTCATTTAAATATGCATACTGGCAAATCAGAACCTCTGCCGGGCCTTAGCCAACAGTGACAACACCAAGGATTCCAGCTAAACCCATTTCCACCTTTTTAAGCGCCTCATGGTGCTCCATTATCTCCACCTGCTCGGCCTCAGTTTCCGCAGTTTTCAATTTGTCAAGATTCTCTTTGATCACCCCCCTGACTGTCCGAAGCTTAAGCCTGACAATATTGGCATAGGTAGCGCCTTTCAGGTCGTTTCTTTCACTGTTTACTTTGATGTCATATTTCTCAGTCCAATGATGGCTCACTTCATGTCGCTCAGTAATCAAATCGATCACCTCTTTTTTCATTAATTCGGTGCCATGCTTCAAAACATAGTCCGCATCTATCACTTCGCCATCCACCAGCTTGTTCTTAAACATATCGAGGATTTGCGCATACACAGGGTGACTGAAATGCACCTCATCTGTCTCATGCAGAAAGTAGTCGGCAAGCAGTTGATCTACTTCCTCAGTTCCTTTTATCACAAATTGGCCGTAGTTGAGCAAAAGCCTCAAGCTTTCTCTCTCCTGAATCATTTTTGGATTAACCTCCGGCCTTTCCAGCGTTGAAATGGTCGCATCGGATGAGCTCTCAGATGCAGAACCGGAGTTGTCCAGCTCCAGCCGCTGCCGGGTTTGCTGCCGCTCCCTTTCCTTTTGCTGCTGCTGCCCTTGTTCGATGAGCATTTTGTTCATCTCGGCCACGATGACAGCCTCGTCCATGTCCATTAGCTGGCTGCATTCTCTCGCAAAAACCAACCTTTTGATAGCATCAGGTATTTTGGCTATACTACCCACAATCTCACGAATGGTGCCTGCCTTTTTTATGGGATCGCTGCCGGCATCCTTAAGGTAGAGATGGGTTTTAAAGGCAATAAAATCTTCACTGTTCTTTTCAAGAAAAGCCTTGAACGCAGAAGCGCCCAGCTGCTGAGAATAACTATCCGGGTCTTCTCCCTGGGGGAAAACGACAGCCCTTACATTGAGCCCTTCTTCCAGCAGCATATCAATGCCTCTCATGCTCGCTTTGATACCCGCAACGTCACCATCAAAAAGGGTAGTGACATTCTGAGTAAAGCGACTCATGAGTTTGATATGCTCACGTGTCAGGGAGGTGCCCGAAGATGCCACTACATTCTTAACACCCGCCTGGTGCATCGAAATAACGTCGGTATAGCCTTCCACCAGATAACAATTGTCCTCGTTTCGAATGGCCTGCTTGGCCTGGAACATCCCAAAAAGGACGTTGCTTTTATGGTAAACCGGCGACTCGGGGGAGTTAATGTATTTGGGCTGGTTCTCCGCCTTTTTGAGTATTCTGGCACCGAAACCTATAACCTTGCCCGACGGATTATGAATTGGAAACATGACCCTACCCCGGAAGCGGTCGTATTTTTTTCCGTCTTCTTTAGCCAGCACCAGGCCAGCCTTTTCCATCATTTCTTCAGTGAAGCCATTTTTGGAGGCATACTTCATGAAGCCGTCCCACTTGTCGTGGCTGTAGCCGAGGTCGAACGCCTTGATGGTTTCGTCCGAAAAACCTCTTTCTTTGAAATAGCTTAAACCAATGGCCTGCCCTTCATCGTCTTCCCACAAAAGCTGCTTGTAGTAGCCTTTGGCGTGGTCGAGTAAAATCAGCAGGCTTTCTTTTTCATTGAATTCTTTGATCTGATCGGGTGTAGCCTCCTCTTCTTCTACCTCAATGCCATATTTATTGGCCAGGTGCTTGAGCGCTTCCACATACCCCAGACCTTCAATATCCATGATGAAAGAAATAGCATCGCCACCTTTTCCGCATCCAAAGCACTTATAAATGCCCTTGTTGGGAGCCACGGAAAAGCTCGGCGACTTCTCATCATGAAAGGGGCAGCAGGCCCAAAAGTTCTGGCCCTTTTTCTTCAGCGAAACATAGTCGGACACCACCTCCTGGATGTCCATCCGGGATTGTATTTCTGATATGATGTGGTCGCTGATGCGCATGGGGCAACGAAGTTACGAAGTAAATCCGACTCCGGTAAAACCACTACGCCCAAAGTTGATCATCAATCCTTATCTGGCGATACTTTCAGGTAAAAGGCATTGCTCCGTTTATCAAAGAGGGTGAAAACCTATTTTGAAAAAGATACTACTTTTGCCCGGATGGAGAAGATTACTGTAGAATGGGGCGGCCTGATCATTATGGAGCCTATGGCGATTGTGTGGAACTGGCTGATTACCATTTTTGGTGTGATGGCGTATTTTAAGCTGCGTAAAAACACCTCTCCCCCATTCAAAAACTGGAGTTTGTTCTTCCTCATCCTTGGCATTTCAGGATTTTTCGGCGGACTTGGCCACGGGCTTTTCCACTACTGGGGACTCACCGGAAAAATACTTCCCTGGACAACCGGCATCTTGTCAGTCTACTTTGCCGAAAGAGGCATTTACGCCTTTATCCCCGCCGAAAAAGAGGTTTGGAAAAAGAGACTACGGCTGTTTTCCCTTTTGAAAATGATCATCATGCTGGCCGGCATGGCCTTCGTCTCCTTTGACTTTTCGTGGACCAAGAACAACTCAATTATTGGTCTTACCCTTATTGTGGGCCTAGGGGGTTATTTACTTAGCCGGAAATATAAAGAACTGGTATATTTTCCTGTTGGCATACTTGTTCTTAGCTCCGCCGCTTTTGTTCACGGGTTCGACATCAACATCCACCCATGGTTCAACAGGGACGATTTCGCTCATCTTATTATGCTTGCCGGTATGAGTTTTTTTCTGGTGGCCCTTCAGAAATTTGATTTGAAATCACCTCAGGCTAATTGAAAGGCCTCTGAAAGCCCCATGCGCTCAATAAACTTTGAGCTTTCCCAACTTTATCGTTCTTCTCATTGTTACATGCTGGTATAAGCATTAATTTGCATCAGTTTTGCATCAGAACAGCCATTTTCTACATGTCCCAAATCAGTAAAGAACAAGTATTAAAGTCGTTGAGCAAGGTGGACGACCCAGATTTGAAGAAAGATCTGGTGACCCTTGGAATGATCAAAAACCTGGAAGTAGGTGACGCTAAAATCAGCTTCGCTGTAGAGCTTACCACACCGGCCTGTCCGTTGAAGGAGCTCATCAGGAGTCAGTGTGAGGACGTGATCTATGCTGACTTCGGAGAGGCTGTGGAGCTTTCTATTTTGATGACCTCCAACGTTACTTCTATCAGAGACAATGCGCCCCTGTTACCCGGCGTAAAAAACATCATCGCTATTTCTTCAGGGAAGGGCGGGGTAGGTAAATCCACTGTAACTTCCAATCTAGCCGTAGCGCTTTCTAGAAGCGGTGCCAGCGTAGGTATTATTGATGCGGACATTTTCGGGCCTAGCATCCCTACTATGTTCAACTGCGAACATGAGCAGCCCGGCATCATCGAAAAAAATGGAAAGAATGTAATTTTACCGATAGAACAATATGGCGTCAAGCTGATATCGATAGGTTTTCTTACCCCTCCCGACAATGCGGTGGTGTGGCGGGGCCCAATGGCCAGCTCGGCGCTGAAGCAATTTATTGGTGACACAGAATGGGGAGAGCTCGACTACCTTTTAATTGATCTCCCCCCCGGAACAAGCGATATACACCTGACCCTTGTGCAAACTGTGCCCGTTACTGGTGCGGTGGTAGTGACTACCCCTCAGAAAGTAGCCCTGGCTGATGCTCAAAAGGCATACTCCATGTTTAAGCAGCCTCAGATCAATGTGCCCGTGCTGGGAATCATTGAAAATATGTCGTACTTTACTCCTGAGGAACTTCCGAACAATAAATACTATTTGTTTGGCCAAAATGGGGGTAAGCTCTTCGCTGAGAAAAATAATGTACCTTTCCTTGGCGAAGTGCCGCTGGTGCAATCGATCAGAGAGTCTGGTGACAGTGGATACCCTGCAGTAATGAAAGACGGAGTAACGGCTGATGCTTTTAATAGTATTGCGCAAGCTGTGGCTCAGCAGGTGGCAATGAGAAATGCCGCCAAAGAAAAAACGAAAGTAGTTGAAGTTAATGTTTAAGAAATGATTGCTGACACACCTGAATATATAGCTTTGATGGGGCGCATAGAAAGTGCGCTTGATTCAATCAGACCTTATCTGGAGGCTGATGGTGGAAATGTCAAACTACTAAGCGTTGACGAAGGAAATGTGGCAAAGCTTGAGTTACTCGGCAACTGCGGATCGTGCCCGATGTCGGCCATGACGCTGAAAGCCGGCGTAGAAGAGGCTATTAAAAGAGCTGTTCCGGAAATAAGCAAAGTGGAAGCCGTGAATGTGGCTGTGGTTTGACGAAATAATTTTTAGCATTACCTCGTTACCTCTCATCCACGTTTTTTAACATACTCAATGAGCAGGAGGTTATACCTTTTTTTAGACTTTGCTGTTTGCATTTTTTTATGCGTTAGCCACCAAGCCTTTTCACAGGAAAAGTGCGGCACCGTCCAGCTGGAAGAAAAATACAGACCAATCATTGGAGAATCTGTCAAAGAGTTTGAATCGTGGGTTCAAACAAAAAAAGCTGAGCGTAAGCTTCGGCTGAGTAATGGGAGAACTGCTGAAGCCGTTTACACCATACCCGTAGTGATACACATACTGCATCAGGGCGAGACCTATGGCGAAGGATCGAACATTCCGCTGGAGCAGGTATTGTCTCAAATTGAGTTACTCAATCAGGACTTCCGTAGATTAAACTCAGACACGACCGATACAAGAGAGATTTTTAAGGCTGTGGGAGCTGACGCACTTATAGAATTTGCGTTAGCCAAAAGAGACCCTGAGGGCATGCCCACTAGCGGCATTGTAAGGGCTCGTGCCGGCAAAGACTCTTACGCCATAGGCGAAGAAGACTTGCTTCAGAAGGTTAGCTATTGGCCGCCCGACAAATATCTCAATATATGGGTAACCAACCTTAAATCGGGCTTGTTAGGGTTTGCGCAGTTCCCGGTATCAGACCTGATCGGCCTTAAGCCCAACATTGCTAATAAATTCCTGCCGGACGGCGTCACTATTGACTATGAGTATTTTGGCCAGGGCTTCAATGCAAAGGAGTTTTCTACTGGACGAACAGCAACCCACGAAATAGGACATTACCTAGGACTTCGGCATATTTGGGGCGACGGCGGCTGTGGATCAGACGATTACTGTTCCGATACTCCAGCGGCAGACAGGGCTAGTTCATCAGGCAGCTGCGAGCTATCAAAGGCGAGCTGTGGGTCTACCGACATGATTGAAAATTATATGGACTACAGCCCCGATAAGTGCATGAACATTTTCACAAAGGATCAAAAAGAGAGGATGAGAACGGTGCTGGAATTTAGCCCCAGAAGGAGGAGTCTCATAGGATCTGAAGCGCTGGTGGCGCCAACGCTTGTGGCCAATGATTTGGGCATAAAAACGATCATTAATCCGGTAGGCGGCATCTGCTCCGCCAGGTTTATGCCAGAGATAGTAGTGAGAAACTATGGCACCAGCATCATCACACAATTTGAAGTTAGCGCTGTTATCAACGGACTGGAGTGGGATTCAAGAACAATCTCCACCAACCTAGCCCCCCTGGCTGCCTACACCGTCACGTTCGATGAAGTGTTACTCGATGAAGGTGGTTTATATACCACTTCCTTTGAAGTCGTCAGCGTCAACCAGGCACTAGACAACAATGCCAGCAACAACAAGGTGTCGGTAGACGCCAGCTATCAAAGGCTGATTTCGCTGCCGATGCTGGAAACCTTTGAAGAGAACGGTTCTCAATTGGTCATGAAGGCCGACAACCCCGATCAGCCCTTTGCAGCCATCACGCTGGCGCCGAAGGCTTTGGCCACCAACCTGGCCATGGAGTTTGCCTACTTCAGTGCTGACTCGACACAATTTGGCGATTGGGAAATGCTCCTGTCTCCAATAATAGACTTAACAAAATACCCATCGCTCACCATCGATTTCGACTACGCCTATGGGCACGACGGCATCAATAATTCCGACGGTCTGCTGGTGGCGGTGTCGACCGACTGCGGCGCCACTTTCGAGTATGAAGATATTGTGTTCCAAAGATTTGGCGAAGACCTGGCCACCACCTATGTAGAACCCGGACAAGCATTTATTCCTTCCGGCCCAGCCGAATGGAAAAAAGCGTTTATCGCACTTAACAACTTCAAAGGAGCCGACAGGATACAACTCGCCTTTATCGGGCAAAATGGCCTCGGTAACAATCTGTTTCTTGACGACCTGAAAATATCGAGTAATAACCTGGCCGACTACGATATTGGCATTAGTGAAGTAACTGATCTCGCTTTTATTTCCTGTATCAACCAGCCGGTGCCAACGGTCGAGGTCAAGAATTTTGGCAAGGAACCCATCACCAGCTTTTCACTTTCTTACACAATTAACAACAACTCAAGGGAATTGCAGGTTAACAATATCTTCATTAATACCGGCCAAACGATCAACGTGCCATTGGAGATTGACGCCCTGGAAGATGGTACATATAAGCTTGAATTGGCCCTCGACCAACCAAATGGCAACACCGACCAACGAACATCCGACAACAGCTTCTCCCAGCTGTTTCATGTAAAAACTGCTACTGACGTTATCCCATTCAGAGAAACATTTGCTTCGAACAGGGGCATCGAAGAAACTCTTTTGCACAGAATTACGAACACCGATGGACGTACCTGGCAAATCCAAAGTGATGAAAGTCTCAGCCAGGGAAACAAAGTAGCCCGAATGACTTCGTACGACCTGACTGTGCTCGGTGATGAGTTTTGGTTGGCCACGAAAGTGCTGGATCTTGACGAGGTGGATGAAGCATCAATGTCTTTCAAGCTTTCTTATGCCAAAAGGGAAAACCGTTCAGAGCGATTAAGGGTGATGGTATCCGTGGACTGCGGGATCAATTTCAGAGATGTGGTGTACGACAAGCGTGGCAGTGACCTCGCCATTACCGAATCTGAAGAATTTTGGGCCCCCTCAACTTCCGACGACTGGAAAAGGGAAACCATCGACTTGTCAGCCTATGCAGGACACAGCAGTGTTGTGGTGGCGATTGTAGGCACCAATGGCAACGGCAACAACATGTATTTGGACGACATCGAGTTTTATCTATCCGGAGAGCCTACACCTGTTTTTCCCGTCGAAGATTTGATCAGGCTCTTTCCTAACCCTGCGAAAGAAGTAATTAATGTGGCCTTTAGCCTGGCTGAGAGGCAAACTGTGACACTGAGAATGCAGGATGTAAGAGGCCGGGTATATTTTGAAAAAGAGTACCCCAACACCTTGAACCAAATTTATGAGCTAACCACAGTAAACGAAGCCAATGGCATGTACCTGATACAAGCGATAACGAAGGACAAGGTAACTGCCCAAAGAGTCATTATCAGGCATTGAAAATCGTTCCGGTTGCGTAATTTTGTTTCAAGTCGGCAGTGATCGTTGTAATTATTAAATTTAAAAGATGAGAGTAGGAATATTCTTTGGAGGACAATCCAGGGAAAGAGAAATATCCTTTGCAGGGGGACGTACCGTTTACGACAACCTCAATAAATCATTGTTTGAGCCAGTGCTCTTTTTTATTGACAGCCTGGGGCAAATCATAGAGCTCGATTGGCAATACGTGTACAAAGGTACTATTCGGGACTTCTACCCCCCAGTGTCTCTGCTTCCGCCCAGTCCTCATCATTTTCAGGTGTATATTGAATCGCTGGCCGCTGAAGACCATAACCTTGCATTGAGTGCCGCCTCTCATGTTGGCCGCAAAGTCAGCCCCGAAGAATTGCCAACACTTATCGACTTTGCCTTTCTGGCACTTCATGGCCCTTTTGGAGAAGATGGCAACATCCAGGGGCTTTTAGAGTGGTACAATATTCCTTACTCCGGCTCCGGCATTTTGCCTTCGGCCATTGGGGTAAATAAGGTTGTCCAAAAAGACCTTTTAGAGAAAAACAACTTCTCTGCGCCCGCTTACGAACTTGTTAACAGAGATGCGTGGCTAACGGAAACCAATAAAAAAGCAGTCTTCGATTCTTTAAAATCAAAGCTAAAACTTCCGCTGGTCATCAAAGCGCCCAACCAAGGGTCGACCATTGGCGTGGCCATTATCGACAAGGACTCTATCGACGACTTTGTGGACGGCATGAACAGGGCATTTTTCATTGAAGAGATTGATTTGAGCTGGTGGGCGACTCTACCCAATGAAGAGAAGAGAAAAGAGCTGATAAAACTTACAGACATCAGGGAGGGCATTGGCCTTCCGGTGATGATGGAAGGTGAGTGGATAGCCCACCCCGAAAAACTCTGGGTGAAACTCGACCAGCTGGCTTCCACAAGAAAAGATACTATTCGGCTTACCAGTCAGCACGCTGAGGAAACAGTGCTGGTGGAAGCGTTCATCAAAGGCCGGGAGTTTTCTTGCATCGTTATTGAAAATGAAAACGGTGCGCCGATGGCATTGCCTCCCACCGAGATCAGAAAAATCAAAGACCTTTTCGATTACCGCTCCAAATACTTGCCAGGCATCAGCCGGAAAATAACGCCGATTGAACTACCCGATGGTGACATTCAGAGAATTCGGGAACAGTGCGAAAGACTCTTCACCGCCCTGCACTGCCAGGTTTACGCCCGGATAGATGGGTTTTACATGGAAGATGGAGGCATTTTTCTCAACGATCCGAATACTACATCGGGTATGCTACCCTCGTCGTTCTTCTTTCACCAGGCTGCTGAAATAGGGCTCAACCCGTCGCAGTTTCTCACTTACATCATTCGCACGTCACTTGCGGCCAGAATAAAAACCGGCAAAATGATCCACCAGATGAAAGGGCTGCTCAAAAAACTGGATACTGAGATTCAGCTTTTGGCAGTTTCAGAGGTCAAAAAAATCAGTGTGGGTGTGATCATGGGTGGCTTCTCTTCTGAGAGGCATATTAGCGTGGAAAGTGGAAGGAATATTTTTGAAAAGCTGGCCTCCTCCACAAAATACCACCCGGTGCCGATTTTCCTCACTGGCAACGAAGAAAATCATGAGCTCTACCTACTTCCGGTGAATATCATGCTCAAAGACAACGCCGATGATATAAGAGAAAAGCTTCATGCGGCCGCATCCAAAAGTGAGCATCCGGTCATTGGACATATAAAAACTGAAGCTAACGGAATCACCAACACCTATGCTCCCGGCACTATTTTGAAGTATAAGCAAATCAATTACGAAGATTTGTCAGGCTTAGTCGATGCCGTGTTCATTGCCTTGCATGGCAGGCCCGGCGAAGACGGTGCCGTGCAGGTGGAGTTGGAGAAGCTGGGCATTCCCTACAACGGATCGGGCGTAGACAGCAGCCGCATTACCATCAACAAATATGAAACCAATGAGCTACTGATGAAACATGGCATTTCGGTGGCCAATCACACGCTCGTTTACAAGGAGGAATACCTGGCGCATCCCGCTAAAACAATAGCCGAACTGGAGAAGAGCTTCACCTATCCGCTGATTGCCAAGCCGGCAGACGATGGGTGTAGTTCTGCTGTGAAGAAAATCAGAAACCAGGAGGAGCTTTGCGCTTTTGCTGAAATGATGTTTAGAGACACACCGGAATTTCTGCCTGCTCAGCAGCAAGTGCTCAAGCTGAAGGACAACGAGGAGTTTCCTCAGAAGAGTTACTTTTTGCTTGAAGATTTAATAGACAGGAATGGTGCCGCACACTTTTTAGAAGTCACCGGTGGCATGCTCACCAGCATCAACGACAATGGCGACAGAGCATATGAGGTGTTCGAGCCTTCGGAAACCCTGGCCACTGGCGACGTGCTTTCACTCGAAGAAAAGTTTCTGGCCGGAGAGGGGCAGAACATCACCCCGGCGAGGTTTGGTAAAACACTTGAAGAAAATAAGCGGGTAAGTGAAAAGGTAAGAAAAGACCTGGAAAAAGTAGCTGAGATTTTAAACATTGAGGGCTATGCAAGAATCGATGCCTTTGTACGTATTTATGAGGATGGCAAGATAGAAACCGTTATTATTGAAATTAATTCATTACCTGGAATGACACCCGCTACCTGTATTTTCCACCAATCGGCAATCAATGGCTACAAACCCTACGAGTTCATTGATGCGATTCTGACTTACGGTATGCAGCGACAAAAACTAATAGCCTGACCTAAACTGTAGCAAATGACACTTTTTCAATTCAACTCATGGAAGGATGTGCTGATCCAGCTGGCCCTTATGGTGGCCATTGCCGTCGTGTTCCTGCTCGGGTTCTTTTACGTCTATCTGCCCAACACCACCAACCATGGGGAAACCATTACAGTGCCCGACCTGGAAGGGATTCCTCTGGATGAGTTGGATGAATTCCTGACTGACCGGAATTTGCGTTTTGAGATCAATAAAGACTCTGGCTTTTCGTCGCAATACCCGCCGCTGGCCGTGCTCAAGCAGTTTCCACTGCCTAACTCGAAGGTAAAGGAAAATAGAAAGATATATATCTCATTGAATGCCAAAGAGCCGCCCAAGGTAAGGATGCCTCAGCTGGTAGATGGCTCCGTAAAAAATGCGCAGGTGGTGCTCAAAAGCTACGACCTTCTGCTGGGAGAAATTACGTACGCATCGGACATGGCCTTAAACGCAGTACTCAAGCAGCTCTACCAGGGAAAGCCTGTCAGCGAAGGAGCCTCGGTGCCTAAAGGAGCCAAAATTGATTTAATTGTGGGAGACGGCCTTGGCAACCAGGTGTTTAATGTCCCAACTTTAATTGGTCTTACATATGAAGACGCTGAATTTTCCGTTATTGGACAGGGCCTTAAGGTAGGCGACGTTCACTACGAAGAAGATGGCAAAGCGACGATAGAAGTAAAAAGTGCTGACGGCACAGTTTCCTACCAGGAACAGGCAATGCCACTGGGTACCGTTTTTAAACAATCACCTTCGGCTGACAAAAAGATCAAAATAGGCGACTACATAGACCTCTGGATAGTAGGCACGGAGCCAGAAAGATTCAATTAATGATAGAAAAAGGGCGATGGCTACAAGGCATTCTCTTCCTGGCAGCATTTGTGGCCGGAAGCCACAGTGCTATTGCCCAGCTTATCCAAAAACCAATCGCCTTCCCAACCAATAGCAAGTATTCAGCTTCAGGAAGAACGCTTGACGCCGATGACACCATCCAACTCCCGTTTTGGGACGACTTCTCGAACTATACCGGCCAGCCCAGCAACGAGTGGTGGGTGAGCAGCAAGGATGTATGGGTGAATGCCACGCTGGGGCTACACCCTCCCACCCTTGGCGTAGCCACATTTGACGGACTCAACAGTAATGGTATTCCTCACAACCCAACCTCCAACTTTGTGGGCCCGGCAGACAGCCTCACCTCCAGGGCCATCGATTTGTCGGTTATTCCTGCGAACCTCCGCAGCACAGTTTACCTGAGCTTCTTCTGGCAAATAAAGGGCCTGGGTGAAATTCCCAACACTGAAGACTCGCTGCGCCTCCAGTTTCTAAGCAGAGATAGTGTTTGGGTAACAAAGTGGATACTGAAAGGTGGCGAGGAAAACCTGAAGGAAGACTTTACGCAGCAGTTTGTACCTATTTTGCAGCCTGAGTTTTACCACGAGGGCTTTCGTTTCAGGTTTCAGAGTTTCAACAAACAAACAGGGCCGTTTGATCATTGGCATATTGACTACATCTACCTCAACCAGAACCGAAGCCCGTCCAATAACACCTACTTCGACAGAGCCCTCTCTGCTGCCCCACTATCGCCATTGAAAGGTATTTACGCATTACCATCAGGCCAGTTCCAGTCGGCCGCCGACAGGCTATCAGGCACGAGCTCATTTGAATTTTTCAACCTGGATGCTTTACTGCAGCCTGTGGAGTACAGTATTCAGATTGTGGAAGCCAGCACCGGACAAATTGTTTCTTCTGTTGATGAAAATCAGGTAGTCGATCCAATACCTCAGGGCCTTGAAAGGCGAACAATAACAAGTTCGCCCGTCGACACTGAAGCAATCAAAGCATTTTTGCAGGACAAGGACTCGGTCGTTCTAAATATGGATTTGTTTCTTAAAACGGGAGACAAATACCTCATAAGCAGGGTTGACCCCCTGACAGCCGACACTACCTATTTTGAAAATATCAACTATAGAAACAACGATACCACAAGTATTAGTCTTGCATTTTCAGATTTCACCGCCTGGGACGACGGCACTGCGGAATACGCAGCTGGCATCAATCAAAGCAGGGGGCAATTGGCCTATAAGGTGGCGGCATTGGCGCAAGACACCCTCACAGCGATTGACATCCACTTCCCAAGGATAGCACCCTTTGCCGATGGCCAGCCATTGGACATCATTGCCTGGAAGACACTCACCAATATCAACCCCACCTTGCTGGCACTGCAGCGGGTGAGTGTGGAGTTCAAAGAGGAGCTTGACCAGTTTGTGCGCTACAAGTTTGAAATACCAGTGGTGGTGAGTGACACCTTCTACATTGGCTACCGGCAGTATACCGACAATTTTGTGGGCATAGGGCTGGACAAGAACAATAACACCGGCGACAGAATTTACTTCAACGTAGGCAATGGCTGGGTGCAAAATGAAAGAACGGAAGGAAGCCTGATGATCAGGCCGGTATTCGAAAATGTGCCTTTCAGGTCAGTGACTGGCCTTGATGAAAAGCCCATCGAAGAATTAACCATTTACCCCAACCCCAGTCAGGGTATTGTCCACTTCTCAGAAAAGCCGGACGCTGTTTTCATAGCGGATGTTTCAGGAAGATCTTTCCCAGTGCAATTATCGGACACCCAGCGTCCGTGGTCAATCGATTTGACTCACTTGCCAAAAGGTCTTTATTTTGTGCAGTACATTTTCCAAAACAGGAAAAGTACATTTAAGCTGATACTGACCAACTGACCCAATCAATGACAATCCTCCCTCAGGAGCTGAAGACCTTAATTGACTCCAAAGCCGACTTTCTGTTGTTGGACGTAAGAGAAGAATGGGAGCACGAAGAATATCACATAGGCGGCCTCAATATCCCGCTGAACAGCCTCCCTTTCAGGCTACAGGAAATTGCGTCATGGAAAAGCAAAATGATTGTGATCCATTGCAAAGCAGGCACCAGAGGTCGAACAGGTACAAAGTATCTATTGAAACATGGGTTCGCAAATGTTAAGAACTTGGAAGGTGGCCTAAGCAAGTGGCCCTATTGAGTGGATTTTAAGAAATGGCGAAAAACGCATGTAAGTAGGAGAACCTAGTAGTATTCTACTTGAGAAAATAAAAGAAATCATCCGTTACGTTGTCGAGCAAATCAAATACAGGAAACCAGAAAAAGGCCTTGTTAAAAACAATCAAAGAGCTTAAATTCATCTGGATATGCCTGTAATAACCTTAAACCTCACCTTGCTTTTAGCCTTACTTTTCAGCCCCCTTCAGGAGGATGGGATCCTTTTAACGGATGTTGAAGAAGTTACTATTGGGTGTTTAAACCTGGACAAACTAGATATGCACTATGTCTTTAACAGTGCGGCAGAATTTACCAGGGCCATGTCTGAGTTTAGATCACCAAACATAAACTGCGGAAAGACACAAATAGCAGCAATTGATTTTTCCAAGCGAACCTTAGTCGGCGTAAAACTAGAATCAGGAAGCTGAATGACATTCAACCACTCGTCAAGTTTCCATCTTGAAGGGCAGAAGAAGATTATATGCCAAGTAAGGTTTGACGATGGCAATTGCTTTGTATTAAGGCAAAAGATCTTGTGGTGGAGTATTCCAAAAATAGCTAAAGAAGATGTCAGTTTTAACGTGAGACCTTATGAAAACTAGCCGCTTCCCTTCTTTTTCCAGTGTTTATTAAGCTTTTCGAATCGGGCACTCTCGCTTAAATAACGAAACCCGTGGCAAACTTGCCAATAACTAAAAGATACACACAATGGCATTCAGCATCACCTTATTTATCGCTCTCTTCTTAAGCCCCATTCAGGATGATGGAGTTCCCATGACAGATGTGGAGGAGGTTCAAATTGGATGCCTTAATCTAAATAAGTTGGAGGAAACCTACATATTCAACAGCGAACAAGAACTAGAGGAAACTCTCTATTCGTTCAAGTCTCCTCACCCAAATTGCAGCTATTTTCTTTTTTCAGATGTTGACTTTGCCACCAGAACGGTTGTCGGTGTGAAAATTTCTACCACCAGTTGTGACAAAATACAAACCCGCACCAGGTTTTTTAGGCAGGGAGAAGCCGTAATATGTGAAACCAACATCTCTCCATATAATGGGGGATGTCGCATTAATACGATAAACGTGTTTTGGTTTAGCATACCGAAAACATCATCAAATCAGATCAAATTCAGAACTACCATCAAGTGAGCAAAAAGTATTTTTGGTAGTATTCTCGACAAAAATGAGAGTTAGCTTTCACGAAAAAAGTGGTGTGCTATTCGCAAAAGTGAAAGAAACTACCTTAAACATTATTTACACTCCCGAAAGGCAGTTCTCAACTAGGTCGTAAACGGATTCGGGCTCCAGCAAATCACAAAGATTATGAGAGCAATCCAGCCGAGCACCTTGCGGTTGAAGTCGAGAGGCTGGTCGTGAGCTACCGGCGGGTGATAGATGCCAATAAACCGGCCCAGAATAATTCCGTAAAGCAGCCAGCCACTGTAGCCCTCCACTGTTGGGAAGATGAGTGAAACTACAAACTGAGCTGTGAAGATGCCTACAGCTACCATCCACCGGTTCAGATCATTTTCTGTCAGGCTTTGCATAACCCACTTCAAAAAATAGATATACACAGGAATGGCGAAGAGGTTGGGAACCGGCACCATGAAAAAAGTGGTTGTTGCAGTCCAATCCATAAAAGGCGTAACTATCCCCAGTCCCGCATAGAAGATGAAGGCGATGTAGAGGCCGGCTGACACCAGCCGTGAATTTTTGAGTCCAAGCAATCCGTAAACAATGTGCCCTCCGTCGAGCTGGCCAATGGGCAGCAGGTTGAGTGCTGTGAAAAACAGCGCCAGGTAGCCAGCCAGTATCCATGGATAGTGAATGATCTCGTTAGGGTGAGGCAACAGCTCGGGCTGTGTGGTCACATGCTCCTTAAAGAAATCGAACAAGATGGTGTTACCCAGGCCAATAGATGCCGTAGAATCACTATAGACATGGTTAGGATAATCCAGGCCATACTGTGCGTACTCAGGGTGAATTTGAAAAATATCTTCCTGTGGCGGCAAATGCGTGAAGCCATACCAAAGCACAAATAGCGCCACAACGAAACCTGCCAGCGGCCCTGCGATGCCAATATCGAAGTATTGCTGGCGGGTTTTAATTTTACCTTTGATGTTGATGAAGGCACCCATGGTGCCAATGCTGGGCGACCCCAGAAACCCCAGCCAAAGAGGCAGGTAATAAGGCAGGGTAACTTTGATTTTATAGTATTTGGCGGTGAGATAATGCCCAAACTCATGAAAGGTAAGAATGGTGAGAAAAGGAATGGAAAACTCCATGCCAGCCACGAAATCAGCCCAGGTGTATCCTTCGCTGAATAGCAGGAACTTGTTTCTACTCCACTCAGCACCAGCCAGTGTGGTGCAAATAAACGTGGCAATAAAAAGACCAATATGAATAAAAAGCCGTTTCTGCTCCTTCTTTTTCTCCGCTATTTCCAGCTCTTTAATTTGCTCCTGAAGCGACCGCTCCGGGCTGCTTCCTTCTATTTCTTCCATGCACTAAAACAGTTCTAACCAGCTATCGGGCGAAGGTACTAGAAACGTTTGTATTTTAAGCTTCTCAGCCCCTTTAAGGTTCTCTTCCTTATCATCCAGAAAGAGCACCTCCCTGGGGTTCAAATTATTTTCGCCTAACACCGTCTGGTAGATTTCCGTTTCCGGCTTTCGCATTTTCATCACGTGCGAAAAGTAAACTTTGTTAAAAAAATGGTCGAGTGTTGGCTTGCCTGTAGATAGCTGCAAGGTTTCATTAAAGGCTGATACATGAATGCCATTGGTATTGCTGAGAACAAATGTCTGGTAGGTTTTGCCCAACTCAACAACTTTATCTATTCTGCGTCTTGGGATGGCTCCCAGCATGGCATTCCAGGCTTTATTGATCTCTGTGTCGGTTAGGGACACCGCTGCAATTTGCCGAACGCTATCTCTGAACTCGCTATCAGAAAGAAAGCCCTGCTCGTAGTCAGTAAAAAGCTGGCTTTCATGAAGGCCGCTGAGCCACTGGTCGATAGGGCGGCCAGTCAGGCGTTCCATACTTGTATAGGTAGCCTCAGGATTTAGGTCGATGATGACACCACCAAGGTCAAATATGAGATGTTTAATTCCTGAAAGATTCACTGGATTCCTGTTTGTGTTATTAAAAGCAAATATCTAATATTGCAGTCCTTTTCGGAGGAGGAAGGTTAAAAGTTAGTGGTTATTCGTTAATTATTATCGAAATATTTCAACTGCCCTTTCACCGACAACGAATAACTCCCTCAGAGGGCCTATAGCTCAGTTGGTTAGAGCACCTGACTCATAATCAGGTGGTCCCTGGTTCGAGCCCAGGTGGGCCCACAGAAACACCTAAGCATCTCTCATTTTTTGGGAGGTGCTTTTTTGTTGGCGCAACAAATTGATTTGTTTTTGGGCTGTTTTAGGATCTGGTGTCAGTTAAAAAAAAATTAAAGTATTCATCAAACCCTCGCATTGTGATAACAGGCTGTGTCTGTAACACTCGCCTCAGTGTCGCCAATAAACTACACCTTTCATAGCCCGGCCAATAAATTCAGGCTGTCCCTATCCCGCCGAGTTTATGAAGTGCCTCCCCGGCCACAACCTTCGTTAGGCACAAATAAACAAGTGCAAATAACTCGATGACGCAGGCACGAGCCTCCCTTAAAACAGGTAGAAATAATCCCATTTCTACGCAACCAACATAGCATTAAGCAACCGATGTAATATTCCCATGGTTTTTTTTGTAAAAAATCAGGATAATATTTCACTCATCGGCTGAGCTGTCGGGCTTAGAACTAGTTCAGTGCTTCAAAATTCACTACTTATGTTTAATTTATAACAATCCCGCCCCAGCTCACTGAACTTCTACATCTTAGCGTCGCCAAAAATCAAGACTTACTTTTTCTATGATCAAAGCCCAATGCCATGTACTTTTTTGAAGAAAATTCGACGAATACTTGCTATTATTCTACCAAATACTCCTGTACTGTATTAGAATTATCTAATTTTGAATGTAGTATTATAACCTTACTCTCTTATTCCACTTTTGATATCTTTTCCTATTTAAGTAAGTCATTCTAGCCTGTATGAGAAATGTTTTTGTTGCTGCCACCTTCCTTTCATTGTTTGGCGCATTTTCCAATACCTACGCCCAAACCGGTCCGGCGGGCATCGGTAGTGGCGATGGCTCAGTTGCTCCACGAAATGTATTGTGGCTAAAAGCAGACGCAGGCGTTACCCAGTCGAGCGGTAAAGTAAGCGCATGGGCTGACCAGTCTGGCAACGGTCTCAATGCTGCCCAGGCGAATGGCACATGGCAACCAACCTATATTGCAAGCAATGCCAACCTGAACAATAGGCCATCCATTAACTTCGGGCCAACGGGCACCACCAACTATAATCTGGCGGTAAACGACAATTCACTGCTGGATTGGTCGTCGGCTATGAGCTTCTTTCTAGTAATAAGAACTGAAAGCAGCGGCGTCCAGGGAATTTTAAACAAAAGAACTGGCGTTGGAGCCAATCAGTCTTACCGGCTATTTAGAAACTCCGGCAGCATCAGTGCCGATATCAGCGACGGCGGCACTGCCAACGTAAGTGTCTCTGACAATACCAATTATATTATCTCAACCACTTACGATCACACGCTGTCCGGGAACAAATTCTTCCTCAATAGAAACTCTGTAACAAGTAGTGGCACCAATGTAACCACCCCGTTGCCAGACAATGCGTCGCCGTTATATATCGGAAACTTCAACCTTAGCGACAACCGAAGCTTTCCAGGTGACATTGCAGAAGTCATCATCTACAATGGGGCAGTAAGTGCTCCGCAAAGGGTCATCGTTGAAAATATGCTTGGCCACAAATATGGTGTCAACCTGACTACAAATGACATTTTTGGCAATCTGGGCACCTACAATACTTCTTACTTCACTCAGTACAGAGGTTTAGGAACCGTGGATGGCACTGTTAAGGTGACTTCGGCCACCTCCGACGCATTGCAGATTAGAGAAGTAAACAGCTCGCTGGACGCCGGAGAGTTTGTTGCTTTTGCGCACGATGGCACCGCACATGCCGACGGGCTTGCTACCCAAATTGGAGCTGGGGTTACTTCCCGCTGGGCCAGAAGTTGGTACACAGAGGTAAGCCAGTCTGGCGTAGTCAACGGAGGCGGCGTTAATGCAGAGTTACTCTTCGACTTTAGCGATGCCGGGCTCACCTATTCAGGCAACCTCAATGAATATGTTCTGCTTTACCGAAGTGATGTGTCCGCCAATTTCACGAGCATCTATGTAGACAAGTACTCACTTGAAAGTGGTGATAAAGTGGTAGTTTCTATTCCAGCCTCAAGGTTTAAATCGGGGTATTACACACTAGGGAAAGGAACTCAGCTCACATCTAAAACATGGTATGTGTTTCAGGACGGCGACTGGTCGAATTCAGCTACCTGGACGCTAGACGCCTCGACAGCACCCATTGTAAAGAACCCTGGCAACAATATACCCGGAGCTGAAGACGATGTAATTATCAGATCGGGTAGAACTGTGACCGTTCAGCCGGCCACAAATAACATAACCGTGAATTCGATGGAGGTGCGTGGCAACCTGTATCTTACAACTTCTACTGGTCACAACTTCAAAACGATAAACGGCAACGGTCAGATCAGGCTTCAGGGAAACGGCGGCACCGCCAACTTTCCAGCAGGTATCACATCAGGAAATATCGGCTTTTCTGACCCCGACAACGGCGGAACTTTGATAGTGGCAGGTGCCGGAGATATGACGCTTGCTGTTTCCAGGACCTTCAAGAACCTTCGGGTCGACAAAACAGCGGCTACCGACAAAGTCATTCTCGCCTCCAACTACAGCCTTTACGGAACCCTCACCGTTAGAAACGGAAGGTTTCAGTTTGGCGACGGCACTACCACGGCCAGAAGTCTCACCGTTGGCGGCGACGTAATAGTGGAAGACAACGGCAGCACCAGGGTCGGAAGCATTGTTACTGCAAACGCCAACGCTACTCACTCATTTACCATTTCAGGCAACTTCACCAACGGAGGTCAGGCATATTTCACCAACCGGACAGACTTTGCTTCCGTGGCAGCCAGATACAGCCCATCGACAGCTTACTACACTACGGACGATGTAACAGGCAGGGTCAACACCTTTTTTAATAGCGCCACCAAAGATCAGACCGTCGACTGCAACAACCTTACCTATTTCTCAAGAATTGTTATCGACAAAGGAACAGACGAAACCTTCACACTTTCCATTCAGGCACCAGACAGTGCCTATTTCCGATTGCTGGGAAGAGCCAACTACGATGTCAACTCGGATATAACTGCGGCAACGTCCAACCTGAACGCCTTCGCTCTTGTCAAAGGAACCGTAAAATTGGGAGTTAACGTGGCAGTGCCTGTAATTAACACTACCGGAAATTATTCGATCCCGAGTACTACGAAGCTTCAGATTGATGGAGGTTTTGTCGCCAAAACGGGTGGAACTGCCATAGTGCCGTATGGTACGGTTGAAGTCACATCAGGAAAGCTAATAGCTTCTGTTGGAAGCGGCTTAACTCTGAGAGACGCCGGAAAGTTAAAAGTCGATGGTGGTACGGTTTATATGGCAGCGTTCAGAACATCGGTAAATGGTCTTTCTGCCCAGGGAACCTACGAGCAAAATGGCGGCACCGTGACCATCAATGGAGGCGGTTCAGTCAATGCCGACTACGCCTTGTTCTCTCTTACCTACACAGGCAACGTTTTTGTAATGACCGGTGGCAATTTGATCGTTAACGGCAGAAACAATTTAGGTACTTCCAGCCTTAGAGGGAATATATTCATCAACTGCGACCCTGGTAATCAGGTGGTAACTGGCGGCACGGTCACTTTCCAATCCAGCACAACCACAGAATACCGAGTCACATCCAGAGCTCCTTTCTACAATGTAAAAATGAGAGCTACGGCAGCTTCGGTGGGTAATATCGTCCTGATCGGCACCACATCAGGCACCGGAGGAGGCTTGGACGAACCATCTGTCGCCGGGCAGCCTCTCGTAGCACTCAACGATCTTGTGATCCACGGATACAGCGACACTTATTACAACAACCCGCTGGGGGACTATCCAATTGTGTTTGCACCGACCACATCTGCTGTCAATGTTAATGACATTTATGTTGGCGGTTCCTTCTACGTTGGACGAAACTCAACTTACCAGGCTGTATTTGGCGGTGTTGCCCCTTACGATGGCATCGCAGACCTCCCAACAAATTTTAACACAACTTATTTCAATCAAACCATCGGCACTTCCGCCATCGACACTGTCTACTACGGAGTTACAGCCGGAACAGGGCAGCTTGAAGCAGGCAGCGTAGTGCTCAACAGAACCAGCGGCAATGAGCTAAGGCTGGTCGCCAGAAACGGAAACACAGGTGGAATCAGACTAGACGTTAACGGAGACATTTCTGTACTATCCGGAACAATGGATCAAAATGCCTATACGCTGAGGATTTGGGGTAGCATTACAAACAATGACCGCCTGGGGACTTATTTCAGTGCAGGCCCGTACCCAACTGCTACAGGTACTCCAGACGTCGCACAGATTCGTTTCAGAGAAGACCCACCAGTTACCATCACTACGACGGATGATGCGGTCTTCGGAAACATTAGACTCAACGTAGGGGTGGCTACTACTATTGAATTGAATAGTGATGTTCTCCTGGAAAGAGTAGAATACCTCAACGGCAGGATTTATGTAAAAAACCACACCCTGACCATTGATGAGATATGGAACATCAACAATGGCGGCGGAAACTTTTTCAATAGTGACGTAGCCAACGCAAGCGTCATTAGAGTTAACAACGAAGGCATCACAGGAAATATCCTCGTATTTACCGACGGAAACCCCAGCGACGGAGGGCTCAAACTCAAGGTAAGAGGCAACACAGTAACGGAGGATGTGACGTCGAGACTCAACAACACGGCCCCCATCACTTTTCCGGTTGGATTTACGCTTGATGGTGGCACTACTTTCTACTCGAGACCAGCTCAAATGAAGGTGAAAGACTTTTCCGACGATGGCTATGTCCAGATTAACGTAGTCTCAGGCGAACTGCAATTAACAGACCTTGCTGGCGGACAAATGCTTCAGCACTACTGGCGAGTGAGGCACTCTGATTTTACAACGGTGCCAAACGTAGCATTTCGTTTTTATTACAGGGCATCAAACAGCGTAATTGCTGGTGTCGACAGGCCTAGCTTAGAACCGGCAGGTCTGGAGGAAAACTATGTGCCTGGCTATGTTCTTGATGAAACTCCGTTTACACGGGCCTACGAGTCTAACCCTGTAAGTGACCTGACAGACATCGTTACATCCGCCTACCAAAACACAAACCAAAACAATGCTACCCGGTACATCACTTTTAATGGAACAAGCACTGGAGGAGAGTTTTCTCAAGCTGGTTTCGTAGGATTCCCTCTGGCGAACGCCAATTTTACAACAGGCCAGGCAGCAAGGTTTGTCAATGCTCCATTGATCTATTACACGAAGGGTCGTGACCTGACAGGGAACCAACCACTCTGGACAACAGCCAATACCTGGACAAGAAATGACCAGCCAGGTTTCAACGCCGCCAATCCTCACTTGAGTACAAATCCGGATTCGCCTGATACACCTGGTGCAGGAGATATTGCTGTGATTGGCTTCTTTCCGTATGATGACCCTAAAACCACCTACCGAGGCTACTCGCATTCTGCAAGGGTCGACGGGGGCGACGTGGTTGCAGCCCGACTGATATTTATCCAAATGACCGATAATTTGGGCAACGCACCTGTCGTCAGAAAACCATTATCTCAGCTTGGTGGGTCTAACGATTTTCAGTTTAGACCAACGCTCACCTGGAATTCTACAGGTAATATTCTTGTCAATGTGGTAGAAGGTGAAGGAACCATCCGTGTCAGAGGTGGCAGCACCAATCAGAATCAAAGGGATCCCAGCTTTGCAGCGGTTGATTTAGGCCTTTTCACAGCTCAAGATTCGTCTACGCTGTTGTATGAGGCATTTAACGACTACACCATCAACAATATTCCAGATGAAGTCCCTACCCTTTTTATCACCAACGACGGATGGGGAGCAAACAATCGTACTGTAACTATTGCTAAAAACTTCACAACTAATCAAAACCTGGAAATCAGTGGCAACTCCAATCTGGCATTAAGTAGTGCCTCCGGAGGAAATGCGACAGTCAATGCAAATCTATATTTACGACCATTGGTTGACGGTACTGGCGGAGGAGAACTTCGGCTGCCCAATACGGGAATCCCCTGGAACGTTACAGTAATTGGTGATGTTTACGTCGGAAATCCCACAGGGACTGCGGCAAGTGGTGGCAACGTGATCAGAGTTGCAAGCGGAGGCTCGGTTAATCACAACTTGTTTGTGGGCGGCGATATTGTCATAAATACTACCGGCAGCAATACAACAATTGCACCCAATGGCAATGGGTTGATTTTTGGAGGAAACGCTGAGTCAAATATTAAGCTCACGCTAAATGGGAGTCTTTCTGGTACATTCAACACAGTTAGTGGCGACGCACCACAACTGTACAGAATTACGCTAAATAAAAAGCTGAACAACGCAGCAGAATTTACATTCAACGACGGTTTCACACTTACTGGCCTGACCAATACCGCCGACAAGGCCATCGAAATCGTCAATGGCACTCTGGTACTTAACGATCCGTCAATCGACATAACACTTTCAAGCGGTGGTGGCAACTTCCTTCTGCCAAATTCGCTCAATGCTGAGGCAACCTCCGGGTCTGGTGGCTTAGCAATCCAGCAAGGTGTTGCCAGGGTCAGTGGTGCCAACACCGGAATAATCCTTGACGGGCCACTCGTGATCAGTGGTGGCTCGCTAAACATGGATGGCGGTGTTGGGGTCAACAACTTTATCGAGTATTCGGCTTCTGGAAATGCTTCCATTGAGCTTTCTTCAGGCACTCTGACTGTGGGTTCTCAGGTACGAAGAAGTACCGCTTCAACTTCAGGCATTCTCAAATACACGCAAACAGGAGGTGTTGCCGTATTTGGCAAAAATGCTGTACCCACAACTATCAGAGGGGTATTTGAAGTGATCAATCCCGGAAGTGAATTCCATCTTGATATCGATGGAGGTGCCGGCGAGTCATTTACCGTCGTTCGTCACCTCAACTCAACATCAGTACCAACTGTTCGACTTTCTCCGGCTACAAGCAGTATAACCGATGGATCAACAATTACCCTCGGAAATGCAGATACGCCAGCCTCTCAAACGAACTTTGGCATTTACTCAAGTATCAGTCTTGAAACACTGCGAATCGGGTCTGCCAACGTAACGGCTAAAATATACACAGCGCCTCTAACGGTAGACAACCTGTCGATTACCACCGGGAGCAGTTTCAATGCCAATGGCCTTGATCTAACTGTAAACGAGAGTGTTGTTAACGATGGCACGTTTGTTTCTGGAGGCACCATTGCCAACAACCAAACCACCTTCTTCCCTACATCTGCCACAGGAACTATTTCAGGCTCGGGGACTACTACCTTTTGGAACCTTGAAAAGTCGGGGTCTGGTTCACTAGTGCTTGCCAAGTCAGTTACTGTTGCCAACAATGCCTCAATTTTGGCGGGCACACTGAACACAGCTACCTATGCCTTCAACATCAAAAAGGACCTGCTGCACGACGCAACACACATAAGCGCAGCGGCCGGCCCGGGCATCATTTTTAATGGTACTGAGAAACAAAACCTTGGCAGGTCTTCCTCAGGACTAAGCTACTTTGGAGTTGTGAACCTCAATAATACGGCAGGGCTTATCATAACTGACACTGACGAAAACTTTCAGGTAGACCAAAAGCTTGTTCTTACTACAGGGGTACTTGATATTGGAGGTAACCTTCTTGTCATTCCTGAAACGTCAACCATCGAAAATGGAACGGGTGGAAAAGCCTATACAGACTTCAATGTGAACAGGATGATTCAAACCAATAGCTCTATTAAAGACTTTGGTCTGAGGAAGATTTTCCCAGCGATTACAGCAGGCAGCTCCACCTTCACCTTCCCGGTTGGCCTCACATCGTATACACCGGCTGTGATAAATGTGAACGATATTTCCGCCAGCTACATTACGCTAAGGCCAGTAGCAGATTTGCCGCCAATTGCCGAAGATGCAGAAACGGCTGGAGCCTGTACAGATCCTGAAATAGTCGACTCCAATAATGTGTTACAGTACTATTGGATCATCAAATCAAGCGGAGTCACTGGCCTCAATGGCACTCTGGAAATGTACTACGATGCAGCCGACTTTGCCGTAACAGCTCCCTACACGGTTGCCAACTATGGGCCTGCAAGGCTTTACAATCTGGGATCATTCTGGGACAAGGTATTTACCGAGTCTGAATTTGACGAAAACAATTTGAGAATCGCCTATCCTCTCAATTCCAATATTGACGGAACCCTTGAAGGTATATATACGGCTGGTGTGACCTTACAGAACAATGGCTCCTCATTGCTCTGCGGAGCCGCCATACCTGACATGGTTCCCACGTTTACAACTTACGAACTGGCGTCGTCCGGCAACTATTATAGCGACGCCTCCTACCAGGAAGGGACATCCCCCGCACCTGGCTCTTCTTCAGATATTGTCGTCAAGTCTGGCTACACCCTGGTTTTAAATTCCGATAATATCAGGATCAGGAAAACGACAATTGAAGCGGGTGCAACACTGGAAATTGCCTCTGGGTTCTCCAACCACAACCTCGGCTTTGTAACTGGTGCCGGCAACCTGAAGCTCACCTCCGACGGCAGTTCCGTAGCCTTCCCAACAGGAGACTATGAAGCATTCTTTCCAGATGCTAATTGTAGCGGTGGCGGCGGTCTGGAGTTTGCTGGTATTGGTTCCTATGCCGTGCTCAACGACATTCCCAATGTCAGAAGGCTGGTTTTTTCTGGTGCCGGTGATAGAACTGTACCGAATAATAATACGCTTAAAGTGTGTGAAGACCTGGAGATACTAGGAACAGTGAATGTGGTGGTTCCAGATGGCAATAATTCGACGTCAGTGTATGGAAACATATACAAGTCCGACGTTTCAAGCTTCGACAATGGTGGTGGAGCAAGCAAAGTAGTACTGAGAGGCCCTGCGGCACAAAGTGTATCAGGCAATTTCACTGGAACCAATGCATTTAATAACCTTGAAATCAATAATGCAAATGGAGTCACCATTGTAAACAGCACTGACGCCTCCAGGGGAATTAGTGCCAATACGGATGTTGATGTTGATGGGCAGCTTATTTTCACAAATGGACTCATAACTACCAATACCGACAATACGCTGAGACTAACGCTTAATGGCACCTTGTCTGGGTTTAGCTCAGCCAGGTATGTGAACGGCCCGTTTGTAAGAGTGCTGCCACCCAATGTTTCATCGTACACCTTTCCGGTTGGCAAGGGGACCAGAAGCGGCGAAATGCAAATCAAGGCGCCGACAGGTTATGTGGGCACTAAAGACTGGATAGTCGAATACTACAACGGAGGTGCATCTGCCATTGGCCCCGTGACGGCAGTTGACCCTGCCGACGGTATTGTGAAAGTGAGCGAGAATGAATATTGGATGATTAGCGTGCCTTCGCCAGCCAGTTCAAGTGTCCAACTAAATTGGAACAGCGGCTCAGACGTGCAAAGCACCATCAGCAATCTTCGAATGGCGTTTTGGTCGGGAACTCTTTGGGACATGATCACCACCACGAGCGCCCCTAGTGGTACGCCGACGGCTGGGTCAATGACGGCCGGCCCCCTCAGCTATAGCACAAAGTTTGTGACATTTGGAACGACCGACGAAGACACAACCCCGCTCCCTGTCGAATTTTTAAATTTTAGCGCTACTGAGCTAAATGGTGTTGCAATACTCGATTGGGCAACAGGCTCAGAAACCAACAATGATTTGTTCGAAATTGAGCGCTCCGAGGATGGCATAGTCTATCAAAAAATTGGC
This sequence comes from Imperialibacter sp., assembly GCF_040222815.1. Lineage (GTDB taxonomy): Bacteria > Bacteroidota > Bacteroidia > Cytophagales > Cyclobacteriaceae > Imperialibacter. The sequence continues at coordinate 291,336 of NZ_JAVKCH010000013.1, read as the reverse complement.
GAAGTAAACGGCGCTGGCACCACGACCGACAGGCAGGACTATGCGTTCACTGACTTTCAGCCATTCTGGGGAACGTCCTACTATAGAATCAAGCAGATTGACTTTGATGGCCAGCATGACTACAGCAAGGTTGCTTCTATCAAGATTCAGAAAGAAGCTCCTTCAATCAATGCATACCCCAACCCTATCCAGTCGGATATCAATGTCGCTGCCAGGGGTCTAGAGAAAAACTCGCCGGTATTGTATTATATGACCGACCTCAATGGAGCTTTGATCTTGCGAGGTGAGGGGTTAGCCGACAGACGTGGTGACTTTTTCAGCGCTATAATTCTGCCGGGAAATCTTAGCGCAGGAATTTACGTTTTAGTACTCGAATCGAAAAATCAAACACAAAGGTTCAAGTTGCTCAAAAAATAGCTAAAGGCTGTCTCAGTTGCGAAAAACGAGACAGCCTCTTTCTATATTTCTGTTTGGGTGTCAATTATTCTGACAGCAATCCCAGTGCTTGATCGTATTCAAGCTTAGCGATTCTCACTTTGTAAAATGCCTGTAGCTGGTTCATTCTCGACTCCGTCAACGCCAGCTCAGCATCTGTAAGCTCCAGCCTGGAGCTGAGGCCAGACTGGAACCGCTCATTTACCATTGCAAAGTTTACTTTCGCCGCCTCAACAGTATTGTCATGAATCTCCAATCTTCTTAGCCCCTCCCGCAAATCATTCTCATGAGACTGTACTTCAATCGCAGCTTTTTGCGATAAATCCTGCAATGCTAGTTCGCTTTGCTGGAGCATTACACTTGCCTTACCCAACCTGGAATTTATTTTATTCCCGGAGAAAATGGGCACATATGCCTGAATGCCTAAAAAAGATGTGCCAGGCCAACGGCTGAAGCTGAGATCGAAAGACTGCGCCTGTAGTTGATAAGCACCCATCATGGTAATGGTGGGTAGTTTTTGAGCCTTCGTCTGACTCATCATACTTTCGCCTATTTCTACACGCAATCTTATTTGCTGAAGATCAGGCCTGTTGGCCGCAATCTCAGCTTCTCCAGCAGCAGTCGAACCAAAGATCATAATGCCCTCATCAATCTCAAGATTATCGATAAGGACGATTGTCTCAGCCGACTCAAGGCCAATTATCCTGGCCAGGTGCAGCAGTGTCGTCTCATACTGATTTTGAAGATACGAAATAGACGACCTGAGATTTTCAACCGCTATAAAGCTTCGCAGTGTATCCACCTTCAAGCCCTTACCCTGGCTGAGAAGAGATTGACTGTCTTCCAGTGAGCGCACGTTCCGCTCCAGGCTTTGCTGATTCAGTTTAAGTGACTCACTCAGGAGCAAAGCCCTCAGGTAGGTGGTGGTTACTTCCGCAGTCAGTCTGGCTCTGAATGCTCTGGTTTCCTGTGCCTGAAATGCCTCGCCAAGCGTTGCGGTTTTCACCTGCCTGCGGGCGGACTCTGACAACAGCGGTTGTTGAAAAGCCAGGTAGCCATTTACTGCGTTTTTTCCACCAACAGCTACGTCTACTACCGGCGTGTTTTCATCGCCAACGAAAGCCCCAGGCATAAAAATTACCTGTCTTTCGAAGTAATGGGCATAACTTCCCTGAGCAGACAATGTGGGCAGCAAGTCGCTCCGGGATTCCAAAGTTTCCATTTTGGAAACTTTCTCTTCCAATAACTGCACCTGCATGGCCTTATTTTTCGCTTTTGCCATAGTAAGCGCCTCGCTCAGTGAAAGATGCACCTCCTGAGCGGTAGCGGGCAGCACGATACCTAGCATCGCAATGGCCGCTATCAATGATCTATTATACTTTTTCATAAAATTAACTTTTTGAGATCACCATATTTGCCTCCGTCTCATCCACTACTTCCTTTCTCCTTTTACCTGAAGCGAGATAAGAATAGACCGCCGGGATGATGAACAAGGTGAGTATGCCAGCGAATATCAGCCCGCCTACTACTACAATCCCAAGTGATTGACGGCTATTATGGGTCATCGCAATGGGCAATGCACCAAAAATCATTGCGAGTGAAGTCATCAGAATCGGCCTGAATCGCTGCTCTGCGGCCTGAATGGCAGCGTCAAACTTTGACAGGCCAGTGTCCTTTAGGTGATTGGCAAACTCTACTATCAATATGCCATTCTTTGTTATGAGACCAATAAGCGTAATGATGCCGATTTGGCTAAATACATTGAGGCTTTGGCTAAACCAGTCCAGGCTCAAAAGCGCCCCGGTAATAGCCATGGGTACTGTAAGCATGATGATCAGGGGATCACGAAGACTTTCAAATTGCGCTGCCAGTATCATGTATATCAGCACCAGGGCCAGTATCAGTGTGTACGAAAGGCTTCCCTTACTTTCCACGTAATCACGAGATTGCCCGGCTAGCGTCGTTCTGAAATTATCGCCCAAAACCTCCGACTTAATCCGCTCCATCTCCTGAATTCCTTCGTCCAGACTTACGCCAGGTGCCAGGCCAGCCGAAATGGTGGCAGAGGTGTATTGATCATAGCGGTATATGGTGGCAGGACTTATTCCATCCTCGATTGTTACCAGATTGTCCAGCGAGATCATTTGTCCATGAGCCGACCTGACATGAATTGCCCGAAGGTCGCTGATATCGTTACGGTTGATGCGCTCCACCTGACCAATTACTTCATACTGCCTGTCGTTTTTCATAAAATACCCATAGCGCTGACCAGAAAAGGAAAGCTGCATCGCTCTGGCCACTTCCTGTATAGAAACTCCCATCATGGCGGCTTTTTGGCGATCTATATTAATTTTGATCTCTGGCTTATTGATCTTGAGATCACTGTCAACAAACATTAGCTTATTGCTTTGTCTTGCTGCGGCCAGAAACTTAGGAAGCACACTGGCCACGCTGTCCAAATTGGATGCTTGCAACACATATTGCACGGGCTGACCTCCGCCGTATCTGGTACCAATCGTAGGTGGCATATAGGGGAAAAGAAGGATGTTTCTAAATTGCCCTGAAGCAGCCCCATATTGGTAGTACAATTCCTGTGCAGTCACGCTCCTTTCCTTTGGGTCTTTCAGATAGATACTCTGCACGGCGACGTTGATGGGTGCCGGAGCAGGAATAAATGAAATGGCCACCATTGAATACGTTTGATAGAGACCTTCTGTATTGTCGTTGACGTAATGACCAACCTCTTCCATATTCTCCTTCATGAAGTCATACGAAACTCCTTCAGGGGCGATAGCAATAAGCATCATGTTTGACCGATCCTCCAAGGGCGCCAGTTCTGATGGCAACTTATTTCCAAGCACATAAATCACCACGCCCCCTGCAATCAGGAATATCCATGCCAACCACCTGAACTTCATAAAAACTTTCAGAAGTGATCCGTAACCTCCATTGAGCTTAATGAAAAATGGCTCGGTGACCCTATGAAGCCAGTTGGGCTTTACGTGCTGCTTCAACAGGTAAGCGCTAAGCATAGGAGAAAGAGTGAGCGCCACAAATGCCGACACGATCACCGATCCCGATACCACTATAGCAAACTCTTTGAAGAGCTGCCCACTTATGCCTCCCATAAATACTATGGGCAAGAAAACTGCCGCCAGGGTGATGGTGGTAGAAATGATAGCAAAATATATTTCCCTGGATCCTGCGAATGCCGCCTGAATAGGATTGGCTCCATCTTCAATCTTTTTGTAGATGTTTTCAAGTACTACAATGGCATCGTCGACAACCAATCCTATAGCCAGCACCAAGCCCAAAAGCGTCAGGACATTGATAGAAAAGCCTGCCAGATACATGATGAAGAATGCCGAGAATATTGACACGGGAATGGCCAGCACGGGAATGATGGTAGATCGCCAATCACGCAGAAAAAGAAAGATAATGACGACAACCAACCCAAAAGCGATGAAGAGCGTCTCCACCACTTCTGTAATTGACTCACGAACTGGTTTGGTGAAATCGAACCCTACAATCAACTTGTAGTCAGTAGGTATCTCCTTGCGCAATTCATCGAGGCGGCGGTAAAATTCATCCACAACTTCGATAGCATTGGCTCCTCTTTGTATTTGAATCGCCACGCCAACGCCCACTCTGTCTGCCTTGTTGGTGCCGTTAATGATTGCATTGCGCTCATTCACTTCCCCAAGTTCTGCATAGCCAACGTCCTTCAACTTTATGACTGAATTTGCAGTTTGCTTAATAATCATGTCATTGAATTCGTCGGATGTAGTAAGACGTCCCAGGGTGCGGACACTCAACTCATTTTTTTCTCCCTCAATCCTGCCTGAGGGGAGGTCTATATTCTCTCTGTGCAAAGCCTGGCGAATATCCTCTGGAGTTAAATTGTAGGCTGTCAGCTTGATCGGGTCGAATCTCAGTCTCATGGCGTACTTATGCTCCCCGACTATACTTACACTTTGAATGCCGGGGATAGACTGCATTCTTTCCTTGATAACTGTTGAAGCCAAATGGCTTACTTCCTTTATGTCTCTTGAATCACTCTCCACTTCAAGGAATGCCACCAGATTATCGGGGGAACTCGCTTTTTCAACTATTGGTGGGTCGACGTCCGAGGGCAGCTGGCTTTTTGACTTCGCCACTTTGTCACGCACGTCGTTGAGGGCGTCTTCAAGGTCTAGCTCTCTGTTGAATTCTATTGAAATGATGCTAACCTGCTCTCTGGACTCCGACGAAATAGTGCGAACGCCATTCGCTTCGGCGATAGATTCTTCCAAAGGCTTCGTAATTTTAGAGGCTATTACATCGGGGCTGGCCCCGGGGTAAAAGGTAACAACCGCAATAACTGGTGGCTCGGTTAACGGGAACTCACGTATCCCAAGATATCGCCACCCAACCATTCCAGCAATCACTATGAGTGCGGAAAACACACCTGCCAAAACAGGCTTTTTGATACTTAATGATGGTAGACTCATGGCTCCAATTATTTAGCAGTGACAACTTGTACAGGAGTGCCATCACCGGTGCGAAGAATGTTGGAAACCAAGACTGAATCGCCATCGGCGAGGCCTGCCGTAATCAGCGCATCGGACTCATTTCTTGAGAAAACGGTCACTGGGCTGAACCTGGCCACCCCCTGCTTTACCACAAAAACACCAAAACCATTGGCTCCTGGAATGAGGGCTTGAGTGGGCAGAGTAAGGCCCTTCGTGTTTTCGTCAGCGACGGAAAAGTAAACCTTTGCCGACATACCCGGCACTAGTCGATTGTCTCGGTTGTCGGCCACTGCCTGCACGGTTATACTTCTGCTGGCAGCGTCTATTCCTGATTCCGTGGCAATTATGCGAGCCGCTATGCTGGAACCACCAGTGGGTGCCTGGAAATGTATTGTCTTTCCGCTTGCCACAAAAGCAATGTATTTTTCAGGGACTGAAAATTGAATTTTTACGCTTCCCTGCTCCTGCAACGCAACCAATGGCATTCCTGGCGAAACCCAGGAACCAACTTCCACTTTACTGATTCCAATTTTCCCGGAGAAGGGGGCATGAATGAAGGTCTTGTCCAGCTCATTCTTCAGTAAGTCCTCCGTAGCCTGGAGCAACGCAAGTCTCGATTGCGCAACGTCGTATTCTTCCTGCCGCACTGCCTCATTTTTCAGCAGCTCAGCCAAGCGACCTTCGCTCAATTTTGCCAGGCCAAGTTCGGCCTGATTTTGCTTCAGTTTGGCAACAATTTCGCCGTCCTCCAGCTTGTACAGCAGCTGGCCTTTGTGTACTACGCTGCCTTCAGTAAAAGATACGGCAACAACCTTCCTGGATACTTCGCTGGCGATCATTACCTCACGACTAGCAACAACAGAGCCCGCAACGACTTCCTCCTGGGTGACAGCGGTTGATTTCACAACCTTGACATCCACTGGCAGTCGACTAATGGGCGCATTGCCTTGATTTGAGTCATTGGATGTACCTGAGGTGCAGGCGACAACAATCGCACCGATGACCAGGAAGCTCAAATAGCTAAAAAATTCATTTGTTTTCATTTGTTTGAAGTTTGATTATGGATGTAAAAAACGTGAATCCAACACGCCCTGATTTGCATTTAAATCGGTGCTATTTATATAGTTTACAGAAAGCAAAAAATCTGGCGTTCGGCCAGACTTTTTGCACTAAAAAACAAGAAAATTAGAAGGTACCTTATTGTGGCCGCTGCTGCTTAATACCAAACACAGCGATCAAAATGCTAAGTCCACTGATGCATGCGGCGGCTTTAAATGCAGCCTGAAAACCAACATTCAGCGCTTCTGTAGTCACCCCCGCTTCGGCGGAGAAGCTGTTGGTAGTACCGATGGCGATGGCAGCGGCTATCGCCAATCCGATAGCTGACCCCACCTGATAGGTAGTGTTAACCAAGCCAGATGCAAGGCCCGACTCCTCTGGTTTTGCACCCGATATTGATGCGATGGTGCCCGGGATATAGGCCAGCGACATACCAAGGGCTCCCAGCAAGGAGGCCCCAAGCACATCGGAGAGGAAATTCCCGTTTACTGGAACTTGCGAAAACCACAGCAGTGAGCAGGTAAGTGCCACGAGCCCTGCAATTAATGGCTTTTTGAAGCCAAATTTTGCGATGAGCTTACCAGTGACACCCACCATAAGCACCATGATTACTATAGTCATTGGGAGTAAAGCCAAACCGGAAAAAAATGCAGTGTAGCCCAGCGACTGCTGTAAATAAAGATTAAGGTAAAACCACAGAGGTATCCATGCGCCAGCCATTAAGGCCATAATTAAGTTGCCGCTTGAAAGATTTGGCGCTTTGAATATTGAAAGTGGCAACAATGGAGCCTGCACCCTTTTTTGTACAAACACAAAAGCAATAAACAAAGCTAATGACGTTGCAAAAAGGCCAATGGTGTGCGTGGTCAGCAATCCATTCTTGTCGACCATAACTAACGAATAAACCAGTACCATAGTGGCCAGCGTCACCAATACTGCTCCCAAATAATCTATTTTCCCCTTTCGTCTATTTCCGCTCACCAGAAGCATTGCTCCGGCAATCATGACGAAAATGCCCATGGGTATATTAATATAGAAGGTCCATCTCCACGAGGCGTAATCGGTGAGCACTCCTCCCAAAAATACGCCCGCCGAGCCGCCAGCAGCTGCTGATGCTCCCCAGAAGCCAAATGCTTTGGCTAGTTCTTTCGGGTCTGTAAAAATGGTCATTAGGAGAGAAAGAGCAGAAGGTGCTATCAAAGCTGCCCCAAGGCCCTGCATGGCTCTTCCGATATTCATCGAGGTTTCGGACCAGGCCAGCCCGGTAAGAAGCGAGGCAGCAGTAAGCACAGCAAACCCCCAAAGAAATACTTTTTTGGGGCCATGGAGGTCAGAAAGCTTTCCGCCCAAAAGAAGCACACCGCCAAAGATTATTACGTAGGCATTGAATATCCACGACAATTCAGAGGGCGTGTAATTCAATGCTTCCTGAATGGCCGGTAATGCCACACCAATAATGGACGTATCCATTATTACCATAAATTGTGCTGTGCACAAAATAGCCAAAGCGGCCCACCGATTGACTTTGAGCTCGCTTGTTTTGATTGTTGTTGTATCAGACATATTTTGAGTTGTTTATACAGGGACAAAGTTTCTCGAAATGCCTGACCTTCTTCTACATTTAAATGGGTTCGATTTATATAATTCCATGGCGGTCAACAACCGGCGATTGGACTTGCCTGATGTGAGTGCAGGAAATCACTTGCCTTTCAGCAGCAGGTGGCATTGAGCATTTCGGGTACTGCCTTGCGGAAAAAAGTAGGCGCATGGCCCTGATACTCTTTAAATTGATGGGACATATGATTCACGCTGCTATACCCCGTCATGTAAGCTATTTCCGTTGCCGACAAGGTGGAAGAAGTCAGCAGGTTCTTTACCTTTTCTATCCTTATTGAGATAAAATATTGCTCAAGGGTTATGCCTTCGTGTTCAGAAAATAGCTTACTGATGGAGCTATAATTTAGCCCCAGCGATTCGGAAATTTGCTTTGAGAATTTCATTGGTGCGCCGTAATGATAATTTGACTCCAGAGCTTGATGAATCACAGACTTGACTTGTGATATTAGCTTATGTTGTCTGCTTGAAATAACCTGAAGGTCTGCTTCTGAAAGCATTTCCTCAAGCTGCGACTGCTCAGCAGGCGTAGGGGTTTTATTTATTGCTACGCTCCCAAGGCTAATTTTCTGCACCACAAACCCCATCTGTTCAAGTTTCCTTTTCACAAAGAGGATGCAACGATCGCAAACCATGCCCTTTATTTGAATTTGGTACTTTTGCTCCATACCGAAATGCTTTTGGAACAAAGTACACGCTATACAGGCAGGGCGTCTTTACACAAATACCGGAATGTGTTGTAGAATTCCTTCCTCCATGATCGAGGCTCTTACTCAGATATGTGATCAAGGGATTTCCGTTCCATATCAATCTCCCTGGATTTCTTTAGAGCGGAAGGGGTGAAACCAGTCATCTTTTTAAACTGTGTCGACAGGTGAGCCACACTGCTATAGCCTAGTTTGTCGGCAATCTCGCTAAGATTGAGCTCATCGTAAAACAACAACTCCTTCACTCTTTCAATTTTTTGCTTGATGATGTATTGCTCCAATGTGACTCCCTCGACAGACGAAAACAAGTTGCTTAGGTAATTGTAGTCAAAATGCAGGCTCTCAGAGAGCACTGTTGACCAATTGTATTTCCTTTCAGATGATTCCTTATTGTGGATGAATTGAATAATCAATGACTTCATCGACTCAATAAGCTTCGCCTTCTTGTCATCAATGCGCTCAAACCCCATGAGACGCAATGAAGCGTCCAGCCTGTCGAATTGCTCTTTTGAAAGTGACTCATTTTCCAATTCGACTTCGCCCAACACAACGCTTCGTACCTGTAGTTCTTGCTTCTCAAGCTCCTGCCCGATCATCAAGATGCACCGATTACAAACCATATTTTTGATGCTTATAAGCATAGGCAACTGGCACTTATCCCTTTATAAAAATAAGTCAACACTGCGAATCACCATAAACTTGACAGGTTTTATTTCCTCAGCGTTCGCCAGTTGGTTATTTGTTTCGAATAAAATTCTGGTGAGTGAACACGTGAAACTTAGCAAGCAATCCTCCAAATACTCACCCTCACACCAATGCCACCTTGGCACGCCGCCCAGATGAATTTTAGATATTTCAGCCACCATTTCCCTCCATTCTTTGCCAAAATTCTTATTTCAGCCTAATTTGAGCCCCGCCTATTGGACACATACAATGGCTTGTTTTACGGACTAGGTAAGTCCCGCTTTTGCTACTCAGAAATTATAACTACTGATACATATGATGAAACGACTCACATTCTCACTGACTCTCTGGTTGGCAGCATATGCTGGCTGGGCTCAGGAAGGATACAAAACTCTCCCGCTAAATGACCTGTCATCGTTCAAGGCTCAGGCCGGCAACTGGATGATAGTTGGCGACGTAACGATGGACAGAAACCTATCCATTCACCATGAGGCACCGCCAGTTGAAACAGGCAAAAAGAAGAAAAAGAGTAAGGCCGCACCAGAACCGGAGCATCCAGTAAAGTATACTTCCGGGCAGGGCATCCTCCTCAATTTCAACGACGACCAGAAAAAAGACAACCTGGTCACAAACTGGATTCATGGCGACATTGAGTTGGAGCTTGAGGTGATGATTCCCAAAGGATCGAACTCCGGCATTTACCTTCAAGGTAACTACGAGGTGCAATTGCTCGATAGTTGGGGGGTGAAAAACCCAGGCTTCGGTGACATTGGCGGCATTTATCGCAACTGGGAAAATGAACCAGCAAAGGCTTATGCCGGAAAGGCTCCGAGGACAAATGCTGCAAAAGCACCCGGCCTTTGGCAAACAATTAAAATTTCTTTCCAGGCCCCAAGGTTCAATACCGCAGGCGAAAAGACAGAAAACGCCCGGTTTGTGTTTGTGGAATTGAATGGTGTACGGATTCACGACAACCTGGAAGTACCACGCCTGACGGGCGGCCCTATCAATGACAAAGAAGTGGCCGAGGGCCCTCTCATGATCCAGGGTGACCATGGTCCGGTGGCGTTCAGGAACATCCGTTACAGGTTGCTGAAGCCAGCCAATGTTTCGCTATCTGGTATCAACTACGAAGTTTTTGACGGGCATTTTGAAAGTGAAAAGGAATTTAAAGACCTTATGCCGACTTCGATAGGGTCAACAGAACAACTTACCTGGGAAGTAGCGAAGAAAGACAATGAGTTTGCTGTAAGATATTACGGCGCACTGGAAATACCGGCCGACGACACCTACAAGTTCAGCGCCAATACCGGCAATGCAATGAAGCTGGTCATTGATGGGCAAACGATTTCCAACTATTATGAGAGGGGCGGAAAACCTATGAAGCTCTCAAAAGGGACCCATGCCATTGAAATTACCTACTTTAAATATGTGAGCTGGGTGAGTCCAAACATGGGATTGTGGGTAGAAAGCTCCAACAGCTACCCACAAGCGCTGCATGCATTCAGTTCATTTCCACCGGCGAGCAATGTGGCCTCCCCTATCATTGTTGAAACGGGCAATAGTCCGAGGCTACTGAGAGCATTCCTCGATTACAATAGGGACAGAAGCCAAAGGCTTACGCATACGATCGCCGTGGGTGATCCTGCTGGTCTTAACTACATCTACGACATGAAAAGTGGCAGTGTAGTGTGCCTTTGGAGAGGTGGTTTCATCGATGCCACACCCATGTGGCATGAAAGAGGCGATGGCTCCTTCAGGCCAATCGGCGTGGTGGAGTACCTGACAAGCAAGCCAACACTAGTACTGGCAGGACAAAGCAGCGCCAGCCTTGAGCTAAATAACATCCCCGATTTCAGAAGCAGCGGTTACACACTTGATGGCAATGGTCTTCCAACCTTTCTTTACACATACAGCGGAGCAAGCGTAAAAGATAAGAGTAAGCTGGTAGAAGAAGGCAAGGTGCTTCAGAGAGAAATATCTGTTGAAAATGCGCCCGCAGGCAGCCAGGTCAGAATAGCCGAAGGCAGCCAGATCAGAAAGCTGGATAATGGAGCGTATGCTATCGACGGCTTTGACTACTACATAGAGCTGAAATCAGCACAAGAGGCCACCATTGCCGACAAGGGAGCCACAAAAGAGCTCCTGGTGCCAGCAACTGGTTCGGTTGTTTATCAAATTGTTTGGTAATAAAATCTGAAAGAAACCATGAAAAAATATATCTCATTAATAGCCCTGCTTGTAGGATTCAACGCTTTCTCGCAGGAAGCTGAAGAAAGCGACTTCTACAAGATTATTACCATCCCCACACCGGAGACCATGCTCCTCGAAGTAGGTGGTATCACAACGCTTCCTGACGGAAGGGTGGCTCTCGCTACCAGACGAGGTGATGTTTGGATGGTAGAAGATCCCTACATGCGCAACAGTAATCTACCTTCTTTCAGTCTTTTCGCCAGCGGTCTTCACGAGCCGTTAGGATTGACTTTTAAGGAGAACGCTCTGTTGACAGCACAGCGGGGTGAGCTTACAAAGCTACAGGACACCAACGGCGACGGGCGGGCCGATGTGTATGAGACCATCTACGCCTGGCCGGTATCAGGTCACTATCATGAATACTCTTATGGCCCCAAAATAGCCCCCGACGGAAGCATGTTTGTTTCAGGCAATGTAGCCTTTGGCGACCAGGAATGGTGGAGAGGTGAAAGCAGGGTGCCGTGGAGAGGCTGGATCATGCGTATTTCACCAGAAGGCGATATGGAGCCATGGGCTACAGGCATGCGATCACCAGCTGGACTAGGAATGATCAACGGAGAACTATTCTATGCCGACAACCAGGGCGACTGGATAGGATCCGGTGGTGTGTGGCATATCAAAAAAGGTAGTTTTACCGGGCATCCGGCGGGTTTGAAATGGGCCGACAGAGAAGAGTCTCCAGTCACGGTTTCAGCCAAAGAGTTTTATGCTAAAGTACATGAGGAAAGGGAGCAAGTGGATGGCAGATACCTGAAGCCTGAGAACAACGCTGATGAGAAAAACCCTGAGATGCTGTATCATGCGAAAGAATCGGTGCCTGAGATTACGCTGCCAGCGGTATGGTTGCCACATGGCATCCTGGGCATTTCGAATTCTGAAATTCTCGAGATAGGTGAAGACGCCAGCTTTGGCCCGTTCAAAAACCAGCTTTTGATCGGCGACCAGGGTCAAAGTAAAATCATGAGGGTAAGCCTTGAAAAAGTAAACGGAGACTACCAGGGAGTGGCCTTCGACTTCATCAAAGATTTCCAATCGGGTGTGCTTCGCATGAGCTGGGGCCATGATGGCTCGCTCTTCGTTGGAGAAACCAACAGAGGCTGGGGTTCGGCAGGAAGCACTACATCTGGCCTTGAACGTGTGGTGTGGACGGGCGAAACTCCTTTTGAGATGCAAACAGTGAAGGCAATGCCTGATGGCTTTGAGATTCGTTTTACTCAAGCTGTTGACAAAGCCTCTGCCGAAGACCTGGACTCGTACGCTGGCCAGTCTTTCATTTACAAGTACCACTCTGTCTATGGAAGCCCTCCAATCAACACCGAAAAGCTAGGCATCAAAGGTGTAAAAGTAGCCGAGGATGGCATGAGTGTAAGACTTGTGGTTGACAACCTCCGCCAATATTATGTACATGAGATCAATCTGCCAGGGATAAAGTCTGCAAATGGATCATCGGTGCTCCACGGCACTGGTTACTACACCTTGAATAATATTCCTGCAGGCGCCAAATTGAACATGACAGAGGTGAGCACCAAACGGTCATCGGCTTCTAAAAAGGTGGCACCTAAAAAAGTCGCTGCAAAACCAGCGGCCCCCAAGACTTCAGCCAATGCTGTGCTGACGACTGAGGAGATCAAGCCAATTCTGGCCAAAAACACTTGCCTTGCGTGCCATCAGGTGGACAAAAGGCAGGTTGGGCCGGCCTACAAAGACATTGCGGCCAGAAGGTATACGGCGAAACAAATCGTTGATCTTATCCGCAATCCGAAGGCAGAAAACTGGCCTGGTTATTCAACTGAGATGCCTCCAATGCCACAGGTGTCGGACGAAGATGCGATGAAAATAGCCAACTGGATCATTTCGTTGCAAGAGGAAAGACCCTAGATGTTTGGAAAAGAATGAAAGAATTAAAGGCCTCCAGAGTTAACCTGGAGGCCTTTTTTATGCAAGCAATGCAACTATCGACTCTGCACCGTGAGCCTGAGCATGGACCAAGGCTGTGTTTCCTTTGTTGTCCTTCAAATGCTTGTCCGCTCCAGCAGCCAGCAGCATCCTGGCAATTTCAATTTGCCCGAAAGTAGTGGCATAAATGAGGGCTGAGGCTCCCTGTTTGTTCTGAATATTTACGTTTGCACCATGCTCAAGCAGCATTTCTACTATATCGGCATTACCTTTAAAGCAAACGCCCATCAAAGCAGTATTGCCAGCAGCATCCAAAGCATTTACATCGACACCACTTTCCAGGAGGAACTTTGCAATCTCGACCTGATCGCTGTAGGTCGCCAACACAAGCGGAGTAAACCCACGGGCATCCGGCTTTGTCATAAGCGAATTATCTGCTGTTGCCATCGCCATCACGTCAGCAAGATCACCTTGCCTGATCGACTGAAAAAAATCCATTCCTTTTTCCTTTAAGTAAAAAGGAGCAGCCAATCGACTACTCCTTATAAACACCTACTCTATTAGCTGGGTAACTAATATTCTTTAGCGCAAATGTATGGCTGATACAGTTATAATTCAAACTGATTTTCTTTATAATTAAATAGATAAAATCTATATTGCAAGAAATCATCGTGCAATGAATCTACAGCAACTTGAGTACATCGTGGCCCTGGATAACGAAAGGAGCTTTTCAAAGGCCTCGGATCAGTGCCATGTTACCCAGCCTACGTTAAGTATGATGATCCAAAAGCTGGAATCAGAGTACGACATAAAGATTTTTGACCGGAGTAAGTATCCCGTGGTTCCTACTGAAACGGGTAAAATCCTGATTAGCCAGGCCAGGCTCATTTTGCAGGAAGTGCACAAAATTCAAGAACTGGTGCAGGAAAAAAAGAACACAATTGCCGGCGATTTACAAATTGGCATCATTCCAACAATCGCCCCCTACCTGCTGCCGCTCTTTATCTATGAGTTTAATGTCAGGTACCCAAACATAAAACTGAAGATCTCAGAGCATGTCACGGACGAAATACTTGAAAAGCTGGACGAAGGCAAGCTAGACGCTGGCATACTTGTAAGCCCCGAGGACACCAAGCTGTTCAATGCCTTCCCCATCTACTATGAGCCGTTTGTGGTGTACTCGGCAAGAACCTTTGACAAGGAGCTTTTGCTGGCAGAAGATATTGACCCCAACGAGTTGCTGTTGCTTGAAGAGAGCCACTGCTTCCGTTCACAAATCATTCAATTCTGTGAGCTTAGAGACAAGAAAGAAAACATGCTTGAATTCACTTCAGGCAGCCTCGAAACGTTAAGAAACCTGGCGGACAAAAACCTTGGCATCACCATCCTCCCAGAATTGAGCACTTTGCAGTTGAGAGACAGTGATTCAAAAAAGCTCAAACGTTTTGCCGCCCCAGCGCCGTTTAGGGTCATTAGTCTGATGACAAGACGTGACTTTGTGAAAAAGAGAATGATAACGGCATTTATGGAGGAGATCAAAAAGCATATTCCGGAAAAATTCCAGGCGCCACAAGGGCAGGAAATCGCCTACAGGCGAAAAGAAAAGAAGGTTACATTCTAGCTTATGACTGTGAAAAAAATTCTAATTGAAGGACTGGGCTGGGTAGGTGCTGTTCTGCTGTTGGCCGGGTTTGCGCTAACTAGCTACGGTGTTTTGGAGGGAGTGTCCTTCGAGTTTCAGTTGTTGAACCTGCTTGGAAGTGGCTTGTTGGCCATTTACACCTATATCAAGAAGGCCTATCCGAATACAGTTCTCAATATCATCTGGATTGTCATCAGTGTCATAGCGATATTTAATATCTTTATTTGAGTCAGTCAACAAGGGGCGACATCCTCTTTTGTAGAGAAACGAGCAAAAATGACAATAGGTGACTACATAGCAATATTTGATACGCATTTTGAAAAGTATAACAACCTGTCTCCCTGGCAAATTACCTCAAGGCTAACGGAGGTACTAACAGAGTTGCTTGAGTCCTGCGATAGTGATTTTTCTATACACAAGGGCATCGCACTGCATAAAACAGTAACAATTGAAAAAGGGGCCATCATCAAAGCACCGGCCATTATTGGGCCGAAATGCTTTCTTGGGGCACATGCCTACCTGCGTGGAGGCGTCTTCCTCGGGCAAGGAGTGACTATCGGACCAGGCTGTGAAGTAAAATCGAGCATCGTTTTCGATCACAGCAGCCTGGCTCATTTCAATTTCGTTGGCGATAGCATCATTGGAAGCAATGTAAACTTTGAAGCAGGCGCTGTCATCGCCAATCATTATAATGAAAGACAGGACAAGCGAATAAGAGTCCTTCATCAAGGCAGGGTTGTTGAAACGGGCAGCACAAAATTCGGTGCCCTGGTAGGCGACAACTGTAAGATAGGTGCCAATGCAGTGTTGTCGCCCGGCACTGTGCTTGATAAAAACAAAGTCGTGAAGCGACTGGAGTTGGTTGAGCAGGTTATAGAATGATTTGACGAAGAAAGCCGTCCACCTTGCAAAGACTTAAAAAAGAAAAACCACCGTCATGCCACGGTGGTCTTTGCAATTGAGTAAGGGTTTGAATAATTCTTTACTCGTTGTCTGCAAACTCAAAATTTTCTAGTCGTAAGCCCGCCTCTGAAACCATTTGTCATGCAGGCTCAGGCCAACGCTTACTGTGTAAACTGACTCTCTACCGGTGGCACTTGTCCCCATTTGTTCCCAGCCAAAGCCCAGATTAATTCTTGACATATAATTGCTCAGGGGGAGGCTTAGTCCGCCGGTTACACCGTAGCCAGCCATCTGCTGCTCGGTTAACTTCCAGGGTTTTGTTTCATAGAAGAAGCCAGCCCGCACAACTGCTCTACCAAAATAGGATTGACTTGCCGGATTGGGCATCCAGTCGACGCCTCCGGAAAACCTCCGGGTATCTAGCATTGTCACCTCGTTACCAAGAAAAGCCTTGGAGTAATCCTTGTAGAGGAAATCGCCACTGACAGCCACCTTGTCGAATAGAGATACCTCTAGTCCCACCCCGTATTCATCCGGGGTTATATAATCATCAGGATAAGAATCCCAACCGATAAGAAGACTTGATGTTTCGGCGTTGATCAGCTGATTGGTTTGAACAGTTTTCAGCTGAGTGCCTTTCTTCCATATGCCTCCAGCGTTGACATAACTATTCTTCCCGAATTTCTGCTGATACTGCATGCCAAAGTCAAAAGCAAAGTTGGCAAGAGAAAGCCGGTCTCTGGCATATGTTTCGTCAAGCTCGTCGAGCTGCACCTTCGTTTCCCGCTGCAGCGATCCAAAAAGGTAGTTGGCATTGAAACCGAAAGAAAGTCGCTTCCAAACGGTGTAACCAGCCCCAACATAGTAGCGATTCACTCCTCCTGTGCCTTTGTTCAACACATCGTAATTGCCATAGCCAGCCAGGTTTTTCACCTCGTTGATATTATAACCCATTTTTGAGTAGGGCGACATACCCACCACCAATCCCAGGTTGCTCATTGGCTTGAACCACATCGTTAGGTTGGTAATGGAGCTTTCTACAGAATTATAATGGCTGCTGCTGTAAGTAAAGTCATGAAATGAAAAAGCATAATCGGCCAGGAAAATATAGTTTGACGGAACAATCGGGCTTGTATAGGCAGCCGGGTTGGCCGTATTTAAGTCGTACCATGGTCGGCTGCCAATACCCGTTCCTCCTTTGGCTGTATTGATGCCTGAGCCCTGTGTCGCCAGCTGGCCAATGCCATAGTAACTATAGGGCGAGCCATAAATATCCTGTGCCGTAGCGGCAGCCAGGGTGCTAAGAAGCAAGACAAATGTTAGGATGATGCCTTTCATCATCAAAGATCTTCGTCGTAGACTTCTTCAGGTTTGAACTCCCAAATGTCATCCAACCTCACAGTGGAGCTTCGTCCGGTGGTTACAAAAATTCTGCTGCCTGCCACAAATGCAACTGCATCCTCCCTGGCGGGGCCTTCTATACCCGTATATTCCGACCAAAGGTCGGTGATAGGGTCATATTCCCAGGTGCTTACCAGCAAGCCGCTAAAGTTGCCCGTGGTGATATACCCCTTGCCATCTCTGCTAAAAGCTACAGCATTGTGCCTTACCACCAAATAATCGTCATCGTCGTCAAGGTCCAGCATTTGCTGCCACGTCCCGGCCACCATATCATACGCCCAGAAATCGTACTGATAAACACCGTTGTTTCTGCCAGTGCCTACATATGCCTTGTTGTCGATAGTGAATGCTACAGCATCCACCCGCTTGGATCCACCTATGCTGATCACCTGCGTCCACTCATTGGCAGCCGGGTCGTAGGTCCAAAAGTCCTTCAGGTCATTGCCATCGTAGCCAGTGCCAACGTATCCATTGGTGCTTGAATTAAAGGCAACAGCGCCATACCTGGCCGATCCACCAAAGTCGGCGACTTGCCTCCAGGCGTCCGTAGCAGGGTCGTACTCCCAGAAATCGCCTAAATTATTCAATCCATCGTAGCCGGTACCCACATACCCTTTTCCGTTTACACTAAAGGCGACGGCGGCACTTCTTTTCACTCCAGGGAAATCTGCCTTTCTCAACCAAAAGTTCAAAGACGGATCATACTCCCACAAATCGCTGAGGTATTCTGTGCCGGTGTAGCCGGTAGCCACATATGCCTTTTCTCCTATGCTGAAAGAAACAGCACCACTTCTTGTTACTCCTTCAAAGTCAGACACCTTGGTCCAGTTTCCCTGTGAGTCGTCGTCTTCACTATCATCGAGACATCCGGTGGATATAATACCCAGGCTCAGGAAAAGAAGCCATTTCATTTTTAAATTCATCCCTTTCATCTTATTCATCTATGTGTGTTTAATTATCATCCGTATCTAGCGGTATATAGTATACCTGGAGCTTCATTCCGTCCTGCCGGTTGCCGTCTTTCAAGTACACCCTGCCAGCGCCGTAAAGCATCGTATTTTCGTCAAGGCCCAAAAGAATGGAGTAATCGTTAGACTGATCAGTGTCGAGCAGGTTATTCACCAGATCGGTCACTTCAAGGCGGTAATAAGTATCCTTGCCAAATTCATCATCAAGCACAAACTCACTACTGGTGTCAAATGCGCCCAGCGGATAATTGTCGATGCTTCCATAATATCCGGTAATAGAAGTCGGCAGATTGGTATTGGCCCCGCTTCGGTAGGTTCCTGCAACCGGTCTTATCACCAGATCAGCATGGGGTATGTACACACTACCAGGCAGGATAAGAAGCTCCTGGATGTATGGAATTTCCACCTTTGTCATTATGTAGGCACCCGCCTGAATAAAGGAGTAATTGCTGGTTAGCTCGGAGCTTACGTCATCCAATTGGCTTTCAAGACCACTCAAGGTCGCTGATTTTGGATTGAACGTAGTCTTATTGAAGCAAACCGTACCCTGGCTTACAGGGAACTTATTGGTCAATTGCGTGGGTGGTATATCTGTGTAATCAGAATAATAGAGTTTGAGGCTCGAATTAGCTTTCATAAATCCCAAAAAGCCCTCACTGTCAGCACCCGGAACCAATGCAAATCCTTTCAGAAAGTCGGTGAATAGTGCAAGATTAAATAAGGCGCTGTTACTTGTCAGCCCCATCTCAAGCAGCTCCTTGCCCAGCCCGTCCGGCAACCTTATTTCAAGTGAGTCGGTGGTGTTTGGCCTTGGCTTAAATGAATAACTTTTCAGAGGAGTTTTCTCCAACGAAAAATTAGCTGTATTATATATAGTGCCATACGAATTATACTCGATACTTTCAGCTAACCTGTAAACATCGATGGTCTGCGTTTGAAGGGTATCAAAGTAATTATAGTCGTAATAGAGCACCAGTGTCAGGCTATCGAACCGGGAAGCAGCAGGCGGGTAAAACGAGTAGTCCTGGTAGGCTACTTCGAAAAAGGAGGTCGACGTAATCTCCCCAATGTATTCATCCTCATAGCGGCCCACCAGTAAGCGTTCGGTATCGGATGTTACAAACGAATCGAGACGAATGGTGGACACATCAAGTGTAAGCGTGTCAATAATTATAAAGTCGGGGGTAATATCATCGATCAAATCTACCGACACAGGCAGAAGGTCATTCTCCACGCAACTGGTGATTGCCACAGCAATACCAAGCAGCAGAACCACAACTTTTATCTTGCTAGCTATTTTCTTGAAACCCATACCCTTTTCTCACTCCTACTACAATTGGAAAATTGAAATCTTAAGTAAAATTGATGCTGAAAGCCCGGGTGCCGAAATTTTTTCAACCAACCATCCGAAAACCTCAATGACCAGTATCAGCTAACTCATATTAGTACCCGCTCTGTTGCTGCTCGCTAATCAAATACCTGCCCCACTTCTCATATTGCGGTGCTGTGAGCAGTTCCTCCAGTTGTTGGTTTCCGGACTTTCTAACTTGGTATAATTTGGCGTTTAAGGACTGTCGCCAGGGTTTGATTGTAGCTCAATGACCCGGGAAAAATACTTTTGGTTGGTTAGCCAAATCACCGCTTACAGGGTTGGAAGCAAGCCAAAGCTCATTTCCTCTCCCTTTTACTGGTCAATGTCAGCTTTAGCTCTTCTTTCGTTGAGCTTTGTAGACAAAACGCATCCAGCTTTCGTACTGACTTTCCGATAATACAGTTTCAAGGGACTGCGCCCATTTTTTCTTCAAGCGCCTCCTTTCCGCAATCGCTGCAGAATCGGACAAATTTCTATCTACCAAAGCTTCCAAGCCTTCTGCATACCTGCCGTTTGCTATCGCAACCACAATTTCCTGCGAAGGGGTCAAATGAAGCTTATTCTTCATCTTCCTTGTCTGCTCAGCAGCCTGAAAATCATTTTGAGCCGAAGCAAGAAATACCGGAAAGACAATCAGGAGAGAACAGGTGACTATCAACGCTTTCATTTCAGCTCCCAACTCCAGGCTTCTTCCAAAAATTATAGGTGAACTTCGCCATGAAATATCGCTGCAAAACCTCGGTTTGCACATCTTCCACATAAGCGTCGGTCACGTTCCTGCTAATGCTGTTATTCTGCTTTAGCAGGTCGTAGGCAAATAGGCTTAATTCACCCCTTTTGTCTTTAAAGAGCTTTTTACCAATACTCAGGTTCCAGAGAGCAAAATTTTGATCGTACCCTTCAGACAGGCCGCTGTAGAGCTGATGGGTCACGTCCGTCCGGAAAATAATGTCAGTCGGCAAAAGCCAGTTGAAGTTGAGTCGTGTCGATTGAAAAAAGTAATCCTGGCTTTGCCCTACCTGTAGCTGGTTCTCCACGCCGGTGAATGTGGAAGTAGATGATACGGTAAAGTCGAGTGATCGGCTTATGTTGCTGCTTAAAACCAGGCCCAGTCCCAATGCATTGCTGGTGACCATATTCAGGGCACTGTTAACCAGCCCCGGAGTTTTGGTTACACTGCCTGATATATTAAAATTAAGGTTGCTTTTCAGAAAGGATACTGGAATTCCATAGGTGATCAGTGAGCGAATGTTTTTATAACCATCGAGGTTGACCGGCTTTATAAACTGGCCGCCAGCAACGAGTAGCACGTCGCCAATTAACGTATCACGATCAGCAATGTAAGTTGAGTTAGTAATGTAATTGTCGGCAATTGTTCCTCCCAAAAATACCATCAAAGTCCCCGTATTTTCCCTTATGCCAGTAGTGAATCGGGCAGTGAAATTGTGTTGGTACTGCTGACTCAACTGTTCATTTCCTGCACTTAATTGCAAAGGATTTGAGTTGTCCACCACATTCTGAAGTTGGCTAATAGAGGGGATAGAAGTACTGGTTCTGTAAACCGCCATCAGGTTCTTGCCGGCCGAGCGATAGTTAAAATTGAACATACCCAACACATTTCTGTAGTCGCTCTTCAGATAATACTCATATGGGAAGGTGGTCTGATTATTTAGCTGGGCATACTGGTAAGTCACATTGCCAAGAACAGAAATGGGGCCATTGCGATAACGGTAGCCACCTCCAAACCTTTGAGCTGAGTACTGGCTACTCAAGAGGCTACTGAGTGCAGTATCAACTGCGGCGTAACCGGCATCAACATCAGCAACATTGTAGGTGTATTTCTCGGAGTCGGTCACTTTTCGGCTGATATTGTATTCAAGCGACACCATGCCGTTTTCGCTTACCGGTTCTGTATAGATGAGCCTTGAGGAGACTTCGTGACCTGGTGAAGAAATATCGGCACGCTGGTCGAGGCTATCAGTTTCATCCGTGAGTGTGTAATTGCTTGTCACACCAAGAAGCGATGTATTGCCGCTTCTATTGTTGGCACTCAGGCCTACATTCCACGAAAAAGTCCGTCCCCGCTTGTCAAACTTGTGTCGCCAAATCAGGTTGCCGTTTCCCGAGTAGCCCTCTATGTCGGATGTCTGCGCCGAGCTGGAGCCACTCACGGCTTGCGTGCCATCTGTCAAAATTCCCTGAATATCTGAAACCGACTTGTTGGCCTGGGTGCTTATCGATGGCAGAAAGAGGAGTGAGTTATTTTGATTGATATCGTAAGTCAATCGCAGGTTGAGCCGATGATTTCCGTTTTCGGTGGTGTTCAACTGTCGCTCAGAATAAGTTGGTGAGCCTTCAACATTGTACACCTGATTCGTAGACTGGTTTTGGCTATTGTCCGTTTTATTGTAGAAATAACTGCCTGTAACCTCCAGTTTTTCTCCAAAGCTATCCTGATAGTTCAAGCCAATAGCGTCTGTCGATGAAATGCCGCTTTGGGTACCCACTAGAAAATTATCCGTCGATGATGAGCCTCCTCCTCCCGGACCACCCCCTCCATCAGGGCGTCTTCCTCCTCCTCCAGGTCTGGCCCTCGCTCCGCCAGTGCTGGTAACGCCAAGTAAATCTTCGGAGGAAAAGTTTTGAATGTTGATATTGTTTGATTGAGCCAATACGGACAGCCGCTGGTCTCCATTCATTACGTTCAGCACACCACTTCCCATATACCTGTCATCGTTGCCCAGGCCTGCGCTGGCTTTCCCAAACAGGCTATTTCTCGCACCAGGTTTGGTAATGATATTGATGGTTTTTTGTCTCTCACCGTCGTCAAATCCAGTGAGCTGTGCCTGTTCGCTCAATTGGTCAAACACCTGAATTTTGTCAACGACCTCCGATGGCAGATTGCGCATGGCGAGGTTTACATCGTTACCAAAAAAGCGCTTTCCGTCAACCAGCACTTGCTTCACCTCCTCACCCTGGGCCTCTAGCTTTCCATTGTTCATTGAAACTCCAGGCATCTTCTGAACGAGGTCCTCCACCGATGCGTCCGACATCGTTTTATAAGCCTCAGAGTTGTATTCAACTGTGTCGCCTTTCACCTCCAGCCTCTCGGCTTCCCCCATTACCTTCACCTCTTCCAAAACTTTGAGGTCTTCCTCCATCTCAATCGCCCCAAATTCATAGCTCTTTTCCAGTTGATCGATAAATAATGCGACTGGCTTGTAACTAACGAATGAGATTTGCACTGAATAGCTCCCCGGCCTGACCCCGTCGAACCTGAACATGCCCTCATCATTCGTCACCGCTGCGATTGATCTGCCTCCGTTTTTCGAATTCTTCAAAACCACACTGGCTCCGAAAATGGGTGCGCCGAGCTTCCTGTCTACCACTTTGCCTGATATCTCGAAACCCTGCGCAACGGCCAGTGCCGGTATAAGCACCGCAATGGCAAAGCATACTATTCTTTTGAAGGGGGCCATGTATTTCTTGTTGATTGTTGGGCTCCCCGACCGCCAGCCTCAACAACATCCATGATGCTGCGGGTCGGGAATTAATGGCCGCAATAAAATAAACTGAAGAAGGGGACTAAAATTTATTCAATGAACCCGGTCATTTTATCAACAACTTTAGTTGACAAGCATCACTAGCCTGGGCGGCCTCAAAGGGGTTCATTGCCAACTGGTTGAGGAAAAAGCGGCATTGGTTGAATAGGTTTGAGAATCAAAACAAGGCTCGGTATCTTTCGATGAAATTCAAAACAAGCAAATGCCAAAATCTGCCACAGTAAAATCGTATCTCTCTCATTTGGCTTTCTGGCTCGGATTCCTGGCCTTTTACCTTTTTGTGCTCAACGGCCCTTTCACATTTGAAAAGGCACTCATACAAAGCGTGATCAATCTCAGCATCATCATCCCGCTTGCATATTTTAACATGGTCGTGCTTACTCCCAAATATGTAGGCAGTCAGTCAAAAACTGCTTCCGCCTTGTTGATTATCCTTCTCATTATGGTTGGCGCTTCCATCCTCACATTCTTTCATCAGGTCAATCTGCTGGATGCCTACAAGCCCGACGGCTTTGTCGAAGGAGCAAGGGGATTCAGGGGGCCGGCGCCGGATGAAAACATGCGAATGCCAGATACTGAGAATGACGGTTCCTGGTCCCTGAGAGGACGAGGCAGGCCTGGTGCTTTCGGTATGTTTATGTGGTTTCCGATGTTCGTTCAAACTGGAACTGTTATTTTGCTAACCACCATTTACAAAGTGACCCAAATTGCCAGCGAAAGGCAAAGAGAAACCCTGATGCTGAGAAGTGAGAAGCTCGATTCTGAGCTGAGATTCCTCAAGTCACAAATCAACCCACACTTTCTTTTCAATGCGATGAACAATATTTATACGCTGTCACTACTAAAGTCAGACAAAACACCGGAAGTAGTGCTGAAGCTTTCAGATATGCTGAAATACAATATTTACGAGAGTGAAAACAAAGACCGTGTGCCAGTATCCAAAGAGGTCGCATATATCAACAACTACATCGCCATTTACATTCTCAAAGACAATGGCATCAAGGACAATATAAAGTTCGAATACGATCCGTCCGAAGATGTTGACATTGCCCCAATGCTGCTTATTCCGTTTGTCGAAAACGCCTTCAAGCACAGCAATATTGAAGATGCAACTAAGGGGAGAATCAGCATTGACCTGAAGGTGGAAGCCGGGCTGCTCACCTTCCAATGCCAAAACAGCCTTTCGGCAAACAAGAAATCGAAAGACAAAGAGGGTGGTATTGGCATCACAAACGTAAAAAGAAGGCTTGAGCTTATTTACCCGGGAAGACACGAGTTGAAAACTCAGGAGACCCCCTCCGGGTTTACTGTCGAGATGAAAATATTAATATCATGAGCCCTTCAACGAAAATTCGATGCATCATAGTAGACGATGAAGAGTTGGCCAGGGCGCTCATCAAAGAATATGTGTCCAAAATCCCGACCCTGGAGCTTGTGGGTTCATTCAAAAGCCCACTGGAGGCAATAGAACTGCTGCAAAGCACTTCCGTCGATCTTATGTTTCTCGACATCCAAATGCCAGATCTTACCGGCATCCAGTTGCTGAAGTCACTGGAGAAAAAGCCGGTGGTGATCTTTACTACTGCCTACCCGGAATATGCGCTTGAGGGATATGAACTTGATGTGGTCGATTATCTGGTGAAGCCTGTAAGCATTGAACGATTCCTGCACGGCGTTAACAAAGCCACAAAGATCCTCCACAATAAAACGGATAATTCAGGCACAACCAATCAACCGGATTTCATTGTAGTACACGCTGACCACAAGATATACAGGCTGCTACTGGCCGACATCCTTTACATTGAAGGGTTGAGAGAGTATGTATCCTACTTTACTGCCGATGGCAAAAGAATCATAGCCCTTGAGTCGCTAAAAAAGCTGGAAGAAATACTCCCCTCCCACATGTTTATGCGGGTGCACAAGTCATACATTGTGCCTATTAACCGGGTGCGGGTCATCGAGGGCAATATGGTGATGATCGAGAAAAAGGGTATTCCCATCGGTGCCAGCTACAAGGAAGCTACGCTCAAAGCCCTTATGCCAGGCTAGCCTTACTCAGGCAGCGCAAACGCCAAATACTCATCGTCAATCATCGCAGTATTAAGCCTTACTCATCCCTCTTAAAAAACCTGATAAACTCAGACGTCTCGCCATCAATTTGCATCAGGTAAAGGCCTTCTTTAAGAAACGAGACATCCAGCTCTGTCATTTGATCCATTGAAGAGATCGTACGTAGTGTATTGCCGCTTAAGTCTCTTATCACCAGATTCTTTTTACCACCTCTGTTAGTATTAACGTTTATCACGCCTGTTGATGGGTTTGGATATAAATGACTGCGGGTTTCATCACGCACACCAAGTGCTACTCCTCTTATTACCAGGTTATTGGATCTTATAGAAGTGTAGGTGGTATTGTTCCTTGAGCTATTAGCCTGCTCTATTGCTCTATTGGAAATAGGCATGTTTAGCACGATTTCCAGGACGTACTGATAGACTTTGTCAGGCTCAACCTCCAAATCAGTAAAGGAATTATTTGAAGAAGACAGTGAAGTCAAAAGCGTTTTTTCAGCACTTCCCTCTCCTTTATAAAGGTTGATAGTAGAATAGTCAACTCCTATGTACTGGTTCCACGAAAGGTTAACGCTGTTATCAAGGCCAATACTACTTGTGAGGTGCAGCGTTTTGTGAAACTCACCAAGACTCCCCTCAGTGCCGCAATTGTCCAGAACTCCTATTTTATACTTATAGGATTGCGTTCTTGCATCAGACTCACTGTCAACAAACTCGGTTGCACCCGCACTTTCAACAAACCCAATTTGTTCATACTCTCCTGCAATGCTTGTTTCTCTATAAACCAGGAACTTACTCACATTATAGGATTCGGATGCATCCCAAACAACTTTGTTCCTGATTCCAGTCTCATCCGAAGTTACCAGTCCAATGGTTGGTTGATAAACCGCTTTGGTACCCAGCTCAATCGTTGCAGAAGCCGAGTGCCCATTTGAGTCGGTAACGGTTACATCATAACTTCCTGCAGAAAGCCCAACCAGATCCTCTTCAGTACTTCCGTTGGACCATACAATTGACAAAGGGGGAGCAGCATCCGAAATTACCAAATCAATCTCGCCGTCACTATCCTCATCGCAAAATGGTTCCGAAAGAGCTGTTGTCAGTGTCACATCATTTATATTATTGACTGCAATGGCAAGCTGAGCTTCTGTACTCAAGCCACCGGCATCGGTCGACTTGATACGGACGGTGTAATTGCTCTTGGTTTCAAAATCAAATTTCTCTTTCGCCAATAACTGATTTGACGCAATTAGAAAAGATGCGTTGTCGTTGGCTTCACTATCTTCGACAAAGGCGTACACAAAAGTGTCGGCGGCATCAACGTCCGCAGTAGCAAGCGTTGCCACAAGGCTACCAATAGGCAGGTTTTCATCAATGGCCGACGTCGACAACGATACACCTGTCGGAGCTTCATTGACATTGCTCACCGAAATACTCACCAGCCTTGGTTCGCTTACATTGACTCCATCGGAAACCGTTAGCTCCAGCGCATAAGTTGGCCGTGCTTCGTAGTTGAGCTTTGTGCCATCGGCCACAGTCAACAAGCCGCTTTCAGGGTTAACAGCAAACGCTCCGTCAATATTACCCTGGCTTATAGTCCAGCTTTTTAATATGGTATTTGCGTTTCCCCCGGCAGCCTGTACTTGCATCACTTCGGTGCCATTGGTGCTGTTTTCCGAAATAATACCTTCCTGATCCGCAGTGATAACAGGCGGATCGTTCACATCCTGAATAGTGATAACTACTGTTGCCTCGCCGCTTGTTAGCGTGCCATCGGTAACAGTCACTCCAATTTCCATTGTCGGAGTAGTTTCAAAGTCGAGCTGATTACCATCAGCGACAGAAATTTGTCCGGTTGCAGCGTCTATAGAAAACGCTCCATTTTCGTTGCCACTGGAAATCTGCCAATTGCTCAGGACAGCTCCAGCGTCTTCATCTGTTGCAGTTATCAAGGTTACTTCAGTCCCGGCCGGGCTGTTCTCATCCACAGTGCCGGCCTGTTCGGCGGCAATGACGGGAGCCTCATTTTTATCTACAATTGTTATGTTTAGAAAACCTTCAAAACCGACCGTCGTCCCATCGCTCACCGTTATCCCAATAAGGAAGGAAGACACTTCTTCAAAATTAAGCTTTGCCTGATCAGCGACAGTAATGATGCCCGTTTCGGCATCAATAGCAAATGCTTCCGAATCGTTGCCACTGGTGATCGTCCAATTTTCAAATAGGGTGTCACCATCCTGATCCGATGCCGCAACCGCAATTACTTCAGCTCCATTCTCCGTATTTTCGTCTAACGAGACACTCTGGTCTGCATCAATCACCGGCCCATCATTTATATTGTTCACATTAATGGTGACGGATTCTTCAGCACTGGTTTGATTGTCGTCGGTGGCTGTAATTGTAAGCTCATAGGAAGCACTGGTTTCGAAGTCCAATTTGGACGCATCTGCCACTTTTATCACCCCACGGTCGGTAATCGAAAATGCACCACTTTCATTCCCCGATGTGATTTCAAACTGCATGCCTATCGGCGGGATATAAGTCGGCGTCGTCAGGTTAGCAGTCGTTTCCGTGCCAAGCTCTCCATAGTCATTTCTCCCCCAAGCCCAAAGTGACCCATCTTCCTTAATAGCAAAACTCTCTCCGATCGCAACCCAATCGGTGTCAGTTCCTATCTGCACAGGTAAGTCCCTGTCAATGGTGGTGCCATCCCCCACCTGCCCCTGATCGTTTTTACCCCAGGCCCATAAAGTTCCATCTGATTTCAAAGCAATGGCCCTACCACCGTTACCGGACCAATCATAATATTCAACATCTTCCCAATCACTGTCAACTCCCACCTGCGTTACTGTATTCCCCAATCTAAATAGTCGGCCATCCTCTTTTATGGCATAACCCAAGTACTCATCGATAGCTACTATTCTCCAATCTGAGTCAGATCCTACCTGAGTTGGAACATTGACGTCATCACTACCAGGCGCTAAACCAAGCCCTAGATTATCTCCATAAAATGCACCCCACGACCAGAGGGTTCCATCAGATCTCAACGCATAATTTACCCAAATCTCAGAATCAATAAATTCCCAGTCCGTGTCCGTTCCTAATTGAACTGGTATCCTACTACTAAAATAGGTCAAACCCATTCCTGATTCTCCTCTGCCAGTATTTCCCCAAAACCACAAAGATCCGTCATCTTTAATTCCAAACTGACAGGTGTATCCCCCAACCATACTAACCCAATCATTGTCTTCTGTTACTCTTACCGCAGTAAAAAATGTATTAGACTCATAGTCTGTATTTGTGTTTTCTTCTCCATAATACTCGACGCCCCAGGCAAATACTTCTCCGTTTGTCTTTGTCCCGACCGCAAAACCTACGCCCTGATCCACCGATTGCCAGTTATTTTCAGTGCCAACTTTTGTAGGTATCAGTGTTTCTACATTCGTCCCAATCCCAGAGACTCCATCAAAATTGTAACCCCATGACCAAAGGGATC
The DNA here is from genome assembly GCF_040222815.1 of Imperialibacter sp. Classification (GTDB taxonomy): domain Bacteria; phylum Bacteroidota; class Bacteroidia; order Cytophagales; family Cyclobacteriaceae; genus Imperialibacter. Next base: position 262,763 of record NZ_JAVKCH010000013.1, on the reverse strand, counting down.
CGTCTGTCTTCAGGAGATGAGTGGTTTGGTTGGTGCTAGTGATTTGATTGATATAACTGTGGGTTATCTTCACTGACCCAACCTCAACTCCTTCATCTGAGTTTTCGTCAATGGTCAATATTTGATCAGGTTTAATAACAGGCTGGGAAAACGCTGTTAAGGCAAGGCTCATCAAAAATGCGGCTATTGCTAATCTATTTTTCATATTATTTCCATCGTAGATTGGATACTTGTGATAAAAATAGCACCCAAATAACTAATAGCAACAAAAATTACTAAGGATTATCCTACAACGGACCAATAATTAAAATATGGAAAAGAAAAAAACTCTACGGTATTACTCCGGCAGCGCAAACGCCACGTATTCATCTCCCGACCTGGCACCGATTTTACCACCACCGCAGGCGATCACAACGTATTGCTTGCCATCCACCATGTAAACTGCCGGAGTAGCAAAGCCCGACGCTGGCAGGTCGGCCTCCCAGAGGACTTCACCAGTGACCTTATCGAATGCTCTGATCTTTTCATCCTTGGTAGCTGCAATAAATATCAGGCCGCCTTTGGTGGAAACCGGCCCTCCATAGTTTTCGGTGCCTGTCGGCGGAATACCCTTTTCAGTCAATTCTTTCAGCTCGCCGAGGGTCTTCTTCCAAAGTAGCTTACCGGTATTGAGGTCAACGGCGTTCAGTGTTCCCCACGGTGGTGTAATGCCAGGGTATCCGTTTTCGTCTATAAAGCGATTGTAACCAGTCATCCTGTAGGGAATCTCGGGTGTTCTGCCCTCAATTTCATTGCCAGCTACTTCAGGCACGGCCTCTTTGTCTTCCAAATCGAGCACAAATGCCAGCAATGCCTCCATTTCTCCATCAGGAATTTGCTTGAAGGCTGGCATCATATTTTTGCCTGTTGAAATCAAAGTTGACAGCTGTGCTTTGTTGTATCGTTGGTTCAAGTCAACCAGCGACGGATAAGCAGCCCCGTTGCCCTTTCTTTCGGGCCCGTGACACGACATGCAATACTTGTTGTACACACCCTGGCCAATGCCTTTCAAAGAAGAGCCGCCGGTGTTGCTGGCGGGAGCCTCCACCATGTGCAACGCCCAGGGCATTTCGCTCGAATTCACATACAAGATGCCCGACTCGGGATCCACCGAAGCACCGCCCCATTCACCGCCGCCATCATAGCCTGGGAAAATCCACGATCCCTCTTTGCTCGGAGGCGTAAACGCCTCACTGTATTTTACTGTCTTAAATTTCTCCAGCAGGTATGCATGAGCTTCTGGCGTGGTGCCATACACATCAGCTTCAGTGAACGATTGCCTGGCAAAAGGCTCCGGCAAGGTGGGGACAGGCTGCGTTGGCCATGGAGCTTCGCCATCAAGCGCAAAGGTAGGTACTGGCACCTCCTCAATCGGAAAGATCGGTTCCCCGGTTTCCCTTTCCAGAAGAAATACATAACCATGCTTGGTAATCTGCGCCACGGCGTCCACCATTTTGCCTTCATGATTGACAGTGGTAAGGATAGGATTGGTAGCCAGGTCCCTGTCCCATAAGTCATGGTGCACCACCTGATAATGCCAGATGTATTTGCCCGTGCCAGCTTCCAGCGCTATAACGCAGTTGGCAAACAGGTTCTCGCCCTTGCGAAAACCTCCGTAAAAATCTGGATTGGCCGTACCTGTCGACACAAAAACGATGCCCCGCTCTTCGTCGAGCGACATACCCGACCAGTCGTTCGCTCCGCCTATTTTTTTCCAGGCGTCGGGGTCTTCCCAGGTGTCGTAGCCTTTTTCGCCAGGATGAGGAATCGTATGAAAGATCCACTTCCGCTCCCCGGTTCTGACATCAAAAGCCCTGATATGCCCGGGCAGGGCATCAGGCCCTTCAGAAAGCCTCATGCCCATAATGATCAGGTCGTTGAAAATAACCCCGGGTGTGGTGCCAGAGGCGTACGTTTTGCTGATATCCAAGTCGGTGTCAAGCTGCTCTCTAAGGTCGATATGCCCACCTTGCCCAAAGCTTTTCACCAGCTCACCCGTCTCTGTATTGACGGCATACAGGTTCTCTGCAATGCTGTAATAAATTCGGCTATCGCTACCAGCTTCATCCGCCCAGTACATCACTCCCCGGTTCACCGCAAACCAAAACCTGTCCTCGGTTAGCTGCTCCCTGGTCTCCTTGAAAGGATCAAAAACCCACTTTTCTGCACCTGTAGCGGCGTCCAGGGCAAATAACTTTGACTCTGCTGAAGTACCATACAGCACCCCGCCCACAACGATTGGATTGCATTGGATTTGCGACCGGTTTTTGGGGTCCTTGTCTCCCGTACTGTAGCGCCAGGCCTCCTGTAGCTTACTTACATTTTGCTTGTTGATTTGATCATTCGAAGAATACCTTTCACCCATTTTGGATCCGGCGTAGGCGGGCCAGCCACTGTAGTCGCCGGAAGCTTTTTCACACGATGAAAAAAGAAAGGAAAGGAGAATACATGAAGCAAAACAGTTTGCAAAGGAACGGGGAGTTGTCATTGTCAGTAGGTTTCAGCCAAAAATTTAGCTCAAAAAAAACCTAAGCACAACTAATACTATTTAATCCTCCCCGGCAGGCCGCTGCACAGCCCGGTATTGCTCAATAAACCCTGCCAGCTGTTCTACCTCCAGCTTCTTGGCAATGATCTTTTTATTTTTATTGAGGATATAAACCTGCGGCGTGGTTCTTACATTGTAGTCTCTGCGCATATTGCTTCTGTAGTAAGGGTCAGCGGCATTGATCCAATCGAGCTCATACTCATACACAAACCGGCGCCACTCTTCAATATCAGTGGCTATGCAGATGCCCATCACTTCCACTCCACTGTCTTTCAGGCGATGGTATTCTTCCAAAAGCACTGGCGTTGACTTCTTGCAGTGCCCACAGTTTGGGTCATAAAAAAAGAGAATGGTAAACTCGGCCTTTACCTGACTCAGGTTGATGGGTGACAGCAAGGTGTCCAACAATTGAAGGGAGGGCGCTTGCTTTCCGACAAGGTTGGGACTCACAAACTCTACTTCCTCCGCCAATTTCTCTTTGTCTTCTTTACTCAACCAGTCTGCCTTATCTGTCAGGTAGTACTTTTCTGCCAGGTTCACCATCACACCATCCATCCCCATGATTTTGGACTCCTGGTATTTTTTAAACAGCGTCACCAGCCAAAACCTGAACGCATCGGGCTGATCAAGCACTTTGGTCATTATTTTGTCGACATACACATTGATGGTGTCCGGATGCTGAATCACCACTTTGTCCAGGAAATGAATAACCGGCGACTTCAACACAGGTGTTCTGAGCAGTCCCGAATCATCGAAATCAATGCTTTCAAAGTACTTCGTTTTGTAGTACTCGTACTTTAGCCTTCCCCTTTCCAGGTCGTCGGTCACGTCGTTATACTCAGGTATGCCAGGCACGTCAGGCAAGGCCATCAAGCGTACAAACTTGGCAACAAATGAATCGGGATACTTGGCAATAAGGTTTTGCCTGAAGTCATTGAGTTTCTCATTTACCTGCTTGTCTTCTTCAAAAATAGCCGTAGAGTCAGCTGCTGTTGAAGCCTGCTCCAGCTTCTTTCTTATGGCCTGCTTCTGGGTTTGGAGCTCCACCATCCCCATTTGAAACTCTTTGAACACAAGATTCTCGAGCGACGATGTCACTTCCATGGTTCGGAAGGCACCCTCCTTGGTCGTCTTCAGGCTGAACTTCTGCTCTTTCACAATCAGCTCCAGAAAGTAATTAGGGGTGTAAAGAAAGTAGATGCCTGTAGGCAACTCCTTCGCTCCGGTAAAACGGTAAACCCCAGGAGCAGTTGCCCGGGTAGTGTCAGTCAGAAACCGCTGATCGCCGAACACATAGCCCAGATAGGCCACGCTGTCCTGCATACCTTCCACAGTTATTTTTATATCATACCCCTGACCAAACGTTTTTATGCTTAGCCCTAAAAAAATAAGAGCGGTGAATGTGAATCTTATAAGGATTTTACTCATAGTAAGTTACTAAACGCCAAACCAAAGGTAATGAGCAATCCAAAGTTTAAAAACGTTTAATTCTATTTACATTTGAGTTCTCCCTTAAAAAATATCTGAAATCAATACTTTTCCTTCGCTCTATGGAAGTCAAACAACAGCTTTTGCAAACGTGCATTGACCATGTGAAGTCAAGAATTGACACAGCCAATAGTGCTATTGCCGAGGCCAGGGAGGCCGCCAATTCGGAAACGAAAAGCAGCGCCGGCGACAAATACGAAACCGGGCGAGCCATGATGCAGCAGGAAATAGAAAAAAATGCCACACAGGCAGGTGAAGCCCAAAAGCTATTGCAGGTGCTAAAATCGATTGATCCATCCAAAGCTCCCGGCACTGTCCAGTTGGGAAGCATGGTCAAAACATCACTCGGGCACTATTACTTTGCTGCCAGCCTGGGCAAAGTATCGCTTAATGGAAAAGACTACTTTGTGATTTCTCCCGGCTCGCCACTGGGCCAGGCATTTTTCGGGAAGAAGCAAGGTGACAAGGTCACTTTTTTAGGGCAAATGCATGTTATTGAAGAGTTAAGCTAGGCTATTCCTTGCGCAGCCTTGTGCGCCATACGCCTTTCATTGCCCTGCCAAAGAAATCTTTAACCAGGAGTACATAAAGCAGCCCGGTCATGCACCAGAGCACCATCAGGTTGAACCAGAAGGTATCAATTCGGTAGCCCAAAAAGATTTTCACCGGGGCATAAAAATGTGCTCTTCCCAGGTTAGACTCGGGTTCCATTAGTACCGGATCCTTCTTTTGAATCAGCTGGTCGGCTCCATAATAGAGCACCTTAATTTCATTCCTATTCAATAAGATGTCTGACAGTGCCTCGTTGAAGGATGATTTTTTAAGAATCAAAATCTCATCCTTTCCGATCTTTCGGGACAATCCATTGTAAATACCCTCTTGCTCATTGGCGGCATCTTCCATTTTAACGGTGAATGCCCTCGTCAGCGATTCAAGGTAACTCAATACATTTTTCCCGATATTTTGCGTAAAACTCTTCGGTGTCAGGTTATTAGCAAACGTAAAAGGCTGCATCTCTGCCTTTTTCCCCAGCCCGTCCAGTTCGTTTCGGAGGATATCGAGTCTGGCCTCAAAGCTTTCCGATTCCTTGTTCTCATCCTGCATCAGAGAGTTGGTGATGACTTCCAGTTCCGGAATTTTAAATGAGATATTGAATGAAGCAGCACTGATCTTTTTCTCCGCTTCAAAGAAATGCTTCTCATAAGCATTCTCCTTGAACTGGGCTACCGCAATGGCCTCATACGCCCACCTTGACGCCATCACATCTCCGATAAATGGCACATAGACCCTGTTGGTAAGCGATTTGTGAAGGTCATCGAACTTGATCATGGCCCCTCCCAGTAGCAGCTGCGGCACCAGTATGAAAGGAATCAGAATATAAATGGTGATCACCGAGTTGAAAGCGGACGATATGGTCAACCCCACAAGGTTGGCAAAGCAAGCCGTAGAGAAAAGCAGCAGCCAGTAGTAGAGAGAAAGGCCATGAATTTCCAGGATAAAATTGCCTATGACCACAAATGTCAGCATTTGAAAAGCCGACAATGTGAATAGAAAGCTCACCTTGGAATTAATATAGCTGAAACGACTAAGGTTCAGAAACGACTCCCGCTCAATAATCTTTCGGTCTTTGAAAATCTCCTCTGCACTCACCGACATCCCAATAAACAAGGAAACCACCACCGCCATAAAAAGATACACCGGCAGGTTCTTGTTCTCCGCCAGGTTATACTCAAGTCCGCTTGAATACTTAGAAAAATATCCGAGGATAAACGCCAGCACAGGAGCCTCCAGCAAGTTGATAAGGATATACTGCCTGTTGGCCACCTTCGACAGGACATTGCGCTTGCTGTAAATCAAGAACTGCTTGAGCGAACTGGGCAGCCTGAAATTCGATTTGGGAATGGACGTGTCGTGACGCAACTGAGGAACGAACGGCTCAATCTTCTCTTTGTACTTGTGAAACCAATCGCTGGGTTTGATTTTCCTTTCTGATGTAGGTCGACCGTCGTCATCAATGGTTTTAGTTTCAACGATCTGAAGAATCTGCTCGGGAATTACATTGCCACAATGCGGGCACTCGCTTTCGGTGGCGTTTACCTGAGTGCTCTCACTTTTGAAATAGACGACGGCATCAATGGGGTTGCCATTGTAGATGGGGAAACCACCCCTGTCCAGCATCCACAGCTTATCAAAAAGCTTGTAAATATCCGACGAAGGCTGGTGAATAATCACGATAACAAGCTTTCCTTTGCGGGTCAGGTCTTTAAGCAGCCACATCACCTTTTCAGAGTCCATAGAGGAAAGGCCGGAGGTTGGCTCATCCACATATAATAACGCTGGCTCACGCAGCAGCTCAAGGGCAATGTTCAGTCTCTTTCGTTGCCCACCTGAAATAGATTTGTTCAAAGGATCGCCAACCCGAAGGTCTCTGATCTCATACAAGTCGAGCTCGTGGAGCACTTTGTCAACGGTTTCCTCAAGTTGCTCTTTGCTAAACTCGCTGAAGCACATCTGCGCATTGAAGAAAAGGTTTTGGTATACGGTGAGCTCCTCAAACAGCAGGTCGTCCTGCGGCACAAAGCCTATCATTCCATAACGGGCGGCATTTTCCATGCTGAAGCCGTTCAGGGTCACTCTCCCCTCGGTCGGCTCAATTTTGCCATTCAGCAGGTTCAGTAGTGTCGACTTTCCTACCCCACTGCCACCCATTACGCCCACCAGCGTACCCGACTCCTCCGAAAAGTTGAAGGGATGGATACCATTGTCGCTGTTTTTAAATTGGAAGGTAAGGTTCCTCCCGGTCAGGACAATGTGTCCCCTCTTGTGGTCTTCAAGGAACTTTTTGGTGATTTCAGTTTCGTAAATCGGCTTGATCGTCTTGCCTTTGATTATGGAGCCGGGCTTAAGCTGATACGACTTACTTTTGACAATTTTGTTGCTTTCTACATAGAGGTTGAGGGGGCCGTCGTATCGGAAAAAGAAGGTGTTGATGCTGGCAATATGAAGCACAAGTATCTTCCCAAACATGTTTTCCACCCGCATGTGATGAAACTCAGTGGCCCCGGCCACTTTCTTCTTTTTCATCATCCAGGCTATGTCATCCGACCATTCGGTGGCACGGTTGTCAATCACCAGCCCCCGCTGGGTGTCCATGCCTTTACCATCTTTGTTGAGGACAAAAGCCTTGATGTCATTTACTTCTTTGCTGGGTATGCTGAAATTCATACCAACCAGCATAACAAACTGCTCCTCCCGGTCGGTTACTTTGCCGTCTGCAAAAATGAGCTCCAGAAGCTGGAGAAATACAATGATGCGTTCGTGCTGAAGAAGCTCCTGATTGAGCTGGTTACAAATTTTGGTAACCTGAAGAATACTCTCTACATCGGTGGCAAGCAGCGCCTCTTCATCGCCTGAGCGAGGCTGACTTCGGTGAAAAGAGAGGTAATTATTGTAGAGATCAAGATATGCTTGAGTTAGCTCCTCATTGTTTAGGCTCCTGTTAAGATAAGGCTTAATCACTAATTGAACCGAGTCAAACTGATCGTCCTCTTTGACACTCTCAATGATGGCGAACAGATGCATTAAAGCATTTACAATCGACTCGGTCATAGCCGGGGAATAGGAACTAACTCAAGCAATTAAATTATGGTGTAACGATCTGCGTACGGATTGATTCGATGGCTACCTGCAAGTCATCAAATTGCTCAGCAGTTAGCTTATCACCCACCTTGCTGTATGCGTCCTTGATTCCCTGAAGAGCAGGAAGTACCTTCTGAACATTCTCGTCGTCAGAAAATTCGCCAAGTAGGTCAACCAGCTTTGACACTTGTGACTTTTGGCCGCCAATAACGTCCAACAGCTTTTGGTCATAGCCGCTGCTGATAACCAGGTTTGATGAGATGTACAACCCCTCCACCACACTACCAGCAAGCACTAGCAGCGAAGTTCTCTCTTGTGAACTGCGGTTAAGGAAAGTATAGGTGTCGTAGAAAGCCTCAGTGATAATATTGATCAGTGAGTCCTTGTTCTGAAGATTGTTTTCCACACGACGAGCCATGTCCATGCTAAAGCCAGAAGAGATATTGAGGCTTTGGATCAGCTTTCTTGAAGCATTGAGGAAATCCATTGTCTCTTGCTGACGGTTATAGGTACTGGCGTAGCTCAAGTCAGCACCGTAAACACCAAGGTTCACTGCCTTGCTATATGCAGTAACATACTGGTCAGCGTTTTCAGCATCATTGGTTATTCCCAACACAAATCCTGCCTGGGCATCCTGAAGCATTTTAGTTACTTCGAAAGAGGTAGGAATTGGGTAGTTAAATTCTTTTTCAACTTTGTCAACGGCGGTTTCCTTAGTGGCTTCTTCAGCAGATGCAGCCTTTTTGTCGCCTGAGCTACAGGAAACAACGAACGGAATTACTGCAAGCAAAAGAAGTGATTTCAGGTTTTTCATAGTTATTAGTTTTTGGTCTTATCTAGAAGGCTTGAATTTATCGGATTATTTGAACAAATCTAAATGTTTAGTTTGAATTACATCTACTAAACCACAGATGGCTTATATTGTAGATCAGCTTTGTGTTCCTCAAATCTTAAGTGCGCTAAATTAATTCAATGATCAATAATCCCAACTATCCTCTTCGCAGTCTTGGGCTTTTTATTTTACCGTTGGTCGTTTGCCTCGCACTCATGAGGAGTGTTTCACTGCCCAACGAAAAGGCTCTACAGCCCTACAAAAGCCTGATTATAGCCCTCGAGTTTGTGCATTCGTCAGCGGATGTGGTCAACACACTGGAAGTATTGGACAAAGAAGAAATTTTGGGGCTGGACAGAGTAAATTATTTCGACTTCGTTTTCATGGCCGTTTACAGTTCTTTCTTGTCGCTTTTTATTTATAAACTCGGCGCTATCTCCAACCAACCTGTAGTAAAAAGCATGGCCTGGGCAGGCCTTCTGATATTCACCAGCGACCTGTTAGAAAACATCATGATGCTCCGCATCACCTCCGGGTACCTGGATGGTGGAATGAGCTTTAGCCCCTACACCAATTTCCTGCCTCTATTCACCTGGGCAAAGTGGGGACTACTGGCTCTAGTCTTTGCATGGCTCGGCACCCTTCTTATCCAAAAGGGCCCTCTTTCGAAAGTGCTCTCACTCATTCTTTTCCTCCCGGCCATTCTTTTGGCCCTTGTTGTTGTCGATTATTCTAGCTGGGTCAACAGGTTTACCACCTCTATATTTTTGGGCTTCATAATCCTCCTTATCTTTGCCGTTTGCTACAGAAAAACCGAACGATACCAAGGGTAGCCAAGTCGATCCACAAGCATGCTAAACAAGGGCACAACAAAAACAAGCAGCAATCATGCATTTTACCAAACCGGCAGGTCATCGGCCTCTGGTAATCATGAGCTTCTGGAAGATATTCGCCCGTTTAGCAAAGCAGATTTTGGCAATGACTTCACATGGGGGGTGGCCACGGCTGCTTTTCAAACTGAAGGTGCCTGGAACCTGGATGGTAAAGGCGAGTCGGTGTGGGATCGGTTCACTCACACCAAAGGCAAAATCAAAACAGGCGACCATGCCAACATAGCCACCGACTTTTACCATCGCTACGAGCAAGACATTGATCTGGTGAAGCTGATGGGGTTCGAGTCTTTCAGGTTTTCGATTGCATGGCCAAGATTGTTACCCAAAGGCACTGGCCACATCAATAGCAAAGGCATCGACTTTTACCACCGGGTGATTGACTACTGCCTGGAGAATGGCATTACGCCCTGGATCACCCTCTATCACTGGGACTTGCCGCAGGCACTGCAAGACCAAGGGGGATGGACCAACCGGGATATTATTGGGTGGTTCACCGAGTATGTTGACCTGGTAACCAGGCAATATGGCGACAAAGTACACAACTGGATGGTGCTCAACGAGCCCATGGCCTTCACCGGTCTTGGCTATATGGCCGGCTATCATGCGCCTGGCGTAAAAGGGCTGGACTCGTTTCTCAGTGCAGCCCATCACACCACGATGTGCCAGGCTGAGGGTGGGCGGGTTGTTCGCTACAATGTGCCTCATGCCAACATAGGCACTACTTATTCCTGCTCCCACGTTGACCCCATAGACAAACTGCCCTGGAACGTGGACGCTGCCAACAGAATGGACGCCGTTTTCAACAGGCTGTATGTGGAGCCAGGGCTCGGGCTGGGTTACCCAACCAAAGCAGTTCCTATCCTCAGGCGGATAGAAAAATTCATGAAAGCTGGGGATGAAGAAAAGCTCCCGTTTGAGTTCGACTTCATTGGCATTCAGAACTACTTCCGCATCGTTTCCAAATACTCCCTGTTTTCGCTCGGCCTCTTTGCCAAAGAAGTGCCGGCCACAAAGCGGAATGTAGAAATGAACTCGATGAATTTCGAAATCTTCCCTGAAGGCATTTACCACATGCTCAAGCGCTTTGGCAGCTACGACGGCATCAAAAAATTAGTGGTGACGGAAAATGGCGTTTGCCTGCCTGACCAGCTAAGCAACGGAGCAGTGAACGACTACCGCCGCATCAAGTTCTTTGAAGAATACCTGCTGCAAGTGCTACGTGCGAAAAAAGAAGGCATTGACGTTGACGGTTATTTTGTGTGGACCCTCACCGACAATTTCGAATGGAGTGAAGGCTACGAGCCTCGCTTCGGGCTTGTGCATGTCGACTACGAAACGCAACAACGCACGGTGAAAGACTCGGGTTGGTGGTGGAAGGAATTGCTGACCGCCGGGTAAACCTACCACAATATTGATTACCTTTAAGTAATCAATTAAGCCCTAAAAGCAATGGAAACGAAAGTGCCTATTCGTATTGTGAAAAGGACAGGACGATGGCAATCTATCATATTGGCTAAGCCTATCGGAGGTAGAGCGAATGGTAGCGTTAGAAAAGACAAGGCAGGAAGTTAATCTTCGTTTGTATGGAGCTGAGCAAGAATTTCAAAGAGTTCCTAGGGTTATTGAACGTTCACCAAAAAAGCAAAAGTATCAGCTTGAATAAAAAAGAAAAAGGCCCAAGCGAGATGCATTGAACCAGTTTTTCTTTTTTATTCAAGCCACTAATATTCAACACTTCACAAAGAGGCTTTCTTTCGGGTAAATTAGCCGAACCAGTTCCACTTTGGCACTGTGAATTCCCCGGCGTTTTTTACCTTTGATCATGAAAAACATTGCCCTGCTCCTTCTCACATTCGTTTTACTAAGCTGCGCCCAGCCGACTACTGAAGCCCCAAACCCTTCGAGCGCCTATTTTGATATGGTAAGACCAGAAGTAACCGGCGACCTGGCTTACGAAACTACTGCCTACGTGGAGCAGTTTTGGCGACTGGCTGGCAACGCAGGCTTCGACTCCAGCATCTACAGAATTGTTTCTGAATTGCAGAAAGCAGGCTATTTAACAGAAGAAACTGCAAACGACGGTGACAGGCTCGTTTACCGCATAGAGAAAAGGGCACTGGCCAAACCCACCTGGGAACCAGTGAACGGGGAATTGTCTATCAAAGGAGCCGACAGCCCACTGCTTAGCTTCGCCACCAACAGAAACATGCTGCCCATCTACTCCACCAGCACCCCTGAAGCTGGCATTAGTGGTGAGGTGGTTTTTATTGAAGATATTGAGGCAATTGCAGCCGGAAGCTTAAAAGGAAAAATTGCCCTGGCAGATACCAATCCCCGGCAGGCATTCGAGCAGGCCGTTCAAAAAGGCGGGGCCCTGGCCTTATTGACCTACAATAACCCCGACTACCTCCAGCCTGAGAAAAACGCCACGTCCATACAGTTCAGAAGCATCCCTTATCAGGAAGGCAAAGATGCCTGGTGCGTAGCTCTGTCGTGGGAGGCAAGGGAGAAGCTGAAGAATGCTATGGCTAAGGGAAAGGTGGAACTGAACGTGAAGATTGAAACAAAGATTTATCCTTCCGAAGAGCTCACAGTGGTGGCCAATGTGAGAGGTTCGCAAGTGCCCGATGAAAGGCTGGTATTCAGCGCCCATGTGCAGGAGCCCGGCGCCAACGACAACGCCTCAGGTACGGGCACGCAGGTCGAAATGGCCGCCGTCACAGCCAGGCTTGTCATCAACGGAAGCTTCGACCCCAAACGAACCATTACGTTTCTGTGGGGCGACGAAATCGTTTCGACCAGGCGCTACATTGAAGAAGACTCCCTAAGGGCTTCGAACATCAAATGGGGCATCAGCCTAGATATGGTCGGGGAAAACACGATTGTAACCGGTGGTTCTTTCCTCATAGAAAAAATGCCTGACCCCAGTGCTATCTGGACACGAGGCAACGACAAACATACCGAGTGGGGAGCTGGCGACGTGACCCTGGCCGACATGAAACCTCACTACTTCAACGACTTCATATTTAACCGGTTTGTGGAACAAGGAGCCCATGCCAGCTGGCGGGTGAGCTACAACCCATTCGAAGGTGGAAGCGACCACGTGCCTTTTTTGGAAGCCAACATTCCGGGTTTGCTGCTTTGGCATTTCACCGACCAGTTTTATCACACCGACAACGACCGGCTCGACAAAGTATCGAAAGAGACAGAGCGAAATGTTGCCACCGCTGCGCTGGCTTCAGCTTTCACACTTGTTAACGCCGATCACCAAACCGCTCTGGCGACTATCGGCGAAATAAAAAAAACAGCCACCGACAGGCTGAATGCCGAAGCCGAGCTGAGCAAGAGCGCCATTAAGCAGGGTTCTCCTGCCTCAGAACAAACCCAAATCATCAGCGCCTGGGCCGACTGGTACGTAAAGGCCCTGGGTAGTGTAAAAGACATGGAAGTGGGTGGCTCCAGTGGGGAGACTATCAAAACCATTGAAGCTTCACAAAAAGAAATTCAGCAGCTTTCAGGAGAAATAATCGGGCAACTGCGTTAGTTGGCAAGATATTGGCACAGACAGGCGCTGAGAGAATAACTGAACCAATACTTCGTTCAGTTAAAAGTATTAGCTAGCCATGTCCAAACTATTTATCCCATTACTTTTCCTGGCTGTTTCAGTCCAGGCACAGAAATATTCCACAGCCCTCGGCGTCCGATTTGGCAACGAACACTATGGCATCACAGCCAAGCAGAAGCTGCTTTCCAAAACGACGCTCGAAGGCATTTTTGCAGCTTACCCCAGCCAGTACAGCAGCACGCTACTTATTGAACAACATTTTCCATTGATTGGCAAAGGCTTCAATATATACACCGGAGTCGGCATGCATTTGGGCGAACAAAAAGAACAGGGAAACTACTATGGCTACGACGCCATACTCGGTGCCGAAATGAAGCTCCCAGGGCTACCCATTGTCATTTCGGCTGACATCAAGCCAGCCTATGAAGTCAATCACTCCGATTGGTTCACTTTTTCGACAGGCCTTTCCGCTCATTACATCATCGCCAAAGACACCAAAAAGAAAAGGCAGAAAGCCAGGGAAAAGAGAAAACGGAAAAAGGAACGGCAGAAACACAGAGAGGAAAAAGATGAGTCAGGAGACGAGTCAGGCCTCCTGAAGTTCAACCTTTTCAAGAAAGGCTGACAGACTATTCTTTTTTTGCAGCCAGCCCCCTGTATTTCACCATCATGTTGATCCAGATACTTCTGGAAAAGCGGTAGTTGAACGGCAACAAACCTACAACTATCGTGACAATGGCCGCCATCATCATGGTGAGCGTCACCTCGTCAACAATCAAAGCAAGGATCACCCAAACAGCCACAAAAATAACCGAATTGATGCCATAGCTAACGAACATGGCTCCGTAGTAGTAGCCAGGCTCTGGCTCAAACGACTGGTTGCAGACGGAGCACACCTTGTACATATGAGTGAACTTCGAAAAACTGAAATGATTGCTCCCGGGAAACAAATCACCTTCATGGCACCGGGGACATTTCATTTTGGTGATGGCATAAAACTTTGATCCTTTCTCACTCATGGGGTACCTCCTTAAATATATTGACGCAAAGTTACGAATTGGTAGGTGACAGGGAAGGAAATTTCGTCCTAGTGGTAAGTCAAACATGAGAATCGCCTGCCCCATTGACCAACTATTCTTTTTCCCCTTTGATGATCTTTAACTAATATAGACCCGCATTATTTATTCGATACTACATATACTTGCCTACAAACTATTTTACTGATGAAAACAACCTCCCTTCTAAGCCTCAGCTATCTGCTTTTAATCTTGCTGATAGTCTCTTCCTGCGGCGGCGAAACAAAAAAAGAAAACAACGATATTTCCACCGATGAAGCAGTAATAGCAGCTGGTCAGGCCACCTTCGAGATGACCTGCGGGGCTTGCCACAATTTTATGCAGGCAGGCATTGGGCCCCAGCTGGGAGGGCTCACCAAAGAAGTATCGGCAGACTGGATCAAAAAATTCATCAAGAATCCACAGGAGATGATCGACTCGGGCGACGAAAGATCCGTGGCGCTTTTCAAAAAATTTAATTCCTACATGCCCTCGTTCTCCTACTTATCCGATGAACAAATTGATCAGGTGATTGCCTACATCAATACCAAAGAAGCTCCTGTGTTTAGCGGAGGTGCGGACAAAGGAGAAGCGCTGGAAAATCCTATCCCCGACACCATCCCAACATCGGACATAGTCGTGGAAATGAAGGAAATAACAGGGCTCCCTGCGTCAAGCGACAAGCAGCCGATTAACAGGATGACCAAAATGGATCAGCTGCCTGGCACCAAAAGAAACTTCGTGGTGGATTTGAATGGCAGGTTGTATGAAATGGTGAACGGGCAACCAAAGCTGTACATAGACATGGCTGAGCTAATGCCAAACTTCATCAGGCAGCCCGGCCTGGCCACCGGATTCGGCAGCTTCGCCTTCCACCCTGAGTTCAGCACAAATGGCTTGCTCTACACCACCCACACCGAGCCCGCAGGCACCAAACCAGCCGACTTTGCCTACGCTGATTCTATTCCGGTGAAGCTACAATGGATACTAACAGAATGGACAACCGATCCTGCCGCCAAAGCACCGTTCACTTCAACAAAACACCGTGAGCTGTTCCGCATCAACATGGTCACGCAAATTCATGGTGTGCAGGACATCCGGTTTAATCCCCTGGTGAAGAAAGGCGACCCTGACTATGGCCTGATGTATATCGGCGTTGGCGATGGTGGAGCGGCAGAAAACGGATACGCATTCATCATCGACAACCTGCAAACAGCCTGGGGCTCTATCTTCCGCATTGACCCTGCAGGCACCAACAGCAAAAATGGAAAGTATGGTATACCAGCTTCCAATCCCTTTGTGAGTGATGCCAACCCAAATACGGTGAAGGAAATTTACGCCAAAGGTTTCAGAAACCCACACAGATTAACATGGTTACAGTCGGGCGAAATGCTGGCTTCTAACATTGGGCATCACACTATTGAATCGCTCTACATGATCCAGCCGGGACGCAACTACGGCTGGCCTTACAGAGAGGGAACCTTCGTGATCGATCCGTATGACGATATGTACAAAGTATTCGCCAACACCATTGGGCCCAACGATCCCATCACTTATCCGGTGGCGCAGTACGACCACGACGAGGGCAATGCCATTTTGGGAGGGTTCGAATACCTGGGATCGGATGTGCCTGCTTTGAAAGGAAAATATGTATTTGGCGATATTGTGCAGGGCTGGCTGGCGTATGTCAACATCAGCGACCTGAAGCTCGGGCAGCTAGCGACGATCAAAAAGTGGCAAGTGAGCATGAATGGGAAGCCAGTGAACTTCAAAGACATTTGCGACTGCAAAAAAGTAGATTTACGACTGGGCACCGACGGCGACGGCGAACTATACATTTTCACCAAAACAGACGGCAAAGCCTACAAGCTGGTGGGCTCAAAGCCGATGTGATCTTAATTTAGAATTCGATACACCGTTAATGCCATCTTTTATTAGCGAGGTTTCTGATTCGAGCAGCGCCCAACCAGGAGGGAGGGCGAAAAATGGCGGCCGGGTGCGTGTAATTGGCCAGTGCGTTAATTTTTCAATGATTTTTGGTTACTTTTCATCTAGGAAAAGTAACAGCCCGTCCGGCTTGAGGACAAAAAGAAACTTTAGACAACCTATGCTGCTTGATAGTATAAAGCTAACCTAGATGGCAGTAACTTATTCCGATCCCATATGAGCACTGTCTTCCGAAAAAGCATCCAAACAACAAGTATCCTTATAACAATTTTGACGTTTATGGATTCTTGCAAACCAGAAACAAAACAAACGACGGAAAAACAACCCCAACCCACCGTCACGCCGCTCGCCTCCGACTTCGTTTTCGGCGACCACCGTGACTTTGCCCAGGCCCACGCCTCCACCCTCGTGCGCACCAACGACGGCAATTTCCTCGTAGCCTGGTTTGGCGGCACCCACGAAAAGCACGACGACGTAGGCATTTGGCTGACCAAAGGCAACGCAGGCAGCTTCTCAAGGCCTGTTGAAGTCGCCAAAATTCGTGAAGACGCCCATTGGAACCCGGTGCTTTTCAAGGAAGCTTCCGGAAGCATCATCCTCTACTTCAAAGTAGGCAAAACCATCGACAACTGGGAAACCTGGTGGATCCGCACCACCGACAACGGCGAAAGCTGGTCGGAACCCGCTGAGCTGGTGGCTGGCGACAAAGGAGGCCGGGGCCCGGTGAGAAACAAGCCCATCACCCTGGCAGACGGCACCCTGCTGTCGGGCTCGTCAAAGGAAACCAACAGGGTGTGGGACGCTTTTGTGGATCGCAGCACCGACAACGGACAAACATGGACGAAATCTGAGTTTCTGCCCCTCGACAGAACAGCCATCGAAGGCGAGGGCATCATTCAACCTACTTTGTGGGAATCCGCTCCGGGCAAGGTGCACATGCTGCTGAGGAGCTCGGCTGGTGCCATCTGCCGCAGCGATTCGGAAGACGGTGGTGTGACCTGGTCGCCGGTGTACAAAACAGAGCTACCCAATCCCAATAGCGGCATCGACGTGGTGAAGCTGCCCGGTGGCACACTGGCCCTGGCCTTCAACAATACGTCCGGCAACTGGGGTTCACGGTCGCCGCTCTCACTCGGCGTTTCGACCGACAACGGCCTCACCTGGCCCACCATTGTAGATATCGACAAAGGCACGGAAGAAGAGGAGTTCTCCTACCCCGCCATCATCCAGTACGGCGACACCGTGGCTGTTACCTACACCTGGAAACGCCAGAAGATTGCATTTAAGAGCTTTTTGGTAAACAACTAAAGAGGTTCTCTCTACCTCCCTGCTGATGCAACCCCTTGAGCTAAACAGGTTACTCTATGCGTCCCTGCCGATGTAACCTCTTTAGTTTGTGGGGAATCGTTCTCGAAGTAAAGAGGTTACACTTTCTCTGGGGCAGAGTAACTTCTTTAATTGCGACGGCTTGAACTAAAGAGGTTACTCTATGCGTCCCTACAGATGTAACCTCTTTAGTCAGTAACGAATCGTTTCCTGAAGGTTAAAGAGGTTACGACTTTCTCTGGGGCAGAGTAACCTCTTTAATGGTAACGGCTTGAACTAAAGAGGTTACTCTCTACGTCCCTGCAGTTGTAACCTCTTTAGTCAGTAACCGATCATTCTTAAAGATCAAAGAGGTTACACTTTCTCTGAGGCTAGAGTAACCTCTTTAATCTTTCTACTCGAAAACCTCAATACTATTCAGCTCGGGGCCGCCACCACGATTGCCTGAGCCGGCCACTGTGTAGATCTTGCCTTTTACGTTCACAGCGCCAGTACCATGGCGCCCCTTGTTGAGCATCGGAAGGATCTCCCACTGCATGGTTTGCGTGTTGAAAGCTTCCACGTTCGCATGCGACTCTTCCTGGGCATCGCTTTCACCCCCTATAATCAGTACCTTTTTGCCCAACACCACCGACGAAGCCCCTGCCCTTTTCGTCGGCAGGTTCTGCGCCTCACTAAGCGTCGACCACTGGCCTGTTTTGAAGTCATACACATCCACTGCCGGCTCGGTAAGGTTAAGCACCTGCTGAATTTTGGCTGTTGAGCGACGACCTCCAGCGAGGTAGAGCTTGTCGCCTACCACAGAAGCGCCCACGTGGTCACGGATGTGCGGCGCATCAGCCAACCTCCTCCATCTGTTGGTCTTTGGGTCGTACTCGTCGAACCAGGCATTCGTACCATCCCAGTGGCCATCTGTTTCTCCGCAAATGATGTAAATCTTGTTTTTGTACACGAAAGCCCCCGCTGCACCCCTCCGACGATCTTCGGGGATCGACGGACCTTTGCGCCATTCGTTCTTTTCGAGGTTAAAAATATACACATCAGGAATAGGCACCTCATGAGGATAGCCTCCTGTGAAAGCGCCTATCACCCACATTTCTCCTTTGTAGGTGATAGCCTGAAAATGGCTCATCTCCAGGGGAGTTTCCACATGTTTTGTCCAGGTGTTGGTTTTTATATCAAAAGACTCCACCGGCTTCACGCCTCTGCCACCCACCAGCACCAGCTTATTGTCAATAGCGGTGAGTGAGTTCTCGTGGCGATTGGTACACTCGTTGGTAGGTGTCACTTTTTGCCAGCTTTGCGCCAGGGCACAGGTGGTTGAAAGTGCTACTATTACTACAAAGGCAAGGGTCGTTTTCATAACCAGGGAAATTATTTGTTTAGCGTTTCAGATAACGGTTCAAAAGTAAAGATACAAGATTGAAGCTATGCTTTGCCAGAGAAAGAGGGAAGAAGGGTGAGATTCTTGGGTCAGCAGCCCAGGCCTGTCATGAGACAGGTTGGAATTGGATAGTGGGCTGTCGGGGGACACAGCCCTTGGGCTCAAACTTTATTCCTCCTCTTGCAACTTATTCCCAAGCTCCCCGGCCTGTCCCCTGACAGGTCGGAAGCGTTCGGAGAAGGGCCGTCGGGGGACAGCCCAGGGATAGACGTTTTAAGACTTATTGGCATCCCATTTTCTTGGGCGAGCATTTTTCACCGGGAAATCCACCAATGTTCGTGAAGTAAGAAAATAACGCTGCGTGCTCTTCTCTCATATTTATGCTGGCCCGCCCAATCATTTTGTACTCCCCATTGCGATAGCCTTCAATATAATAGGCCGTTCCATCGCTTACGGGCTGTGGATTTAGCGACTCAAATGGTTGATTCCAAAACAGTGAGTCCATAGCTTTCTCCAAATCCGGCCAACTAAGCCTCGAAATAGTAAAGTCTCCTATTACAACGACTTCTTTGTCTGGAAAATGAATTCTTCCTGCCACGGAATCGCCTTTTGCATAAAGCCTTTCTGACCAGCCTGGAGTAAACGGTGGGTAGGTTGTTAATCGATACCCGTCCACGGAGGTGTTATCAATTGGATCAACATTCAAGTAATTCCATTGTTTCTCAATTTGGTTGAAGTACATTTCCCAGTCCTGCGGATAGCTTTGAGAAGCAACGGACTCCCAGTATTCTCTTTCAATTTGAAAATTTTGTGTAGTCAGAGAGGGGCAGACACAAGAAGCCATTTTCTGACTCTCTAATGGTGTAAGCGTGGGTGAGCATGCCCACAAAAAACTAGAAAAAAATACCAAGCATCTCACTTCTTTCATTTCAAACCTTGATCCTACATAAATTTAAATCAAATTCGTTCAAAAACTATTCCCCACCAATTGCTGTTACTCATTCACCAAAAAGAACTCTCATATGCTTAAGTGGACTGATATAACAAACTTCGCCAAAAATGGCAACCCTGCACCGGATAGAAAAGTAACGCTCACAGAAGCCGAATGGAAGGCAAAGCTTACACCGGAGGAATACCAGGTAACACGGCTCAAGGGAACAGAACGGGCTTTCAGCTCGGAAATGTGCAGCCTTTTTGAGCCCGGGCAATATGGCTGCGTTTGCTGTGGCACGCTGCTGTTCGATGCCTCGGAGAAGTTTGAGTCGGGCACCGGCTGGCCGTCTTTTACCCAACCTGTGAAAGAAAATAGCATCGGCTATATCGCCGATAAGAGCCACGGGATGTACCGCATCGAAACTGTTTGCAACACCTGCGACGCCCACCTGGGTCATGTGTTTCCTGACGGCCCTGCCCCTTCCGGCCTGAGGTATTGCATGAATGCCGTTGCTTTAAAAAAACTGAAAGAAGCCTGAAAAAGCGCTTGTTTCCGAACTTAAGAATACCTGAAAGGTGAGGTGAATCAACACATGTTGGCGGCAACAGGAGCGTGACATATTGTTAATTTTGTTGCCTATTTTCCTTTAAGCGAATTTTTTCAAAATACCGGCGCTTAGATTAAGTTTTCAAAAAACTAGTATTTCGTTTTAAATCCGCTACATTTATAAAAATTTATTTAACTAATAAGGCATGAATATTTTCGTTGGCAGTCTCCCTTACAGTATTGAAGAGGCTGAATTAAAAGGTTATTTCGAAGACTACGGTGAGGTTTCTTCTGTAAAGATTATCACAGACAAATTCACGGGTAGAAGCAAAGGGTTTGGTTTTGTTGAGATGCCCGATGATGAGGCTGCTCAGAAAGCGATCAAAGAATTAAATGGCGCCGAAGTAAAAGGAAGAGCTATAGTAGTGAATAAGTCAGAGCCGAAACCAGAAGGCGAAAGAAGAAGCGGCGGTGGCGGCGGATTCAATCGTGGCGGAGGCGGTGGTGGCGGAGGCTACAACCGTGGTGGCGGTGGTGGCGGAGGCTTCAACCGTGGCGGCGGCGGCGGCGGATACGGCCGTGGCAATCGTGACTCTGATTACTGAGAACTTTCAATCGCTAAAAGAAATTAACAAAGTGGTTCAGACAATGAACCACTTTTTTTATTGTCTGTTGTTAAGAAAGTCTGCCAGTTTGGTTTGCCATCTTGTTTAATAGTTACCAGTCTTTAAAGATTATCGTTGAAAATGCCTGAGTCCTCGATTAAAACCCCTCATTCAGAAAACCAATTCGCCGACTACCGGAATTTCTGGTGGAACAAGGGTTTTATCGATTTGATGGCTAAAAGGATCAAGCTGAGTAAGCACACCTCCCTGCTTGATGTCGGCTGTGGCCAGTGCCACTGGAGCAAGATTCTTACTCCTTACCTGGGCAAGCCAGCCTATGTGGTGGGTGTGGACAAGGATCCCACCTGGGCAAAAGGATCGGCCGAGCTCAAGCGCTTTTTTAAGGAGCAGGCTGCCTGGTTCGAACTCTCTCAGGGCGACGCCATGAACCTCCCGTTTGAGGATGCGTCCTTTGATATTGTTACCTGCCAAACGGTGCTGATCCACGTGGGCAACCCCACAAAAGCCATCGAAGAAATGAAGCGGGTGTTGAAGCCGGGAGGCACTATTCTCTGTGTGGAGCCGAATAATAGAATTCAGAGCCTGCTGAGAACGTCCGAGTCGGAACACACCGCCATCGACGAGATGGTTGACCATGTGAAGTATGCCCTGATTGTGGAGCAGGGAAAGAAAAGGCTGGGCTTTGGCGACAACTCCCTTGGCGACCTGCTGCCCGGCATGCTATCGAAGCAGGGCTTTGAAAAAATAGACGTTCGCTTGTCTGACAAAGCCATTGTGATGGTGCCGCCCTACGACACCCAGGAACAAATGGCCACTGCGAAGCATTGGAAAAAAGGCAACGCCGGCGATGTGATGAATAATTCTGACCTATTTTATTTTGAGGCTTTCGGGGACAGATATCTCTCCTTTTACGACGAGTACCATCAAAAATACGAGGGTCATGCAGAAAGGATCTTTGAGGCACTCAAAAACAACGACTTCCATTCCGCCGGCGGTGCCCTGATGTATCTGGTTTCCGGCAAAAAGCCGATCCACTGAGTTACAACTTTCTCTTTTGATCAAGGGTCTTCTATCCAAACAGTCGAACTTATGAGAGCCATTCTGCTTTTTGTTACAGCTGCTGTTATTCTCGGAGCCTGCGGCAGTGAGGACGAAGAACTTCTTTCCGTCAAGCTAAAGTCGGAAAGTGAATACATTAAAACCGGCATTTCGTGTGGGCTTTGTGCGGGCGTATGTTTGGACTCGCTGGCTGTAACACCCAATAAGCTCATCTACAAGAGAACCACCTGGGGAGCTGGCGATCCAAAAACAGAAATCATTGAACAGGCCTTTACCCAAAAGGGCTGGGAAAACCTCATTGGGCTCGTGCCACTGCAGGAGTTCGGCGAACTGGAGCTGGAATCTTGCGCCCGCTGCTACGATGGCTGCGACTATTGGCTCGATATCAAATCGGGAGGCATTGAAAATTCCATCTCCTTTGCCTGGAACGAGTTTCCGCAGCAGGTAGACTCACTCACCAAAGCGCTGAACTCCATCAAAGAACAGTTCAACGACAACTAAGGGCTTTCATTCTTCCCGCAGCACTTCCGCCGGGTTGGTAGCTGCGGCCTTGTTTACCTGCCGGTACACCGAGGTTGCCATAAGCACGCCGATCAATATCGCTGCTGCTGGCACATACCACAAGGAGGCACTTACATGAAAGGCGAATGAGTTGAGCCAGTTGCCGAGAAAATAATAGGAAACAGGACCTCCCACAACAAGACCAACTGCCAACACAGCGGCAAATGGGCGACCCATTTGAACCATGATATGCCACAAGTCCGCTCCCAGCAGTTTGCGTATGCCCATCTCTTTTCTTCTCGTTTCCAAAATAAACGCAGCCAGCCCAAAAACACCCAGCAGAGAAATAAGCACAATCACACCGGCAGAGAGCCGGATGAAAAAAGAGAGCCGGTCGTCTTCTCTGTAGGCCATGTCGAGAGCATCAGTGAGCGAGGTGAATTCAACTTCCTGGGTGATGCCAAGATCGTTCAGCACAGCCCCCAGCTTTTTCTTTTTCTCCTCCACGTCCCCTTCGTCCAGTTTCACGGCAAGCAGATTGCGGGAAGATGCAGGCACAATTTGCCAAATCATTGGCTCCAGCTCCTGGTACAGCGACTGAAAGTGGTAGTCTTCCATCACTCCTATGATCGTGCCTGTGTTCAGCGAATCGGCAAGCACTTTGGAGAGCGTTTGGCCAACGGCAGCCTGGGGGGAATCGAAGCCGAACGCCTCAACGGCCTTTTTGTTGAGCACAAACGCACGGCCGATGTCAGATGCGAACTCTTTGGAGAAAAACCGCCCGGCCACGAGTTTTACCTGATACACCTCATCAAAATCCGCATCAACGTAGTTCGCATTCATCATCGGGGTGGCTCCGGTGCTGTCTGCTCCAAGCCTGAACTGCGCCCGCACATGGTCGCCGGTAATGGGAGTGAGCGATATGGAGGTTGCTTTTACAAATGACTGCTGCAGAAAAGCCTGCTTGATGGCATCGGCCTTCGCATTTACCTGAGGATCGGTGATGCTCATCGTTACTACATGTTCTTTGCTGAAGCCAAGGTCTTTGTTTTTGATAAACCGCAGCTGCTCATCCATGCCAAGGGCGATCACTGCAAAAAGTACGGAAACGATCAACTGAAGGCCCAGGAGACCATAGCGAAGACTCAACCTTGAGTGACCAGCTACTGCTCCCTTGAGGTTGGTGACAGAAATGGTACGGGACACCAACCAAAACGGGATGACACTCGAAACACCTGCCACGGCGAGACCAAAAAAGAAAGTGAACAGGTAATACCTGACACCTGTGAAGAGCCCAGTTCTCAAAGTAATGTTTAGCATGGCTTCAATTTCAGGCACCAGAAAGAACGTAAGGACATTGATCAAAAGGATGACCAGCGACAGCATGCAAACAGATTCTACAAGCAGCTGACCATACTGCTGGCCAACAGGCTCTCCCATAATTTTGCGGATGGCCAGCTCTTTGGACCGCCTCATGAGCAAGGCAGTGGCCAGGTTCACATAGTTGGCAATGCTCACCAGTAGCAGAAAGGCGGCCAGCACGCCCAATGCCAGGTCGTTGAGCTTGCTTCCTTTCCTCCCGGAGTCAAACTGGTGGCCATTGGTATAATGAACCTCGGTGAAGGCCACCGGAAGCAGACTCATTACGTCTCTCATCCCTTCAGGGAAATGTTTTTCTGTGATGCTGGCGAATTCCTCCGCAAGCAGGGTCTCATCCGTCGTGGCTTTCATTAACAGGTAGGTAAAATTGCCAGGCACAAGAGCGCCGACGTTGTCTCTCATGGCATTTTCGGCATGCGAATAACTGGTGGCCATGTCGAAAGCAAAAGAAACATTTTCAGGATAGTCTCTGATAACGGCTTTTACCTGTACCGAAAAACTACCAGCCGGTGTTTCAAGTGATACAGTCTGCCCGATGGGGTCATCCTCTCCAAAAAATCTTACAGCCGTCGTTTGGTTGATCACCAGTCCGTCAGGCGTTTGCAATGCCGTTTCAATATTGCCTGCAACAACCTGCGCAGAAAACATATTGAAAAAGCCGGGGTCGGCAAAAAGCGGGTAGCTCTGCCCCAGGTTTTGGTCACCCAGGGTAACGGAAGCCGGCATATAGCGGTACCTCACCACCTCTTCCACATCCGCCATTTGCTCTTTCAACAGCGGCGCCAGCGATTTGGAAGTGGCGGCATAAATCGAGGTTGATTCTGGCAGGCTCACCCGGGTGCTTACCCTGACAATCCTGTCGGCCTTGTCGTGAAACTTATCAAAGCGCATGTGGTAGTACAATACCATCAGCACGGGTATGAGGGCGCCCAGGCCAACTACAAAGCCAACAATTTGCAGAAACGCAGTGGAGCGAAACCTCCAAAGGCTGCGGAGCGAGAATAAAAGGTGATGAGACATAATAAACTAATTTATTAGTCAATAAACTAATAAATTAGTTTTAATGCAAGAGACTACCTCTATTGTTACAGATTAATAAGTGAATCCTAACTTGTCCAAGCCATTCTGCACTTCAGGCGCCGACATGAACAAGTCCCACAAAAGGCCTGATCTGTAATTTTCAATCATAACCACTTCAGGCCCCTGGTCGATGGCAAGGTACCATTTCACATACCAGTCGTTCTGCTCGCTGAAGGCGTCGTAGAATCCATACTCACCCCACACCTTGTCGCCCAGGTCGAAGTAAAGGTGCTTCATCACTTTCATGCTTTCTTCGGGCGTGTAAGGGAATGAGGAAAGCGCCGCCGTGGGAGTAATGACCCCAAGGTCTTCGTCCATGGGCCGGTGGGCCGCATAAAACCCTGTAGAATAGCTGGCGGTAAGGCCCCAGCAGTTTTCGCCGTACCCTTTATATCCTTTGGCGTTCTCGATGCACCACTGTCGGTTGATCAGTGTATGGTTCCTGTTTTCCTGCCAGTAGTCGGCATACTTGTCTTTCAGATTGCGGGGATCTAACCCGACAAAGGAGTAGTGCGCCCAAAAAAGAGGCCCGCCGTACTGCTGAGCAAAATTGTGCTTGAGGTTGAGGTGATAACCATACTGCGAATGGGTGGAGTCGTTCAGAATAGCGCCACTTCGGGCCCAGCCATTGTGATACACTTCCGCCGGTATGCCATGCGTGGGTGACGATGCCGCCAGCACATACATGATCAGGCATTCATTCCACCCTTCAACCGGGAAGTTCATTTTCCAACCTTTGTCGGGCGACCAGTGCCAGTACAGCACGTCCTGGTCACCATTGCGGTACCAGTCCCATTCTACTTCCTTCCAGAGGGTATCGATGCGGCCGGCCAGGGCCCGTTCCTCCTCCGTGCCTTCGTTGAAGAATTGGCGCACCGCCAAAAGCCCCTGCACCAGGTAGGCCGTTTCCACCAGGTCTCCGCCATTATCATTTTCTCCGAAGGGTTTTACCTTGCCCGTTTCGCCGTTGATCCAGTGCGACCATGCACCATGAAAACGGTCGGCTGTTTCCAGAAAGCCTACGATTCTCGTCATGCGCTCGAGCCCCTGCTCCCGAGTGATGAAGCCCCTTTTGATTCCCACCAGAATAGCCATCACTCCAAAACCGCTGCCGCCAGAGGTCACGATGTGCTTGTCGTTGTCCGGGTAGTTGCCATCGGTATGAAAACGTTCCCTGGCCATGCCTGAGTTGGGTTCGGCGCCATCCCAGAAGTACTGGAAAGTCCGGTATTCAACCAGCGTCATGAGGGAATCGTCGCTGATGGTAGCTTCATCTGTAGCGCTATCCTGGGTAGGTTTGCTTGGTGAGCAGGCACTTAGCCCTAATACTGCCAGCACCACAAGAATAGAAAGGTTGTTCTTCATAGTCGTTTATCTTTCTGAGGTAAATCCAAGTTTGTCAAGCCCGGGCTGCACTTCGGGGGCACTCATGAAAAGATCCCACAGCAGCCCAGTTCTATAGTTTTCTATCATCACCACAATTGGGCCCTGGTCGATGGCCAGGTAGGAGTTGGCTGTCCAGCCCTGTGTGATATTGAAAGCGTCGTAAAAGCCATTTTCGCCCAATAGCTTATCGCCTAAGGTGTAGTAAAAAAACTTAAGCGCTTTCATCGATTCCACGGGAGTATAAGGGAAAGACGACAGGGCCGCAGTAGGTGTGATCACCCCCAGGTCGTTTGTTGGAGAGTGAGCCGAATAACCGTTCTGGTTGTCGCTGGCAGTCAGGCCCCAGCAAAGGTCGCTGTAGCCCACAAAGTCTTTGGGATTGGCCACGCAGTAGGCCTGATTGATACGGCTGTGAGCAACGTTCTGCTCCCAATAGTCACCGTAGGCGTCGCTCAGTCCATTCGGATCCAATCCGAGGAAGGAGTAATGCGCAAAGAAAAGCGGACCGCCGTAGTCGTAACCCAAAGGAAGCTCAATGTCGTAGAACTTGCGACCGTTTTTGATAGAGCCATTGCCCGCCCAGCCGCTATGATAAACGTCGGCACTTACTGCATGCGTTGGTGAGGCGGCAGCAAGAAAATAGGTAATGAGCGCCTCGTTGTAGCCACGGATCTGGTGGTTCATTTCCCAGCCGAAGTTAGGCGACCAGTGCCAGTACAGCACATTCTCTCCGCCCTTGGTGTGCCAGTCCCACTCTACTTCCTCCCACATGGTGTTGATTCTGCTAACCAGGTCGGCTTCGGCAGCATTGCTGGCGTTGAGGTATTGGCGAACTGTGAGCAGGCCTTGTATCAGGAAGGAGGTTTCCACCAAATCGCCACCGTTGTCTTTGGTGCTGAAAGGCTGCACTGCCCCGGTATCACCATTGAGCCAGTGGGGCCAAACGCCATGGAAGCGGTCGGCAGTTTCAAGAAAGCCGATGACTTTGGCAAAATGATCGATGCCTTGCTGCCGGGTAATAAAGCCACGCTCTATGCCTACAATGATGGCCATCAGGCCAAACCCAGTGCCGCCAGTCGTTACTGTGCTGCCTGACGAATTTCTTTCCCGGGCCATGCCACTTGCCGGGTGGGCATCGTCGTAGAAATACCGGAACGTCTTCTGCTGGATAAGGGTAAGCAGCGCTTCGTCGCTTATTTCCGGGAACACCGGTGTGGGGTCGAAAGTGGTGTAAAAGTCTTTTTTATAGAAATTGAATACCTCTCCGTCCGCACCTTTGATGGCTTCATACAGCCAAATCTGGGTTTTCTGAAGGCCCTTTAACGTCGTGGAAGGCACAATGGTCAGGGTAGTTTTATCTTCAGAAAGCGTGATAGCAGAAGGTATTAATCCGCTGGAGGAGAAAATACGGACATTGGTATCTGTGATAGTGGATGCATCGACCGGAGAAGAAAAGGTAATTTCAAAAGAGGGTGTTAAGCCAATGCCGACAATCCGCTCCGTCGTGATGTAGTCCACCCCATCGATGAGTAGCTGGGTCACATCAATTTCTTTGGGTACAGTTTGGAAAGAAACAGTCAAGCCGGCAAATTTTTCATTGCTGGTTCCTCTTAGGGTGTTTTTTATCTCCAGGGTATAGTTTTCATTGCCCTGAAGGCCATTCTCAGTGGATGCAGAAAAAGTTTTGTCTTCATCGAGGAAGGAAAAATCGAGGCTAACGACTACGCCCTCACTGTCTTTGAGCTCCACGGACGATGCCACATTGGTCTGGTCAAGGGGAGAGGTAAATGTAAAAACCAGGGGTTTATCGATCGGGGCATCAATGTTTTCGTCCGGATTATTCAGGTTGAGCGAGTAGGTGCCTATATTACCTTTAGACAACTGTAGCACGAGGTCGGGAGTTGTTCCGCCATCGTCCTCGCCTCCGCAGGAAGTCAGGAGTAAACTGAGTACTAAAAAGAAGGGAGTAAGTTTATTGCGCATCAAAGTTTTAGGGAAAATGAGAGGGTTCCCAATCAGGAACCCTCATTTACTAAACCAATTCAATCTACTTAACTATGAATTATTATTTCTCTGAATCGTACATGAGCTTAACCTCTTCAGCCGAAATAGCTGCAGAAAATACTCTTACGTCATCAAGTTTACCTTTGAAGTGATTTGCCGTTGGGAAGTTGTAGCCGCCCCATGGCTCATTTTGCCACAAAGTGCCCCCTCTAGACTGAACAAAACCAAAAGCCAGCACGTTTTCCACATCAGCCGCATCACTATTGAATTTCAAACCAACTACAGTAGGCTCTTTTGAATCAGCTGGCCACAATGCGAATTCCTGACGGACTACCAAAGCACCATTGATATACATTTCTCTATACTTACCACTGCCGCTGAAAACGTAGGTATAATGCATCCAGGTGTCTTTTAATGTAGATGCCAAATCTGAGTTCGTCTTGTTGAAAGTTGTACCTTGCCATCCTTCATTGTCCTTAGTTTTTCCATCCCCATTCCAAAATAGGTCACCACCTGTTCCAAGAGTGCCATCACCATATTCCATCATTGCGGGCATTTTTATAAACTTGTAGTCGCCGCCTATTTCAGTTTGAAAACCGTTAAATGCACCGAGGCCCATCACAAAATGACCAGTTGGATTTCCGTCAGCATTCACGTGCCCCTCGGAATTTGTCTTGACCCAGTAGGCTAAAGTAAATTCGGCACCGTCCATCAGCTTATCACCATTAGGTATTTCGATGATACTTACGTCTCCGTCAAATGTAGCTGCTTTACCAGCAGCAGCGTTTCTCGAGTCTGTGTAGGTGATTGACACCTCAGCATTGGCATCAAAATCGCCCACCTGATCGTTAGCATTTCCTTCAAACGTCCAGTGTGCCACCACATTTTGGGGAGTGAAAGTGCCGACTGTACTGAAGCTTCTTGTAAGGTCGGTGCCAAGCGTTTTGCCCTTTGTTGAGGTCAAGCCCGCCTTAATGGTCAAAATGTAGAGAGAGCCTCCGAACAGCTCTTCGTTGGGTGTAATTTTAAGAGCTCTTCCATCTGCAACGACAGTAATCTCTACTTCTGTGTCGTCGAAATCACTCACCAATGTCACGTTGGAAGACGCCGTTGCCGGATCAATGTCAGTTGAGAAAATGCCAGTTATAACTGCCGAAGTCGAAACGCCATCTGGGCTCGTGGCGCCATTCAAGTCATCATCTCCAGCGTTTAGACTCACTATTGTGAGCTCAACAGCCGCTTCTTCATCACCTCCGCAGCTTATCAGAAAAGAAACCGTAGCCACCATAGCCAGTGCCCACAGCGAGTTGAAAATTAATTTTGCCTTCTTCATAATGATGTAGTTAATAATTATTGAGGTTTAAAGTTTATATTCTTTAGTATTCGGGGTTCTGACCCAGCGTTCCTTCCGACAGGTCTACCTCGGTTTGAGGAATGGGAAGCAGTTCGTGCTTTCCAGCCACAAAACCCAGCGGCCCAAGCGCTTCCGGCGCCTTGCCCGTTCTTACCAGATCCCAAAAGCGATGCCCTTCCATGGCCAACTCATGTCTTCTTTCTTCGATAATGAGCTCCCTGAGTTGATTCTTGTCTGTCACAGTAATGTCAGGTAAAACAGAGGGATTGTCTCCCCTGGCCCTGGCTCTTACGATGTTCAGATAGGTCAATGCTTGTGCCGCCTTGTTGTTTTCGTTCAGCGCTTCCGCAGCCATGAGCAGCACATCGGCATAGCGCACAATGCGCCGGTTGTGCCCCCACGAGGTGATGGTGTTGCTGCCCTCCGTCCACACCTTTTGGTTGTAGGTCTCCATTTCGATGAGGTTTCCATTGGCATCACGGGTTTCGTCTGGTGTGGTGCCATCACCAATCGTTACCACGCCGCCGAGCACATCACCCAGAAAGATGATGGTAGCGTCCATGCGGGGATCGTTGTTTTCGAAAGAGTTCATCAGGTCAATAGAAGGTCGATTAAAACCCCAGCCTCTGTTGGGAGACCCTCTGATACCCTGCACATTGGAGTATTGGTTGCCACCGTTGTTGGTGCCTTCATTGCGACGGGCACCAATTTCAAAAACTGACTCTACACCGTGTTCTCCCGCTTCGCCAAAGGCATCGTTAAAATCAGGTTCCAGGTCATATTGGCCTGAGTTGATTACCTCAAGTGCAAAGGATTCAGCCTTGACAAAATCACCCTGAAACAAGTAAACCCTGGCCAACAGCGCTTTGGCAGCACCTTTGGTTGCCCGGCCGAGGTCTTCGGTGGCTACCTCACTTTTCTCCGGCAAAATACCTGCAGCAAAAGAAAGGTCTCCTTCTATCAGTGAATAAACATCCGCCTTGCTCGCCCTTGCAGCTCTTAAAGGAGGGGTCAGCGTTGTGATCAGAGGCACGCCACCCCAGGCACGCACAAGATCAAAGTAAAACAGCCCACGCAGAAAGCGGGCTTCAGCCACATACAAGTCAATTTTAGCCTGATCCATCGCTATTTCAGGCACCCTTTCAATGACCACATTGGCTCTTTTCACTCCTTCGTAAAGCGCAGCCCACCAGCGATCAAGTCCGTCGGCTGTGGTGTTAAAGGTAAATGTATCGTAGGGGCCGATCGTAGGGAGCTGATCGTTGGGATTGCTGCCTTTGCGGGCATCGTCCGACATGATATCCAGTATCGGATAGCCACCCGAATGGTAGGACCAGTTGCGAAGGGTGCTGTAGGCAGCATTGGTAGCCAACAGTGCATCAGCCGCCGACTGCGGAAAAGACGCCTGCGTGAGGTCGCCCTGGGGGCTAACATCAAGAAAGTCCTGACAAGCAAAAGGAATCAGTACAAGCAGCACCAGCGCTCCTTTTTTTACTATTTGGCGTATATGTTGTGCAAAATTCATTTTGTAACTCATTAAAAGGAAATGTTTAAACCGGCTGAATAAATGGCCGACACAGGATAAGCTCCTCTGTCGATGTTGCTGCTCAACACATCTTCACTGCCGAACTCTGGCGAATAACCTGTGAATTTGGTAGCAGTGAATAAGTTGGTGCCTCGCACATATACCCTTACCTGGTTCATGTTGATCCGCTCAAGCGCTGCTTCAGGGATAGTGTAGCCAATGGTCATGTTACGGAAGCGAAGGAAGGAGCCGTCCTGAATAAACCTGGTAGATGGTGAGAAGTTGATTCCGCCAAAGCTCGCTCTGGGCTCCGTGGTGCTTGTGCCTTCTCCCGTCCAGCGGTTAATCACATGCCTTTCGAAATTGTAGGGATCGGGTCGCACCACTTCCTTGCCATTGAAGATCTTGTTGCCCATCTGCCCCTGAAAGTCGACATTGATATCGAACCCCTTGTAGGAAGCCTCCAGGTTAAAGCCATAAATAAAGGTTGGGATGGGTGAGCCCATATAGGTGCGGTCAGCCAGACTAATCCTGCCGTCGCCGTTTGTATCTCTTATGATCACGTCGCCTGGTCTTGCCTGAGAATCATGTGGGTAGGCATCTAACTCGGCCTGGTTCTGGAAAACACCGTCGATCTGATACCCATAAAACGCCCCGATTGGCAGTCCTTCCCTGCTCAATGTCACAGGACGACCGTCTCCCAGATAACCGCCCACGAGTGTAGAGTCGACACCACTATTGCCACCTACGCTTAGCACCTCGTTATGCACTGTAGACCCCAGGGCACCAATACGGTACTTTACTCCCTGAATTTCATCGGACCAGCCTAGGTTAAACTCGAAGCCGCTGTTCAAAACAGAACCGGCATTATAGGTGACTCTTTGACCTTGCCCGTTGCCCAGGTGCCCCGGAGTGAGCAGGTCTACCAAAATATCCTGCGTCTCCCTCCGGTAGTAATCAAGTTCACCTGTCAGTCGCTGGTTGAGCAAGCCAAATTCAAGCCCCAGGTCAGTTTGGTAAGTGGTTTCCCATTTCAAATCGGGGTTACCTGTTACGCCATAGCTGGCACCGGGATTCAATGCCTCTTCCACACCAAAAACTGGGTTCAGCTCATTCTGCACCAAAGAAAACTGGCGGTTATACCGTATTTTTTCGTTGCCTATCCCTCCCCAGCTTGCCCTCACTTTCAGGTTGGTCAAAGCGGTGATGTTTTGCATGAAGCTTTCATTGATCACATTCCAGCCCAGTGCCAGCGACGGGAAGCTTGCATACTTGTTGCTATCAGTAAACTTTGAAGAACCATCTCTCCGGAACGTGCCGGTAAACAGGAAGCGTTCGTCGTAGGTGTAGTTAACCCTGAAAAGAACGGAAGCCATTGAGTAGTACTGCCCGGCGTCTACACCATTGGCAATGCTGTTCAGCGTATTGATGTTATTGCTTTCATCCACAATATAGCTGGGTCGAAGGTACCAGAAATCCTGTCCGTCTCTGAGGATGTTTTCGCCCCTGATGCTCAGGTACTCCGAAGTCGTTTTTTGACTGGTAAAACCAGCAAGGCCCTCCACCCGGTGTACACCGAACTCTTTGTTGTAGGTCATGGTATTTTCCCACAACCAGGTAAAGTTCTCCCTATTCTCTTTGCTCAGGTCGCTGTACAAATTCTGCTGTTGTGAGGCAGTGCCGTCAGCATTATAAACCGTGTAGGCGGGCGTAAAGCTCTTGTTTTTGTTGTAGGCCATGTCTACCCCAAAGCTCGACCGGAAAGTGAAATCCTTGAAAAGCTTGATGTCGGTAAACACATTGCCCACAGTTCGCAAGCCCTTGTTGAAGTTGTTGGAATTCTCCAGGTCAGCAAGCGGATTGCCCACATTAGGAACGACTCCGAAGCTGCCGTCGTCATACCGTGGCACTGCGATAGGCTGCGCCCTGTACACCTGGTACACAACGCCAGGCGCCACCTGCTGCGAGTAAGGAGCAACAGTAATATTGTTGCCCAGCCGCACGTTGTCAGAAAACTTATAGGTATTGTTCAGCTTCAACGTAAGTCGCTCATACTTCGACTTGTCGATAATGCCCTGCTGGT
This sequence comes from Imperialibacter sp., assembly GCF_040222815.1. GTDB lineage: Bacteria > Bacteroidota > Bacteroidia > Cytophagales > Cyclobacteriaceae > Imperialibacter. Next base: position 229,569 of record NZ_JAVKCH010000013.1, on the reverse strand, counting down.
TGAAGTAGCCGAGGCCCACGTAGTATTGCGTCTTCTTTGTGGCTCCGGTAGCCGACACCTGGTGGTTCTGGATAGGCGCCACATCAAAAATAAGGTCCTGCCAATCGGTGTTGGGCACGGCATCCACATTATTATAAGAGCCCGGGTTAATGTCATTCACCACGGTGGCAAACTCTTTGCCATTCAGAAGATCTATCTTCTTGGAAAGCTTCTGAACGCTGTATTCAGTACTGACGCTAAATGTAGTCTTCTCGTCGCCTATCTTACCTTGCCTGGTGGTGATAATGACAACCCCGTTGGCACCTCTGGAGCCATAGATGGCAGTTGCCGACGCATCCTTCAGCACTTCCATTGATTGAATATCAGAAGAGTTGAGGAAGGAGATATCGCTAAGAATAACGCCATCTACTACATATATGGGCGAGGAGTCGTTGAACGTTCCAACGCCTCTGATCCGAACAACCGGCGCCGCACCAGGCTGGCCCGAGCCGCTGCTTACCTGCACACCGGCCACTTTGCCCTGAAGCGCTTGCATGGGGTTAGCGGCAGGAATCTTGGTGAGGTCGGCGCCCCGGACTGAGGCCACGGCTCCTGTCACATCGCTTTTGCGCTGCACACCGTAACCCACTACCACAATCTCCTCCAACTGCTCTATGTCAGGCTCCATCACCAGGTCGATTACCGATCGGCTGCCAACGTCCAGCGTCACTGTTTTGTATCCGATGAAAGAATAGATCAGTTTGCTGTCTCCGCTTTGAAGTTCTAGCGAATAGGTACCCTCAAAATCTGTTACTGTACCCCGGCTGGTTCCTTCCACCTGTATGCTCACTCCGGGCAGCCCCTCCCCATCATCTTGAGAGGTGACTTTGCCTTTCACAACGCTGGCCTGAGCCAAAGCAGTTGCCTGGCTACCCATCGACATAACGAGGAAAAGCACTACAGATGCTAATCGTAAGGTGTGTTTCATTTGCAGTTTATAAGTAGATATTCAATGTTGCTTTTGAACGATAGTGAAAAGATACTAGCATCCGCAATCACTTGTTAATTTCTTAGGTGAAAAGAAGTTGTAAGAGCACTCTATAATAAGGTGTTGTCACCGTATTTATATCGCTTCAATATCATTAAAAAATGGCGTATAGTGCATTTACTGACACCGAAAACGATTCCGTATCACGTTTCGGTAACAAGCTTCATCAATTCGCTTGTTTTAATTGGAATGCACCATAAAAAAGTTTCGCAGATAGTCTTTCTCAGGCTTGTCGACAGTACTCAATAGTTCCTCAATTTTCTTCTTAAAACTCCATATAGTATTGCGCCGCAGGTCCAGCATTTCAGAGAGCTGATCCAGGGTGAATCGCTCGCTTTGGTTGTTGGTAACGTAGAGGATGTAGAAGGCCTTCTCGATAGGGAAGCGGATGCCATGAAAAATGGTGTTGCTGGTGACCGACTCAATATAGCCGCATCTGCTACAGCGCCGGGAAAAATGATCCTTGCCCGTGATATACTTGTCATTATTGCACTTGTTGCATTTGAACGATTCCTCCCACTTGATCCTCTCCAGGAACCTGTAGCAACTCAATTTGTCGGGGAATATGCCATTAAACTCTTCCAGGGTAAGGTTTTTGTTCACCAGCCTGTTCTGTAATATCTCCTTGATGTTGTTTTTCAGTTTCCAGTTGTCAAGATCCAGAATGGAGTTGATTTGCGAAATCTCCTTGGTTTGGGCAGTCAGCTTCTCATTCACCTCCCTCAACAGGTTGTTTTTGTCTTCCATCTCAATGGTTCTCAACCTTATCCGCTGTTCCAACTCCTTGTTGACCTTGTCTTTCAGGCTCATATTTTCCTCATGCTGCTTAATAATCCTGAACAATGCCCTGTCTCTCATACTTTTCAAAATCCTCACCCTGTCGCTGAGTGCAAAAGACAAAAAGAGCATTTCTACAACAAAAGAAACATGCAGGCTGTAGTACGACGGAATACTGATGGGGATAACAGACAGCATCACCATGGCCTTGACCAGGAAGCCTAAGAACAGAAACCCGTAAGCCACCACGAAGAACCTGGCCGGCTTGTAGCCCCTTGCCCAAACGTATATGCTTGCGTAGAAAATAATGGAGAGCGGTATGATTTCAATATTTCGAAGCTGAAAAAGCTCATGATCAAACGCCAGCGCAAACACAAACCACAAGGTTCTCAGGATCAGTACGGCGTCAATAATTTTGGTCAGCTTAGGTGCCCTGGCCGTAACGTTGAGAAACTTCCTTGAAAACAGAATAGACCAGAAAATAACAGAGAAAAGGGCCACGCCATGGGCCACCTGGTTCCATTCGGGCCAGTTGGGCCACAGGTACTGGTAGGCAATGCCATCCACACACATAGCAAACACCCCCACACTCAGGATGTAGAAGGTGTAGTAAAGGTTCTTGATTTCACGAATGGCTATGTAAATGAGGATGTTGTACAAAATGATCATCAGGATCATTCCGTAGAAAATCCCATACAGGAAGTACTCATTGAGGGCGTAGTGCACAAACTGGTTGATGGTGCTAAGCACAATGCGTATATCAACATAAGCGTGTGACTCTATCCTGAAGTAAAAGGTTTGCATTCCTTCAAGCCGGTCATTAATAAGCACTTCAAAGTTTTTGTGCTCAAACGTTTTCTGGTCAAAAGGAAACTGGTCACCGAACTGCAGCAAGCGATAATCACCCTGCACTGTGGGGACGTAAGCCCTCAGGTTATCGATGGTTTGGTCATAAAACTCAATGAGCCATTGTTCCTGATTATCTTTTGGGATGTACAAACGCACCTTGACCCAGTAGGCGGATGATGGGTTGTAGTCTCTCGGTTGGAAGGATGCGTTGGTATGAAAGCGCTGCTCCCTTACCTGTTCAAAGGTCAGCGATCTTGTGCTGTCCTCAATGTATTCCATCTCCTGAATAAACAGGATTCTCTCCCCGTCAATGGTGCTTACGTCATAAACCGGTGGATAGGAAATCCAGTTGGTGAAAAATGCAAACAGGAATGAGAAAACAACCATGAGCTGGAATTTGATGGCTTTGCAGGCTTTAAAGTTAACATTTTTCAAGCCACTTGATAAGAAAACATGCAACCAGTTGCTCAATTACATGCTTCGGGCTTACCTTTCGAAATGGACTTTCAAATCAACGCTTACGATTTCACTGATGCAGCCGCCATCGACAGGCGCATGGCCGCACGTCAGGCGCATCTGGACAACGCCAAAAAGATGAAGGCAGCCGGCCACCTGATTGCGGGCGGCGCTATGCTGGACGCTTCAGGCAAAATGATAGGCTCCACACTCTACCTCCGGTTCGACGCCAGAGAAGAGGTAGATGCCTATATCGCCTCCGACCCCTACACCACCGGAAAGGTGTGGGACAGCATAGAGGTCAAAACGATCCGATTAGTGGATTTATAGGCTATCGCTTCAAAGGCACTACTTCCACCTCTTTCAAAGTCCGATAGTTTCGCACAATGGTGAGCTTCACTTGCTTGTCTACCTTCTCATGCGAAAGTTTTCTAAAAAGATCTGTCGATGAGGTGATGTCTTCGCCGTCGAGCTGAAGAATAATGTCGCCTTCCAGCAGGTCGGCACGGAAAGCAGGTGAGTCCTTTTCAATTTTAGTCACCATCAAGCCCCTGGTGGATTCCAGTTTGTAGAAATTGATCAATCGTGGATGCAAATCAATTTCCTGAATCAACACCCCCAGGAAAGCCTTTTCCACCTTGCCATTTCTGATCAGTTGCCCGGCTATATCCTTGGCCAGGTTAATGTCTATTGAAAAGCTCAGCCCCTGCGCCCTTGCGATAATGGCAGTATTTACCCCGACCACTTCGCCACTGGTGTCAATCATGGGCCCACCAGAGTTACCGGGGTTGAGGGCTGCATCGCTTTGTATCACACTATCGATCAGCCGTCCGCTTTGAGTCCGCAGCGATCTCCCTAAAGCGCTCACTACCCCGGCTGTTACGGAATGCTGGTAACCCAATGGGTTGCCAATGGCAATTACCCACTGCCCGATATTAAGCTTTGAAGAGTCGCCCAGGGTAGCTGGTGTAAAGTTGCCACCGTAAATCTTCCCTACTGCCAGGTCGGCATCCGGGTCTTCCCCCACCACAAAGCCTTCTTCCTTTGTCCCGTCCAGCAATGTCACGGTGAGTTTATCGGCGCCGTGGATCACATGGCTGTTGGTAAGAAACAGGCCATCGGATGAGAAGATGAATCCAGAACCTGAGCCACCGGGCTGTAGCTTCCCATCCTTCTTTTTCTGGACGTCAATTTTTATTACAGCATTTTTCGCCTTGTTCACGGCGTTGTATATGAGCTTCGAGAAATTGTCCATTCAAATATCCTTTCGTTTGGTTCAGCTATCACAAAAGAATATCCATTTGGTATAAAGCTGCCAGAAAGGCCATATCTTAGTAGTCAAGCAATACTAATCAGGAAAAAATGGCAGCCACTACCTTTCGATGATGGAAAAGTCGTTACCCCGTCCGAACCGCAGAAGATCCGACATAAAATATTCTTCCAGGGTGTGGATATCTTTTAACCTGAACTCGTGCCTGTCCACTATCTCCATTAGTTCAAAGTCAAAAACCTCCCGATAATTCACCAGTCTGTATTTTTTACCTACCCTTAAGCTGTTGAACGCAATGCCCATGGAGGAAGAAAAGAAGTTTTGTAAGAAATTACAAGATTAGGACTGCGATTAGATTTAGCCAAACGCAGGTATACATTAAGTAATGTGATATTTTAATAAGAGGTCAAAATGTGTTAAAATTGAATAACCAATGTTACCTATCGAGCGAACCGTTCACTATGCAAACCATGAAAACTAACCTTACCAAACTAGGGGCTCTATCAATTATAGTCTCATTTTTTCTTTTTTCAACATCATGTGGTTCTTCTGACAAATCGAAAGACAATGCTGAAGACCTGGCTGCCGCAGAGTTTGATGCAGCAGAGCAGGAACTTGAAAATGAAATCGACAAAGTCATACACGACCTGCCTTCTCCTTCAGAAGTACCCTTTCTTCTGGAGGCTACTGGTGCCGATTTCAGAGCAGAATTTGTTAACGACCTGAGCAAAATAGAGAGCTACCTTACCTCCAACGACAAGTCTGCCCTTAACCTCGGCATCTACGCCGCCGATATAGGCTATCTTTCCTCATACAATCAGGCCCAGGAAGCACTGGACTACATGGAAGGCTGCCAAAAAATGGCCGACAAAATCGGCATTGCGTCGGCTTTTGACATGTCGCTGCTTGCCCGGTTTGAAAAGAGCATTGGAAACAATGACTCATTGGCCCTCATTATCAACGAGGCCATTAAGGTGGCTGAAGAGAAGCTGGAAGCCGGCGACAGGCTCACCATGGCAGCCCTTGTTCTGGCAGGCTCATTTGTGGAAGGCCTGTATATTTCGACTCAGGTAATTGAACAGTATCCGTCCGACCAGCTAAGTGAAAGCAACCGGGACTTGATTCTTGAGCCGCTGATGAGGATAGTGCTGAATCAAAAAATAGCGCTACTGGATCTTATTTCTGTTCTCAAGCACGTAGAGCAAGACGAAACCATTGCCAACGTGATCTCCGAAATGAATATCTTGAGGTTTCAGTATGAAGAGTTGGCTGAACTGGAGCAAAAAATAAACAATAACGAAGGAGGCGTGGTTCTGCATCAGCATGACCTTCAAAAACTTGCCACCGAAATAGAAAGGGTAAGAAAAGACATTACCGGTTAATTGAAAAAATATTAAGTTTTGACCCTTCATCAAAGCATTGAACATTCCATTCAATGCTTTTTTTATCTTTAGATGCGCCCCGACCACAACCGACAACTTTGCCATGAGCGAACAACTACTTAAAGCGATTATACACCTGCTGGCAATTGTAGCCAAGGAAGACGACGTGACGGACGACGAACGGCTATCCATCCTGCAATTTCTTGAGGAAAATATAAGCAGGCAGGATCAGGACAAGTACATGAACTTTTTCGATAGCCTCACAGCCGAAATGCTTCAGAAAGAAAATTTCGACGACAAGGCAGAAATCATATCGCTTACCGAAGGCATCAACAAAGAGCTTACCCAGTCGCAGAAAATCGTAGTAATGATTGATCTCCTGGAGGTGATTGTGGCCGACGGAGAAATCAGCGAGCGGGAGCGGGAGTTGGTTTATTTCATTGGGGATCGATTCAATATCAAAGACCCGGCTATCGATCTGATGAAAAAGTTTGTCATGTACACGGATCGCACCAAGCTTGACAACACCAACATACTGGTGGCAGATGATGGCATGGAGATTAGTCCTGCGAAATCTCACCACATTACACTGGACGGCCTCCCCGGCTTTATCGCCATCCTCCGTATTCCTGTCATTGAAAACTACTTCATCAAATATGTAGGGAAGGGATCTCTTCACCTCAACGGCATACACCTGAAAAACAACAGAATCCAAGCGTTTTCTTCAGGAAGCAGTGTGCGAAGCCGAATATCAAAATCGCTTTATTATAGCGACGTGGTTTCCAAATTCAGAAACGAAACGGCTTCCACTAAAATTAGCTTTCAGGCAGACAACGTATCCTTTAAGTTCAGGAATGGTAAGCTGGGCCTGCAAAATATTAATATAGCAGAAGACGGCGGAAAACTCATTGGCCTAATGGGCGGCAGTGGGGCTGGCAAGTCGACCCTCCTGAATGTGCTGAATAGCACCGAAAAGCCTTCGGAAGGGGTAGTGCTTATCAATGGCATCAATGTTCACAAAGACGGAAAAAAGATAGAAGGGGTCATTGGCTATGTGCCACAGGATGACCTGCTCATAGAAGAGTTGTCAGTTTATCAGAACCTATTCTATGCAGGCAAGCTTTGCTTTACCAACAAAACCGATGAGCAAATTGACGAGCTGGTAATAAAAACACTTCAGTCGCTGGGCCTTATCGAAACCAGGGATTTAAAAGTAGGTTCTCCTCTTCAAAAGACTATCAGCGGGGGACAGCGTAAGCGGCTGAATATCGGCCTGGAACTGCTCAGGGAGCCTTCTGTGCTCTTTGTGGATGAGCCAACCAGCGGACTATCGTCAAGAGACTCGGAAAACATCATGGACCTGCTGAAGGAGCTCTCTCTTAAAGGGAAAATGGTGTTCGTTGTCATTCACCAGCCATCTTCGGAGATTTTCAAAATGTTTGACAAGCTGGTGATCCTCGACGTGGGCGGCTACCAGATTTACTATGGCAACCCTGTGGATGCGGTGATCTACTTCAAAAACATTGTGAACCTGGTAGATGCGGAACGAGGCGAATGTGTAGAATGCGGCAATGTTAATCCGGAGCAAATTTTCAACATCATTGAAACCAAGGTGGTGAATGAGTACGGGCACGTCACCGACAAACGAAAGTTCCAACCCCTCGACTGGTACAGTTTTTTCAAAAAGCACATTACCCTGCCTAAAGTAAAGCCAGAACCATCGCTGCCCGAAAAAACGCTCAGCATACCCAACAAGCTTAAGCAGATAAGAATCTTCGCTACAAGAGACCTCTTGTCCAAGTTTTCCAACCAGCAGTACCTGGCCATTAACTTGCTGGAGGCACCTCTGCTGGCCGCTCTCCTGGCTTACATCGTCAGGTATTACGACCCCTCCAAGTCATACAGCTTCTATGAGAACCTCAATATAGTTGCCTTTTTCTTCATGAGTGTGATTGTAGCATTGTTCATGGGCCTCACGGTAAGCGCCGAAGAGATCATTAAAGACAGTAAAATCCTGAAAAGGGAGGCCTTTCTCCATCTGAGCAGAATGAGCTATCTGGTTTCCAAGCTGCTGATTCTTTTTTCATTCTCTGCCATCCAAACCCTGTTCTATGTGCTCATAGGCGACTGGATTCTCGAGATTGACGGTATGACGTGGTCTTACTGGTTAGTGCTGTTTTCAGTTTCTTGCTTCGCCAACGTGCTGGGGCTAAATATTTCATCTGCTTTCAATTCGGCCATTACGATCTACATCATCATTCCCATCCTGCTCATTCCTCAGCTAATTTTAAGCGGCGTGGTGGTAAACTTCGATAAGCTCAACCCAACGTTTGCCAATAACACCAAAGTGCCAATCATTGGTGAAATAATGGCCTCACGGTGGGCCTTCGAGGCCCTGGCTGTCACCCAGTACAAGGACAACCCCTTCACCAGCCAGTTCTATCAGTTTGATAAAGACATGGCCCAGTCGGAGTACAAAACGGTGTATTGGGCTCCCAAGTTGGAAGCAGCACTGGAGTATTGCCATAACGTAACTGACAAGGAGAAATATGCCGCTTCGCTCGAAGAGAGATTTACACTACTCCGCAACGAGTTGGGCAAAGAACTAGATGTGATCGGCTACGACAAATTGCCTTCGTACGAAAAATTAAATGTAAAAGACTTCGATGAGGCCACTTTTCTGGCGAGCATGGACTTTATGAAAGCCATGAGAAAGTTCTACAATAATCGATACAACAAGGCTTTCAAAGAAAAAGACGAAACCGTTCAGTCACTTACAAAAACCGATGAGGAGAGGCAGGAGTACATTGCATTGAAAAATGAGTATGAAAATGAAAGCATTGGGCAGATGGTGAAAAACACTGCCGTGCAGGAAAGAATCATTGAAAAAAGAGGTCACCTTATTCAAAAAATATACCCTATTTATAGCAGGCCTCATCCTTTGCACCCATTTGACTTCAGGGCTGGGTTCTTTGTGCCGGAAAAACACTTTCTCGGCACGTACTACCCCACCCTGTACTTCAACGCCGCCATTATCTGGGTGATGAGTATCATCCTTATCACCACTCTTTATTTTGATATACCCAAAAAAGTAATGAAGGGATTCAGCGGAGTCCCCTCTATGCGAAAACCAAAAAAATGATGTACCGTAGTTTCAAAATTTGCTTGTGCCTGGCAGTAGCCTTTGTCACTTCTGATCTATTGGCTCAAAAAAGAGCGCTGACACACGACGATGTGGCCGGTTGGAACAAAATTAAAACCGAAGACCTTTCGTCCGATGGCAAATGGGCCGAATACATTTTCGGTCCTGATGAAGGTGACAACACCCTCGTTATTAAAAACCTTAGCACCAAAACCGACTTTATCATTCCCAGGGGCAGCAAGCCAAAGTTCACTTTCGACGCAAAGCACCTTATCGCCCTGGTGGAGCCACAGCTGGACTCGGTTAGAGCTATGAAACGGCTGAAGAAAAAGAACGATGAGCTCCCAAAAGACTCCCTGGCTATATTCAAACTCGCCGATGGTTCGCTTGAAAAAATAGCGGAAGTGAAGTCCTTTAAGCTTCCTGAGAAGAACGGAGAGTGGTTGGCGTATCTATCGGCAGCAAAGCCTGAAAAGAAAGATTCTACGGCTAAAAAAGCTAAAAAAATAAGCGACGACAACGGCTACACGCTACATGTGCTTAGGCTAGCGGATGGATCGCACCAGAGCTATCCGTTCGTAACCAGCTACGAGTTTAGCGAAAATGGCAGCAGGCTGGCATTTCAGTCAACTGGTGACGACAAAGGCTTTTCACCAGGCATTTATACAGTAGGCAAAAACGACCTGGCCGTGAAACCAGTGTTTCGCAGCAAGGGAAAATACGATGGACTCAGGCTGGCAAACGATGGCAGCAGACTGGCCTTTCTTTTTGATAGCGACACATTGAAAAAGCCCTTTCAAATGTACGGCCTTTTCCAATGGACGCCGGGCCAGGACAGCGGCAGGGTGATCGTGAAAGCCGACGACGCCTTTCTGATGAAGGACTGGCAAATGGCCCCTCAGGAGTTGAAGTTCAGCGATGACAATAAGCGGCTTTTTTTCGGCACCCAACCCAGGCCTCTTGTGGGAGACACTACGCTGCTGGATGAAGAAAAAGCTAAAGTTGACGTATGGCATTACAAGGATGACTACCTGCAGCCAAGGCAGAAAGTGCTCTCGGACGAGCAACTCAAAAGAGGCTATCTGGCCGTATACCATTTTGACAGCAACAAACCCGTGCAACTGGGAAACCTCCAGCTACAGGAGGTGAAAATCACAAAGGAAGGTGTCGGCAACTTTGCCCTTGGCGGCTATGAATCAGCCGAGTACAGAGTGGTTTCACAATGGGAAGGGTCGCCCATCAATCAGGACATTTACATTATCAATATCAATACTGGCGCAGCTAAGCTGGCAAAAAGAAAGGCCCGGGTGATGGAGAATATTTCACCCGCCGGCAAGTTCGGCTACTGGTACGATGTGGCCGATAGCGCCTGGTATAGTCTGGAAATGGCATCCGGCAACATTCGCAAGCTAACTGACAACTCAAAAGTCCTCTTTTCCGATGAGGAAAACGACTCTCCCAATTTCCCTTCTCCATATGGCATCGCTGGCTGGCTGGAGAACGACAGCCACATCCTCGTATACGACCGGTTTGATATATGGAAAATTGACCCCTTGAACCCTGCCACCAAAGAGCGGATTACCCGCAACGGCCGGGAAACTTCCATTACTTATCGCTACGTAAAAACGGATCCTGAAGAAACATCGATTAAAGCCAACGCCGAGATAGTGCTGAAGGGTTTTCAGAACGAGAAAAAACAGCACGGCTTTTTTGCGCTTAAGCTCAAAGGAAGCGCCCCTCCTTCACAGTTGGTAATGGAAGACGCCCAGCTTCAATTTGAAAAGAAAGCTTTAAATGCCGACACGTGGCTCGTTACCCGGGAAACCTACCGTGAGTTTCCCAACCTGCAGCTCACCAACAGCAAATTCTCGAACGTAGAACAAATAAGCGACGTAAATCCGCAGCAGCAGAATTTCCTTTGGGGAACGGAAGAATTGTTCAACTGGGTGTCACTCGACGGCATTCCGCTCGAAGGTATGCTCTTTAAACCAGACAACTTTGACCCAAAGAAAAAGTACCCGATGATGGTCTATTTCTACGAGCAAAATGCTGATAACTTTCACAATCATATCACTCCTGAATTTGGGAGGTCAATCATCAACTTCACCTTCTACACGTCAAGGGGCTATGTGGTGTTTGTGCCCGACATCGTTTACAAAATCGGCTACCCTGGTGAAAGCGCCATCAATTGCGTCATGCCCGGCGTTACATCGCTCATATCGCAGGGCTTTATTGACAAGGACAGAATAGGCGTGCAGGGCCATAGTTGGGGTGGATATCAGATAGCCTATATGGTTACCAAAACCCAGCTATTCAAAGCAGCCGAAGCAGGTGCCCCTGTGCCAAACATGACAAGTGCCTATGGCGGCATTCGCTGGCAAACAGGGCTAAGCAGAATGTTCCAATACGAACATACACAAAGCCGTATCGGTGGATCTCTTTGGGAATACCCACTAAGGTTTCTGGAGAACTCTCCGCTGTTCTGGCTCGACAAGGTTAATACACCGCTGCTGATCATGCACAACGACGCCGACGGGCATGTTCCCTGGTACCAGGGCATAGAATTGTTTTCAGCGCTCAAAAGGCTCGGAAAGCCCACCTGGATGATTTCGTACAACGACCAGCCACACTGGCCTTTGAGGTATCCCAACAGAAAAGACTGGACGATACGTATGCAACAGTATTTCGATTATTACCTGATGGATGCCCCTGCCCCACTATGGATGACTGAGGGCGTTCCAGCGGTTGAAAAAGGCATCAATTATGGTCTTGAACTAAGCGAAGACAACAAGTAAAACCATGTTTTTCATCCTCTCCAAAATTCTTAGCTGGCTGCTTACGCCCATCAGCTGGATAATGCTTTGCATGTTGCTGCCTTACTTTATCAAAAGAAAAGGCTTAAAAAAGAGGTTGAGACTTATTGGGCTTTCTCTGCTGGTCTTTTTCACCAATCCTGCTATTTCTAATTTGGCCATGAAGCTATGGGAAGTGAAGCCTGTTTTGATCAGCAGTCTCCCTGAGCACGCTGCTGTTGGCGTTGTTCTCACAGGTGTTACCAACCCTATCCAAGAGCCAAAAGATAGGGTACACTTCAACAAGGGTGCCGATAGAATCATTCACGCTATTCAGCTCTACCATGAAGGCAAAATTGACAACATTTTGATTACAGGTGGTTCCGGTTCCCTGCTTCATCAGGAGGTGTCAGAATCTGAGGGACTGAAACAAACCGCTCTCATGGCTGGCGTTTCTCCCGACCACCTCTTCGTTGAGGGTGATTCCCGCAACACCAGAGAGAACGCCCTGTACAGTGCCGAGCTTTTGAAAAAAAACTGGCCAGGAAAACCGTTTCTGTTGATCACCTCTGCTTTTCACATGCGGCGATCCCTGGCATGCTTTAGAAAGGTTGAGCTCCAACCTGATGCTTTCAGCACTGATCTTTACTCAGGCCCATGGGAATGGAGCCCTTTGGATTTAATAATTCCGTCCAGCAACAGCCTTCGCATTTGGGAAGTGCTAATTAGAGAGTGGGTAGGAATCATTAGCTACAAAGTGGCCGGGTACATCTAAATTTGTCTGAAACAAGCTGAAGCTCTGGAAGCTTTTCGTCAGGACAAATTGGTATCTTTAATGTTATTATTGGCAACAATTCTGCCAATAATATATGTTTGGAGTCACTCTATTTGGCACATGCCCAATAAAAAAAAGCAGGTGAAAATCTTCTTCCCTGTCAAAATCTACTCTCTGAAAGCATTGGACAAATTTTAAAGTAGATACATACAAATAATTCCGTCTTTCAATTAGATTAGGGAAGGGTTATTAAACAACGGTTGTTATAAGAAGGCATCAATTTGCAGTCCATCACTCCTTTTAAAATCAATAGTACAAACAAATTGACTACACATTTTCTGGTTCTCTATGAAGCGAGTAGTAATTATTGATGATGATGAAATTTTCCAGTTTCTCTGTAGCAAAGCATTGGAAAACATCGGACTCACTGAAGAGATTGAGCAGTTCACGAACAGCCAGAAAGGGCTTGACTATCTAACCAAACAAGTGACCGAGGAGAGTTATCCAACCATGTTGATGGTAGATATCAACATGCCTTTGCTTGATGGATGGGAGATAATAGAAGGCATAGAAAATGCAGGCTCCGGTTTCATCAAAAACTGCAAGGTTTTTATCCTCTCGTCCTCAGTAGATGTAAAGGATAAGGAGAAAGCACTGTCTTATAAATCAGTAAGCGGATTTATCATTAAGCCATTGTCTGAGTCAAACCTCAGAAGTATCGCTAAAGAACACTTTGGGCTCAGCTAAAGGCAGGGCTCTGTGGTAATCCAATTACTTTAGTGAGGAAGTTTCTTTTGGAGGGCTCCATACGTCCATGTGCCTAGCAGGGCGCTGGCAAGCCCTACTATCATAACGGTGGTTCCACTTCCAACCAGAGCATACAGCGGGCCAGGACAAGCGCCGGTCAATGCCCAGCCGAGGCCGAAAATTGTGCCGCCTATCACTACTCCCTTGTCCATCCGCTTGGCCGGAAGGGTAACGATTTCTCCATCAATTGTTTTCAGGGAAAGTCTCCGGATAATAAATACGAGTACAGCGCCCACCACTACTGCTGAGCCAATAATCCCATACATATGTATGGACTGAAACCGAAACATCTCCTGAATCCTGAACCAGGAAATAACCTCAGCTTTCGTCAGAATAACACCAAAGACGATTCCCAAAAATAAATACCTGATATTTTTCATGGCGCAATTTTAAAAAAGAAAGTCAAACAGGAAATGAGTCATAATCAGCCCCCCAACAAAGAAGCTAATAGAAGCCACAAGGGAAGCCATCTGAAAATAAGAAAGGCCAAACATGGTGTGGCCTGAGGTGCAGCCCCCTGCATACCTGGTGCCAAAGCCCACGAGAAAACCACCGAGGATAATAAAAATAAATCCCTTGGCTGTCAATAAGTTGGGCCAGGAGAAAAGCTCTACAGGTGCCAGGCCATGGAAATCGGAAATGCCAAGGGCCATCAACTCACTCTTTGTAGAATCAGAAATAGCAACAGGTGATCCGTCAGAAAGGAATTGACTGGATAGAAATGCACCAATGACAATTCCAGCGACAAACACCAGGTTCCAGGTGCGTTCTCTCCAGTTGTATTTAAACAGCTCAATCCCTGATGGGAAGCATGCGGCACAGATATCCCTCAGGGACGACGATATACCAAAAGTCTTGTTCCCTAGCAAAAGGAAAGCAGGGGTAATGAGCCCAATCAGCGGGCCAGCCACGTACCACGGCCATGGAGACTTTAACCATTCCATCATAAGTTACTCTTTCAGGTGTTGAAGTTGCTGCAAGAAGGTGCTATTGTCGGGAATTCCATTCTTCTCGCAGATTCGAAAATAACGGTTCTACTTCAAATTAGTTCATGTAGGTACATCTTTAGTTTAAAATAGCCTCAGAAGAGAAAGAGTTCCTTTGCGAAGATGAGAACAGCCATGGTAAGTACGAACCAGCCAAAACCCTTTTTCAAATATTTGCCGTCTATTTTCTTACCGAGGAAGCTTCCAAATAGCATCCCGGCAATTGAAATACCGCAAAAACCGGCAAGAAACTGCCAATCAATCACTTGATTGGCCACATCACCAAGAAAGCCGAGCAGCGTATTGATACTGACGATGAAAAGTGAAGTACCGATGGCATGTTTCATTGGCAGTTTCATGACAATCACCAATGCGGGCACGATAAGAAAACCTCCACCAGCACCTACCAAACCAAAGAGCACACCTATCGATGCATTCCTTAAAACGAGTATAAAGTAATTGGTGATCACGGTTGGGCCTGCTTCCTCTTCAGGTTGCTCATTCCTTATCATGGAAAACGCACTGAAAAACATCACGATGGCAAAAATAGACAGCAACAATGCTCCCTTGGTAAGTTGAAATCCACCAATTTCAACAATCACGGGAGGGATGGCCGGAATTACATACATGCGGGTGAGGAAGATGGTGGTGAGCGAGGGCACAGCAAACAGCATGGCAATCCGCAAATGCATAATAATAAGTTTGTACCGGATGGCCGCCCCTATAGAGGATGTGACACCGACGATAAACAACGAGTAGGCTGTTGCCAGCATTGGGTCGATACCAAAAAGGTACACCAACACAGGCACAGCAAGCACAGCACCTCCTGCCCCTATCAAGCCCAGCACAAGTCCAATAAAAACAGCCGCAACATAGCCCGCTACAATCATCTTCACGCTCCCTTAGTAAGTCATAAAACTAGGGGAATTTGGGATCAAGCAATAAATCTGGGGAGTAAAACTCAAAAATAGAGCTATCCTATTCAGCGATTGGAGATCATAAAGAAGCAAAAAGTCCAAGCCTAACCCGGCCGGGCGGGACGCATTGAACCAGTTTTGCTTCTTTATGTAAAGACAAAATACCCTTGTCAAGAAAATCAATCCCCCAGAAATGTTGCTTGATCCGGAATTTGACCACAATGCGCATCAGATATAGGATTAATCAATACCATAAACCCGGGGAACCGCTGATGTGAATTTAGCGTGGGTGGGGCCGTGAGGAAGGCTACCCGGGCATTTCATGGTGACGAACCATTGATGAACCGAGCCGCCCAGGTACAAAAAGGCTGAAAGATCCGAAAGTTCCTACAAATTGGACTGGTAAGACTTTTGCCACTCTTCCCAGGAAACTTTTTTATGGCCGTTTTCACCAAAATACTTAATGACCGTGTCGAAAAATTTGGCCTCCTGAAAGCCTGGCAACAGGGTGAGTATTCTCATTTCCTCATCCATAAAAACGCCCATTGGATAACTCAGCTTGCCTTGAGTAAGTGTGGCAGCGAGCTCGTGATAGCCATTGCGACCGCTGGCGACAAACTTAAAAGTGTGACCATCAAAAATCACATCTTCCTTTTGTTCAGCATTGAATTTCACTGCGTAAAAGTTGGCGTTGACATAAGACGAAATGGCCTCAACAGAAAAGGTTTTCTTGTCCATTACCTTGCACCACCCACACCAGTCAGTGTATAAATCAATGAATATCTTTTTAGGCGCCACTTTGTTGGCAGCAACGGCTTCTTCGAAGGTCATCCATTTAATACCACCCTCCTCTGCCTTTTTTTCGGGCACGTTGAATGAGGTAAATGCTGCAAAAAGAGCCAAAAGAACTACAGATGTCTTTATCCTAAAACTCATATCCAAGTGAATTACTTTGCCAATTTATAAACTTCCGGCCAAAAAAGTAACCGTTCAGCCATAACGTTACGGCATGCGATTAGGTTCTTTGCCGCTCGTCAACTTCGTTTCATTTTGGGTTTTAAAGCTACCTCTCAACGAAAAATTAGCTATATTCATATATGAAGCGATCAGGGGCAACATGTAACCCCGACGAATCAAATAGATGGTGTGCCTGATAAAATGCGGAAAATAGCAGTTTGCGATAAATAGGGTTAAGGGTAATTGGCGGATAGATGTTTATTGATTTCAAACTCAATTATATGCACGTAAAAGTAGCGTCAGTATCGAGCCTGATATTTTTTGTTGTCTTGCTTGTGTTGCCCCAAAAAACGGCAGCGCAAGATTCCGTCGAGGGGCTCATTAATGTGGAAAGGGACTTTGCAGCTTTTTGTGGCGACAATGGCGTGCCAGAGGCATGGGTCAAGTTTTTTGCATCTGATGGTTTGGTGTTCCAACCGCACCCTAAAAATGCACTGGAAGCCAACAAAGATAAAATCCCCTCCCCTAAACCACCTGCCAGCACACTCTATTGGGAGCCCTATCATGGCACCACGTCCATTGGTGGAGATCTCGGCTTCAACACCGGCCCATGGAGAATTACTGCAACCACTTCAAACGCCCAGCCTCCACAATACGGCTATTTCTTTTCAGTGTGGAAAAAGCAGCCTTCGGGGGAATGGAAAGTATTGCTTGACCTCGGCACCACTGCACCGGCAGCGGGCCCTGAGCATGTGTTTGGCGCAGAATACGACGTGAGAAAACGAGAGGCTGACAATGGCAAAAGCAAAGCGAGGAGCCTGGAGGAAGCCGACTACTTGTTCAACGTGATGGCCACCAACGGCATCAAAGCGGCCTACCAAAAAATGGCATCCACTAATCTCCTCTCAACCATCAGTGGGTTTCACCCCTTCTATAACAAACGATCATTTCTATCCTGGATATCGTCGGAAGCCTCACCCTACATGAAAGGCTCTGCTATTTTTTCCACCATCGACTCTGGAACGTCTGTTTCGCAGGACTTGGGTTATAGCTACGGCAGCTATGAAATAGATGCGTTGATGAAAGAAAAAGGCTACTTCGTCAGAATTTGGAGGCGAAACCCGCAAGGATACTGGTACCTGGCAGCGGAAATCCTGTCCGACAATGTGAAAAGCAGATCCTAAATTAAAGGGGTTACTCTGTGCGTCAGTTGACGCACAGAGTAACCCCTTTAATTACCAAGGTGGGAAATATCTATCAAGCTTACCAGCTGGCACAATTGGCGAGATTTGCCGCATTGGCAGTGGCAGGGTTGCTGCCGATGTTTCCGTAGACCAGGATCACACTTTTGTTGTCGCCATCACCCAAATGCACTTTGATGTGCCCATCAAAATTGATAAGCTCTGCGTACGAAATCTCGCCGCCATTGGCTAGCTGTTTCAGCAGGGTTTCACTTTTTCCCGTGGCCGCATCTACTGGCGTGAGCATGGCCGCCATGTCTGCCTCCAGGCTGTAAGCACCGTAGTGCAAATGAGCTGGAAATTGGGTCATGCCTGAAGGCCCCGTAAGCTCAATGGTTAACAGCGTGTTGCCGTCGTTTCTTTCGGCAAATGTTGCCTCACCCTGGTAGCCCCAGTCCTGGGCTCCAGTGAATAGCGGATAGGCAACACTTTTTCCTGTAAGTGCTGCAGAGTCAATCTCCTCGTCTTTGCAAGAGGCTATCGCAAGCAATCCGAAGGCCAAGACCAAAATATGATGCTTTTTCATAAAAGAGGGGCGCAAGCGTAGATCAAATATAACATCCAATCAACGCTTCTCCCCATCATTTAATTTCCTTTGAAGCTAAAATTTACTCGCTTTTGTAAACAGCACCAGCCTTCATCACAAACTTTACATCCTGTAGCACTTTGATATCTTTCAAAGGATCGCCTTTCACAGCGACAATGTCGGCATAGCTGCCTGTTTGCACAGCACCCAACTTTTCGTTCTGAAGAATACCTGCATTGATTGAAGTAGCGGCCTTAATCGCTTCCATCGGCTTCATGCCACCACCTACCATAAGTTCAAACTCACGGGCATTTTTGCCATGAGGGAAAACTCCTGCATCGGTGCCAAAGCCAATCTTCACGCCCGATTTGTAAGCTTCAGCAAAAGTGCCCTGAATCAGTGGGCCAATAGTTCTGGCTTTTTCGGCAACAATGGCTGGATAGAAGCCCGGAATCTCCGCATTTTCAGCGGCAGAAACACCCGCAATGATGGTTGGGATGTACCATGTGCCATGTTGCTTCATCAAATCCATCGTTTCTTTGTCCATATAGGTGCCATGCTCGATGGTTGTAACACCTCCCTTGATAGCTCTCTGCATACCTTCCACTCCATGGGCATGGGCGGCTACGTGCATTTGCATGTCTATGGCTGTATTGACAATAGCACTGATTTCATCCTGAGTAAATGAGGGTCCCGAACCATCTTTTGCAACTGAAAGTACTCCACCAGTAGCAGTAATTTTAATAAAATCGGAACCATCCTTATAACGTTGACGCACCGCTTTGCTGCCTTCTTCGGGGCTATTGGCCACTCCTTCCTTTGGCCCCGGATCCCCCATTTTGTCGAAAGGAAGCCCATTTGTAGGATCACCATGACCCCCTGTAATTGAGATGCCCTTTCCAGCAGTATAAACCCTTGGCCCATCTACTGTACCGGCATTAATAGCATTACGAAGAGAAATATTGACTCCCGAGCCACCACAGTCACGTACGGTGGTAAAACCAGCCATCAAAGTCTTTTTTGCATACACTGTGCTTTCGAAAGCTTTGTCGGCTTCATTCTGAGTGAATCGCTTCACATAACCGGCTCTGCTGGCCTCGCTTTCCATGTGTACATGCATATCGATAAAGCCTGGCATTACCGTGTAGGCTTTCAGGTCGATTACCTTGTCATTTTTGCCCCCTGCTTTGTAGCCGTTCTCCACAGCCACAATCATGTCATTTTCAATGGTCACCGTCACTTGCGACCTGGGCGAGTCACTCACACCGTCGATGAGCGTGCCACACTGGATCAATGTCTTCTGCGCCTGGGAGTGCAAAGCCATCCCGGCTGCCAACGTGAATAATAGTATCCTCTTCAACATATCAATGAAATTAAGTTCGACTGGAAAAGTAGTCGATTGAAGAAGAATTGCCTGCTAAAAAGTAGCCAGTGGGAATACCTTTGGGTGGGTGGCGTATTTTGGATGCCCGGTGCTGCGAAGACAACGCTTAAAAGAAAAACCACATGACAACCAAGGCACAAATTTCCTGCTCATCATGTGGTCTATTGGCTTTCAACACATTGATTTACTCTGCACTAAGCATGGTTTAGTACAGGGCGTTCTAAAATGGTTTTCTTCCATTTACGAGCCAGCTGATAGTGAATGTTGGCGTGAAAAGGCCCGTCCGAGTTTACATCAAAAAAGGAGAGCAATATCTCCCCGTTGTCTTTGGAAGAGCTAATAAGCTGGAGCACGATAGTGTTCACATTCGCTGGATCAATAGTCTTTTTGCTGTCCGCTGCCTTTTTTCCATTAACCAGCACATGTGCATCAATAATCTCGTCGGACTGGATCACCTGAGTGATTACCTCAGGCTGGCTGTTGTTGACAAACACCAATCGACTGGTGATGGTATCAAAAGCCATCCCTCTGTCTGTCCACACATCATACTGAGCGGGAAGCTTTCCAGTAACTGTTTTGATGCTTTTTAAAATGAGCCTGCTTTTACTTGAAGCGGTTCTTGCAAACCACACCACCGGTGCAACGCACGCAATGATGATGACTACATACATGATTATTTCTTGAGTTTCCATGATTTTTTTTAATAAAGGGTAGAACAATAGTGTCTCGAAAGACTAGCTCTCGA
This sequence comes from Imperialibacter sp., assembly GCF_040222815.1. Lineage (GTDB taxonomy): Bacteria > Bacteroidota > Bacteroidia > Cytophagales > Cyclobacteriaceae > Imperialibacter. The sequence goes on along the minus strand of NZ_JAVKCH010000013.1, from coordinate 209,536 downwards.
ATGATTACCTGAGGTAACTAATTGTTCTTTTATGAAAACTCGTGGGTGGGGTACAAAAGAGCGGTCAACTCAGTGATCCACTTTTTGTCCGGGTCGCACGTATTGGAGAGGCTAACAAAGCGCAAGTCTGTAAGCGCTGTTTCGTCAGCGACAATGGCCACCTGGAGGCCCGGAAATTTGGAAACGGGAAGCTTTATGGCACCTGTACTAGTTGCTGACTCCGATAGAACAACATATGGCTGAAGGTAGTCGGCGTGGCCACTGGCAAGAAGTGCTTGCCCAGAAACTACATTTGACTCATAAACGTTGCCACTGGCTCCCTGAGAGAAAGCCATGACAGTGAGCAAAAACAAGGCTGCAACGCTTCTGTACATACTGTCAAATGACAACAGCAAAATTGATAATTAGTTAACGATTATTTTCAAGCGATGGCCGTAAATATTTTCGTTTTCCTCAACTGATGTGGGGTACATGTACCGCTTTCATTTATTCCCTATTTTTGGTCTTATGCAACTCAAAGGAAAAACAGCCATCGTCACCGGCGCCACCAGCGGCATGGGCAGGGCCATAGCACTGGCTTATGCAAAAGAAGGAGCCAATGTGGTGGCCAGTGGTAGAAACGAAACGGCTGGCAGGACGCTGGTAGATGAAATTAACGACCAGGCGGTCAAAGCGATTTTCGTGAAAGGAGATGTGGCCGACCCGGCCGTCAATGAGTCGCTGGTGAAAAGAGCTCTGTCTGAATTTGGGCAATTAGACATTGTGTGCACCAACGCCGGTGACCTCGGGCTCGGCAAAGTGACGGAGCTGCCCATCGCAGCATGGCAGAGAACGCTGGATGTGAATCTAAGTTCGGTCTTCTACCTTCTGAAGTATGCGCTTCCCGAAATGATGAAGCAGCCTGGCGCTTCCGTGATAGTGAATGCTTCTATTGCGGCCTTTAAGTTCTTCCCCAACCATCCGGCCTACTGTGCTTCAAAAGCTGGCCTGGTGGCACTTGCCCGGCAGGTGGCCGTTGATTACAGTCCCAACGTGCGGGTCAATATCATGTGCCCCGGGCCTGTTGACACACCGCTGATCCACGACTCAGCAAAAGCCTTCCCCGACCCGGCCTCAGCAGTTGAAAATGCTGGAAAAGCAACGCTTTTGCAGCGACTAGGTCGGCCCGGCGACATAGCCAGCCTGGCTTTGTTTCTTGCATCCGATGCTTCTTCGTGGATGACTGGTGCGGTGATCCCTATTGATGGAGGTGCGCTGACGGGACCTAAATAGAAACGACAAAAAAGACCAACCACCGAAAACGGAAGCATCGCATAGACTTGATGGCTGACTCATTGACCGAGGCTGCAGTATAGCGAACAAAGGTATCGCCCCCTGAGCGAAGACCTGTAAGCAGCACAAAGAAGAAACCGACCAGAGAAAATTGCCCGCCAACCTTTATTTTTCCAGTGAGAAACTTGCTGCTGTTTCTTTGCGCTAAAAATGAAATCCAGTAGCTTATCTAAAACATAGTAGGCGGATTTGCCTTCCTGATATACTGAAACGCTATGGTTCATTTAGAAAAATATATTAGATCCACTGTTCAAATTGGTGAAGAACTTGAGGATATTCTCAGCTATTTCGAACCAAGGCAAGTAAAAAAAGACAGACACCTTGTCTGTGAGGGGCAAATAATGGACGTCTATTATTTCATCCTTTCGGGAGGTCTGAGAGTTTACTTCAACCACGAAGAAAAAGAAGTCACAGCATGGCTGTCGTTCGAAAGCGACTGGCTGGTAGATATTGCATGCATTCGAACAGGGAGGCCAACTATTTACAATATCCATGCTATTGAGGATACAGAAGTTGTATCGATCAAAGCCAAACATATGGATGCGCTCTATCAAAAATACCCAAAATGGCAGGAACTCGGACGAAAGCTTTGGGAACGTGCGTTTCTTGAAGTGGTGGAAGGAATGATTCGTCATCAAACCATGAGTGCTGAAGAGCGATACCTCCATTTCATGCAACAATCGGATCTGCTCCAAAAAGTCCCCCTGAAGCAACTTTCGTCCTTTCTTGGTATTACTCCTTCTTCCTTAAGTCGGCTTAGAAAAAATATTAAGTAACGTAAGCTCCTTTATTGCCAAATGGCAATTTTACGAGTTGGCTTTCCCCCTAAGTTTGATTTATAAAAAATTGTTCAACACAATTTCCAGGTCATACATGTGGATGTTCCATCCATCTGAATGGTTTGTGACAATTGAAAAAAAGGAAAACATCATGAAAGAAAAACAAATCAGAGTCAGGAATGGACAAGTTAGTATCAACTACCTGCAGTCCGGCGACGGCGACACCACCATTCTATTCCTACACGGTTGGTGCGTTAGTTCCAAATACTGGACAAACCAATTGAGTCACCTCTCAGGTTATCGGTGCTATGCCATCGACCTGCCAGGATTCGGCAAGTCGGAAGCAAAAAGAGAACACTGGACGATCGAAGAATATGCTTTGGATGCGCTCGCCTTTATTAACGAGTTGCAACTTGAAAACGTAGTTGTTGTAGGTCACTCCATGTCGGGCGCCATTATGATGGAAATGGCTCTAACGAAACCGGACAGTATTATTGGCTTGGTCGGCATAGATAACTTCAAGTTCGTTGATGTGGAGTTTACAGCCGAGCAACTGGAACAGATGGGCTCCTTTTTTCCACTACTTGAACAAGACTTCCAGACTTATGCTCCAATGTATGCCGAGAATATGCTTTTTCATCCTTCCACCACCGAGGAAGTGAAAAGCCGTGTCAAACTGGACTTTTCAACAGCCAATCCTGGCATAGGATATAGCTCTTTTATGAATTTGATGCAATACTCTCAACAGGAGCGCATCAAGCTGGAATCGTTACCGTTAAAGCTCAATTTGATCAATACCAATTTCCCACCGACCAATGAAAGTGGCCTGAAAAAACGATGTAAGAACGGCTTTGAGGTGCAGCCAATCGAATTGAGTGGGCACTATCCGATGATTGAAAGGCCCGATCTATTCAATAATATATTGGAAAAAACACTTCAAGAGATATTAGCACCTGAAATGGCCCAGCAATAGAAGAAACTGTTTTGATCGCCATCTGTTTGTTCAATTAACTACATTTTTCCTATTCAATTAATGAATAGCCTTTGTGAAAAAATAGCGTTGAAATTTACGTGGCAAATGGTAAAGGAAGTATGCAACCCCGGCTATGTGGCTTGAGTTTACCAGGCTCATTATTGCTGGATTTAGCCGATGGGTTGCATACTCATTTTAGCTAAGGGTTGAGTACGGCACAACCACTTCAGCACCTTTCCTCAACCGTGAGCTACGCATTTCTCATTTCTTATCCCTATCTTTTTAGAATGAAACCGCCAATAAAGAAACTAATCCATTCAGCAGCAGCGGCAGGCATTTTCATTAGCACAATTGCTACGCCAGCCTTCTCACAGGAAACCAAACTCACCTCCAAAGTCTACACCTGGGACGAGTTGCCAGTAGAAACCAGTAAAAACGGCGAACGTCGGCAGATCGCCGAAGGATCGACTGATCACCTAAAGTACTTAGAGCTGCATACCACATCGGTGGGCGCTGGCCTGGCTTTTCACGCTCCGCATACTCATGACGATGAGGAGTTGGTGATCATCAAAGAAGGCCAGGTAAAAGTAACCGTGGACGACCAAAGCAAGGTGATGGGCCCTGGCAGCATCGCCCTGATCCAGGCTGGAGAACAGCATGGCATGACCAACGCCGACACCACGCCAGCCACGTACTACATCATGCGCTATCACGACATAGAGCCGCATGATGTCGCCCGTGGAAAAACCAATGGAGGCTCCATGCTGATCAGCTATGATGACACCGAAGCCAGGCCCACGGGAAAGGGCACCCGCCGTGATTATTTTGACCGGCCTACCAGTGCCACAGAGAATTTCGAAATGCACGTGACCTCGCTGAACAAAGGCGAAGACAGCCATGCGCCACATACGCACTTTGTGGAAGAAATCATTGTGATCATGAAGGGCAATACGCAGATGCATATCGACGGGCAGCTGGTTGACGCACCACAAGGCTCGCTTGTTTATCTGGGTTCAAACGTCCCTCATGCACTCAAGAACCTGACCGACGGAAGCTGCGAGTACTTTGCCTTTCAGTGGAAGTAACGGTGTGAACCTGTTACCTTGCAGCATCAGTTTTTATCATCAAAAAACAAAATGGAAGTAGTAAAAAATAACGATGGTTTCGAGCAAGTTGGATCAAATGCCTCTTTACATAGAAAGGTGGTTCACCTCGACAAACTAATGATGACTGTCATAGAATTCACCAATGGGCCGATGGCGGCTCCTGATCCACCACACAAGCACCCACATGAGCAAATCTCGTATGTGGCTGCGGGCTCTTTGAAGCTATTCATTGAAGAAAGGGAATACCTGCTGAATCAAGGAGACGTTTTCAAAGTGGCGTCTAATCTCAATCACTGCATACAGACATTGACAGAGAAGGTAACGCTGGTGGATGGCTTTGCTCCAATACGGGAGGATTTCTTGTAGGAAGTTTCTTTTCAAAGACAAAAAGAGTGAATCTCAAAAGCCCTAGTTAGATGTCAGGTTGAGCTCGTCCCACGTCTGTGTTGAAACCTTGTAATTAAACGCTCTTAAGCATTTCGACGAGCTACCGATGACGTTTTTTTGCGTGAAGTAAAGAGGGCGCTCTTGCGCTGGCGGATAGAGCGACCTCTTTACTCGTCATCTCATTTTTTGTTTTTGGCTGGCCTGAAACTTGGTCTCAATGTGATAATTACTTCATCAGAAGGGCTTTTGAGATCACCTCTTTCTTCTTCACTTAAATTCTCCAACCTTTAAATTAGTGCTCGGCTACAGAAATCGCCCTTGGTATGCCCTGGCGGACCGCCTGATACTGTTCCTTGTTATTGGCAGCGATATCGTAAAAGTCTTTTCCAAACATCTGCTGGGATCTTTCCTGATAGATTTGGTTGAAGGCTTGTTGGATATAGGAAAGGGTTACCAAATAATCATTATATGTGTCATCATCATCAAACCGGGCGCTTACAACATAATCGGTTGAACCCTTCTTTACATGGCCTTGCACAAAGTCATAAACAATGTCTTTTATTGCTTCTCCGCTATTTTCACCCATATCAACTTTTAAAATATCAAACTTGCCGCCAGCCGCCAATTCTTCAATAGTTGGCTGCTTAGGATTCTTTTCGTTGACATACTCTGGCGTTGGTGGCAAAAGAAAAGGCATTTCAAATTTCGCCTTGTCCGTTGTTTCAGCTACGTAAAGAACCTTTCTTTGATTTGCCTTTCTCATTGCCGTTTGCAACTGACGAACAAGCTTCATTGATTGATCTTTGTCTATCCTTAAAACCACCATCCCATTTTCAGACAGCTTAAATGTTCCAACTAGTGTCACAAATTCATCGACATCATATTGCTTACCGTTGAAGGTTATTTGATCGTTCGCAATATTGTAACCCAGAACATCTGAAGAACTTGTATTCTTGTACCCATCGGCTTTTACTACAGGTAGATCGACACCTTCGGTAAAATCGGTTTCCACCAGGTTCTGCTCGAGGGAGATGGCTTCATCCATTTTGGAATTGCACTGCACAATAATGGCGCTAAAAAGCACTGTGCTTGCTATGGCCAGGGCTACTTTCACTTTGCCCGACCATCCTGATTGTTTGTTAGTCATCATGGTTATTCTTTTTTTGATAAATGATAAGTTGAAATTGTGTACCAACCCGAATGAGTTGTTGCTGATCAACTGCTTCAGAAGCAAAGTTTGGTACTCAACCAAGGAATAACCCGAAGTAATTATTTTCTTATCTGCTATGTATTCATGTGTTGTTTTTAGGGATTTAATCAGCTGCCAAATCACCGGATTGAACCAGAGAAAGGCCGCCAAAAGTTGAACAATAAGTAAGTCGACGGAATGTCGCTGCACTATGTGCGTTTTTTCGTGAGCCAGGATCTGCTGAAGCTCCGAAGAGTCCACCAGCGAATCGGGCACAAACACGTAGCTGAGAAACGAAAATGGTGAGATAGACTGCGGGAGCTTGATAATCTTTGCTCCGTCCGCCTCCTCATGAGGGTGTAGAGCAATGATTTTCCATATCCACCGGAGCGACCAGAATGTTCTTGACAAACAGACAATTACTCCGACGGCGTACAGCAGCAACGCCCCATTAATTGCCAGGCGAAGCCAATCTATACCAGCCCCAGCCAACACGCCTGGCTCAATTATCGCCTGCTGCGAACCGGCGGCGCTGCGTGCTTCAAACTCCCAGGCAGCCATGGCCTCATAGTACGACATCCTGGCCTTGCTGATTTCAGCGATTGGCCGCTCAAGTACCGTCACTTCCGTTGGGCTGATATCAAAACTCACCAATGGGAAAAGCAGGGAAAACGCTAAAATCCCCAACAGAAAGAAGCGGTTGAGACTGAAAAAAGTCTCTTTGCGCAACACCAAAACATACAGCAGGTAGAAGAATGCCAACAAAGCACTCGACTCCAATAGATACATGATGAGCTTAGCCATTTTTCTTCTTTTTTAAGTCTTCCAGCATTTTCATTGCTTCATCCAGCTCCTTTTCGTCCAGCTTTTTGCTCTCAGAAAAAAAGTTGACCACCTGGCTCAGGGAATTGTCGTAATAATCCTTCACCAGCCTCGACAGCTGCCCCTTACTGTAGGCTTCCTTCGAAATCAGAGGGTGGTATTGGTGAGAATTTCCGTAAGCTGTAAAGCCTACAATTTCTTTTTGCACCAGCACCCTCACTATCGTTGACACCGAATTGTAGGGGGGCTTAGGGTCGGGATACTGATCAAGGATATCCTTGATAAAACCTTTTTCAATATCCCAGAGGATCATCATGATCTTCTCTTCTGCCTTAGTTAAAGTGACCATTGCTTTGAGTTTTGTTAATCAGCAAGACAAGCTTACAACTTAATTTTAAGTTTGTCAACTTATTTTTAAGTTATTCTATTTAAAAGTAAGTTACAGTGGCAGGTTTTGTAATTTTATATCTGCCTTTGGCACTTATTGAGACAAATACTTGAGATCATGTTTCATAAAGCTTCTGGCAGTTAGTGAAGCACAATCGCCAGTATCAATGGAAAAAATAAGAATGGCTTCACTTGCTAAATTTATGTCCGTATATTCTCGGAAGAAGTCAAAGCAGCAAACCATGACTAAATGAAAGCAGCAAACTGGACCAACTACGGCCCTCCTGAAATGCTGAAACTGACAGAACGGAAAAAGCCCACTGCCAAAGACAACGAAGTGCTGATAAAAGTCATGGCGGCAACGATCAATCGAACCGACTGTGCCATGCTCAGGGCCAAACCGTTCTTTATGCGTTTAGTCACAGGTTTAAGCAAACCAGGCAAGCCAAGTACGGGCACTGATTTGGCAGGCGAAGTAGTGGCGGTAGGTAAAGCCGTAAAGTCATTCGAGCCGGGCGACAGAGCGTTTGCCTTTGAAGACCTGGGGCTCAGCTCACATGCCGAATACACAACATTTCCGGCAGACAAGGCCATTTGTACCATTCCTGACAACTTTAGCTTCGCAGATGCCGCAGCTTGTGTTGAAGGTGCTCATTATGCCTATTATTTCCTCGACAAAGTCAATTTGCAGGCTGGGCAAAAGGTGCTGGTGAATGGAGCTACCGGAGCCATAGGCTCGGCTACGGTGCAGTTGTGTAAATACCATGGCGCAGTGGTAACAGCAGTATGCCAGGGCAAAGACTTTGAACTACTCAGGAGCCTCGGTGCCGATAAATTGATCGACTACACCAGGGAGGATTTCACAAAAATTGATCAGCAGTTTGACTACATTTTTGACGCTGTAGGCAAGAGCTCCTTTGGAAAATGCAAGCGCTTGTTGAAACCAGGAGGCGTCTATATGTCTTCGGAACTTGGCCGCAATGGTGAAAATATTTTCTATTCCCTTCTCACCCCCCTCTTTAGTAAAAAGAAAGTAAAGTTCCCCATTCCTTTAGATAAGAAGAAGAGTCTGTTTTTCATCAGGCAAATGATGGCAGAAGGAAAATTGAAACCGGTCATTGACAGACAATACAAGCTGGAACAGCTGGTCGAAGCTTTCAATTATGTGGAGACGGGGCAGAAAACTGGTAATGTTATTTTACTTCCCTCAGCATGAAAGCGATGGTTTATAACCAATACGGCTCCCCGGAAGTGTTAAGGCTGGAGGAAGTAGAAAAGCCCATTCCAATGGATGACGAGGTGCTCCTGAAGGTGCATGCGGCATCTCTCAATTCATGGGACTGGGACAGGCTCACAGGCAGGCCTCGTATTTACCGGCTGCTGAGCGGCATTGGGAAGCCAAAGCTCCCTATCCTTGGTGCTGATGTAGCGGGTGTGATAGTGGAAACCGGCGCCCAAATCACAAAGTTCAAGGCTGGCGACAAGGTCTTTGGCGACTTGTCGGCCGGTAAATGGGGCGGCTTTGCTGAGTACACCTGCGCAAAAGAAACAGAACTGACAATCAAACCGGCTTCCATGACTTTTGAAGAAGCCGCCTCCATTCCTCAGGCTGGGTGCATGGCTTTGCAGGCACTAACAGAAAAAAGAACGATACAACCAGGAGACGAAGTGCTCATTAATGGCGCCGGTGGTGGAGTGGGCACTTTTGCTATTCAAATCGCCGCCAGCCTGGGCGCACACGTAACGGCGGTGGATTTGCCAGAAAAACACGCCATGCTGCAATCTCTGGGAGCGGGTCATGTGATCGATTACACCACAGAAGACTTCACCAAACAGGGAAAGCAATATGATTTGATCGTCGACGTGATTGCCACCCGGTCGATATCGGACTACAAAAGAGCCTTAAAACCCGGCGGGGTGTATTCTATGATTGGAGGCCATTTGGGCACCATTTTCCAGGTGGGCTTACTGGCAGGCTTTGCGTCAACAAAGGAAAGACGACTGGGTATTCTTATCCAACAACCAAACAAGCCCCTGACTGCTTTAATTAAATTATTTGAAGAAGGCAAAGTCAAACCTGTCATCGACAAAGTGTACCCTTTGGAGGAACTGCCAGAAGCGTTTCAAAGACTTGGGGATGGAAGTATAAAAGGTAAAGTCGTGATCACGCTTCAAGCAGAAATTAATCAGCAACATTAGGCTTAATGACTCAGCAAGAAATAATTTCAAGGCAGGATCACAATTCGTTTTCAGAAGTCAAGAAACGAGTGTACGACGTGTGCTTATTCCAGGTTTCGAGCCGGAAAATGGAAAAAGAAAGCACGGAGTATGGTGCTTGCACTTTTACTGTCGATTCCTCGCTGGTGATTAGCAGGGATGCCAAACAAACGCCAAAAAAAACTGGTCAGTTCGTTGCCATTTGGAAAAGAGTCAACAGTGGCCCAACCCAGCCATTTAGTGCTTCGGATACGTTTGACTTTTTTGTGATTAATTCAAAAAAAGGAGATCACTTTGGGCAATTCATTTTTCCAAAAGCTACGTTGATAAAGCATCGGATTCTCTCGCAGCCTACGGTAAGGGGCAAACTTGGCATGCGTGTCTATCCTCCGTGGGAGGTAGCAGAAAGCAATCAGGCCAGGAAAAAGCAAGACTGGCAATTGAAGTTTTTTCTTCATATCCCAGAGCGAGGCGAGGTCGATCTTCCCCGAGCGAAGTTGCTCTATACTGAGCCCACCCACTAAAGTCAAATCAATGCGCCGACAGAAAACAGCTACACGGTTGAATCCGGAAGATACGTCCCGAATTGACCTTTGTCGTTTGGACGCAACCCATGCGCCATTCATTTTTGAACTTGTCAACTCCCCTGGCTGGCTGGAGTTCATCGGCGAAAGAAATGTAAAAAGCCGGGAAGATGCTGACGCCTACATCCGTAAAATTGAAAGCAACCCTACAGTTGACTACTGGATTATTAAACTAGTGACCTCAGGGGAGCCGGTCGGTATAGTAACACTTATACAACGGGACTACCTGCAGTCGCCCGACATCGGATTTGCGTTGCTTCCTGCGTTTGAAAAACAAGGCTATGCGTTTGAAGCTGTTTCGCTATTTCTGAAAGACTTCTTCAGCATTTCAACAAGCAAAGAAATTCATGCTATTATTCTGGAGCACAATTTTCCCTCAATACAGCTCGTCCTAAAGCTGGGGTTTCTGTTCAGCGAACACATTGAGGTAAATGGCGAGCAGCTTTTGCTTTATTCAAAAAAGCTGACCTGACAAGGCTCAAAAAGTTGATTGTTTCCGGGCAAAATCCTGCTGCTCTTTTTAAGTTCGTGGGGTGAAAGGAGCAGGCAACAAATGGCGCTACTTACGGATAACTTAAGAATACAATCATGTCGAAGGGGTTTGTTGAAGACCAGCATTTCAAAGGAATCAATTTTTCAGAAGAATCATTAGCGGGCACCGATTATGAAGCCTGCCACTTCTCCAACTGTCTTTTCACGGGAGTCAATCTCTCGCACATCAATTTTATGGAATGCGTATTTGAGAATTGCGACTTAAGTATGGCAAAGCTTGGCAATACGGCCTTCAAAGACATTACATTCAAAGGCTGCAAGCTTTTAGGGCTTCATTTCGAAGACGTCAATCCTTTTTTACTGGCGATGAGTTTTACTGATTGCCAGCTAAACCTCTCGTCATTCTTTAACCTGAACCTAAAAAAAACAAGGTTCGCTAATTGCGGCATGAAAGAAGTTGATTTTAGCGGTGCCGATTTGTCACTGGCAGTGTTCGACAACTGCGACCTGCTTGGAGCTGTATTTGGTAACACCATGCTTGAAAGGGCAGACTTTCGAACTGCCAATAATTACGCTCTCGACCCCGAAGTCAACAAGATCAAGAAGGCAAAGTTTGCGGTATCGGGATTGCCTGGCCTTCTCGGCAAGTACAATATCGAGATAGAGTAATTTGCAACGATAATCCTTCGCCGGGAGTCCTTGCCTTGTAAACTGGCTATCAACCTATGAGAAAGAACCTACTACCTGCCCTTGGACTGCTACTCATTGCTCATTTTGCAGTGGGGCAAAAGGTGTATCAATATGCAGTGCCTCCTCAGCAAACGGACGGATGGGAGACGAAAAACCTTTTACGGGAGATCGCAGATACCACACTGCTATCTAGCTTCCTCAACAAGATGGTCAACGAGGATCATCAGGTGCACAGCATCCTGCTGGTGAAAGATGGAAAGCTGGTGCTTGAAGAATACTTTGGAGAACACAAAGCTGACCAAACTCACGACCTGCGCTCCGCCACTAAAAGCATCCGTTCACTTTTGGTTGGTATTGCCATCGACAATGGCTTCATCGAAAGCGTTGATGATCCTATTTTTAAGTACCTGAAAAGCCCGGAGCCACGGAAAAACATCGACTCCAGGAAAGAACAAATCACCATCCGCCACCTGCTTACCATGAGCACTGGCCTCGACTGCAACGATTGGGATAAATCCTCGAAAGGTCAGGAGGACAAAGTGTATAAAAAAAAGGACTGGCTACAATACACCCTTGATTTGCCCATGGTGCGAGACCCCGGGGATTCGGCGCTCTATTGCAGCATGGGAGCAGTGCTGGCGGCGGAAGTAGTAAGCCAGGCCTCTGGCATGTCAATTGATGCGTTCGCTGAAAAGTATTTATTCGCACCGCTTGGAATAGAAAATGTGCAGTGGGGCCACACAACCACCGGCCGGGATATAATTCCGTCGGGCAGGCGGCTTTACATGACTTCCCGTGATTTTGCCAAAATCGGGCAGCTGGTCATGAACCACGGTACCTGGGGCAATGAGCAAATAGTATCTGCCGACTGGATACAGCAAGCGACAGAAAGGCAAACCAACCTTGCTGGTTTGGACTACGGCTTTTTGTGGTGGAGTATTCCGTTCCAGGTTGGCGATGAACTGAAAAAAGAAACCGTCGCAACGGGAAATGGTGGGCAATACCTGATGCTGTTTCCAGAGGCAAATTTGGTTGCCGTGTTTACTGGCGGTGCCTACAATTCGGAGGATGACAAGTTCCCTTTTGCGATTATGAACAGGGTTATGTTGCCGCTTTTTATCCAGCCGGGCCACAAGTAGCACATAGAATTTTCTCTAGTCTTCCTTTAAATATTTAACCGGATTGGCTGATGCAGCCCGGATGGCCTGGTAGCTCACCGTCAGCATAACTAAAGTCGTTATCATGCCAGCCGTAAACAAAAACACAGTCCACGAAATATCAATTCTATAATGGAATTGATCGAGCCAGTCACGGAGGAAAATATAGGCCAAAGGCAAGCCAATAATGAGTCCTCCAGCAATCCATGATGAGAAATCCCGCACGACCAGCAGCACGATGTTGGACACATCTGCGCCAATTACTTTGCGGATGCTGATCTCCCGGCGTTTTCGTTCTATCACAAAAATGGTCAGGCCGTAAAGCCCTAGCACGGCAATAAGTATGGAGATAATGGTGAACAACCCGACGAGCCTGAGAAACCGCTGTTCAGAAGTATAGAGCTCAGCCATGCTGTCGTCCAGGAAATTATAGGTAAATGAATTTGCGGCACCGAGTGCACTCCACTGCCCTTCCAGTACTGACAAGTGGTTCGAGATATCTGCCATCTCCATTTTGCAGACAATATATCGGTGCACCGGATTTTCAGCGGTACGGTGAAAAATAAGCGTTGGTTTGATCTCTTCCCGCATCGATTCGTAATGAAAGTTCTCCACAACACCTACCACATTCAGTCGATTCTCACCAATCAAGATGACATTTCCCTCTGCGCTATCGAAACCGAAAGCCTTTGCTGCTGCCTCATTAAGGATCACGGATCCCCGCTGGTCACCTTCCGAGTCTGGAAGGAAATTGCGACCGTCCCTGAGCTTTATGCCCATTGTTTCAAGATAGTTGGCATCCACATAGGACATCCCCATCCGCAGCGGGTCTCCTTCCCATCCCTCGGGTCTCACAAAGGTGAAGCCAGCCACCCAGTTGGAAGGGATGGAATAGGACAGGCTGGCTGATTTCACAAAGGATTGCGCCTTCACTTCGTCTCTGAACGTCTTCAGGCGCCGACTGGCTTCTTCCCTATCGGTGAAGTCTCTGCGAGAGGCATTAATGATCACCACAGCGTCCTTCTCGAATCCCATTTTAGCCGACTGCATATAGATTAGCTGGTTGCGAACAATAAGGGCACCCGTTACCATAAACACGGCCAGCGAAAATTGCACAACGACCAGCCCGTTTCTTACCTGCCTGCCGCCTTTCGTTTTGAAAATACCCCTGATGACTTCCAGTATATTGATTTTTGCCAGAAAAAAGGCTGGGTAACTTCCACTCATCAATCCCAGCAAAAGGATAAACGCCGCTACAAAACCGACACTCAGCATAGGCGGCCCAATTTGTGAAAAGGCGATTTCGATATCAAAAAAATCGTTGATCAATGGCATGCACAAGGCAACAATACCAATCCCCGCCAGAGTGGCAAAAAAACTCAAAACGAGGGCTTCTACCAGAAATTGGCCTCTCAGCTGTCCACTGAAAGCTCCCAGCACCTTTCGCAACCCTATTTCTTTCGCCCGGTGCACCGAATGCGCTGTAGAAAGGTTCATGAAGTTGATGGCCGCCATCAAAAGGATGCCAAGGGCAATGAAGACGAGTATTTTGGCATCCTGCTGGCTTCCCAAAAATGTGTTGTAATATTCATCGAAAGGCAGGAGCTTGAAATTTGTCCTGCCAGCTATTTCTTTGTCCCAGATCTTTTCAACAAAAGCCGGAAAGGCATCCAGTAATGCATATTTAGAGGCAGGGTCGTCCAGCATCACATAGTTATCGATAAAGCTTCCTCCCCATAAGTTTTTTACCCCTTCGTAAAACGGAAGGCTTTCAAACGCAACAATCATATCAGGTTCGAGCGATGAGTTATCGGGCCAGTCCTTTAATACAGCCGTTACTTCGTAGCGAATGGTGCTGTCTTCTCCTGGATAGTAAACGCTCAGCTCACGCCCCACTGCCTGCTGACTGCCAAAGTATTTTTCGGCATATTGACTGGAAATAACCAGGGCATTGGGGCTCGAAAAAGGGTTGGTTGAATTTCCTCTCCCCACTTCAAACGAGAATATTTGCAGAAACTCAGGGTCAGCAAAAGTGACTTCTTCTTCGATATATGCTTCATCCCTCTTCACTTTTCCAGTCATTTGGAACCGCCTGGTACTGGCTACCACTTGCGGATACTCCTCTTTGATCATCGACTTCATAGGCACCCAGGTGTCATAGGTCGGTTGAATGCCATTGGGAGTGATGCGCTCCTTATAAAGCATAAAAATTCGATCCTCGTTGGTATGGAAATCGTCAAAAGTGAGCACCTGCCATGCATACATAAAAATCATAAGGGAGGCTGCCACACCCACTGACAGGCCGAGGATATTAATGACGGAATAAGCCTTTCGCTTATAAAGGTTTCTGAAGGCGATCTTGAGATAGCTACCGAGCATCATGGTATTGAGGTTAAAGTGATAAAAAGGTTTTAGGTGAGTAAAGCGCAAGGAAAGCAGCACTTCAAGGACAAAATTGAAAGCCGCCTTGCGATGACCTTTCTCCTCCAATCGCCAATAGTAGGCCTCATGCAGGTCGCCCAGCACCTCATCAACATAGTCGGGCCGACAGGCCCATTGCAGCAGTCGTTCAGCCCAGCGAGGCGGGCGATGCAAAAGCTTGCTCACAGCATTGAAAAATTAAGTTTAGGAATGAGCTCCCACATGCGGGTGCGGTTGTCTTGCAGGGATTTGGCTACCTGAAAACCCTTGCTGGACGACTTGTACATTCGCTTGCTCCGGCCACCCCTTTCCGCAGTTGCCTCGCCCATATACGACGACACTAACCCTTTGCTCTCCAGCCGCTTCAGCACCACATGAATAGCTGGCAGCGAAATAGACTGACCCAATTGCTTTTCATACTCTTGCGCAATGTCGACCCCGTAAGTTTCCTGCTTCATCAGGAGCAGAATAAGGATCATTTCTTCAAGAACGCCGAGTTGTAAGTTCATTAGATTAATATTTGTTTAAGTAACGAATACGAATATAATTAATATTTGTTTAACTAATTACTCTTGTGTTCCTCAAAACGCTCAGAAGATTACTGGCTTACTAATGCATTTAATCATCTCTGTCAGGCCCAACTCACTGACTTTCATCATTGAGCGGTGAAATTAATCTCCCGAAATTGGCTACGATTAAACACAAAAGTCATGAAAGAGTCAATGCAACGAAATGCGCCCAATGGAGCTGTTTACGGTCTCGGATTTATCGGTGCTGTCATTTACTACATCTCCAACGCTGCAGGCTTTTGGATGGGAGTAGTCGGTTTTCTGAAGGCAATGGTGTGGCCGGCGTTTCTCGTATACGAAGCGTTGAAAGCATTGGGTGCCTAAGAAAACAAGACTCCTTGCTATATTCGTACCCTCATACAAATGAAGGGATGGATATAGTAATTACTCAGCACAACGGGATCGATATAGCGGAAGTGATTTCCGACCACCTCATCATAAAGGATGCACAAGACGCTCTTGACGTAATGGCCAACTGTTCTTACCAGGGAGCCGACAGTATTATTTGGCATGAGAAGAATATTGCAGCCGACTTTTTTGACTTGAAAACTGGCCTGGCAGGTGAGGTGCTGCAAAAGTTTTCCAACTACCGGGCAAGGTTGGCTATTGTGGGTGACTTTTCAAAATACGAAAGCAAGGCGCTGCGAGACTTTATCTTTGAAAGCAACAAGCAGGGGCGGATTAACTTCGTCGGTTCAGTGGACGAAGCGAAAGAGAAGTTGAGCAAATAGGCCAGGTAGGCAAAGTCTATTCTGTTTTTCTCTCTTCGTCGAGCTTGCCTTTGATCACCTGCACCCGCCGAAGTAGCTCATCCAGCTTTTCCCTGCTCAGGTATTCACCATCGTTCACAACGGCAAAAATATCCTGTGTGGCACTGATATCATCCAGGGGATTGCTGTTAAGGATTACCAGGTCAGCTTCCATGCCAGGAACAATGCCAGCCAGTTTGTCTTGGACGCTGAAAAACTTTGCTCCATTAATAGTAGCACTTTGTAAAATAGCCAGCGGTTCAAGTCCAGCTTCCTGAAACAACACCAACTCTTCGTGAAGCGATTGAGCCGGGTACACAAAAGTGTTGAGTGCGGCGGCGTCGCTGCCTGCAAGAATAGTAACGCCAGCTTTGTGCAGGTAGGGCAGCTGCTCCGCAATGAGCTTGTAGCGGTCTTTTCTTCCCTGTTTCTGCTCAGGAGTTTCGCCAGCCATTCTGTCGATTCTCCACTGGTATTTGGACGTAAACCTTTCCGTCAGATACTTCAGATAGGCATCGCTTTGATGGTTATTTTCATCAAGATAGGCAAGTTGCTTTCCTCCAATAAGTGTCGGAGTAACTGCCACACCCCGTTCGGCCAGCATTTTGTACCGGACAAAGGCGCTATCCTGATCAAAAGAGCTATTGTACACCTGCCCAGCCTCACTCCTCGCCAGCTTCCCTGACCTGATGCTGTCCACAATGGCACTATCATCGCTACCAAGCCTCAGCATGTAGCTGGCGTGCTCTATGGCAGAAAATCCGGCTGTCGCAAGTTCCTCTACTGACAGGTCATAAGGGACATGTCCCGTGACTTTGTAGCCACGCTTTCTGGCTTCCTTTACACTTGTCAAAAACAGATCACCGGGCAGAGTGTTTTCAGTTATTTTCACAAAGTCGACGTTGTATCCATCAAGCTTGTCGAGCATTTGCTCCAACTCCTCTTCATTGGCTATTTCGAGGTCGCCTTTCCAGATCGAATTGATCCCTTCCAGCTTGCTTCCGGCCGTGAAGATCTGAGGCCCAAACAGCTGATCATTGTTGATGGAATCCCTCCAGGCAAGCACCAGCTCTCCCAGGTCGCTGGCGCAATCCCGCACAGTTGTAATTCCATAAGCAACATACAACGGCAATAACGCTCTGTTATCCTCCACAAGGTCTTCTCCTTCAATGTGCACATGCATGTCCCAAAGACCTGGGATGACATACCTACCTCCGGCATCAAAGCGTCTACCCTCTCTTACCAGAACGGACAACTCACTGCCATTGCCAATACTCGCAATTCTTCCGCTGTCAATTAAAATAGCCTTTTCTTTTGCTACCTGGCCCGTTGCAACATCAATTACGTTGGCGTTGCTAATCAGTATGGCGGTATCGGACACATTTGGTTCCCCAGGCTTGCATCCGGAGAACGCAATAAATACTAGTAGAAACACGAAGAAGGATGGATTTTTCATATGACGATATCAGTGAATCAAATCTACAAATCACCCGACCAATGAAAAGGCCATTTGGCCGTTTGGTTCTTTTACATGTTCAACGGCCGGGGACGGTCAATAAAATTGGCCATCCGGATTGTGGTTACTGAAAGGCTAGCAGTTGCCACCAAACGACTCTTGGCGAGTTGGCAGGAATCACGCTAAATAAATAAAACGATTGTCGTACTACTAATTCACCAGGATTCTATGCTAGTTGGTGAAATAACATGCCCGTTGCTTGCAGATGCAATAAGAATGGCCATCGCTACAGTTTTTCAAGGAAACTGAAAATTTAACCTTTTCTTAATACTCAAAATTGATTGTCACGACTAGTTAATCGTAATATTGCAATAAAGCGAATCATTCCCTCACTCAATTTATACCCTATGAAAAAACACCTGACAGTATTTCTTACGGCTACTTCACTCTTCCTGGTCTTTGTGAACGCTAATGCACAAAAGCTTGACAAAGATTTGATTCGATATTGCCAGAACCTCACTACAGCCATGGATGAAATTTCAAACGAACGCAAAGCAACGCTCCGGGAAATTGGAGACTATCTTGCCAGTGAGTTAAAAAATGACAACGCAGCAAACCTGGTCATCATTTGCACCCACAACTCCAGAAGAAGCCACATTGCCCAACTTTGGGTGCAAACTGCCGCTACATACTACGGTATCAAGGGCATCAACACCTTCTCTGGAGGTCTGGAAGTAACGGCGTTTAACCCCAACGCTATTGCCGCTTTGAAAAGGGCAGGGTATTCCATCAGTAATGTTCAGGTCAGCGACAATCCTGTCTACACTGTGTCGGACGGCGTCAATAAGACCATCTCCTACTCCAAAAAGTATAGCGACCGGCAAAATCCGAGGGAAGATTTCGGCGCAGTAATGGTATGTTCCGAAGCAGACGAGTCTTGTCCACTGGTGGCAGGTGCCTCAGAAAGGTTCTCGCTGCCCTACGAAGACCCAAGGTACTACGACGGTACGGCTTCGCAAGACGTGAAGTATGATGAAACAGTTCGGGAAATTGCCCTTGAGATGCTTTTCCTTGTGGACTACGCCAAGAAAAAGCAAATAGTGCAATTGGAGGCTGTGAGACAGTAGCTGTTTACGGATTTTAGCAGGAAAAACGACTGCGAGTCGGTAGCGTTCCCCTACCGACTCTTACTTCCCAAGCTGCTTCACTTAAGGAATGAATCTTTTGGAACTGACCGGTCAATCCACTAGATTTTGGCAACAAAAAACCAGTCATGCAAACCATACTCGGAGCCAACGGAGCCATAGGCACGGAGCTCGCCAAAAGTCTCACTTCATATACCAAAGACATCAGGCTTGTCAGCCGCAACCCAAAGAAGGTCAACGAAAAGGACATACTCCATTCGGCAGACCTGACAAAAAGAGAAGACGTTTTTAAAGCAGTGAAGGGCAGTGAGGTGGTGTACCTCACCGTCGGCTTCAACTACGACATTAAAGTGTGGAGAGCAGTTTGGCCTCCGCTCATGAAGAATGTGCTGGACGCCTGCGAAGAGTATGGCAGCAAGCTGGTTTTCTTCGATAATATTTACGCCATTGGGAAAGAGCATATTCACCACATCACAGAAGACTGCCCGATAAGCCCCTGTAGCAAAAAAGGAGAAGTAAGGGCCGAGGTCGACAGGCTGGTACTCAACGCCATGGACAAAGGAAAAGTGCCCTCTATCATTGCTCGAAGTGGCGATTTTTTCAGCACCATGCGATCCACCAGCATGCTGATGATCATGGTATATGACAACCTCATCAAGGGAAAAAAAGCACAATGGTTTTGCAATGCAAAAGCCAAACATTCGATGACCTACTGCCCTGAAGCAGCAAAAGGAACTGCTATGCTGGGCAATACACCAACAGCATTTAATCAGATTTGGAACCTCCCCACGGATAAAAATGCGCTGACAGGAGAAGAGTGGGTGAAGTTATTTGCGACTACCATGGGCACTTCCGACAAGTATCAGGTGCTTCCCGGCTGGGGAATAAAAGCATTGGGTATTTTCATGCCTATCATGAAAGAGCTTCATGAAATGAGCTATCAGTTTGCATCGGACTACTTCTTCGACAGCGCCAAGTTTGAAAAGTTCTTTAACTATACGCCCACCAGCAATGAAGATGCGGTAAGAGAAACAGTCGCAGCACTGAAAAATATCAAGGGATAGGTTGCCTAAGAGTAAATCAGCTCAAAAGCACTTTGGTACGCATCGGTGGCTGTGCAGTGCTCCACCAATTGGTTGTAAAAATTATTTGAACCCAGCGTGGCCGAGTCGCCGATCATGATGAGTTGTCTCCTTGCCCTGGTCATGGCTACGTTGGTGCGGCGAATGTCTTTCAGAAAACCTATTTCACCGTCTTCATTGGAACGGGTGAAACCGATAAAGATGCTGTCCCTTTCCTGTCCCTGGAAGGAGTCGACCGTGTTAACATCTATCAAGTCCATCAGCTCTTGACTCAGCCCCTTCTCCAGCAAAACCTCTCTGAGTAACTCAATCTGGGCTTTGTACGGTGCAATCACGCCAAATGTAATTTGGCTCGAAAGCGCATACTCTTCGCCGATGGTTTCGATATTGGCGAGCAACTGATCGATCAGTAGCCGACCCTCTTCCTCATTATAGGTGCTTCTCGATTCGGGATTGACCTTTTCCTGATAGCCACAACCAGCGGTATCGATAAACTTCATGATCGCTACATTGGGCAAAGCCTCTCTTTCAATGGCAGAAGGCGCAGCTTGCAACTTATCGTTGTAGAAGAATTTACTGGGGAAAGCCATGATCTCCGGCTTCATCCGATACTGTTCTTCCAGCATCACATCAGTGGAATGATAGCCGACGTTCTTTTGAAAAAGGGTGTTCTCGAGTCCTTCCATGGCAGCTTCAAACGACTTTACCGTAGGCGGCAGCTGCTGGTGATCGCCAGTCATGATCACTCTGTTCGCTTTCAGAATAGGGATCCAGCAGGCAGGCTCCAGGGCCTGTCCGGCCTCATCAATAAAAACAGTTTTAAAAACCCGGTCTTTAAGCAGGTAATGATTGCTACCCACCAGCGTGCAGACGATTACCTGAGCATTGTCGAGCAGCGAACTGGTGATGTAGTTCTCCAGCATGTCGGCCTCGTCCCTAAAGCGGCCTGCTTCCTGTAACAAAATCTTTCTCTGCTGGCGCTCTGCATGGCCAAAGTTTCGCTTGTATTTAAAGGCCACATTTCGGTACTCCTCGTACTTCTTGCGAACAGTCCGCAGCTCCTTGAAGCTATCGTGTGCTGCTATGCGGGCATCGAGGCTATTCTCTATTACTCTGTTGGTTACTCTGGCAGGGTGGCCTAGTCGAAGTACATTGATGCCTTCTTCCGCCAGCTTTTCTACCATCACGTCCACCGCTGCATTGCTGGGTGCCGTCACCAGCACTTGCTTTTCCAGCTTCACGACCTCCTTCACTGATTGAATGAGCGTGGTGGTTTTGCCCGTTCCCGGAGGGCCGTGAACGATGGCCAAATCCCTGGCCTCTATTATTACTTCAAGGGCCTTATTCTGAACGGCGTTTAATGAAGGCAGCACGGGCGCAAAGGCTGGCTCCCGCTGTGGCGACTTTCTGCCCAATAAAATCTCTGTAAGTTCAAATAGTCTCCCGGCTTCTTGTTTACCCAGCACTTTGAGCGTTCGCTCCATTTCCCTGTAGGAGGCTTCATCAAACATCAGGTCAATGCCCAGCTTGCCATCATTGATCCAATCAGGTAGGTCATCGTCGTTCAGCACGATACCCATCTTACTTTTGCGCACATACTTAATCACTCCCGTGATGGCGCTGCTGCCCTTGTCCTTTTCACCAGTGTTGGCATAAAAACTCACCGTGCCACCGCCCTGGAACATATGGGCTTGATCAAGGTCTGTCGTTTTTTCCAGCTCCAGCACGATCTTTTCGCCCGTGCCGATGTGGTGGGAGTTCACCACCACCGGATACCAGCACACCCCTGACTTTTTCTTCTCAGGAATAGCAGTGTAAAGGATTTTGTCCTTGTACTGCTGTAGGTCCTCCTGCCATTCCTTTTTGAGCAGTGTGGTGAGGTTGGTAAAGTAAGATTTGGTATCGGTCATTGAAAGCGTATTGACGGGGCAAAAGTAGTGAAATGTTTCCCCTGCCCGGCTTTTTCAACAATTTTTGTCAGCCAATTACTTACAGAATAGATGGCCTCCAAATTAACTTAACTAACCAGGAATTAGTTTTACCCAATCGCCCCCAAATCCAACGGCAATTTCCTCACTCTCACCCCGGTAAGGTCAAAAATGGCATTGCACACCGAAGGTGCCACATTGGCAAGGCCAGATTCGCCGGCGCCTTCGGGCTTTTCTTCATTTTGAATGATGTAGGTTTCGCAAGGTGGGCATTCCTCGAATGTCAGCATATTGTAATCATGGAAATTGGATTGTGCCACGGCCCCTTTCTCCAGCTTAATGCCGCTTTTGTAAGTAGCCGTTAGTCCCATCACAATGGAACCCTCGGTTTGGGTACGTACCGTGTCCGGATTGATGCAGATACCAACATCCACCACCGTGGTGATTTTGACCGGCTTCACTTTTCCATTTTCCTTTTTCACTTCAATCACCATTCCGGTAAATGCGCCCGAACGCTCCAGAATTGAAACACCACGTCCGACGCCTTCTTCTTTTGGCCCGTTCCAATTGGTCTTTTCTGCCAGGGTTTGCATCACTTTGGTGTAGCGAGGGTGGTTTTTGAGCATATCCAGCCTGAAGGCTATCGGGTCTTTTCCCGCAGCTACTGCCAGCTCATCGATAAAAGACTCATGCGCAAAGCAGTTGGTGGTGTGATACACCGCCCGCCAATAGGTAATCGGAACGTAATGTTTTTGAAGCACACCGCTTACCCGGAAGTTGGGAATTTCATACTCAGTATTGATACCCCCCATGAGCTGCCGCCCGGCTTCGTTTCGGTCGCCAGTTTGGTTTTGTATTTCCTGAGCCACCACTTTATGCTCAAGGGCGATAGCTTTTCCGCCTGCCACTGTGCCCCGGCAAATATTCAAAGAAGCTGCCCGAAAAGGCCCCTGCGTGAGATCGTCTTCCCTTGTCCACACTACTTTAACCGGCGCTCCTACTTGCAGCGAAATATCAGCGGCTTCTTCCGCCACATCGGTCATTGACCTGCGCCCAAAGCCACCACCCATAAAGGTGTAGTTAATGGCTACATTGTCGGGTTCGATGTTGAGCTGTCTTGCCAGTTGTGATCGAATACCATTGGGGTTTTGCGTTGATCCCCAAAAATCGGCTTTCCCTTCCGTCACGCTTACAGTAGCGTTCATTGGCTCCATGCACACATGGCTTTGGTAAGGCGTTTCATAGGCCGCTTCTATCACTTTTCCTTCGCCACCAGCGCTGCTCACATTTCCAGCTTCCGACAATGAAACTCCTTCTTTAGTAGCATCGCCTTTATACTTCTTTAGGATAGTAGCTGATGAGTTTTTTTCAAGACCGCCAGTATCCCATTTGACTTCAAGGGCTTTCCTTCCCTGGTTCGCCGCCCAGTAATTGTCGGCCACCACGGCTACACCCTCTCTGGTATGGCCCCATACATTCCTTTGCGTTTTCACTACCGCCTTTACACCTGGTACTGCTTTAGCCTTTTCGTCATTGAAGCTGACTACCTTACCCAAAAATACTGGTGACCTCTCCACGGAGGCGTAAAGCATTCCCGGCACCTGGATATCCAGTCCGTAAATTGCAGCTCCGTTGGTCTTTGCCGGAATGTCTCTTCGGGCTGTAGACTGCCCAATGACTTTGAAGTCGCCGGGTGCTTTCAGCGGTGGGTTTTCCGGCGGAGTAAGCTTTGAGGCTTCTTCCACGAGCTCCCCGTAGGTGAGCTTTTTGCCTGAAGTATGGATGACCTCTCCCAGACTGGCTTTGCATTCGCTCACCTCCACCTGCCACCCGTTAGCGGCAGCCTGCTTCAGCATTTCACGGGCAGCAGCTCCCATGTTCCTGAGGTTGGCATATTCGGTCTGAATACTCCTGCTGCCTACTACCATTTGGCTGCCATATCTTTTTTCATCTGCGGCCGACGGTAAAATTTCAATTTTCTCCACATCGACCTCCAGCTCCTCGGCCAGTATCATAGGAATAGCCTGGTAGGTGCCCTGCCCCATCTCTGGCCGGTGGTTGTAAAGCAGTACCCGCCCGTTTGTATTGATGACAACAAACTGGTTGAGGGGTATGTCGGAGCCCCCGGCAGGGTCAATAGTGGTTACCTTACCTTCTCCTCCCATACCCGGCGAGCAGCCCACCGCCAAAAAAGCCCCTGAGACTGCCGTCAATCTAAGAAACTCTCTTCTGGGAAGCTTCCCTCCCCAATCCTGCGTTTTGTTAGATATCGTTTTCATAGGGCTTAGGCTTTCTGGTTGATTTCAATGGCCTTGCTAACGGCCCTTTTCACACGAACATAGGTGCCGCAGCGACAAATGATGGGTGACATATATGCATTGATCTGCTCCTCACTGGGTTGCGGGTGCTTTTCCAGCAAGGCAACTGCGGTCATAATTTGACCCGACTGGCAGTAACCGCATTGAGGAACTTGCTCTTCCTGCCATGCTTGCTGCACCGGATGATCATTATCTGCTGACAAGCCCTCGATAGTTGTAATGGATTTCCCTGTTGCACCGGAGACTGGCGTAACACATGAACGCACAGGCTCGCCATCGATATGGACGGTGCAAGCACCGCACTGCGAAATGCCACAACCAAATTTGGTTCCGGTCAACAGAGCGAAGTCACGAATGGCCCACAAAAGAGGCATTTGTGGGTCGACCTCCATGGGGTAGTCTTTGTTGTTGATGCGAAGGGTGAGAGATGCCATAGTCAAACTTTTGGTATCCTTTAAGTTAGCCTTTTTACCCCGAAAAGAAAAAAATGACTATAGAGTCAGCTAGTCCTTGATGAGGTACTTCTGCACCTTCTTCTTAAGTGTTTCCTTGTCGGCTGAAACGTGGGGGTCGGAGTAAATCTTAGTAATGAGATGGTACAACACATCTTCGTTGTAGCCCATTTTTGACGCCATCTTGGCACAATAGGTAATCTCTTCCTTGTAAAGTCGGCCGTCGATCTTCATAAGCTGCACCACACGGTACATGTATTCATACTTTTCGTCATCGGAGAGGTCTGCCAGATTACCTACTTCATGGGTCTCGTCGAAGGCTGTAGCAATATCTTCCTCAGTAAGTCCATTGGCTTTTCCAACTTGCCTTATCAGGTCGATTTCATCCTGCGACACGACTCCATCTATTTTGGCTAGCTGCACCAAAATCTGGAGCTGTGAACGGGACATATACTGACTTGTAACGGTTCCCATGGCGGATTGACTAATACTGCTTAGGTCGAATTAACTCGCTTCCGAGTCGTGAACCAGTAAAAATAACAAATAATGTGAAATTAAAAGGATATCAGCGAACAGGAGCACGTAGTTGTTTTAAAAATGCTTTTCTTTATTCATTAAGTACAAAAACCTAACAGGGGAGTGAGTAAAATCTGTCAATGAAATGAATTTTCTGGCCCATATATATCTTTCCGGCCCCGAAAGGGACATTCAACTGGGTAACTTTATTGGTGACTTTGTTAAAGGCAACCAACTCACAGAGTTCCCTGACCGCATTCAGGCTGGAATCATGCTTCACCGGCACATTGACACCTATACCGATACCCACGAGGTGGTGAGAGAAAGTAAGCTAAAACTAAGGGAGGGCTTCGGGCACTATGCCCCTGTAATTGTTGATGTTTTCTACGACCACTTTCTGGCAAGGGACTGGCAAAAACACCACCCACAAGATTTGAAGGCATTCACGGAGTCATTCTACGCCCTGGCCAAATCAAGGGGCACTGACTTGCCGCCGAGAGCATCAAAAATGCTGAGTTACATGAGTGCCGATAATTGGCTGTACAACTACCAGTTCATTGAAGGGATTAAATGGACACTTACCGGAATGTCGAGAAGAACCTCTTTCAATTCGAACATGGAGCTTGCCCACAAGTCTCTTGAAGCACACTATGCCTCTTTCGAAAAAGAATTCAATATCTTCTTCCCTGACCTTATCCACTCATCGAATCAATTCCTTGAAGAGCTCAAAAACAGGTTTTCCTTGTAACTTTACTCCATGATTGTTTGCAAACCGAAAATCAACACCTATTTCAGTATAGCTGTTTTTGAAGTAGTCGCTGGCGGCCTCCTGGGGCTTATTTATTATCAACTGCCCAATATGGGCCAGTGGAAGTGGCTGGGTCGCTTGCTGCTTCCAATACTTATCGGCATTATGCTGGCTATACTTATTAAAGTCATTTGGTCGCTCAAAAACGTAAAGGTGGCCAAAGAACGTTTTGAGGTGTTTTTTCCCATCAGGCAAAAAAAATTAACCTACACAGGCAAAAACCTGCAGAAATGGAAAGAGGAAACCATCAAAACTGCCGGAGGGGTTTACAAGGAAGTAACACTTATCTTTGATGACGGTAGAAAAATAAGTGTGAGTCAGCAGGAGCATACCGACTACGCTCAACTGCTAAAATATATGCATCAAAAATTCAGCAAAGTAAAGGCATGAAGGAGGTACTACTTGTGGGTGCAGGGGGTTTTGTCGGCAGTATAGGGCGCTACCTTTTGGCCCTGGCTGGTACCAGGTGGCTTCCTATGGAGTTTCCTTTGGGAACGTTCACGGCCAACGTGCTGGGCTGCTTTATCATTGGCCTACTCATGGGAGCAGGCATGAAGACGGAGTGGATGACAAAGGATATGTTTCTTCTGCTTGCCACAGGATTTTGTGGCGGTTTCACTACCTTTTCGACCTTTTCTGCTGAAAACATCAACTTTATCACCACCGGGCACTATCTGATGGCTACTTTTTATTTTCTTGGCAGTGTTGTCCTGGGAGCTTTGGCAGTGCTTTTGGGAATGTGGCTGATTAAATAGACTTCGCCGAAACTATCTGACGTAATAACGTTATTACTATATGAAACGCAGGACCGACAACGGCCTTTAGACAATCGAATACCAACATAAGAACATATAACCCCTGATTCAATTGCAAAAACTTTTCGACTTCACAACAATAATAAGAGAGGCCTGGCACGAATACGACCCCAGCCAGTGCATCAAATCTATAACGGACATCAGCGCCAAGGTTTCAACCAATTATGTCTACCGTGTAAAACTTGAAGACGACAGTCTGGTAGTCGCTAAGCTTTCCTATTTTGGTCGGTACCAATACTTTGTAGAGGATCACACCATTATCAACGCCCTGGCCAACAACCTGCCCGATCCGTTCGAGAATTTTGTAGCGAAGTCGCTTACCAAGCACGGGCAGCTATTTACCTACCGGTATCAAAATAGCCTTCTGGATGCCTGGGTTGTATTTTACAACCCGATCAAAATCGACAGAAAACCACCCAAGAGGTTGAATGAAACTCAAATTGGTATTTTGGGTGAGGAACTTGCCAAATTTCACAAAGCTTGCAAAAAAGTAAGGAATACACTTCCACGCAATTTTAAGCAAGCCAAGGACGACCTTGATCAGCTGGTGGAAATACTAGATACTGCACCAGGCCGCTTTGAATACCGTGGCCAAAGAGACACCATTCTTCAGCAGTGCGAACTGCTCTATGAAAACAGCGATAAGCTGAAAGCTCAAAACTTTGACACGATTCCCGTCTTTATCGATTGGAACATTGGAAATTTTTCTGTGACAAAAGATTTTAAGTTCTATTCCCGGTGGGACTATGACTGGTTCAGGATGAGCAGCAGGGTCATGGATTTCTACTTTTTCAGTCGGGTGACGTCAGATATCGGAGATCGTACTATCTTTAGCTATCTGATTGATCCGTTGATGGAAGATCGTTTCCTGATTTTCCTTAAAGCCTATCATGCAGTTTACCCATTATCCAAAGATGAAGTTTTATTCATGAAGGAAGCCTACCGCTTTTTTATCCTCAACTATGTGGTAAAAGATGGCCGCTATTTCTTTCATGAGCTTTATTCCAGTCGCCTGCGACAGGAAGCCTTCGAAATCTATTTTCCCAGCCTCGACAAGACCTTTGATTCTGATAAGATCTGTCGGGCTTTAAACCTGTAGCTAATGCGCATTAGAAGTTTCAAGTCAGTCGTTTCAAAATACAAAACGGTCTTTTTCGATGCATTTGGGGTGTTGAAAAATTATAAAGGACTCATCCCTGGTATAGAAAACACCTTCACCTATCTGGAAGAACAGGGTATTAATTATTTCATCCTTACCAACGATGCCTCCCGAAGCCCGCTGCAACTGGCTGAAAAGTACCAAAAGCTTGGCATACCCAATATTACAGAAGACAGAATAGTGTCGTCAGGAATGTTGGCCAAAGAGTACTTAACCCTGAAGGTGAAGAAAGGGGCGGTGGCCTTTTTAGGCACTGAGGAGTCGGCTCACTACATCGAAACCAATGATTTGAAAACGGTTCCAATTTCCAAGCTTGACATAGACAATACGGACGATATCAATGCACTGGTTTTTCTGGACGACGAAGGATTCGATTGGAACCATGATATCAACAAGGTGGTGAACTTGCTGAGAATGAAGAATATTCCGGCTATTGTTGCTAATACTGACTATGCCTACCCTGTGGCAAAGCACGAAGTAGCGATTGCCGTGGGAAGCCTGGCCGACATGGTAGAAACCATTGTGGGAAAACAATTTATCCGCTTTGGGAAACCCGATGCTCAAATGTTCAATTTTGCCTATGAGCATTCCCTTAACAATGGTGTGAAGCCTGGAAAAGAGAGCATACTCATGGTGGGCGACACGCTTATCACCGATATTATTGGGGGCAATAAGTTTGGGCTCGATACCGTGCTCGTTCTCACGGGCAACACATTGCCCGAGCAAGCAGATGTGAGAATCAAAACCACAGGCATTATCCCTACCTATATTTGTGATTCAGCTGTGATACAAAGAGAGGAATAGTCTGTGATCATAAAAGGAAAATAAAGTAAAACCGAACCTTGATCGTCTTCATAAGTAAAACATTGTTAGCATGATAAAAAGCTTCGGCAAGGCTCCCGAAAAAGAGGTCATCAATCGATCAGATCAATACCAGAAAGGACGATTTCAAAACCCGATAAGCACCACCGCAGCGTCTCTCAAAGACATGCCTCAGGTGATGGGGCGGTATATGAGGCGAAAAACGGAGAAAGCGCCCTCTAGTGCATACAAGTTCCAAGAGGCCAATCGTGACATAATCAATGTGCTGGACAAGACGGGCGTTTACCTCAACTGGCTGGGCCACGCCGCAGTGCTCATTCACGCCGGAGGAAAGTACTTTCTGCTTGACCCCATGTTAGGCGAAAGAGCTTCACCCTTCCAATGGATGGGGCCGAAGCGCTATGCCCCATCGCCGATCGATCCAAAAAAATTACCAGCCATAGAGGCAGTAGTGCTGTCGCATGACCACTATGATCACCTGGACTACCCCACTATACTAGCGCTGAAAAACAAGGTGAAAAAGTTCATTGTACCAGTTGGCGTGTCGTCGCACCTGGAGCATTGGGGCGTGCCCAAAGAAAATATTGTTGAAAAAGACTGGTGGGAGAGCTACCAAGGTGATGGCTACACCTTTACTGCCGCACCAGCCCGGCATTTTTCGGGAAGGTTATTCACCAGGGATAATACCCTTTGGTGCTCATGGGTGCTGAAGTTCGGAGAAAGCAATATCTACTTTGCCGGAGACTCGGGCTATTTTGACGGCTATGCTGAAATCGGACAAAAATACGGGCCCTTCGATATGTCGCTTATGCCAATTGGTGCCTATGACACTGCGTGGCACGACATCCACCTTAACCCTGAAGAGGCAGTTGAAGCATTTCTTCAGCTTCGGGGCGGGCAGTTCTACCCCACCCACTGGGGCACTTTTGACCTGGCCCTGCACAGCTGGTATGAGCCCATTAAATGGCTAAACGAATTGGCCGACACGCACAAAATAAAAACTGTGACCCCGGCTCCAGGTGAATGGGTGCATTTGTTCGACAACCCAACCGATAAGAACTGGTGGCGGAAATACTCCAGTGAGTTGAGTTTAAGGTGAGAAAGCAGAATACTGATAAAAAACTGCCCTGTTTTCACTTTTGGAGCAAGCAGGGCAGTTTTTCATTTATTCACTCGCTTTGAATGACTCAAAGCTCTGCGCTTTCAGTGTCTCTCCTCCCGCTTTTTCAATAGCCGAATTTAATTTCTGCAGCTCTTCGCCGGTCAAGGCAGCAAACTTCAGCTGTTCGACTTTAAAATCAGCTTCCAGCGTGGCTATTCTATCAAGGTGAGACTGTGAAGGCCTGCCGGGGTAGCGGGTGATTGTGCCATAAATTTGACTTATCTTCTCACTGAGTCGTTCGTCCTCATTGACATAGAAATCCCCTCCAAGAAACACCAAATTGTCTTTAAATGCCTGAACCGACCTGGCATAGGCTGTCGCCTTCTTTGCTAGCTTAGGCTGGCCTTTGGCCAAATCTTCAGCTTGCTGCTGCAACTTCGAAGACACATCGTACACCCATGCCATCTGCTCTGTCATATCATAAAGTTTCCGCACAGTTTGCTCCTGCAGCTTTCGGTCTTCCACTGAGTGTGGCGACCTGGGATCGTAGCCAACAGTGTAAGTAGTCTCAAAAGCTTCCTTACCCTTCGTCACCACTGCCTTATAGGTGCCGCCAGGAAGGTCAGGCCCAAAGACATTACCAATCAGCGACATTCGGTTGTTGGTAGGAGCTGCCTTTGGCTTTTCCATTCTGGTGGGCATATCCACAATATTGACACCAGCCGACTTGCCAGCCGGAAGTTCCTTGATCATATTACCCGCCTCATCAAACACCTGAATGAACATTTTACCAAACACATGCCGCTTCTGCTGAAAGTAGATGATGCGAGGAGCTTCATTGGGGTTCTGCCCTACAAATTCGCCTGCTCCACCGAACCAACCACCACCGAAATCAAAGCCTGAAGTATAGGCTTGAGGACTATCAAAAAAAGTAAAAGGTTTGTCCATGACCTCAGGAGTCAGTGCCCTCAGCGCTGGTAAATCATCGATAATGATAACACCCCGGCCATGGGTTGCCAATACTAAGGCATTGTCCCTTGGATGAATAACCATGTCTCTGACGCCAACTTTCGGCACGTTGTTGGAGAACCTACCCCAATTTGATCCGCCGTCCACTGAAATGTAGAGCCCGAATTCAGTCCCAAGAAATACCAGATTCTCATTCACTAAATCTTCCCGCACCGACAAGGCGTAGCCAGAGATATCGGGTGTTGCAAGAGAAACCCATGTTTTACCAAGATCAGTACTCTTAAACAAGTAGGGCTTTATGTCGCCCATTCGATGATGATCGAATGTGACATAGATCGTGTTTTTATCAAAGTGGCCAGGCTCCACGCTCGTGCACCAGCTTTTAGCGGGCAATCCTGAGATGTTGGGAGAAACATTTGTCCAAGTAGTTCCTCCATCGGTTGTTACTTGTAAGTTGCCGTCGTCGGTGCCTACCCAAATCAGTTTTTCATCGAGCGGCGATTCGGCAATGGCATAAATCGTTGTATTGTTTTCAGCAGCTGAGTTGTCGGTAGAAAGGCCGCCAGATTGCTTTTGTTGTTGGCGGGCTGGGTCGTTAGTGGTCAGGTCTGGAGAAAGTCGCTTCCAAGATTCTCCCTTGTCTTCCGACATAAACAAGAACTGGCTACCAAAGTAAAGTCGTTTCGGGTTTGACGAGCTTTTGTGAATCGGCGCATTCCAGTTGAAACGAAACTCCGCTTCGCCAACCCTTGGGTAAGGTTTGATGTCCTTGCCGTCAGCAGAGAGCAGGTTCACCCTGCTTATTTCACCACCCTGAGCTTCGGCATACACTACATTTTTGTCTTCTGAATCGACATGAGCCGCAAAACCATCCCCACCAAGCACAAACTGCCAGTCTTTGCTGGCAATACCTCCCTGACTTTTTGATGGCCCTCTCCATGAGCCATTGTCCTGAAGCCCACCATAAATATTAAAAGGCTCTTCCATATCAACGCTTACATGGTAGTATTGTGCCAGCGGCAGGTTCATGAACATCGTATATGTATTGCCATTGTCGAGCGTTCTATAAAGCCCACCATCAGTGCCTGCAATATTGATTTTTGAATCGGTGGGATGAATCCACACAGCATGGATGTCGGAGTGCATGCCGCTGTCAATGATCTTAAAAGTAGCACCGCTGTCCTCCGACATGATCAACTGTAGACCACACTTATAAACAATTTTTTCGTTGGAGGGAGAAACTGTGAGTCTTGCAAAGTAGAAAGGCCTCACTTTATTGTTAAAGTCGCTATTGACAAGGGCAAATGATTCACCTGCATTATCAGACCGGTAGAGTCCCTTTTCTTCTTCCTTGTCTGCTTCCACCGATAAGTAGATTATATTGCGGTTAGACGGCGCAATTTCCACTGCCAGCCTGCCCAGTGTGCCCTTGGGCAGGCCCTGGGTTACTTTAGCCCAGGTCTTGCCGCCATCGGTGGTTTTATGCAATCCGCTTCCCGGCCCTCCTGATCTAAACGAATACGGCGTACGGCGGAAGTCCCACATGGCTGCATAGAGTGTATTTGGGTCTTCGGGATCCATCGTCAGGTCAGCGCAGCCAGTTTGAGGATTGACATAAAGCAGCTTTACCCATGTTTCCCCGCCATCGGTGGTTTTATAAACCCCACGCTCTTCGTGATCATTCCATAGGTGGCCCAGCACGCCCACATACACAGTATTTGAGTTGGTGGGGTCAACAATAATATCGCTGATCCTTTCGGAGTCTTTCAGCCCCATGTTTTTCCATGAAGAACCTCCGTCTGTGGTTTTGTAGATGCCATCTCCCACCGACACGCTATTTCTTACCCAGGTTTCACCCGTTCCAACCCACACAGTGTCGGGGTGATTTTGGTCAATGGTCACCTTACCTATTGATTGGGTATGTTCGTCAAAAACCGGTGTAAACAAAGCCCCGGCACTCTGCGACTTCCAGACACCTCCACCAGCTGCACCCACATAAATTACTTCGGGCTTGCTGTTGACAACGTCGATATCAGAAATTCTTCCGCTCATCAGCGCCGGGCCGATGTGGCGTGCCCTGATGTCTCCAAAAAGGTCACTTGTTTTTATGGAAGACTGGGCGAATAGAGAAAACGGAGATATGACAATGGCCGCCAGAACAGGCAACCACACAGATATAATTCTTTTCATAGAAATGGGGTTAACTGAATGCAGAAGATAAAGAGGCCTGCTGGAACGCAGGCCTCCCGATATTATTTAGGAAGTGCAAACACCGAATCGTCCAATGTGGCATTCAGGTCGTAGCTGTCTACAACTATCTGCATCACAGTTTGACCTTGAAACTTCGTAGTCATAGAAAAAGGCAGCATAAAATCGCCAACAGCATCATAATCACTCATGAAAGTTTCCACGGGTTGACCTTCCGTGGGGCCTGTTTTGGCAAAGGTTCTGACCATAATTGGCACATTGTTGTCCTTGTCGAAAAAGTGATATTCAATATCACCGCTTTTCTTCGTGAGCTTCACTTTAAAGCAATCAGTTCCTTCTATGTTCTCCTCTCCATCCAGTGCTACAGCGTGGCCTTTGCTTTTGTAGTCAATGAACTCATCTTCCATCTGGTTGTCTTCCATTTCTTTCACCTCTTCCGCAGTAAGCACTTTGGGCTCGGTAATTTGTGCAAGTGGGTTGATCATCCATCCTTCTTTTCCGTCGTAGGCCTGAATGATCTTCTTTCCCTGAATATCAATGTCCATTCTAAACTTATTGGGATATTTTTGCGACATGGTAGCGGGGAACTCAAGCCCTCCCTGGAGCATTTTACCAGTCATTTTCATGCTCTTCAGGTTTTTCCAGTTGCTAAGTCCACCTGTGATTTCGAAATAGCTGGTCAGTATATCGTCGACATTCTGGGCCTGAGCGGTTGAAATTCCGGTGCAAGTGAGGGCCAAAATGATGACCAAATAGGATAAACGTTTCATAATTAGTTTGATTAATGGTTCAGTATATTGAATTAGTAGCCTTTAAATAAAGGATATTACAGTTCAAAAGCTATTTTTTCCGTTTATACCAACTCAACAATTTCTTGCCAGCCTTAGACAAAACCCATCAGCCGCCGAGCACGGTTGCTTCGGTTATAGCGAAAAATCTACCCGATAGTAAAACAGCGGTAAAAACCCGAGTTGGTATTCCCTGCGAATGGGGTCAGCAGAAGGGTCGGTTTGATCAGGTGCCCAGCTCAGCTTCAGCACATTTTTGATGCCCAACACATTGACAAGATCCACTGCAATTTCGTGGCTGAGTTTGGGTCTGTTAATGCGGTAGTTGATGCGAATATCTGCTCGGAAGTAAGGCGGAAATTGAAGTGAGTTCCTTGTTTCGTCGACATAAATCACCTCTTTTTCTCTCTCGGAAGCTACAGGGTCTGCCGGGCCATACCTTCTACCCCCAGCAGTGGTGATTTTGGTTCCCAGGCCAATCAGATTGTCTTTTCTGGTCGTCCACTCTTTGGTGAAAAGTGCGTTCACTGCATAATTGCCATTAAAGTCAGTATCTCTGAGCACACCATCGCTGCCTTTGTATTTTGATTCAAACAGGGAAGTGGTGAGCATGAAAAAATAACCACCCGTAAAAGCCCTGTCGAGTGTAAATTCTATGCCATAATTTCTGCTCTTTCCTGTGTTTACCAGGGAGTCGGGGAAGAATCGGGAAAAGCCTGCCCCTGTGTTGACCAGAGAAAAAGAGGAGCTGTTTTTCTCAACAGGAATATTATACAAGTACTGATAATACACTTCTGTTTTGAACCGGATATTGGCAGTGACCATCTTAGCATACGAAGCCACATAATGAATACTCTTCGTAAAGTCCATTTCCTGATTGTAAAGACCTGAAGCCCCTGGCTTGGAATAAAAATAAAGATAGGTTGGCTGTATTTGGCTATGAAGGCCTACTCCTGCATTCAGGCTCTGACCTTTTCCCATTTGCCAGGCCACGCCCGCCCTTGGCTCAATGGGTGAAAAGCTTTTGCTGAGGCTAAAGTATTGGCTGTGCAGCCCCGACACCAAACTTAGTCTGTCGTTGAACTTGTGCTTCCATTGCACATAGGGCTGAAGAAGGAGAGCTTGTTCCTGTGAGTTCCATCTTGTCGTAAACTCGCTGAAGTCGACTCCATCGTCCTGAAGCACCCTTGCGCTGTCAAGAAAGTTGAAACTGTACAGGTCGTTGTTGAAGCCGTAAACAAGGGAGTTTTTAGCGTTCAGCTTTTGATAAAAGGTTAAAATGGTGGAGTATTTTGCCTGGTTGAACTGATAGCCAAGAATCTGAGGCAGGGAATCGACAGCATAAAATCCTTCGGCATCCACATGTCTGTAGATATAATAATGCTGGGCATCCTGACTACCAGCAGAGGCTGCCAGCGTTGCCTTCATTAAAGTGTTGCTGCTAAGTGGCTTGGTGTAGCTGAGTCCCGTTACGCCCATTTTGGTGCTGAAATACTGATCCCGGTCATTTTCGCCATACAGGTTGCGCTCAGGCTTTTTCTGCTCGCTGATCAGGATATCAATGTCGCTGTCCCCACCAATACCAAAAGCCGAAATACTCCCACCTCCAGCCAGGGGAAAGTTAAGGCGAAAGGCCATGTCCTGATATTTGGGAACGGCTGATGTGCCTATATCAATTCCCAGGCTGCTAAACAGCGACAAGGTGGAATACCGG
Source organism: Imperialibacter sp. (assembly GCF_040222815.1). GTDB lineage: Bacteria > Bacteroidota > Bacteroidia > Cytophagales > Cyclobacteriaceae > Imperialibacter. The sequence goes on along the minus strand of NZ_JAVKCH010000013.1, from coordinate 174,400 downwards.
TAATTAAAAAGGTAAGAAGAAGTATGCTTCTTCGAAAGTGGCCCTTCCCCGAAAACCTCCGTACCCAAAAAGCCCAGCTGCCCGCTGAACTCGTGCCTCCGGTTGTTTCCATTCCTCATTCGCAGATCAAAAACGCCTGCAATGCTATTACCATATTCGGCCGGAAAAGCCCCGGTATAGAAATCGGAGTTGGCCAGGATCTTATTGTTAATGATGCTCACCGGACCACCGGCAGTACCCGGAATGGAAAAGTGGTTGGGGTTCGGGATATTGATACCCTCAAGCTGCCAGAGTACTCCCTGAGGGGAATTGCCTCTGATAACGATATCATTCCGTGAGTCGTCGGCACCCTGAACACCGGCAAAGTTGGACGCCATCCTGGCAGGGTCGCCCCGGCTTCCAGCATATCGGTCGGTTTCCTCCACAGTAAAAGCCCTGACGCTAACCACCGCCATGTCATTCATTGGTTCGTTGCTTGCCGATGCCTGAATCACAACTTCCTGCAGTGCTTCCACCGACTCCTCCATTTCAACAGCAAGCGAAAGCTCTTTACCGGAAGTAACCAGGATGTTGTTGAGTGATGTCTCTTTATACCCGATAAACGAAAACCTGAAAGAACGCCTGCCTAGCGGCACACTCCTCAAAATAAACACCCCATTCAGATCCGTCACGGCGCCTACAGCTCCAAGCGTATCCGCCAGCAAAACATTGACACCAGGAAGTGGTAGTTTGGTTTCTTTCTCAATCACTGTCCCACTTACAGTTTGCGTAATCTGCGCTTCAGCAAGCGTCACACAAAAAAGCAAAGACAGGGCGCATAGCAATTTCTTTCCCATTCAGATGGTGTTAAAATAACCCATACAATAATAAATGAATTTATGCGGATTAGAGCTTTGTCCTCCGGTCAATACTTGTTAGAAAAACAGGCGGTGAATTTTGAACAATCTGGATAGCTGGTTAAGAAAAAATCCCTGGGGAAAGTGAAATTTAACTACAAGTAACATAGCCATTGCAGCCAAGAAGTAAAAGATCGTCACTACCGAAATATCATAATTCGCTTCCATAATATTTTTGTTTAGTAGCCCGAAACAAAAGGTGCCGGCGGAATAGCTGATAACCTTAGATGGCGGTTTTAAAAAATAAGTGTGGGTTTAAAAAATAACCACTCCACCGGCTTCCTTTTTTGTTTGATGATATCAAAGTAAGGGAATAGCGAAATGAATGTCATCCGGTTGTGCGCTGACCGGAAAGGAATGATTTGCAAAAAATCCAACAGCAGGAGTCAGCAGGAGATAGGATTTGCATTTTTTGCAAATCCATCTCCAAATGGAGATATTAGAGGGTCGAAAACGACAACTTCAATACTTATCAGCCTCCAAACCTTGAGTGAAACACCCAACATACAGGCGTCGTTCCTTGGACAAATCCGACTGAAGCTACCGGCCAATATCGCCTTTGCTGAAGAGTTGGCAGATTTGTTAAATATCAGCCGGGACAGCGCTTACAGGAGAATTCGGGGAGAGACATTGCTCAGCATTGAAGAAGTCACCCTACTTTCCAATAAGTTTGGCATTTCGCTGGACGCCCTGCTGGCTCAGACGTCAGAAACTGTCATGTTCCACGTAAGACAGGTATCCACCACGGGCTTTACTTTCGAAAAATACCTGGAAAGCATAAAGGGCAACCTGGAAACGATCAACAGTTTCCCTGACAAGGAGTTAGTGTATTGCGCCAAAGACATTCCCATCTTCTATTATTTCCCCTATCCTGAGCTGGCTGCATTTAAGATGTTTTTCTGGATGAAAACAGTGCTTCGCTACCCGGAGCTTGAAAACAAGAAGTTTTCATCCTCCCATGTTTCGGGTGTGCTCAAGGGAATAGGTGATAAAATCTGGTCGTTATACTCCAGGATACCAAGCACCGAAATATGGAGCGACGAAACGATCATTGTGGTGATCAAGCAGCTTCAGTTCTATCTTGAGTGCGGACTGTTCGAGGACAGCAAGTCTTACAAAGTCATTCTTGGCCAGCTCAATGATATGATAGGCAACATCAGGCATTTTGCGGAGATAGGATCAAAATCGACTAAGCCTGGCGAACAGGGAGGTGCCTTCAGTCTTTATAAAAATGAAATTCTGATCGCCGACAATTCTATATTTTTCAAAATGAGCGACAAGCGTGTAGCTTTCCTGACGTACAATACTTTCAACATTCTCTCCACATCCGACCCTTCTTTCTGTCGGTCTACTGAAGATCATCTGGCCAATTTAATCAATAAGTCCTCTTTGATCAGCAGTAGTGCCGAGAAAGAAAGAAGCAAGTTTTTCAATAGAATGGAAAAAGAAATAAAGCTAGCAGAGGAGCACCTGGAGGAATAAAAAAAGCCGTCAATTGACGGCCTTATATTTTCACATTCGATGATCAAGGGGCTAAACAGCGAAGCTCTCCCCGCAACCACAGGTGCGGGTTGCATTGGGGTTTACAAAGTGGAATCCCTTGCCATTTAAACCGTCGCTGAAGTCAAGCGTGGTGCCTATCAAATAAAGCAGGCTGCGCTTGTCGACAAGAATTTTAACCCCCTTGTCCTCGAAGATTTCATCAGTTGGTTTCAACTCTGAGTCAAACTCCAGGTTGTACATCAAACCGGAGCAGCCGCCACCCTGCACTGCCACACGGATGTTGTGGTCGTTGGTGTGTCCTTCCTTCTCACGGAATTCAACGATCTTATTCTTGGCTATGTCAGTGATACCTATGTTCATAATTTTAAGTCATTGGGTTCAAAACGCAACTGTAAACTGTCATCGTGTTCACATCTCGTCCGTAATACAATTTATCGAGCGCATCATACATGTTTTTGGCCCGGAAGTAAGAAGTTTGAAGCTCACGCATTTCCTTGGAAACCCACTGAATGGTGTAGCTGTACTCCTTTTCCCGATAGCTCTTCACATAGTCGAGCATTTTGATGAGAGCCTCTACTTTGTCAAGCCCAATCTCTGTACGAAACAGAAACGACTGATTGTGTCGGGGGTTAACGGTAATAAGATCCAGTTTGGCCTTACCTCCCTCCAACGTAGTATACTCAAAAATCAACTCGCTGCTTTTGAGGCCAAGGTAGGTCTTTATCTCATTTTGCACCCTGGCAGCATCGGCATGCACATCGGTTCTTATTTCCATCCAAACAATAATGTTTGATACTAGCTCTTAACGCATTTTTATAGCAAATGATCTATAAATCAGCATTACTAGAAACTTTTCCGTAAGAAGAAAAGTTTCTTCAACTTTGCAAAAGTAATCAATCGGCCATCGGTTTCAAACAACCTTCCACCTGAATGACCAACGTAGAACATATTGGAATTGCTGTAAAAAGCCTCATTGACGGTAATGCTGTTTACGAGAAGCTTTTGGGTGTTGCCCCGTATAAGAGCGAAGAAGTGGCTTCAGAAGGTGTAATGACCTCGTTCTTCAAGGTAGGGAGTACCAAAATAGAACTGCTTGAAGGTACCAACGACCTGAGCCCCATTTCAAAGTTCATAGAAAAACGAGGAGAAGGCATTCACCATATAGCTTTTGAAGTGAATGACATAAAAACCGAGATGGAGCGCCTTCGAAAAGAAGGGTTTGTGCTATTGAATGAAGAACCAAAAAAAGGCGCTGATAACAAGTTGGTTTGCTTTGTACACCCAAAAGGAACAAACGGTGTGTTGGTGGAGCTTTGCCAGGAAATAAGATAATCATGAGTGAACAACCCAAAAGAACAGAGCTAGGGGAGCTAGGCGAGTTTGGCCTTATCGACAGGATCAGTAATCGGTTCAAAAATAATAATGCGTCAACCTTGAAGGGGATTGGCGACGATGCCGCCATCATCAAAACGGGCGACAAAGTGATGCTTGTGTCTACTGATATGCTGATGGAAGGCATCCACTTTGACCTTTCCTATATGCCTTTGCAGCACCTTGGCTATAAGGCAGTGGCGGTAAATGTGTCGGACATTGCGGCTATGAATGGTATTCCCACGCAGATCACCGTCAACATAGGGCTGAGCAACCGGTTTTCGCTTGAGGCCATAGACGCACTTTACGAAGGCGTCAGAATGGCATGCGAGAACTACAAAGTAGACCTGGTAGGTGGCGACACCACATCATCAGCATCGGGATTGGTGATTTCCGTTACGGCTATTGGCGAAGCCGACCCGGAAAAGGTAAGCCTGAGAAGTGGTGCAAAAAAGGGTGATATCGTGTGCGCCACAGGCGACCTGGCAGGTGCTTATATTGGCTTGCAGGTGCTGGAGCGTGAGAAGCAGGTTTTCAAGGCCAATCCGGATATGCAGCCTAACCTCGGGCCTTACGATTACATCGTCAAGCGGCAGCTTAAGCCGGAAGCACGCATGGACATTATCCATGAATTGCGAGAGCTGAACATCGTACCTACTTCAATGATCGACATTTCAGACGGGCTGGCATCGGAGCTTTTTCACCTCTGCAAGCAATCGGGGCTGGGCGCAAAAATTTACGAGGACAAACTACCTATCGACACGCTGACCTATAACACAGCCGTAGAATTCCAGCTCGACCCCATTACCTGCGCTTTGAATGGCGGAGAGGACTATGAGCTTTTGTTCACCATTAGTCAGGAGGATTTCGAAAAGCTGAAAAACCACATGGACATCCACTTCATTGGCTACATGACGGACGCCAAAGAGGGCAGGCATTTGATTACCAAAAATAGCAACGCAGTTGAGCTAAAAGCACAAGGCTGGAAACACTTTTAGATGTTTGTATCGTTTTGTATCTTAGTTGCTCTTGATTATGGAAACAGTAAAGATTGATAAAACGAAAGATTGGACTGTTGATGACTATCTCCTTTTAGGGGAGACCAATACTCCATGCCAATTAATCAATGGAGAACTGATCATGAGCCCATCGCCTACCCCTTTACATCAAATTGTGTTGAGCAACCTTAATGATGTCATTAAGGCTTACGGCAAGAAGGTCGATGGCTTGGTCTTATTCTCGCCGCTCGATCTTTATATTGACAATAGAAACGTTTTTCAACCTGATCTTATTTTCCTCTCAAAGAGGCAAATTGCCTATGTAACAGAACGGGGTATTGAAGGGCCACCTGAGCTCTTAGTCGAAGTTATATCACCTTCCAATAGCTATACAGACAGGTACGAGAAAAAGAACGCCTATCAGAAATTTGGGGTTCTGGAATATTGGATTGTTGATCCCGCCAACCAAACCCTGGAAATCTACCATTCCTCAGACTGGGTTAAGCCTACGCTTTACCTGGCAGGCGAAGGAATAGTTACTTCATCCGTGCTCAAGGAGTTGAGTTTTAACCTGAAGGATTTATTCTGAAGCAAGAATAAAAAGGCGGTTCCCTGATCTGACTAACTGATCAATCTGTATTTCTGAGGGTATTGATTTTTGGCATGGGTATTTTGTGCTTGCATAAAAAAGCAAAAGGTCCAAGCGAGACGCATTGAACCAGTTTTGCTTTTTTATTGCCACCTATTGCTGAATCGAATAACGTTCCTTTTGAGTTTTATCCCCCAAATTTTCTGCCTGACCCTGAGAAACGGCCCTTTTTACCCGTTAAGTTTTAAAATTTTACTTTGATTTTTTTTCTTCCACCCGAGGAGCAATGATGATGTTTCTGAATTCAATGGCTCCATGATCTCCCTGAAACATTAGCGGGCCTGGCTCGGCCTCGTTGTTATCAAGAGCGCCACCGGTCATGCCGACAATGGTCTGATCGCTGATAATTGTTTTGCCATTGAGCACTACTGTCACCCTCCTGCCTATTAACGTGATATCGTACGACTGCCACACGCCTGCGTCCTTTGCCACCATTTCATTGGGACTGATAAGCCCGTAGATGCCTCCCAATAAGCCACTCGAAGGCTCCATTCCTTTGCTGTCAACTATTTGTACCTCGTAGCGGCCACGTAGATAAACGCCGCTGTTGCTTCCTTTTGGGTAACGAAACTCGAGATGCAGTTTAAAATCGTTGAATTTTTGGTCTGACACCATATTGGCACCTGACTTTTCGCTTGTCAGTACTCCTGACTCCACCTTCCACTGATTTTCGCCCATGGCATGCCATCCGCTCAGGTCACGACCATTGAACAAAGTAATAGGCTCACCCCACTCTGGATTGTCCACATAAGCCAGCTTTGGTGCTCTCGTCCCCACCCAGTTATATTTCTTCCCATCGGTAAACAGCATGGTGCCCTTCAGTTGATCTGCTATCAATTGACCTTCAAAGGCCATGTCTCCTTCTCCCGGCTCCCATTGCACAGGAATAGCAAAATTGAACTTCCCATCCTTTGCCTTCACCTCAGCAATCGGTCGAGCACTCCCGGAAGCATAACAAAACCTGCCCACCAGCGTGTGATAGCCTGAATGCTGAATCTCTAACCAGGAAGGAAGCTCCGCCCCGTCTTTGGTAATCGTTAGGTTCCATCTTCCTTCAAGCGGATTGGCTTCCTGGGCGTAGGCAGTATCAATAGCTACGAAGAGCACAAGGCTCAATAGCGATAAAGCAAATTTGGATAGTTTATTCATGGTAAAGGATGTTTTAGAAAGTTGTAGCTCTAGCGTGTCGAAGTTATTGATGGCAGAGAAGAAATCAAACAAGAATAGCTTGGTGGGGATTTTTCAAGCACATCCTTCCGCCAAGTCGGGTTCGGCATATGTCATCCTACGACATTTATTTTTACCTTACTTCAAATGTTGAAAACAGTGATTTTTGATATGGCATCATCAGAGGGTAATTTTTGGGCATCAAAGCGCTGGAAAATAATAAAAGCCTCAGGCCTGCTGATGATATTTGCGGTGCTCCTCAGGCTCATACAGGATTACCTTCATGCTTATATAAATGATTACCACTTTTACTTCTCTGAGTCCATTATTCATAAAGGCTTTTGGTTTGTTTTCTTTCCCGTCTCCATTCTGCAGGGCTATGCAATCGGAAAATTTTCTAACAGATTTTCCAGAAAGGTCAAATTAGCTTTTCTCGCAGTCCTGACCATCCTGGCCACACTGGTGCATCTTGTGTCTTTTGCATTCATCATATCAACAGCATACTCCATTTTCCTGAATCATTCTTATTCGTTTATCAACCTGCTCAGATATTCATTTTCTGAGGATACCTACCTGTGCCTTCTCATCTATGGCATTTCAACGCTGGTGTTCAGTCGCCTGAATGCAGAGCAGCCAAAAGCACCTTCAGCACAGCGCTATTTAACCGTTGTGATGGTAGGCAGTGGTGCAAAAACAACCGCAGTAAATGTCAATGATATTTTTTATGTGAGCAGCGCAAGCCCCTACGTCGCACTACACACAGCCACACGAAAGTTTCTTCATTCCGAGACCCTGAAAGTGCTTGGTGAGCAGCTCAACCGGCAGCAATTTGTGCGAATTCATAAATCTACCATTGTCAATATAAAAGAAGTTGAGTCTTATCAATCACGCCTGAACGGTGACTACGACATCACGCTGAAAAATGGTGAAGTTGTGCGAATGAGTCGAAATTATTCGACTTCGTTCAAGACCCAGTTCAAATAGTCCACGGGTTGCATCAAAAAGTCATCAGGTTGAGGTATTCAGGTTTGTTTACCGGAAAAGGCACATGAAATTGCGGCTATGAAAAACAAAACATTTTGCCAGGTACTCATAGCGACGGCACTCACAATGGGGTTATTCAGTTGCCAGGGCCAGCCCAACGTTAGCGGGCAGAAACAAACTGCAAAGAAAGTCATTGTAGGCGATGGCTGCGACGGGTGCGAGCTCATGTTCGTTGGTATGCCAGCATCCATCGACGCATCCGACACCAGTGCTGGCTGGCTCGAAGAAGGGCAAAAGTTGCTCGTCACCGGCAAAGTCTTTAAAGTGGATGGCATCACTCCTGCCAGCGGGGTTGTTATCTACTATTGGCAAACAGACAATGAAGGTTTTTATACTCCTGTTGAGGGCATGCCCGCAAAAGCAAGGAGACATGGACATATCCGGGGCTGGGTGAAAACGGACGAGGCAGGCAGCTATTCGATCTACACTGTGCGACCTGCCCCCTACCCGGAGAGAGACGAGCCAGCCCACATTCATACCTCGATCAAAGAGCCTGCTATCGACGACGAATATTATATCGATGCATTTGTTTTTGGCGATGACCCACTGCTAACAGGAGCAAAAAGAAAGGCATTGGAAAACAGGGGTGGAAGCGGGGTGCTCCGAGTGCTGCTGGACAAAGACCTGCAGGTTGCCGAACACAACATCATACTTGGTCGCAATATTCCCAACTACCCAACAGATGAGCAGCCAGCCGAAGTGTCTGGTCTGAAGATTGGTGAAGACAGCCCCTCCTTTACACCTTTTCACGCCTGGGGGCCAGACAAAGGAACGAAGACGTGCCCCGTTTGTAAGTATGGACGTTATCATGGCATTCTGTACTTCGTGGGTAACAGACCAGATTGGGGTGATATTAGGAACTGGCTATCCTTTCTGGAGCAGGAAAGTGTGGAACGGGGCAAGTATTTGAAGGTCTATTTCGTGTATGGAAACGAAGTAGCCTACAGCAGAGAGGCAAGACAAAAGGAATTGGAGGATATTGGAAGAGCACTTAATTTGAAAAATATAGCCGCCACATTCGTTCCGTCGCTGACCGACAAGGCTAGTGAAGTAAACCTCAACCAAATAAACCCGGAAGAGGCAAACACATTTATTGTTTACAGGCAGCGAGCAATCGTGGCCAAGTTTATCGGCCTTGAAGCATCCACTGAAAACCTCAAGCTTATCTCAACAACCCTTGACAAAACAAAAGGTGAGTATTTCAATTTGAATGAACCAGCGCACAATTAGTCACGAGATGCACGGCAACAAAAAAACCTCTGCCATTGATGGCAGAGGTTTTTCATGCTTACAAACACCGAAAACCTGCTCAAAAAGCAGGTTTTCTCATACCCAGGCAAATACTACTTTGATTGCCAAGCTGTCATTACGATCTCGGACAATGTGCCTTTCACATCTTCCTCGGACTTTGCATGATCAAAGTTGCCACTTACATCTTCCATCTTAATCTTTAAGTCATTGATGACTCTATCTTCACCTTCTTTGTCGCCAAGCTTAAAAGTAATTGGCAATATCATTCTCGTTTTTACCGCCTTTCCTCTTTGCTTGCCAGCCAGCCACTTTGGAGACTGAGAAATAACATTTACTGCTTCCATGTCGCAACCTGCTCCAATGCCCTTTATCGCCTGCACTTCTGTAACAGTCCCGTCCGTGTCTACCACAAACTGTATAAATACTTTACCCTCAACCCCCATTCGCCTGGCCTGCTTTGGGTATTTTAGCGTTCTGGCCACGTAAGTGTAGAAAGCTTGCATTCCTCCAGGAGGCGTTGGCATTTCTTCCACTTTCGTGAAAACCTCTTCCGGCCCATCCGACACTGTAGCAGCCTGAATAGTTAGTTCCTCTTCGCCCGCTCCCGGCAGTTCACAGCTGATCACTCCGAAAACCACGGCCATGGCCAGTACCGGCAGTGCAAATTTGCCCCAGTACACATTGTTGTTTTTGTTTGTAAGCATACGTAATCGTTTTAGTGTTTGCGATTGATTGAAATGGCTACCAAGTGTCAACCCGTACTGGTTAAGTACCTGCTTCGCCAAAAGCTTTTGATAAGTTTCTATGTCCCTGCCCTCGGTAGCCTTGTCGTCGGCTTCAAACTCATGAGTCATTACCAGGGCATTCTTGATAGCATAAACTATTGGGTTAAACCACATGATAGCGTGAGCTATTTCGATGAAAAGAATATCCCTCGAATGCTTCCTGCGGATATGCGCCAGCTCATGCTTCAATATTTGCTGTTGTTCCCTTTCTCCAAGTTCCTGGGTATCGTCCCAAAACAGATAGTGCATGAAGCTAAAGGTGGGTAGCTTGCCCTTGGTTCGAACCAAAACATAGTCCTGATGCGTCTCCTTCTCGGCTGAGGTGATCAGTTTCGCCACCGAAATTACTTTCAATACCAACTTGGCAACGAAAAAAACGATGCCAACAGCATAAACAACTTCCAACCACGAAACGCCACTGTAATAGTTGGCATAAGGATCTACAACCATTTCCGGAAGTGTAATCACAGCCGTTACTTCCCTGCTCAAAGCCCATGGCAAATCCACCTTGACCAATGGGAAAATAACAGAGAAAAGTACAGAGGACAGCAGGTAGTACCTATTGAAAGCATAGCACGACTCGTTGCGCAGCACCAGATAGTAAATGGCATAGAAAGCCAGGCTACAGGCTACGGATTGGAAAAGAAATAGGAGTAGGTTAGTCATCGTCTTTATCTTTAATGTCTTTTTCTACATACTTCATCAGCTCCTCCATGTCTTTTACATCCAGCTTGTTTTCGCTGGCAAAGAAGGAGACAAGCTTCTGAAACGATCCATTGAAATAGTTACCCATAAAGTTTTGAAGGAAGAAGCTCTTGTATTCATCCTTACCCACTTTGGGGAAATACTGGTGCGTTTTGCCAAATGCTTTGTAGCCAACAAAACCCTTCTTTACCAGTATTCTGATAATGGTAGACACCGTGTTGTAGGCAGGTTTAGGTTCGGGCATTTCTTCAAGTACTTCGTTCACAAACCCCTTGTCGAGCTTCCACAGAATTTGCATGATTTGTTCTTCGGCTTTGGTCAGTTCTTTCATAATGTTCTATACGTATATTCAAATGTAAAACGAATAGTTTAGTTTAACAACTAATAACTTAGTTTTTATTTTTATTAACTATTTCATCCGCTCAAAATAGCATTTCGTCGTTTCCGGGATTCAATGTTTGCTTGCGACTAAAATTTAATTCAAATTTACTAGTAACCACCTACTTAACTATCGTTTGAATGCTTTCAATTGCTTCTCTCATTAAAGAATCTAAAACCTACCTTGACAAACCCTACATCAAGGTGGCGTGGCATGCACAACTCAATTTAATCATTCATGACTGGAAAGGCTTTGCGACTTTCGAAGAGATTCTGGAGGTAGGTCAAAGAACACTTTCAGCAGTTCAAATGGAGCATGCCACAAAAGTGCTGTACGACACCAGGGATATGGAAGTGCTTGACGACAGATCAAGGAACTACATAGCAGGAGAGTTTACAGTTAAAATGATCAGGGCTGGCATCCACTACTCAGCCACCATTCTGCCGGAAGATCCCTTTGCACAATACACCATTCAGGCCATTAAGGGCAGCATGGAAAGGCATTTGCCAGAAAGGGTGCGATACTTTAACACTGTGAACAAGGCCCTGGATTGGGTAGTTTCGCAGCAGGTTATTCCAAAATCTGGTGTTCGCCTGGTGCACCAGTAAATAATTTCGATTTTATTTCTCCCCTCGATTTCGTAGCCTAGCGTATTCAAAGCAAGGCTCATGCAAATACGTTTCCTTTTCGTCCTTCTGGCTCTTCCACTGATTGCCTACCCCCAAGAAAAACAGTTCCGTTTCCAAGGTCAGGGGCCAACACAAATCGTCGAAACTTCCTCCAAAGCCATCCAGCTTCAGGAAAGAAAAGTCTGGCTGTTTGAACAGGAAGGAGTTGGCTTCAGCAATGACTTCAGAGGGGCACGGCTGAATAAAGTAGTGCCTGCCGATGGCTCAACCTTCCACCTGACCATTGAAGCGGAAAACTACCCTGTCAATCCGAGCCCCTGGTACGCCTTCAAAGTATGGAGCAGTGCCGACAAGCAGGTCACGCTGTCGTTCAACTACCCACAAGGCAGACACCGTTACTTTCCCGTAGTGAGCATGGACGGCAAAAGCTGGACCAATCTTGACTCTGCTCGTTTTATTGCCAAGTCGGATACCACCATCGCCTTTTACAACTACCGACTGCTGCCGAAAGAAGCCAGTATTGTACTTGACCTGACTGCCAGCGACACCGTGTGGGTGGCTGGGCAGGAAATGTGGACTTCCAAAGAGGTATATACCTGGATGGATTCCATTGGAGAGGCATACAAGCTAAAACCAAAGACAATAGGGAAAACCACGCTCGGCCGGGATCTGAAGATGCTGCGGGTATCGAAGGGAAAAGACAAAAAAGTGGTAGCGGTAATTAGCCGCCAGCATCCACCGGAGGTCACGGGCTTCTTTGCGATGAAGGCTTTTATCGAAAGAATACTAAAGGATGACTCGTTGTCAAACGCCTTTAGAAAGCGGTATGATGTGCTGAACGTGCCGCTGATGAACCCTGATGGCGTAGACGAAGGCCATTGGCGCCACAATGCGGGCGGGGTAGACCTCAACCGGGATTGGGAAGCACAAAACCAACCGGAGGTGAAGCAGGTAGCCGACTATTTCAAAGCCTACATGAAGAAGAGGAAAGGCACCATGGTTTTCTTCATGGATTTCCACAGCACCTGGGACGATATCTACTACACCATCGACCCCAGCCTGCCTACCAACACGCCGGGTCTCACCACCAACTGGTTGGCTGGCATTGAGGCAGCCATCCCGGGCTACTATGTTAATCACCGGCCGTCGAAAGTGGACAATGGTGTGGTATCACGAAACTTTTTCTACCGAACCTTCAACACAGACGGGCTGGTCTTCGAGTTTGGCGACAACACCAGTCGTGATTTCCTAAAGTTGAAAGGCACTGTGGCCGCCGAGGTACTGATGAGGTTGCTTTTGGAAGAGCCTAAGAATTAATCTTCCGGATAAGGTACAAACACGAAGCTGGTCAGCTTTTCGTCCACCACAAATAAGCAGCAGAATTCATCAGGGTCTTTAAAAGCGCCTTTGAATTGATCAACATCCTCGATCAGTTTCCTGTTAACAAATTCATCAATATAGGTGGCATAGTAATTCCATGACAAGTTTAAATCTTCTCTGGGGATCAGCAGTTGACCGATCGGGATTTCCACCTTGGCAATGGGGAAAATGGGGAATTCTGAAAACCCTTGTTTGCGTATCTGGTAGGAGGCTTCTTTAATACTGTCGGCCACGAGCACAAAGTCTTTGGTGATAGTGCCGAGGTATTTGCCACTTAGTTCTGGATCGTTTTGCATTTTACCTGCTTTTCAAAATTATTTGACTAACCGCAAAAGTACGACATTCTCCAAAATGTATTTGCTGATTCAAAAGTCGCCTGTACTGTACCAACGGGCTTGAAAATAGCGTAGGTCAATCCTCATTTTTCGCTGTGAAAACAAATCCTATCATTTTTATTTATTAATCCTATCATTTAAGATAGGATTAGGCTAGTTTAGTGATAGGAAAAAGTGAAATAATGAACCTTACTCCACGCCAGCAGGAAATCATTGAGATCATAGGTACAAAGGGACAAGTATCTATATCGGAAATCAAAAAACTGCTTAGCAGCGAACCAAGCATCCCAACGGTCAATAGGGACATGGCTAAACTTGTTGAGGCCAACTACCTGAAGAAACTCGGCGCCGGACGAGCGATCACCTATGTCATTGCTCCCGATTACCAATTGTTTGCACCGGTTAGTGCTTCTAATTATTTTGACCTTGACCCTGACAGGCGAGGAGCCAAAACATCCTTCAACCATGAACTCATTCAATCATTAACAGGTATTCCTCTGTTTAATGACAATGAGTTGGCGGGTCTTCAAAAGTTAAAGGAGGAATATCAAAGCAATATTGCCAGCCTTTCGCCTACACTTTACCAAAAGGAACTGGAACGACTAACTATTGAGCTCAGTTGGAAATCTTCCCAGATTGAAGGGAATACTTATACTTTGCTGGAAACGGAAAGGCTATTTAAGGAGAAGCAGGAGGCCGAAAATAAGACCAAAGAAGAGGCCATCATGCTACTGAACCATAAGGAGGTTATTACATACCTGATGGAGCATAAAAACCATGCCCAAGCCCTTACTTTGCGCACACTAGAAGAAATTCACTCACTACTTATCAAGGATTTGAATGTTGGTCGCAATATTCGTTCCCGTGCCGTAGGTATTACCGGAACAGCTTACAGGCCTTTAGACAATGAATACCAGATCAGGGAAAATCTCGAACTGATGTGTGACTTGATCAACAGCAAGAACAATGGTTTTGAAAAAGCTTTGCTTGCTGTAGTGTTAATCTCATATATACAGCCGTTTGAAGATGGAAATAAGCGCACGGGCCGGATGATTAGCAATGCCCTGCTCATTGCAGACGACGCCTGCCCACTGTCTTACCGTAGCGTTGATTCACTTGACTACAAAAAGGCAATGCTCCTCTTCTATGAGCAAAATAACCTGACAGCTTTTAAAACCATATTTATAGAGCAAAACGAGTTTGGGGTGAGGAATTATTTTCGTTAGAAAGCTCGCCGCCTGGTGAAAAATCGTTTTAGTCTCTCCTCTCCAACAGTACCACATTCTCCACATGATGCGTATGCGGAAACATATCCACCGGCTGCACTTCTACTACTTTGTACCTTTCTGCCAATAGCTGGATATCCCGTGCCTGAGTGGCGGGGTTACAGCTTACGTACACAATCCTTTCTGCCCCTGAGTGATACAAAGCGTCTGTTACGTCAGTGTGCATACCGGCCCTAGGAGGGTCAGTGATGATCACCTGCGGGCGACCGTGCCTTTCCATGAATTCTTCCGTGAGCAAGTCTTTGATGTCGCCTGCCTGGAAATGCACATTCTCCAGGTTGTTCAGTTTCGCATTGATCCAGGCATCCTCAATGGCGGGCTCCACGTACTCCAACCCTACTACTTTTGCGGCGCTCCGTGCGGCAAACTGCGCCAGCGTGCCTGTGCCTGTGTAGAGATCATACACCAACTCGTGCTCCTTAATGTTGGCCATATCAATAGCCACTTTATAAAGCCGTTCGGCCTGCTTGCTATTGGTCTGGTAAAAGGACTTTGGCCCCACCTTAAAATGCAAGCCGTCCATTTCTTCCATGATATGATCTTGGCCATGAAATAGCTCTACCTCCAGGTCCTGGAAAGTATCATTACCCTTGCTATTGATCACGTACATGAGGGAGGTGATCTGCGGAAATGCCTCCTTGATCTTGCCGAGCAGGTTGGCCAGGTCTTCGTTCTCGTAGGCTACTTGCAGAATGACCATTAATTGTCCGGTACTGGCGGTGCGAATGATCAGGTTGCGCAGCCAGCCTTCGTGGGTTAGTATATCATAGAAAGGATAGCCTGCCTTCATGGTTTCTTCCCTCACAAATGTCCTGATGGCATTGCTGGGATCTCCCTGCAGGTAGCAGGTTTCGACATCCACAATTCTGTCGAAGCGCTTGGGCACGTGAAAGCCCAGGGCATTTTTCTCCAAATCGGCGCCTGATTGAATTTCCTCGTCGGTCAACCAGCGGTGGTTGGAGAAGGTAAACTCCAGCTTGTTGCGATAGTACTGCGTGTCGGGAGAGCCAAGAATTGGGTTGATTTCTGGCAAAGGCACTTTGGCAATTCTTTCCAGGTTGTCCTTTACCTGCTGCCATTTGAACTGGAGCTGTTCGTCATAAGGCAAGCTCTGCCATTTGCAGCCTCCGCAGGTGCCAAAGTGGGAGCAGAAAGGCTCGACTCTTTTGGGCGAAAGCGTATGGAATTTAATAGTTCTGGCTTCCATGAAGCCCTTTTTCTTACGAAAAACGAGCAAATCGACAACGTCGCCGGGAACTACCTGCTCCACAAATATTACCTGTCCCTCATGCCTGGCAATGCATTTGCCTTCTGAAGCTACTGCCTCAATCGTGATGTTTTCCAGTATTATGTTCTTGCCTCTGCCCATAGGGCCGCAAAATTACGCTTTGCCCAAAAGGAAAACTAAGGATGTAACAAAAATTGCCAGCTTTACCTTGGCCCGGCCGGAAGATTGTTCTTCAGGTAGTTGGTCAGGATTTCTCTGACATGCCTGCTGGTATTTTTCCCTTCGTAAATGCCATGTGACCGGTTGGGGTAGCTCATCATTGAAAAAATCTTGTTGTACTTAATCAGCTCATTCACCAGCACCTCGGTGTTTTGATAATGCACGTTGTCATCGCCGGTGCCATGCATCACCAGCAGGTTGCCTTTCAGGTTTTTGGCAAAATTAACCGGCGAACCTTTCTCGTAGCTCTCTGGCATCAGTTGAGGTACTCCTGAATAACGCTCCTGATAAATATTGTCGTAGAGACGCTGATCTGCCACCGGCGCCACCGACATGCCTGTGTGATAAAGGTCAGGGTATCGAAACATCATATTGAGCGTCATGGAGCCGCCGCCACTCCAGCCCCAAATGCCTATTCTTTCGCCATCCACAAAGGAATACGTTTCCTTTATTTTGCGTAGGGCAGCCGCCTGGTCTTCTGAAGAGAGCACGCCGATCTGGCCATACACACACTTGCGCCATTCCCTACCCTTCGGGCCTGGTGTACCTCTGTTATCGACGCTCATGATGATGTAGCCCTGCTGCGCCAACATCAAATGCCACAAATAGCCGCTGCCACCCCATGCGTCATGTACGGTTTGACCAGCAGGCTCGCCATACACATGAAAAAGCACCGGGTACTTTTTAGACGGATCAAAACCGACCGGTTTGATCATGTAGGCATCCATGGTAACCCCATTGTCCCCAGTCACCTGGAAGAACTCAGTTTTGTCTTTGCTCAGCGCCTCCACTTTGGCGGCGAGTACTTTATTGGTCACAAATGTTTTGATGACCTTATGATCAGGCAACGACACCAAGTCCATAATGGGAGGCACACCTTCGCTAGAATACGAATGCTGGGCATACTTGCCATTGGGAGCAACCTCATAACTGTGAGTACCTGGTTGATCAGCAGGTGACAACCTTTCGGCCTTGCCCTTTCCACTGAGCCTTATTCTGTAAAGGTAATTTTGAGTCGCATTGTCGGGCGAAGCCATGAAATAGAGCCATCCTCCCTTTTCATCGATCTGCTCGATATTGATCATATCGAAATCTGCTGGCGAAATAAGCTTCTCCTCAGACCCCGTTATCAAATAGGCAGCCCGCCATCCGCTTTTCTCACTCACCCAGGTAAAAGACCTCCCGTTGTTCATTAATTGAAAGTCATCAACGGCATCGAGCCAGGCTGGGTCTTTTTCCTCATACACTTTTTCTACCCTGCCATCGGCCACGAAGCACTTAAGCACCTGGTTGTGGTTTTGCTGACGGTTTAGCTGCTGCACCAGCAATGATTTTGAGTCTGCGTTCCAAATCATGCGAGGTACGTAGTTATTAGTGGGGTCGCCAGCAATGTTCATCCATTGGGTCGACCCACCTGCTGCGCTCACCACTCCAATCTTTGCTTCCGAAGGTTTCTCACCTGCTTTCGGGTACTCTACGGGGATTGTGTATGAGTAGATTGAATCCGTATTATTGATCATTAAGAAATTGCGAATAGACCTGGCGTCAATTCGCCAGTAGGCGATTTGGCTTCCGTCGGGGCTCCACTGAAAGCCATCACGGCAGCCAAACTCTTCCTCATATACCCAGTCGAAGGTGCCATTGATAATGCGGTCAGTGCCATCGGTAGTAAGTGCAGTAATTTTGCCATCCGCCAGCGACTCCACATACACATTATGCTCTCTCACATAACCCACTTTGCTTCCATCGGGAGAGAACTTGGCAAACATCAAGGTAGATGGCTTTGCATTGCTTCCTCCCAACTGTGTCAATTTTTTGGTAGCAAGGTCAAGCACCCAGTAATCGCCTTTGGTGTTGAGCCTCCACACCCTGGCAGAATTGGTGTAAATAAGCAGTTTGCTTTTATCGTCAGACCAGGTATAGTCTTCCACTTCGAGCCCTTGCCGACTTCCGGCAGGCACCAAATCAGATGCTTTTACCAGCACCAACCTTTCGCCAGTTGCAGTGTTGTTTTTGACTATCTCATATCCTCCAGAAACCGTTTCTGACTGCTCCAGCGTGGTATAAGCGTTTCCTTCCTCAAACCAGGCAAGCTGCCCAAACCACTCACCTCTGAATTCATTAGAACTAAATATCCTTTCGAGGGTGAGCGTCCCAGAGTCCTGAGCCTTTGCAGTAAACCCTATCACCAGGAGCATTGAGTGAAAAATAGCACCTACTAGCTTCTTCATAGCAATTCCATTTTATGGCTCCAAAAGTATAAATATTCGACCAACAGCAAATGCCGATGATGTAACAATAGCATTCATTCGTTTTATTTTAGTTACATCTAAATAAAATGTTAGCTAAAACTAAACTAAATAATATCCCGCTCGTAAATACTTTAAATAACGCAAACAAAATGAAGGCAATGAAGATTCTTTCCCGTAACACCGTACTTCTCATGGTGGGCTACGTCGTTCTCAAATGGACAATCATCATCAGCGCAGGCACATACCTGTATTCGTCCGGAAACTGGAGAAATGAGTACTTTCTCTTCTTTCCCTTGCTAGCAGTAATCGTTATTGGTATCAAAAACAGAAAGCGGTTGTTTAGCAAAAAGAAGGCAATGGAAGAGAACGCTCAGGATCGATAGTGACTGCTCATCACAGAGCGAGCAAAAAGCTTTCTTCAACTATTGGTCATTATTTGTAGTCTTTCATCTAATTTTAGGTACAGGGGATTCGAAGAGTAGATTGTTTAGCAACTAATGATTAAACGTTACCGCATAGCAAAATTCGCAACAGTTCTTTTTATACTTCTTTGGTGGCTGGGTGGCGGGACGTCTTTAGCCAACCATATCGTCGGCGGCGAGTTGGAGTTGGTTCACGTGCAGGGCTTCAGGTACAACCTCAATCTGATCCAGTACTTTGATCAGGCACAAAGTGCTAATCCAGGGCCCGAGCCAGGACTGCTGGCTTATATCTACAGAAAGTCGGACAACGCTTTCATGAGAAGAGACACACTCTTCCTCACTGACCGAGCCACTGTGCCCTACACCAATATTGAGTGTTCGCTGGATGAACTGAAAACCCTTCGGGCATTCTACACGAGAGAAATAGAGCTGTTGCCGGAAAACTTCAGCGACTCGGAAGGCTACTATGTTGTGTGGGAAAGATGTTGCCGGAATGCCGGAATTGTCAACATCGTCAACTCCATTGGGGCTGGGCAAACCTACTACCTGGAGTTCCCGCCTGTGGTAAAAAATGGCCGACCCTTTGTCAATTCCTCACCGTCCCTTTTTCCACCGTTGAGCGATTACGCATGCGTTAACCAATTGTATTACACCGATTTTGCTGGTGTTGATCTGGACGGGGACTCATTGGCCTACACCCTTGTGACTCCGTTGAACAGTTCTGCTTTACAGGCTTTGCCGATTCCCCAACCGACGCCTCACCCTGAGGTCATATGGGCACAGAACATAGATATTGAGCATGTGATACCTGGCAGCCCATCGCTGAGAATTACCAACAAGGGATTCATCACTGTGAAGCCAGAGAAAATTGGCTTGTACGTATTCTCCGTCTTGTGTAAGGAGTTTAGAAAAGGGGAGAAAATAGGTGAGGTAAGAAGGGATTTTCAGATGCTGGTGGTGGATGGCTGCAATCCAGAACCCCCACCAAACCTTAAAGTCCGTGTGCCTGGGTCCTTGAGTTTTAATTCCGTGATTAGAGATACGCTGGTATTCCAGGCGGGCGACAACAAATGCTTTGACATACAGGTGACCGACCCTGTTGGGGATAAAAATATCAAAATGAGGGCGGTGGGAGTGAATTTTGACGGTGAGGTAGAGGGCATATTCACCATTAAAGAAGGCTACCTCGCTACTTCTGAGGATATTCTCAATCTTCAAGTATGCCTTTCAAAGTGTCCTTATGTGAGTGACGGCCCATACTTGATTGATCTGATTGCTGCCGACGATGCTTGTCCCCTGCCGCAAATGGACACCGTGAGACTGGCTGTAATTGTGGAGCCACCACCCAACCAGGCACCCCGTTATGTCAACCAGACGAGCAAAATTATCAACCTGACACTTGATGAGGGCATTAGCTACAGCCTGCCATTGGAGGGGATTGACCTGGACGATGAGACGATGGTGCTTGACATTGTGGCAAGTGATTTTGACCCTGAAGAATGGGGCATGAAAGTCAGTATCGATAAAGATGAAGCAGGGTCAATTGAGGCAGTATTTGAATGGGAAACTGGCTGCGGAAGCTTTCCTTTCGGTGTGAAAAATCAGTTTGATTTCACACTTCGGCTGTCGGACAACGATTTCTGCATGGACAACTCCCGGGATGAAATTCAGGTCTCGCTTACTGTCAATTTACCTGTCAACAACCCGCCCAAGCTCTCAACCACACTTGGCTCTTACGACTTACAGATTCCCGTCGGAACCAATTTATCCTTTCCAGTGACCGCCACCGACGCAGATGGGGATGTGATCGACCTGATAGCGGTACCTGTGAACTTCAGCTTCGAGGACTACCTGATCAACTTCACCCCGGTGTCCGGACCGGGCGAGGTGAACACTACCTTCAGTTGGAACCTGGGCTGCGACCTGATCGACACGGAGGTACAGGACTACTTTGAAGTAAACTTTGTTGCTGCCGACAATGATTTTTGCCTGCAAACCGAAACCGATGTCATTAGTCTCAAGATCAATGTGTTCCAGGCAACCAATGAATCGCCAGTGATTACCATCGCTGGTGTTGAAAACGACAGGGTCACCATCAACAGTCTGGAGTCGATTGAACTGGAGGTGACCTCCACTGACCCCGACAATGACTTTCTTTCCATCGATCTTCTTGATGGTGTGCCTTTGCCGCCATCAGAAACTTTTGAATTCAACCGTGTGGAAGGGCAGGGCCAGGCCAAAGGGTTTCTCCGTTGGGCGCCAGAGTGCTTTTTATTTGATGAAGCCAGGGAGCTTTCCTACAAGGTTTCCTTCCTCTCCTGGGACACCCGATGCCCCAACCCAAAATTTGACACTTTGTCGATTTTTATAGACCTGATTGACCGTGAAAGTCCGAGCGAATTTCTCCCAGCCAATATCTTCACCCCGAATGGCGATGGCATTAACGACACCTACTCCATCCCTGATTTACCGGTTGACAACTGCGATGACCAGTTTCAGTTTTTCAGGGTGTTGACAAGGGAAGGAACCAACGTATATATGACGAGGCAAAGGGATTTTGTTTGGAACGGCGACAAGCTACCGAGTGGCGTTTACTATTATATGGTAAAGTATTCGCAGCGATCCTTCAATGGTGTGCTGTCTATCGAACGCTGATCAGAAACCAAGCCCCCCTTTGAACCCGATGGCCTGGTGTTGCCTTCCAATAAAAGAAGTGTAGAAATCCACTCTGAGAATTTTCAGAATATGTTCAAGGCCGATCCCGATTTCTGTGTAGTGGTCGACCGTGCCGGCACGCAGGTAATTGACCGAGCCTACGGCTTGTAGTTTCGTTTTACGCAGAAGAGGTAATTTATTGACAATGAAGCCATCAAAATGGTGTTCATACTGCCCCATAAAGTACGGCTTTAGCGAGCTGTAGAGATAGTAATCAAGCAGTTGGAAGTTGCCGGGTTCAAACCTGGCGTAGAGTGTCGCGTTGCCGTTGAATTGCCTGTAGTCCATGAAGTAGGCTACTTTTTTACCAGGGAAAAAGCCCGATTCGAGTGTCAATCTCCCCATGCCAAACAAGCCCTGTGAAATCTCATCGCTGATTTTGGCCGACACCCTGTCGTAGTCGACATCCGATCCCAGTAATCCATTCAAACCCTTCACATAATTGAAAGTGAAAGATGGCCATTTGTTAACCAGCAATACCTTTTGGTCGGGTCGTGAAATATATCGCTGGCCCGGGTGATAAATGATGGACAAATCGACAATGGCTGCCTCATGCGTAGGGAAACTTGTATCGGCCAGTTCCAAATTTTTAGGAGCATTCGGGGTAAAAATACGGTTCTCCTCTTTCAGAATGGAAAGGAATGAGGTGTTGTACAACTGCACCCTTTTCTCCCAACTAAACCGGCCAGTAAACAAAACGCCATTCCACAATTCTGTGCGGTATCTCGTGCTTACATAAGTCTTTTCAAATAACTTGATCAGGTTCCTGCCCCCTACCAATGTCTCGGCGGTGTTTACATAAGAAACTATCGGATCGGCCTGATTAAATTGATAGACAAACTGTCCGAAATCTACTTGTGCGCTCGAAAACTTCTTTGGATCGTAATAGTAGGTAGCCCCCAGTCGTCCGTAGAGCTTTCCTGAGCCGAATCCATATCTGATGGCCGGAGTGATCCGGTAAAACTTATTGTTCTCATAGTATTTGGTATAGTTCACATCCAGATTCGTCACTATGCCTTCCACAGTGTTGTACTGAATAGCTTTGATTAACGGATCAAACGAAAGAAAATCTCTCTTGTAGCTTCTATTGTATCTGTAACCTGAAACAAAAAGCTTCACAAGGTTGAAGTTATTTCTTTTGTCATCCATAGAGTCTTTAAATGGCTTAGACTCTTTTATCACTAGCAGACTATCTTTGATTTTATAGTCACGTATTTCGTAATCGTTGAGTGGTATCGGCCGAATTTTCTCCCAATACACGTCCTCTCTCTTGTTAGCATCTTCTTCGATTACGAGCACCTCCTTGCCGAAACTCTTTTTTGGCTTAGGGAACAGCTTTACATCATTTTTCGTAAGCGTATCAACCTGTTCGACTGTTGGGCCGGTCAATTTATTTACTGCGTCCAGCTTGTACCTTGGCTCTATCTTATAATTGGAGTACACCCCAACAAAGTATCCGTTTCCATGAAAACCAAACGCCCCGATCCTGAAATCAAATCTTTGAGACAACATCATCCAGATGCCCAGATCCAAAGGCGCATACTGCTGACGGATGCGAAGGCTGTCTACAAATTCGATCTGTTTCTTCTGCGGTAGCACAAGGTCAATGCTATGAATGCTCCAACTGTCTTCAACGATATAAATAAAACCACTGAAAACAGGGTCATTTGCCCTTTTCGGTATTACCTCGATCTTATTGATGAGATAATCTCCCTCCTGAAAAGCGCCACGAAGTTTATAGTCATAAAAGAAAAAAGCGTTGTTGGCAATGGGGGAGACAAAGCCTCTTTCGGTAAGCCCCTCCATTCCAAGCAGATTGTTGTAGAAGTTGACATACATCTCGGAGGCCATATTGAAGCTGAAGGCCTTGCTTTGTCCACTGACCCGGGAAGAGATCATCCGCTCACTGTATTTGTCGGGAAAGATGTACGACAAGTCTGACACCGATTCAGAAAGATACACGATGCCTGTGTCGAGAGGGATGGTGTAACCCAATACACTGTTGGGGATATTATCAAGATGCTGATTGCCTTTGATATAGACCCTGCACGAAAATGCGTTGACTTCAGTAAGATGGTACTTGCGTTTTCTGATAGCCTCCCTTATCACTGCATAAGCAGGATCCTTGTCTTTAGAATTAACCACCACCTCCCGCAGTTGATAGGCTTCCGGAAGAAGCTGCACATTCAACATGTAGGTCTTCCCAGGAATGACAACGACCTCCTGCACCTGGCGCTTGTAGCCAACATACTGAAAAACGATATCGTAGGGGCCAGGGTCCAGAGAAAGCTCGTAGTCTCCGTCCTGATTGGTAGAAACACCTGTAGAAGTGCCTCCCACATAAATGGTGGTGAAAGGCAGTGGCTCACCTTTCTCGTCGATCACAATTCCCTTGATGCTTTGGGCATACGAAGCCCCTCCAATCAGAAGATTGATTCCTGCAATTAGGAACGCCAGAACGTTAAATTTTGTCAAATGCTTGTTTTAGGTCAGCTATAAGATAATCAGTTTCTTCCAGGCCGACATAGAAACGAATCATGTTCAACGGTGTTGTGGCATTCTTGTAATTCATTGACTCGACCATGGCAACGGCCGGAAAGATCAATGATTCATGCCCTCCCCATGAACACGCAAGGTAGAAAGTCTTCAAAGAGTCGCAAAAACGAATGATCTCATCAGGCTTTTCAGTTTTTAGTTGAATAGTAAATTGGCCAGTCCCCCGCTTCATTTGCCTTTTAGCCAGCTCATACTGTGGGTGGCTAGGGTGGAACGGATAGTAGATTTTGCCTACCTTTTCGTGATTGGCAAGAAAGTCGATGATGGTCGCTGTTGATTTTTCTGCCCTCTCCATACGTATCGGTAAAGTGCGCAGCCCACGCAGCATCAGCCAGGCATTCATTGGTGAAATGATCCCTCCAAGTGTCATGAACTCTGACTTGAATATCCTGGTCGTCATTTCCTTGGTGGCACAAAGTACGCCTGCTACCAGGTCGCTATGGCCATTGAGGTATTTGGACGCTGAGTGAGTAACGATGTCGACACCCATTTCAGCAGGGTTCATATTGATGGGAGAAGCATAGCTATTGTCGATAATGGTCAGCAGCCCATGTTTCTTGGCGATCTTCACCACTGCCTCAATGTCTTGCAGTTCGAATGTCCAGGAGTTGGGGCTTTCGAGATAAAGAATTTTCGTGGAGGGTCTGATAGCCCTCTCGTAATTTTTGGGATCAGTCCCGTCTACCATGGTAGCCGTCACCCCAAATCGGGGAAGCAACTGGTTGAGCAATTTGTTTGTCCAGCTGTAAGGCTTTTCGACGCACACCACATGGTCGCCCTGACTCAAGTTAGCCATCACAGCAGCTCCAATGGCTGCGCTTCCGCTGGCGAAGATGAGTGCGTCCTCTGTCTTTTCCAGTGCTGCTATTTTCTTTTGCAGAATGGCAGTGGTTGGATTTACCCCACGGGTATAAAATGGAATTTCGTGTTCAAACTCCAGGCTTTCCTGCATGTCTTTGATGTTGTCGAAACAAAAGTTGGACGACATCATGATGGGTGGCGACACGGAGCGGTAGTAGTTTTCTCTGTCCTCGCCTAGTTCGTTGATGATATATGATAAATCCATGGGGGCTAAATTTTGGGCTGAAGATAGAAAAAGGAGTTGGGGTTGGAAAGGGAATTATTTACAACTCATCAACCTCTTTTGAAAGCTGGCTTACAATAGATAAACTGCAAGAAAGTATATTTACAAAAGGGTAAAAAAATAACCATGTCAAAACTTAGTTCTGATAGTCTCTTCCATTTTACGGGCGAAATTAAAACGTTATTTAAAATTTTAGTCAATGGGATTAGGCCAAGTTACTGCATAGAGGACTACGCCATGCTTTACAATCAAAAAAAGGCGGCTTTCTTGTTAGCAGTTCCCATGAGTTGTTTTTGTGACATTCCTTTGAGCCAAATTAATAATCATACCAGCACTTATGGCGATTACGGTATTGGGCTGAAAAAATCGTGGGCTGAAAAGCACGGAATTACGCCTGTAGCCTATGTTTATAAAAATTCCAAATGGGTCGAACAGCTCTGGGAAATGGTTAAAATATTTGAGCAATACGAACCTGAAATAAAAGAAAGAAGTCTAACCTTTTCTAATGGCTTCAGTAAGAAATACTGCCGAGAAAACATCCATTTCAAAAATGTCGAGGCCTTTGGAAATCACTACAGATATATACTTTCCTTTATTAAACCGTATGAAGGAACGCTCTTCAGAATTGGGAAAAAGAACAAAAATGCGGTAAAGTTCTATGATGAAAAAGAGTGGAGATATGTTCCACCTGGCATAATTCCACCGTTTATTCCTGCGAAATCTTATATGAGTATGATGGAAACTGGTCTGGATGACGAGTTAAAGTCCTATACTGAAAATATAGAGCAGCACTATATGCTCAAATTCAAGATAGAAGATATTAACCATATTATTCTTCGAAATGATTCTAAAATATCCGACCTAATTAAATTCATTGATCAAAACCCTGTGCTTTATGATGCGGTACCAGAATTCAGAGAAATACTTTTGACCAAAGTACAAACATTAGAAAAACTCCAAATCGACTATTGAGTCGTCGATGACAAGCTCATTCAGCACGAGCAAGCTATACTCACACACCTCTATTATTATCTGATATATCCAACATTGAATAGGTTTTGTCGACGTTATGTCTGATAAATACAACATAAAGTATTGTCATTTGGTAAAAGGTTATTACATTTGATTGATATAACCAACATTAGTGTCAAAATAGTTACTTAATGATGGATAAAAACAACATTTCGTTAATGAGCGACGCAGCTTTGCTGTCAACCATTGGAGAGTTTGTCAGGCACCATCGGCTGGAACAAAACAAAACCCAAAGCCAGCTTGCGGAAGAAGCGGGCATTAATCGCACAACGCTTGTGGAATTTGAGCAAGGCAAACGATCCAATACCCTCACGCTTATCCAATTACTCAGGGCATTAAATCAGCTACAGGTGCTGGAAGCATTTAAGGTAGAGAGGCAGTTGAGCCCACTTCAGCTGGCAAAGCTGGAGCAAAGTCAACGGCAGCGAGCATCAAAAAGGAAAGCTCCTGAGCGCACCTCATCCGACTGGTAATGGTAACAACGGCGTTTATCAATATCTGGGGAGAAAGAGTGGGTGCCATCGCCTGGGATCCAACCAAAGAGCTCGGAGTGTTTGAATACGAACCCAGTTTCCTGTCAAACAACTGGGACCTGGCACCCGTGCAGATGCCACTGCAAGAAGCAAGAGGCCGGGTGTTTTCGTTTCCTGAATTGCGTACTACCAGCACATTCAAAGGGTTGCCCGGCCTGCTGGCCGATATTTTACCCGACAAATATGGCAATGCACTGATCAACACCTGGCTTACCCGACAGGGGCGCCCCACCAACAGCCTTAACCCAGTTGAAACGCTTTGTTTTATTGGCTCCCGTGGCATGGGCGCTTTGGAAGCGGAACCAGCTTTTCCGAAGGCAGACGACAAGGCCACAGAAATAGAAATAGAAAGCCTGATACAAGTGGCCGAGCAAATTCTCTCCGGGAGGAAGGACTTTGCCACCAATGTGGCCAGCGACGAAGAAAAGGCTTTGATTGACATACTGAAAATTGGCTCATCAGCCGGTGGAGCCAGGGCAAAAGCCCTGATCACCTACAACAAATCGACGGGCGACATCAAGAGCGGCCAAACCAATGCTCCGAAAGGGTTTACCCATTGGATCATCAAATTTGATGGGGTAACAGATACTCAATTTGGCTCATCGAGTGGCTTCGGCCGGGTAGAAATGGCCTATTATCTAATGGCCAAGGAGGCTGGCATAACAATGACAGACAGCCAACTGCTGGAAGAAAACGGCCGGGCACATTTCATGACGCAACGATTTGACCGCCTACCTGATCAGGGTAAAGCCCATGTCCAAAGTTTTTGTGCGATACGGCATTTCGACTTTAATGAGGTGACGATGTACAGCTACGAGCAGTTGTTTGAAACTATGAGGTTCCTGGGATTGCCTTACCCGCAAGCTGAGCAGCTATACCGAAGAATGGTTTTCAATGTGATGGGGAGGAACTGCGACGATCACACCAAAAACTTCGCATTCATGATGGACAAAGCCGGGCAGTGGACATTGTCGCCGGCGTTTGATGTTTGTCACGCCTATAGGCCCGGCAGCGATTGGGTAAGCCAGCACGCCCTCAGCATCAACGGCAAAAGAACAGGTATTACCAAAAGCGATTTGCTATCTGTGGCTTATCAAATGAACGTAAAGAAAGCCAACACCATTATTCAGGAAATTGCGGAAGTAGTCAGTCGTTGGGACAAATACGCTGAACAGATCGGCGTGGAAAAAGTGCTACAAGCAGGCATTGGCAAAACCTTACAAATCATCCGATGATTGACCAGTTTGTCAGCTCGTTATCCGGTGAGTAGGCGTTGGAAACCCTGGCCGAAAAAAAGCAATATTCTCTTCCGAGATTATGGTATTGGCTGTTCTCAGCAACCCAAGCTCAACCTCCAACAGACCTCTAAGGACTTCGGGAGCTGTTTGAACCCGGGCATTCACTGTAAGTTGCAATTCATTCGAGTCTCCGAAAAAAGACTTGAGTTCATTAGTTTCGGCGCCGCTGGACGACATGGTGGTGAAACTAATTTTTCTCTGCTTATCATTCGATGTGATCATCAACTTAAGATGCCCAATCGTGAGCCCATTACGTTTAATGCTACTATTCAGACCTTCGATGAAATCGAGTGCTAATTTGGTTGCGGTGCCATCGGATGTTTTGATTGTGATCTGCTCATCCAACCAGGCTAGCTCAGCTTCGCCGTTTCCATATTTGTTATAGTCGATATCAAGTGATGGGAGCTTACCGGAATTCTCGTTCGCCTCTAGCTCATTCAGCCAGCCACGAACCGAGCCCTCGTGAAGTGAGTTTTGGAAAAGAAATTTTTTGTCGGGGCATTTCGCAGTCACCTCCTGCTTGAAAGCCGGAAGATCAGAGGAGTTAATCAGGTCAATTTTGTTAACGACAATTAAACGGGCTTCCTCGATTTGTTTCTCCCAAATGTAGGTGGTGTCGGCGCTAAAGGGCAGTCTTCTATTATTCGAATGCATCATCAGCATCCTGGCGTCAACGAAGCAGGAAAGAGTCATGCCTTCCATTTCTTGCCCACGAAACTTCCGCAGAGGCTTCAGCACCGTAGCGACAAGATCGGTGCATGACCCCACCGACTCAGCAAAAATAACATCAGGTGAAGTACTAGCCTTCATTCGCTGAATCTGTTCATCGAGCTGATCGTAGTTGCAGCAAAAGCAGCCACCAATTACCTGTTCAGACGAAATTCCTTTCCCATGGAGAAACTCGCTATCCACCAGGTATTGACCCTGATCGTTGGTGATCACGCCGACTTTTAGGCTTTGCTGCTTAAGCTGTTGACAGGCGTTGGCAATGGCCGTTGTTTTGCCGCTTCCAAGAAAGCCGCCGACCAGATGGATTTTCATAATTCAATCGTATTGAATCTGAATTTAACAAAAATAGCCAGAATGCTCTGTTATTCGTTCCGCAGGCAATCAACCGGGTTTGCTTTGGCGGCCTTTATCGTGAAGCCTGCAGCGACAGCAACAGTAATTAGCAACACAATCAATATGGGAATACCATACACCCACAACTGAAGCTGCGCCGTATAGGCAAAGTTGGCCAGCCACTCGTCCACGGCCAATGCGGACAGCGGAGCCGTGACAGCCGCAGCCACCACAACAAGCCGAACGAACCGCCACGAAAAAAGGGTGACAATGCCGACCATTGATGCACCAAGTACCTTCCGGATGCCGATTTCTTTCTTCCGCTGTTCGGCCACATACGACACCAGCCCAATGAGGCCCATACAGGAAATGAAGATGGCCAAAATCGAGAAAGCCCCTGCGAGCGTCATAGATTTCTCTTCGGCCAAATACATCCTGCCAAGCGATTCGTCAAGAAAAGCATAATTCAACGGATAGCCTGAAGCCGACCTGCTCCACTCCTGTTCCAATGCAGCCAAAGCGCCTGAAACGTCGTTGCCATTGAGCTTCAATACGCCGACAGATCCTCCTTCGCTAAACCATATCGCCATCGGCTCGATCTTGTTTTGGAGCGACCGGGCATGAAAGTCTTTGACGACCCCGATTATATTACCCTCCTGAGACTTGGAATACAACCAGCGCATGGGAGTGCCAACAACCCTGCCGGACTGTTTGTCGAGGCCTAAGAATTTAACCAGGGTCTCATTAACCAAATAGCCCTGAGTTTCGTCTGTCGGAAACTCCCTGGAAAATTGCCTGCCTTCAACTACCTCGATACCAAGAGCATCGAGGTAACCATAGTCGGCCGTAATGTAAGTAAATGCTTTGATCCGTTTTTCTTCCCCCACCTGAACTTCAAAAATATTATGGCCAGTGATATTTCCAGGCACATCACTTCCTCTGCTAACAGCAGCAATTCCATGATGATTTAATAGTGCATTTTTAAAGCTTTCAAATTTCTCTGCCTCCAAATCATCCGTTAGTTGAAAATGAACCACCAGATCCTTTTCGTAGCCCATTTTAGCTTCTTTCATATAAGACAGCTGGCTGCTGATAACCAGCGTTCCGATAAGCAGAAATACTGAGATACTAAATTGGATAACAGTCAATATGTTTCGAAAGCCAGCCTTGCCACCTTTTGGGTTTCCTCCTCTAAGAGTGGCAGAAGGAGTGAACGACGATAAGTAGAAAGCGGGATAGCTGCCCGCCATGAAAGCTGTCGCAACGATGATACCCAACAGTTGAGCAACGAATTGCCAGTCATTGCCTATCTCAAAAGTGAGTCGCAAGCCCATAGCGTTATTGAACCAGGGAACGGCCAGCCAGAAAAGAACCAGGCTCAGGACACCAGCTATTAAGACGATGAAAAAAGCCTCACTCAAAAACTGAAATATAAGCTGCCTCCTCACTGCACCCATTACTTTTCTAATCCCCACTTCCTTAGCCCGGCCTATCGCCCTGGTCGTGGAAAGGTTCATGAAGTTGAAACACGCAATGAGAATGATGAAAATGGCTACTGCCGAGAAAATGTAAACTTGGCTGATATTTGATGTAGGGCCATCTCCCCTTATTCCTTGAGTGAAGTGAATGTCGGTAAGCGGTTGAAGCCAATGCGCAGCTGCGGCCTCACCATCTCCAAACGTACCCAGTGCCTTCATTTTGGTGACCATTGCTTCTGTTACCCTCTGATCAAAACCACGCAAGTCAACAATCGACGGCGCATACAAGTAGGTGGAGAAATTCCAGTTGTCCATGCTGGAAAGCACAGTCTGGTCAGCTCCGTAAAGTTTTGGCAGTGATGCCACAGACACCAGATAAGAAAACTGAAGATGGCTATTGGCGGGAACATCTTCGAAAACGCCCGTAACTTCCAATTCCAGGTTATTGTCATAGGTAATCAACTGTCCAATGGGAGATTCGCCCCCAAAAATAGTTTTAGCAATAGTTTTGGAGATGACTACGGTCATGGGACGAGTCAACATATCAGCCGAATTCCCCTCCTGTAGCCGGAATGAAAACATGTGGAAGAAGTTGCTGTCTGCGAGAGATAGAGTTGCTGCGGGGAGTTCTTTTTCCTTCCATTTTAAGAAGGGTTGCTCCTCCCATTCAGTGTATCTAACCGCTTGCTCAACTTCGGGAACCGTAGCCTGGAGGTGGGGGGCTATGCCGGCAGCAGTCTGTACCTGAAGCGTCATTTCTCCATCTTTTGCGAACTGCGGAATATACCTATATATATGCTCACCCTTCACGTGAAAGTTGTCAAAGCTTAACTCGTACCTAACATATAGACCAATCAGAAAACAGCTAGCCAGTCCGAGGGCCAAGCCCAGGACATTCAGCGTAGTGTGGCCTGGATATCGAATGATATTCCTCCATGCGATAGTCATATAGTTTCTTAGCATACCAGCATTCGTTAATCGGTTTTCAAAAGTATTTCTCATCAAAATCCCCGGCCGGAAAAAACGCAGCACATTCCATTTCAACCTCCACCCCGCTCTCTTTGGCCCTACCGACTCAAGATCCGTTTCAAACTGCTCCAGCAAGTCGCCTTCAATGCCTTCGTACAAATGGGGCGGGCAAAACCAGCGGAGAAAGCGGAGAGAGAATGATTTTTTCACGTCTGTCATGCTTGATTTACGTATATTTGTCACATGAAAACAATAACATTGGAGGTAAGCGACCCAACGGCTGAAAAACTGGAGCAAATGACAGTTGCTGAGAAAAAAGCTATTGCTGAAACGCTGGATATTATTGTTGGGAAAAAGAGAAGCCTGGAGGAAATCATGAAAGATGCGAGCGAACAAGCACGCAAAAATGGCCTGACTCCTGAAATACTTGAACAGCTGCTCAACGAAAAATAGGTGAGGGTCGTTTTTGATTGCAATGTGTTAATCAGCGCACTTTTAAATAACACCTCCACTTCTGGACAGGCTTTACTCAAAGCCAAACAATCCGATGTCATCCTTCTCTCAACCCCAGTCCTTGCAGAACTGATCAACGTAGCTATGCGGCCTAAATTCGATAAATATGCCAGTATAGAGGTAAGGCTTGAGTTCACAAAGGAATATGAGTCGCTAGCTACTTTACTTCCTGTAACGCATAAAGTAAAAGTCTGCCGAGACCCCAAAGACGATATGTACCTCGAGCTCGCCCTTTCCGGAAAGGCAGATTGTATTGTTACCGGCGATCCGGATTTACAGGTTCTTAGTCCGTTTAAAAACATTCCCATTATCTCGCCAAGAGAATTTTTAGAAAAAGGCTGACTACTTTTAACATCTTTTACCAGGGGTTCCGAGCAATACCAGTGGAGGAAGCGGAGCCAGGTTGAAGAGGGATTATTCATGCCTGAGGCTGTTTACAGGGTTATCAACTGCTACCCGCCACGACCGGAGAACTACTGTCGCCAAGGCTAGCCCGAAAACGCTCAGCAATGGAGCAACGAAAAGCCAAAAGTCAACGTCAATGCGAAAGGCATAAGTATTAAGCCATGACTCAATTCCGAGCCATACTATGGGCACAGCCAGCACTGCAGCCACCAAAATTAGTCGAAAGAAGTCTTTGGAAAGCAGAGCAAGAATATTCTCCACTGTCGCTCCAAGCACCTTTCTTATCCCGATCTCTTTTGTTCGCTGGATAGTGCTGTAAGCCACCAGACCAAATAGCCCCAGGCATGCGATGATGATTGCAAAGAGCGAGAAGAAGAGAAACAGCGAGGTGAATACTGTTTCGGCCTGGTACTTATTCTCAAAATGACTCTCGAGAAAGAAGTATTGAAAGGGTTGCTCTGGTGCAGCTTCTTTCCATGCGGCTTCAATTTCAGCCAGAGCTTCCTGGTAGCGATTGCCTGTTGCACCTCCCTGGATTTTTACAAAGAAAAACCTGTTGTTCCAGGTTCTGTCCCACTCTTTGTAGGGTACATACACTATGGGCTCATAGGAGTTTTTTAGAGAAAGCTGGTTGTAATTTTTGATCACCCCCACAATTCTGCTGTCTGCTTCCTGCAAACTGTGCAAAGGCTTGTCCACGATTTCGAACGGGTCTTCAAAACCGAGTAAACGGGTCGCTGATTCGTTGACAATGGCCGGCTTTTGGTCTGCCATGTTCGCAGGATCAAATGAACGACCTGCCAGCAGTGAAATCTCCAGGGTGTTAAAAAAATCCTCGTCAATACTGACGATTTTTAGCTCCTTTGGCTCTGTCTGATCGCCAACAGTTACATTGGCTTTCAGGCCCAGCAAGTTAATCTCGTCGCCAGGGGCAGCCGAGGAAAAGCCGACGGACTCAATGAAGCTTACCCCCTTCAGGTTGGATTTGAAGTTCTCATAAACCTTTGGCGACTGGAGGCCATATCCCTTTACGACGATCACCTGATCCATGTTCATGCCAAGATCATACTCCTTCATGAAGCGAAGCTGCTGATAAAGTGACCACGTACCAGTAGTAAAAGCAACGCAGAAGACAAATTGCACCACAATAAGCGCTTTTCTCAACTCAATTTTTCTCCCTAAACCTGCCGCACCTTGTCTACCCCCTTTCAGGGCTTCTATCGCCTTGATGCGGGTAACAATCAAAACAGGGTATACCACCGAGAGCAATATGCCTGCTACTACAATGGCTATTGCAGACACGATCAATGAGGGTGTAACAATGCCATTCTGCCAGGCAGGCCACTTCAGTCCAAAAGCATTGTCTATAAAAAGGATACTGCTTGCGGAAATTAGAATAGCCACAAGGATGGCGAGTAAACTCAGCAACGCAGATTCTACCAACAGTTGGCCCACCAATTGACGACGAGTTGAACCAATAATTTTCCTCACGCCAATCTCACGGCTCCTTTCGATAGCCTTTACCGTAGACAAGTTAACATAGTTGATATAGGCGCTAAGTAGGATGCCTATCATTACCAGCTGCAAGAGAAAAACCCCATTGCCGTCACCATTGACTTTGAGCTCATTTTTCAAAGCAGAATGCAAATGGATGTCACTGATGGGCTGCAACCTGAAGTCAATGGCATCGCTGAAATAGGTCATTTCGTCTCCATGCTGAGCCACCCTAAGCTTCGATATTTTGTTTTCGAGTTCAGCAATTTTACTTCCCTCCTGAATCAACAGATAGGTGTAAGTGTAGTCCCAGTGCCAGTAAGTGCTCCCGTTGCTCAGCCCGGGAAAAATTGTGCTGTACGAAATGAGGAAGTCGAAATTCATGTGAGAATTATCAGGAGGGTCCTGAATGACGCCTGTCACCTTAAAATTGCTTTCTCCAAAGGTGGCCGGGCCAAGGTTCCCGTGTGAATCGATCCGAATGAGTTTACCCATTGGGCTTTCGTTCTTAAAAAACTTTGTTGCCATTGAGGCAGTAATAACAATCGAAAACGGGTCATTCAGCGCCAAATCTTCATTGCCCTGAAGCAACTTGAAAGAAAACATTTTGAGGAAGCCGGGATCAGTAAAAAACACCTCCAAATCCGCCAGGTTCACATCATCATAAACAGCCCAATATTCACCAATAAACACGCTCAAAGGGGCAAACCGAGTATACTCCAGCACTTCAGGAAAAGCGTCTTTTACTGAGGGGCCCGACCACGGAACTGTGGTTGCCCGAGCATCCCCATCCACAATTTGCTGGTTCCAGACCGTTGTTACCCGGTAAATCTGATCCTTATTGCCATGCAGGCTTTCGTAGCTCTTTTCGTAGATGACATACTGAAAAATGATGAAAGCGGCTGACATGCCGAGGGCCAGCCCTAAAACGTTAACGACAGTGAACGCTTTGCTTTTGACCAACTGTCGGTAAGAAACCTTTAGGTGGTTGCCCATCATGCCAGTACTATTTAGTCGCCTGGTGAAACTATTCCTCATCAAAATCCCCGGCCGGAAAAACCGCAGCACATTCCATTTCAACCTCCACCCCGCTCTCTTTGGCCCTACCGACTCAATATCCGTTTCAAACTGCTCCAGCAAGTCGCCCTCTATCCCTTCGTAGAGATCAGGCGGACAGAACCGACGAAGGAAGCGAAGCCACCGAGTTACAAAACCTTTATGTGATTGCTTGTCCGGCATTCTTTTATCCAAAATTCAATTGTGGTATCAACTTCCAAAGATCCATTCTCGACTCTTTCATGTCTTTGAGAATAGCCAGACCTGCATTTGTGATAGTAAAGATTCGTTTACGGCGACCACCTCTCTCGTTGGTGGCACCTCCCATGTCGGATTTCACATAGCCCTTGTCCTCCAGCCGGTACAGGGTGACGTGCACCGCACTTAGGTTCACCTCCCTGCCCACCTTGCTTTTTATTTCAGTGACGATGGCATTGCCGTATGCCTCTTCCTGAAGGATGGCCACAATGGTCAGTACCAGTTCTTCAAATTCTCCTATGTATGATTTACCCATTAGTATATGAATTGTAAAACAAATAAAATCATTTCTATATAAATTGTAAAAGAAATGTCAATTTAATTTTGTCCCGGTACAAATTGCAAAAGCCCCTTTATTTGCCAATCTTCATCCGCTTTAAAACCTACTTATTATATAATGAAATCATTTACCCCCTGGCGAGTCGTTGTCGCCGCAGCCATTTTGCTTGTTCTTCTTAGCTTTGGCGTAGTCTTCAAACCCGGCAATGCCGAGCCGTTTTTTCTCTCCCTGCCTTACGTATTCTGGAGCAGCATCCTTATTACAGCGCTGCTGGTAGCTCTCACATTTATTGGAACCAGGGTTTTCCCGCATAAAGAAGACTGATATGACCACCTGGCTGATTATTTTCTTCATTATTTTCATTGGTCTGCTGGTGCTGGCCTCTGTTAAATCCTATCAAAAGAACCGAACTTCTGACGAATTCATGTTGGCCGGTTCCGCCATAGGTGCCTTCCTCGGCTTCATGACCTTTGCTGCCGCATTGTTCAGCGCCTTCACGTTCATGGGCATGCCCGACTTTTTCCGTAACCACGGGGTAGGTGCCTGGATCTTCCTGGCTTTTTCGGATGCGGTGATGGTCTTCTTTATCATCTGGTTTGGCTACAAGCTGAGGAAACTGGCCAAAAACAAAGGATTCAAAGGCATTGCCGGACTGTTGGAAAAATGCTACCAGTCGCCCTGGGCCGGCTACCTGTTTTTCCTAACCGCCTTTCTTTTCCTTATTCCGTATGTCGCCATTCAAATCAGAGGTATTTCTATCTTTCTCAACGCCGCCTTTCCCGACGCCATTCCCTCTTGGGGCTGGTCGGCTGGCACGGTGGTGATTATGCTGATTTACGCAGAAATTGGTGGCCTTAAAGCCATTGTATACAGCGATGCCATTCAAGGCATTTTGCTATTGGTTGTGATTTGGATCATTGGATTAGCCTGCCTGGAAATGTCGGGAGGACTTGGCCAAATGATGGCGAATGTACGCACGCAGAATCCTGACCTGCTTACCCTACCCGGCCCAAAGGGTCTGTTCAGCACTCAGTTTCTCATAGGCTCTGCTATAGCCATTGTGATGATACCCGTGACACAACCTCAACTCACTACCAGACTCATAGTGATGAAAGACCTGAAGTCGGTACACAAAATGACATATGCCGTCGGGTTGTTTGCTATTCTGGTGATTCTTCCCACGGCGTTCATTGGCTTATATGGCGCACTAAAATACCCTGACGTTTCTACTTCAGAGTTTCTCTCGTCGGCCCTGCTGTTTGACCAGGCTAACCCTGTAGCTGCCCTGGCAGTGGTTGGGCTGTTCGCTGCCTGCCTGTCGACCACCAACGCACAGATATTTGCACTCGGCTCGGAGCTCCGGTCTTTGCTTTCCGGAGAAGACAAAACAGTGATGCGGTATACGAAAATCTCGCTGCTGGTATTCTCATTAGTAGTGCTGGTTTTCTCTATTTACATGAGCGACCAACTCGTGTTGCTGGCCAGGCTAAGTTTTACCGGTACTTCCGTGATGGCACCGCTGGTGCTGGCCGCTGTGATCTTTGAAAACCCACCAAAGGTTCTTATTCTCACCTGTGGGCTGGCGCTGATAGGCATCGTTCTCAATATTCTCTCGGTAATACCCGCACAAATCGCCGGTTTAAATTTTGACATCGTGTTGTACATGGTGCACGGGGGAATCAGCGTCTTGATAATGGCTACGCACAAAAAGTAGGCAAGCCACAGCAAGAAAGCCCGCACGGTTTAATTTTGGAACTTTACTGACCTTGAGAGAGGATACATTCCCCTCTTTTGATTTAAACTTATACGAACAAAATGAAAATAGACAACCAACTGAAGGTTGAACACTTGGAGAAAAGCCTGAATCAATTTTGGGACTTGTCAGGTCAGAAAATCCTGGCGATTGAAAAACAGTATGATGGGCAAGCTGGTACACCAGTTTTTACGGTAGAAGGCAAATACACCACCCGTGGCTGGACGGAATGGACGCAGGGCTTCCAGTTTGGATCGGCGTTGCTACAGTTTGATGCTACTGGCGAAAAGCAATTTCTGGAAATAGGCAGAAAAAATACGGTCGAGAAAATGGCGCCGCACCTGACCCATAAGGGCGTACACGACCACGGATTTAACAACATCAGCACCTACGGCAACCTGCTCAGGCTGATGCACGAAGGAAAAACAGAAAACAACGAGTGGGAAAAGAACTTCTATGAGCTGGCCATCAAAGTAAGTGGGGCTGTGCAGGCCATGCGTTGGACAACTACGAAAAACGGTGGCTTTATTTATTCTTTTAATGGGCCACATTCCTTGTTTGTAGACACCGTTCGCTCCTGTCGCATCCTCATGATGAGCCACGCACTGGGTCATTCGCTGATGGCGGAAAACGATGAGAAAATCAGCTTACTTAAGAGGACCGTACAGCACCTGGTCTCCACTGCCAACTATTCTGTGTTTTATGGCGAAGGTCGTGACTTGTATGACCTTTGGGGACGCACGGCCCATGAAAGTATTTTCAATACCAACGACGGTAATTTCCGTAGCGTGAGCACACAGCAAGGCTACACCGGCATGAGCACCTGGACCCGTGGCTTGGCCTGGGCTATGTGCGGTTTTCCAGAAGAGCTTGAGTTCTTCGAAAAAGTACCTGAGTCGGCACTGGAAGGAGTGATAGCTAAAAAGGAGCTAATGGCTTTGATGCTAAAGGCAGCCAAAGCCACCTGCGATTTCTATATTGAGAATTCATGTACGGATGGCATCCCTTACTGGGATACAGGAGCCCCTGGCCTGGTACACATGGGCGATTACCTGTCAAAACCTTCCGATCCTTTTAATGCTCACGAGCCGGTAGACAGCTCTGCAGCCGCCATTGGCGCACAAGGACTTCTGAGGCTTGGCAAGTACCTGAACGAACCAAAATATACGCAAGCTGGGCTAACGGCCGCAAAGGCGCTTTTCAGTGAGCCTTACCTTTCGACTGACCCAACACATCAGGGATTGACACTACATTCTGTTTACCACCGCCCCAATAATTGGGATCACGTGCCAACAGGACAAAAAGTACCTTGCGGCGAGTCGAGCATGTGGGGGGACTATCATGCCAGGGAGTTGGCGCTCTACCTGACCAAACAGCTGAAAGGTGAAGAGTATTATACTTTTTTTAATGGATTAATGGCTTAAGATCAATGGCTACGAAAAGCAGACCGGTATTTAAAAGAGTAGCGCAGCTCAAAACTGCGGAAGACCTTACCAGCTATCTGGAAGAAATTGGCGCAGACATTCCATTTGATGCTGAATTGGCGACCACCAATTCTCCGTACCACCAACCCTATTCGCTGAATTCGGGCAGAACCATCGGCAACCGCTTTTGTATCCTGCCGATGGAAGGCTGGGATGGCACCACGGACGGAAGACCTTCGGAGCACACCAAAAGACGCTGGCATCATTTCGCCATCAGTGGGGCTAAACTGCTATGGGGCTGTGAGGCGGTGGCTGTGCACCCTGAAGGCAGGGCCAACCCCAATCAGTTGATGATCAACGAGGATACCTTTCCAGAATTCGTCAGCCTTTGCGAGTCGTTGGTCAAAGATCATCAGGAGCAGTTTAGCAGCGCCGACGACCTGGTTATCGGCCTGCAGCTGACCCACTCTGGCAGGTTTTGTAAGCCTTTCGATAAGAAAAAGCTACAGCCAAAAATACTCTACGCCCACCCAGTTCTGAACAAGAAATTCGGACTTGGCGACGATTATCCGGTAATGAGCGACGAGGACATTGACAGCCTTATTGAAGATTTTATCAGGGCGGCTGTGCTGGCGCAAAAGGCGGGGTTCCATTTTGTAGATATCAAACATTGTCATGGCTATTTAGGTCACGAGTTTCTAAGCGCCATTGACAGGGGAGGCAAATACGGCGGTTCCTTCGAAAACAGAACCCGCTTTCTTACCTCGATTGTAGAAGGCATTCGAAAGGAAGCTCCTGGTTTAGAAATTGGCGTGAGATTGAGCGCCATTGATTTGTTGCCATTTACACAAGCCGAAGACAAAGTGGGCGAGCCTTACGAAGTAACAGGCAACTATAACTATGCCTTTGGCGGTGAGAAATCGGGACTTAGCTACGACCTGACAGAAACAAGAAAGTTTCTGCATTTGCTGGAGGAGCTCGATATCGAACTGCTTTGCATCACTGCCGGCAGCCCGTACTACAATCCCCACGTAACCAGGCCTGCCCTTTTCCCTCCTTCCGACGGCTACCTGCCACCAGAAGACCCTCTTGTAGGTGTGGCCCGTCACCTTGAGGTAGTGGCGACACTCAAAAAGGATTTTCCAAACCTGGCCATTGTTGGCTCAGGGTATTCCTACCTGCAGGAGTGGCTACCCAACGTGGGGCAAGCCGTGCTGAAAAATGGTGATGTGGATTTTGTGGGCATTGGCCGGATGGTGATCTCCTACCCTGAAATGCCAGCAGATGTATTGTCTGGCGACGGCATGAAAAGGGCGAAAATTTGCCGTACTTTCTCCGACTGCACCACGGGCCCACGCAACGGCATGATCTCAGGATGCTTCCCGCTTGACCCTTACTATAAGCAGATGGAAGAAGCCAAGCTGATCAAAGAAATCAAGAAAGAGCTCTGATATGGCCGATAGAAAAGTAGCATTGATTACCGGAGGAACTCGAGGAATTGGCTTCGGTATTGCGAAGTCCCTTGCAGCTGCAGGCTATGACCTGGCCCTGAATGGCATGCGGCCGGTAGAAGACATCAAAGAAGTGATTAAGGAGTTGGAAAAGCTGGGAGCGAAAGTTGCCTATGTGCAGGGCAACCTGGGCGTGAAGGAAGACCGGGAAAAAATGGTATTTCAAACCCTGGCCCATTTTCAAAGGCTGAATTTGCTAGTGAACAATGCGGGAGTGGCTCCCAGGGTTCGCAAAGATGTGCTGGAAATTGATGAGGACGACTACGACTACATGCTCGATATCAACCTCAAAGGCACCTTTTTCCTTTCCCAGCTAGTGGCCAACCAAATGCTAAAAGAGAAAGCCTCCGCACCAGCATTTGAAGGAAGCATCATTACCATTTCTTCCATTTCCGCAGAAGTGGCCTCCATCAACCGTGGAGAATACTGCATGGCCAAAGCTGGGCTGGGCATGATGACCAAACTGCTGGCTACCAGGCTGGGGGAAGCTGGTATTCCTGTGTATGAAGTACGCCCCGGCGTGATTGAAACTGACATGATCAGCAAGGTGAAGGGCAAATACGAGGAACTGATCGCCAACGGCCTTACTGTGGAAAAGAGATTGGGCCAGCCAGAAGATATCGGCCGGATTGTGGCCTCGCTGGCAACGGGCGGCATTCCTTATTCGACTGGTCAGGTGATTATGGCTGACGGAGGTTTAACGTTGAGGAGATTGTAAGACGTAGGTCTGTCAGGGGACAGGCCAAGGTGGGCTATATACTCGAAAAAGTAGTTATCTTTAAGAAAGCTTGTCCTTAATTTAGAACCATCATGAAGAAATTATTCCTTTTTCTAGTCCCTTTTGGCCTCTTCTCAGCTTGTACTGAAACTAAAAAAACAGAACAGAAAGAACCAACAGAAAATGAATGGGCGGTTCTGTTTGATGGAACGTCTACTGATTCGTTGAGAGGATATGGAATCGAAGAGTTTCCTAAAGGGGTATGGCTGGTTGAAAACGGCATGCTGGTCACCAATCCAGATACTGCCAACCGTGACCTGCTAACCAAAGGCCGCTACAAAGACTTTGAGCTTGAATACGAATGGGCGGTGGACACTGCAGCCAACTCGGGCGTATTTTTTCATATGCAGGAGAACCTGACCATGGAAGCTGGGAATGGCAATAGCCCCAACTGGCTGGATAACTTTGAAATTCAGGTATTGGACGATATCTATTTCAACGATACCGCAGCGGTAAGATCGGCCGGATCGCTTTACGACCTGATTAAGCCAGTAAACAAAAAACTTAAACCTATTGGTGATTTTAACCAGGCTAAACTCATCCACAACAACGGCCATGTGGAGCATTGGCTCAACGGCGCCAAGGTGCTGGAGTTTGAAATCGGAAGCCCTGAAATGACAAAGCTGCTGGCGGAAAGTAAGTTCTCAAACAACCCGGGCTACCACTCCGACAAGGAAGGCCATATCATGTTTCAGCACCATGGACAAAGGGTGTATTATAAGAATATTAGGGTGAAGAGGCTTTAGTTTAAAAGTTAGACTTGTGGAGCGATGGCCTGTCGGGGGGCAGGCCAAGGGGTTCAAATGCTAGCTACGTCTCAAGCCACTCATAATCGAAATCCTTCCTACGTTTCCTTATGACCTTCACCCAGAAAGTCTTCTTCCCAATAGGAGTTCTACACTCAAGTATCCTGACATACTCTTCTCGATTAGGAACACCATGGAACCCAACTGTACCAACACGGATTTTGTCTGGGAAAGGAGAGTCCTTCCAGTCTGAACCACCAGCATATCGAAAGTCTTCAACTATTAAACCCCTGGATTTCGCTTGATCGATAATATGTCGATCAATTTTTCTACTTAGCCTAAGCTGTTGTCTTGTCAGCCAATAGAGTAAACCAACGGCAAGAGCCGTTATCACAATTACTACAGAGCCAGTAGCTATATCCATTGATTAAATAATACGAACCAAGGAATCAACGCTAAAAAACAAATCATTTCTTCCCCTGCTCAAACACAAAAATCCCTTTCTTGTTGGCAATCACCACGTCGGTGAGGCCGTCTTTGTTGATGTCTTCGGCCACCACGTTGAGTCCCACGCCTGAGTTGTCGTCGATTTGGTGGGCAATCCACTTGGGCTCCTTGCCTGGCACATATTCAAACCAATAGAGATAAGCAGGCTCTAAAGCTCCGGTGCCCTGGCGCATGTGGGCATAGTAGCGCTTACCGGTGACAAAGTCCTTTTTGCCATCGCCGTTGATGTCGGTGAAGGCCACGGCATGAGTTTCTGACATTTCATCGCTGATGAGGTGGCGAGTGAACTTCTGGTTACTGCCGTCTCCTTCATTTTCATACCACCAAATACCTCTTTCGTGGGCCGATGCTGAGAAAACGTCTAGATGGCCATCCTGATTGAAGTCGGTGGTGTACATGTGCGAGCAAGGCTCGCCAAGGTTGGATGGATGCCAAAACCAGGCCGCCTGAGTAACATCGCTCGGCGCTTCCCACCAACCCTCTCTGATCACCACGTCCTTCCGCCCGTCACCGTTCACGTCGGCATGGCCAAGACCATGGGAAAAGTTTTCAGAGCCAGGAGTGCCCGGCAAGCTGATCGTGTATTCCTTCCAGTTGGTATCTCCTTTTTTGCTGGGCGACTTCAACCAGATCATTTGCTTGTTGGTCACATCTCCGCACAGGATGTCCTTTCGGCCGTCGCCATCCATGTCATAAAATCCTGGTGATTCGTTGCCCACGGTTTCATGGATCATGTACTCTTTCCAGTAACCTTCTTTGCCCTGGGGGTTTTCATGCCAGTAAACCGCCTTACCCGGAAAGTCGACACGGATGAAGTCGATCCAGCCGTCCTGGTTCACATCGAGCGAGAAGTTTAGCATGG
Organism: Imperialibacter sp.; assembly: GCF_040222815.1. Classification (GTDB taxonomy): domain Bacteria; phylum Bacteroidota; class Bacteroidia; order Cytophagales; family Cyclobacteriaceae; genus Imperialibacter. The sequence goes on along the minus strand of NZ_JAVKCH010000013.1, from coordinate 131,587 downwards.
AGTTGCTCCATTCTTCTTCAGCAACATACAGCTTGGGCTCGTAAATTTCGTGGCGGATCCAGTTAGGGGCTTCGAACCAGAAAGGACCCGCCATGATGTCGGTGAGGCCGTTGTTGTTGACGTCGCCGACGGCTACCCCTTCAGAGACGAATTTGTCGAACAGGACGGTTTTTTTAAAGGGGATGTCGTCGGCGACGACGTGGTTCTTCATGAGTTGGGCGTAGCATTGTATTGAAAAGAATACGACGACTACAGAAGTGGCAATTTTCTTCATACTATGAACAATTTTCATCTAAATAACCATCGCCCTCAAGCCGGGCAGGCTCCTACTTTTTAAAAGCGGTTCCCCGCCGGGACAAAAAGTAGGCAAAAGTCTTTGAAGAATTAAACGCACTGGCCTTTATGCTCATCGGCCCGCCAATTCTTCGGCCACCCTCCTAAATGGGCGCATCTACAATTGAAAATTCTTTACACAATAATTGATCTATCTCGTGACTTAACCGAGGTCTGTCCCCTGACAGGCCTCGACACAATTGTCTTACTTCTGTGTAAGTAAATAGCCCAGCAGGGCATCAAAGTCTGTTTCGCTGATGGACTCGCCGAAAGTGTCGGGCATCAGGGTGTATTGTGATGCTTTTTTCTCCTTGATATCGGTTTTGCTTACCGTAAATTCCTGACCGGCTGCGTTAGCGTATACTTCCAGCTCACCTTCATCCCGTCTGAACAAGCCGCTTAGTGTCTTGCCGTCATTCAATGTAATGGTGTAAGTCTTGAATGCCTGCGAAATGTTTCTGTTGGGGTCCAGTATCTTTTCCGCCAGAGCCCTGCGACCCCAGTTGCCGATGCCATCAAGCTGCGGCCCAATCACGCCTCCATCGTTATTGATCTGGTGGCAGACGTTACAGTTGTTCATAAATACCGCTTTACCCAGCTCTACATCAGGCTTAGGATCAAACCTGGATAATCTGGTATCAATCAGTTTTTGCCTTTCTTCCAGTACGGACTCCAGACCGGAAGTCAATGCATCGTACTCTTTCTTCTGGGCAGTAGTTAGCTTTGATAGCAGCTGCTCATTCACTCGTCTGTCCATCAGCGTGCGAGGCGGAATGAAGCCATCCATGGCTGCTTTCAGCAAACTAGCACGGCCGTCGGCTGAGTTTACAAACACCGAAGCGATGGCTACCTGCAATCCGCTGGGCGCATCTTTCAGCGATTTATTCAGCAGTGGTGTTACGCCTGCATAAGATGATGTACCAATGGTTCTGGCCAGCTCTTCCCGGAAAGCAGGCTCTTCCTCAGCGCTAATTAATTTGGCTTCCACTATATCAATATTGCCTTTGCCATTGATGTTCAGTAATGCTTTGGCCGCAGCCGCCCTGGGCCTGCTTTTAGCCCACGAGGCATTCAGCAGGTCACGGAGACCTTGTTCATAGCTTGTAAGTTTATTTTGGCTGGCAATGTTTGCCGCAAACACCTGGCGCTGGGAAATTTCTTCAAAGTACTCGTACTCTTCATCAGCATGGGCAGACGGTTGATCAGCCACCAGTTGAGGTTTTGTCTCCAGATTTTTCAGGAAGTCGCCTGCGAAGCTGGTCGCCCAGTCGGTCATTTGCTTGGCATTGGCAGAACCTCCCCGCTGACCAATACCCGTTTGGATCGTGTTGTACAACGTATATTGCCCTGCGGCATCCCCGTTGAATTTTTCTCTGATAAAATCGATCGCCGAGGTGAGCTGGGCCTCAGGAATGAACCTGCCCACATGCTGTAAATACACCACCATGCGGTCGTGCGGAGCATTGTACTTCTTGATGTTATCGTAAATGAAACTGGAGGCAATGGCAGAAGGCACATCCGTCATGGCATCCATCAGAACTTTTGTTTCTGCTTCGTTCCAGGTTTGCCCTACAGCGCCAGCAAGGATCTCGGCATTTGTGAGATGATCACGGAGAGCTATCATCAAAGTGTATCGAAGATGGGTGTCTTGCGTCGGCACCGCCAATGCCGCTGTCACAAGTGGTTTGATGCTGGTGGCATCATGATGTCTCACGAATACATCTGCCGCAGCTCTCTGCGTATGAGGATCGCTATGTTTTAACCCATCCAACGCCAAAGATCTCGTCTCACCATTCAACGATTCATATTCTGTCAGGATACGATAGGCGTGTACCCTTACCTCCTGATCGCTTCCTGTAGCAGCACTTTTTAACTCTGCGTTCGACAGAGCTTCAAGCCTCTTTAGCGCCCACATGGCATGGACTTTCTGCTTGGACGATACTTTGCTGCCTGCTAATAGTGCCTTAAGTGGCTGCACTGCCTCATCAGCCTTGTAGTCTACCAGTCGGTTCGACGCCATCATCCGCTGCGAAAAAGTGCTTTGGCCAAGGCCTTTGATCAGATCGTCAAGGCTGGCATTTGACCAGTCTACAGGCTCAGTTGTCTCGCCTTTGTAAGTAATTCTCCAGATACGACCACTCTTTCTGTCCCGGCCAGGGTGATCCAACGGCACCTCGTAGTGACCAATGATGCGGTTATAAAAGTCTGCGATATAAAGGGCGCCATCCGGCCCAATTTTTACATCAACCGGGCGGAACCATGGATCCTCGCTAACAAGAAAATCTTTTTGAAGCGTTGCCACAGGTGTAGATCCATTGTAGGTAATCGTATTGCGACTTACCCGGCAGGCCACCACGTCACCAGAGTAGAAGCTGTTTCGGTATTCTTCGGGAAAAGCTTCTCCATTGTAGTAATCCAACCCAGAAAGGGCCGTGGAGCCAATTTGATAGTTCATCATCTGTGGCCCAAAGCCGAGACCTGGTGCTTTTTTGCCGAAGTGCGGATAGTCCCCCTGGCTGATAATCTGGTAAATGGGCATGGTGTGGCAGTCGGCAGAGTAGACGTAGCCAAAATCATCCACAGCAAATCCAAACGGGTTCACCCGGCCGAACGTGGTTTGCTCCACCCTGCTACCGTCGAGGCGGAAGCGGAAGGTGTTACCGGAGGTCATGCTTATTGAATCGTGGTCAGCACCCGATACTTTTGAGGCATTTCGAAAACCATGCGAGGAGTGAATCCAGCCGTCTGGCGCACGAAAAAAATTGTTGATCATGCCATGGGTATCGACATGATCAAACGGGCCAACAAGCACTCTCTTCTCGTCATACTTGTCATCTCCGTCTTTGTCTTCGAAATAGTAGATATTGGGAATGCTATAGGCAATAGCCCCGCCTTTTACCGGCATAATGCCAATGGGGATATTGAGGTCGCTGGCGAAATCAGTGAATTTATCCGCCTTCCCATCGCCGTTGGTATCTTCCAGAATGGTGATTTTATCCTGCCCCGAGCCAGTAGAGGCCTCGTTAGGATACTCGATGGAATGTGTGACCCACAGCCTGCCCCGGTCATCAAACTCCATATTGATGGGTTTGGTGATGTCTGGCTCGGAGGCATAAAGATTGATTTCAAACCCGGGCGGAAGGTGAAAACCTTTGATTTCCTCCTCTGCCGTTTGAAAGTCGGTAGTCCGTATGTGGTCCTTGAAAAGCTCTGGGTTGATGAAGGAATCAGGGTCGTACGGTTCTTCTTTTTTAGTTTCTTGACAAGACGATACAAATAGAATACAAAGGAACAGTAGTAGGTAGGGTCTCATAAAAGCTTGAGTACATTAAGTTTGGTTTAATTTACACCCTCCTTACTCATCCGCACGGAATCAGGTATAAGTTATTTTAATTAGTTGGAATCTCAAGGGGTTTTTTTGTGAGGCGGTTGGAAGAGAAGAAACCAAGGCAGCCAAGCTGTCCCTATTTTAACCTTAACGGGTATTGGCTAATTGTCCCGCTTTTTAGGATCCGGCCATTTAGAGAGGTGCTCATTCAGCTTTTCTCCCAGGATTTGAGAGAAAATAACAGCTCCCTCATTGTTAAGGTGAAAATAGTTTTTCCTTTTAGTACTGTCCATTACCAATTCGGCAAACTCTGCTGAATAAACATTCAATCTATACTCCTCAGGAAGCTCATAGAAAGCTTCATATATAAAAGTCGCCTCGTCTTCATCTTTGATTAATGGCGGTAGAATATAAATAATTCTAATTCCGTTGGCATTTGCCTTGTCGATTGTTTCTTCCAAATGGTATTTACTTTGCAACTTCCGCTGCGGATAATTCCCCGAATGCACATCTAATGTCAACCTGGAGTTTATAAGATTTGGCAGTTTCTCCTCGTCCCTCAGGTTATCGGGGTATGGTAAATATCCGTTTTGTCGTAGACCTTTATGTGAATGATATCTGCCTGCAAAATTGACTATATTCAGGCGAGTACTCAGCATCCCTTTCAAGCTTGTTGCCATCTGCTGAGATAAGAATACAATATCAGAAAATGAATTTTCCGCGGTATTCGAGCTCATAAACTCAAACCAAGGGCCCATATTTCCAAAGTCTGGGCCTGGGCCCGTCAGCTCCACCAGCAAATAATCGACTCCTCTCTCTGTCACAATCTGATTTGAAATAACATTGATATAAGGAAAAGTAAGGCTTTGAAATCCAAGGTTTAAAGATTTCAAATGATGGCGGGCCGTCATGGAGTCGACTATGGAAGGGTCAACACCTCTCTCAACTCTGCTTGAGCCCAGAATGATGGTGTTAAAGCTCTCGTTTGTACTCAGTAATGTCCTTTTTTTATTGAGTGCCGATTGCCGCTCCTCCAAAGGGAACAAGGTGCTTATGACTTGCCGTATCACAACCAAAATTAGTACAAACAGAAGCGCTTTAAGAACGGCCTTTTTCATTCTAAAATTTAAAATAATAAAACTCGTTACTGACAATCCCAAAGTTGAGTATTGCCTCAACAAGCACAATGTAAATTGCCCATCGAAGAAGAAAGGACTTTTTGGCAACCCATTCGCCAAAGTCATTCAGCTTCATGCTCACATTAATAATGTCCATTAAAACAAAGACAGCCACACAAAATCCAATTTCTTGAACCTCCTTGATCGTAAGTGGACTTTTTCCAATATTGCCCCAATCCAGGCTATATCGCAATATTTTAACACCAGCCTCCCACGACTCGGATTTAAACCACATGGCTGTAAAAGAAGTAGTCAAAAAAATGAAAGCTATACAGAAAAAGTTGAACACTCCTGGAAACCGAAGCAATCCAAATCTATCAAATTGTTTAAATCGCCATTTGTAGGTGAGGCGTTCAGTTGCTATCCATACGCCGTTCAGCGTTCCCCAAATTACGAAGCCCCAATTTGCTCCGTGCCACAACCCGGTGATAAAAAACACAAAGAGCAGACTAACGTAAAAGCGAACCTGCGTTCTTCCCTTTCCCAAAACGGCAAAGAAAAGGTAATCCCGAAACCAGTCACTAAGCGTAATATGCCACCCCTTCCAAAAATTTGCTTTAGAGTTGGCGAAATACACTCTATTGTCAAAGTTCTTCGAAAGCTTAACTCCAAAAAGCCTGGCCGAGCCAATTGCCATGTCGCTATATCCAGAGAAGTCGCAAAAAATCTGAACGGTAAAAAGACAGGAGCCGATCATAAGCGGCAACCCTTTGTACGTTTCTGGGCTCTCATAAACCAAATCCACCAGCTCCCCGATCCTGTCTCCAACTACCATTTTTTTGAATAGCCCCCAAAGGATAAGCCGTGCGCCAGCGGTGACGTTCTCAGAGCTTAAAAGGCTTAGGTTATTCAATTGTGGCAAAAGATTCTTCGATCTTTCGATTGGGCCCGCTAAAATCTGTGGGAAAAACAATACGTAGAGAGAAAACACTCCTAAATTTCGCTCCGGCTTTCTGAAGCCTTTGTAAACATCAATTGTGTGGCTGAGGGTTTGAAAGGTATAAAAGCTTATACCTATGGGAAAAGGAAGTGAATTTTTGGGAATCAAAATTGCTATGTTCAATGCACTGAATACAGTATTTATATTCTCAGCAAAGAAATTGTGGTATTTGAAAAAGAAAAGGAGGCCAATGTTGGAAACTATGCTTGACCAAAATAAGGCTTTTCTTTGCCACTGTAGCTTTGAGTTGTAGATCGCAAGCCCACAGATGTAGTCTACTAGAATTGATAGGCCGACTACAATAAGAAAGAATGAATTCCAGGTCGTGTAAAAGTATACGCTTGAGGCTAAAAGCAGTATCCACCTCCAGGATTTTGGAGTAAAGTAATAAAACACAAGTAACAGAATCAGAAAGACCCCGTAGCCGCTACTATTAAAAAGCATTCAATGCAAGTAACATCAACAACAGTGACTTAAATTGTCCCTTTGCGAGAAGTAAGTTTTGGTAAATATTTCTACACTTGAGGCGTAAATTAGCAGGTTTTTAGTTTCACTGTTATTGAATCTCCATAAATACTTATAAATTCAAATATTCTATGACGACTTGCGTCATGAAACGCCAACAATTCCACAATTACAGCTTTTACAATTGACCTTACCTTACACCTATTCATGACTTCCTAGTATGACGAGCCAATCTGAAATAGCTGATTTCATCAAAAAACTTATTGCGAAGGAAATTGGAAAAGAAGTCACCACTATTGATGATGCTGTGGCATTTAATGATCTGGGGCTGGATTCGGTGAATTCAATTTTCTTACTCGGAGATGTTGAGGAGCATTATAAAATTGACATTGACCCTTTGAGTCTCTACAACAACCCAACTGTTTCTTCCTTTACCGAACACGTTTACAAATTGATAAATGGACGTAACTAAGCTTTGGCAACCATCGAATCCGGGGTTTATTACTAACCCCTTTCCAGTATATTCCAAAATATTGGCGCATGCGCCTGTATTCCAATCACCCACTGGGGACTTCGTAGTAATGAGCTATGATGGCGTGAAGCATGTGCTTTTTGCTAAAAATTATCAGACAGGAGCAAGGGCGGAATGGATTTATAAAATGACTCAATATGCTACGGGCAGAAACATAGACTTTGGCTCGATTCAGCAGGCAGTGGCCGGAATGCCGATACAACAAAACCCACCAATACACAGTCTTATTCGCTCCGTTCTGGCTAAAAACTGGCCTTCCAAGTCTTTTCTTTCGAGGAAGTCATCTGAGATTTGTGATGAAATTCTGGCGGATATGCCGCCATCATTTGACCTGGTCTCTTTTATTGCAAAGAAGCTACCAGTATGGATGGTTTGCGATGTGCTTGGCATGCCGAGAGGTTTAGGAGAAGAACTTCAGGCGGATGGCTTCAAGCTGGTTCAACTCCTTGATCCCTATTTGACTTTTAAAGATTTAAAAAATATCCAGTTAGCCTCAACAAACCTTCGGGCATCTTTTGATCTTTACTACAGCAGCCTTGATAAGGAGTCGACCGGATTGGCAGCTGCTGTCAAAAAAGCTGCAGAAGACAACCCTGAATTTAATACTGATCCCGTATCGCTCATTATTTTTCTTTTCATTGCTGCCTTTGAAACAACCTCCAGCCTGATAAGCATTTGCCTGCAAACATTAATTGAAGACAAAGAACTACTATGCAAACTTGATGACGACGCCAGCATTGAGCACTTTGTCCGGGAAATATTAAGGTTATATTCACCTGTGCAGATAACAGGCAGGTCAAACCCAGAACCTATAGCCCTTTCTGGCGTTGAAATTCCCGCCAATAGCACCATCACTCTTTGCCTTGGGTCTGCCAACCGTGATCCAGGCCATTTCGAAAACCCCGATCAACTAATTATCGACAGAAAGGAGAACGATCACCTTTCCTTTGGGTATGGTATGCATCATTGCCTGGGAAGTCAAATGGCAGTGGTGGAAGCGGCAGCTGTAGTGAAAGCTTTCCTGCCCAAATTAGGTCACACCAGCATTGTTGGCACACCAGTTTGGGAGAACAGGCTAATGATCAGGAGGCTGCTTTCAATGGAGTTATCAGTTAGCGCCTCAACTCCAGTCGCTTTTTAGCACCTGGTCGCAGTAAATCTCGCTTTCGAGAAGCCACCAATGTGCTAAAAAACTGCGTGCAAATCCTCCCTGGAAGGTATCTTCAGACGCTTACTCCTTCTTAACTTTTACTCTTTTCAGCAGCCTCCCCCCCTCGTCGGTAATAACGAGAAGGTAGATGCCGCTTACTTGTTGTTGGAGATTGAGTGAATATTTTATACCCGTAAATACCGCCTGGCGTTGCTCTTTTCCACTAAAATCGAATAGCCTGAGCGTTTTCCTTCCCGGTTTAATGTCCTCTGATAACTCTACTATCAGATAGTCAGCCGCTGGATTAGGATAGGCTTTTACGTCAATTGAAGACTGTCGATCGTCGACGCCCGTTTCTACAGCCTCAGTTAATTCAAATACAGCCTCAGCACTGCCCTGATAATTCGCATCATTGATAGTTGCAACTACTGTGTAGCTTCCGGCAACGACAGGAACAATTGCCTCTTCGTTAAAAGTGAATACCACTTCCAAACCAGCAGGATCTGTTGTTGCCGTGGGCGTTTTGGCTGTACCATCAGCCTCCTGCTCCAAATCCGACAGGGTAATAGTGGCAGTGGCTTTGTTGACAGTGAAGCTTTGACTTACGTCAGCCGCTGCATTGAAGCTGTCATTACCCGCCTGACTAGCTGTGATCGTTACACTGCCTGCCCCTGTGATTGTCACAGTATTTTCGCTGATGGTAGCAGAACTGGTTATAGTGTAGCTTACCGGCAAACCTGAACTAGCGATGGCTATCAAATCGAAGGCAGCATCGCCAAAGGTTTTATCAGCAAGTGCGTCGAAAGTGATCACCTGGTCTTGCATCACAGGGTCAACAGGAGTATCATCGGTCACTGTGAAGGTCCTCGGCAATGCTGTCGCTGCCATGTAATTCACATTCCCGGCCTGACTGGCAGTTACCGTGATATCTCCTGCCCCCGTGAAGGTCAATGTGGTTCCTGCTAACGTCGCTGGCCCGCTTACTTCATAGCTAACGGCCAGTCCCGAGCTGGCTGTGGCTGTCAGCGCTATGTTACCGGCACTAAGCACCTGGCTTTCTATCGGCTCGAAGGTGATTGTTTGAGTTGCCTTGTTGACGGTAAGCTCTTGTGAAGCCTCTGCTGCATTGTAATTGGCACTGCCCGCCTGAGTCGCCGTTATAGTGACGGTGCCAGCTCCTACTATCGTTACTGTGCTGCCCGCAATGGTAGCTACTACTTCATCTGAAGTACCGTAGGTTAGCTCAAGGTTAGTGTCTACCGTGGCTGTTAGTTCGAATGACACATCGCCAAATGTTTTGGCCTCTAGCGCCTCAAAGGTGATGAATTGATCAGCCTTGCCAATAGCGAGGATTCCTTGTACATAGATAAGTACATAATTGTCGGCAGTACCACCACTCACAGTAATGGTATACTCGCCAGAATCCGATGACGCCGAAGCCTCTGTTGTTGCTTCTATGCTGCCTACAATAACATCGGCTGATTCGCTATTCACAAAACCAGCAACCACGTAAGTAAGGTCGGGTAAGGTGCCGCCGTAGGTCATTTGCTTGTTCTCGGCTGTTACTGTCAGCATAGCTTTGCCCACCTCAAAGCTTCTGCTCACCTGAGCCGCTGGATTATAGTCATCGTCACCTGCCTGGGTGGCCCTGACTGTGACGCTTCCCAGGCCAGTGAGCGTTAATGCTGATCCGTTCAAAGTAGCCGGGCCGTCAACTACCTCATAGGCAACTACGAGCCCGCTGCTTGCTGTCGCATCGAGTGTTACCGCACCACCGTATGTTTGGTCAGCGATTGAAACGAAGGTGATGGTTTGGTCAGTTTTGTCAGGATCTAACACATCAAACGATGTTGATGCTTCAGCTTCAAGGTAATTATTGTTGCCCGCCTGACTCACTTCTACTTCTACCACTCCACTACTACCTGTTAAGGTGATGGTGTTCCCGCTTATAATCGCTGGGCCGCTGATGATTGAATAGTCGAGAGGTAGGCCGCTCGTGGTTGTCGCAGTGACTGAAAAAGAACCATCAGTCACCATTTTATTCGGAATAGAGTTAACGCTGACTGTTTGGCTTGCTTTCCCGACTGAAAGAGTCCTTTCTACCTGAGTCGCTGCATTATAATTACCATTCCCGGCCTGGCTGGCCGTAATATTAGTTGTACCAGCCCCCACAATGGTCACCGTGCTTCCGCTTATGGTAGCCACGGCAGTATTGGAACTAATATAGCTCACCGTAAGGTTCGACGAGGAAGTTGCTGTCAAATCAAAATTGGGGTCTCCAAACACCTTGTCCGGCAAAGCGGAAAAGGTAAGCGTTTGGTTGGCCTTGTTAACAGTAAGCGTTCGCTCTGCGCTGGAGGCAGCGTTATAGTTGGCGGTACCAGTCTGGCTTGCTGTGATCACTGTAGTTCCAGCTCCTACGATGGTTACCGTACCGTTATTTACGGAGGCTACTGCTGTATTCGAACTACTGTAAGTCACTTGCTGCCCCGAGGAAGCGCTGGCGGCCAAAGCAAAGCCGGCATCGCCAAATTCCTTTGTTGGCAAAGAAGCAAAACTAATGGTTTGATTGGCCTTATTAACAGTAAGTGTTCGCTGCACGGCGGGGGCAGCATTAAACCTGGCATTCCCTCCCTGGGTCGCCGTTATTACAACCGAACCCGCCCCTTCAATTGTCAGCATGTCAAAGTTTAAGGAAGCAACAGCCGTATTTGAGCTGCTGAATGACAAATCGAGATTAGAACTTGACGCTGCGTCGATCTCGAAGGGAGCATCGCCATAAGTCATTGCAGGGAACAGTGGGAAGGAGATCGTCTGATCGCTTTTCGCAGTAGTAAAGTTCCAGGTAGTCATACCCGTAAACCCGGCCGAAAAACCATTCCCCGCTAAATCACTTACGGCATTGTTGCCTATTTGTACATAATACTCTGTTCCAGGCTCAATATTATTGATATTTGCGTAAGCCAGATTGACTGTCAAAGTTGCTCCACTAACCAAAATCAGCTGAGGGTTTGCAGATGCACTACCGTCAAGAACCAGCGAGGTGTTACTGATCTTCCTAATTCTTACAAAACCTGAATTAGGTTGAATGTCTTCATTAAAAGTAACTGTAAGATTTCCATCGGATGGAATATCAATAGTGCCGTCAACTGGATCAAAGGACTGTATGGTTGGCGCAGAGAGATCCTCCGCCACGTCACCTATCGAAATGGCAAACTGCTTTTCAAAAAATAGTCCGTCCTGATCGGTGGTTCTTACCCTTATCGCATAGTTGTTCTTGGTTTCAAAGTCAAAAGCAGTGCTCGCTCGCAGTTGACTGCCATTGATATTAAAACTTGCATTATTGGTGCTTCCCGTGCCAGACACAAGCGAATAGGTGAAAGTATTGCCTGCATCAGGGTCAGTAGAACTCAAGGTACCCACCACAGCGTTAATCACATTGTTTTCATTTATGCTGGATGCGCTCAGAGCGATTTGAGTAGGTACGTCGTTTAAATCACTGATAGTGACCGTAAATTCTTTGTCAAGAAACAGCCCATCCTGATCCACAGCCCTCACGCTGATGGAATAGCTACTCTTGCTTTCAAAATTGAATATTGAGCTTGCCCGCAACTGATTTCCACTTATATTGAAACTGGAATTGTCTATTCCTCCCGGAGCCATTGTGTAAGCAAATGTGTTCCCCGCATCAGGATCCAGAGAGCTAAGGGCTCCAATTACAGCATTCAAAGCATTGTTCTCATCAATATTTGAGGAAGAAAGGGAGATGTCTATTGGATTCTCGTTGGCATTGTTCACCTCAATAGCAAACTGTTTTTCAAAGAATAGCCCGCCCTGATCCGTGGTTCTGATTCTGATGCTATAACTGCTTTTGGTTTCAAAATCAAACGCCGTACTTGCTCTCAGCTGCGTGCCGTTGATACTGAAACTGGCATTATCTGAACTCCCTGCGCCAGCAACCAGCGAATAGGTAAACGTATTGCCTGCATCAGGATCCGTTGTACTCATTGTGCCAATCAATGCATTTACTGAATTGTTCTCGTTGATAGCGGAAGCACTTAGTCCGAGGTTGGTTGGAGAGCGGTTTGGCGGCGCAACAGTAGCATAGAACCAGTTAACATTTTGGGTGAATCCTTCAAATTCAATGTCATCAATATTGGTAATAGCGCCAGGTTCAATGTAAATGGAAATTTGGGTGCCGTAAGGCAGCGTGGCTGGTGATATAATTAGCTTGTTGCCTTCTATCTGCACTTGTGGATCAACGCCAACAACAAATGACTGCAATGCAACTTCGAAGTCATCTGCCAGTCGGATCTCAATCTTACCTGTTCCAAACTTTATATTTTGTGCGAATTCCATCGAAAGCACCGTTTGAATTGGTAAATTAATAACACTGGAAGGTAATTTTGAACCACCGTTAGGTTGGGGAACCCTGGAATCGATCAATCTAAACTCCCACACTGCTGTCATGTCATCGAAGCCGCCAAACGGAACATCATCAAGGTTTGCGATGACTCCTTCGTCAATCAAAAAATAGTACTCACCACCATACTCACCAAGATTAGCCCACATTCCTATGGAAACCTGATTTCCACTGACAGACCAGTTGGCGTTATTGTAGTAGTAATTTAAAACCTCGACATCGCCGTTGGTTTGCCTGCGCATCAACCGAATGAATCCTGTCCCTGCTTTTTTCACCGGCTCATCGAAAGTGATCACGGCCATACTTCCATACGCCACCGATATACCTTCTGCTCCACTAAGCGGGCTGAGCAAAACTATAGCTGGAGCTGTGGCATCTTCAGTTACATTATTGATGGTTATTGTAAACTGCTTTTCAAAAAATAAACCGCCTTGATCGGCCGTTCGCAGACGAATGCTGTAGCTGCTTTTGGTTTCAAAATCGAATGTAGCGCTGGATCTCAATTGTGATCCGATGATATTAAAACTGGCATTATCGACACTGCCTGTTCCACTTACAAGTGAATAAGTAAAAGAATTTCCTGCGTCGGGATCGGTAGTAGTAAGTAAACCAACTACTGTATTGGCCGGGGAATTTTCATCTATTGATGGAGTACTTAGTGTGATATTCGTTGCCGTTTCATTCAAGTTATTAACAGAGATTGTAAACTGCTTCTCATAAGAAAGGCCTGAATTATCTGTAGAACGGAGACGAATATTATAACTGTTTTTAGTTTCAAAGTTCAAGGAAGAGCTAGCCCTTAGCTGAGAGCCACTTATATTGAAACTTGCATTGTCGGTGCTTCCTGTGCCCGAAACCAGTGTATGAGTAAAAGTATTTCCAGCATCGGGGTCAACGGCACTTATCGTACCAATTATCGCATTGACCGAATTGTTTTCATTTATGCTTGACGCACTAAGCGCAATATCGGCTGGAGGCTCGTTCTGATTATTTATGTTAATAGCAAACTGCTTTTCGAAAAATAAACCGCCTTGATCTGTTGTTCGAACTCTGATGCTATACACACTTTTTGTCTCGAAATTGAAACTAGCACTGGCTCGCAACTGAGCTCCGTTAGTGTTGAAACTAGCATTGTCGGTGCTGCCAGTGCCCGCCACCAAGGCATAAGTGAAGGTGTTGCCTACATCAGGATCTGTTGAGCTTAATGATCCGATCGCAGCATTTACTGCATTATTTTCATTGATACTAGACGCACTGAGCGCAATGTTTGTGGGAGCGCTATTTTCAACTACATTGGTAATTGAAATTTGAAACTGCTTCTCAAAAAATAATCCTCCCTGATCTATTGTTCTCACTCGAATTGAATAACTATTCTTTGTTTCAAAGTCGAATATCTGGCTGGCCCGAAGTTGGCTCCCGTTGATATTAAAGCTGGCATTATCCGTACTTCCAGTACCTGATACCAACGTATAGTTAAATGTATTTCCCGCATCAGGATCGGTGGTGCTTAGGGTACCAATTACAGTACCCACTGCATTGTTCTCATTAATATTGGATGCGCTAAGTGTAATATTTGTAGGTGCTGAATTTGAAGCTGCGCCTGTAGAAAATCGCCAAGTCTCGTCAGGATCATAAAACTGGCCATAAGCATCCCGTATCACATTGGTGCCTGTACTGATGTAGTAGGTCGTCAGAGGTTCCAAATCGGTGAAACTCACGCTGAGGACATTCCCGTTTACCTGCACCTGATCCGAGCTCACATAAATATATTCCTGCAAATAATCGTCGTAAGCTCTTCTGGCTCTTATACCAGTACCCTCCTGCCAACCGCTTACATCCAGATCATTGTTCATTGTAATTGTGAACACCTGATCTAAAGGCAAGTTTGCCGTGTTTTTTGCTGGAGAAAAGCTCACTGGATTAAAGGCTTCGTACGTCTTAAAAGTCCATTGAGAGTCATTTGTAATGGCGTAGAAATTTCCATCTGCATCATATAGTCGACCCTCATTAAGCTTTACAAAATAGTCTGTGCCCTTTGCCAAATACTGGCCTAATGATCCTCTAAAGGTGATAGTTCTGTGATCGGCACTCATTTGAATCGTTAAGTCAGCCCGATAACCTGGAATCCCCGAAGGTGCGGCTCCAATTGACACATTAGCTGTAGACCCATAGTCATAGAAAACAGGCTCGTCAAATTGAATGGAAATCACTCTTTCAATAGGTGCATCCTGCTGGCCAACCGATGGCGAAAATGCAACGGGTGTGGGGCCGTTACCGTCATTAGCCCTCCTTGTCAGCCGCCAAAAATTTTCAGATGATGAACCAGGGAAGAAATCCGTCGGGTTAGAGGCGTCAGCAAACGTGCTGCCAGAAACAACAACGTAAAAAGCCTGCCCTTCAGGCATTAATTCATCGATGCTCGTGCCGTAGTTTACCGGTACGTAGACCGTATTGCCAGAAATAATGGCCTTGTCCAAACTCCCATAGGCAATATGTGCATCGGTATCGTAATTACGTAATCTAACCGATGCGCTATTTCCAATATTTCCAATTGGAATTACCACCGGTATTGTAAAGGTAAACGCCAGGTAAGCATTTTTACGGCCCTTGTAATCCAAACTCTCAGCCGGCGGAGAGCCGAAATATAAAGGAACTGTAGAGTTAGCAGCAGGTGATTTTATCAATAGCCCTGGCACGGCAGCGATGGACTGCCATGAAATAATTAGCCCGGCCATTAAACAAATCATGGTTCTTATAGTGCATCGATTAAATGGAATTTTTGGTGATTGGCACCAGGTTATAGCAGCACCATTCAATTGATTGGCCGACAAATCTCCACCCAAATAATTGACATGTGTGGCATTCGAACGACGGACAAAAGCCCGATGAAAGCTATCCAGAAACGCAGCTGCTTTTTGAAGGAGCTGGTGAAGCATGTGGCCGACTACCACTTGCAAATCTTTAATCCTTGTGCGTCGTGAAGAGTAAGTATTGAACATGGCTTTGGCGATTTGTTTCCGCTAAAGTCACCTGAATACCGTCCTTGACTGCCACCCGCAGCGGGTGAATTTGGGCCTACCCACCGGGTAGTTTTTCAGCCTTCCAGGCTAGAAATGGCGTAAAATGAAGGAAAGAGGGGTTACTAACCTTGCTTGATCACAAATTGCAGTGCTTCGTTGCGACTTGACACACCGAGCTTGTCGTAAACATTCTTCAGGTGGAACTTCACCGTGTTCACCGATACAAATAGCTCCTCTGCGATCTGTGTATTATTGTTGCCCTTCAAGGCGCTTGCAAGTATCTCAAATTCCCTTTCCGAAAGAGGACTTTCGATCTGTGCGTTTAACAAGTCAATGCTGATTTCCTCAGCTTTTCCATCAGCCTTACCTACAAGGGCGCTTACCTGGAGTTTGAGATTCTCTACTTCTCTATCATAAAGCTTTCTCCGAAGAGCCTGTCGCTGAAACATCACCATTATTGCTGCTGCTGCCCCGGCCACCAGCACCACAATCCCAATCCATAAAGCCAAACGCTCTTTTTTAGCTATTTCCAATTGTGTTATAGAAAGCTGTGTTTCTACCTTCAGCAGCTCGTTTTCCTGCATCATATTATCCACTTCGTACCTCACCTGCATTTCTACCAGGGCACGGTTGGTTTCCCTGCCCGCCAGGCTGTCACGACAAACCTGCACATTCTTATTGGCTTGCAGGGCGTCCTGCCACCTGCCCGTCTGCTCGTAAATATCAGACAGCAAAGAGTAGCCATTTATCCTGCCTGGCAAAGAACTGTTTTCAAATGAATTTCTAACCACTTTTTTGGCAAGCTCTTCCGCCTTATGGTATTCACCGAGCCCTCTATATGAAGTGGCTAACTCAAGGTCGCATTGTATCAGCTGATCAACTACTTCATGTTGTTCCAGAGCCACTTTTGCTGTATTCAAAAATGGAAGGGCATTTGCAAAATTGTGCCTTTTATTCTCCAATGCACCGAGGCTAATGAGCCTCTCTGATGCATTAATTGTGTCATTTAGTTCACTGTGCAACTCAAAGGATGCTTTGAAAAAAAAGCTGGCGCTGTCCAGGTTCCCTTTATCCAAAAAAGCTCTCCCTAAATTATTCCACCTTGTTGCCAGCGACCTTTGCGTTCCCGAACTGCCCTCCAAAAGGCGTATTGACTGTTGATAATATTCAATGGCCTTGTCGATAAAACCTGCTTCAAGGTGTACATACCCCAATGCATTAAGGTCGAAGCCTATGGCTGCAGTGTCCTTCAGCAACACATCCATATCGTAGACTTCCAGAAAAAGTGGCATGGCTTCCCCGTATCGGCCCATCTCCATTAGCGAAATTGCACAATTGTATGTTCCGACGGTGAATTGTGACGTATCAAGATAGTGTACAGCCAGTTCACGGTGCTTCATATGATACTGCAGTGCCTTTTCATTGATCCCTAGTTCGTCATAACACCATCCAACATTGCTGAAGCAGTCCATTTCCAACACCGGGTCGGCAATCTCCGAATGCTGATATTCTTCAAGCGCTCTGGTATAATTAATCAAAGCATTTCTTACATCATTGAGATAATAGTAGGCATCACCCCGATACTGATAAAGATAGGGCGACACAGATCCTCCACTAATCAGAGAGTCAGATTCGGCTATCAATTCTTCATACCGGCCCTGTTCCAAAAAATCCTGGAGCATCTGGTAGGACTGAGCTTCGGATTTGGCAGAAAAAATGAACGTAAGTAATAGAATTGAAACAAATTTCTTCATTGCTCTTGACCAGAAAAACGCACTTCACAAGCTTAGAACTACATTGATTTGAAACGCTTTACTTACTTCCTCGAGGCGATCAATTTCACAACATCCCCTCGGTTATTCACGCCTAGCTTGTCGTACAAGTTCTTCAAATGGCTTTTTACGGTATTAATAGACAAATAAAGCTCATCGGCTATTTCTTGATTGGTCTTTTGAGTAAAAATCATCTTCAGCACTTCATATTCCCGCTCAGAAATTGGGTTGGACACTCGCCCGTTGAGTTCTTCAAGCGACAAACTAAAATCTCCTTCGTATTTCCCCAGCATTTCATTGAGACGTATACGGTATTCATTGAGCTGTCCTTCTAGAATCTCATGTCTCAATCGTGCCTTTTGGCGTTGACTGTAAATAACAAGCATGAGAATGATAATTGATAAGGCAGACGCTCCGACTAGAAAAATTTGCACTTGCTGTTTGCGTGACAACTCACTTTTTGTCAATTCCTGCTGCGCCGTTAACAGTGCTATTTCCTTTTGCTGCTCAGCCTTTTCGTATTTCGATTCAATTTCCTCGATTTGAGCTACCGTTTCCAACCTAAACAAAGAGTCTTTCAGTGCCATGTATTCTTCATGAACCGCTAATGCCAATTCGATTTGATTTGACTTTCTTAACAGTAAATAGTAAAATTTAATGGCTTCGATATGTTTGGGCAACAAACCGTACATCTTAGCCGCCTCGATACCCTGTTGGGCAAATCTTATACCTGTTTTGAGTTGTCCCTGCTGCTCTGAAACCTCCGCCAGGTTGGAAAAACAACTCACATACACCTCATATTCCTGAACAATCCAGGCAACCTCTTTGGCATTCAGGTAATACTCCTCTGCCCGTTTCCAGTCTTGTTTTTGATGATAAATAGATCCAATATTTTTATAAGCATATGCCAGGTAGGAGGAATCTCCATTTTGCAGAATGATGTCCAGCACTTTCAGGTTATGCTCCATAGACTGGTCAAGATGGCCCAGAGCACTGTGGGCAAAAGCGAGAACAAGGTGTCCCATAAAATATCGCTCCGTCAAATTATATTCTTGAATGACCTGAAAGCTTGCCTGTGCATATTCAAGCGATTTCGAATACTGCTCCAACTCGTTATAAATCCCTCCAATATTCCCTAGAAGCCGTGATTTAAGAGAAGCGCCGTCCACTGTGTGCAAATCACCCACCTCTTCTAATCCTGCATTGTAGTACTTCATCGCATCGTCGGTGGCACTCAGGGTGAGGGACGTATTACCCAGGCTATTATAAATCTCTCCTTTAAGCAACTTAAACGGTTTAGAGCCAACCAACTGTAGTGCTTCGTTCAAATGATAAAGCGCCGTATCGTTTGAATAGGCCTGAGCGTAGGTGTTTCCCAGCTTTTGAAGGTAGGCTGCTTTGATAGAATCATCGGAAATGGTTTGGAGACCTTCGGCGGACAATAAAAAGGTTATCCTTTCTCTCGAATTCTGAACTTTGTCTGCTTGCTTAAGCTGGGCTATCGACTGACTATTCTGAGCAGAAACGGTACCGACGATCAGCAGACAAATTCCCAGCCAACAAAATCTAAAAGCCATTTATTGAATGATATAAATTCCCGACAAATAGCTGAAAATAATTATTGTTTTGGTTAATCGAATACAGTTCGGCGATATTTAATAAAAAGAAAACCGGCTTCATCAGATGAAGCCGGTTTCTCACTAGTAATAAATCCAGTTGTTGTGGGGATCTACTATTTCTTTACCATCCTCCTAACGTTGGATCTTCCTTCGCCATCAATCAGGTAAAGAAGATAAACACCAGGCATCAAATCAGGAGTAGTAAGCTCTGTTTTGTCAGTGACAGCTCTTTCAAACATTAGCTGTCCGTTAAGATTGCGCAGGCGGATTACACTTAGGTTCTTGCCTTCAATTTTGATCGTTTCCACAAATGGGTTAGGATACACTAAAATCTGGCTCAGTTCATCACCTATCCCTGTCTCAACAACTTCTGTCAATTCAAATACGGCCTCTGCACTTCCATTGTAATTGGCATCATTGATAGTCGCCACTACTGTGTAGCTTCCGGCAACGACGGGAACTATTGTCTCTCCATCAAAAGTGAATACCACTTCCAAACCGGCTGGGTCTGTCACTACAGTCGGTGTCTTGGGTGTGCCGTCCACTTCTTGCTCCAAATCCGACAGGGTGATGGTGGCAGTTGCTTTGTTGACAGTGAAGCTTTGGCTCACATCTGCTGCCGCATTGAAGCTATCATCGCCTGGCTGGCTTGCAGTAATTGTTACACCGCCTGCTCCGGTGATCGTAACCGTAGCTCCACTTATAGTAGCTGGGCCGGTTACCCTATAGCCTACTGCCAGTCCAGAACTGGCCGTGGCCGCTAAATCGAAGGCAGCATCGCCAAAGGTTTTATCAGCAAGTGCGTCGAAAGTGATCACCTGGTCTTGCCTCACAGGGTCAACAGGAGTATCATCGGTCACTGTGAAGGTCCTCGGCAATGCTGTCGCTGCCATGTAATTCACATTCCCGGCCTGACTGGCAGTTACCGTGATATCTCCTGCCCCCGTGAAGGTCAATATCGTTCCTTCCAATGTCCCTGGGCCGCTTACTTCATAGCCAATTGCCAGTCCAGAGCTGGCTGTTGCTGCGAGCGTTATACTACCAGTGCTTAGTACCTGGTTTCCTATAGCCTCGAAAGTGATGGTTTGCCCAGCCTTGCTGACTGTAAGCTCCTGCGTCGTTTCTGCTTCTTTGTAATTGATACTGCCTGCCTGAACCGCTGTGATGGTGGCGGTGCCAGCTCCTACAATGGTCACGGTAGCATCGCTGATAGTCGCTACGGCTTCATTTGAGCTGGTAAAAGTCACCGGCAATGCCGCATCGCTGCTGGCTACAAGATCAAATGAAGCATCGCCAAATGTTTTGGCTTCCAATGTTTCAAAGGCGATCAACTGGTCTGCTTTTCCAATAGTCAGGGTTCCATCGACGTAGCTGAACTCATAGTTCTCGGCAGTACCGCCACTCACAGTAATGGCATACTCGCCAGCATCTGATGACGCTGAAGCTTCCGTTGTTGCTTCTATATTGCCTGCAATCACATCGGCCGTTTCGCTATTTACAAAACCGGTAACAGTATACGTGAGATCAGGCAAGGCATCGCCGTAGGTCATTTGCTTGTTCTCGGCTGTTGCTGTCAGAGCAGCCTTGCCCACCTCAAAGCTTCTGCTCACCTGAGCCGCTGGATTATAGTCATCGTCACCTGCCTGGGTGGCCCTGACTGTGACGCTTCCCAGGCCGGTGAGTGTCAGCTCACTTCCATTCAATGAGGCAGGGCCGGACACTAGCTGATAGTCGATTGCCAGGGCACTGCTGGCTGTCGCCTCCAGCGTTACTGTACTTCCATAGGTCTGGTCGCCGATCTGACTAAACGTAATGCTTTGGTTAGTTTTCGACGGGTCTGTCACCAGAAACGTCACCTCTACGCTTTCCGCAGGCAAATAATTGGCATTTCCAGCCTGACTCACTTTCACTGTTACCTCTCCGACAGTGCCGTCGAGGGTAACGTTGGAAGCCACGTTGGTCGCCGGGCCACTAACGATGGAATAGGTAAGCGGGAGCTCTGAGTCTACCGTCGCTGACACCGCAAATGGCACTGCATCTATAGCTTTATCTGCAATAGGGCTCACGGTAATGAGTTGCGAAGCCTTGTTTACTATAAGTTCCTGCGCTTCGGGGTCGGCGGCACGATAAGCACCATTGCCTGCCTGCGTGGCAGTGATCAGCGTGCTTCCTGCTCCCATTATCGTTACCTGCGTACCGTCAACCGTCGCTACCGACAGATCGGAGCTGGCATAACTAACGGTAAGGGTAGAACTGGCTGTCGCATCAAGGTTAAACGGAGCATCGCCAAAGGTTTTTTCTGGCATCGCAGCAAAGGTGATCGTTTGGCCCTTTGTCACAGTTAGCTGGAAGTCTTTGGTGTACTTGTTGTTATCGTTGTCGGTCGCCCGGATACGGATATCATAGGTACTCTTAGTGTTGGCATCGAATACACCCTCACCTGCATAGAGTCTGCTTCCTGCGATGTAAAAATCGTCAACTGATGTGCCCAACGACTCGGTATCCACCAACTGGAAGCTACTGGTATTGGCATCGGGGTCTGTAGCCGATAAAGTGGCAATTGTTTCTCCGGCTTCGATGGATTCCGAAAAGCTACTGGCCGAGAGCATGATATTGGTCGGTGCCTGCCCTGCTGTAGCTGTGGCGAAATTCCAGGTGTCCGAATTGGCAATGCCCGCAAAATAATTCCCGGCCACATCGGTCACGGCATCGGCGGCGACCAGGAGGTAGTAGCTCTCACTAGCCAGCAAATTGCCGGTGGGGTTAATGGCTAAAGCGTTTCCGCTAACCGAAAGCCGAGAGCCATCCGCAAGCAACGAGAAGCTCTCTATCAGGCTGCCCCCACCATTGTACAAGCCAATTTCACCAAAGCCCATCGCCACCGGCTCGTTGAAAGTAAGCACCAGGTCTGCACCCACTGCCACTCCAGTGGCGTTGTCCAGCGGAGACTTGCTGTTGAGCAGCGGAGCTACAATATCGGCTGTTGTAAAATTCCAGGTTGTACTGTTGTTGATCCCCGCAAAGCTATTATTGGCTGCATCTTTGACCGATCCCGAAGCAGCCGTCACATAGTAGGTTGTTGACGATGTCGGCGCATTGTCATTGTAATTGGCGAGGTGGATGGTGAGCGTATTCTCTTCTACTGTAAAGATCGATGGGTTGGAGGCCACTGCACCGGATATGACTGTCTCTCCAGACCCTATTTTACGCACCCAAATGTGTCCGCTCCCTGCCACAATGGGCTCATTAAACGTAATCGTCAGGTTTTCATCCGAAGCCACTCCTGTGGCCAAATGTGCTGGTGAAAAGCTGAGCATAAGAGGCGCTTCTATATCCACATAATTAACCGTTATGGTCATCTTCTTCTCGAAAGTATCCATCCCATCAGATACTTTCACCCTGATGCTGTAGCTGTTTTTTGTCTCGTAATCGAATACTGCCGCCGACTTCAAAAGCCCACCTGCTGCTATTGTGAACGAACCAATGTCCTCTCCGCCAAAGCCCTCTACGAGTTCATAGGTGTAAGAATTAGCAAAACTATTGGCATCAATCGTTGAAAAATAGCCGATATTAGTTCCTGCTGCGGCCCCCTCGTTGATACTTGCATTGGAGAGGGTGATATCGGTTGGGAGAGCGTTGGTGTTAAAGTAAAACTCTTTGATGTATGACTTCTCGTATTGATCATAGGTGATTATTCTCAGTTTGGCCTGAGGGATGCTGGCAAAATCGAATGTTTCGGCGATATAGAGCTGATTGCCTTCAATAGAGAATTTATCATTGTTGAAACCAGCAGTATTGTAAAGCTCATAGGTATGCGTATCACCAGCGTTGGGGTCGACAGCGGCCAAAGTGCCGATAAAAGCACCAACCGGGAGCTGTTCCGATAACTTTGTCACGGCCACCCCCCCCTTAGTGAGCGTGATATTAGTGGCAGCATTATTGACTACCGTGCCCGTGGTAAATTGCCAGTCTTCGTTGGCAATGTCGTGAATATCGATGCCATCACTGGTTTGCAAAGATCGTAATCTAACCTCATAGCTAGTATTTGTATCGAAATCATAGTTCGGGTTGAGCACAAGGGTATTTCCAACAATCCACCAGCTTGTGCCTTCTCCACTCGACCCACTAAAGGAATAATATGGCTGAGCATTTCCGCTTTTGAAGATCATAGCAAACTGTGAGTCGTCAGAATCCACGGAAATGCTCTGATCGAAAGTAATTTCAACATTTGCATACGTAGGAATATTGGTGCTGCTATGAGCAGGGTACTGGGCCGCTACCGCTGCCCCCGATGCAACAGTAAAAGTCCACAAGTCGGTATATCCCCACTCAACAAAATCGTTGTTATTCAGGTCTTCAATGGCACCGCTACCACTCCAATGAGCAACCACCCTGTATTGACGGTTCGGATTCAAGTCAGGCACGTTATTAAGTGTGATGGTATTTCCGCTAAATGTCACATCTTCCGTTCCTGTTTGAAAATATTTAGTCTCACCACTCCATACTCCAAAATTGTTGTATTGAAGAATAAAAGTAGTACTGAACTGAGACTTGTGCCTGATTTCCTCCGAAAAGGTGAGGCTCAAATACCCATGATCGTAAGAATTGTTACTGGAACCTGTCGCCGGATCAAACCCAACGACCGTTGGGGCAGTGGCATCACTTTGGATCGCCGTAGCTGTAGTGAAATTCCAGGTGGTGTTGTCGGCAAAACCGAGGTAATAGTTGCCAGCCAGATCTTCAATACTGTACTCGTCGATAGTTACATAGTAGCCAGTTTCGTACGCCAGCGATGCTCCCGAAAGATGGATCGACAATGTGCTCCCAGCAACAGTGAAGTCCGTCGTATTAGTTTTAGGTTGCCCTGCAAGCATCACCGCATTGTCGGAGAGCCTTTTTACAGACACAGTGCCCCCGGCAGCTTGCGCCTTGATTGGCTCATTGAAAGTCAACACCAGAGAGGCATCCACGAAAATGCCCGTGCCACCATCACCTGGTGTAAGGCTGCTGGTAAGAGGGCCTGTGATGTCCGTATCTACCACGTCGTTGACGGTGATGGTAAATACCTTGGCGAAAGCGGCTGTACCATCACTGGTACGAATTCTTACGCTATAGGACGTTTTGGTTTCGAAGTCGAAAACGGCATTGGTTCTTAAACTATTCCCTGCTATGTAAAAAGAACCATTATTTGTATCGCCTTCCCCTGCTATCAGGGCATAGGTATGAGAATCTCCACCGTCGGCATCAGTCGAGCTGAGGGTGCCAACCACGGTACCCAGCGGGCTATTTTCATTCACTGAGGTGCCGACGAGGGTGATATTGGAGGGAGGGCTGTTTTCAGCCACATTGCCTATCTGAATAACAAAGGTTCTTTCAAAACCGGCAATTCCGTCAAAACTGCGTACTCTGATATTATAGCTAGCCTGTGACTCAAAGTCAAAAGATGAAGCAGATTTCAAGATGTTACCTTCGATGGTAAAGCTGCTGTTGTCGACTCCGCCACTGCCAGCCACCAGGCTGTAGCTGTGGGTATCGGTAGCATTAACATCGCTGGTAGAAAAAGAGCCTACTGCGGTACCAACAGGCTGATTTTCGTTGATTGTACTAAAGCTAAGGGCTATGTCCGTGGGCGCTTCATTGGCAGCTGCTTCTGTGGCAAAATTCCATATATATCGGTCTGCAACTCCTGTCGAACTATTTCCATACAAGTCTGTGACAAAGCCGTAGGGGGCGAGCACATAATAAGCCTGATTGGGCAATAAACCTGTCAGTCCCGACACGGTGAGTACGTTGCCGTCTACCGTCACATTGTTACCCCCAACCGGAAAAGACTGATGAATCTGGGAAGTTCCTGTAAATTTATATAATGATATGCTACCGTTTCCAACCTCAATATCCTCATCAAAGGTCATGGTAAGAGTGGAAAGGCTTGTGGGCACTTGGGCCTCATCTAAGGGTGTGAAGGCCGTGATCACCGGCTTCACATTGTCCACGATCCTAAAGCGCCATTCATTGGCTCCAAACCCAGCGAAAGCATTGCCAGCCAGGTCTGTTATAGCACCTTCGGGAATTTCAAGGTAAAACTGCTTAGCGAACGGCGCTGTGCCTCCAATAAGCGTCATTTCAATGCTGTGTTTGTCGTCCTTGTAAAAAGTATTTCCGTTGCCAAAAGTGGCATAGATGCTATTATCTGAAGCATCTCTGAGGTAGAAATTGCCTACTCTTTTTACTTCTTCATTGAAGGTAATGCGATAGGTAGAGGCAGCAACCTGAACAGCCTGGTGCTCGGGTGCCTGAGTAACAACAAGGGGAGGCGAAGTATCGTAAACATATGTATTCTCGACGCTAAAGTTTGTTAACCATGACTCCCCATAGGCGACGCTTTCATTGCCTGACAAGTCAACAAATGCCCCTTCTTCAATTTCCAGATAGTAGGCAGCCGTTCCGTCGCTTACCAAATAGTCTGTGAGGTTAACAATAACATTTGATCGTGGAATAGTGGTCGTGTTATTAGAAACCAGTACTTGCGAGGAGCTGATATTGACTATCCTGTCTCTGCCAGTGAAATCCATGGCATGGAGAACAATGTTGCCTGTACCTTTTTGAATCTTCTCGTCAAAGGTTATCACAAATGGGCCATCTCCAGAGACGTTCGTGGAGTTTTTTACTGGAGAAATGGATATCCCCTTTGGTTGCACGTCGTCAGCGCCAGTCGTGAAAGTATGGAAGGTGCCGCTGGCTGTCGGCCATTGCTCTCCATTAGTTTTTTCCAGTAGTGGTCCGGAGGCCACCATCTTGTAGGTGGTGTTGGGCAAAAGCTGACCTCCAAAATTATTGCCCGTAATAGTGAAATTGAAATATACCCAGTGATGATAGTTGCCACTGCCGTTGTGTCCCTGAAGACTTATAGTACCTACTGGATTATTGTTATTGTCGACTAGCTGGGCAGCATTGCCCAAAGCCTTCCAGGAGCCAGAGGAAGATTGAAATTTAAATTGTTTCGTACCTACCGGTGGTGCACCAGCTGGTATAATTACTGTAAACTGTCCCCTGGCACTAACGGCGAGTCCAGCCAGCATGGTTACGAGTAAAAGGATTTTTTTCATGGTTTCAGCGATTTGTGAAACCAAATTTTCTCCTATTCACCCCCTTCCTCCTCACCCACCACGGGTGAAACACCTACTAGCCGGGTGGCTAGTTTTTGCAAGTGACTGAAAATGAGCTCGTTAAAAA
The DNA here is from genome assembly GCF_040222815.1 of Imperialibacter sp. Classification (GTDB taxonomy): domain Bacteria; phylum Bacteroidota; class Bacteroidia; order Cytophagales; family Cyclobacteriaceae; genus Imperialibacter. Next base: position 105,594 of record NZ_JAVKCH010000013.1, on the reverse strand, counting down.
GCGCTATTTTATTGCAATAAACTTGAGGGCAGCCTGTCGGTCGTTTACACCCAGCTTTTCGTAGATCTTACTTAGATGGAACTTAACGGTATGAACCGATAAAAAGACCGTCTCTGCTATCTCTTTGTTGTTCATGTCTGACACGGCCAGCCGCAGTATTTCAAACTCCCGCTCGGTAAGCGGGGCCGTCAGTTTACTATTGACAGCTTCGATGGATAGATCTTCCTGGCTATCTCCTGGTGCCAGTAACAGGTTGAGCTGATTTCGCAGATTAGTAATTTCTTCATTGAGGAGTTTACGCTTCAGTTGTGTGTTCCACACAAACACAAAAGCGCCGCCCACCACCAAAACTATCGCCACCAGGGCGAGGTAAAGCTGGCTACGGGTTTTGTCGAGCTCGAGCCCCGCAATTTCGTTTTCTTTGGACAGTAAGATGATCTCCTTTTGCTTTTCTTCTGCTTCGTATTTTTCCCGGAGCTCGTCAATGCTTTTTTGCCTGTCGGCATTGGTAAGAGAATCATTCAGGCTCATATATAGCTGGTAGTATTCCAACGCTTTGCGAAAATCGCCCGTCCCCTGGTAGCTTTGGGCCACCACCTGCCGGGTGTCCCTCACAAGTCTTGGTTCCTGTGCATAGCTCAATGCTTCCACACTGTACTGCGCCGCCTTGCTAAAATTACCCAACTCCAGGTAAGTGTCAGCAAGCGAGAGCACGTCGTTGGCTAATCCCAGCGTATCCTGCAATTGCTTGTCGATGGCGATTGCCTCCTGGTGATAAAAGATGGCAGAGTCATTTCGTTTAAGCTTTAGCTGAATACCAGCCAGGGAATTGTAGGTGGGGGCCAAGCCCTTGATGTTGTTGTATTTTTTCTTTACCCGTAGGCTCATACGAAAGTAGTTGATGGCCAAGTCCACATTGTCGAGCTGGTAGTAGAGCCGGCCCAGGTTATGGTAGCTGGTACCGAGCAGCGCCTCCTCACCCAGCTGCATTTTCAGGTCAATCGCCTTGAGCATATAGTCGATGGCGCCTTCAGTGTCGTCCATATAGCTGATCAGGTTCGATAAGTTATTGTATAAAAATGCCAGACCCCGCAGGTCATTCATTGCCTGCAACATAGGCAATGCCTTGAAGAAGTTTTCCAGTGCCAGCGAGTCTTTCGACTCGTAATAATAAAGTGTGCCTAGTTCAAAGTACGATTTCGCCAATTGAGCGCTATCGTTAACAGTGAGAAATATCCGACTGGCCTCCTTCAACAAGAGTTCTGCCGAATCGGTTTCTCCAGTGTACAACAGCAGCTGTGCCAAAGTAATATTGGTTTTGCCGACAAGCAGTTGGTCATCTTCTGAAAGTATTTTGGCTTTGCGAGCCAAAGTCAGGGCCAGGGCCGGTTCGCTGGTTCGGAACTGGTAGGCTGCTTCATTGAGGTAGGTGACTTTTTCTGCGGCAGATTCCAGTCGCTTCAGTTTCGCTGCTATCGTATCCGGGTAGTTTGCCTCCTGAGCAAACAACATTAAAGTCGTAAGGCAAATGACACTGGCAGTACTTACAAGCTTCAAGAGTCTTCTTTTGTACATGCGAATCGGCAGCTAGGTAAATGGTAGTTTGTGAGTCTGATAAAACTAGGGAAAAGTTGGGGAAATCCTACTAGACATTTAAGCAACAGTTAACCCATTGACCGCAGGTGGCAAGTGATCCTAAAACCTACCCCAACCGCTTCAAGCTCCCGCTCCTTACGTACACTTCGGCATCGTGCCAGAGGATTTTGATTCAGATTTAGCAGGTATCGAGGCTTTGCTTATTACAACAAGGAACGTTTACTCCTTAGATACTTTCACTCTCTTCAGCACCTCACCCATTTCATTTTCTATGAGAAGAAGGTAGATGCCCTTTGGCTGATGCTTAAGGTCGATTGTGCTTATATCCCCGACAAAAGAACTTCGGTGCGATTCCCGTCCCAGCAAATTCATCAGCCTGATGACCTTGTTAGTAGCCTGTGTCGCTCTTGCTGAGCCAGCCATTTCAACTGTAAGGTAATCTTTAACGGGAATAGGGTAAGCTTTTACATCTAGATCCAGGTCTCCATCTTTCACTGCCAATGCTTCCGACAGCACGAAAGTTTCGCTGGCGCTTCCCTGATAGTTTGTATCCTCAACTTCCACTACTACCTCATAGCTCCCAGGTTCCACAGGCTCGTCAGATCCTCCATCGAATATGATTACGTAGTCAACGAAAGGGGGGTCAATACTAACTGTTGGGGTTTTAGGAGCGCCATCAGCTCTCTGCTGCAAGTTGCTAAGTGCAATGGTTGCCGTAGCCTTGCCCACCAAGAAAGATTGGGTTATTTCAGAAGCTGGAGCGTATTCCTCATCCCCCGCCTGATTAGCAGCAATAGTTACGCTACCAGCCCCTGTTAATGTGACAACAGAACCGTCAATTGTAGCCGGGCCACTTTCGATTGTGAAAACAATACCCAAGCCTGAGGAAGCCGTAGCCTCTAATTCAAATGGATCATCTCTAAAGGTTTTGCCTTCAATTGGAGAAAAAGAAATGGTTTGCTCCGCTCTCTGATTGGTATCATCAATCACCTCGAACCCTATCGTGACATCTTCGGCAGGCAGGTAGTTAACATTCCCTCCCTGAGTTGCCGTCACTTCAACCTGGCCAGGAGCTGTTAATGTCAATACTGTGCCTAAAAGAGAAGCAGGGCCCATTACCTTGTAGGAAACACTCAATCCCGACGAACTTGTCGCTGAAAGTGTTATGGCACCATTGGATATACCTACGGTAGGGCCAATTTCTGAAAAGGTTATTGCCTGGGATGCCTTATTGATGACAAGCAGTTGTGTGGCTGTCGCCAGGTTATAATTACCATCACCTGGCTGAAGCGCAGTAATAGTAGCTTCGCCTGCAGATTTTATACTTAGTATTCCATTTTCAATCTGTGCCACAGCCGTGTTCGAACTTGAAAATGAAACGGTCAATCCTGAGGAAGAGACCGCCGAGAGGGGAAAAGCCTCATCGCCAAATATTTTTTCGGTAAGCTCGGCGAACTCTACGGACTGGCTGGCTTTGTTGACTATCAACTGCCTTTCGACTGAGGCATCTTTGTAATTATCGCCACCCTCCTGGTACGCCGTAATGGTGGTTGTTCCCGCACCTGCTATCGTCAATAAATTGCCTTCCACTGTCGCCACTTCAGTGTTGCCACTCGAAAAGGCCACCGGGTTTCCCGATGCCCCACCGACGGCTACCAACTCAAGCACACCATCGCCAAATGTCTTTTCAGGAAGTGGATCAAATGTCAGTGTTTGCGATGGTTTTTCCACGGTAAGAGTACCCTTAACATGTGAAATATTGTAATTGACTGCTTCGCCACCACTGGTAACTATATCATAAGTACCCACATTCGGGATTTCACTGGCATCGGTTGAAATGGAGATTGTCCCGGTGATAACCTCTTCAGTTTCATCTTTTACAAACCCGCTTATTGAGTATGTCAAATTCGGCAAAGGATCACCATAGGTAATAGTTTTATTGGCTGCCTTAACTACTAGGGGAGCAGGGTTAACTGTGAAGCTTCTTTGGACAGGCACAGCCGGGTTAAAGTAGTAGTCACCGGTTTGACTCGCTTCTATGACAACTTCTCCCAGGCCGGTTAGTGTAAGCAACGAACCATCCAAAACAGCAGGGCCAGAGATTACTTCAACCAATACATCCAAGTCCGAGTCGCTGGTAGCCACTATATCGAATTGGCTTCCATAGGTTTTATTGCTTATTGCGTCGAAAGTGATAGTCTGATCAAACGGCTCCACATTGGAATCGAAGGCAATCGTCCAGTCAAACCCGTCTATACTGTTGCTATCATCCCACAGCATCCATATTTCTTCTCCTCTGGCAAGGCTGGTAACAGTTATCTCACTTTGAGAGGTGCCTCCAAAATCGTCGTTGGAGGCAAAACTGCCAAGCCCGCAGGATTGATAAAGCCTCAGGTAGGTGTCGGTTGTTGTGGTGCCCACTGAGGAGATAGTGAGGTCGCCTTCTGCGGGCACCGTGAATTTAAACCAAATCGGAGCTGAATCGGTGGTATTAGTTCCTTCTACCGCATCTAGTGGATCGGTACAAAAGTCGCCAGTTTCGTAGGGTACGAATTCCAAATTCCAATCGAAATTAGAGGCCTGATACCATTGAATAGATATCTGATCCCCCTCGTTAAACCCTGGCACCAGCAGATCTCCGTTACCATACCCGCCTCCATAATAGGATAGGCTTTGGCAGGCACCAGCAAAAACATTTACTGATCCCCAGACCTCCCTTGATATCTTCAGCTTACCGGCTGAAGGGGCTATATAATTGTACCAGAAATAGGTTAAGTTTGATTCTGGCAAGTGATTTGTCCCGATTATCGCAGTCTCTGGTAGGTCACAGCTATCCCCGGCCGCATCGTCTTCAACGGCAAGTGTCCAATTAAACCCGTCTTCATAACCAAGAGACCATCGAAGCAAAATCTGTGTACCCTCATCTAGAGATGGAACTGATATTTTCCCATAATAATAATTACCCCGATAAGTGAGAGTCTCGCAAGAGTTAGAGTACACAGTGATGTCTGCATATGCACTCGATTCAATAGTCAGCTTACCATCCTTAGGCATGGTAAAACTGTACCACTTGTAAAAAGAATAGGTATTTGGTAGGGAATTGAGTCCTTCTTGAGCGTCAATTGCCAATGAACACACATCTCCATCAGCTATTGCCTCATAACCAAGCGTCCAATCAAAATCTCCGCTACTATTGTAATTCCACCTAATCAACACCTCATCGCCGACTGAAAGGTTCGCCACATCAACATTTCCATACCCATAACCCAAAGTATTCTGGTAACCACAGTTGTTTGAAAAAACATACACGTAGTCATCACTCTCAGAGCGAATTGACAGCTTACCCTCTTCCTCCATTGTGAAGCTATACCAATAGTAAGAAGAAATTTCAGGGACCGAGTTTACACCAATTTGAGCCAAAGCCGGCAAAGCGCATTTGTCTCCCAATTGTGGCTCATCGATAGAAATATCCCAAGAAAACCCATCAGAATTTGCTGACCACCTAATGATTATTTCGTCGCCTTCAAAAACCTCAGGAATAGTAAGGTCTTCATAGGCCGAGGCTAGCCAATAGTAATTATCACAACTACCGGACAAAACCTCTACGTACTTGCCTGAACTGGAATTAATTACCAGCTTTCCATCTTTAGTCGCCTGATATTTGTACCAGAAATACTGATTGTTGGTTGCTGGTAGTTCATTTGTACCGTCTACGGCTACCTTGGCAATTTCACAATAGTCACCTTCCTCATAATCTTCCAAAACGAGAGACCAGCCGAATATGTTGGGGCCATACCATCTTATTAATACCTCGTCACCGGACTCAAGCCCAATGACGGATGTGCCCTTTTGACCACCGGTCTCGTAGTACAAATTTTCACAAACTCCCGTATAAATCGAACAACTCGAATATTGATCAAGACTGACGATTGAAAGTTTTTGATCATTCGGCATCACAAAGCGATACCACTGATCAACGTATCCCCCTGTTGTGAATGCGTTTAAACCCTCAGTTGCATCAATTGGTATTTCACAAATGTCCCCCGGTTCAAAGTCCTCTACGCCGATACTCCAATCGAAATCCCCTCCGCTGCCTGTTCTCCATTTTATAAAAAGCTGCATACCAGCCTCATAAATGGGTTTAGAGAGGCTCCCGTTGCCACTGGCAAAACCGTAAAGAAGTTCACACGAGTTGGACTGAACACTTATCCAGTTGTTTGTTTCAGACGTGATCACCAATCGCCCGGTACTTGGTACTGTATAGGAGTACCAATAATAGTCTAAAGTGGTTACTGGGATATGATTTACCCCATCAATTGCTGTGACAGCAAGAGAGCAGTTGTCGCCTTGCGAGAGCTCTTCAATGCTCAAATCCCAATCAAAGTTGTCATAGCTATAGGTATCCCAGACAATCCAAACTCTTTCACCAGACATCAAACCAGTTGCAATGGCCTGCCCGTAACCATCAGTTTCATAAATGAGAGAACTACACCCACCGGAATAGACAGTCACTCGAGCATTATTTTCAGAAGATACATGCAACTTGCCTTCTCCTGGCATAACAAACTCATACCAGTATTTGCTGTATTGAGTTGAAGGAAGGGCATTTGACCCTTCAACAGCCAATTCGGTCGAATTACATCCATCGCCAGGCACCAGTGGTTCGACGCTTAGAGATAAATCAACCACTTCATCAAATTGTGGGTAAATCTTTACAAACACTTGCTCACCTATTCCAATATCAGTTAGTAAGAGCTCTCCATATCCGCTACTAACGTAATTTAGATTGTCACAGGTATTTGAATAAGCCAAGACAGATCTGGAAGGAGTGGTTTCGATAACTATCTTCCCTTCAACAGATTTTGTATACTTGTACCAATATTCATAAGTTGTTCCCAGCGGGTTTTCGTTGGCGCCTTCCATTGCTTCCTTGGCAAACTCACAGGTGTTACCCTCTTCCATGTCTAAAACGTTGAAGCTCCATGTAAAATCTCCACCCTTCTCTACTCTAAAACGTAAAAATATGTTTTCGCCTTCCTTAAAAGCAGCTGAAATATTGTCGTATGCATTAATATGACCGTTGAGGTTGGAGGGGCAATCACCACTGATAATATCAAAGCCGGCGAGATCAGGAGTCTGTGCTACGAATCGACCATCGCTGGGCATAGTGTAGGTGAACCAATACTCACCGTACGTTGGAGGCAGATAATTTTCCCCTATAGCCAATACCTTGGCCAGACTGCAATTATCACCTTCCTCCAGATCGACTATGCTTAAATCCCATTCAAAATCGCCTCCACTACTGCCCAAATCCCAATAGATAAAAATTTCTTGTCCCTCCGCGGCACTGGCATAACTCGCATTCCCTATGCCAGCTCCTGCATAATATCGGTTAGCACAAGTATTGTAGCTCAGACTCACATAAATGTCGGTTGACGAGGAAACAACCAGCTTACCATCTGCGGGAATTGTGTAGGTATACCAATAGCCATCTAGTACTGTTGCAGGAATAGCGTTGGTTCCGCTACTAGCCACCACAGCCTCGGAACAACTCGAAGCATTCTGCCCAAAAGAGTTATTTGAAGTGAAAAGAAGGAGTAATACAGCACCAAAGGCCAGATTACTTAGGGTAAAAATTTTTTCCATAAGCTAGGGATTCAAAAGCAAACAGACTCTAATAACTTGGATAAAAGCAACGCATAAATATGTAAATTTTAGAACAAATTCAGCAAGACAATACAGGAAAACAAACCATAAATTATAGTTTCCTCATTTGTTGCACAAGTGAGGAAACTAATGGATATGGATTTAACTGAACGAAAGATAGGCCCCTTGACAAAAATCAGCAAAATAGAACCGCTCGCAGCAAATCAAACATGATATGAAAAATAAGAAGAAGACCATATAGAAGCCGAAGGATATGGTGGTATTATCCCTTCTCTACCCCAACCGCTTCAAGCTCCCGCTCCTCACGTACACTTCAGCGTCGTGCCAGAGGATTTTGGTCCAAATTTGGCCGGCGTCGAGGACTTTTACTTTGTGACCCTGAGAAACAATTTCCAGCATGGGGGCACCGGCAGAAGGGCCTTTCATGAGATAGGTAGCAGGCTCAATAATAATAGCTTCCCGGTCTGAAAAAGGGTAATTAACAACAACGGCCAACGCAACGCCAAACACAAGCTGCCAGGTCATGACACCTGCGGAAAAGCCTTTCTTTTTAAGGAAGCGATAAGCCTGCAAAAGCAGTAGTACAAAAATCACCGTCATCACCACGGTGAGAATGAGATCGTAGTACAACGAGTACCACGACATAAAAAAATCAGCGTCGGTTACATCATAGCCCTGCAGACCCTGCTTTTCGGCTATTTCATTAATTTTTTTGAGGACAAGATTATTGTGAGTGAGGTCATAGTACTTCGTCAGATAAAAAAGTGCCTCAGGATACTCATCGAGTCCTTCCTTGATAAAGGCCATCTTCATCAGCATTTGTGGAGAGGCCATGCCCGCCTCAAACACCAGTTGATACTCGTCGAATGATTCAGTGTACTTCTTTAGTTCAAACAATGAATCTGCTTTCACCAAATCAGCGCTAACTGACTGAGCAGAAGAATATTCTGGGGTCAGAAATGTGCTTACGAAAAAACAGAAGAAAATTTTTATATGCCAGCTTTGCAAATTATTCATAGAGTACTACCTTTGCAACCTCATTTACGGGCGCAATTAAGGAAAGGCAGCCAAATAAAGCAAAATTCCTCCTTATTTGATGGTTAATAAATGTTAAAAGATTCCGTAGCTCAGCTGGTAGAGCAATACACTTTTAATGTATGGGTCCTGGGTTCGAGCCCCAGCGGGATCACTCAAAAAGCTCAAGATTAATTTCTTGGGCTTTTATATTTTCTATCTCATCAAGTGGCTGTCGGCTTAACGGAGAATGAAGAAAGTCTGAAGGTGGCCCAGAATCGTCGGAGCTAACAACCCTGGGAGATATTTTTCCTTTTTAGCTGTTTCATAAAAGGTCAACTGCCCACCTTCTAAGTCACAAACATGTCCAGCAGACGGCGGAAGCTGAATTTCTACCAGCAAACTCATTTGTAAATTCTGTCCAGGTTATTAGATGCTAAGATGCTCAATTAGAGATCACCACTTGCTTGTAAGAGAACTCAACCTCATCTTCCGGAGTGAGTTTATCTACAGTGACCCAATGCCAGCGAGCATATCCCACCTGGCAAAGACCGTAGCTTTTTACATTTATATCAAGCCGAAATTGATGTTCGGCATCCTGGATGAATCTACGAAATTCAACATGGCCTCCCGGCCAGCATCCGCCTACCATGATCTTATAGCCAAGCAGCGTTTGGCTTTCAAAATCTACAGGGGCCCCCATGGTTGCACCGGTTTGTTGGCTGACCGCCTCCCACTCTGAAGTTGAATTGATGACGTAGCCAGTATAAAACGGGCCTTTAACTTGCGAAATGTTAATATCAGCAGTTGACACACCGTCGCCATTTCTCGGATCTTTATCTAATTGATCTTTTAGGAGCGTCACCTCGACCAAATCAATGGTTGAGACACTGAGACTGGTCTCGCCTACCGTTTTGTCAGAAATGGTTACCAGCAATTGCATGCCCTCCTGTTTCAGGCTATCTGGGAAGCCATTGCAGACATAGGGCATCCAGGCACCTGCATATTGCCGCATTCGGGTGGTATCTACAATACCTAACTTGTAAATGAAACCACCGCCGTTGGGTATATTTGAAACTATAGCATATAGATCTCGCTTCAGCTCTCCGGAATGTAAACATTGCTCGGCTACGACGTTAACCGAGTCTTGATCCTGCTCACCACTTTCAGTATGGTCATCTTTTTCACCGCAAGCGAAAAAACTGGATGCCGCCAATAAAAGCCCTATCGCTTTGTTTATCAGGTTCATATATCATCGGTTAATTATGATTTTACTTTGTTCAAATAATCCATCGCCATGAACTTCCAACACATAAATACCCAGTGGTATATCTTTAACATCTAACTCAATAAAACTCCTATCACGGCTGACAATTGTCGGAACAAATACCTCTCCAGATAATCCAATCAGACGAATTGAAGTAATTACCAAGCTTTGGTAGAACCACACACTTATGCCAATGCTTTACCCAAGTTCATTACAAATTTTTCAACTTATTGATTACCAATAGGTAACAAAATAAGGTTTTAATCCCAGCAGGATCACTCAAAGGCCTAATCAGAAATGATTGGGCTTTTTTTAAATACCCAATCAACGATAATGGAAGCTGGTTTGAGAACATAGCCTTTGATCCGCCAGCGGGTGGACAAAGAATAAAGCTTAGTGAGAGATAATACGCTCAACATTGCTACGTGGGATTGCAATTCCTTTGTGTTCAAGTCTCCCGGAATATCATACTCCAAAATATCTATAGAAAGCCCCTTTTGCGTCGGGGGTCAACTTCTCCGCAAACTATTTTGGCGCATTACATCAACGCTATTCCACACCTCTCTTTCTGGCCGCCTAAGTTGTCCTTTTATGACGCCTTCTTGACCTAGGCGAATAACATCAGGAGCCTGACCTTTGTCTTGTCGAAGGACATCACAAAAAGACAATGTTATGAAAAGGCAAAAACTAACAACTCTTACACTGGGCGCCCTGGTCGGTGCGCTTGTGCTATTTCTGGCGTCGTGCAGCGAGGAAGAATTTAACCCGAGCCTGACAAGGGAATTCTCCATCCAGTCTACCTTCAATGGTGCCACTTATAAGATAAAAGTTGGACTTCCATTGAACTACAATTCGTCAGGGATAAAGCATTCTTCGATCTATGTTCTGGATGGCGAAGAGAGTTTTGACTTCGTTGCCAATCATTGCGAAGAAATATCCGATCGTTATTCAGTAACGAATGTAGTGGTGGTCGGCATAGGCTATGGTAATGACAGAGAGTTGGACTATACACCTACGAAAATCAGCCCGACAACAGGAGGCGGCGGGGATTTCTTACGTTTTCTTGAAAATGAACTAGTTCCGAGAATTGAGCAGGAGTTTAGTGTAGACACAACCCGAAACAGCCGGGCGATTTTGGGCCATTCGTATGGCGGTTTGTTTGGTGCATGCGCTCTGGCCGTTAACAATCAGTTGTTTGGCAATTACATTCTGCTAAGCCCATCTATCTGGTTTGATGATGAAGTTTCTCTGCTATTGGAAAAAGAATACAGAGAAAGGAACAGGGATAAACCACAGCTGGTATTTCTTGGCATCGGCGAGTCGGAGAATCTGGGCAGAATGCAAGCTCCGTTTGAAGCATTCTATCAAACCCTTCGAGACAACTATTCGAGTATCAGTCTATCAAAAAATAGGGAGGATGACCTGGATCATATGGGTTCAAAAAACCCCAACATCATTAAAGGGCTCACCTACTATTTCAAAAACAGATAATCCAAATACTAATGATAACGAGTATAAAAATATGAAAACAAGTAAATATTTACCTCTATTGATCTTGGTATTAGCACCCACATATGGGTTTGCACAACGTGAGCCGGCAGCCTCACCGAAAGATCATCCAACAAGAGAGCTGACCATCGAACCGGGTATAGGCATTCACACCAATTTTGGAACAGACCTTCTGCTTGCCGGCCTGATTCAATGGAACCCTTATAAGCGGCTAAGCCTTGCCTCACACACTTCCTTTAATATTAACAACCTTCTTCAGCGGGATTTCAACTATATAAAAACCGATTATAACTACTCTTTCAATCAAAAGTTTGGCGCAGGCACAACCTTCTACTCCAGGAAAAGCACTCATACACTACTACTGATGATTGGCGCCAAGTATACTGCCTTCAAAGAAACGGTATATAATCCCGCTGTTGATAAAGTAAGTGCCTCCATAAGCGCATTAAGCCCAGACTACGGATTAATGTATAGTCATAAGCGAGGATTAAAAAAATACTTTTTTACCGGACGCCTATATGTCCCCCTTTATCCCTGGCCTGTCAAAGGATCCGACATCAACTTTGTGGACGGCAACATAAATAACATCGCCCTCGAGGTGGGGGTCGGAATGAAGGTCAAATAACCGAACAATAAAAACACAAATTCTACATGGCACTATTCACGTTTTGGCATGGTGATGACTACCCAACACCGAAAAGGAAAAACCATATTTCAGTCAAAAGAGAGCTTGATGTGCTCACCCTGGCAAGGTTAATGAATCTAACAGAACAAGATATTCTGAAAAGGTTTCGGGAAGGCAATGAGGCCTGGGTGCTGAGGTTAAAAGGTATGCCAGTTTCGTTTGGGTGGTTGGGTCGCCAAAAAGCCCGGATCGGAGAACTGTCCAAAGAAATTGATATTCCCAAGGGGAATGCTTATCTGTGGAATTTCAGAACACTGGAGCCTTATCGGGGCAGGGGTTACTATGTTCAACTGCTGGGCACGATTTTACAGGCTGAAGAAAAAGTCAGTGAAAGAATATGGATTATTTCGGCCCCCGAAAATCAAAGCTCTTTCAATGGAATAGTAAAGGCTGGATTTAGACCAGTGGGTGATATCATGTTCAATTATAAAAATGATGTAGTTCTCCTGGCAAGTTCGGTGAATGAAAGGACTGTTGCTGCTGCGGAAACTCTTCAACTACCAATTACAACCGATATAACCCGACCCTGCTGGAGGTGCGCCAGCAACACAATGCAGAAACAGGCGTCGTGCGATTGTTACGAAAACAGTCAGCCCTGTCAATGCCGCAATCAAAACACTGTAACCGCCACAAAGCTGAGCACCGTGTGAGTTTGATGGTAAAGAATGCCACTTTGTTTTCCTATTTCCAAGCAGAGAATTAACACAAATCATGAAAACTATTGCCTTTATTATCCCGCCTACGGTTGAGCTACTTGATTTGGCCGGCCCCGTTCAGGTATTTACCGAAGCCAGGTTTTACCAATTTAAAATCAATATTGAGTTTTACGTTTTTCAGAGCAACCCGGTCAGCGCATGCGGGCTGGGTTTTGGAACCATCGCCAGCTTCTCGGATGCTGAGTTAAAGGATGGCGATTATGTTTTTGTACCAGGAATGGATCAAAATTATGTCCGAAGCCCAGCATTTCGAAAAGAAAAAAAATTCTTTGATTGGCTAAAAGACTGTGCCGGTAGAAAAGTAAACATCTGTTCAGTTTGCAATGGTGCGTTTGCATTGGGCGAGGCTGGTCTCCTAAATGGCCTGGAATGCACTACGCATTGGCGAACGGTAGACGAGTTGCAACTGCGCTTTCCCCAGACCAAAGTTTTGACGGATGTCTTGTATTCCAAGAACGCTGGCGTGAGCACGAGTGGCGGGATCACCGCAGGGATTGACCTGGCTTTATCCATTCTTAAGGATTTGGCCGGAGCTCCTTTTACTCAAAAGGTAGCAAGAGGACTTGTCCATTATCTGAGAAATAACGATCACAAAAAGGAAGTCATTTACCTGGACTTCAGAAACCACCTGAATATCAAAATTCACGACGTGCAAAACTACCTCGTCGACAACCTTTCAGGAGCGACATCTATTTCGAACCTGGCACTAGTTGCCGAAATGAGTCCGGAAAACCTGAAACGGGTGTTCAAGGAAACAACCGGAATTTCTGTTAGTGGGTATTTGACCCAGGTACGTCTAGAGACGGCCAAAACTCTTCTTAAGAATCCCGAAAACAGTCTGGCTTACGTGGCCTCCAGGTGTGGTTTAAAAACGGCCAGTCAGCTACAAAGAATTTTGAAATAGAAACAGAGTCAATTCCATTTTTTCTCATAACACAATAAAATAAAGAAAATGAAAGCAGCAGTCTACACTCAGTATGGTTTTCCGGAAGTTCTCCAAATCAAGGAAGTGGCTAAGCCGGTACCAAAGGACAATGAAATTCTTTTGCGAATTAAAGCTACGGCCGTTAATTCAGGTGATGTGCGGTTGCGAAAAGCAGACCCATTTGCAGTCAGGCTATTTTTTGGCCTTCTAAAGCCTAAGACAAATATACTTGGCAGTGTTTTTTCCGGAGAAGTCGAACTTGTCGGCAAACAGGTAAAACTTTTCAAGGCTGGCGACCAGGTTTTTGGACATGCCGATATGAGTTTTGGTGCTTACGCAGAATATATCGTTCTCCCGGAAGGCGGATCACTGGCGTTAAAACCAGCTGCTGTTTTGCACAGCGAAGCAGCAGCCATTCCTTTTGGAGGAGTCACAGCCCTACATTTTATCAAGAAGGCAATGATAAAGGCAGATCAAAAAGTTCTGATAGTTGGGGCCTCGGGAGCGGTTGGAAGTGCTGCCGTTCAGCTGGCGAAGTCGTACGGGGCAATTGTAACAGGTGTATGCAGCACTTCGAATACTGGCTTGGTAAAATCTATGGGTGCCGATAAAGTGATTGACTATACAGTCGAAGATTTTACGCAAAACGGTGAAGTCTACGATCTAATTTTTGATACGGTCAAAGCGATATCAGTTTCCCGCTCTTTAAAGTCGCTCACTAGCAACGGAAAAATGATTTTGAGTGCGGCGGGTATGCCGGAAATGCTTCAGGGGCTGTGGACATCTATAACGAGCAAAAAGAGTGTAATGACGGGTGTAATTAATCATACCGCAGCAGATATCGTTTTTCTAAAGGAGCTTACTGATGCAGGCAAATTCAAGCCAGTAATTGACAGAGCTTACCCGTTGGAGGGAATTGCTGAAGCACACGCCTATGTTGAAAAAGGGCACAAAAAAGGAAATGTCGTTATCAACATCTAATAACCAAGATATGACAAGCTTTCTTATTGGCCTTGGCACTACATTGGCGATAATTGCTTTCGCTGAGATATTCCGAAAGATTGACCTCAACCTCTTCGCTTCATTGAGCCTGGCGGTAATACCATTTATTTATATAGGATTTTCAATCGCTCCGCACGCTCTTTTGCTTACAATTCCAGGGGCATCGTTCTTTCTGATGTTTGCGTATTGGGGTTACAAAAAGAATTACATGCTCACGGTTATAGGCCTTGCACTACACGGGCTTTGGGATGTTCTCTTTCCCCATGTAAGCGAAGTAGCACCAGACGGATATGATATCTTCTGTATAACAATTGATGTTTTGCTGGCCTTGTACTTCTACATAAAGCTGAATCCAAAAAGAATAACCTTTTAGAAGCTTAGATTCCAGGAACGTAATTAACTAAACAAGTTTTTCAGTTCCGAAGATTGATGTTATCCAAAAAAAACGTTCGGGCCCATGAAGACTACATGCTGAAGCTTTCCGGTTATTCATTAAGGCAGGCAGCATGGGGAGGCAACGACTCACCCGGAAGGTTTCTGGTAAGAACGTATTTTCTGGCAGGTACCTATCCCAGTGAATTTGAGTCCGGAAATTATCGGTAACTTGTTTAGGTAAAAAAAACAGGTATGCTGAAAGTAGCCTTTATCGTTCCTCCCTTTGTTGAGCTATTGGATCTTGCGGGGCCTGCGCAGGTTTTTATAGAAGCCAAATCGCATGGACTTGATGCAGAGATTGAATTTTACAGTTATCATGACGGTATTATATCAACCTCTGGTGTTGCGTTTGGAGCAATAAAAAGTTATGAGCTGGCCAATTTGCAGCCAGGCGACTTCGTGTTTGTGGCTGGCACGGACCATGACTATTTACGAAGTGCACAGTTTGGTGCTGAGAAAAACTTTTTTAAGTGGATAAGCCAATGTGCGGACAGCCAGGTAAATACTTGCTCTATTTGTACGGGCGCCTTTTTTTTAGGTGAAGCCGGGCTATTGGACAACAGAGAATGCACCACCCACTGGAGGCGAACAGAGGAACTGAAGGCTCGTTTCCCGAAAGCGAACGTGCTGGCGGATTCCCTGTATGTAAAGAGCGATAATATTTATACCAGTGCAGGCATCAGTGCAGGCATCGACCTTGCGCTTGCAATTTTGGAAGCCCTGAAAGGACCTCATTTCGTTCATAAGGTGGCACGAGGCTTAGTGGTGTATCACAGGCGTGATCAGTCGCACTCACAAAAAAGCATTTATTTGGATTTTCGAAATCACATTAATCCAAAAATTCATGAGGTGCAGGATTTTCTTATCAACAACATCGGAGATGAAAACTCGATAGACGCATTGGCAGAAATGATAGCCATGAGCCCCAGAAACCTGACTCGGGTTTTTAAAGAGTCTACGGGGTTAACTGTTGTCGAATATCTAACTGAGCTTCGAAGAGAGAGGGCAAAAACGCTTCTCAATAATCCTGATTACACTATTGATTTTATTGCATCTCAATGTGGCTTTAAGTCTGCGAGGCAATTGCAGAGAATTTTGAGGTGACTCTCTTGGTTACGTCAGTTTCATTACTTTTTAGGATTCTCATCGAAAAGAGAAATTGGCTAGTAAAGCAGGGTGTCTCAAATCACGTCAAGGCTGCGGCGGCGATGTAGCTCTTATCCTGGCTAGAGCACCGAAAAAGCCTAAGGTAGCAGTCCTAGCCTTTTCTGTTTTTAGCCCATCTGTACTCCCACTACCATACCGTTATTGTAAAACATACTTGTGTATCCAGGCAAGATGTATCAAATTGTAGCTAACCACACACCAATACATTTGTGTGACCAGTTATACCTGCTTAAACATAAAATACATTTTCCTTGAGAAAGTTTTGCGATACAACGCCTTCGGCCCGTTTGTTCTCTTTTGTTATTTCGTCATTTTTCCTCATAGCTTGTTCCGACACTAACAAGCCGATCACTGATGATTCATCGGCTAAAACGCCTGAAGAACAGCTAGGCACTTTCCAGTTGGAGCCTGGTCTGAAGATTCAACTGGTAGCCAGCGAGCCAATGATTCAGGAGCCGGTATTTGCGGTATTCGACGAAGACGGCAGGTTGTGGGTGGTCGAAATGCGGGGCTACATGACTGACATTGAGGGCCATGAGGAAAATGACAAACTTGGAAGGATTTCGATTCTTGAAGACACCGATGGAGACGGTACCATGGACAAAAGCACTGTCTATCTCGACAGCCTGGCGCTGCCCAGGGCAATAGGCTTAACCAAGGGAGGAGCGCTTGTTGCTGAAAACAACGCACTTTGGGCCACAAAAGACCTGAATGGCGACCTTAAAGCAGATTCAAAAATCTTACTTGATTCAACCTATGCTTCCAATGGCATGCCTGAGCACTCCGACAACGGCCTGCTTCTCAATACCGACAACTGGTACTACAACGTGAAGTCGAGATTGCGCTACCGGTTGGTAAATGAAGAATGGGTAAGAGACAGCACCGAATTTCGTGGCCAGTGGGGAGTAAGTCACGATGACAAGGGGCGGCTTTTTTATAATTACAACTGGTCGCAACTGCATGCTGATCTTGTACCTCCCAATTATCTAAGCCGTAACAAAAACCACAAACCATCTACCGGTATCGACCACGGACTTACGATCGACAGAAGAGTGTATCCGATTCGATCCACACCTGCCGTCAACAGGGGGTATATTCCCGGTACGCTGGACGACAGTGAAAAGCTGATAGAGTTTACTGCAGCCTGTTCTCCGATGGTTTTGCGGAGCACCGTTTTTTCTAAGGAATATTACGGCAATGCTTTTGTGTGCGAGCCGGCCGGTAATCTTATTAAAAGAAATGTTGTGAGCGAAAGTGGTATAATGTTGAGCGCTACTGACCCACATCCCGGCACTGAGTTTCTTGCCTCTACTGACGAAAGATTCAGACCCGTGCATATCGCCCCAGGCCCCGACGGAGGAATGTATATCGTGGACATGTACCACGGCATCATCCAGGACGGAAAGTATGCCACGCCCTACTTGAAAGAGAAAACATTGGAGCGTCACCTTGAGCAGCCTATTCATATGGGAAGAATATGGCGGGTGGTGCCAGAAGATTGGCAGCATTCAGCCAGTCAAAAGCTATCCCAAGCGTCGTCAGATCAACTCGTCAACCTCCTTTCTCATCCTGATGGCTGGCAAAGAGATATGACCCAGCGTCTTTTGGTTGAGCGAAACAACCCGGATGTTACTCCGGCGCTTAAGGCCGTTGCCACAGGCAATGCCAACGACCTCGCAAGATTCCACGCCCTTTGGACAATGGAAGGACTTCACCAAAGCGACACTGACCTTCTAATCAGTCTTATATCGGATAAAAGTTCGCTGATTCAGGCAACAGCGTTAAGAATTCTGGAGCCCATAGCCTCAGCAAATATTGCCATTCAGAAAAAGGTGGAGGCGGCACTGATAAACAGCCATGAGGCCGCTGAAATTGAACAAGTGCTACAAATCGCTCTAAGCGCCGATGCATTGTCACCCAACATTTCGCAACAAATTCTGGAAGGCATTGTCTCCCGCCACTCCGATTCTCCGCTAATTCGTGATGCTGTTATGAGCAGCCTTGAAAACAAGGAATTCATCTTTATGCAACGGCTTTGGAACTCTCCTTCCTGGGAAAGCTCGTCTCAGCCAAAAGAAATCTTTCTTGAAATGCTCGCCACCTCAATCGTCAACAAAAGAGATTCAAAAGAACTTGGTGCACTCCTCGCAATGCTGAATGTGAACGAATCAGCATTCGGCTGGAAGGAAAACACTGTACTGACAGGCCTGGCCATTCAGCAAAGTAGTGCCAGCAAAAAAGGCCCTATTCAGCTAGCTTCTGCCCCCGCTATTCTCACAAAACCACAGGTGACTGTTGATCCAGCAAAGCTCGGCTCATTAAATGCCATGTTTGAGTGGCCAGGACATAAAGTGGAAGCCATAGCACAAACTGCCGGAAACACATTAAATGAACAGGAACGTGAAGCCTTTGCCCTCGGGCGGCAAAACTACCTCACCACCTGTGCAGGTTGCCACGGCACCGACGGTGCCGGAATAAGCCGTTTTGCCCCACCCCTTGCTGGC
This sequence comes from Imperialibacter sp., assembly GCF_040222815.1. Classification (GTDB taxonomy): domain Bacteria; phylum Bacteroidota; class Bacteroidia; order Cytophagales; family Cyclobacteriaceae; genus Imperialibacter. The sequence goes on along the minus strand of NZ_JAVKCH010000013.1, from coordinate 87,107 downwards.
TCCGACTGGGTAACCGGCAGCGATAAGCGCCTGGCATTGATTATATTACATGGAATTGAAGGCCCAATCGAAGTTGCTGGAAAGTTGTACAACGCTCCTGAAATACTACCTGTGATGCCCGCACATTCGACCCTGGACGACAGAAGCATTGCGACTATTTTGACCTATATTAGAAACGAGTGGGGCAATAGCGCCAGTGCCATCAGTGGCCGCTTTGTGGGAGGAACGAGAGTGACTTCACAGGGCCGTGTTGTTCCGTGGACAGCTGCTGAGCTAAATACCCATATAGAAACACTCGACCAGGAAGAAGCAAAAACAAAAGCTCAATAAACCTACTGACACTTACACCGTACTACCATGAAAGCTTATGAAAAAGTTTTAGATCAAAAATCCGCTGGAGGGCCCTCCAGAAGGGAATTTCTCCAAAAAGCCGGCGTTGGCGCTCTGGCATTAAGCATGCCCTTTCCAGCTATGCCAGACTTTCTAAAAGATGTTCCGATGGGTGTTGTGGTGCATTCTTATGCCGCCAGGTGGAATTCCAAAACGGAAAGCAAAAAGTATCCACCCATGACTGACGCCATTCAACTCATGGAGCACTGTGCCAGCATAGGAGCCGGTGGTGTGCAAACAGTGGTGCGTGGCTGGACAGGCGATTTCGCAAAAAAGGCAAGAGACAAAAGAGAAAAACTTGGGCTATACCTGGAAGGATCAATTGGCCTTCCCAAAAAAGCAGAGGAAGTAGCGGATTTTGAAAAAGAGGTAATCGCTTCAAAGGAAGCAGGAGTGAGTATTTTGAGAACCGTCTGCCTTGGCACAAGAAGGTACGAAAGTCTGCACTCGCAAAGTGACTTTGACGAATACGCAAAAAATTCTCTTGCCTGGGTCAGGTTGGCCGAACCGATAGTTCGCAAGCACAAAATGAAACTGGCCATCGAAAACCATAAGGACTGGATGGCACCGGAGCTGGTCGATTTTGTCAAAACCATCGATAGCGAATGGGTGGGCGTAACCGTCGACTTTGGCAATAGCATTGCCCTCATGGAAGAACCTATGAATGTAGTCGAAACATTGGCTCCGTACGCTTTCACCACCCACGTGAAAGACATGGGGGTGATGGAATATGAAAAAGGATTTCTGCTTTCGGAAGTACCCCTCGGTATGGGCATTTGCGATCTGAAGAAAATGGTGGATGTTTGCAAAAAACACAACCCTGACATCAGATTCAACCTGGAAATGATCACAAGAGACCCTCTGGAAATCCCATGCCTGACTGACGACTACTGGAATGTTTTTGAAGGGGTTTCGGGCAAGTACCTGGCGAATACTTTAAGTATGGTCAAAGAAAAGGCTTCAAAAACGCCTTTACCATCGGTGGCTGGTCTTACAGCCGAACAAAGACTTGCATTTGAAGAAGAAAATAATCTGGCCTGCCTGAAATACAGCGCCAGCAATTTGAATATAAGATAGGTACATGGTTCTCGTTTGCAACGAGAACTTATGAGGCTTGCGCTTGAAGCGCACTTCATAAGAATTAACACTCGCTCAAAGTCTCCTGAACGGGGCGCTGAGGAAATTACTTTTTGATCATTATTAAAACTTGATATATCCCTGATGACTACAGAAAAACTACCCGGCATTAAACTATTCGACCTTACAGGCAGAACCGCCATCATTACCGGAGGCTCCAAGGGCCTGGGGCTGGCCATGGCGGAAGGCTTAGCCTCAGCTGGTGCCAACATCGTGTTGGTGAACCGTACCGAAAAAGATGGAGAAGAAGCCGCCAAAAACATTAGCAGCTCCTACGGCGTCAAAGCCATATCATTTGCTGCCGACGTAACCAACCAGGAGCAAACTGAAGCCATGGCCAAAGCGGCCATGGACACCTTCGGTCGCATCGACATATTGATCAATAGCGCAGGCATCAATATCCGTGGCCCCATCGACGAGCTTTCACTGGCCGACTTCAACAAAGTGATGGAGGTAAATGTAAATGGCACCTGGCTTTGCAATAGAGCGGTGACTCCCTACATGAAAAAGGCTAGAAAAGGCAGCATCATCAACATGGCCAGCACACTTGGGTTGGTAGGAGTTCCTAACCGTACGCCCTATGCTTCAAGCAAAGGAGCCATTGTACAGATGACTCGTGCACTGGCACTGGAATTTGCTCCATTCAACATCACCGTCAATGCTATTTGCCCAGGGCCTTTCCTCACAGAAATGAACGCCCCCATTGCAGGCACTGAAGATGGCAAAAAGTTTATTATCGGAGCCACGGCCCTTGAGCGCTGGGGTGAGCTGAAAGAAATCCAGGGAGCAGCTATTTTCCTTGCCAGCGATGCCGCCACCTATATGGTGGGCTCTTTGATTGCTGTTGACGGCGGATGGACAGCCAGGTAGTTTGCATTTCAACCCTCCAAGGATTCAAAACCACTTGGAGGGTAGAGAATTTAGATAAAAAGCGTGATCAAATAAATCATCATAATGGCTGTGAACGACATAATAAATGTACCCAGGCTGTGCGACTGATTCCCTTGTTTGATCGTCATGCCCGAGAGCTGCGTCATTGCCCAGAAGAAGCTGTCGTTGGCATGAGAGATAGCGATGGCACCGGCACCAGTTGCAAGCACTGCAAACACCCGCATCGTTTCTGTATCAAGACCAAGCGTGCCCAATAACGGCGCAATGATGGAAGCGGTGGTAATCATGGCCACAGTAGAAGAGCCCTGAGCAGTCTTTAACGAAAAGGCAATAAGGAACGGTAGGAAAATCCCCCAGCTAGCCCCACTTAACCCTGTGCTTACCAGGTCAGCAATGCCAGAATTTTGAAGCATCTTTCCAAACACGCCGCCTGCACCTGTTATCAATATTACCGGCGCAGCAATTTTCAATGCCTCGCCTATCCAGCCAGTAGAAGACAGCACCTGCTTATCAAACTTCTCCGGCAGAGCAAAAGAAAGGAAAGCTCCTAACAGAAGTGCAATCACAGGGCTTCCAATGAATAAGATAACTGTGATAACTGCCCCTTCACCCAACGGTTGGGTAGGGTACTTCGCTATTGAAGCAAGCACAATCAACAGTAGTGGAATAACAATCGGCAGAAAAGACTTGATAGCCGAGGGGTGTTTACCAATTTTCTCCTCTGTTTCGCTGGCTGCAAAAACTGGCTCCAATGGAATCTTCATAACGAATTTCTTCACAAAGAAGTAGCTCGGAATCAAAGTGGTGATACTGATGATCAGCCCCCAAAAAATGACCATTCCTAAATCGGCGTTTAGAATGCCGGCTGTAGCAATTGGCCCAGGTGTGGGCGGCACCAACGAGTGGCTGGCAGTTGCACCTAACGTAAGGGCGACAGTTGTGGCTGCGTAAGGCACCTTCCCTTTGAAGGAGAGCGACTTACTTATCGGGTTCATCATGATGAAGGTACTATCGCCAAAAACCGGTATCGACAGGATATAACCACAAATCATCATGGCCAGCATGACTGACTTTTCCCCAATCCACGAAAGTATTTTTTGGGCAATCACCAGAGCTCCGCCCGTTTTTTCCAGAAAGGTGCCTATCATTACGCCTAACAGAATCAGCAGGCCGATGCTGCCGAGCACTCCACCAAAACCGTCGGTGATGGATTTCAGGATGAGGTCGGGCGACATACCAGAAAGTAGACCGTAGCCAATGGCACCAACAAAAAGTGCAAGAAAGGGGTGGATGTCAAACTTTGTGATGGCAATCAGTATGAAAGCCAGCGCCACAAGAATAATCAGTAGTGTAAGCATGTGTAGGTGTAGGGTATGTGTTTTGTTAACAACAAAATCTTAAAATACCCTTTCCCTTTGTACTACGCAAGCCGCCCCTCAAATCATAAGCCTTTCTTCTGAGTCAGCTTACTGATAAACAGGTAAAGAAACCCACAGAGCAACCATGCGGGAAGTGTCAAAAAGCTAAGAAACACGCCTTTTTGAACAGATATAAAGTAGAACAAGCCGACACTAGATACCCATGCAACAAATACTGCAATGTTGAACCCAATGCCCGATTTCTCAGCATAGAACGTTTGTATACCCCAATTTTTAGCGAAGAAGTGTTCAAAGACAATGATGGCTCCTACCGGCGCCAGTATAAATCCATACACCGCCACAAAGTCAAGTAACTTCATGGCAAACGCCGGAAACAGACCGGCAATTGTTGCCAGTGCGCCTGCCAGGATAGTCACCCAGAAAGTTGACACTTTCGGCATGATTGCCTGGAAGGCAAGCCCAGCTCTATAAATGGTCGGGTTAGCTGTTGTCCAGCCAGCCAGAATGACCACGATGACTCCAAAAACACCAAGTGCATTGTAAGCCAGTGGCCCGGGCGCTACGGACGGCGCTTCGCCACTTGCCAAAATGGCCTGCGTTTCCGGCGCCCTCAAATAAACTGCATAAAGCAAACAAGCGGCTATCCAAGCCATGTAGTGCCCCACGTACATTCCTGCCGCAGTAGTCCAGCCTGAGCTTGCCTTTTTTGCAAACCTGAAGACCGTTAGGTCTGACATGCCAATGTGCACGGCAGCGTTGCAAAACCATGACCATATGGCTACATGCCAGAACGTATACTTGATTTGGCCGGGAAACGGCTCAGTGCCTTCTCCCCAAATATTCCAGAAATCGGAAAAAGAACTCACACCAAGCTGATTGGCAGCTACAATGCCCGCTGCAACAAAACCGAGCACAATCACCGGCGACATCCAGTTAGCCGCTTTGGAAACCGTGTTGTAGCCCTTGGCAGCAATCAATGAAATAACGATCCCTAACCCCACCACGATCAATACCCAGGTAATCCCGTTTGGCATCGTGTCAGTAAGCTTAGGCATATCCATATCGAAAGGAATACCGACGGCAGTAGCGGACACCGTAATCATTGAACCGGCCAGGAAGCAGAACAAGATGCCATTGGCCAGGTTGTATACAATGACCAATTTTCTTCCACTTATTTTTTCCAGGTGAAAATAAAGCGTGGTGCGGTACTTCACTGCCAGCTCAGCAGTAAGGTATCGCCAGCTCAACACCGCCATGAAGTTGCCAAGTAGCAAGCCAATGAGCAAATCAAAAGCGCTGACTCCCGCTGTAAGAAACAAGGGCCCGATGACAAACTCTGTTCCTGCGGCATGCTCCCCCGCATACATCCCAAGGAAACTTGTCCATCCCTTCTGTGCCGACGCTGGCACGGGCTCCCTTTCGTATTCCTCAGAAACTATAGCTTCTTTTGATTGATTCGTCATAATGTAGGTAGGTGTGTTCTAAATCTTTTGAAGCTAGAAGATAGAGAATTTGCAAGCATCCTGCACTATCCTGACGGGCGGGCGGCAACTATTTACTTCTAATGCACTAAAAACATTTCTGCCAGACAAAATGTAATATCGTCGAAACTCAATTAGTCGTCCAGAAAATGTCACCATTTGTAAAAAAACCGTTTTGCGGAATGCAAAAACGCCACTTTTACGATCCTATCTTTTATCTTGGGAAGTTTTTATACATAATTTCGGTTTATTGTGTTAATGAAACAAATTAAGCTTAGTTCAATCGTCTCATACCCATAAAAATTACGTTCGATGAAACACCCTTTGTCTATCATAAAAAGCCTTTTCCTGGTGGCTTTTTTAACGCTGACTTTCCTTTCTTGCTCAAAAAAATCAGGGCCTGCTAAAGTTTTAGTCTTCAGTAAAACCGCCGGTTGGCACCACACTTCTATCCCTTTTGGCATTGCAGCTATCCAAAAGCTGGGGGCTGAAAACGGTTTTGAGGTGGACACCACCACAAATGCAGATTACTTCAACGAGGACTCGCTGAAGAACTACTCATCAGTTGTTTTCCTCAGCACCACTGGTGATGTGCTCAATCACTACCAGCAAGCTGATTTTGAAAGATATATCCAGGCCGGTGGAGGATACATGGGTATCCATGCCGCTGCCGACACTGAATACGACTGGCCATGGTACGGCAAATTAGTGGGGGGCTACTTCCTCGATCACCCAGGCATCAACGACAAAAGCCCAAATGTGCAGGAAGGCGTTTTGAATATAGTTGACAAGTCGCACCCAAGCACCAGCTTCCTACCTGAAAAGTGGACAAAAACCGACGAGTTCTATAGCTATAAAAACCTCAATCCTAACACTAACGTGGTAATGACCATCGACGAGGATAGCTACGAAGGCGGGGCCAAAATAGGCAACCACCCGATGGCCTGGTACCACGACTATGACGGAGGCCGTGCCTACTACACAGCCCTGGGCCATACAGATGAGTCCTACACAGAAGAACTTTACCTCAAGCATATACTGGCAGGGATTCAGTATGCCATTGGCGACAACAGCGAACTTGACTATTCAAAGGCAACCAGTCTGAGGGCCCCCGAGGAAAATAGATTCACAAAAACAATGCTCGCCGAAGGGGTATTTTACGAGCCTACTGAAATGACAATCCTGCCCAACTTTGACATTCTTATTGCTCAGAGAAGGGGTGAAATCCTGCTTTACAAAAACGGCACTGGAGAAATTAGTGAAGCCGCCAAGCTTGATGTTTACCATCAGAGTGGCGTGAAGGGAGTGAATGCTGAAGAAGGAGTTCTGGGCATTCAGAAAGATCCCAACTTTAGCACTAACAATAATGTATTCATTTTCTATAGTCCAAAGGACACCTCGGTTAACAGGCTATCCAGATTCAAGTATGCAAATGACAAAATTGACCTTGCATCGGAGAAAGTGGTGTTGGAATTTTACTCGCAAAGGGGAATCTGCTGCCACACAGGTGGCTCAATTGCCTTTGATAAAGATGGCCTTCTTTATGTTTCGGCTGGTGATAACTCGACTCCTTTTAACGAGCCAGGCGGCAAATATGTCAACAATGGCTTTGGTCCACTCGACGACAGACCAGGGCATGAGCAATATGATGCAAGAAGAAGCTCAGGCAATGCCAATGACCTGCGTGGAAAAATCATGCGGATCCGGGTGAAGGAAGATGGTTCTTATGAAATACCCGACGGCAACCTGTACCCTATAGGCACTGAAGGTACCCGACCAGAAATTTACGTGCAAGGAAACCGCAACCCGTATAGGATTTCTATTGACCAGAAAACCGGCTTCCTCTATTGGGGTGAAGTAGGGCCGGACGCTGCCAACGACAGCATGGAAGTGCGGGGCACACGTGGTTACGACGAGCTAAACCAGGCACGCAAGGCCGGGAACTTCGGCTGGCCCATGTTTGTAGGCAAGAACTATCCTTACCGTCAGTACAACTACGCCACCGGAGAGTCCGGAGAGCTGTTCGATGCTGAACATCCGGTAAATGATTCAAGAAACAACACGGGTATCAAAGAGCTTCCTCCTGTAGCGCCAGCATTCATTTGGTATCCATATGCTGCCTCCAAAGAATTCCCCCAGGTGGCCACCGGTGGAAGAAACGCAATGGCCGGGCCCGTCTATTATACTGACATGTTCCCCGCCGCTACGAGATACCCTGATTACTACAACGGCAAACTTTTCATCTACGACTGGATCCGTGGTTGGATCAAAGCTGTGACCATGTACCCTAATGGCGACTATGAGAAAATGGAGCCCTTCATGGAGCATACCAAATTCAACTCATTGATTGATATGGAAGTAGGCCCTGACGGAAAGTTCTATTTGCTTGAGTATGGAAATGGCTGGTTCGCTAAAAATGACGATGCTGCACTTTCAAGAGTGGACTTTAATGGTGGCAACAGAGCGCCTTCGGTAGAGCAAATAGCTGTTAATAAAAGCTCCGGCACACTGCCACTTGAAGTAACTGTAACTGCAAAGGCCAGCGACCCTGAAAGAGACAAGCTTACCTACACATGGGATTTTGGCAACGGAGAAACGCAGCAGACAACCGTTCCTGAAGTTACCTATACCTACTCAAAAATTGGCGACTATACCATTACAGTAGAAGCAAGTGATCCGGCTAAATTGACCGCTAAAAGTAGTTCGATCTCAGTTTATGCTGGCAATGCAGCGCCTGATGTAACAATTAGTGTAAAAGGCAACAAGTCATTCTATTTCCCAGGAAAAAATGTGGAGTATGCCGTAACAGTAAGTGACAGCGACGATTCGTCAGAACCAGATATGGCAAGCCTGTTTGTGTCAGCCGACTACATCGAAAGCACCGACCAGGCAGAGGCAACTCAAGGCCATCAGGTAATTTCGGAGAACATGATCGGGAAGAACATGATGAACTCTCTGGATTGTAAGGCTTGTCACAAAGAGGTTGAAAAATCGATTGGACCCGCATACATCGATGTGGCCAAAAAATACAAAGGCAATCCTGACGCACTTAATATGCTAGCCCAAAAGGTGATCGCCGGAGGAACTGGCGTATGGGGTGATGTGGCAATGGCAGCCCACCCCGGCCTGAAGGAAAGTGATGCAAAAACAATTATTAGCTGGGTGCTTTCATTGGCTGATGATACCGAGGCTGGCAAGTCACTTCCTGCAACCGGATCGCTGAAGCCCACACTGGACAAAAAGCCAATGGACAATGGCTCGCTGATTATTAGAGCTAGCTATACTGACAAGGGTGGTGCCAATATCAAACCTCTGGTTGGTTCATCCACTTTGAGACTGAAGAGCAGCAAGTTGGATTTGACAAAGGCGAGCAACCTCGATGGCTACACTACAATGTCATTCAACGGCATGAACCTTCTGCTTTTGCCAAATGCAACCGGATCGTTCAGCCTTGGCAACATTGATTTAACCGACGTTAGCGGGGCCGATTTTATGACTGGCAGCCAGCAACCGATGGCCAAAGGCTATACGTTCGAAGTTCGCCTTGATGCAGTTGATGGCAAAAAAATTGGTGAAGCCTCGTCGACATCAGGAACCTCATCTGCTGCTGGAATGAACGCCAGCATGTTCACGATCAATTTCGAACCGGTAACGGACGGAAAGCTTCATGATTTGTATATCATAAGCAAGCCAAACGACGGAGAAGACGTAACTGGTGCAGTGGTGGGCATAACGTTAACCTCCAAATAGTTATTATTCATTTGTTACTACTCATAAAAAAAGCTCCACTTTTCCAAGTGGAGCTTTTTTTATGCTTAAAGTGGGATAAAACTTGACTACTCCGCCATGGCTTGCCGATTTGATTAATATTACCTACCTTTCATTGTACGTACATCAACTATGACGACTGATTTTTAAGAAAATCTAATTAGCTGGTGGGTACAACTGGTAATTTTTACAACGGACTGGCTGGAATATTTATTCGTTTTTTTGTTCACCAAAATCCCTCAGTCACTAAACTTCTTATTCTTTTCTGATTGCTAACAAGAAGAAGCTGCATTAAAAGGCTTCAACGTGTTAACCCATAGGCAGATTTCTGCACAGGTAGAATTCGGGGGTAGTGACATCGGGGCAAGGTGTAAAGTGATAACTGAATGTTCCGCTACAAGATTTTATTAACCTCGGCATTCGTGGTGCAATGCCTGATTGCCCATGCTCAGTTTGGCCAAATCGAGCTGCACGGAAACGATGCTGTTTTCGATCCAAACAGTGACGGCTATGTCTCCGCCACTACTGCTGGCTTCGATGCTAACGCTGGGTACACGCCTGATCAGTTTGAGTTTGCCATGTTTGGTTTGCCCAAAGTTGGAGATGGTGACGTGATTGGCGATGCGGCGGGCCCGTCGTGCAGCAACACCGACCTGACTCCTGATTCGCAAGGCTACTCGGCTTACGCTATTCTTAAAGACGGCAACCTTATTTTTCGGTTTAGGGTAGCCAACAATAAGCAAAATGTTCCGGGTTATTCTGTGCTGATTGATACAGACGGGCTACTCGGCCCCTCTGATCCGGATTATGTGGAGGGGTCAAGAAACCCTGGCTTTGAAATTGACATTACGCTAATAAGGGGCCCATCTGCTAATGCTCACGGCGTAAGGGTGTACGATATTGATGGAGGTAACAACAATTGCTCGGCTGTGATGTCTTACCCAATAGGCACCTATCACCAGAGAGCCATTGGCGATATTGTTGGCTGCAATCAATATTCCTATTTCTACGACTTCTACGTCCCTTTCGCTGACCTTACTTCTCAGTTTGGCATTACCACTGCCACAGAAATCAGGTTCATTGCACTAACCAACAACAACGCCACCTGCGCCATGAGTGGCAGCATTTCGGATATCGGCGGGGTGAATGATGAAGACTATGCATCACTATTTGATGCGATGACGGCATTGTCGGAGAACCAATGTCCTACCAACCTTGGCAACCTTTCCGAAGGTGGAGGAGGCTTTTTGGAAGGAGTAACAGAAAAGCCTGCTTTTGATACCCCAATCAGGGAAGGGGATGACTTTATCACAGGCACTGCCGAGCCAACTGCCACAGTGACAATCAAGCTCTATCAGGATGCTTCTGCCAGCACTCCTCTTGACACCAAGACTGCCATTGCTGATGCCGAAGGACTATGGTCTATCACATTTGACGATCCGTTGGTGGGGGGGATGCTACTTTCTGCAGTTGCCCAGCTGCCAGGCACTTGTGGCTCCAATACCAACAACACCGATCCTGACAATGAAGTAGTGTTGGTAGAAGTGGTGGTTGTACCCAACTACCCTCCTGTTTTGACGGCCAGCGTCACTGATGCCAGTTTCACAGAAGGGGACGTAGCACTTATCATCGATCCGGCCATAGCGGTATCGTATCCTCCTGAAGCCGACTACCCCATTGGAACCACCGTCATAGTTGACGCCCGGATAACAATCAGTGGTAACTATGTGAGTGGAGAAGATGTGCTTCAGTTTACCAACCTACCCGAAATTACAGGGGCTTTCGATGGCGGCAGTGGTGTCTTAACGCTTACCTCATCCGAAAGGGTAACGCTTGACAATTATGCGGCAGCCCTACGAAGCATTAAATACTTTAACGGCAGTCAAAACCCTTCTTCGGCCACAAGAACCGTACAATTTGTGATCGACGATGGTTATCCTGGCGGCGTGAGTAACACAGTTCAAGTTGACATTGCACTGGTGCCCGTCAATGATGCCCCGGTTACAGGAGGCAACAATCCTAATACCGTCACCTATCCATCCGGCGGTGGGACTATCCAGGCCAACCAATCCGTCACAGTTTCTGATGTTGACAACACCACGTTTGAAAAAGCGGAAATAAGGATCATTAATGTATTGGACGGCGCTTTCGAAGAGCTCCAGTTCACCGACATCAATGGCATCATCAACGTAACCAGCTTCTCTGGCGGAGTTTTGACAATTGAGGGAAACGCCTCAATGGCAGCTTATCAGACAGCCCTTCGGGAGGTTGTATACGCCAACACAGCTCCTGTAGTAACCCAAATCGCCCGACAGCTATCCTTCCGGGTTTTTGACGGTACCGCCTGGAGCAATACCTACACTAACAGTTATATAAATTTTGACGGATACAACAACCCGCCGGTAGTTTTGGACGAAGGGGGAAACGCTGTAACCGAGCTGTTTTTTGAATTTGACGAAGACTCACCAATAGAAATTTGCCTGGACATACAGGATCCGGAGTCCGATTTAGTTGTAATCAATTCTAATACTCTTCCCGTCAATGGCCTGGGCGTAGTGACTAATCACCCATCAAATTCCCTTTGCCTCATTTACACCCCAAATGACAATGTAAATGGCACTGATCAATTTACAGTAAATGTATGCGACCAGCCGACACCAGGTGTTAATGGTCAATGCATTAATATTACGATTCACATCACCATTAACCCAGTCAACGACCCCCCTGTGGTTGTTGAGAAGACGGTAGACGTAAATGAAAAGGAAACCACGAGTATTTCATTCAATGTAACCGACCTGGAGTCTGATCCTCTCACTTTCACTTCGGCCACTTCGGCCAACGCCACGAACAGCATTACGGGCAATTTCACTTTTGACTATACCCCAAACAGCGGCTTCCTTGGGAATGATGAGGTAACCGTGAAAGTGAGTGATTCGGGGGATGCAGATTTGTTTGACGAAGGTATTATCACCATCAACGTATTGGATGTCCTCGAAGAGCCTGTTATCCTCGGAGATGATGGCGTAGCTGGAGAAGACCTTAACGTTACAACAAACAAAAATCAATACGTGGACTTTTGCTTCACTGCTAAAGATCCTGATGCCGGTGATCTCATTTCGTTTGCCAGTGCTTCTCAGCTCACAACTGACGCCTCAACGGTTGAATACCTCCCTGGCTTCTCCGGGTCGCCTTCTGCAAACAGGACATTTTGCTTCAGGTTCACCCCCGAAACTGGCTTTGTTGGTCAGTCAGAATGGACTTTGACAATCTGTGACGACAGCGATCCGGGCACTCCAAAGTGTGGTGAGATCAAAGTCATTGTCACTGTGGATCCTTTTAATTATCCACCGGAGATCTTGATTAATGGCAGCACTGACCTTACGGTAGAAGTGCCGGAAAAAACAACCTCCTCTATTTGCGTAGAGGTTGATGACCCCGAAGGTGACGATCAGTATGTGACCAGCGGCTTGTCGGTCGGAAGCATCGGCACAATCGGTCTTGGAGCGACACAGAGCCTATGTTTCGACTATACTCCGCCCACAGATTTTATTGGAGAAGACGAAGTAGAGGTAATAGTGTGCGACGTACTTGACAATTCGGTTTGTACAACGGCTTATATTACGGTGATTGTGTTTGATGTCAACGAACCGCCAGTGCCGGAAGTCAATTCCTTGCCAGTGGAGACACTAAACCTAACGACTCCGGAAGATGTGCCCCTGCTGCTCTGCTTTGACGCTACTGACCCTGAAGGTGATAACATTTCTATACAATCTGTGTCAAATACTTCAGGAGGAGGCACACTGGTGGCAGCCGAGGGCGAGGGTTTCTGCTTCACATTTTCACCAGCCGCCAATTTTTCCGGCACCTCAACCTGGGACATCGAAATTTGTGATGATGCGTCTCCATCCCTTTGTGGTACGCTTCAGACAATCATAGAAGTGACTCCCGTCAACGATCCGGCCGTACTCATAACACAGGAATTTGAGGTTAATGAAAAAGTGACCACTCAGATATGCATTGAGGTAACCGATGTGGAAGGAAACACCAATTACCTGACTGGCGCAACCTCCACCGGCGCTATCGGAAAAATTGCTAATGGGGCACTGGATGACCTGTGTTTCGACTACACGCCACCTGCAGACTTTATTGGTGTGGATGAAATTGAGGTAACTATTTGCGACGAATCAGACAATTCCATTTGCCTGGTGGCACCTGTAAAAATCACCGTTGTGGATGTGAACGAGCCACCAGTTGAGCTGGTCAACGGTGTTCCGGCAGACACTTTGTTCATCAGCACTCCCGAAAACATACCCGTCGACTTCTGCTTTGAGGTAGTCGACCCGGAAGGCAACAATGTGGTGCTTCAAAGCATTACCAACAAAGAGGGCGAGGGTTCTCTCGCAGCTAATAACACCGGTGCTTTCTGCTTCACTTTCTCTCCCGTGACCGACTTCATCGGTCGTTCGGTATGGGATGTCGTGATTTGCGATGACGGGGTGCCTTCTTTATGTGGCAGCCTCATAGCTATTATCGACGTTACCCCCGAAAACACCCCTCCAACTGTGGTAAGCAAAACAGTAGATGTGCCAGAAAATGTGACTACCCCAATTTGCATTGAAGTAACTGATGAAGAAGGCAATACGCATGTATTTACTTCAGGCAGTTCGGTAAGCTCAATCGGGTCAGTGAACAACAGAGTTGCAAATGATCTTTGTTTCGACTACACCCCACCTCAGGACTTTATCGGCGAAGACATTGTGGAAGTCACTATTTGTGACACGGGCGATGCTTCGATTTGTGGCACTGGGCTGATTACAATAAATGTGATGGAAGTCAATAATCCCCCTGTGGGTTTGGTTAATGGCGCTCCTGCCGACACGTTAAGGGTGTCCACATTGGAGGACACAGCGGTCAACTTTTGTTTCGAGGCCCAGGATCCGGACGGTGATCAGATTTCCCTCAATCGGATCGACAACATCAGCGGCGGTGGTGCCCTGACCAGGTCTGGCGCTGCTCTGTTCTGTTTTGACTACATGCCCTCAGCAGACTATAATGGCACAGCCTATTGGGAGGTAGAAATGTGTGACGACGGAAACCCGGTTCTGTGCACAAAGCTAGTTATTGAAATATCAATTACGCCAGTAAACGATGTCCCCCTGGCCAACAGAGACACGCTAAGAGTACTGCGAAATCAAGACTTCTCTATCAACATTCTGGATAATGACATTGACGTGGAGGGTGATGATATTCTCCTGAGCACAACTCCTGTGGTAGAGCCGGGCAACGGAAGCCTGACAATGTTCCAGGATGGTTCAGTGTCATACCGATCAAGCTCAACATTTATGGGGATCGATTCGCTGGTTTATCAAATCAGTGATACGGCTGAGCCAAACAACTTTAGCCAGGGCGTGGCAGTGTTTATCGTCGAAGACCTCCCGTTCACAGTGTATGAGGCGGTGTCTCCCAATGGAGACGGTATTAACGACTACTGGCGGATTGAGGGGATCGATTTCTACGTCAACAATCAGGTCAGGATATTCGACCGATTCAACAACATAGTTTTCGAAACAACCGGTTACGACAACAACGAAAGGGTATGGACAGGGCAATCGAACAAAGGGCTTGGAGGTGGCAAGCTCGCCGACGGCACCTATTTCTACGTGATCTCCCTTGTCCAGTCCAATAAAACTTACAGTGGATTTGTAGTTCTGAAGAATAATTGATTGAGAAAAGTCATCTATATCCTCGGTTTCATGCTGTGGTCATTTGGATCACTGCACGCTCAGCAGGCGGCCTCCTATGCGCAGTATATGTTCAATGGATTGGCCATTAACCCTGCTTATGCAGGCAGCCACGAAGTGCTGAGCGCCACAGTTATTTCCCGGTTTCAAAATGTTGGGCTGGAAGGTGCCCCCAGCACCCAGACCTTTTCAGGGCACGCCCCACTGTTTAACAAAAATGTCGCCCTGGGGGCTCTTTTTATTCACGACAAATTTGGTGTGATCAGTCAAACGGGCGCACACCTTGCTTACGCTTACAGGATAAAGTTCGGCGACAGAAAATACCTGTCAATGGGCGCTCAGGCCGGGCTGATTTCCTACAGAGCCAATTACAGCCAGCTAAATCAGTTTCAATCATCTGATCCGGTATTTCAGGAAGACATCAGACAAATGCGTCCCAATTTCGGGCTCGGAGCGTTTTTTACAGATGAGAAGTATTATATAGGTCTTTCGATGCCACACCTTGTCAACAACGTCTTTGACAGAGGCACTGACTTAAAAACTGTGTATCAAAACTTCCCTATCATCTTAACGGGAGGTTATATGCTAACGCTTACCAACCAGATAAAATTTAAGCCCAATTTGCTATTTAAAATGTTAGACCAAAGACCTATTGAGCTTGATGTGAATGCCAATTTTTTATTGGATGAAATTCTCTGGGCAGGATTATCTTACAAAGTCGGAAGCGCATTGAATCTCATCGTGCAGGTGCAGGTGACTGACCAGCTGAGTGTCGGGTATTCTTATGCCATCACCACTAGTCCGATCAGGTCGGTGGAGCTGGGATCCCACGAAATGCTACTCAATTATAGATTTAAATACAGGAAATATGGCGTGATCACGCCACGATACTTCTAACATGAAGCACCTAGCCATCACCATCGTTTTGATGTGCTGCCTGACGCAAATAATGGCCCAGGGCGCTAACATCTCTTCACTGTTTAAAAGCAACATGTCGAAGGCTGATGAAGCCTTTCACTACCTCGACTACCGAACAGCGCAATACTACTACTTGAAGGAGCTTGACAAAGTACCTGACAATAAGCAAGCGCAACTCAGGGTGGCAGAATGCTACCTGAAACTTGACGATTCATCGTCTGCTGAAGCATGGCTGGCAACCCTCGCTGACAGTGCAAGCACCGAGCCGACAGTAAAGTTACTATATGCCGAAGTATTGAGAAAGAATGGAAAATATACGGAAGCAAAAAAATGGTACCAGCAAATACTGGATAATCATGGAAACATGATGGGAAGTGAGCTTAAGCTAGCCTTCCTAAATAACATTGACTATTATCAAAGGAACCCCGATTTGTACGAAATAGACAATCTCGCCATCAATTCCCCCCAATCCGAGTTCTCGCCACAACTTAAAGAAAACCAACTGATCTTCGTCTCCTCCAGAAAACAAGAGACAATGATCCAATACCAGCCCTCCACCGCACACAACGACGACGAGGTGATGCTCAAATACTTCGAGGTGCCTCTCGATTCTATCGAAAAATTAGAAGGCGTCCACCCTCTGGTGTATGGAGAACAGCTAAAATCAAAGTTTCATGATGGCCCACTGTGGTTTTATGGTAAGAAAAATAAGGTTGCTTTTACGAGAAATAATCCCAAAAATAGCTCCGTAAAAAACGGTGCCAGGCTCATCAATCTTGAAATCTTTTTTGCCGACTGTATTGCCGACGGCACCTGGGCCAACGTCCAGGCATTTCCGTTCAATAGCGAAGATTATTCCGTAGGGCATCCTACTCTTAATACCAATGGTACGAGCATCTACTTCGCCTCCAACATGCCGGGTGGATTTGGAAAGTCCGACATCTATGTCTCGCATTTGAAAGACGGAAAATGGTCGGTTCCTGAAAACCTGGGGCCGGAAATCAACACGGCAGAAGAAGAGTTTTATCCCTACCTGCACAACGATTCCACACTTTTCTTCGCATCAACAGGCCTCGGAGGATTTGGAGGTCTCGACGTTTATATCAGTTACAGACAACATGGCTCGTTTACCAACGCCGTAAACATGGGGTCGCCACTCAATTCCGCCCATGATGACTTCTCGATTCTTATTGATGACAGCGGTAGAAAGGGATATATTGCCTCCAACCGTCCGGAGGGTGCTGGCCTCGACGATCTTTATGCCTTTACATCCAACTACTACTTTGTTACTGGCAGTGTGTACGAACTCATGGACAGTGCCAAAACAGTTTCAGGTGCCAGCATCTCAGTTTCTAATGCCGAAGACAACCAAACGACCAATATTACTGCCGATGAGAACGGAGAGTTCAAAATTGATTTGCTTTACGACAAAAACTACACGTTCTCAGTGAAAAAGGATGGATATTCTCAACTGGAACCGCTTGTATACTCGACCTATGGCAAAGGAATTGGCTACGACAGCATCAAACTGAAACTCTGGAAGCACGAACTGTTTGTAAAGGGAAAGATTTATAGCAACGAGTCACAGTCCGTCATGGAAGGCGCTCTGGTGACTATTAAAAACTCTAGTACAGGCACCCAGCAATCACTACAAACAGATACTGACGGATCGTATGCATTTTTGGTTTATCCGAACGAAAAATATAGGATAGATGCCACCAATGAAGGCTTCCTTCCCGAAGGGTATAACCTGAACACAGATAATATCTATTATGGCGATCTTCTCAATGACCTGGTGCTCGAAGAAGTTTTTGTTGATAAAGCCACAGTATTCTTTGACGTTGACAAATACCGGTTCAGCACTGAAGCTTACCCAGAGCTTGCTGATATACTGAAAACGCTCAAGCGATTTCCTAAATCAACACTTAATGTGACGGCCCACGCCGACTCCCGGGGAACAATTGAATACAACCAAAAGCTATCCGATCGCAGGGTTGCCACGGTGCTCAACTATTTCGCTGCAAATGGGATCAACAAGTCCCGAATGAAGGGCAAAGGATTTGGTGAGTCTCTTTTGCTGAACACTTGTTCTGATGGCGTGGATTGCGGTGAAGATGACCATTCGAAAAACAGGAGGGCAGAGATCAAAGTGCAAATGACAATACCACCAAAGGAAGTGCAATAAAGGCGTTACCAGCACTCACACTCTGGCCCACAGTCCGTGTTTTCTTTGGCCCCTTCAGGTCGTCCATTCGCTATCTCGCTCTCGGTAGCTTTTCGTACACCTTCAACCACCACCTCAAAAAAATAGGACTCCAATGAGCTGCCGAGCTCTGTGGAGAAGCTGAGGTTGGCTACGTCACCTGGCACCATTCCCGACAAGTTGGCTTCGAGTTCTGGCAGGATTTCTCCTGAACCATATAGAAATTCAACTGGCCTCCCGCTCATTCTGTCCTCCAACAGTACACCCTGATCATCCTTCATTGTGTAGCGCAGTGAAATAATATGTTCCTTCTGAACAGTCAACATACTTACTAAACCAAGGCCGCCTCCTTGCCGGAAACAATTACTTTATCTACCGAAATCTCACCATGAGCCACATCCAAAGATGGCTGACCACCCTTTAAGCTTACAGTGCCAAAGCCCTTCTCTGTTGAAAGGAAGCTGGTGAAATCCCCCACCCTTGAATCTACATAAAGCGTTTTGTCGACAGCATCGTAGCGCACGCCCGTCAGACCTTGTAGCATGCCGTAGCTCGACAACGCCCTGGCGTACCAGCTACCGCATTCGTACTCATTGAAAGGGTTTCGCACCCGGCCATCGTACCGATCCCGGCATGTGCGAACAATCTCAAGCCCCTCCTCCACTGCTCCCATTTCCATGAGGTGAGCAGCCACCTGATATTCAATACCTGTCCATACCTCGTCGCTGTAAACGAATGGCAGCGAAAGCTTACCGCCTTTGGGCCACGAACACAAAAGAAGACCTCCATCATCACCCAGGGCAAACGTAGGC
Organism: Imperialibacter sp.; assembly: GCF_040222815.1. Lineage (GTDB taxonomy): Bacteria > Bacteroidota > Bacteroidia > Cytophagales > Cyclobacteriaceae > Imperialibacter. Next base: position 68,387 of record NZ_JAVKCH010000013.1, on the reverse strand, counting down.
CGCTGGGGATTGGCATGGTCGCTTAGGTTGTCCTTTAGATTGTATTTATGCACCGCCAGTAAATGGCTCTTTAGCTTCGCAGGATCAATGGGGTCATTGAGCCCACACACCCTGGCAATCCATGCACCCAGTACACCATCCGAAAGGCAGCCATTTCCATATTGATACTTAGGCCCCTCCTCTTCCAGCAGTTGTCTGGCCTCATCAGAGTATTGGCCTCCCATGCTAATCGCCGAAGCTTCAATTGGGTTGGGAGCCTTAAGCCCATCCACTTTTATTTTTTGAATAAAATATTCTCCATCGTACAATTCACTTTCCATAAAGACCTTCCCCTGGCTGGCCAGTTGTTCATACTTTCCTACTTCTTCGCCCAGGAACCTACCCATTGCCGCCAGCGCATTGAGCGCCCCCACATAAAAGCTCATGTGCATCCCATCCGGCCCCCAGAATTCAATATCATAGGTGTTGTGATGCGGCTCTTCCAGTATCCCTTTTTCGGATGGATCCCACGTACGAATACAAAAGTCCATGCTCGACTTCACCAGCGGGAACATTGTGCCAACCCATGCATTGTCTCCACTAATGCGCCACTCTCTGTACACTTTCATAATGCCTCCAAGCTGGCCATCTGCCGCTGCATGGAAATTATGATCATTTACCCTGATAGGTGATGTTGCCCGAAAATTCTGATGACCCTGAGCATTTTGATTTTCAAAAAATTCGGTGTGCCTTAGGCTCCTTTCCAGCGCTGGAAAAAGATGCGGTATGGCCTGTGCGTAGTTCCACACATGGGTGCAAGAACCGTGGCAGCAACCCCACGAATCGCCACAACCCTCGAAGTTCCAGAGGCGGCCATCGAATTGCCTTTGCACTGTAGGCGATTTGAGAATGGACAGGTTTGCTGCCACCGCCTCAACCACCTCTGGCGGCAATGTGCTGGCATAAAAAGCCTTTGTGAACAAGTCGGATTTTCTGTACAGGTCATCGTAGTTATCCTTCCAATAGCTGCTCACCTCATTTACACTTGAGAACCTGCTACTGTACCAGGGCTTGAAAAACTTTGCATCAAAATTCTTATCGTATTTATCCAGCTCATCAGGTGAATCAGCGCATCCTTCTTCTGGCAAGCAGTCCTCTGCACGAATGCCCATTTTTCCAAACGACTGATCGCTGTCAGGGCTGTACCATGCCATCATTACCTTGATCGTCTTTTCCTGCCCGGCTGCCAGGGAAAAAGGAACATACAACGAAGCACCAGGAGCACCCGACTCTACGGGCTTTACCGGTCTCACTTCAGCATTTTTTATGGTGTTCCAGGCGATAGTCAAAGGATCCCACCAGCCCCCACGGAACCAGCAATGATCAACAACTGTCGCTGCGTCGTTTGTAAAAATCGCAAAGTCACATTTTTTGGAAGGCTCCTCCTTCGTACCAGCTTCCGAGAGAACAAACCCATTCGTTATGGGCTTCACTGAGTTCGTACCCTTGTCTACCTTCAGGAAATTCTTTGAGTTAAACGAGAAAACAGCTTCTACTGAACCAGGGCCTGTGTTCTTAAGATTGTATTCCATGGCGCCAATTGGCAAGCTGGAGTTATCATCATCGCCAGGAATAAAAGGGCTCCAGCCTGTGATCTGAACTTTAAGGGGCAGATCGTCATCTTCAAGTTCAATACTCGCAAATGGAAACCGGGTTTCAAAAGTAGCTTTCTTGAAGTGGGGCAGCCCAGTAATTGCTCCACCAAGACCATTGCCTGCATCCCTCAGCCCAAACTTTTTCCAGTCAGGTACCGGGCCTTCCAGCACTTTGGCTCCTTTGTCCATTCCCTTTACGGAGATGGCAGCAAACATGCCCGGCTCATTGAATATATCAGGCTTGTTTCTCACCGACACATGCGAAATGGCACCTGCACCTTCCAGACAAAACATGCCAGCCCCCATGCCCCCAATCGGCATGGCTATTCGGCTCAAATAACCGTCACTGTACTTGCCATTGTAGGCCCTGGTCGAACGTTCGCCAATGGGCTTGTTATTTTCGGCTATCCCTTTCCTTTCATTGGGGGCACACGACATTTCGGCTGAGAGCAGGCCAGCGCCTACGCCCCCCATCCCCAGGTTTTTTAAAAATCGACGACGATCGGCTTTAGTTTTCATAGTAGGTATAGGTAGGTCAGTTAAAAATTCTCCTTTTCGACACTAAAATTTACACATTTGAAAAAACAGATCACATGATCCGGCGCTTAATATTCACAGCATCAGCCAATTAGAAAGATTGTTCAGCTTTTTAAATGACCCTGATTGACTATATGAATCGGATTTCCCTTCAGTGCCTCCTGAATATTTTCTACCGTAGTAGTCATCATTCTTTTCCTGGCTTCAAAGCTCAGCCACGCATTGTGAGGGGTGATCAGGCAGTTTTCTAGGCCCACAAGTGGATGACCTTTAGGAGGCGGCTCCTTGCTGAGTACATCCAGGGCAGCCCCGGCAATGACACCCCTCTGCAAAGCGTTGGCAAGAGCCTCTTCGTCGATCAGCTGCCCCCTGCTCGTATTAATGAGAAAAGCCTTTGGCTTCATGGTTGCAATCAATTGTTCATTGATAAACTTCTCGTTTTCGCCGGTTAGTGGGCAATGGACTGATATGAAATCACTTTCTTTAAACAGCTCCCCGACCGTTCGGGATTTCCAGCCCACCTCTTTGGGGCTTCTGTTGTGATAAATGACTTTCATCCCAAACGCTTCTGCCATTCTCGCTACCTGCTCGCCAATTCTTCCCAACCCCACGATGCCTATCGTTTTGTCCAAAAGCTCAATCAAAGGGCCACTTGTGAAACACCAATCTTTAGCCGACGACCATTCACCATTGCTTACCCTCTGAGAGTTTTGCCCCACCCGGTTCGTAAGCTCAAGAATCAGTGCGAACGTATGCTGGGCCACTGAATGCGTCCCGTAAATGGGGACATTGCAAACGGGCACACCCGCATTTCCTGCCGCTGCCACATCCACAATATTGTAGCCCGTGGCGGTGACGGCAATCAGCTTTAAATGCGGACAAGCTTTTATGGTTTCGGCTGTGACTGGGGTTTTGTTAGTGACAATCACGTGGGCCTCCTTGCATCGCTCAATCATTTCCAGCGGCGACGTTCGATCATAATATTTCACTTCACCCAACTGATGAAGGGCCTCCCAGCTAAGGTCTCCGGGATTAAGGGTATACCCATCGGTAATGACTAATTGCATAATAGTTGTTCAATAAATCCGAAAAGCTTTTTCTAGTTATCGCCTGAGCTCTCAAAGTCGAAGTGAAAGTCTGGGTCATACTTATGTGCTGTTTCCATGAGTTTCAATGCTTTAGCAACCACTTCGGGAAACTGGTCTGCGACGTTTTGTTCCTCACCGAGGTCGTCACTCAAATCGAATAGAAGTACTTCTCGCTGCTCAGGCTTGTTGATGTTTAAAACGATACATTTCCATTTGTCCATGCGAACCGCCTGCTTGCCACCCCCTTCGTAAAATTCCCAGTAAAGGTAGCTATGCTCTTTTTGTTGCTGACCAAGTAGCGATGGCAGAAAAGATATTCCATCAGTCGTGTTCTCAGAATCTATTTCGGCTGCTTCTACAAAGGTGGGTAATACATCCCAAAAGGCACCTATATAGTCACTTTTGCTTCCCTTTTCTATTTTGCCCGGCCAGGATGCAATCATGGGCACCCTTATTCCTCCTTCAAACAAATCTCTTTTTAAGCCACGCAAAGGGCCGTTACTATCAAAAAATGTATGATCAGTCCCGCCTTCATCGTGAGGCCCGTTATCGCTGGTAAAAATAACCAGTGTGTTATCCGAAAGTCCAAGTTCCCTGAGCTTATCCAGTATGGTTCCCACATCTTTGTCAAGCCGGGAAATCATGGCAGCGTGCCCCTTTTGATGGTCAGGCCAATCTTTGTCACTATAAGCTCCGAAATCGGGAATTTCCATCCCTGACTGACCGAAATAACCCGCCTCGTTGTTGGCATGAGGTAGTGTGAGCGGCAGGTAAAGCATAAAGGTGGAGTCCTTGTTGCTTTGTAGAAACTGAAGTGTCTTCTCCAGAAATCTATCCTGAATATAGGTGTTTTTCTCGGCAGCGATCCCGCCCACACCTTTGGCATAGGTTTCGGGGATATAGTCCATCACATTATCCAAAGAGTCTACGGTTTCATTCTCCCACACATAGTCAGGATAATAGTTGTGTGCCCTCAGTTGGTTTAAATAGCCGTAGAAATAATCAAAGCCCTTTTTATTCGGCACACCGGTCGATCCTGGTTCCCCGAGACCCCACTTACCGATCAGTCCTGTGACGTAGCCAGCCCGCTGAATCAGCTCAGCAAAAGTAGTATCACTCGCTCCAAGCGGCACCCTGGCATTGCCTCTGACCCGGGTATGTCCTGTGTGAAGCCCTGTCAACAAAGCGCTTCTGGAAGGTGCACAAACGGTGCTTCCAGCATAAAACTGTGTAAACAGCATGCCTTCCGCCGCCATCTTGTCAATATTTGGTGTGGCTATTTGTTGCTGTCCATACACACCCAAGTCACCATAGCCAAGGTCGTCGGCCATAATGAAAACGATGTTAGGCTTTGCCGGCTTATCCTCTTGCGAAGCTTCCTGCCCACATCCTGTAAGAGCCACCAAAACCAATACCAATGCGGGTAATCCTAATGGACTCTTTAAAACTGTTCTTCTCATAAATAACTTAATTATTCTGTTGGTTGGCTCACCGGTCCCGATGCCATAAGATAGCCAACCAGGTTAATGATTTCCTTATCAGTTAGCGTCTTGAATAGCCCCGGCGGCATCATCGAATTGGCCGACTCCTCCCTGGATTGAATGTCCGACTTATTGATCACCACGGCGTCTTGCCCAACAACCCGGATCGTAAGCTGCCGTTCATTTTCCGCATTCACATTGCCTGAGTAGGTGCGCCCGTCCCTGGTGGTGATAACCACCATTTTGTAGTCATCCTGAATTTCGCCGCTGGGGTCGAGGACATTGCTCAGCAGATAGTCAAGGTTAGCCCGATTGGAACCAGTCAGCTCGGGCCCAATGCTGCCGCCTTCTCCATACATTTTGTGGCAGGCACCACAAGTACGCTGAAAAATCATTTTACCATTGACAACATCGCCTCCTCTTAAGGCTTTGTCAGTCAATAAGCTCGTGTATTTCTTGTAATCGGCGGCAATGTCGGAGCCTAATTCATCGATGGGGCCCCACACTTCGACAAACCCACTACCGACAACACGCCTCAGCTGGCGAGCCACATAGGCTGGCACATCAGGTTTGGGGATTATTTCACTTTTCAAGCCCTGTGTGAGCATCCAGCCATATTCAGGTCTGGAGGCCAGCGTTTGCACAGCTTCCAGTTTTTCCTGCCCGTTGAAGCTTGAGTACTTATCGATGAGCAGCTGGCCCAATGAGTTGTCGTCAAAGGCAGCCACGGCCCTGATCACATCGATCCGCAAAGCCTCCTCATTCAATAAAGTCGGGATTTCCCGAACAAGCTCCTCCCGCTGCTGATCGGCGAGAGAATTCAACGCTTTCAATCGCTGATCAATAGGTGTATTTTTGTTTTTCAGCGTGGCCAGGTATTGTTTGGCTGCCTCGGTGTCTCCATAGAACTGCGCCACCTCCAATGCCAATTGCTTCACCTTCACATCCCGGGAGCTCTGCAAGTTATCATACACTTTCTGCCAGTTGGCTGGTGCACTCAAATCGGTGCGTCCCTCCAATCCGTTGCGCATACCTTCCAGCATACTCAGCGTTGTTTCGGGCTTCTTCCCAATGGCTGCGATAAGTTTCTCTGTGGCGTCCGCATCTACCGCCCTTCTGGCAATGTACTCAGCCAGCATTGAGATTTTACTTTTTGCTGCAAGCTGGAGCGCTCTGTCAGGATTTTCAGCCACGAGGGGCTCCGTGCCAAACCAGATCATTTTTGGCAGGTTATGGTCTTCGACGTCTTCAGCGTGACTCATCAAAGCTTCGGCAATCGCCCACTTTTGTTCCGGCTGAATACGCTGAAGCGCTGAGGCAAGGTAAAGCCTCACAACAGCCGATTTATCACCTTCAGCCATAACGGTAAATTTATCAACTGCTTCGCCAGAGGCCTTCTCCTCGCTGAGCAATTGCACTGCCCAGGCACGCACATACTCATCTTTGTCGCTTAGGCTTTCCATCAACTGCTTTTCACTGAAACCACCAGTGACGTGCAAAGCCCACATGGCATTCAGGCGGAAATCAGGGTTCGGGCTGCTCGTAAAAATCTTTCTGAGCTGGTCATGCACCTCCTTTGCAAGGGGTGCTTTTACTGCTCTTCCCTGAAGAATGAGTCTCGCCCTTCTGGCATGCCATGAGCTTTTATTTGTTTGGAGAGCCACAAGCTGAGCATCTGTCAATTTGCTCAGGTCACTGTATCGTCCTTCCCAATCTTCCGCCAGGGATTTTTTCGGTGCGACCCTGAAAATGCGGCCTGTTTCCTCATTGAGCACCTCCTTGCCGCAAATATCTGCGTCGTGCCAGTCGAGCACGTACAGCGCTCCTTCCGGCCCCAGCTCCATGCTGAAACCTACCCACTGCGCATTGTTAGCCATCAAAAACTCTTCACCATGGTGACCAATAAAGCCAGAGCCTTTGGGCTCAAGCACATCCGACAACACGGCATGCTCATGAATATTAGCCATGAACAGACGGCCTTGCTGCTCCGCAGGAAAAGCGTCAGACTGGTAGATTCTCAAGCCGCCATGGGCAGAACGATGCCGGTGGTCGGCAATCGTTTTTATGTCATTATACACGTAAGGATTGAAGTGCTGCCCGCCCTGGCGATGATAAATACCTCCGGGAATTACATGCCAGAGGTGTGGTATAACGCAAGCGCTGATAAACAGCTGCCCTTTTGCGTCAAAGTCGATGCCCCAGGGATTGCTGAACCCATGTGATACTACCTCGAATTTGTCCTTCGTAGGATGGTAGCGCCAAACGCCTCCGTTGATATCGGTGCCTTCTCCTTCAAATATGTCTTCAGGAAAAGGATCATTGTGACCATATATCCGGCCTTTTCCTTTCGCCAGTTTCACTTTGGAAGGTGTGGCAAACCCCTGCAAACCGTAAAGCCAGCCATCAGGCCCCCAGTGAAAGCTATTCAGTGTTTCGTGTCTGTCACGGATGCCCCAGCCTGTCAGCCGAACTTCGATGTCATCCATTTCGGCTTTATCATCATGGTTTTTGTCAGGCACAAAAAGCAGGTTAGGTGGTGCGCCAACAAACACGCCATCGAAACCAACGGCTATCGCCGAAGGAAAAGCAATACCCTCAAGAAACACTTTGCGGCTATCAGCGACACCATCGTGGTCGGTGTCTTCCAGGATAAGTATCCGGCTGTTCCCCGCCTTTGAGAAGCCATACCCCCTCGACTCATAGTCTTTGTTTTCTGCAATCCACAGCCTTCCCTTGTCATCCCAGCAAAAAGCCATCGGCTGCGACATCATCGGCTCGGCCGCCCATACATTTACATCATAGCCATCTTTGATTGTCATAGCCTCCACTGCCTCTTCTGGCTTCAGAAATTTGGCGTTTCTCCCCTCTTCCTGGGCGATGCCCCAAAGCACTGCCGTGGAGTACATGTTGTGGTCGCCCACATAGTCTTGCCAGGTTTCGGTCATCTCAACGTCATTCAGCTCGCCTGTGTAGACCACAATCTCATGTTTGATGGTTTCAGTTTCGCCTTTGGCAATAGTCCAGTCACCCATGCGGGCACGGGCCGGGCCAATACCCAACTGCCCATCAACTCTCCACGTCTGTGGAAAGCCTTTGTTCTCTTTATGATCCAGAATGGCAATGTGTGCAAGATCATCTCGTCCTTCCACCTGCATACCAGCGTCTACCCACATGGCACGCTGTCCTTCGGCCTTTTCATTTTTCTGACGGGCAGCATTCACCACTTCTCCTTTGATACCTTCCACCCATGGCATGCGCAGGAACAGTCCGCCGTAGTCATACTCACCAATGGTCACATCGGTTTTGCCAAGTCCGTTCCATTCGAGGTCAAGCAAGAACTTGCCTCCCGTCTCCCTCATCGACCAGTTTTGAGTTTCTGTCAGCACGGGATTGCCCTGCTCATCAAGCAGGTCATAGACTGTTTGCCATTTCACCACCTTGCCTTCTGCTTCAGTCACTTCTGCCGACACTTTCCGCCAATAGTCACCTTCGGGATGATGGAAGTAGTCCCGGCCATTTACCCTCGTGAAGCCCCAGTAGAGGCCCGTTTGGTGCTTGTGGTGACCAGGACTGTATTCAGTTAGCTGCCCCTTGCCATCGGGGGCTACAATGGGATGCAAGTAAGGACGGAAATCGGGTCTTACATTTTGCGTGACAAGAGGCTCGCTTTCTCCTTCTCTGAATATGGAAATGGTATTGGCTTGATTGTCCTGCACCACTTTTAGGATAGTGGAATCAGTAGTGGAAACGGTTGTGTCTTTGTGCTCCGTAGTTTTTGTTTGGCAGCCTTCAAGCGCTATAAGCGCAACGATCACAAACGCAAATGATTGGCAAAAAGGCGTCGCCAGCCCCTTAATGTGGCCCTTCAATATTGAGTAGTTCATTGTAGGTAGTGTATAAATAGTATAACCACATTCAATTTAGTGATTTATGTGATCATTCATAAACAGCACAGTGCAGGACACGGCGGCTATTTCATTATGTTAATTTGACACTTTAATCGATCTGGAAAAACCCAAAAGTTGTATATTACTTGCCAACACCTACTTACATGAAAAACCGCTACATCAAAGGAGTGCTTTTCTCTCTCCTACTCCTGACAACTCATGCATTATTATCGCAGGTTTCCTTCAAAGTTGCTAACCTTAAAACAGAGTATGCCACAACCCCTCTCGGAATTGACGTAGAAAAGCCACGCTTTAGCTGGCAAATGCAGAGCTCGGATGATTCACGTGGGCTCATGCAAACGGCCTATCAAATCGTAGTGGCTTCGGAAAAAGGAAATGAGGTATGGAACTCTGGCAAGATCGAAAGTGATAAAGCGCTAGGCATTACATACGGCGGTGCCAGCCTCCAGCCCACCACCAAATATAACTGGACGGTAACCTTATGGGGCAACCAAAAAACAAATGCCTCTGCATCTTCGTGGTTCGAAACAGGTCTGATGAATCCCGACCCGAATCTATCAGCCTGGAGCGGAGCCACCTGGATTGGTGGCGGCGATGACGACCTGGTCTTCTACTCACACCACTTGTCGGTCTTTAAACTAAGCTATCAACTTCAGATGGACAAAGCCTCGGGCTCAACCAGGGCTGGCTTCATCTTCGGCGCCAACGACAGCCGACTCATGGACAAAGACATGAACATCCTGGGCGTGCAGAACGGTGAGAATGAAAGCTACATCAAATTCGAACTTGACATTTCAAAAGTAGATGGCACTCCGGCGGGTTTGGCCCGCTTTAATATTTACAGGGTCGGCTATGCGCCAGAAGATGAGGTGGGCGTCCCATTTAAAAGCTATCAACTCCCCCTTACGCTTGTTAACAACACCAATAAGTACGCCCCACATACATTTTATGCCGACTGCAACTTTGGTGTGTTTGAGATTTTTATCGATGGCAACGACGCAGAGCATCTGATCACCAAAAGTGATGACCCCAACCCAAGTCCATTTGCTCCGAGAGGCTTGAACCTTAATCCAGTAGGCCTGGGCAATAACTTCATCAGCTTTCCCATGGTCGCTGATATTGGATTCTCCGCCGACAGGGAGCAAAAAGCTTCTTTTTCCTCCGTTGAGATAAAAAACTTCCGCTTTCCCTCCAATGCCGTTTTCAAAGAAAATCTTGCTTCCATCTCAAGCTACAAAGGCGTGTTTTCAAACTTCCTTAACGGTACAAAAACAGGCTTTGGCATTGCTAACGGCGCTTATGTTGTAGATGGAACCACGGTAATAGCAAACCCCAGCCGAAACGCCACACCAATGCTCCGAACCAAATTTTCGACAGAGGACAAGGCCATCGCTAAAGCAAGACTTTATGTGACAGCAAGAGGCATTTACGAAATGTATATCAACGGCAAGAGAATCAGCAACGACTACTTCAACCCTGGTCTTACGCAGTACAACAAGACCCATATGTACCAAACCTACGACGTCACAGATAAGATGGTGGCGGGGAAGGCAAATGCGGTAGGTGCCTGGCTGGGCGAGGGTTGGTGGAGTGGTAACATTACCTACAGTGGTGAAAGCTGGAACTACTTTGGAGACAGGCAGTCGCTGCTTGCTAAGCTAGTGGTTACCTATGCCGACGGAAGCGAGCAGGTGATCACTACAAAGCCTGACGCCTGGAAGCTTTTCACACAGGGCCCTATTAGAGTCGGGAGCTTTTTTCAAGGCGAAGTATACGATGCCACATTAGAGGAAAAAGTGAATGGATGGGCGACCGCAGACTACAATGACGCTAATTGGAAACCAGCAGTAGAAGTACCTCTAAAAGGCACAGCATACTTGGGCACCTTCCCGGGCAGAGGCGGGCCAACCACGTTTGACTATGACCACCTTCAACTAGTCGGGCAAATGGGAGCCAATCCATCAATCGTTAAGACGCTAACTGCTAAAAGTGTAGAAGAAGTCAGGCCAGGTGTCTTTGTATACGATATGGGTCAAAACATGGTAGGCTTTCCCAATATTTCATTGAATGGCAGAACCGGAAACAAAATCACCATGAGGTATGCGGAAGTAAAATATCCGTCACTTGACGAATACGGTAACAACGTGGGCATGATCATGTTGGAAAATATTCGGGCAGCACTAACACAGGATACCTGGATATTGAAAGGAGGCGAGGAAACCATCCAGCCAAGGTTCACGTTCCACGGCTACCGATTCCTCGAGATCACAGGCATCGAAAAAGCACTTCCGCTGGAAAGCGTGAAGGGCATGGTGGTGAGTTCCATTCAGGAGCTTGCCTCCAGTTACCAAACCTCCAACGACCTGGTGAACAAGCTCTGGGAAAATATTACCTGGTCGATGCGGGGCAATTTCCTGTCGATCCCAACGGATACACCGGCCCGGAATGAAAGAATGGGCTGGAGTGGAGACATCAATGTGTTTTCAGGCGCCTCCACCTACCTGGCAGACAATGACCTCTTCCTTCGCAGGCATTTGCTGGCCATGCGAGATATTCAAAGAGAGGATGGCCGCTTTACCGACGTAGCGCCTGTTGGGGGTGGCTTTGGCGGTACGCTCTGGGGAAGTGCAGGCATTATTGTAGCCTGGGAAACCTACCAACAGTACGGCGATGTGGAACTGCTGAGAGAGCACTACGGTGCTATGAAAAGATACGCAGCTTTTCTGGTATCAAAGGTGGATTCCAGGACAGGCATTCTTAACGAAGGCCCATTGGGCGACTGGCTGAGTCCGGAAAACAACAAAAACGACAACACACTGTTTTGGACAGCTTACCAAATATACGACCTGGAAATTCTGGCGAAAACAGCCAACATCTTAGGTCACGCCGATGAAGCCAAAACCTTTCTGGCACAACGTGAGGAACGCAAGGCCTTCTTCAATACCAAATATGTCGACAAAGCCACGCACAAAACAGTTAAGTCGGGGTTCAGGGCACCAAGGTTTGGCCCTCCAGGGCAAACCCCTGACGACGATACGTCGGACGAAGGGCAGCTCATGGACACACAGGCGAGTTATGCTATTCCTTTAGCACTGGGCGCTTTCAATGCAGAAAACGTACCGCACGCCATCCAGCACCTGGCAGCAACGGTCGAGCGCCAAAACACCGACGACGGTGGAGCTACCAGGCCAGCTTATTCTCTCATGACTGGATTCATTGGTACCGCCTCAATCACCGAAGCACTTTCAGAAAACGGGAGAAGTGACCTGGCTTACAAGCTATTGCAGCAAACCAGCTACCCCTCCTGGCTCTACTCTGTCGTCAACGGTGCCACTACTATCTGGGAACGACTCAACTCCTATACGGTTGAGGATGGCTTCGGCGGCAACAACAGCATGAATTCCTTCAACCATTATTCTTTCGGAGCTGTGGGTGCGTGGATGTACAACTATTCTCTTGGCATCCAAAGAGACCCCGATAGCCCGGCTTTCAAGCATTTCGTTTTGCAACCCACTCCTGACCCCACCGGGCAAATGACCTGGGCGAAAGGATATTATGACTCGATGTATGGAAGAATAGAAAGCAGCTGGAAAGTGGAAGGCAACAGGCTAACATACGCAACCACTGTGCCTCCCAATACTTCCGCCACACTTTACCTGCCAGCATCTTCTATCAAAGACATCTCTGAAGGAGGCAAGCCTGTCGCTAAATCGAAAGGTATTGCATTCGTGAGGTTTGATAACGGCAAAGTAGTGTATGAGCTACAGCCCGGCAGCTACGAATTTGCGAGCGGCAAGTAGTAGGAGAGCTAAAAAATTAAGCCGTGGCACCATCAATGACAGGCGTTTTAGGTAACTTTTGACTGATGAAAGCGGCTACTTCCAAATTCTACCAACCGTTCGATCCCAGCAAAGGCGAGCAAAATCAATCGACGGCGATTGATCAGACCTTCCATCTCAACGACCGATCCAATGGACACCCCCTCAGGGTGTTGAGTGAGGCGGATTGGACATTTTGGATAAGTAACGGCTACATTGTGATCAAGCAGGCTGTGCCAAAACCGCAAACTGAGAGGCTGGCGCAGCTGATTTGGGAGTTTGAAGAAAAAGATCCCGCCAACCCGGACACATGGTATGCACCTCCACGGGCGCTGATGGAAATGAAAGAACTGCAACACAGCGGCATGGTAGAAATCTTTAATCATCAGTACCTGTGGGACAACCGGCAAACTCCCAAAGTGTACGATGCTTTTGTAGACATTTGGGGAACAGAAAAGCTTTGGGTCACTATCGACCGAGCCAACCTTAACCTGCCTTTGCGGCCGGGTCACGACTTCAAAGGATTTATGCACTGGGACTACGACCCCGAAACCAAGCCTCAGAATGTGCAGGGTGTGCTGGCTCTTAGTGACCAAACCGACGAAAACATTGGCGGCTTTCAGTGCGTGCCGGAGCTTTTCCGTACTTACGAGACCTGGAAGCTCACTCAACCCAAAGACCGTGATCCTTTCAAACCCGATATATCAGGGTTTGAGGTCGCAAAAGTGAAGCTTGAGCCAGGCGATCTACTTATTTTCAGCAGCCTGCTCCCTCATGGCATCCGTCCCAACACGAGCGGCAACAAGGTGCGCATAGCACAGTACCTCTCTATGATGCCAGCGAGGGAACACGATGAAAAGCTCAGACAATGGCGCATCGAATCATGGCAAAAACGAAAAACACCAGAAGGCTATGCTTTCCCCGGAGATCCAAGAAAATGGGAGGAAAGGCACTATGAAACGGCGGAACTTACTGAGCTGGGGGAGAAGTTGCTGGGGTTAAGAAAGTGGGGTTAATAGGTTAAACCGACTTCCTCTCAATAAACCGAAAGTCGTTTTTCACCTCAATGGGCTTGTTCTCCAGCATCGCCTTTGCTGCCAGCTGGCCCATTTTGCGAAAATCAGTGGTAATCACCGAAATGCCGTCGCTAAGCACTTCCTTGAGCGGGGTGTCATTGTACGAAATAATACCAACATCTTTGGCCAGCTCCATTCCATTGGCCCGCTGAAGCTTGATAAGGTTCACAAGATCACTTTCTTCAATGACCACATAAGCCGTATTCCTTTCAATCACGTGTTCAGAACCTATTTCGCTGATAATCTCATGGGGCACGTTGCTGAACCCACAAAATCTTCTGAAACCTGTGACAATGTCTTTGGTGTAGGGATACGTTTCGTTTTCGGGAAACACAAGGATAAGCTTTTTGTAGCGGCTCAGCTTTTCTTTGGCTTCCGACAGGGCGTTATAAATATCCATTTTGAAGTCCTGATAAACGCAGCCACTAAAGTGATTTACTCCTTCTATGCGGTTATCCAGAATAATTATTTTCTCCCTGGGTATTTTCGCCAACAAAACATTCAGCTTTTTCACATCTACCTCGGCAAAGTGGGGCATTAGTACAAAATAGCTATAGCCAGTAAGGTGCTCGGTAAGTATCTTCTCAAAAAGCTCAAAATCGCAGTGGTAAACAAAAAAATCGATGTGGGCTTTTTCTCCCAACTCCTGGGCAATGGAATTGTATATCTCCTTCTTATAAGTACTCAACTTATTGAAGAGCATGAGCACCTTGAGTTGCGATTTAGGCGCCGAGTTGCTAATGTAATACCCCTTGCCCTTCACCGCTGCTATTACGCCAAGCTCTTTCAGCTCATTGTATGCCTTCTCCACTGTATCCCGGGCAAGAAGGTAATCGTAGCTCACCTGATTGATGGATGGCAGCTTCTGCCCATACTTGATTTTGCCAGCTTCAATACTTGAAATGACACTGCCTACAATCTGCTTGTACTTAGGCACACTCGACTTCTCTTTAATATCCAGCAACAGCTCTTCCAACGCACTATTAGGGTTTATTCACCAACAATCAATGTTACAAATATATTAAACACAAAAAAACAGCGCATGCAGTATAGTGCATGACAGTGATGCAGCTACAGATGTTGATTTTTGAAGTATAATGCCCGAAACGGATGTCACGCTGGGCCTGTCGAAGCATTCTCTTGGCAACAGTCCGTTCTTAACTTAACAATGACAACAAAACTTTTAATTCAATAATACCATGAGTGCACCCGCAAAAACATTCAAACACGTCAACTACCTATGGGACGACGCAAAAGCGGCCCAGCTAAAAGGCGATGAAGTCGCTCTCCTCCTCTATCGCTCCAACATTCTCGGTGCCGATCTGCGCATCACCAACTACGGCGGTGGCAATACCAGCTGCAAAACCATGGAGAAAGACCCACTTACCGGCAAGGAAGTGGAAGTAATGTGGATTAAAGGCTCAGGAGGTGACATAGGCACGCTTACCCGCAGTGGATTGGCCGGGCTGTACAACGACAAGCTCAGGTCACTGGAAAATGTGTACCGTGGGCTAGAGTTCGAAGACGAAATGGTAGCACTTTTCAACCATTGTATCTACGACCTCGACTCCAAGGCTCCGTCAATCGACACACCCTTGCATGGCTTCCTGCCCTTCAAACACATTGACCACCTCCACCCTGATGCGGCCATAGCCATTGCTGCTTCCAAGGACGGGGAAAAAATAACAAAAGAACTTTTCAAAAGCCAGATTTCCTGGGTGCCATGGCAGCGCCCTGGCTTTGACCTGGGGCTTCAGTTGAAGCAGTCGCTGGCTGACAATCCTGGCATCAGAGGCATCATGCTGGGCGGCCACGGGCTGTTCACCTGGGGCGACACAGCCTATGATTGCTACATCAATAGCCTTGAGGTGATCGACATGGCGAGCGAGTACCTGGAGCAGAATTATGGGAAGAAAAGGCCGGTTTTTGGTGGCCAAATACTGGAATCTCTTTCTCCTGAAAAAAGAAAAGACCAGGCAGCACAGCTGGCTCCGGTTTTGAGGGGACTTGCTTCAAGCTACGACAGAATGGTCGGCCACTTTACCGATGATGAAAAGGTGCTGCAATTTGCCAACAGCAAGGATCTTGAACGGCTTGCGCCACTTGGCACTAGCTGCCCGGATCACTTCCTGAGAACCAAAATCAGACCGTTGGTACTTGACTTGCCGAAAGACGCAGACCTTAGTGACAAAACTGCCATCAAAAAACAGCTTGAGCCTTATTTCCTGGCATACAGAGAGATGTATGCGAAATATTACAACGAACACAAGCGCAGCAATAGCCCGGCCATGCGTGATCCAAATCCGGTCGTTATTATCTGGCCTGGCGTGGGCATGTTCTCTTTTGCCAAAAACAAGCAAACAACAAGGGTGGCATCGGAATTCTACATCAATGCCATTAACGTGATGCGTGGAGCAGAAGCAATTTCTGAGTACGTGGCCCTGCCTCTGCAGGAAGCTTTTGATATTGAATACTGGTTATTGGAAGAAGCCAAGCTGCAGCGCATGCCGAAGGAGCAACCCATGTCCCGCAAAGTAGCGCTGATCACAGGAAGCGCCGGTGGCATTGGAAAGGCAATTGCCGACAAGCTGGCAGCCGAAGGTGCCTGTGTAGTTATCACGGATATCGACGAAGACAGGGCGGCCGCAGCCAATAAGACTTACAAAAGAGACGTGTCGACCTACGCAAAAATGGACGTCACCAATCCTGAAAGCATCAAAGCGGCATTCAAAAAAGCTTGTCTGGAGTTTGGAGGCGTCGATGTAATTGTGAACTCAGCAGGGCTGGCTATCAGCAAATCGATCACCGACACTTCTGAGCAGGACTATGACCTGCTAATGGACGTGCTTACCAAGGGACAGTTTTTGGTGTCGCAAGCTGGTGTCGATATTCTGCGTGCACAGGGGCTCGGCGGCGATCTGGTGAATATCGTTAGCAAAAACGCACTGGTTTCCGGGCCAAACAATGTGGTGTATGGCTCAGCCAAAGCAGCCCAGGCCCACATGACCAGGCTGCTGGCCGCAGAACTTGGACCTGAGAAAATCAGAGTCAATACCGTGAATCCTGATGCCGTCATTGAAGGTAGCAAAATATGGGAAGGCAAATGGGCTGAAGGCCGTGCAAAAGCTTATGGCATCACGGTTGAAGAACTGCCTGCTTTCTATGCCAAACGCACTTTGCTCAACGAAATCATCGGCACAATGGACATTGCCAATGCAGTCTTTGCTTTTACCGGCGGCTTGCTTAGCAAAAGCACCGGCAATATATTGAACGTCGACGGCGGCGTGGCTGCTGCTTTCGTCAGATAAAAAAGTTTCAATCGCTCCAGGGGTTCTAACCCCTGGAGGATTGCCTTTCTGCTAAATCTAGCCCAGACAGCCTATCCGCCCTGGAGGGTGGGTAGAAAATTTGGTGAGCTGGTGAGCGTAAAGGCCCAGAGCGTTAAATTTTCTTTGACTTTTGCTTACTTTTTGTCAAGAAAAAGTAAGAGCCTGTCTGGCTTGAAGACAATTCTTGAGTTAAACCTCAAACACGTACGCTACAAAACACCATGATCACAAAGAACTCCATCCTCGAAAATAACTCCCAACAAAAAGCCCACCATCAAAAGCGCTTCACTCCATTAGCCGACACCCTCACCGACCAGGGCATCGACGTGGAATCGGTGCTAAAAAAACTCGACACCTTCCAAATTGCCATCCCTAGCTGGGCCCTTGGCACTGGCGGCACTCGTTTTGCCCGCTTCCCTGAAGGAGGTGAACCTCGTTCTCTGGAAGAAAAGATAGAAGACGTGGGCCTGCTGCACCTGCTCAATGCTTCCAGTAACGCCATCAGCCTCCATATCCCCTGGGACATCCCGAAAGATGCGACAGCCATCAAGCAACTCGCTTCTTCTCACGGGCTGCTATTTGACGCCGTCAACTCAAATACCTTTCAGGATCAGCCGGACGCTAAAGTGTCGTACAAGTTCGGATCGCTTTGCCATGTCGATAAAAATGTGAGAGACGAAGCCATCGCCCACAACAAAGAAGTGATTGATCACGGCGTTGCGCTGGGTTCAAAGGCGCTAACGGTTTGGCTGGCCGATGGCTCGTCCTTTCCCGGCCAGTTGAATTTCAGAGAAGCACTGCAACGCACGCAGGATTCCCTGCAACAAATTTATGACCATCTGCCCGCCGACTGGAAAGTGCTCGTTGAGTATAAACCTTACGAGCCCTATTTTTATTCAATGGTCATTCCTGACTGGGGCACCTCGCATTTACTGGCGAGCAGCCTTGGAGAAAAAGCATTGAGTTTGGTGGATCTCGGCCACCACCTGCCCAATACCAATATTGAGCAAATAGTGGCCATTCTGATGATGCAGAAGAAGCTGGGGGGCTTTCACTTCAACGACTCTAAATACGGCGACGACGATTTAACTGTTGCCAGCATTAAACCTTACCAATTCTTTCTTATCTTCAACGAACTGGTAGACGGTATGCAAAACACAAAGAACCCCGAACTCTCCTGGATGATTGATGCGAGTCACAACCTGAAGGATCCCATTGAGGATTTGATCCAGGCTATCGAAGCGATTAAGATTGCCTACGCACAGGCACTCATTGTTGACAGAGGTGCGTTGAAAAAAGCTCAGACTGCCAACGACGTATCGGCAGCCCAGGAAGTACTTCAAAACGCCTTCCGCACGGACTTAAGAGCCCTGGTGGCAGAGTCCCGCATGCGCATGGGGGGCGCTTACGATCCATTGCATTCGTTCAGAGAAAATCAAATACGAAAGCAGCTTATCGCAAAACGTGGATTGAAAACAGTAGCAACCGGCCTCTGATATGGGAAAACCAGTCACCCTTATATTCGATATTGGGAAGACCAACAAAAAGCTCTTCTTATTTGACGAAGACCTCTCCGAAATCTCCCATGAATATATCAGATTTGACGAGATCCCCGATGATGATGGCTTTTTGTCGGAAGATCTCACATCCCTTGTTAAATGGGTGAAGGAGAGTGCCAACAAAGTCCTTCAAGACCCAGCTTACGATGTCAAGGCAATCAACTTCTCGACTTATGGCGCTTCCATGGTACACCTCGATGAACAAGGAGAGCTGGTTACTCCCTTCATCAATTACCTGAAGCCATTTCCTGAGGACTTGTTAAAAGACTTCTTCAGCAAATATGGCCCGGAGGAAAGATTTTCAGTGTCTACTGCCAGCCCATCCATGGGCATGCTTAATTCTGGCTTACAGCTCTACTACCTGAAATATGCCAAGCCGGAAGCGTTCAAAAAGCTCCGTAAGAGCCTTCATTTCCCCCAGTACCTGAGCTTCCTGTTTACGGGGGAAGCCACCACAGACTTCACCAGCTTAGGCTGTCACACAGGACTTTGGGATTTTGGGCAAAACAAATATGCCGACTGGCTGGAGAAAGAAGGCCTGGTGCAGTTTCTCACTCCCATCGAGGAATCTACAAAAACTACCCACATCGACATTAATAGCAAGCCAATCCATGTGGGCATAGGCGTGCACGACAGCTCTTCTGCCCTCGTGCCCTACATTCAGGCCAATGATGATCCTTTCGTGCTTATTTCAACGGGCACCTGGAGCATTTGCATGAACATCTTCAACGACAAGGTGCTGACGGCCGCTGAGCTAAGCGCTGATTGCTTGAATTTTTTCAGCGCAAAGGGCATTTCAGTCAAGGCTTCCCGATTATTTCTGGGAAAGCATCTTAGCAATCAAGCAAAACTCTTGAGTGAGTTTTTTGGCATCGACTATCAAACTTACAAGTCTGTTGCCTGGAAAAAAGATTTCAAGTCAAAGAGAAAATCAAACAAGGCACTTTTGTTCGATCACAGGGTGCTGCACCCGGAGCGATTAGGCTTTGCAAACAACCCGAACCAGGATTTTTCTATTTTCGGGAGCTATGAAGACGCCTATTTTCATCTTATCGATGAACTAACGGATTTGCAGATTGCCTCTCTCAAGCTGGCCATTGGGGAC
Source organism: Imperialibacter sp. (assembly GCF_040222815.1). GTDB lineage: Bacteria > Bacteroidota > Bacteroidia > Cytophagales > Cyclobacteriaceae > Imperialibacter. Next base: position 48,852 of record NZ_JAVKCH010000013.1, on the reverse strand, counting down.
ACCGATATCAAAAGAATATTTATTGATGGTGGCTTTAGTTCCAATGAAGTGTTTGTGAAAATGCTGGCCAACAAACTGTCGGCTTATAAAATTTATTCCACATCTTTTGCACTGGGCACTGCTCTCGGCGCTGCTTTATTGGTAAATTACCGAACGATCACCAAAGAATTTCTTAGCAAGAACTACAACGTTAAAAAGCATTCTCCCTCGAGTTAGTCCATGAAAATTGCGCTTTTCATTCCCTGTTACGTCGACCAATTCTACCCTCAGGTTGGCATTGCCACTTTGGAGCTACTGGAAAAGCTGGGCTGCAAGGTGGATTACCCAAAGAACCAAACCTGCTGCGGTCAGCCAATGGCGAACTCAGGCTATGAGTCAAAAAATGAAAGGATTGACGAGCTCTTCATCGATAATTTCGCCGGATATGATTACGTCGTTTGCCCCTCCGGCAGCTGCACCCTCCACGTAAAAGACCACCTGCATTCCGCTGGCAGGGAAGCTGAAGCTGGGTCGATTAGAAACAATGTTTACGAGTTGGTAGAATTCCTTCACGACATTCTGAAAGTTGATAAAATTGAAACTGCCTTTCCTTACAAAGTGGGACTTCATGCCTCATGCCATGGGCTGAGAGGCTTAAGAATTGCAGCGGCTCCGGAGCTAAATATTCCGCCATTTAATAAGACTGCCAGCCTCCTTCAAAAAGTGGAAGGGCTTCAGTTGGTTGACCTTCACATGCCAGGAGAGTGTTGCGGCTTCGGTGGCACATTTGCCGTTGGGGAAGAAGCGCTATCGGTAAAAATGGGTAAGGACAGAATCAAAGACCATACAGATCATGAAGCTGAGTTCATCGTGGGCAACGATATGTCGTGCCTGATGCATCTGGAAGGTATTATCGGTAGAAACAACATGAAGGTGAAGGTGATGCACGTAGCGGAGATATTAAACGGAGTATCAGCATGAGCCATAGCACCAACACCGAAACTTTCCTCAAAGACAATAAAAAAGTCGATTGGCACAACGAAACACTTTGGTGGGTGCGGAGCAAACGTGACGTTTCAAGCAAGCAGATCCCGGAATGGGAGCAGCTGCGGGAGCTGGCATCAGGCATCAAGGACAGCGTACTTTCTAATCTTGCAGGCTACCTGGAAGAGTTCGAGAAAAACGCCACCGCCAATGGCATCAATGTACACTGGGCTGCTGATGCTAAAGAGCACAACGAGATTGTGACCTCGATTCTTCAGAAGCACAACGCCCAAAAACTGGTAAAAAGCAAATCGATACTCACTGAAGAGTGTCACCTCAACGAGCACCTGGAAGAGCATGGGTTTGAAGTGGTCGACACCGATTTGGGAGAGCGAATCATCCAGTTTGTGCGGCAGCCTCCCAGCCATATTGTGATGCCTGCCATCCACCTGAAAAAAGAAGACATTTCAGAAATATTCCATGAGCACCTACAGACGGAAAAAGGCAACAACGATCCCCAATACCTGACCGAAGCCGCCAGGCAACACCTCCGCAACAAATTCATCGAGGCAGACATTGCTCTCACCGGCGTCAATTTTGGTATTGCAGAAACAGGCGGTTTCGTCGTTTGCACCAACGAGGGAAATGCTGATATGGGCGTTCACTTGGCTCCCGTTCACATTGCCTGTATGGGCATCGAAAAGCTGATTCCCAAACTGGAGCATCTCGGTGTTTACACCCGCCTATTGGCTCGCAGTGCCACAGGCCAGCCCATTACCAACTACACCAGCCACTTCCACCAGCCACGACCAGGCCAGGAGATGCATATTATTTTGGTAGACAATGGCCGCACGGAACAGCTCAGCAGGGAGAAGTTCCGCAACAGCCTGAAGTGCATCCGCTGCGGTGCCTGCATGAACACCTGCCCGATTTACCGCCGCAGTGGTGGCTATAGCTACGACGCCACAGTGCCAGGCCCTATCGGTTCCATCTTATCGCCAGGAGTGGATTTGAAGAAACACCAATCTCTACCCTTTGCCTCCACACTGTGCGGATCTTGTAGCGACGTGTGTCCTGTGAAGATCAATATCCACGAGCAGCTTTACGAGTGGAGGCAGGTAGTGGCCGATGAAAAGCTGGACGGAGCTGGGAAAAGAATTTCGATGACATTCGCTGCCAAAGTGCTCTCCTCGCCATCGCTCTACAATATGATGGGAAAGCTGGCTAGAAAATCGCTGGCACTGCTGCCAAAGTCTCTGATCAACAACCCCCTCAATGCGTGGGGCAAGCAGCGAGATTTGCCTGACCCTCCCAGGGACAGCTTCAAAGAGTGGTATGCCAAAAACAGAAAGTCATGAGCAGCAGAGAAAAAATACTGGGCAACATCAGGAAGCTTGGGCTTGAACCAAAGCCGCTACCAGAAATACCAGCATTTGAGGTGAGCAAAGACCTTGAGGCTACTTTTACCACTTCACTGGAAGCCAATCACGTCACTGTTATTTCCTGCAAAAATGAAAAGGAAGTTGAGGTAGTCATTGCCGAGCAAACCAGGGCCTACCAACAGGTGGTTACCACGCTGCCAGACCTATATTCCTCAGGAATAGACCTGACAACACTCAAAAAGCCTTCAGACTTGCGGTACGTAGAAGCTGGCATCATTGCCGGAGCATTCGGCACGGCAGAAAACGGAGCCATTTGGGTACCGGAAAGCCTCGCTGGCATACGAGCCTTACCTTTTATTGTGGTGCACCTAATTGTGGTTGTCGAGCGCAAAACGCTGGTAGGCAACATGCACCAAGCCTACAAAAAGATTGAAGAAATCCCCGGCTTCGGCGTCTTTATCGCCGGCCCTTCTAAAACGGCAGACATCGAGCAGTCGCTGGTGATAGGAGCCCACGGACCGAAGAAGATGACGGTGATATTGTATTAGAACAGTGCGCTGGCATCATCAATGTGGTGCCACCAGCTATTGTTGTAAACACCGCCTCACTCCGAATCACAGCCGTCGTGCCCACAACTTGTTGGTGGCACGACTTACGAATCGTCCAATTCAGCTATCACCTCCTCTGTGACCACAGTCACTGCAAAGCTTTCCCTTCCTTGTGATATTTGAGAAAGGAAACTCAAAATCACATACTTATGAAAAAGCTAATGATATTGGTGGCGATACTTACCGCAATGGCATCGTGCCAAAACTCAAATGACGGCGCAGATGAAGTAATCGTTGCGCCACTTACCGAGCAAGAAAAAGCGGACATACTATTCCTGAGAGAGGAAGAGAAGCTAGCGAGGGATGTGTATTTGTTCTCTTATGATATATATGGGCAGATAATCTTTGACAATATCTCAAATAGCGAACAGACACACATGAACAGTGTTTACACCCTGATCGCAAAGTACAATCTCTCCGACCCGACAGAAGGCAAGCAACAAGGGGAGTTTCAAAATCAAGTTCTTCAAAACTTATACGACAGCCTGGCCTCACAATCATCCGTTTCATTACTCGAAGCCTTAAAAGTTGGTGCTGGTATTGAAGATTTGGACATTAATGATCTTGATGGCAACATTAGCAACACTACAAAAGCTGACCTCCTTCAGGTGTACTCCAGTTTGCAGTGTGGCTCAAGAAATCACCTGAGAAATTTTGTCCAGCAACTTGAAGGCATTAATGGCACATATGAACCGCAATTCATCAGTATGGAAGAATACAACACGATTGTAGACGCTCAGAATGAAAGATGTGGATTAGTGTACTGATTTAGATTTGTCTCCACCAGCTACGTTGTGGCCACCACATAACACCGAATCACAGCCGTCGTGCCCACAACTTGTTGGTGGCACGACTTAATGGAATAGCGCCAAGGCTGTCAAAAGCTTGAAGGTGATAGTCATAAAAAGAAGTTTTTCGCTTTTGAGGGATCGATCACCATTTTCGACTGCTCGATGAAATCTTCTCTGCTTTTAGGAATATCGAGTAGCTGATACGCCATTTCCTTATTACACAATGTCCCATTTCTGAAACCAGCATAGTCTCGGTATGATCCAAACTCCCAGTCTTCTATTTCGGTTACAAGCTGAGCTCTCAGAGGGTTCTGATGAATGTAGTGAAAGCAGATAAAAGCATAGTCCTTTGCCTCAAGAGGCTTGGACTTGCTGTTTTGCTGAAAAAGCGAACCCGTTCTCTTTGTCCTAAAATTTATTTTCCTGGTGTACGAACTAAGCATCATTCTCAAATCCTGCTTATACCGTGACATATCCATGGCCTCTTTGGAGTGAACCATGAGGTGAAAATGATTAGGCATCAGACAATAGGCCAGAATATCGAGGTGGGGGTTCAAATGCTTTCGAATCTTTACCAGGAACGTGGTGTAATCTTCCCTTCGAAAAAATATTGTTTGGGAATTGTTGCCTCTGTTGTAAATATGGAAGAGCCTATCCGGTTCCATATGATCAGTTTTGATTAATGCTATGTGGTGCCACCAACAAGTTGTGGGCACCACTGTGCCCCAAATGACGACTGTGGTGCCTTCAGCGAAGAACTTAGACACCGGTCAGTTAATCTGCCGCCGCTCTCCACACGGTCGTGCCACCAGCTAGCGCTGTGGGCACGACACTCCGCTACTCGACCATAATCCGGCGCCCTTACTCCACCATCGCCTCAGCTTCTATCTCCACCAGATACTCCCTGCCAACAAGGTTAGCTTGAACCAATGTATTGGCTGGCTGAATGTCTTTGAAGCGTTTGCCGTGAACTCTAGCCACAGCTTCCCAGTCATCAATATTTCTAACAAAGATTCTGGTTCTCACTACCTCTTCCATGGTTGCTCCCAGCGACTGCAAAGCACCTTCCATTTTATCCAATGCGAAGGTGGCTTGCGCTGCAGGGTCATTTCCACCTATAGCCTTGGCCCCATGAGTAGCAGTCGTGCCTGAAATCAAGATTCTGTTTCCTTTTTTCACAGCACGGCTAAACCCTGCCAGATCTTCCCACTCCGTGCCGCTCAATGCTTTTATTCTTCCATCACTGCCTTCAGTTGTTGGATAGGGCACCGGGATCGCCTCAACATGGTGACTGAGATCGCCCGACGCTGTCAAAAAAGGTGGTTTCCTGTATTCATCACCACAATCTCCTGGAATAGGGCTAAGCCCTACGATCACATTTTCAATAGCTTTCTTGCTGTCAGCATCCAACCGGAAGTCAAACAACCTGAGGTTGTCCATCACGTGCTCACTTTCTCCCAGTCTGGCACCCACTATCACTCCCCCCACGGCAGGCTGCTCCAGCATGTAGCGGGTCGCCACATTGGCCATCGACACATGGTATTTTTCGGAAAGCCTTGAAAGCACCTGCAGCAAATCCTGCAGTTTCTTCCAACCACCAGCCACATCCACAAAGCGCTTGTATTTCATTTGTGACCAGGTCAAACTTGCCTCCTGCTTCGGCTCAGGTTTACCCAGCCATTTCTCGGTCAGGAAGCCGCCGGCCAATGTGCCAAATGCCAGAATTTTCACTCCGTGCTTTTCACACACCACAGCCATGTCTCCTTTTGCCCTTTGATCAAGCAAAGAATAAGACACCTGGTTCGATACCACTTTGATCCCACTTTCCAGCACCATATTCAAATGGGCAGCATCGAAGTTGGTTAGGCCAATTTGCTTTAGCAGTCCTTCTTCTCTCAGCTCTTCCAGCCAATAAAGACAATCGAGCCAGATCGGGTCAGCGTAGTTCCAGGCATGAAACTGCATCAGGTCAAGCTGCTCCATATTCATGCGCACAAGCGCAGTGGCCACAGCCTCTCTCACGTCTTTTTTTGTCACCTGACCAGGACTGGGCACCCACTTTGTCAGCAAGTTCACCGGCCTGTAGTCGGCATATTTCTTTTTGTAAATTCCCGCAATTATTTCGGCTGAGCCATAGTGATCCGCCATATCAAATGTGACCAGTCCGGCATCGCCGTATGCTTTCATCGACTTGGCAGCAGCTTCAAGATCCAGTGTTTTGCCGTCTCTTTCCATGTCAGCCACCTGCCATAACCCCGTCAGCACTCTCGATATCTTCAGGTCAGGTGCCAGTTCACAATATTCCACTCTATTACTCATAGCTAATCTTATTCAGGGGGTAGTTGCGAAAACCTCTCAGTCAGGTTGATCCCCTGGCTGGTGAGTTTTCTTTTTTCACGAAAATAAATCATTGTAGCGACAATCATCACCACTATCCATATAAAGGTAGAATGGAAATACCATGCTCCGGGATTGCTTGCCAGGTCTTTGACAATATGCACTATGAGCAAGCTACCTAACAAAACAGCTCCAGCCACAGCAATAAAAACCTGCTTCCATCGCTCCTTCACCACCACGATACCTTTTGCCAGCGTTGGGTTTCTTTTCTGCAAAGAATAAACAGAGATCACCATCAAAAGGAAATTAACGAGCATAGACGTCACCATGATATCTATCCCTAAAAAGAAATCGCTCGCCAGGTGACAGCCCAATATTCCAATCGAAGCCATAGCTCCGCTGACGATAATGGCCGTCGCAGGAGTTTTTCGCACGGGGTGCACCCGTGCGACGCTCTTAGGAAATATTCCATCCTCAGCCCAGGCAAACATGAGTCTGGAAACCGACAGGATCATGGCAGGTAAGTCATTGATCAGCGCAATGGCAGCACCAGCCAAAATAAGCACACCCCAAACCGGCGGAAGCACATAGCTCAGCAGGCCAGGTGCCGAAATGTCTTTTTGCATCGATTCAGCTGCTATGAAATCCCACGGCACGGTATGATAAACAGCCCATGTAAATAGGAAGTAAAACGCACCCACAGTCAGAATGGCGATAGCTATCGCAATGGGCAGCGACTTGCCCGGATTCTTCGCCTCGCCTCCTGCCTGCGCTATCGAGTCAAACCCGATAAAGCTGGAAAACAGCAAGGCCGAGGCTGTCACAAAAATCTTCCAATCAAAAGCCAGGGCCGCCGCCTCTGCAATTTGCCTGCCTTCTTTTACCTGAATGGCAGACACGAAGTCGGTCTGGTCGTGCGCAAAGCCCACCACAATCACAATAGCACCAAGGCCGAACATCATAAACATCAGCGGAATCAGTGTACGCTCATACAGCTTAATACCCTGGATATTAACAAGAACAAAAATCCAAAGGAAGGCAAATGAAATAGCCAGGCGAACAAAGCCCAACTCCAAAATTTCTCCTATTTCCGGCCACCCAAGGCCAAAGGCGACATCTCGCAGGAAAGGAACGACCACGTAGGACACAACGCCAATGGCCACGGAAAGGCCAAACCACTGGGAAAAGCTCGCTACAAAACCCAGGTAGGGGTTGAGTGACCGACTTACATGAACATAGCTGCCACCCGCTCTTGGCATAGCCGAACTGAGTATCGCATAGGCCATGGCTGCAAGAATGGCAGGCACTGCAGCCACCAAAAAAGCCGGAAGCACATAGGGGCCGATTCCAGGCACATTTCGCTGTATCATGAAAGGCACCACGTTGATGCCTGCCCCCATCATCGAGCAAATGCCAGTAGCTGCAAGGCCCAGAATGCCCATTTGCCTTGTCAGCCCTGTTTTCTCTCCACCCTCTTTTTTTGCCATCTCTAATCAGTCAAATCTACCGTCTCCTGAGGATATAGTTAAACCTTTTGACGGTCACCACAAAATCATTTTTGATGATGCACCTTTGAAGTTTCTATTCCAGTGAAAAAAAATGCCTGAGCGAAATTTCTCTGCAACGGTTTGTTAAGAACTTTGCAATCGATTTCTCCGGAAAACACAACCTCTAATGGCCTGATTACGTTGCAATGAAACGAATCTTTTATTAAGAAAAAGGGTTAAATTTGTATAAATCATTGAGAGATTGGCACACTACTTGGTGTCTGGACAGAATATGATTGACTTGAAAGTTGACACAACAATGAATACGATAGATAAAAAGAATATAGCGCTTGTTGCGCACGATTATAAAAAGAAAGACCTGATTGAGTGGGCACTCTTTAACAAGGGTGTATTAGCTGGTCATTCTCTTTTCGCCACCGAAGCTACCGGGAACCTTGTAGAAAAAGAGCTCAACTTGCCTGTGACCAAGGTAAAAAGTGGCTCGATGGGTGGTAATCAACAAATAGCCACTAAAATTTCCGAAGGAGAAATAGACATTCTTATCTTTTTCTGGGATCCTTTAGCACAGTTGCCAAGCGACCCTGAAGTGAAGGCGTTGCTGCGAATAGGCATGGCCTGGAACATTCCCGTTGCCTGCAACAGAGCAACAGCGGACTTCCTTGTTTCATCTCCACTGCTAAATTCCTCATATCAAAAACAACAGCCCGACTACAAAGCGCAGGGAGAAAACCTTTCCGAGTCTTTTTTCTCTGACACTGACGAGAATTACGGCCTGCTGTTGACTATTTAGTAGCTTACATCACCGAAACTTAATCTAGCACCCAGTCCGTAAAATGAAACGGATTTGGGATAGGTTTGCTATTTTAGCTCACATTTAATCAAATTTGCATCATGTTATTATTAGGTATAGATATAGGAACTTCCTCCGTCAAAATTTCTGTAGTGGACGCCCAAACGCAGAAATGCATTGCCTCCACACACTATCCGGAAACGGAGGCGACGATTTTGTCGCCAGAGCCAGGTTGGGCGGAACAATCCCCCAACATGTGGTGGGAATACACGCAGCAGGCCATTACCAAGCTCAACGCTACCAAAAAATACAACCCCAAAGACATTGGGGCTATTGGTATTGCCTACCAAATGCACGGGCTGGTGATAGTGGACAAAGACCAAAAGGTATTGCGTGACTCCATCATCTGGTGCGATAGCCGTGCTGTGGAAATAGGCGATAAGGCGTTCAAAGCCATCGGCAAAAGCGTAGCCCTTTCCTCGCTACTTAACTCTCCCGGTAATTTCACAGCTTCCAAGCTCGCCTGGGTAAAGGAAAACGAGCCATTCCTGTACGATAAAACCTACAAGCTCATGCTGCCCGGCGACTTTATTGCCATGAAGTTTACGGGCGAAATTACCACATCCGTTTCCTCTCTTTCTGAAGGAATTTTCTGGGACTTTCAAAAGGACGAGCTTTCTGATCCGGTATTCAACTATTTCGGCTTCTCAAAAAGCATGGTGCCCGACATCAAGCCAGTCTTCTCAGAACACGGCACAGTGAGTTATGCCGTTGCCGAACCGTTAGGTTTGAAAGCTGGCATTCCTGTGACCTACAAGGCGGGAGACCAGCCCAACAACGCCCTGTCACTCAATGTATTTGAGCCAGGCGAAGTGGCCGCCACTGCTGGCACCTCCGGCGTTATCTATGGCGTAACTGACCAGGTGAGCTACGACCCCCAGTCGAGGGTAAACACATTTGCTCATGTGAACTATGCCAACAACAAAAAGCGACTGGGTGTACTGCTTTGCATCAACGGCACCGGCATTATGAACCGCTGGATAAAATCTGTGGCGGGACAGCACCTCACCTATGAGCAAATGAATGAAGAAGCAGCCAAAGCAAAGCCTGGAAGCAGAGGCCTCTATGTGATGCCTTTTGGCAACGGCGTGGAGCGAATGCTTGAAAACAAACTAATAGGTGCCCACATCCACACCATTGACCTCAACACTCATGGCCCGCACGAATTGTTCAGAGCGGCTCAGGAAGGCATTGCCTTCTCGTTCCGCTACGGCCTCGACATTATGAGAGACAATGGCATGAGCCCGAAGGTGATCAGGGCTAGTTACGCCAACATGTTCCTGAGCGACGTGTTCACAGAGGCATTTGTGAACGTAACAGGCGTGCCTGTAGAGCTCTATGAGGGCGACGGTAGTGTGGGGGCGGCAGTAGGTGCCGGCTTGGGCGCTGGCGTTTACGCCGACCAGAAAGACGCCTTCAAGAACATGAAAAGGCTTCGGGTAGTGGAACCTTCAAAAAATATCGACTATGAGCCCCATTATGAAAAGTGGCTTGCAATTTTGAAAAGCCACCTTGATTAATAGAAATGGGCTGCTATCGTGATAAAATAGCAGCCTTTTTCGTCTTTTGGCCTGTTAGTTTTCGTACTCGTAAACAGTTTTTGAGGTATAAGTAGCAGTCGGATTCTGGTAGCCAACATACTTCACCTCTTTCTCCGTAGGGTAGCCGTTGTGATAAGTGTAGGTGTACTGGCCAGGCACATATATTGGGAAGCTCCCGGCATAACTTTGAGTCTCGCCATTCACGTTGTTCTTGCTTGACTGACGAAGAAAATAGTCCGTGATTCCCAGCAGATAGTGGGGGTTGATAAAGGAATCGTAGTGCTTTTGGCTGGAACTAGATCCCGCTGTACCGCCCACACCCGAATACTCAGAAACGATGTTTCCTTTGTCAAATTCGTAGTGATAGGTGAAAAAATTCCCATTGTCAAAACTGTACCGTATGCCAGTAAACGCATCTGTCTGCGAGTTATATAACCAGACGGCTTCCTGACCTCCGTTTAATCCTGTTTGCACAACTTTTGAAACCTTGCCATCGCTTCTGTAATAGTACTGCTGCGTATCAAGCAGCGTATTGTCCGTAGTCCTTTTGACGTTATCCAGTCGGCCGTTCTTATACTCGTACCATGTGATCAGCTGTAGTACCCACTCATTGGTATCGTGATTGAAGTGGTAAAAATCTCTCCTTGCTAGCTTGCCTTCCTCATTGTAAATGTAATCTACGTGGCTTTCCAGCTTCGAACCCTCAGCCAGCAGCATATACTCAGTCTCACTCTTCAGCCTTTTGGCTGCTTTTTGCCCTTCCAGTTTCACTGCACGCTTCTCAAAAAGCTCCTCTCTTGTCAGCTCTTTCTCGTAAATATCGCCCCAGTGCGTCCAGCTAATGTAATAATTGTCGAATCTTGTCGGAATGCTGATATTCTCCACGCCTTCAATATCTCTGCCAACTGACCACGAATTACCTTCGTCGTCGGTAGCCGTAATTAATACCGACGGCTTGATATCGTCATAAACAAACCCACCAACATTGACAGATGCACTAAAGGAAACAACGATCACTTCATCGCTCTTGCCACCAAACACCTCTACAGTGTAACCAAAGTCGGCAGCATCCTCAACTACAAAGACCTGGTCCACTTCTGTGTTAGCCACAATGGCACCCCCAGCTTTTCCGTCAACCACCAGCGGCAAACCCATCTGGAGCTCTTCTCCCTTCAGCGATCCTTCATGCGGGGTTGCCAGCACCACTTTATCCTCAGCATTGAAAACCACAAAGCTGGAAAGTCGGTAGGTGGCCGAAGGCATTTCAAATGCCTCAGTGAAATAACTCCCTGCCTTGAGGGAAAGTGCTACTTTCTTATTGCTCACCACCTCCAAATCTTTGCTGTCCGTCATGGCAATTACAGCGTATGCTGGTTGCCTTTCCGATGCGTTGAAAAGTGGAGGCGAGTTAAAAGAAAGCTTTATTGATGCTTTTTGACTCCCTGGGTTTTCATTTTCACCTGGAAGCGCATCGTCGTCGCCAGAACAGGCCGCAAACATACCCACCAGGGCAGTGGCTGCAAAAAAGTTAAGAAATTTGACCTTCATGTTTATTTGAAAATTAAAAATATTGCTACTCGCTCTAAAAAAATCATCCAGTAGAAGTTTCGGTCAGTAGGTGTGGATGGTAAAGCTGTTGAGTAGACGAAAATTGAAATCGAAAGGTTGGAGGTGTCAATAAATATTTTTGGGTAAAAGCCTATCTGAGAAACACCACTTCAAACAGAACAACAGTTGGAAAAAGTTATAAAGTGGAAAATTTTTCGCCTTCATCTCATTATTCTGCTAACTTAACGCCCTGTTTTTTAAACCCCTAAAAACACTTGAAACATGGCAATAACTCTTGGAGAAAAAGAATTTTTCAAAGGCATAGGTCAAATTAAATTTGAAGGACAGGGCTCCGACAACCCTATGGCCTACCGCTGGTATGACGAAAACAAAGTAGTAGCAGGCAAAACAATGAAAGAGCACCTGCGGTTTGCGGTTGCCTACTGGCACTCCTTTGTTGGCAGCGGTGCCGATCCTTTCGGAGCACCCACGCATATTTTCCCCTGGGATTTGAAAGCCGATGCGGTAGAACGAGCAAAGGACAAGATGGACGCTGCTTTCGAATTCATGACAAAATTGGGCCTTCCGTACTATTGCTTCCACGATGTGGACGTAGTTGACTATGGAGACAATGTGGTTGAAAATGAAAAAAGGCTTCATGCACTTGCCGAGTACGCCAAGAAAAAACAGGCGGCCAGCGGCGTAAAATTACTCTGGGGCACAGCCAACCTGTTCTCCCATGTCAGGTATATGAATGGCGCTTCTACCAACCCGGATTTCCATGTACTTACCCATGGTGCGGCACAGGTAAAAGCCGCTTTGGATGCGACAATCTATCTTGGAGGCGAAAATTATGTGTTCTGGGGAGGTCGTGAAGGCTACATGTCGCTTCTGAACACTGACATGAAGAGAGAGCAGGATCACCTGGCAATGTTCCTTCACAAAGCCAAAGACTATGCCCGTAAGCAAGGCTTCAAAGGCACCTTCTTTATTGAGCCTAAGCCATGCGAGCCAACCAAGCATCAGTACGACTACGACTCAGCCACTGTAATTGGCTTCCTTCGTCAGCACGATTTGCTCAACGATTTCAAACTGAATATCGAAGTAAACCATGCTACATTAGCTGGCCATACATTTACCCATGAACTGCAGGTGGCATCCGATGCAGGCTTGCTTGGTTCTATTGATGCCAACAGAGGCGATTACCAGAACGGCTGGGATACTGATCAGTTCCCCAACGATATCACCGAGGTTACCGAAGCTATGATGATCATTTTGCAAAACGGAGGCTTTGGTGGTGGTGGCATCAACTTCGATGCTAAGATCAGAAGAAACTCTACTGACATGGAGGACTTGTTCTATGCCCATATTGGTGGTGTCGACATCTTTGCTCGTGCCCTGGTAGCTGCCGACAACATTTTGCAGAAGTCGGAATACAAGAAGATTCGCAAAGACCGTTATGCCTCATTCGACAGCGGAAAAGGCAAGGAGTTTGAGCAGGGTAAGCTCTCTTTGGAAGATCTTCGCAACTATGCTGCCGAAAACGGAGAGCCTGCCATGACCAGTGGTCGTCAGGAATATATCGAGAACCTGATCAACAGGTACATCTAGACCAAAACCACAGCCAGCGCATCAAAAGTGATGCTCTGGCTTTACCTTACCATTATGAAACCTACTATACTACTTTGCTTATTGGCCCTGGGCCTAAACGCTTGCACAATGCCTACTAAAGAAAAGACCGAGGAGACTACAACCGCCTCCAACATATCTGCTGCAGATTGGGGTGAGGTAGATGGCAAAAAGGTTCAGCTATTCACGCTGACCAACGACGCTGGTTCTGAAGTAAAAATCTCCAACTATGGCGGAATTGTCACTAAGTGGAATTTCCCCGAGAAAAACGGAAAGGTTTCTTCCATTGTATTGGGCTTCGACAGTTTGAAAACATACTTGGCTGGCCATCCGTTTTTTGGTGTTATTGCTGGCCGATATGCCAACAGAATAGCCAAAGGCCAGTTTACCATTGATGGAGAAACTTATACTCTAGTCAAAAACAATGGAGAGAATCACCTTCACGGTGGCACAAAAGGCTTCGACAAACAAATATGGACTGCCAAAGCAGTGGATGGAGACGAACCTTCGCTGGAACTTAGCTACTTGAGTGTCGACGGCGAGGAAGGCTATCCTGGCAACCTGCAAGTGAAAGTAGTTTACACTTTGACTGCCAAAAATGAGCTAAAAATCGACTACACAGCCACTACTGATAAGGCTACAGTACTGAATTTGACAAACCACAGCTACTTCAACCTGACAGGAAGCCCTGCCAACACCATCTTGAACCATGAGTTAAGGATTAAAGCGCAAAAGTATACACCTGTGGATGCTGGCCTTATTCCCACTGGTGAACTGGCCCCCGTGGCAGGAACACCATTCGACTTTGGCCCGCCCATGAAAATTGGCTCCAGAATAGCAGATACAGGGGGCGATCCTTACGGCTACGATCACAATTTCGTAATTGACGGAGAGCCAGGAAAGCTAAGACCTGGGGCGATTGCTACCGACTCTATCTCCGGCAGAAGGCTCGACATGGCCACCACCCAACCAGGTGTCCAGTTCTATACCGGCAACTTCCTGAACGGCAACGTAAAAAGTGACGACGGGATACCTTACAGCAGGAATACTGGCTTTTGCCTTGAAACGCAGCATTTCCCTGACTCACCCAACAAGCCTGATTTTCCAAGCGCCCTGCTGAAACCAGGGGAAACATACCACGAAACAACCGTGTACAAAATAAGCCTGATGGAGTAGTGACAATATTGGTACAGAAACAAAAAGCACTGTCCTTAGGGCAGTGCTTTTTTTCTATCAAACTTCTCTAAACCCGCCCGAACTTTCAGGTCAGCCCCACTCATTCAACTCGAATGACACCTCTTCTGTAGCTATGATCTTCATTGATTTCATGGCTTCCGGGTGCAATGGGTTGATCAATAGGTTATGCTCCGACGAATAGCTGGACAATGGGATACGGCAAGAGGGTACCTTCAAAAAAGGTGACATCATACGCTGCGCCCAATTGGTGCCAAAAGCCTGAGTAGAGGTCGGGTAAGGGCGACGACCCCAGTCAGGTGGCAAGTCCTCCGACATCAGATGGGAAGCGTCCGCATTTATCTGAATGGTGATCAATACCCATGACCCGTTCGCCACTACTGGCCCTTTAATAGCCAGCAGTTCCATAAAAGTGATGGCGCTGACATTGCTGGCATAAATAATGGGGGTGCCGGGGAAATTCCACCTGCCGCCAGCCCGTCCATAACCCAGTGGGGTTGAGGTAAATATCTTATTGATCAGTCGAAAGTATTGCACCTACAAAACGTTGCCCCACAACAGCGCCTCCATAGCATTGTCAACCATCTCTATTCCATAGGGGCTTTTGATTAACTCAATAGGCTTTTGGTTGCCTAAGGCCTGGTTGATGGTGTGAAGCCATTCTTTCAACTGCTTCTCGGAACCAAAAACTTTCACCCCCTTGGCGATGATGTGGTCAATATCATACATGGCCTTTGATCTCATTTTACCTATCGTTTTATCGCTTTTATCCCACCTAAACAGTGTGCTCGGATCAACTTCCAGCACACCCGACAGCTCCTGCTGACTATAGCCAAGGTATTGCACCATTGGCTTAATGCGTTCATAAACAAGCTCCGGCTCTTTGGCCATCAAAGGCGGATCATCATTCTGAGCATATGGCTTGAGAAAATGGTAGGCTTGCACGTCGACGTTAATCGATTCCGTTTCACCACTCGAGGTTTTTATCCGCCATGAGCTTGCCTCTGATTTTTCGCCTTCTTTGGTCATCACTTATTTTGATTTCAATCGTCTGCCATTTTAACATATTGCATTTGCAATACTAATATACGCTTTTTGCAATAATTTAGTTATGAAGATTTTACTTTTTTAAAGAGACGGTCAGGTTAAATAACTTTTCTATACTCTTTCCTATACTCCAGCGGAGCCATTCCAGTGATCTCTCTGAACTGACGATTGAAGTTGGAAAGCGTTTTGTAGCCACATTCAAATCCAACGGCCGCCACCGAAAGTTCACCATCCACAAGCATGTGACAGGCCTGCCCCACTCTTACCTCACTTACAAATGAGGAGAAGGTCTTATTCGCTCTCGTTTTAAAATACCGACTAAAGGCGACAGGGCTTAGATTAGCCAGGGAAGCAGCCTCCTCTAGCGTAATCTTCTGTCTGAAGTTGTCAATGACGTAGTGATGAACAAGGTTCATCCGGTCTCCGTCAGACGCTTTCAATTGAAAGCTGGCCGGGCCTGACGACACATACCTGTATTCCTTCGAATGTGCAAGTGCACTAAGTATCTTCAAAAACTGAATAACACTTTCGATCCCCTCCGAGTCCACAATTTTGAGCATCCACTCTTTTACCTGACTCCGTGTATGTCCATAATATTCCAGCCCTCGCCTGGCTTTTTCGAAGAGATACTTCAAACCAGCAAGTTCCTCTTTTTCCAGCATTTGGTGCCCAAGAAAATTCTCATCGAAATAGATAACGATTCCCCTGGTAGAGAGCTGGCTGTCTTTAGCAAAGTAAGATTCGTGGCACCGCCAAAGGTGTGGCAGATTGGGCCCTGAAAGCAACAAGTCTCCTTCCTTGAAGGGCTTGATCGTATCGCCGACAAATCTGGTTCCATGGCCCTTGAGTACCACAAAGAGTTGATACTCCGGGTGAAAATGCCAGTTAGGGTCGAAATACGCATCCTGCAGATCTTTGATAACAAATACCCTGGAATCTGGAATGGCCGATTTTTGAATGGGTACTCTCATAGTTCAGTTGCGATGTGTCGTGGTTTCAGCGCCACAATTTTCTCATAAAAAAGAATAAATGACACACAAGTAAGTTAAAATAAAGTCAGAACAGGTCAAAAAAGTGAGAGCATTAATGAATTCTATTTTGCAATATTGATAGTCAAAAATGAATTGCGTTGTCAGATTGATAGATCACGTACATTTTGAATACGCCTCATTATTGAATAAAGAAAAATCACCTCAAGCGTAATCAGCATTCAAAAACAATCAAGTAATGAAATACACAATACCTACTTTAACCTCTGCCAGAGCAGCCATTGGGCTTCTCAGTTTGGTAATAATCTTGTTCTTTACCTCCTGCAGCAATGACAACGGGCCGAGAAGGTTGGAAATCCTTTTTCTGGGACATGCAAGTGAGCACCATCCTTCAGAGAAATATGCCCCTATCCTTGCTCAGGCAGTGGCACAGAAGGGTATCAACATTTCCTACACGAACGATCCTAACGATTTGAATGCCACCAACCTGGCCAAATTTGATGGGCTTATCCTTTATGCAAACCACGACTCAATTACTTCCTCACAGGAAAAAGCTTTGCTGGATTTTGTTGAAGGCGGTAAAGGCTTCATCCCCATCCATTGTGCCACCTGGTGTTTCCGTAATTCGCCAAAAGTGGTCAATCTGATGGGGGGACAGTTCAAAACGCATGAAACAGGCACCTTCACAGCCGATATCCTGATGCCGGAGCATCCTGTGATGCAAGGTCTATCGACTTTCGAAACCTGGGATGAAACCTACGTGCACGACAAGCTCGCCAGCGACAACACCGTGCTGATGGAACGAGTCGAAGGCGATCATCACGAGCCTTGGACATGGGTAAGAAACCAGGGCAAAGGCCGAGTGTTCTACACCGCATACGGGCATGACGAACGCACCTGGAACAACCCTGGCTTCCAGGATCTTGTGATAAATGGGATTTTCTGGGCTGTCGGCGACGAGGCAGCGCAGAAAGCCAAACAATATAAAATAGCCAGGCTCAGCTACTCTGACGCCGTAATACCTAACTACGAAAAGAGAGACCCGGCACCGAGGCTTCAAGCACCATTGTCTCCCGATTCGTCAATGACTCATATCCAAATACCTCCCGGGTTCGAGCTGTCGCTTTTCGCATCGGAGCCAGATATTATCAACCCAATTGCCATGGCCTGGGACGAAAAAGGCCGTCTTTGGGTGGTAGAAACTGTGGACTACCCCAACACCGTGCGTGACGAAGACGGTGTAGGTGACGACAGAATCAAAATTCTAGAAGACACGAATGGTGATGGCAAAGCCGACAAGTTCACAGTGTTCGCTGACAAGCTTAACATACCAACCAGTATTGTATTTGTGAATGGGGGCATCCTGATTTCGCAGGCACCATTGTTCTTGTTTTTGAAAGACACTGATGGGGATGACAAGGCTGACGTGAGAGAAGAGGTAATGGGAGGCTGGGGAGTATCGGATACTCATGCCGGACCATCCAACTTAAGGTACGGATTCAACAACAAAATTTGGGGCACCGTAGGCTATTCTGGCTTTGAAGGTAAAATTGGTGGGGAAGATTTTGAGTATGACCAGGCAGTCTTCAACCTCAGCCGTGACTTCAAACACATGTCACACCACACCCGCACAACCAACAACACATGGGGGCTGGGCTTCACCGAAAACAACGACATTTTTGTTTCGACCGCCAACAATACCCACACGGCATATGTCAACGTACCCTACGCCTTCACCAAAAAGGTGAAAAACTTTTCGAACGACTTCGCCACCAAGCTGGACGGCCACTACGCCATGCATCCCGTTACCAAAAACTACAGGCAGGTCGACGTGTTTGGCGGATTCACAGCAGCTGCCGGGCACAACTTTTATACTGCTCGTCGTTTCCCTAAGGAATACTGGAACCGCATCGCTTTCATTGCAGAGCCAACCGGCAAACTGCTACACAAGGGAATATTTGAAGTAGACGGCGCAGGCTTCAAGGAAAGCGATGGCTGGAACATGATGGCAGCCTCCGATGAGTACATGTCACCTGTGCATGCGGAAGTGGGCCCTGATGGTGACCTGTGGGTACTTGACTGGTACAACTTCATCATTCAGCACAATCCTACTCCGAGTGGTTTCGAGAATGGAAAGGGAAATGCACATGTGAACCCACTCCGTGATCGCACCCATGGCCGGATCTACAAGATTTCCTATAAAGGAGCTCCGGAGGCCGAAAAGATCACTCTCGACCGCAAAGAACCTGCTTCCCTGATCAACGGCTTGAAAAGCAGCAATATGTTTTGGAGGCTCACAGCGCAACGCCTTATTGTTGAAGAAGGTGACCAAAACATCCTTCCTCAACTTTATGAATTAGTGAGCTCATCCAAAGAAGACGAGATAGGCGTAAATGCCCCGGCTATTCACGCCATTTGGGCAATTGAAGGCCTTGGCGCACTGAATGGAACAAATGAGGAAGCCACACGAATTGTGACCAATGCTTTACGCAATGCAAATCCAGGCGTAAGGAAAGCTGCCATTCAGGCCTTACCAAAAAATGCTGCCACCCAGGAATCGTATTTCAATGCAGGATCATTCTCTGACCCCAACCTGAATACAAGATTGGCAGCATTTATTGAGGCATCTTATATGGCACCCTCTAACGAGTTGGGCAAAATGTTCTTTCATGCTAGCTTAAATCAAGATAATGTGACGGATCAGTGGCTGTCCAAGGCAGTTAGGGCCGGATCGCTAGCCCACAAAAACGGTTTCATTGCAACCTATCTGCAAAACACCGCCGAGCTTAAGCCCGAAAGCCTCACAGAGCAAATCTATTCCAGCACCAGCTTTACGCTCTTGAATCTTGGAGGTACCAAGTATGTAGCGGCAGCTGACTTCCCTTCAGTGGTAGGCAAAGAGATCTACCTCAGCGGCAATATCTGGAAAGGCAATACCATACTCAACGGGATGCTTATCCAGCACGGAGACAAGGTTAACGGCTATGGTGTATTTGCCGACAACGATGACTTCGTTGTTGTGGTTAACCAGAATGGAAAAACATATACGGGAAAAGGTACGGCCGACATGCCAGTGAGTTTCAAATGGGAATTCCAGCTAACCAAGGCAGGTGCAACCTTTATCGTGAACAACGTCCCAGCGGTTTCTGTGAAAACCGGAGGGTTGTTTGACAAGGAGCTAAAACAGGGGCTGCGCATTGACAAGGAAACAGATGGCATGACTGCGGTGAAAAGTGGCTCCATCGAACGCTTCACCCGGGGCATTTACAACCTGGTAGCAGAAGTGGGCGGTGACAATAACCTCTCGGCTTCTCTTGACGCCGACAAGGTGATTGTGCTTAAGACAATTCCAAACAAAATGGAATATGATCTCAAAACGCTTGAAGTAGAGGCAGGCCAAACGGTAGCAATCATCTTTGAAAACGTCGACTTCATGCAGCACAATCTCCTGATTGCGAAACCAGGCACACTGGAAACAGTGGGTGCTGCCGCCGACAAAATGGCCGCCGACGCTAATGGCGCTGAAAAGAGCTACATTCCTGATGTTCCGGAGCTGCTTTACTCAACCAGGCTGGTAAATCCGGGAGAAAAAGTAGTATTAACGTTCACTGCACCATCGGAGCCAGGCGACTATCCGTACCTGTGTACTTTCCCGGGCCACTGGAGGATCATGAATGGCATTTTGAAAGTAACAAATGGCAAATCAGCCGATTAAATTGAAAATATCAAACTCACGTTAAGGCACTTGCTTCAGACGTGAGTCTTGATTTCCTTTATCCATTACCAAACTTACCTACCGGTCTCAGAACCGTCCACCCCGGCAAATGCCGGGGTGGAACCTGAGGCTTCTAAAAGAATTAAAGGCTAATGAACGTACAATTTGCAGCAAGCACCTGGCTTTGGACGAGTCCTTTCAGTTCCGATTCTGTTTCGCTCTTTTCGAAAATCCGAAAAATAGGTTTCGATGCGGTAGAAATAGCCGTGGAAGATCCCGCTTTGATTGACACTGGCATATTGAACCGGGCCCTTAAGGACAATGACATCAAGCCCATCATTTGTGGAGCGTTTGGGCCAACGAGGGATTTAACCAACGAAGACCCCGCTATTCACAAAAACTGCTTCAATTACATAGAACAATGTTTCGATATCTGTGAAGCCGTAGGAGCCAGGTTCGTAGCCGGGCCCATGTATTCAGCAGTTGGGAAAGCACGACTTATGCCTCCTGAACAAAGAAAAAAAGAGTGGGATCTGGCGGTTACTAACCTGAGAAAAGTATGCGAAAGCGCACAAAAGCGAGGGCTGTCGATTGCTTTGGAAGCACTGAACCGTTTTGAAACCGACCTCATCAATAATTCAGAGGACCTGATGAAGCTTATCAACGACATCAATCACCCGGCGGCAAGGGTTCTGATTGACAGCTTCCACATGACCATAGAAGAGAAAAACCTGGCCGATGCAGTGAAAACGGTCGGTAATAAGCTCATTCACGTGCAGGTTTCAGAAAACCACAGAGGCATTCCAGGCACTGGTATGACCAATTGGAATGATTTGAAAGCGGGACTTGAAGCTGTCGGTTACAATGGCGTGATTTCGATAGAAAGCTTCACCCCCAATGTGCAGGAACTGGCGGGTGCCGTTTGCATTTGGAAGCCATTTGCTCCTACACAAGACATTTTTGCGGAAGAAGGTCTAAAATTCTTAAAGCAATGGGCGGGTTAGATAGAAGCATTAAGCTCCTGTTTCCGGTCATTGCGAAGGCATCGAACAAACAGCCATTACGCACGAAATCATTGTATGCCTGTGGCAATCTGTCTGAATTCCAGCCTGAGGCAAATGGACTTTGAAATTTAATTGAGAATAAAACATAAAATACCATTACATCATGGCAAATAAACCCATCAACATCGCAATCATAGGACTCGGCTTCGGGGCCGAATTCATTCCCATCTATCAAAAGTTGCCAAGTGCCAACATGTATGCCATCTGCCAGCGTAATAAAGAAAAACTGAATGAAATCGGCGACGCCTTCGGTATCGAAAAGCGCTACACCGACTACGACGAGCTGCTGAAAGATCCAAACGTTGACGCCGTGCATATCAACACACCCATTCCAGACCATGCAAAGCAGTCAATTGCCGCACTCAAAGCTGGCAAGCACGTGGCCTGCACCGTGCCTATGGCCACCACTGTGGACGAATGCCGCCAGATTGTGGAGCTGGTAAAAGAAACCGGCCTTACGTATATGATGATGGAAACGGTGATTTACAGCCGGGAATTTCTGTTTGTGAAAGAAATGTACGAGAAAGGAGAAATGGGCCGTATTCAATTCCTTCGTGCTTCACACCAGCAGGAAATGGCTGGCTGGCCTGGCTACTGGGAAGGGTTACCTCCCATGTATTACGCTACCCACTGCGTGGGCCCGGTGCTTGCGCTCACCAAAGGCGAGGCTGAGCAGGTGTCGTGTCTGGGCTCAGGCCGCATCGACGAGAAACTAATTCCTGTATACAACTCTCCGTTCGCTATTGAGACCTGCCACATCAAGTTCAAAAACTCAGACCTGGCAGCTGAAATTACCCGCTCCCTGTTCAACACTGCCCGCCAGTACCGTGAGAGCTTCGACGTGTATGGCTCCAAAAAATCATTCGAATGGACGTTGATCGAACACGAACCAAGTGTGATCCACACTGGTGAAACTCCGGAAAAAGTGACCATTCCAGACTATGCACACTTACTCCCCAAGGAGATCCAGTCATTTACTACAGCCGGCGTTTACGACTCCGACGACAACCAACATCTATCCTTTATACAGGGCTCTGGTCATGGAGGCTCACATCCCCACCTGGTCAACGAATTTGTCAATGCCTTGCAGGAGAAAAGAGAGCCATATCCAAATGCCAGGCAGTCAGCTAACATCACCTGCGTGGGCATCTTGGCGCACGAATCTGCTATGAAAGGCGGCCAGCCAATTAAAATGCCGGACTTCACGCTATCAAAGTAAAATAACACTCAAATAGAAAAGCCGTACCTGATCACTCACGTACGGCTTTTCTATTCTTTAAAAAAACTATTCTTCGGTTTTCAATATCCTCTTCTCCATATCAGTCTCAGAAATCTTCTCCACAAATATTCTTCTGAAACGTCCCGCAACGTACGTCGTACCCAGCACCACCAAATGATTTTCATCATCGACTGTCAATGAAGAAAGGGTAAACGGATTGGCGTAACCGATGTAGGTAAGGCCAGCAAAGTTGCCAGAATTCTTCTCATACATGTACAGGGCTATTTGCCTGCTCTTGGTTTCCGCTGCATAAATAATATACTCGACTTCGTTCAGCGTATAGTTCTTCAGCACAACTGGAGTATGCGGTCTCCACTCAGCAGCATTGCTGGTGTACAAATCAACGCTCGAGGAAAGACCTCCCGTGCTCAGCGTAACGGATGGGTAAATGTAATTGTCATCAAACTGGTAGCCCGAAATGGCAAACGTGCTTCCGTTTATTGGGAGCACGCTTCTGATACCGGCGTCAGTAAACTGCCCCTGCACTACACCCGCCGGGTCGCCCGAAAAATTGGAGAAAACCAGCGACATACTGTAATTAAAAAAACCGTTGAAATAAACCAGCGAACCGGATACCTCGCCACAGAAAAAGGGCAACGACTTATCATCGGGTTGTGTATAATGATTAATAATGGCTTCCTCCACATCACTGCCGGGGCCAATAGTATAGGCTGCGCTTGAGCCAACACTTCCGGTTCTGTCTACTTTTGAAATTACCGATAGCTTGTCATCTGGATTGTAGCTCAACAGCAAAAACTGATTGTCGGATGTTAATGAGCCCGCCAGCGGATAAAGCAAACCATTCAATGGCGTAGCGGTAATGTTTCCGAAACCCGGAGTAAAGGAAACCAGACTGGCCTGAAGGCTTACCGGATCCATGGCGAAGAAATAGAAGAAAGTATCGATTTTCATCAGATCAGAAGTGGGAGCAATGGTGTTTTCTGAAAATTCGTAACTGCTCTCAAACTCTCCTTCTTTGTCAACCTGCACCAGCTGAATGCCTGGAAACTGTGTTCGATCCAGCGTCGTGGTAGCGAGGATCACATAGCTTTCCGTGCCCTCTTCCACGTCAAGCGGCCTGTAGTCAACATTATAGTTGCTATGATCGTAAATCCGGGTAAAAGAAGTAACCGGAACCTCATCATCCTTTTTGCAACCAAGCAATACCAGCAGGGCAATTAAGTAGTATAGTTTCTTCATAATCAAAGGGCCTGGAATTGTTTGTCGATGAAGCGGAGCGGGAATACAAAGCTCACGCTGCCTACAATATGACTTAAATGGACGTCATCATTCTGGTCGCCCAGTGAGGACAATTCATTTTGGCTGGTACCCTCCCGAGTCACACTATTAAGCGATTGATTGTAGGTGATCTCGATCACTGTGCGAATGTTCCAGTAGTCAAAACTGGCACCTCCGCCAGCCACCCAGCCGTAGTAGTTTTGAAAAGCGTCTTTAACCCCCAGATTCAGCGTACCGCCATCGATGGTTTGCGGTGCCCCGAAAGAGTAGTCTGTCTGAGTAATTTTTACCTGGCGCTCAGCACCTACAAGGAACGAGTAGAAACCTCCTCCAAGCACGAAAGGCCGCAGCTTTCCGTCTTGAATAAGGTCATATTTAACAAAGAGCGGTACGTTGATCACATCGACTCTCTGCTCCGACTCATAGATGGTGGCGAATCTTTCTGACTCCTGCTCGCCCTTCCACTCAAGGCTATTTGTATACCGATACCTGCTTCTCTGGTACATTGGATGAAGTCCTACAGAAAAGCCCCGGTGATAAAAAGTCATCTCAATACCTGCCTGCCCGCCTGGCAATGCATAGCTGTCATAAGTCTTCGTCAGCCTGTCCGACGGGTAGTCGATCGGGCTGAAACCAGAAAGCTGCGACTGCGCCATGGGATTGGCAAAGTTGGTTCCAAACTTAACACCAAGCCAGAACTGTGTATCAAGAAACCCATACTTGGGTTTGTTAGGCTTTGGCTTTTTCACAGGTTGAGCCTCGGCTACCGCCATAACAACAAGCAATAGCAACCCCGGCATCACCAGCCGCCTAATTGATAATGAGTCTCTTTGCATCATTCAATTTTTCAGAATTAACTTTTATAAGATACACCCCGGGTGAAAGCTTGGGCAATTGCACTTTAATGTCCTGAGATCCCGGCACCAAACGCTGCGTGAAAGCAAGCACAGTGGCACCAGTTTCATCAATTAATTTGAAAGCTGCCTCCTGCACATCGTTCACTTTTACTTTCATGTTCACTACATCAGATGCCGGATTGGGATAAACGCTCTCAATTTTAAAGTTAACAGAAAGATTCTGTTGAGTGCCAAGAATCACGTCTTTGATAAGGTCCATCGGCTCGTAATTTCCACCTGTTTCCTTTGGCCCTTCTATCAGGTCTTCAAAAAAGATATCGTTCGCTACAACACTCTTGTCAACACCCATCCATTCATGCAGAATATTGGCATAAATCTGCCTGAAGTCGTGCTGCATTTCCACATTGCTCTTTGTCAGATCTGGGTTTGTGCCATAAACACCCGGTTTCACCCCGCTTCCAAACATCATTACCGGCCCGCCTGTACCGTGGTCGGTTCCGTAACTGCCATTTGAGCCTATCCTCCTGCCAAACTCCGATAGCGTCACTGTCAGTACCTTATCCTCAATGCCCCGGGAAAGCAGGTCTCGCTGAAAGGCCCTGATGGCTGAGGTAATATGGTAAAGCAAGGCTCCGTGTACTCCCATGGTCGAGTCATAGTCCTCCACCTGATTAGCGTGACTGTCGAAACCGCCAATTTTCACGAGAAACACCTTTGTTTTCAGCCCACCACCAAGCAACCTTGCTATGAGCTGAAACTGCCCGCTCAAAGGGTTTTTTTTGCTGCCGCCAGGTGCATTGAAGGGATACCTTTCCGGGTAAGTAACGCTTGTTGCCGATGCACTCTCGTAAATCTGCAGCAGTCGTTTAATGTAAGTTTCCGATTTATCTTCAAGGCTGAGTATCCAGTCCATTTCCTTTCCGTAAGGAGAAGTTCTCAGGAACTCAGGAGGAATACCCCTTGGGTCTATTCCCTGATCCTCAAACCCCGAAAGCTGATCGACAAGATTGGCTAATCCGGTAGGACTTCCCCCGAGACCAATGGATGTTGGAATGTTGCCATCCTGGTGAAAAAGCAAGGATACATCGTTGCCCATTTCAAGCGCCAGAGGGTCTGGCATGGCCGCATTCGGGAAATCCTCCGGATACTTCTGCGGGGCATAAAGGCTGGTGAGATAACGTCCTGCCCAACCTGAATTAAAGTAGTCGTCGGATGTGCCACCCATCATCCATATGTCGGTGCCACGGAAGTGAGACCCGTTGTTATTCTTGTAGGACACCCCCTGAAACATGGCAGCTTTCCCAACATCGTACATATACTTAAAGTCCAGCATGTCTGGATGGAGCCCCACCTGGTCGGGAGACAGCAGCGTGCTATCGAGAGGAATCAGCGTACGGTTGCCAACCTTGTTAGGAATAGCAATATTAGCTCTCCTGCTGTAGTATTGATCGTATTGCTCTATGGGTATAAAAGTGTTGAGCCCGTCGTTACCGCCGTTCATTTGCAAAATAATCAACACCCTGTCGTTGTCGCTCTGCGCTGCCAGCCTTTGAAGAGGTTCATAGGAAGCAAGCAATTTGATAGGTACACCCTGAAATGCGATGGGCATTCCGGCTGCAAAACCTAGTTTCCTGATAAAATTTCTCCTCCTCATAATTACATCAATTGATACTCCGGTGACTGCAACATAGCATTCAACAGATTTGTAAGCTGGTTTGAAATCACTTCCGTATCTACTCCATTTTGCCACCTGAACGTCCAGGAGGCTTCGGGGTCGGGGTCGATCTGCGGGCTAAAAAGAAAAGCATTCATAAAGAAATTGAGGCGTTCCACTGTTATTTCATTGGTTGCGTTGGCATCAAATGTTAGGTTTTCGGACATCGGCAGAAAGTACCCAGCCAGTGCAATGACCAAAGCCCTGGCATTGGCCGCCGTAGTATTTGGTATATGGGTCTGCACAAATTCAAGTGCACTGACCTCGCCAAGCTCCATGGGCGTTTCCATGGTAAGGTGTTGCCTGATAAAGTTGTACCTATTGGTCAGGTAGTTGGTAGTAATCCAGGCCCGGTTGAACAAAGGAAACTGGTGATACGCAGAGTAGCCAGCCACCTCGAACGGCTCGTAGTAGTCCATTCCCTGCACATCCACACTACCTAACAGAGATCCTGTGAATGAGTAAAACCCTTCAAGGTCAGTGGCATAGTCAGGAGCTTGCACGCCAAATGAACGCATGAAGCCCACAACCATATCTAAAGGTGACTTGATGATACCACCAAAGCTGTCATCGTCAACACCATCGCCGACTTCATAAAACTCCCTGCTTGTTAAAAGAGTCTCCAGCGTAGGCTGCAATTTGAAGTCATTAGCTGTAAAAACATCGGCGATGTCCTGAATTACCCCGCTCTGAACCCCTGCGTTTATTTCGTGGTAAATAAAGAACCGGTAAATCTTCCTGGCTATATTTCTTGCCGTCTCCGGCTGGGCATAGATCATTTCAATCAGCTGATCTACTTCATCGATCATGCTTTCCTCGTTGGGTTGCCCGTTTGGCTGAAGGGTTACGTCGGGCTGAATGGTGGCTCCCCCCATCCTGGCACTAAAAGTCTTAATGCCGTTGTCATGGCTACCGCCGCCGCCCTTCGCAACTCCTCTGGGCAAAACAGTGTCTTCATCGATGGTCGAAAAATTGTCGTCAGTGTTAAAGCCAGAAAGCACTCTTGCCGCCTGCTGCACATCTTCCTCAGTGTAGTTAATGTAGTCACCCTGAAATTCCGCTTCAGGCAATGTTCCCTCCAGGCCTCGCCCAATAGAGTACAGCTCCATCAATTCCCTGGCATAGTTCTCATTAGGGCTGCCCTTTACGTTCAGTCTGCCATCCAGAAACACCAGCATGGCATTATCAAGGCAAATCTTTTTGGTAAGTCCTTTGAAACTTTTAACCAATATCCGATCAGGGATAACCAGCTCCGGGTCGCCCGGCACCAGTCTATCTTCTTTGTCGAAAGCGTAAAACCTAAAGAGTGCATTCTGGAAATAAAGCGCCCGGCTGCTATTCACCACCGATTTTTTTGTGGTAAAGTGAGTGTGCATAAAAACCACCAATCGTTCCCTGAAAGCATAGGCCAGTGATTGCTCATTGGATATACCTGCACTAAGCATTTGGCCTATATGCCACCTTAAAAAGTACTGCTCAAGCTCAAATCCTTCGCTATTGGCGTCGGTAGTACCTGACACCACCCACTCCTGCCCTGTCAGAGGGTCCACCGGCAAAGGAGGCTCTGGAATATTAGTCATAAATAACCTGCCAATCGCTTCCTGTGCAGTAAGGTTAGCAAATTCATCCACCTGCGTCAGTGTAGCACCAAAACAGGCCCTTCTCAGTAGGTGTGCAGCCCTTTTCTTGCCCAGTGTTCCTGATAACGGTGTTAGCGCCATATACTATATTGTAAACTGATTGTTGGAGTAAAACTCAAATTAGTTATAATTCTTATTAGATAAAGTATACTGGAGAAAATTAAACAAAGACATAACATTGACTATTCGTTGTTTCACATGCTCAAGGGTGTTGCATCAGAGCCAGTCTGGCCCTAACTTTTGATCGGAAAGTGCTTTCCAATACACATTTTAAGCATTTAATTTTACTTTCGCTCACTACTTATAATTAAAAAGTGCATTTTAACATTTACACTCTACTTAAACCTACTTATGAACAGTTTTGAAACGCTAGACTGGATAGTCATTGTCGGCTATTTTGTGGTAATCGGTGGCCTGGCCGCCTGGGTCATTTCCCGAAAACAAAAAACTACTGAAGACTACTTCCTTGCAGGCCGCAACATCGGTTGGTTTGTGGTTGGTGCCTCCATTTTTGCCTCAAACATAGGTTCGGAGCATGTGGTCGGCCTTGCCGGCACAGGAGCAGGCGACAAAATACCAATGCTCATTTATGAGCTGCATGCATGGATTGTACTCATGCTTGGCTGGGTATTCCTTCCCTTCTATATCCGCAGTGGTGTTTTTACCATGCCCGAGTTTCTCGAAAAAAGGTTCAGTCCGGGAACACGCTGGTTTCTCAGCGTCTTTTCGCTGGTGGCCTATGTACTCACCAAAGTCTCCGTAACGGTGTATGCCGGTGGAATTGTGATTGCCTCCCTGCTGCAAATCGACTTTTGGTTTGGTGCTTTAATGACGGTTATTCTTACTGGTATTTACACGGTATTGGGTGGTATGAAGGCAGTGGTATACACCGAAGCGCTGCAAACTATTGTACTTGTTATTGGCGCAGGCACGCTTACGTTTATTGGCCTCGATGCCGTTGGCGGGTGGGATGGCATGCGCACAGCATTGGAGCCAGGCTACCTCAATATGTGGCGCCCACCAAGCGATCCTGACTTTCCGTGGCCAAGCCTGGTTTTCTCCAGCACAATTGTCGGCATTTGGTACTGGTGTACCGACCAGTACATTGTGCAAAGAGTGCTGTCAGCCAAAAATATCAAAGAAGGACGTAGGGGCACTATATTTGGTGGGCTGCTAAAGCTGCTTCCCGTGTTCCTGTTTCTTATTCCGGGCGTGGTAGCATTGGCCTTGAAAAACCGTGGCGAGCTTTCGTGGGACACACCTGACCAGGCCTTTGCCACGTTGTTGATGGCCAAGATGCCGGTAGGCCTCAAAGGACTTGTGGCAGCAGGCTTGCTGGCCGCCCTGATGAGTTCACTTGCCTCAGTGTTTAATTCGTGCTCGACGCTTTTCACTGTTGATATTTACAAAAAGCTAAAGCCCGAAACCCCAGACGACAAGCTGCTGAAAGTAGGCCGGATAGCCACTGGCATCGTCGTTGTGCTGGGCATTCTTTGGATTCCTATCATGCAGAATATTTCGGGTGTATTGTATGAATACCTACAGTCGGTACAATCATACATTGCGCCACCAATTGCAGCTGTGTTCTTATTAGGCATCTTCCACAAAAGAATCAATTCGAGGGGTGCATTAACTACGCTTATCGTTGGTATGGCCGTGGTGTTTATCAGACTCTCACTGGAGCTGGCAAGCGATTCACTTAATCCTAACAGCTTCTTGTATGCCTTCGGAAACGTGAACTTCCTTACGTTTTCATCCTGGTTCTTTTTGTTCTCCATTTTGGTTTGTCTGGTCGTCAGCATGACTTCTGCCGCACCATCGGCCGAACAAATAAAAGGGCTTACGTTTAGCACTTTGAGCGCCGAACAAAAAACCGAAAACAGAGCCAGTTACAACACCTGGGATATTGTTTTCTCGCTGGTAGTGCTGGCCATTGTGGTCTATATCATGACCAGCTTTACGGGATAATTACCCACCTACCCTATTTTATGAACTTATACAGGAAAAGCGCTTCGAAAGAGGCGCTTTTCTTAGTATGTTAGAGAGGCAGATCAGCTAGCTGCCATTTTTATAACACCTACCTATTTTATTTTTATGTCGAGCAAGCAAAACTACACCCTGGGGTTTGTCTTAGTGACTTCCCTGTTCTTTTTGTGGGGCTTCCCCAACGACCTTACCAACCCAATGGTGGAAGTGTTCAAAAATGTGCTAAACATTTCCAATGTAAAAGCCTCCTATGTCCAACTCGCCTTCTACGGAGGCTACGGTACCATGGCCATACCGGCAGCACTGTTCATTAGAAAGTACAGCTACAAATCGAGCATTATTCTCGGGCTCTTTCTTTTTATGTTGGGATCGCTGCTAATGTATCCGTCGGCGCTGCTTGTGAGCTACAACTTGTTTCTAGTATCATTCTATATCCTCACGTTTGGCCTGGCATTCCTTGAAACCACAGCCAACCCAATGATCCTGGAGTTGGGGCCGGCTGAAACAGCCACGCAGCGGTTGAACCTATCACAGGCTTTCAACCCCATCGGCGCACTTACGGGGCAGGTGATAGCACGGATTTATGTCGTCGACAGGCTTGACACAAAGATTGGCGCCGATGCCCCCACTGAATTGCTCTCTTTAGAACAGAAGCAGCAAATTATTGAGCACGACCTTTCCATTGTCAGCACCCCCTACATCATTCTGGGGTTTGTAGTGCTCGCTATCATGATTTTGTTTATGGTGGTGAAAATTGATGACCCCGCCAGGCATGTCGACAAGCTCGATTTAAGAACAACATTCAAAAAACTATTCTCCAACAAGGACTACTACGAAGGCGTTTTAGCTCAGTTTTTCTACGTTGCCTGCCAAATCATGGTATGGACATTTATTTATCAGTACGTGACCAATTTGAACGAGTCACGACCAGTGGATGATCAGCTTAATGCAACGGTTTATGTGGTAGCGTCCACCATCTTGTTTCTGACTGCCCGCTGGATATGCACATTTCTCTTTCGCTACATCAACTCGGCCAGACTGATGCTCATTTTTGCTATGCTTGGGTCTGTGCTTTGTATTGGCGCCATACTTATTAATGGCATGACAGGCTTGTACTGCCTGGTAGGCGTTTCCTTTGCCATGTCGCTGATGTTTCCAACGATCTATGGCATTGCCCTCAGAGGCATGGGCGATGAGGCAAAACTAGGCTCAGCCGGACTAATACTCGCCATAGTGGGCGGTGCTTTGATGCCACCTCTTCAGGGAGGGATTATTGACTGGGGTGGTACCGGATTAAATGACTTGCAATTGTTTGGCTCCATTCCTGAGGTCAACTTTTCTTTCATCTTACCATTGTTCTGCCTCCTTTTAGTGGCCATCTATTGCCTGAGAGTTATGAAAAGAAATAAAGCACTTTCTTAAACAATGGCACAGCAAACCTTTTACCTGACACTTGACCTGAAAGATGACTCTAAACTCATAGCTGACTATGAAAGGCATCACCAGCAAGTATGGCCGGAAATACTGGAGAGCATCAGAGAAAGCGGAATCGAGCAGATGGAAATATACCGCTCAGGCAACCGTCTCTTTATGGTGATGCAGACGATTAGTACCTTTAGTTTTAGTAAGAAGGCCGAAATGGACGCTAACAACCCAAAAGTGCAGGAATGGGAAAAATTGATGTGGAAGTACCAGCAGGCGCTGCCCACAGCTAAACCTGGCGAAAAGTGGCTTTTAATGGATAAAATATTTTCTTTGACTGAATAACTTAATAAGGATGTATAATCTTAAAAATAGGACAACCGTCATTACAGGAGGTGCCAGTGGTATTGGAAAAGCTACCGTTTTCGCTTTTGCTAAAGCCGGTGCTAACGTTCAAATCATTGACGTGAACCAAGCCAATGTCGACGCCACCCTCGCCGATTTAAAATCTGAAGGGCTTGCTGCAACTGCTCATATCTGCGACATAAGTAAACAAACTGAAGTAAGAAAGCTTTTTACAACCATTGGCGACATCCATATCCTGGTGAACAATGCCGGCATTGCCCACGTTGGTAGGGCCGACACAACCAGCGAAGACGACTTCCAACGGGTAATGGATGTGAATGTAAAGGGCGTCTACAATTGTATTCATGAGGCTATTCCAATCATGAAAAAGCTTGGGGGCGGTGTAATTCTCAATATGGCCAGCGTGGCTGCACAAATGGGTATCGCTGATCGCTTCGCCTATTCCACAAGCAAGGGGGCTATCTATGCCATGACATTGTCTGTTGCCAAAGACCACCTGGCCGACAATATCCGGTGCAACTGCGTTTCTCCCGGCAGAGTGCACACACCTTTTGTAGATGGGTTCCTTGCAAAGAACTACCCGGGCCAAGAGCAGGAGATGTTCGACAAACTTTCAAAAACACAGCCGATAGGCCGAATGGGCACACCCGATGAAGTTGCCCATCTAGTCTTGTATTTGTGTTCCGATGAGGCTTCATTTATCACCGGAACCGACTACCCAATTGACGGCGGATTTATAAAACTTAATACCTAGATACATGCAACTACTAAGATTCGGCCCGGCGGGCAAAGAAAAACCAGGTGTAGCCATCGACGGCCAGCACTATGACGTATCACCCCTCGGCGAGGACTATGACGAAAAATTCTTCGGAACCGGTGGATTGGAAAGGCTAAAGGGCTTTGTTGAAAGAAATAAGTCCTCTCTTGACAAAGTGCCGGCAGGCACCAGAATTGGCAGCCCCATTGCCCGACCCTCCAAAATTGTCTGCATAGGCCTCAATTACGCAGATCATGCAAAAGAATCTGGTGCCAAAATTCCCGAAGAGCCCATCCTTTTCATGAAGTCTACAACATCACTTGTAGGGCCAAATGATGACGTAATGATTCCGAAAAACTCAGTAAAAACTGACTGGGAGGTGGAATTGGCGGTCGTCATAGGAGCGAAGGCAAGCTACGTGTCAGAAGCAGATGCCATGAAACACGTGGCTGGCTACTGTTTGCACAACGACGTGTCGGAACGTGAGTTCCAGCTGGAGCGTGGTGGCACCTGGGACAAAGGCAAGGGCTGCGACACATTTGCCCCCCTCGGGCCCTATGTGGTCACTCCCGATGAAATAAAAGACATCAACAACGTGCGTCTTTGGCTGTCAGTCAATGGTAAAATGATGCAGGACGGCTCCACCTCAGACCTTATCTTTAAGGTGCCATTCCTCATCTCTTACCTGAGCCAATTCATGACACTGCTTCCCGGTGATGTTATTTCCACCGGAACGCCAAAAGGCGTAGGACTTGGTTTCAATCCACCGGTTTACCTCAAGCCCGGCGACGTGATGGAGCTGGGCATCGACGGCATGGGTGTGTCGAAGCAGAAGGTAGTTGCGTGGAGAGCCTGACTGCCTGCAACGATGCCAAAAATTGACGCTCATCAGCACTTTTGGAAGTACGATCCGGCCCGGCATGGCTGGATCGGCGACTCCATGAAGGTGATACAGCGGGATTTTATGCCCGATAACCTGGAGCCAGTGCTTCATGCGCATGGCATTGAAGGTTGTGTGCTCGTACAAGTCGATCAAAACCAGCAGGAAAATGAATTTCAGCTGGCGAATGCACAAGCCAACGACTTTATAAAGGGCGTAGTCGGCTGGGTGGATTTACAAGCTGAAGACATCGAGCAGCAGCTGGCAACGCTTAGCAAGCTTAAAAAATTGAAAGGGTTTCGCCACATTCTCCAGGGAGAAGCCGACGACGCCTTTATGCTGCGACCAGCGTTTCGGAACGGTATCGATAAGCTCAGCAAGTTTGGCTTTACGTACGACATCCTCATTTTCCCAAAGCACCTGAAAAACGCCCGTGAGTTAGTCAAAGAGTTTCCTGATCAGTCCTTTGTGTTGGATCATCTTGCCAAGCCGTACATCAAGGCGGGCAAGATTGAGGAATGGAAAAAGGACATTGGTGCACTGGCTCAGTTCGACAACGTTATGTGCAAGGTATCTGGCATGGTCACCGAAGCTGATTGGAAAAACTGGCAGAAGGCTGACTTTCGCCCTTATCTTGATGCCGCAGTTGAGGGCTTTGGCATGGATCGCCTCATGTTCGGCTCCGACTGGCCCGTTTGCCTTTGTGCAGCCGACTACACACAGGTGGTTGACCTCGTCGACGAATATTTTTCCAGCTTCTCAAGGAGTGAAAAAGCAGCTTTTTGGGGCGGAAATGCTGCGAGGTTTTATCATTTGGATTGAGCAAAACATTATGAATTTAAATCTAAAAGACAAAGTAATCATCGTCACCGGCGGAGGAAGAGGTATAGGTGAAGCCATTTCCAAAATCCTGGCGGAAGAAGGTGCTATTCCCGTCATCATAAGTCTTGATGAGCAAGACAACCTGAAGGTGGTGGCAGACATAGAGAAGTCAGGAGGGAAAGCCTACCAGCGTTCGACGCAACTTATCAGCCCGGAAGAATGCGAAAAAGCAGTGCGGTTTGCTTTTGAAAAAGCTGGGCGGATAGACGGCGTAGTGAATAATGCTGGCGTTAACGATAGCGTGAACCTGGAGCACGGCAGCTACGAAAAGTTCATGGAGAGCATGCACAAAAACGTGGTGCACTACTACATGATTGCACATTATGCACTGCCCTATCTCAAGGCCGACAAAGGTGCCATCGTGAATATTGTTTCAAAAACCGCCGAAACCGGCCAGGGCGGAACCTCTGCCTACGCAGCGGCCAATGGTGGGCGCAATGCCCTCACCAGAGAATGGGCCGTGGAGTTGCTGAAATACGGCATAAGGGTAAACGGCGTGGTGGTATCCGAGTGCTGGACACCCATGTACGAATGGTTTGTGGCCCAGCAGCCCAACCCAAAAGAGTACCTGAAAAAGGTGACAGACCGGATTCCGCTGGAAAACCGAATGACAACACCGGAAGAAATCGCCAACACAGTTGCGTTTTTGCTTTCTGACAGATCGAGCCACACCACCGGACAACTCATTCATGTAGATGGCGGCTACGTTCACCTGGACAGAGCACTTTAATTCGTAAGAATCTGCGATCAGGTAAGGGACAAGGCCACCTATCTCGTCATCTATTTAACAACCCTATGCACTCTTCTAAACTGAAATAGACGACCAATCAATGAAATCCCTCATTTGCACCACACCCGGCCAGTTCGAATATAAAGACATTCCGGAGCCTTTGTTTTCCAAAGGCAACACCATACTAAAAATCAAAAGGATAGGCATCTGTGGTACTGATCTTCATGCCTACGAAGGCACACAGCCCTACTTCAATTACCCAAGAATCCTGGGGCACGAACTAGCAGCTGAGATAGCCGAAACAGACGCTCCAGGATTCTCAAAAGGCGAGCAAGTTACCTTTATCCCCTATTTTAACTGCGGCACTTGCATTGCTTGCACATCCGGCAGGCCCAACTGTTGCGAAACCTTAAAAGTAAGTGGTGTGCACATCGATGGAGGGATGACTGAGTACCTTTCGGTTCCATCTTATTCTTTGGTGCATGGCAACGATCATACCTTAGAAGAGCTGGCCCTGGTGGAGCCGCTGGCGATAGGAGCCCATGCAATACGGCGGGCACAAATAAGAAAGGGCGAATTTGCGCTAGTCATCGGTGCGGGGCCTATTGGGTTGGGGATTATGGAGTTTGCCAGAATAGCCGGTGCCAAAGTCATAGCGATGGACATCAACGACCAGCGACTAGCCTTTTGCAAGGAAAAAAACATCGTAGCGCTTACAGTTAATCCTTCTGAAGGAAATCCTGCTGAAACCATTAAGGACATCACAGCCGGTAGCATGCCAACTGCGGTTTTCGACGCCACTGGCAGCCTGTTCGCCATCAATAAAGCTTTTAGCTACATGGCCCACAGTGCCCGGTACATACTCGTTGGTCTGCAAAAAGGAGACATCACATTCAGCCACCCCGAGTTTCACAAACGGGAAGGCACCCTGATGAGCAGCCGCAATGCCACCCGGGAAGACTTCGAACATGTACTGGCCTGCATGAAAAGTAAACTCATCGACCCGGGTACCTATATCACACACCGGGTCACCTTTGATAAAGTAAAGAAAACTTTTGACTCCTGGCTCGACCCAAAAACAGGCGTCATCAAAGCAATGGTGGAGATGTAAAACCCGTTTTTCAGCTTTCTCTAAAATTATGTAACTAGGGGCCGTTTTGACCTCCAAACCGAAGTTCATGAAACTTACCAAACACACCCTGCAAGAAATTGATTTCCTGAAAGGCACCGCCGTGCCTCCCTCCAACATCTTTAACCTCCCGGAAAAAGTGGTCCAGTTTGGCACAGGCATCCTGCTTCGTGGACTTATCGACTACTTCATCGACAGAGCCAACAGACAGAGGACTTTCAATGGTAGAGTTGTTGTAATCAAGTCTACCGACAAGGGAGGCGCTGACGAATTTCAGGAGCAGGACGGACTATACACCCATGTAGTCAGAGGCATTCAGGAAGGAAAAACTGTCGACCAAACAATTGTCAACAGCAGCATCAGCCGGGTGCTTTCCGCCAGAAGTGAGTGGGAAGAAATCATGAAATGTGCGATCAATCCCGATATTGAAGTGATCGTTTCGAACACCACCGAGGTGGGGATTGCTTTACTTGACGGAGATAAAATCACAGCCAAGCCTCCAACATCATTTCCCGGTAAGCTACTGGCCATATTACAGGCTCGCTACGCTGCCGGCCTGCCAGGGTTTGTCATCGTGCCTACGGAACTAATTGTCGACAATGGACAAAAGCTGGAAGACATCGTGCTGACATTGGCAAAACAAAACCAGCTGGATACAGCCTTCATCAAATGGATCTCCGAAGCCAATCAGTTTTGCAGCTCCCTAGTGGATAGAATTGTCCCTGGAAAGCTTCCCGATACTGACCGCAATTTCGACTACACTGATGACCTGGCCATTCTTTCTGAGCCCTACAGCCTATGGGCGATCGAAGCGTCTAATTCAAAAGTAAATGAGGTGCTTTCTTTTGCCAAAGCCAACAAAGGCGTTGTCATTGCTCCAGACATTACAAAGTACAGAGAACTGAAGCTAAGGCTACTTAATGGAACACATACCCTTTCGAGTGGCATTGGCGTGCTGGCTGGCATTGAAACGGTGAAAGAAGGCATGAAAGACGAGGCGCTATCTGGCTTCATCGAAACCCTCATGATGCAGGAATTGGCCCCGGCCATCAGTGGACCCTCGCTTTTGGTAGACGAAGCCAGAAGCTATGGCCAGACTGTTCTTGACCGCTTTCGCAACCCATTCATTCACCATAAGTGGCTGAGCATTACACTGCAATATTCATCCAAAATCAAGATGCGGGACTTGCCGATTCTGTTAAAGCACTACGAGCAAAAGAGCGACGTACCCTCACTTTTCGCCCTTGGTTTTGCAGCGTTCATTTGTTTTATGAAATCAGAAGCAAAAGGGGAGGAGTACTATGGAACCGCCAATGGAAAAGACTACCTGATCCAGGATGACAACGCTGGCTACCTGAGCGACCTTTGGAAAAAGTACGGTGCTGAGAAAATAGCCAATGCTGTACTCAGGGACGAAAGCCTTTGGGGCGCCGATCTCACCAGGCTACCAGGCTTCGAAAAAGACGTCAGCGAAAAACTCTCCCTTATTTCTTCCGGCGGAATGAGGGCTGCACTGCAAACTGTTTTGTAAATTTCAGCCATGAACGCTAAAGTCCTTAAAGTACACCCAGCCGACAACGTTATCGTTGCCCTCACCGACCTTGCCCAGGGCGACACAGTGAGCCTGGACGGAGCCAGCTACACCCTCAAAGAGCCCATTGCTGCCAAACACAAGTTCACCATGAGCGACATGGCTCAGGGTGATAAAATAATAATGTACGGCCTTGTTGTTGGCACTGCAAAAAATCCCATTGCAAAGGGCCTGAGAATCTCCGTTGAGAACACCACGCATGCGGTGGGCGACCTCCATGCTAGAGAGAAAAAGACCAACTGGGTCGCACCTGATGTAAGCAAATGGAAGAGCAAAACGTTCATGGGATATCACCGGTCAGACGGATCTGTCGGTACCGCCAACTACTGGGTAGTGGTGCCAATGGTTTTTTGTGAAAACAAAAACGTTGACTCTTTGAAAGAGGCGCTTCTCGAAGAACTCGGCTTCTCCAGTCCAAAAAAATACAAGCAGTTCACGAAAAGACTGATTTCCATGTACCAGTCGGGGCAGGGTGTTTCCGACATACAGGAAGTGGCTTTTGACGAAACTACCATTGGCGTCAGCAACAACCCACTTTTCCCCAATGTAGATGGCATCCGCTTCCTCACCCACTCCATGGGCTGTGGCGGCACCCGTCAGGATGCGCAGGCACTTTGTGGTTTGTTGGCTGGCTACGTCACCAACCCCAATGTCGCTGGTGCAACCGTGCTCAGCTTAGGCTGTCAAAATGCTCAAGCCAGCATTTTAAAAGAAGAAATTGACAAGCGCTCCCCTCAGTTCAACAAACCTTTTCAGGTGTTTGAACAGCAGAAAATGGGCCGTGAGGCAGACCTTATCGGTGAGGCAGTGAAACAGATTTTTACAGGACTGATCATCGCCAACCAGGCACATCGGGAGCCGGCGCCGTTAAGCAAACTTTGCGTGGGGCTGGAATGTGGCGGTTCTGATGGATTCTCCGGTATTTCTGCCAACCCTGCTATCGGCTATACTTCCGATCTCATATCGGCCCTGGGTGGCTCCGTCATCCTTTCGGAGTTTCCTGAGCTTTGCGGAGTAGAACAAGAACTTTGCGACCGCTGTGTCGACGAAGCCACAGCCAATCGGTTTGTTGACCTCATGACTCGCTACAACCAACGAGCACACGAGGCAGGTTCCGGCTTCGACATGAACCCCTCCCCAGGCAATATCAAGGATGGTCTGATCACTGATGCTATCAAATCGGCAGGAGCAGCAAAAAAAGGTGGTACTTCGCCGGTAATCGATGTGCTCGACTACCCCGAAAAGGTGCGCAAGCAAGGCCTTACCCTCCTTTGCACACCTGGCAACGATGTGGAATCAACCACCGGCATGGTAGGCTCAGGCGCAACGATCTGCCTCTTCACAACAGGCTTGGGCACGCCTACAGGCAATCCTATAGCCCCGGTCATCAAGTTGTCGAGTAATACCAAGCTATATGAAAAAATGCCTGACATCATTGATATCAATACTGGCCCTATTATAGAAGGCAGCGAAACCATCGAACAGACTGGAGAGCGGATCCTGGAATACCTGATCAGT
Source organism: Imperialibacter sp. (assembly GCF_040222815.1). GTDB lineage: Bacteria > Bacteroidota > Bacteroidia > Cytophagales > Cyclobacteriaceae > Imperialibacter. The sequence continues at coordinate 9,696 of NZ_JAVKCH010000013.1, read as the reverse complement.
GTGGCAAGCGGTGAAAAAAAATGTGCCGCCGACCGAAATGGCCAGGAAGATTTTATTCCCTGGAAGAGGGGTGTTTCCCTTTAATTTCGTCTAATAACCAGATGGCCATATCGGGCATTAGAATAAAGAAAATGTTTTAACTTTCATCCGAATTAATTCACTCCTACAATGAAAAAAGTAGTAACATTTGGCGAGATCATGTTGAGGTTGTCACCTCCGGGTTTTCTTAGATTTTCACAAGCCAACTCCTTCGACGTGGTTTATGGAGGCGGCGAATCAAACGTGGCCGTTTCACTGGCCAACTATGGCGTACCTGTTGACTTTGTCACCAGGCTCCCCAAAAACGATCTTGGCGAATGTGCGTTGATGGAGATGCGCAAGCGGGGTGTGAATACGCAAAACATCATTTTCGGAGGTGATCGTCTGGGAATCTACTTCCTCGAAACTGGCGCTGTAACTCGTGGCAGCAAAGTAGTCTACGACAGAGCCCACTCTTCTATGGCCGACATCAAGCCGGGCATGATCGACTGGAAAAAAGTATTTGAAGGAGCTGGATGGTTCCATTGGACGGGCATTACTCCCGCCATTTCGCAGGGCTCAGCCGACGCTTGCCTTGAAGCGGTAAAAGTGGCCAGCGATATGGGCATCACTATTTCTACTGACCTCAACTACAGAGCTAAACTTTGGAAATACGGTGTGCCTTCCGAGCCCATCATGACTGAGCTTACTTCCTATTGCGATATTATCCTCGGCAATGAAGAGGACGCCGAAATGCACTTTGGCATTAAGCCAGAAGGACTGAATGTAACCACACAGGGGCATGAAGTAACAGCGCAGGCCTTCCTTTCGGTGTGTAAGCAAATGATGGTGAAGTTCCCAAAAGCCAAAAAAGTAATTACTACACTGAGAGGTTCCATCTCTGCGTCACATAACTCCTGGGCTGGTGTATTGTACGACGGCAAAAAGATGTTCGAATCGAAGCAATATCAGATCACACACATTGTTGACCGTGTTGGTGGCGGCGATTCCTTCATGGGCGGCCTGATTTATGGGTTGCTGCAGTATCCTGACAACGACCAGCATGCGCTTGATTTCGCAGTTGCCGCTTCGTGTCTGAAGCATACCATCGTTGGTGATGCCAACCTGGCAACCAAAAGCGAGGTGGAAAAACTCATGGGAGGCGACGCTTCCGGAAGAGTAGCCCGTTAGTGAATGTGCCGTTTCGGCGGCACAATTTTATTTCTTTGTTTTACGAGTCAATAACAAAAAAGAGACATGTCCAATAGACCAGACGCCATAGCCGCTATTAAGGCCCAAAGAATGCTTCCATTGTTTTATCACTCCGACAAAGAAGTGAGCATAAGAGCCATTGAAGCCCTTTATAAAGCCGGAATTCGTACGATAGAATTCACCAATAGGGGAGCGGAGGCTTTCGGTGTTTTCGAATACCTGAAAAAGCAATCGTCTAAGGATTTTCCCGGGCTACTCCTGGGCATAGGAACCATTAAAGATGTGGGGGCCGCTCGCAGCTTTATCGGAATCGGTGCCGACTATATCATCTGCCCGGCCATGAACCCCGATGTGGCAGAAGTGACACACAAGGCTGGTTTGCAATGGATTCCTGGCTGTATGACGCCAACCGAAATTGCTGGTGCCGAGCTTAATGGCGCTAAGTTGGTAAAACTGTTTCCGGGCAACCTCCTGGGGCCTGAATTTGTATCTGCGGTCAAAGCAGTTTTCTCTGATCTTTTGTTCATGCCAACAGGCGGTGTAGAAGCCGAAGAAAGCAACCTGAAAGGCTGGTTCAAGTCAGGCGTTTGTGCCGTGGGTATGGGTAGTAAGCTGGTTAGCAAAGACCTGCTGGATGCAAAAGACTACGCCGGACTGGAAAAGAAAACGAAGGAAGCCATTGAGCTGATTAAGAAGATCTAAAGTTTCGTCCCTGAAAACAGGAACTACATGAAATACGTCGGAAGTGTCCTCAGCCTTATTTTGTTATTGGCCATTTCTTTCGCCTGTCAGCAACAAAATACGTCAGAGCCCTCCAAGGGCTCTGGTGTTTTCCTTAACCAAATTGGGTTTTACGTTGGCGCTCCTAAAATCGCCATCATCAGAGGTACAACGGCGGAGAAATTCACTGTGGTTGACCTGAACTCAAACAAGGCAGTATTTGAAGGACAGCTAGGTGAGCCGAACCAATCCTCATTTGGCAATTACACCACTCGTGCCGCCGATTTCACCATACTCGACAGGCCGGGTAGCTATGTCATTCAGGCGGCTGGCCTGGCCGACTCCTATCCTTTTGAAATAGAGCCGAACGTGCTGAATGAAGTCAGCAAGGCTTCAATAAAAGGCTTTTACTACCAGCGCATGTCTGTTGACCTGCCGGAAATTTATGCTGGCAAATGGGCCAGAGCACGTGGCCACCCCGACACTACAGTTTTTGTACACCCCTCAGCAGCAACATCTGAAAGGCCTGCCGACTTCAAACTGTCGGCCCCAAAAGGCTGGTACGATGCCGGCGACTATAATAAGTACATTGTCAATAGCGGCATTACAATGGGTACTTTACTGTCCGCTTATGAAGACTTCCCCGCCTATTATAGCAAGCTTGATCTGAATATTCCTGAAAGCAACAATGATATTCCGGACCTTCTTGACGAAACGCTATGGAATCTTCGCTGGATGCTGCGGATGCAAGACACCGACGGTGGAGTTTACCATAAACTGACCACGGCCAAATTTGAGGGCATGGTGATGCCTGAAAATGCTACCAACAAAAGATGGGTTGTGCAAAAAAGCACCGCCGCCACGCTGGATTTCGCTGCCGTAACCGCTCAAGCAAGCAGGATTTTTGCAAACTTCGAATCTCAGCTGCCCGGCCTTGCCGACAGCTGTCTGACCGCCTCCAAAAAGGCGTGGAAGTGGGCGCAGCAAAACCCAGAAGTGCTTTACAATCAAAATGAAATGAACAAGACCTACGATCCCGATATAACTACCGGAGCTTACGGCGACAAATCAGTAGGTGACGAGTTCATTTGGGCGGCTTGTGAGCTTTATATTTCGACAGGTGACGAGGCCTACTATTCCGCCATCAACCTATTTCCTGATGAGAATCTGTCTTTACCTTCTTGGGGAAATGTGAGATTAATGGGCTACTATTCGCTCGCCCGCTTTATCAATAAACTTCCGCACACCAGCTTTTCGGAAATAGCTCCTTTAAGGGCTCAGTTGATAAATTTTGCAGACGGGTTACTAAATGGGTCAGCCGCCTGGCAAACGGTAATGGGGGGTTCGGAAAGAGATTTTGTCTGGGGTAGCAGTGCCGTAGCTGCGAACCAGGGTGTGGCTTTGCTTCAAACCTACCGATTGACGAACGATAAAAAGTACCTGGAAGGAGCCCTGAGTAACATGGACTATCTGCTTGGCAGAAACGCAACCGGGTATTCCTTTGTAACGGGCCATGGCGACAAGACGCCAATGTACCCTCACCACCGGCCTTCAGTTGCCGATGGGATAGACGAGCCTGTTCCCGGCCTGCTTTCCGGCGGCCCCAACCCCGGACAACAAGATGGCTGTGAAGGCTACCCTTCAAATATTCCCGACGAGTCGTTTGTAGATGCTGATTGTTCTTATGCATCCAACGAAATCGCCATTAACTGGAACGCAGCTTTGGTCTACCTCCTTGGGGCTATGGAAGTACTTTACAATAACTAATCGACCTTATTGCTGCCAATCGGTTATAGTGTGTGTCTCACACACTATAAAAATTAAAACTGGTCGCCACCCACAAATTCTTCGCCCCTCGTTAAATCAATAATTTCTGGCTGCTCCTTAAGCTCAATCTGCTTCTCAATTAGCTTTGCCTTTAACTCAAGTACGACATCAGCGTGCTTTGGATCATCAATGAGGTTATTCAGTTCCTGAGAATCTTGCTGTAAATCATACAACTCCCAGGTGTCTACATCATGGTAAAAATGAATAAGCTTGTACCTGTAGTTTCTGATGCCATAGTGTCTTTTTACTTTGTGCCAGCCATGAGGATACTCATAATAATGATAGTATACCGACTCCCGCCATTCGGGTCTTTCACCCCTGACCTCAAACAAAGGTCGCATTGACAGGCCCTGCATTTCTTTTGGTATCTCTACACCAGCGTAGTCAAGAAAAGTCGGTGCAAAATCAATATTCATCACCAACTCCTCAATAGACATTCCTGACCTGATCCCTTTTGGGTATTTGATAAGCATAGGCGTTCTGAACGATTCCTCGTACATAAACCGCTTGTCGTACATTCCATGCTCGCCCAAATAAAACCCCTGATCCGACGTGTACACAACAATGGTGTTCTCCGCCAGTCCTTCCGCCTCAAGGTAGTCCAGCACTCTCCCAACATTTTCGTCCACAGACACGATGCACTTCAGGTAGTCTTTGATATACCGCTGGTACTTCCAGTTCCATAGCTCTTTTCCGGAAAGATTAGCCGACTTGAAAGCCAACCCAACGGAGTCGTAGTAAGCGTCCCAGGGCACCCTTTGATCCGGAGTCATCCTATCCAACATAGCTTTGTAGGAGGCTTCCGGATTGGCATTGCCTACAGCGCCACCTGTACCGGTTTCTTCTTCATAATAGTCTGGCGTCAATTTAAGGTCGTTGGACAGCCACATATTGGTGATTTTCTGATCTTGCTCAGCCAGGGCTTGCCTGCCTTTGTAGTCATCATACAGCGTCGCAGGAATAGGCAGATCTTCCTCAAAAAGCCTCAAATGTTTGATGTTTGGCTGCCAGTTTCTATGTGGGGCCTTGTGCTGAAGCAACATGACAAAAGGCTTTGACTTATCTCTGCTTTGCAGAACCGAGAGCCCCTCATCAGTAATCACGTCAGTGGTATAGCCATTCACGACAGTGGTATCACTTTCTGAAACCAGTCTCGGGTTATAGTACTCTCCCTGGTCGATAAGTATCTTCCAAAAATCAAACCCCTGTGGCTTCGATTTCAAATGCCATTTCCCTATCAGATAGGTTTGATAACCCGCTGATTTAAGCAGCTTCGGAAATATCATCTGACTGCCATCAAACTCATCCCGGTTGTCTCTCAAGCCATTCAGGTGGCTGTACTTTCCTGTCAGAATGGCCGCACGACTCGGAGCGCAGATGGAGTTTGTAACAAAGGCATTTCGCATCAGCGCACCTTCCTGAGCAATCCGATCAATATTTGGCGTCCTGATAAGTTCCTTGCTATAGGCACTAATAGCCTTCATAGCGTGGTCATCGGACATGATAAAAAGAATATTGGGCTTCGGCACTTCCTCCTTACTTTCCTGCGTGCCGCTTTCATTTTGAGAGCAACCAAAGGCTAATACAGACAAGAGAGGCAGTAGAAATCGTTTCATAATTTTTGAGCTTCCTTTAATGGAAGCTCAAAATACGAATGATCTTAAAAAGATGCTGTATCAGCAGAAAAAGGCAACTGCTTTTCTCATTCATTCCTCAGCGATCTTACAGGGTTGGCCGTGGCTACCTTCATCGTTTGGAAACTAACTGTAAGTACAGAAATCACCAATACGGCTAAACCAGCTAATATAAATACATCTATGCCGATTTCCGTTTGATAAGGAAAGTCGTTGATCCAGTTCTGCATGAGAAAATAAACAATCGGAGCAGATACAACAATGGCAATTCCAATGATGATGAGATAGTCTTTTAGTAGCAAAAAGAAGATACCCGCCACTTTCGAGCCGAGCACTTTTCTTATCGCAATTTCTTTGGTGCGTTGCTGCGCAGTGAAAGTAGCCAGGCCAAGCAGGCCAAGGCAGCCTATCAGCACGGCTAACACGGCAAAAGTGGTGAAAAGCTTGCCAAACTTTCGCTCATTTTCATACTGTGCATTGAAGTAGTCATCAAGAAAAAAATAGTCAAAGGGATTGCCTGGAAATGACCTTGTCCATGCCTCTTGCACCTCCTTAATTGCACCCTGCAAGTCATTCGTTACCAGCCGCACGGAATAAAGCTCCCCGCCATATAATGTGCAGTAGAAAATACTTGGCTCCAGAGCATTCTTGAATGACTTCTGATGATAGTCATTCACCACACCCACTATCTTGGGTGCCCACTGAAACCCTGGTATGTCAACAAACTTGCCCACTGCATCGGCCGGAGAGCTGAAGCCAAGCAGTGACACCGCCGACTCAGTAATAATAACCGAAGTGTCTTGGTCTGCCGTGAATTCCCTTGCGAAGTACCTGCCTGCTATCAGAGAGGGTTCAAAGACATCCTGATAATCGTAATCCATACTATTAAAACGCAGTGGCACAATGTTGTCGTCCGACGTTCCATATTTTTTCACACCCACTATGTAATCCCTCTGCTTCCCCGGAACCGTCGCCGTCGTGCTAACAGCATTCAAAGCGGGGCTTTGCTTTATCTCGTTCCTAAACACGTCGACGGAAGAATTGAAGGCTTGTCTGTCCCTGGGTGAGATACCCGGCCTTTCAACAACAAGTACCTGATCGATATTGACTCCGATATCCTGACTCGTCATGTAGTTGAGCTGATTAAACACAATCAAGGTGCCAGTAATGAGTGAAACAGAAGCAACAAATTGGAGCAAAACAAGCCCTTTCCTAAGCATGGCACCACGCTGACTGGTCGCCATCTTTCCTCTTAAAACTTCAACCGGAGCAAACGACGACAAAACAAAAGCAGGGTAGAAGCCCGAAAGAATAGTACCGACTAGCCAGATAGCTGTCACCATCAAAACAAACCAGTCAGACACAAAATAAGAGGCAGTAAGTGACAAGCCTGACACACTGTTGTAAATACCAAGGCAAGCCAGCGAAATGGTTAACGCCAGAACGATTGCAATCAGATTTACCATGGCCGACTCAACCATAAATTGAGCAATAAGTTGATTTTTATACGCCCCCATTACCTTTCTGATGCCTACTTCCCTGGCTCTTTCCATCGTCCGGGCCGTTGCCAGATTGACGTAATTAATCCATGCAATTATGATGACGAAAACGCCAATTAAGGCGAGAAATAAAACAATATCCGCATCGCCGTTCGTCTCCGGCTCATCCGCTAAATTGCTATGAAGGTGAATATCTTGCAGTGCCTGGAGACTTAGTTTATCTTCCACTGCTATGGTCTGATCCTTCGGCTTGTACTTATCAACAACAGCAGGAAATTTTGTCTCAAGTGCTTCCAGGTCGGTTCCGGGCCTTAGCTTTACAAAAGTGTACATATCCTTTCTAGCCCAACTGGTATTATATCGCCCGGGAGCATATTCTCCTCTTGCATATAATGTTTTATAGGAAAAAAGCACATCAAACTTTAGATGAGTATTTGGAGGAAGGTCTCTGAAAACGCCAGTCACCTCACAAAGCTCATTGTTGAAATCATCATCCTGCATCCGGATCAACTTCCCGATAGGATTATCGTTCCCAAAATACTTTTTCGCCTGTGTTTCAGAAATCACGGCCTTAAGGGGCTCAGCCAATGCCGTGGCAGCGTCGCCTGACACCATCTCATATCCCATCAACGACAGAAATGAGGAGTCAGCATAAAGAAACCTACGTTGCTTGAAAGCCACCGGCTCGCCTGCCTCTGGCGTATAGGTGATAATGACATTGTTCTTATAGCCCAAATTGTAGAGACGGGCATAATTTGTCACTTCAGAAAATTCATGAAGAAATGCAGGCCCCGCACCAGGATAGTTCTCGGCACTAGAAATTATCTGTTCACCGTTCCTGAACACATCAAGCTTGACCCTGTAAACATTATCGGCCTCTGGAATAAAATTTTCGTAGCTCCGTTCAAAGTGTACGTACTGAGCTATTAACATGAAAACCGCCACACCAATTGAAAGGCCAGTGATGTTGAGTACCGAAAAGAAACGGTTTTTCAGCAGGCTTCTAAACGAAGCCATAATGAGATTTTTAACCATGATTGATTAGTCCTGATAAACAAAAAATAAAAAGCTGTTGATAAATCAACAGAAGAGTTTTTGCCCAATGCATTGTTAATTTAGTAAAGACTTCATTTCGGGCCAATGGTTACAAGAAATATTAATCCTCTACAGGTCAGTGATTTATGTTCATTCCTACGGGAACCAATCAATGTAATTTCATGTATATACATCAAAAACCGTTTAAAGACCACCAACCAATTCCGTCGCCATGAAAAGCTTGAATGACCTAAGGAAGTTTAGCGGAGCACTGAAGGCTTCAGACAAGATGCCATTAGTTTTCGTCGGGCATGGCAGCCCAATGAATGCCATTGAAGAAAATGCGTACACAAAAGGGTGGCACTCGCTTGCTTATGAGCTACCGAAGCCAGCCGCTATCCTTTGCATTTCAGCACACTGGGAAACAAAGGGCACTTTTGTAACGGCGATGCAACACCCAAAAACCATTCATGACTTTGGGGGATTTCCCAGGGAACTATTTGCCGTTCAATACGCAGCACCCGGCAGCCCCGAACTCGCAGAGGAAACAAAAAAACTCATTGAAAAAACGGACATCCTGTTTGACCACGACCATTGGGGACTAGATCATGGTTGCTGGAGTGTGGTCAAAAATATGTACCCGGATGCTGATATCCCCATTATCCAGATGAGCATAGACCACTTCAAGTCGCCGCAGTGGCACTACGACTTGGCCAAAGAACTGGCTACCCTGAGAAAAAAGGGCGTGCTTATTTTGGGCAGTGGTAACATGGTACACAACCTCCGCCTCGTCAACTGGAATGACATGTTTGCCAAATATGACTGGACGGAGTCAATCAATGCCCAGTTCAAGAGCCTCATATCGGATAGAAATCATGCCCCGTTAATCAACTATCAATCTCTGGGGAAAGAAGCCCAACTGGCTATTCCCACACCAGAGCACTATTTGCCAATGCTCTACATATTGGGTTTGCAGGAACAAAAAGATGAGATTTCATTTTTCAATGATGATTCGTGGGGCCCCATCAGCATGACCTCATTTAAGATCTCCGGCTAATACCTTACATAATCAAATAGAGAAAAAAAAGAAGCACCAGGAATATAGCCGTCCATTTAACCACAGGGGAGTACTGGTCAAACTTGTGCCCGCAGATAGGACATACCTTACTGCTCCTCTCAACTTCCATGGCACACGACGGACATTCTTTCTTTTTCATCCTAACACTTTTCATTGAAGGTATTAAAATCACCTTAAACGCAAAAAGCCTCTAACATTAACCCTAGAGGCCTGTAGTAACTTCTAGGATTGTTGATAAAACCAGGTGCGGCCAACTAGGCACGATCGGGACGCCTAGTCCTGCTCTCCCACCTTGCACACAGGCGGACGGCCAGATTTTCAGCATGATTCTAAATCCTTTTAAACGCAAAAAAGCCTCTAAGATTACTCTTAGAGGCTTTGACAACCTTTTGGGTTGTTTGATAAAATCAGGCAACGACCTACTCTCCCACCTTGCACAGCAGTACCATCGGCGCAGACAGGCTTAACTTCTCTGTTCGGAATGGGAAGAGGTGGACCCCGTCGCTATAGTCACCTAAAGCTCGTTGAATATTTACTCATCTTTTGATGAGTACTTAAACGTCGTTGAACTTCTTTCAACAACAAATATCTTATGACATACCAAGAGAAAATACATTCAAGCTGTTCCAGGCCCCGTCCCGACAAGTCGGGGCGGGGCACTCTCTTCAATAAA
>NZ_JAVKCH010000012.1:0-91018 GCF_040222815.1 Imperialibacter sp. | reverse complement strand
TTTATTTAGTCAGTTCGAAGGTTCAAAAGAAATGGTCCAGACCGGTATCATGGACCAAGGTGATAAGTATACTAACTATGACATATCCCGAAAGACTTGAACCCAACTTTTAAAAAATGACACACTTAACTGAACATAACCCATCGGTACGGCTAGTACGCCTATTGCGCTGAGACGCCAGACGCCGAGGAGATGAGGAAGGGACCCCATCAAACCTGTGTCTTACGGCACTTGCAGGGTGGCTAGTGCCCGTACAGACACCTACTTGCAAGTGCTGAAGGGTGTTATATCTGCAGTATGGCCATGACAGCCCCATCCTGAAAAGGTACATGAAGACACGACACCCTAACAATTATCAAAAACCAGGTTGTTCGGCATTTGAAGTCTCGTGATGGTTCGAGACCAGAGCGACAACTACTTCCTTTCAGCCTAGGCTCTGTCTGGATGTACAAGATACCTCCACTACGATATGACAGGCCATAGTATGCAGTGATGAGCCATCAACTTTCATCGATTCCGTGTCTCACGGCACTTGCAAGGTTGGCTGGTGGCCGTGCCGACACCTACACCTCCTTCACACCGGCCAGCAGGTACAGCACTGCCATACGGATGGCCACGCCATTTTCTACCTGACCCAGTATAATCGAGTGGTCGGAATCGGCTACGTCACTGTTGAGTTCAACCCCCCTGTTGATGGGCCCGGGGTGCATGATCACAATCTCTTTGTTCAGGGTGTCGAGCAGCTGCTTGTTGATGCCATAATATATCGAGTACTCCCGCAACGAGGGGAAGTACTTGATTTGCTGCCTTTCGAGCTGAATACGAAGTACGTTGGCGACATCGCACCATTCCAGGGCCTTTTTGACATCATACTCTACCTTCACGCCCAGCTCGCCGATGAATTTCGGTATCAGCGTAATGGGACCACAAACCATCACCTCAGCGCCAAGCTTTTTAAGGCAGAAGATATTGGAAAGGGCTACTCTTGAGTGCAGGATGTCGCCCATAATGGCTACTTTCTTCCCCGCTACATCGCCCAGTTTTTCTCTTATAGAGAAAGCATCGAGCAGCGCCTGCGTGGGGTGCTCGTGGGTGCCGTCGCCAGCATTGATGATGTTGGCCTTTACGTGCTTTGACAGGAAATGCGGCGCTCCCGGGCTGCTGTGCCGCATTACCACCATGTCCACTTTCATGGCCAGGATGTTGTTGACCGTATCGAGCAGGGTTTCCCCTTTTTTGACAGAGCTGGAGGAAGAGGAGAAATTAACAACGTCGGCAGAAAGTCTTTTTTCCGCCAGCTCAAAAGAAAGCCTTGTGCGGGTGGAGTTTTCGAAGAAAACGTTGGCCACGGTGATGTCTCGTAAAGAAGGCACCTTCTTGATTGGCCGGTTGAGTACGTCTTTGAAGTTGTCGGCCGTTTGAAAAATGAGCTGAATATCCTCTTCCGTGATATCTTTGATGCCCAACAAATGGCGGGTACTCAGCTTGCTCATGCCTCGTCCTCCTTTTCCATGATCCAGATATTGTCTTCGGGCATGCCCTGTTCTTTTAGTTCTACTAATATTCGCTGGCTCCTTACCGTGTTCACTCTTCTGCCTACATAAGTTGCCTCCACGGGGATATCCCTGCTGTACATTCGGTCGATCAACGTTAGCAGCTCCACTTTCTCCGGCCTTCCAAAGCTCACCATAGCGTCGAGGGCTGCCCGCACAGACCTGCCGGTGAACAATACGTCGTCGATCAGAATGACTTTTTTGCCTTCAATGACAAAGTTTACTTTGGTTTCGTGGGGGGCGATAGGCGCATCTCGACGACGGAAGTCATCCCTGTGGAAGGTAGTATCCAGGTAGCCAAGAAGGATTTTTTTGTTCAGGAGGGTCTCAAGACTGGTGCTGATTCTTTCAGCAAGAAAGATGCCTCTGGGCTGTAAGCCCATTAAAACGGAGTTGTTAAAATCGCCGTGATTTTCAATAAGTTGCTGACAAAGCCTGTTGATGGTGAACTGTAAAAGACGTCCGTCGAAGAGCAACCGTTTTTGCATGGGGCGAAGTTATGAAAAAATGATTTGATTACGGATTACGGAGGATGGATTTATGACTGTCCGACTCTCTGACTGTCCGACTGTCCGACTGTCTGAGTGTCTGAACGTCTGACTTTCTGACTGTCCTACCTATAAACAACCTTATTAATAAAAAACACGTTGCGGTTGAGGTTCACCCGGTTGTCCTTCAGGTTTTTGATGTCCTGGATGCCGTAGGTGTAAAAGGTTTTTCCGTACCACACCGACAAGCCACCCACCTCGTTGTCGCTCACTCTGACCTCATCATCTTCAAATGTGAGTTCAATATCATTGAACGTTTTGCCTTCGATGATCTCATCAGATTTTATGATTTTGGATCGGATCACATTTTCGAACATGTACAACAAAGCCACCTCGTCACCCGATGTGCTTACATGCACAAACTGCTGCAGATCGTAGCTGGTTACGTCATTGATTTCAAAGGAATTGTCCCATAGCAACTTACCCGACTTATCGAACGTCATGACAACGGCATGCGTGTACTTGTATCCCAGAAAATTAGGATTGAAATAGGTATTGCTCCGGCCATAGGTGTAGCCGCCAAACCGCTCATAGCCGCTGTAATTAGAATATCTTGGGTAGTAGGCCTCACCGTACAAGGTGTATTTGTCGCCGTCCTGAATAATGTCGTGCACCAGCAACCGATAGTTGAATTTCACCCGCTTGCCTTGCACCTTCCGTCGGCTGATCTTCTCTTTGATCCGCTGCTCACGCTTGGCTCGCATGTAGGAGAAGAAGTTTTCCAGGTCGGCATAGTTGTAATAGTCTATCTTCTGCTGCCCATCGCTGCCAACCGTTGCGATATAAAGCCCCCTGGAATAGGTCGATCGCTTGTGCCCATAGGTGCCGGCAATAAACTGCCGATCCATTTCGAGGTGGGCAGGGGCTCCGTTGATCAGGCTCTTGGACTCATCTGGTTGCAACAAAATATTCCTGATCATGTCTCCACTTTCCGAAAATGACCGCACCGAAATGGTGGTGCGCTTGTCAGTCGTTTTTTCACTCATGGTCACCGTGAAAGTCCTGAGGCGGTCGTCGGTTTCCAGTCGCAGGATTTCAGCATAGTCGGCATAAAACCCCGGAACCACCTGCGGACGCTGATCAAAAAGATTGTAGCGAATGATTACCGGGCGGTAGTTGGTGTAGCCCCCCATCAATATGGTACTTCCTACCACTTCAAATTGTGTCAGGTTAACAGGGAACACCGTATTGATATTGAACTTAGTTGTGTCACCTTTTTCCAGGTCCATCCTCATCACCAGTAGCTCCTCCTGCTTGTACTGCTTTTCCCGAATGAGGTAATACATAAAGCCCGGTGAATAATCGTAGCCAATGATGCGGGACGCAAAAGGAAGATACAGCTCCCTTCTCCATTTCATGTCAAGAGCGGTGTCGAGTTTGATAAACTCCCACAAGTAGCCATCTTTATTTTTGTGTTCGGTTTGGTGGTACACCGACAGCCCCTCCTCCTCGCAACTATAAACCACGTAGTCCTCGTAGTTGGTGTTTTTTATCTCAAACTCCACTCTTTTGGGTTGCTCAATAAGCTCACTGGCCTTCTTCTCATCTTTTTTTCGATCCTGAGCCAGCACACCGGCCCCCGTAAGACAGCAAAAAGCCAGCAATGCCGTTAATTGTTTGAGTCGCATATTGACAATAGTCACGTCATCAAAACATTTCATAAAAGCTTGTCCCCAAAAAAAAGATTTATGCACGCAAAACGCTACTCTTCCGATTTCTGAATAATTATATCAAATTCTTCCTTTTTCACTGGCTGCACGGACAGTCTCGAAAGCTTAATAAGTGCCATTTCGGACAGTCGCTCGTCTTTCTTGATCTCTCCAAGGCTCACAGACCTTTTGAGCTTTTGCACCGGCACAAAATCAACCACGACCCAGGTATCTTTTTCTTCAGGCTTGGCCGTCGGGTCAGGGTAATGCTCCTTCGCTACCTTTGCTAATCCCACACACGACTTTTCTTTGACACTGTGATAAAAAAGAGCCAGGTCCCCTACCTTCATGTCTTTCATGAAGTTGCGGGCAGCGTAGTTTCTCACACCGTCCCACATGTCGCCTCCCATGCTCACGAATTTGTCCCAGGAAAAAGTTTCGGGTTCAGATTTTATCAGCCAATAGTTCATTTCTATGTTCTTTTTTTGGTTTCACTAGTCAAATGTAACAGACAAAAGTCTCTTCAGTAAACCAGGCGTATGGTATTGCGTAACAAATTCCTTTACCAGGATGTTTTCCTCCACACGTAGTTTCTCTTTTTTGTTTATAGTAATCTAAGGAATTTTGCCTTAGGAAAATTACTTTTACAATGCCAGTTAACCAAAAACACCTCTCATTTTGGACAACAAAGAAATAATCTCACAGTTCCGCCTCATGGCTTCGCTCATGGAGCTTCATGATGAAAATCAGTTTAAAATTCGTGGCTACACCGGTGCGGTTTTCAACCTTGAAAAGGTAGACAAACCCATCGCCACTATGGCGGCAGAGGAAATCGGAGCCCTGGACGGGATCGGCAAGTCGATGGCCGCCAACATCCATCAGCTACTCGAAAAAGGAACATTTGATGCGCTGGAGGAGCTTCGAGCAGCTACGCCCGCCGGGGTGGTAGAAATGCTTTCCATCAAAGGCATTGGCCCGAAGAAAATAAGGCTGATCTGGAAAGAGCTGGAAATTGAAAGTTTGGACGCCCTGCAAAAAGCCTGTGAGGAAGGAAGGGTCGCCAGCGTGAAGGGTTTTGGTGAGAAGACACAGCAGACTATTCTTGATGGTTTAAAATACAGAAAGGCGAATGTTGGTAAGCTTCATTTTTCAGAGGCAGAAATTGCGGCCAACCAGCTGATTGACATCATAAAGAAAGAATTGCGAGAGAAGGTGCCGATGAGTTTTGTCGGCCCGTTAAGGCGTTTGCTGGAGGTGATCGACACGCTGGAACTATTGGTTGGGTCGCTGAATAATGAGGCGATCATAAAGGCGGTTGAGAAAAGTGGTCTGGGGGAAATCAGCCTTCAGGAATCAGGCCCTTATTCCATCAGGGGCCACATGAACGAACCCTATATTACTTTCCATATCAGGCTATGCGACGAAAAGCATTTCACAGAGAAGCTTTTGCTGTACACCGCCGCACCGCTGCACCTTAATCAAACACTTGCCGAAGGCGCTATACTGCGTGATAAACTGACAGAAAGGGCTTTTGCCAGCGAGGAGGAGGCGTATAAGCACGCTGGCCTGGCCTACATAGCCCCGGAGCTAAGAGAAGGATCTTTCGAAATAGCCCTGGCACAGGAAAATAAGCTGCCCAGGTTGGTAGAAATGAGCGACCTCAAGGGAATTCTTCATAATCACTCCACCTACAGCGACGGGAAGAATACATTAAAAGAAATGGCCACCTACTGCAAAGAGCTGGGCTATGAGTACCTGGGCATCAGCGACCACAGCCGCTCTGCCTTTTATGCCAGCGGCCTCGAAGCTAACAGGGTGAAAGACCAGCAGGTAGAGATCGATGCGCTCAATAAAGAGATGGCGCCGTTCCGTATCTTCAAAGGCATAGAATCTGATATTCTACCCGACGGCTCCCTCGACTATGAAACCGAGGTGCTGGCTTCGTTCGACTTTATCGTAGCCTCGGTGCACTCGGTGCTCAACATGGATTTGCAGAAAGCCACTAACCGTTTGCTAAAAGCCATCAAAAACCCATTTACCACCATGCTTGGCCACCCCACTGGCCGACTGTTGCTGGAACGCAAGGGCTACCCCATCGACCACAAAACCGTGATTGATGCCTGCGCTGAAGAGGGTGTGATCATCGAAATCAACGCCCACCCCTGGCGCCTTGACCTCGACTGGCGATGGGTACATTATGCGCTGGAAAAAGGTGTGATGCTCAGCATCAACCCTGACGCTCATGAGACCGAAGGCTACCACGACATGCGTTACGGGCTTTTGGTGGGTAGAAAAGGCGGCCTCACGAAAGAAATGACCTTCAATGCGCTGTCGACAGCGGAGGTGGCTGCCCATTTTGAGAAAAGAAAGAAGCGAGCGGCTGAAATGGTGGGTGCCTAAACCTCCATCAGGGTCCCTGGCGGAGACGCCAATGGGCTTTGCGTTCTCATCAGGATTCATGGCGGAGGCAGAACGTTAGCATTGAGTCCATCAGGGTCCCTGGCGGAGACCCCAATGGGCTTAGCGTTCTCATCAGGATTCCTGGTGGAGGCAGAACGTTAGCGTTGAGTCCATCAGGGTCCCTGACGGAGACCCCAATGGGCTTAGCGTTCTCATCAGGATTCATGGCGGAGACACCAATGGGCTTGCATTGAACAAGGTTTATTAACACCGTACAAATAAAAGAAATAGTGAATGAGTCTCCCTCTATTGAAATTATTACCAGTCGTTTTGCCCAAATCAGCTAAATGAAAGTACTCATTCTACGGTTTTCGTCCATTGGCGATATTGTCCTTACCAGTCCGGTGCCAAGGGTGCTAAAAACCCAACTCGTCGATGTAGAGGTGCACTATGCCACCATGGCCAGGTTCAAATTTCTCCTGGAAGAGAATCCATATGTTGATAAAATCCACGTTCTGGAGAAGGGGGACAAACAACTAATTGAAGAACTTAAGAAAGAAGACTTCGATTATGTCATTGACCTCCACCACAATTTGAGAACACTGAGGATCAAGTGGGCATTGAAGACGAAGGCCTACGCTGTGGATAAGCTCAACTGGCAAAAATACCTGATGGTCAACTTCAAGATCAATAAATTGCCCAACAGGCATATTGTTGACCGCTACCTCGACACCATACAGGCATTGGGTGCTAAACCTGACCAATTGGGCCTCGACTATTTTATCCCGGACAAAGACCAAGTAGACATCACCTGGCTGCCGGAAAGCCACCGCAACGGATTTATTACCTACGCTATCGGTGGCCAGCACGGCACCAAAAAGCTACCGGTAAAGCGCATGATTGAGCTCTGCGACCGCATCAACAAACCTGTGATTCTGCTGGGAGGGAAAGAAGATGCTGAGGCTGGTGAGGAAATAGCACGGTTCTTCGAACGAACGCAAAACTCAAGTGGCTACGAGGAGTCGTTGAAAGAGCTGGGTAAAAAAACAGAAATATTCAATGGTTGCGGTAAATTCAATTTCAACCAGTCGGCGTCGCTGGTGAAGCAGTCGAGCGTTGTTTTTTCGCACGACACCGGTCTTATGCACGTGGCCGCAGCTTTTGGAAAAACGGTCTACAGCATTTGGGGCAACACCATTCCGTCGTTTGGCATGTACCCGTACCGAACAAAATTTATTGTATTTGAAAACAACAAGATCAAGTGCAGGCCCTGCTCCAAGATAGGTTTTGACAAATGCCCAAAGGGTCATTTTAAGTGTATGAACGACCTCGTTTTTGATTTCTATATTCCCTAGTTTGGCTCCACGATATGAAGACGATCTATCTGGTACGGCACGCAAAATCGAGTTGGGACTTCCCCGAACTGGACGACTTTCAAAGGCCATTAAGCAGCCGGGGCAAGGCAGATGCTCCCCGAATGGGCAAGTTCCTTAATGACCAGCAAGTTCACCCTGACCTTGTGGTGAGTAGTCCGGCGGAACGAGCCATCAAAACTGCTAAAAAGGTGGTAGCTGAGCTTGGCATTGACAAAAGAGAGATCATCACTGACAAATCTGTTTATCATGCCTGGCCGGATAGGTTGCTGAAGGTAATTGTTGAGCTGGACGACCAGCACACGTCAGTGATGTTATTCGGGCACAACCCAGGGCTTACTGAGTTTGCCAACCAACTGGCAGGAGCATCCATCGAAAATATACCAACCACAGGGGCTGTCGGCATTTCTTTCGAGGTCAACTACTGGCGGGATATTGGCTACGAGGCAGGTAAGCTGCTTTTCTTCCATTACCCAAAGGGCTTGAAGTAAAGAGGGCGCTCTTGTGCTGATGGATAGTGCGACCTCTTTACCCTGGGTACCGACAGCGATTTCCTGGTGAAAAGTAAAGAGGGCGCTCTTGTGCTGATGGATAGAGCGACCTCTTTACCCAGGCTACCGATGCCGATTGCTTACTAAAGGATATACCTGCTCAAATCCTTGTTCTTCACCAACCCTGACAACTTCTCGTTGACCATCTCTTTGGTAATTACGAGCTTGGAATTCGGGCCGATTTTGTCGGGGATATCAAATAGAAACTCATTCAACAATCGGCTCATCACGGTGTGCAGCCTCCTTGCACCTATATTCTCCACTTCGGAGTTGATGGTGAAAGCAGTGTCGGCCAGCTCCTCCAGTGCCTCATCGCTGAAGGTAAGCTCCACATCTTCTGACTTCAGCAGTGCTTCATATTGTTTAGTCAGTGCATTTTTTGGCTCTCTCAGAATACGAAGGAAATCTCCTTTGGTAAGGTTTTCAAGCTCCACTCTGATAGGGAAGCGACCCTGAAGCTCCGGTATTAGATCCGAGGGTTTTGATACATGAAAAGCCCCCGCAGCCATAAATAGAATGTGCTCAGTATTGATAACACCATATTTTGTGTTAACAGCACTTCCTTCCACAATGGGCAGCAGGTCTCGCTGTACACCTTCACGGCTTACATCCGCTCCGCCACCCTTGCCTGCGCTACTGGCGATCTTGTCAATCTCATCAATGAAGATAATGCCAGAATTCTGCGCTTTCTCGATGGCTTCTTCCTTCACCTCGTCCATGTCGATCAGCTTATGCACCTCTTCTTCCAGCAAGAGTTTCTTCGCTTCAGCTATCGTCACTTTTCTTTTCTTGTTCTTTTTTGGCAGCATGTTGCCCAGCATCTCCTGTAGGTTCATCATGCTCACCTCATCCATCATGCCGCCGCCAATCATGCCCACATTCCCCTGACCAGGTGCCTTCACATTGATTTCTATTTTGCGGTCGTCGAGCTCACCGTTCCTTATCTTCTCACGGAACCTCTCACGGGTTCTTTCATTGAGCTCCTCGTCATTCTCAGGTGTAATGTCAATGGAATTGTCTGCGCCTGAAGCGCCAGCCGCCTGCCTCGAAGGAGCGGACTTCATCGGAGGTATCAAAGCATCGAGGATAATGCCTTCGACAGCAAGCTCTGCTTTCCCTTTTACCTCTTCTTTTTTGCTCTGCTTCACCATGTTAACGGCCTGCTCCACCAGGTCTCGCACCATGCTTTCTACATCACGGCCCACATAGCCAACTTCCGTAAACTTGGATGCCTCTACTTTGGTAAAAGGAGCATCGGCAAGCTTGGCCAGGCGGCGGGCAATTTCAGTTTTACCAACTCCCGTGGCTCCAATCATCAGGATATTGTTAGGCACAATTTCTCCTTTAATGTCTTCATGGCTATGCATGCGTCGCCATCTGTTTCTGAGCGCAATAGCCACGTTTCTCTTGGCGTCGTCCTGGCCTATGATGTACTTATCGAGCTCGGCTACAATTTGCCTCGGGGTCAAATATTTGTTCTGATCTATCATGATGCTGATTTTCGCTTATGAAATAGTCGGTTCACATTGTGGCTGACAGTAAAGTGAGTATTTCCACCCACCACGTGGTAGTGCGACCGGGCTACTGTTAATTCAAATGATTTAATTTTTATCCAAACGCCAACAGAAAAGCCGGGACTTCCACCCGCTTGCTCCAGTTTTAGTTCTCTTCTTATTCTGTGGTTGTATCCCGCCAATACGTGGAAATTAGGGCCAAACAAGAATTCGGCACCAATGTTCACCCTGCTGAATATTTTGGTAAACGTGCCTGGCGCAGCTTCGTTGAAGTTTACCCTGCTGTCAGGTTCAAAGTATACCAGGTTCTGCTTGGGGAGATTGGTGCCCGTGAATGAGAAAATCACCGGCATTTGCTCAGGTTTGAAGCTCATTCCCAGCTGAACGTCGAAGGGAAGCCCGGTTTTCTCCTCTGCATACTTGCCAAGTGCAAAGCCAGCGTTTTTTATCACCAAACCAACACTTAACTGCTTGTGGGGGTGCTGAAATACACCACCAATATCTGCCATGAGTGCTGAAGAACGGAAGCCAGCAATGCTCGATACAGCCAGTTGCGGAGCCACCCCCATCAGAAAAGGGCCCATTCTGTGGCTCAACGATACCCTCACGGCATATTCGCTGGCATTGAAAGTGCCCAGGTAGTTGCCAGCCTCATCGTAGCTATCGAAGTTTCCATGGCTGAGGTGCGTGAGGCCAACCGCCGCTTTCCCAACCGCTTTGGTGTCGAAAGCATAGGCCACCTGACTATATTTGCTGCCCCCGTAAAAGTTGACGTAGGAAATAGAAATATCACCGGCTGCTACCGAGTCGAGCAGTGCCGGGTTATAAAAAACCCAGTTCAGGTCGCCCCGATTTTGGGATACATTGTAGCCCCCAAGCGCAGCTGCTCTCGCATTTACGGGCGTATTGAGGAATTGAAAGGAGTCTTTGCCACCAATTTGCGCATACCCCGCATCCATCATTACTAGCAAAAGCAACAAAATGATACCCAGGGTATTTAGGTGGCTCCCTCTCATAAATCCTCAACGGTGGCCATTTCTTTGGCCAATCCTTTAATAGGCCAAAGATGCGTAGCCCCTTCCACCTTCGATTTGAGCAGCGCCAGCTTCAGCACCTCGTCCACATTGTCGACGTAGTTAATCTTGAGGTTCTCGATATAATTAGGCTCAATTTCTTCGATGTCCTTGCGGTTGCGGCTGCTAAGGATGATCTCTTCTATCCCGGCACGCCTGGCTGCAAGTATTTTCTCCTTGATACCCCCCACAGGAAGCACCTTTCCTCTGAGGGTGATTTCTCCGGTCATGGCCAGCTTGTCTTTCACCCTTCGCTGCGTATAAATCGACGCCAGCGATGTCAGCATGGTAATCCCTGCCGACGGCCCGTCCTTTGGCACTGCGCCAGCTGGCACGTGCACATGCAAGTCGTAATGATCAAAAACCTGGTGGTCGATGTCGAGCTTATGGGCGTTCGACTTAAGGTACGACAACGCAGCCACGGCCGACTCCTTCATCACGTCGCCTAGTTGGCCAGACAATGTCAATTTGCCTTTGCCCCTGCTGAGCGACGATTCGATGAACAAAATCTCCCCTCCCACCTGTGTCCACGCAAGACCAGTAACCACACCCGGGTGTGTATTGTCCGAATAGACCTCTTTATCAAAGATTTCAGCACCCAAAATTTTGCGCACTTCCTTTCCTTTGATAGTCTTGGTGTAGGCCTCCTCCATGGCGATGGATTTGGCAGTATTTCTGATCACCGTAGCAATTCTCCGCTCAAGTGTTCGTACGCCAGATTCTCTCGTATAGTCATCTATAATTTTTCCAACAGCCTCGTCGGTAAATTTAATCTGAGACGCCTTCACGCCATGCTCTTTTCGCTGCTTGGGTATCAGGTGTTGCTTGGCAATTTCTATTTTCTCTTCGAGGGTGTACCCCGTGATCTCTATGATCTCCATCCTGTCTCTCAAAGCAGGCTGGATGGTCTCCAGTGTGTTGGCCGTAGCGATAAATAGCACTTTCGATAGATCGTAGCCCACTTCAAGGTAGTTGTCAGTGAAGCTATTGTTTTGCTCCGGATCGAGCACCTCCAAAAGTGCGGAAGATGGATCGCCCCGGAAGTTTGAGCTTACTTTATCGATTTCATCAAGAATAAAAACTGGATTTGACGACTTTGCCTTGGAAACATTGCCAACAATCTTTCCCGGCATGGCACCAATATAAGTTTTTCTGTGACCTCTAACTTCCGCCTCGTCATGCACACCACCCAGCGACATCCTGACATAATGTCGGTCGAGCGACCTGGCGATTGACCTTCCCAACGAAGTTTTCCCGACACCAGGGGGGCCATAAAGACAAAGGATAGGGCTTTTCATGTCGCCCTTGAGCTTTAACACGGCCAGGTATTCAAGGATTCTCTCTTTCACCTTTTTCATCCCATAGTGATCTTCATCGAGAATCTTCCGGGCTCTTTTCAGGTCAAAATTGTCCTGCGTATACTCATTCCAGGGCAAGTGAACCATAAAATCGACATAGTTCATCGCCACAGGAAACTCAGCTGCGGCGGGGTTCATCCTGGAAATTTTGTCAAGCTCTTTGAAGAAGTGCTGCTTCACCTCCTCATCCCATTTTTTCTCTGCACCCAGCTTTCTCAGCTCCTGAATATCTTTTTCCGGACCGTCGTACCCCAATTCATTCTGGAGTACTTTGATTTGCTGGCGGAGGTAATAGTCTCGCTGCTGTTGATCGATATCGGAATGTACCTTATTTTGGATTTCCTGCTTGATCTCAAGCATTTGAATGTCCTTCAGCATGTACTCCAACAGCAATTCAGCCCTTTTTATACCCTCGTGGGTTTCCAGTAGTTTCTGCTTATCAGCTACATCGGCATTTACATTGGAGGAAAGAAAATGGGTGAGAAAACTGCCGTTGTCGATATTCCCAAGGGCTGCATGGGCCTCCTTAGGTATCTCAGGATTCAGCTTCATTACTTTATAAGCTGCGTCCTTTAGTGACTGAATAAGCGCCTTGGTCTCTTTGCTCGACTTGCCAGGAAACTTCTCTGCAAGCAGCTTAACCCTGGCACTGATATAGGGATCCTCCTGAATAATGCTTTCTACCTCAAACCGGCTCTTGCCTTGAATAATGATGGTCGTGTTGCCATCTGGCATAACGAGCATTTTCAATATGCGGGCAATGGTACCCACAGTATATAGATCGTCTGATTTAGGCTCTTCAGCTTTTCTGTTCTTTTGAGCCAGCACACCAATAATTTTGCTGCCTTTATAGGCTTTTTTCACCAGCCGGATCGACTTCTGCCGGCTCACGGTGATCGGAATAACCACCCCCGGATACAAAACGGTATTTTTTATCGGCAGAATAGGCACCTCATCAGGCACATCCTCCGGCTTCAAATCCTCCTCCAGGTCAGCTGACACTAGCTGTATAATATCCCCTGATTCGTCTTCTTGTATTTCCGACAAAAAAGCTACTGCTAGTTCTTTCTCTTTATTGCTGTTCATAATTATCTAACGCTCTCGATATGCCAATCTGACATTAAATGACCCAGATAGGTGTAAAATTCACTCGGCCCGTATAAATTGCAAGAGATATGCCAAAAAATAGTAGGCAGCCCCTGGCGACCCTTTCTATTTCTCATCAACCAATGTACTTGACGAAACCATCCAATAGATTCTATAATTTCTACGACCGTTTCCAGCCTCCTGCGAAATGGTGGCTTCCTGCGCTGTTGACCATTTTTATGTTGGGTTCTGTTGCTTTCCCGGCACTCGCCCAAAGGAACAAGAGGAAGAAAGCCGCCCCTTCAAACGTTGAAACCAGCCTTGATACGCTGACTGTGCCTTCTGAGATAAATGTGTTTGAGTTTCCGAACATTAACAAGGTGGCTGATTATGTAGACAAAAGCAAGCTGGAGCGCATCCAGAAACTTGAAGCCAATAAAGAGTGGGAGGCGTTGTATCCGGCTTTGAAATCTTATGTCAGAAACTTTGGTGTACAGAATTTCTACAAAGACACCTACCTGATTTGGCGACTGGCCAAATTGACAGAACTATTTGACGGACTGGAGGAAGCAAAGCCGCTTTACAAAATGGTGCTGCGCCACCACCACAAAGACATTAACCTGCGAGAGATTGAGTTGTATTATGATTCACTTAACAAGCAGGAGGTCGACTTGTACGTTCCGCTCGACTACTACTATGAATTGGTGGAACACAGAAAAGCCATCGACACACTTAGGCCCCCGAGAGGAGTTTTACTCAACATGGGTGGCAACGTCAACAGCAGGAATGCCGACTACGGCCCTACTTTGAACATCAATGGAGACATCCTGCTTTTTACCTCTCAAAGAAATGAAATCAGACGGAGCCTGAATACGCAAAACAATGAAGACCTTTTTATTGCCAGAAAGGAAGGACAGTATTGGCAGGAGGCCGTTGCCCTTCGGGAAATCAATACAAAATACAATGAGGGATCGGCTACGCTGAGTCGTGATGGGAAAACCTTATATTTTGCGAGGTGTGATGCCCCGGAATGTATCGGTAGTTGTGATATTTTTGTTGCCAAACTACAAGCCGACAGCACCTGGGGCAATATTCAAAACCTTGGAGCCAAAGTCAACAGCCTGAGTTGGGACAGCCATCCAGCCCTTTCGCACACCGAAGACACACTCTTTTTTGCCTCCGACCGTATAGGCGGCTTCGGACTTTCCGATATCTATTTTTCCTACAAGCTTAAAGGTGGTGGCTGGGCTCCTGCTCAAAACCTCGGACCCATAGTGAATACCCGAAGCAATGAGGTCAGCCCCTTTTTCCACCCGAGATACAATATTCTTTATTTCAGTTCCAACGGCCAACTCTACAATTTCGGCGAGTTCGACATCTACAAATCTTACAAGATGGGCAACATTTGGGGCGAGCCAGTCAATATCGGGCCGCTGGTGAATGGCAGAGGAAGCGAGTTCTATTTTACCATCGACGCCGAATCAAAAGATTTGTTCTACGCACGGTCGGCCAACAGAGACTTGAACATGCAGGATCTCTATTCGTTTCCCCTGCCCATGGAAGCGCAGCCAGGTTCAATAACAAAGGTGAGGGGTTCATTGACCGACAGCCTGACAGGAAAACCTTTCAACGGGATTGTTTCCATCATCGACCTCGACGATGGGATTGAAGTGGCCCCCAGGTTTCTGAAACCCGACGGCAGCTTTGAGTTCGACCTTATCAACAACAACAACTACCTGCTGGTGATTCAGGGCGACGACTTTTTCAGGATAGAGGAGATGTTCTACCTCAACGGGCCAATGGAGTTGAACAGAACCACCGACCCGATCGCCAGTAAGGTCAAATTCGAGTCCATCGAATTTGAAAATGGCAAGTCCGATCTTCGAACGGAAATGTATGGTGACCTTAATAAGATTGTGAACTTTTTGTATGACAATCCAGACTTTAAGCTGCGAATTTCTGGACATACTGATTCGGATGGCTCACCAGCGTTTAACCTCGCCCTGTCAAAGTCGAGAGCTCAGAACATCAGAGACTACATGGTCATATTTGGTGGTGTCGACGAGCGACGGGTAGAGTTTGAAGGCTACGGAAGCAGCCAACCGATTGTAGAGGAGAAAACAGAGCAAGACAAAACCCTGAACAGGCGAGTAGAATTCGAAATATTCAGGCCCGGTGTAAAAAAAGAAAGTGATCAGGGGTCTGGAAACTGAGCCACCTCATCACCTTCGCATTCCGTTTCCGGGCACTATCAGATTTTCAGGATATCGTTGAAGATGGCAAAGACCATTATCGACAGCAATAACACCATGCCGACCTTCTGCGAATTTTCCAGAAATTTATCTGATGGCTTACGGCCAGAAACAATTTCATAAGTCAAGAACATCACATGCCCGCCATCGAGTGCGGGAATTGGCAGGAAATTCATAAAGGCAAGCACCATTGAAAGGAAGCCCAGCTTTTGCCAGAAATTCGTCCAGTTCCAGGTGCCGCCAAAAATCTTGGCAATACCGATAGGGCCGCTAACCGCTTTTGAAGCAGATACCTCACCACTGAATATTTTCCCAAAGCCTCTGATGTTTAGCCAAACCCATCCAAAAGCCTCGTTAGTTCCGGCCACCAAGCTCTGCCCAAATGTAAAGTCACGGTGAGCAACGTCCACCAATAGGGTACGCACAAAGCCAACCGTGCCATCGGTATCAATGGGGATATGAAGCTCAGTTGTCGTAAACGTTCCTTCTTTTTCAACGGGCGCTTCTCCTACTGGCCGTTCCACAACAGCCAGCACTGTGTCGCCCGCATTCTCTGTAGCAATCTCCTTGAAATCAGCAAAGTATCTTGCCGGCCTGCCATTGATTGTAACAAACCTGTCGCCTTCCTTCAACCCTGCCACATCTCCACCTGAGCCACTGGCAACTTCACCAACAGCAAACGGGAGTCGATAGTCAATGAATCGAGTCACCGCATCTTTTTCTGATAGCTTGTCCAGAAAGCCTGACGGAATTTTCACTGTAACAATCTGTCCATCACGATCAACCGTGTAGGTGCTTCCCGCTTCCATGATCACATCAGGATTCATCACCTCATTGAAATCTTCGAAATCTTTTCCGTTGATTTTCAGAATCTTGTCTCCAGTTTTAAACCCTATCTCCTGCCCCAACTCATAAGCCACAATGCCATATTTGTTGGCCTCGTCCCTGGAAATATAGGTGTCACCGTTGAAGAAGGTCAGCAACACGAAAATGACGATGCCTGTGGCTACATTGACTATGATGCCACCCATCATCACGATCAGGCGCTGCCAGGCTGGCTTTGCTCTGAACTCGTAGGGCTCTGGCTCTTTGTTTAAGTGCTCAGTATCCATCGACTCATCGATCATTCCTGATATCTTCACAAACCCACCGAGTGGAATAGCTCCAATGGAGTATTCAGTACCACGGTAGTCGAACCCAAAAATCTTAGGCGGAAATCCTATGGAATATTTTTCGACCCGCATGCCAAAGAACTTGGCGGTGAGCAAGTGGCCGAATTCATGCAATCCGACTAAAATAGAAAGTCCCAGCAAGAGCTGGGCGGTCATAATAAGTGCCTCCATTAAGCTATTAAATCTAAAGCGATGTTTCTTGTTTCTGTATCTGTATCAACGTAGTCCTGATAATCAGGGCTTGAAATATAGGGTATTTTAACCAAACACTTCTCCACTATATCCGACATTTCCATAAAACCAATTTTGTCTTTAAGGAAATACTCCACTGCCACTTCATTGGCGGCATTCAGCACGCATGGCTTATTGCCACCCTCCTTTAAAGCGTCAAACGACAGCTGAAGGTTCCTGAAGGTTTCCAAATCTGGTTTTTCGAAAGTCAGGGACGGATATTCTGCAAAGTTAAACCTTGGGAAGTCGGATTTCAACCTTTCCGGGTAAGTCAGAGCAAACTGGATGGGTATACGCATGTCGGGCAACCCAAGTTGTGCTTTTATCGAGCCATCTTCAAATTGCACCATCGAATGAACGATAGACTGAGGATGAACTACCACCTCAATTTTATCCGCCGGCATGCCAAATAACCATCGGGCTTCTATCACTTCAAGCCCCTTGTTCATCAATGAGGCTGAGTCAATGGTAATTTTAGCTCCCATGTCCCAGTTGGGATGCTTCAGCGCCATTTCCTTGGTCACCTTCATGAGCTCATTTCTTGTTTTTCCACGGAAAGGCCCACCTGAAGCAGTTAGAATGATCTTTTCTATCGGGTTGTGGAACTCACCCACTATGCACTGAAAAATAGCAGAATGCTCGGAATCAATAGGAAAGATATTGACAGCTTTTTCTTGTGCCATTTTGGTAATAAGCTCGCCGGCCACCACCATAGTCTCTTTGTTGGCAAGAGCGATTGGCTTGCCAGCGGCAATGGCGTTCATGGTAGGTTTCAACCCCGAATAGCCGACAAGCGCCGTCAGCACCATATCGATTGTGTCCATTTGCACGATCTGAGAAAGCGCATCGAGCCCGGCAAAAACCTTGATGTCTTTTGGTAACAAAGCATCGGCTACCTGTTGATACAGCGACTCGTTGCCAATCACAACCGCATTGGGTATGAACTCCAATGCCTGACGAATCAACAGATCGGCGTTGTTCTGGGCAGTTAGCACCTCTACTTCGAAGGCTTCAGGGTGCCTTTTTATCACATCAAGCGACTGAACGCCAATGGAACCGGTGCTACCAAGGATAGCAACCCTTTTTTTCGGTCTTTCTTGTGTCAAGGTGTTGTGTTTATTCTTTGTACTTCAGCAGTTCTTCCGCAATCTTTCTGTCGTTCGAAAGTCTTGGTAATTTGTTTTGCCCCCCGAGTTTCCCGATTGAGCGCATGTAATCTATGAAGGCGTTCTTTTTAACTGGAATGATATGAAGTTGTTCGAGGATATTGCCTGAAATAAGGTCGAAGTAATAACTATTCAGCTTTTGGAGCGAATTGTCGAGCGATGACTTAAAAGCCGCCATGTCGGCAGGCATTTTACTGAACTCGACATACCACTCATGCCTTGGAAGTCCCCTGTCAGGTGTCACGTTGGGGGCTACAGTAAATTCCACAATATCTGCCTCAGGAAAGCTCTCCAAAGTCTTTTTCATCGCATTTTCCACCTCCTCACCGATGACATGCTCACCAAACGCTGAGATAAAATGCTTGATCCTCCCAGTAACCAATAATTTGTAAGGGTTCTTCGAAATAAACTTCACCGTGTCGCCGATAGAATACCCCCAAAGGCCAGCGTTACTATTGATGATGAGCGCATAGTTGGTATTAAGTTCCACCTGGTCGAGGCTTAACCGGGTGGGTGATTCATTGAAATACTCATCAGCCGGAATGAATTCGAAGAAAATACCGCTATTCGCCAGCAGCAGGAGTCCGGGATCATCCTGCTTGTCCTGAAAGGCGATGAAGCCCTCGGAAGCCGGGTAGGTTTCCACCGAATCGATCTTTTTCCCAATGGTATCAAAAAGCTTCTGCCGATAGGGCTCGAAGTTGACCCCGCCATATATAAATAGCGAGAAGTTTTTAAATACGTCCTTCACAGGCAACTGCTTTTTCTCCACAATCCTGTCGAAATACATTTGCACCCACGGCGGAATACCGGAGATCAGCGTCATGTCCTGATCAATGGTTTCCTCCACTATCTTGTCAACTTTCGCCTCCCAGTCTTCCATGCAATTGGTAGCGTAAGAAGGCAGCTGATTAGTGCGCAGGTAGCCCGGCACATGGTGGTTCACAATACCCGACAGGCGGCCGGTGTTGATACCCGCCTTTTGATCGAGCACAGGACTACCGGAAAGAAAAATGAGCTTGCCGTCCAAAAACTTCGCATTTCCTGTTTCATGCACATAATTCAATATGGCATTGCGGGCGCTATTGATGTGATTAGGAATGGAGTCTTTGGTGATGGGAATGTATTTGGTGCCAGAGGTAGTGCCTGAAGTTTTTGCAAAATAGGCAGGCTTTCCCGGCCAAAGTACGTCATTTTGTCCGGTTAGCATTTTTTCCACGTAAGGCTTCAGAGCCTCGTAATCCCGGACAGGCACCTGCTTTTTGAAGTCATCGTAAGTGTGGATATCCTTGAAACCGTGGTCACTTCCAAAAACCGTCTTGCTGGCTTTGCTAACGAGGTGCTTAAGTGTTTTATGCTGATAATCAGGGGCTTTTTGCTCCCATTCTCTTTGCTCCCGCACAACGAAGGCGGCGAATGGCTTGCTAAGAACTGATCTGATTCCCATAGTTAATGATAAAGGCGCAAAATAAGTAAATGAGCTTTCTAAAACCTAAGCAAGCCTCTTCCGTTTTTATTTTGCACAGTTTTTGAAGATACGCAATACACTGACGTTTAGGTAACAGCACAACACTGTTGACTTCATCATACTTAAAACCTGATGCTATGAAAAAATTTATTGGAATTGCAGTCTTGAGTTTTCTGGGTGGCATTGGAGGGGCTTTTGTATATGAGACACAGCTCTCGGGCAATATTGCCTCTAACAGCTTACAGGATCCGGACTTCTATTTCTCAAAAAATGTTAGCCACGGCGAAACCAACAATTTTTCACCGGCAGCAGCTGAGCCCTTCCGGAGCGACGCAGCCGCAATAAACGACTTACCAGACCTGGTCAGTGCATCGGCACGAAGCACCAAGAGCGTTGTGTTCGTAAAAACCGTGAGCGAAACCGACTACCGCACCGGTAGCTGGATGGATTGGTTTTTCGGAGGGCCCAGCCAGTCAGTTAGCTCTGGGTCAGGAGTGGTCTATTCCAAGGATGGCTATATAGTGACCAACAACCACGTGATCAACGATGCCGATATTATTCAGGTGATTCTTGACAAGAGAACCTACGACGCCACGCTGATAGGCACGGATCCTTCCACCGATTTGGCTGTAATAAAAATCGAGGGCAATAATCTCCCTGCCATTGAGGTGTCGACCTCAGCCAATGTGCGGGTGGGTGACTGGGTGCTGGCTGTCGGCAACCCCTTCAATCTTACCTCCACCGTCACCGCTGGTATTGTGAGTGCCAAAGGCCGCAGCATCAATATACTGAAAGACCGGTTCCCCATTGAGTCCTTTATTCAAACCGACGCCGCCATTAACCCTGGAAACAGCGGCGGGGCATTAGTTAACACGTCAGGCCAGTTGATAGGTATTAACACGGCCATTTTATCACAAACGGGTACGTATTCCGGGTATGGTTTTGCTGTGCCTGTCGACATTGTAAAAAAAGTGGTGAACGACATCATCAACTACGGACAGGTGCAAAAGGCCTTTATTGGGGCAGAGTTCATCGACATAGATAGTGACATTGCCGGCAAGCTCAGCCTGAGCAATCTGGATGGTGTAATCACCTCTTATGTACAAAGGGGAAGCGCCGCCGACAAGGCGGGGCTTGAAAAGGGGGATGTGATCGTTAGGGTGAACGACAAGCCGCTCAACAACAAGACTGAGCTTGAGGAGCTGATGGGCTACCACTACCCCGGCGATAAATTCACGCTGGATATCAAACGAGGCGACAACGTGGTTAGGAAGCAAGTAACACTCCTTAATGGTGAGGGAAACACTGAAGTTTTGAGGAGCAGTGTCTATTTCTCCGAGAAGCTGGGAGTGGAGTTTGAAAAGGTGTCGAAGGTAGAAAGAGATCTTCTGAAGATTGACAATGGCGTTCGGGTGAAAAAAATAAGGAATGGCTTTTTCAGGCAACTTGATATTCCGGAAGGCTTCATCATTACCAACATCAACAACCGGCCGGTCGAAACACCGGAGGAGCTGGCCAATATTCTGGAGAAAATCAAGGGAAAGGTTGTCATCGACGGCATTACCTCCAAAGGAAGGCGGGTGTATATCCCCTACAGGTTCGATTGATAAGGCATAAAAAAAGGGCGGGGTCTCCAATATTGGAGACCCCGCCCTTTTTTTATCAACTGCCAGTTGAAGCTAGACAGTCCTCATTTTAAGTCTTTTCTTCAGTTCGTCAACTGAATACCTGAACTTGGCATCGGTATCGATCATGTCATTGACTGCCTGCACTGCATGAATCACAGTGGAATGGTCACGACCACCAAAGTGGTAGCCAATAGATTTCAGTGAATGGTTGGTGTAGTCTTTTGAGAAGTACATGGCCACCTGGCGGGCAATTACTATTTCTTTCTTACGGGTTTTGGCTTTCAAGTCTTCCAACGCCACGTTGAAGTAATCAGACACTGCCTTTTGGATATAATCAATACCCACCTCAGTATCGTAATCGTTAACTATGTTTTTTATGATCTGCTTAGCCAACTCAAGGTCGATCTCTCGTTTTACCAACGAAGAATGGGCGATAAGTGAAATCATCACTCCTTCCAACTCTCTGATATTGCTATCGATGGTATAAGCCAGGTACTCAAGCACATCCTCAGGAATGATAATTCCCTCCGCTTGTGTCTTCTTTTGAATAATAGCCACCCTTGTCTCAAAGTCGGGTGTTTGAATGTCGGCGGTGAGGCCCCACTTGAATCTCGACACCAGTCTTTCCTGAAGGCCCTTTAGCTCTCTTGGAGGACAATCAGACGTCATGATGATTTGCTTACCACTTTGATGAAGGTGATTGAAGATGTGAAAAAAGATTTCCTGCGTTCTCTCCTTGTCACGAAGAAACTGTACATCATCGATGATCAACACATCGACTTTCTGGTAGAAATTGATGAAATCCTGAACAGCATTATTTCTCAAAGACTCAATGAACTGGTTGGTGAACTTCTCCGATGCTACATAAAGCACCTTGGCATCCGGATTGCTTTCCATGATCTGGTTACCAACCGCCTGAACTAGGTGTGTTTTTCCAAGACCAACACCCCCGTATATCATCAGTGGATTGAAGGAGGTAACACCCGGCCTTTGCGCCACAGCATAGCCAGCTGAGCGGGCCAATCTATTGCAGTCACCTTCTATATAGGAATCGAAAACATAGATAGGATTCAATTTGCCTGTCAATGTTAAGAATTCTGGCGTCACTGCGGGGCTTTGTTGCACATTTTGTCCATTTCCAACATGATTTTGTCCAAAACGGCCAGGAGCCTTGTTTACCGGATAATTAACAGTCAAAGGCTTTGCCTGCTCATTTCCTCTGTCTATCACCACGGAATATTCCAATCTTCCGCTGGGCCCTAATTCCTGAAGTATTGCCTTCCTTAAAATATGAACATAATTATCCTCAAGCCATTCGTAGAAAAACTGGCTAGGCACCTGTATGGTCAAAACACTTTTGTCTAATTTTATTGGTGTAATGGGCAGAAACCACGTTTTGAAGCTTTGTTCCTGTATCTCATGCTTAACTAAATTCAGACAGTTTTCCCAGATTTGTTGATGCATGGTGGATTAAAAAATGTTGTTATTGTTGCAGTGATTCTCCTTTCTGAACAGGAGGTAACATCAAAGGTGTCAAAAAAAAAAGTAATAAAAAAACACTACGACGCTTGACTTTTTGGATTGTCGAATTGTCAAATAAAAACAGCGTTTATAGGTGAAAATTCTTTAAAAAATACAATTATTACCTAAATGTTATGAAACAAACTTAAATCTCTTTTTTGGCAATTCAAAGAGCCCGCCTGTCTATATAAATTTAATGTTCGTCCCACTCAAAATACTTTATCTTTGCTAACACTTGACTCAAAAATAAGAATAGCTTATGAGTAAATGGGACATGTCCAATTTCCCTCCATCCAATCATTCTCTTTGGAAAGAAAATGCATTGAGAGAATTGAAGTCAAAGCAATTAGATTCTTTGCAATGGCACTACGACCCCGATGTTATTATTCAACCTTATTATGAGAAAACTGACGCTTTCTTCTCCCTTGCCGGGAACGCCAATGCCGAGTTACTGCCTGACCAACAGATGGGAAGGCTTTGGCACTACCTCGACTCAATAACCATAGACACTCAAGTCGCTGATAATAAAGACGCTAACGAAATAGCCCTGGAATCTTTGGGCCAGGGAGCTGATGGGATTTTGTGGCAACTAAAAGAAATTGATCAGTCGGCCCATGTTACTTTATTTAAAGATATTGCCTTTGAGTATTGTCAGAATGCCTTTCAGGTGTATCAATGGGGTGAGGCTGAGGAAGCATTTTTTCAGCGTCTTTTTTCCGGTTCCTTCCTGAAAAAAGACATTCTTCCCGGCTTTTTGTTTTACGACCCTGTGTCTGATTCAGACGAGATACTGAGAATTGAGGCGCTTTTTCCTCAAGGGAAATCGTTTCGCCCCCATTGCTTTGACGCCACATCAGAACTTACCAGTTCACTTTCACCAACAGGTCAGATCGCATACCTTCTGTTGGCGTTCATTGAAAGATGCAAAAAGCTGAGCAGCGCTGGTGTCTCTATTGATAGCATTGTAGACAGAACGATTGTCTGTGTAAGCATCGGCAGAGACTTCTTTCATGAGATGGCTAAAATCAAAGCCATCAAAGTTGTTCTCTCTCAGGCTGCCAATCATTTTGATGGTAGCAAAGTGTCTCCCGCAGATATCAAGATATACAGCCAGGCCAATGTCAATACACACTCGGTTGTTGATCCCTATGTCAACCTTATTCGTATGACATCTGCGGCTATGGCTGGGCTTAATGGGGGAGCTAATTACCTATCGACACCGGGCTTCGATAGCAGAAACCCCTTCTCGCTTGGCCAATTTTCCCGGAGAATTTCAAGAAACATCTCGAACCTTCTCCGGGATGAAAGCTATTTTGACAAAAACTGTGACCCCATGGCGGGGTCTTACTTTCTCGAGAAATTAAGTGAAGAATTGGCCAGTGAAGGCTGGACAAAGATGCAAAAAATAGAATCTTCAGGCGGTTTTTCGAGCTCACTTGCGGGCGGCTATTGGCAGAACGAAGCAAATAAGTTCCAAGAAAAAGAGAGAGCGTTGATTGCCAGTCGAAAGCTGAACGTTGTTGGCGTAAATAATTTTTGCGACCTGAGTCTTTTTGAGTCGTTTCCCACTCTCAAAAGCTATAACGGCGAGGGCTCGCTGCTCTCCTCGTTTGAACGCCTCCGGATCAAGATGGAAGACTATCTCGCAAAGCATCCCGGGCAGTCCAGACCTGCTGCTATGGCCGTTTTCTTTGGTGACAAGCAGGCTTCGCTGGCGAGGTATAATTTTGTGAGAGGACTGCTGCCTGCCGCCGGCATAGATGTCGCTGAATGGGTGCAATGGTCGGCAAATAATTTAGTTCCTTTCCCAAAAGAAGCTCAGATCATTGTCGTTTGCAGCTCTGACAGCGACTATATTGAAACAGGCCCTTCCGTATTTAAGTCACTAAAAGAACAATTCCCAGATGCTCATATAGTGCTGGCGGGTAATCCAGCGGATAATAAAGAGCAACTGATAAAAGCGGGTATTGACAGCTTCATCCATCTTAAATCCGATTTTGTCAAAACGCTCTCCTCCTACCAAAAGCTATTTGGCATATGAAAACACCTGACTTCACAAAAATTCCATTTAACCCCGTGTCTGCTCCATGGAAACAACCTTCTGCAGGGATAGCCACCTGGAAAAGTGCAGAAGGTATTGATGTGCCATCCATGTTCGGCAAAGAGCATCGAGAAAAAGTCATTCAGGGCGCTTTTGCGGCCGGACTGCCTCCGTTCCTCAGAGGCCCCTACAGCACGATGTACACAAGCAGGCCCTGGACGATCAGGCAATATGCGGGTTTCTCGACTGCCGAAGACTCCAATGCGTTTTACCGGAAGAACCTGGCAATGGGGCAAAAAGGTCTTTCGGTGGCTTTCGACCTGGCCACCCACAGGGGCTACGACTCCGATCACCCAAGAGTAGAGGGAGATGTAGGTAAGGCTGGTGTAGCCATTGATTCGGTGGAAGACATGAAGATCCTTTTCGACCAAATTCCCCTCGATAAGATTTCAGTGTCGATGACCATGAACGGAGCTGTTCTCCCGATCATGGCATTCTACATAGTAGCGGCAGAAGAACAAGGGGTGAAGCCCAACGAACTAAGCGGCACTATTCAGAATGACATCCTCAAGGAGTTTATGGTGAGAAATACCTACATCTACCCTCCTGTACCGTCCATGCGAATTGTTGGAGATATTTTTGAATATACGGCCAGGCACATGCCTCGCTTCAACAGCATTTCGATCAGTGGCTACCATATGCACGAGGCAGGCGCTCCTGCCGATCTGGAGTTGGCTTACACCCTGGCCGATGGCCTGGAATATATAAGAACAGGGCTGGCGGCCGGGCTCAAAATTGATGAGTTTGCGCCACGGCTCTCTTTTTTTTGGGGCATAGGCATGAATCACTTCATGGAAATCGCCAAACTGAGGGCAGCCAGAGTGCTGTGGGCACAGCTGGTAAGTCAATTCAGTCCTGAGAACAGCAAATCGCTTTCGCTGCGAACACACTGCCAAACCTCCGGGTGGAGCCTTACCGAACAAGATCCATTCAATAATGTGGCCCGGACAACCATTGAGGCAATGGCAGCGGTGTTTGGTGGCACACAGTCGCTGCACACCAATGCCCTCGACGAAGCTATTGCTCTGCCGACAGACTTCTCGGCCAGAATAGCGAGAAACACCCAGCTATATCTGCAGGAAGAGACCAACATCACCAAAGTAGTCGATCCGTGGGGAGGCTCTCACTATTTAGAATACCTAACCAACGAATTAATTGAAAAAAGCTGGGCGCTGATAGAAGAGGTGGAAGCACTTGGTGGCATGACCAAGGCCATCGAAAGCGGCCTGCCTAAAATGAGAATAGAAGAAGCTGCTGCAAAAAAACAAGCGAGGATTGACTCGCAGCAAGATATAATTGTAGGAATTAATAGGTATATTACGAAAGAAAAAACTGATATAGAGCTACTTGAGGTTGACAATGCGGCTGTAAGAGCGAAGCAAATCCAAAGACTTGCCAGACTCAAATCGAGCAGAAATGACTCCAAGGTTGCTGTAGTTTTAGAAGATTTGACCAAATGTGCTCAGACCGGCAAGGGCAATCTTCTGGAAAAAGCGGTAAACGCTGCCCGGTCGAGAGCTACCCTCGGTGAAATCTCCTCTGCTATGGAAGAAGCATTTGGCAGACATAAGGCGGTCATCAAATCGATAGCTGGCGTTTATGCCAGCGAATCGGGTTCCAGCAATGACATAACGACGGCAAGGAAGTTAACCGATCAGTTTGAAGAACTGGATGGGAGAAGGCCTCGGATTCTGGTGGCAAAAATGGGACAGGATGGCCATGACAGGGGTGCCAAAGTGATTGCTACAAGCTTTGCCGATCTTGGCTTCGACGTAGATATTGGCCCACTGTTTCAAACGCCCGAGGAAGTAGCCATGCAGGCAGCCGAAAACGACGTCCACGTCATTGGCGTTTCGACCCTGGCAGGCGGGCACAAGACGCTCGTTCCAAAGTTGATTCACCAGCTAAAGGTAATTGGAAGGAGCGACATCAAAGTAGTAGCTGGGGGTGTAATCCCGACGAAAGATTTTGATTTTTTATATAGTGAAGGCGTTATTGACATATTTGGCCCGGGAACAGTGATCCCAAAAGCGGCCATCTCTATTCTCAGGAAATTAATGAGCATTTGACTTTACACATCATCAACTTTTTGAAGCATGAAAAATTCATTCAAGCATTTACTTTCTCTTACTGTCTTTTTGCTTTGCGCTGGGCTAAATAGCAACGTTTTTGCCCAGAACTGGCCAAAATTATTTAAAAAAGCCAATGACTCCTATGCGGTAGGCGACTACCCTAAGGCTAAAAAGTCGGCCAGTAAAATCGTTAAAAAGACCACCAAAAAATTGGGAGCAGAAAACAAGTATCTGGCGAGTGCCCTGGTGCTTGAGGCGCAAATAGACTGGGCTGCGGGGCTACACAAGGACATGGCCGATAAGATAGCCAGAGGAGTGGCCATGAGCGCTAAGGTAAATGGAGAAAGCTCTGTGGATCATGGTCTTCTGCTTTACGAAGCAGCACATGTTTGGGCGGACTATGGGCATTTCGTCAACTCGAAGGAACTTCTTACAAAAGCCACGGCGGTGTTAGAAGCAAGTGGTGCCTCCAATGAGGAAATGAAAATAAAGCTGGCTTTGCTTCAAACAAGAATACTGAAAGGCAAAGGCTTTTATGCCGATGTAGTCAAATATATCAACAGCAATCTGACTACTGCGCAAACGGCATACCAGTCGGCCAGCGGTAAAGAGCTCATCGCCAGCCTAAAGGGTGCTTATGGTGAATTATTGATGCATAAAGCTGATGCGTTCAGACTGATGGGAGACTATATCAGATCAGATTCGGCCTTTATTTTTACTCAGCAATGGATTGGCAAGGAGTTGGGCAAGAATCCGCTTATTTACAGCCAAACGCTTTACCTCAATGCCAAGCTGTTGGAGGAAAATGGAATCGATCCCTCTGCCCTGCCCGACCTGTATGAGGATGCCCTTAAAAATACGATGCGGATTCACTCAGCGTCACATATCGCCAGGCTGGACATGATGGAAAGCCTGATTCGCTCGTATTGGAGAATCGACAATTATTCAAAGACAAGCAACAACACCAACCAATTCAGGGCGATACTTAATAAGAGCTTTGAAAAGGGAAGCCTCAATCGGGCACGGCTTGAAACCCTGCCGATGGATATCAATGCACCCAGCACAAAGGTATTCGGGCAGGAAAAAGATGCTGCCTCTAAGGCTTACGGTAACCTTTACCCTGAAATTCACCCTGAGAGACGAAGGATACTTGAATTCGCCTACCGTGCTGCCCAGCTAAACAATAATGCGGAAAATGCGGAAAAGTACCTTCTTGATATCCTTAAAATTGAAAAGGACATGCTCGGTGCCGATGCCCCAGAGTATCACTTGTCGAGGGTGCTGCAAGCCAACTACCTGGTCGAATACTCGGACAAGTTTGCTGAGGCAAAGAAAATATATGATGAGAGCTTCCATGGAGTGATTGAAAAGGAGTTTTCTCAAGGCCATGTTGAATATGTGAACACCCTCAACCATTTGGCGCAGTTTTATGAGGAAAATGACGATTTCAGTAATGCATCAAAAACACTTGACAAAGCACTGAATGTATCCCGTGTGAAATACGACAACAAGGATGTAAACTATGGTGTTGAGTTGAATAAGATTGCGTCTCTGCAAATGAACATTGGAGAATATGAGAAAGCAGAAAAAAACATTCAGGAAGCAACCGATATCCTTGCCAAACCTTCCTCTCTTGAGGAAACGCTCCATTATACTAGTTTATTGACAACCAAAGCAAGGCTGATGGTTATTCAAGGTCTTTACGACGAGGCGGAAGACCTTCTTTTCGAGTCAGAACGAATCAAAATTAAGAGTGGACTGAACCGACTGGGCTCTGCCGGGCAAAACACGGAAGACCTTGCCGAGCTATACTATCATTTGGGCAGATACAGCGACGCAACGGACCTGGTCGATAAATACCTGAAGAAAACGGAAGGCCAATTCGGCACCACAAGCAGGCACCTTTTGCGCCCGCTGGTTTTGAAGGCCCAATTAAAGCTGGCTGCCGGCGAGTATACCGATGCGGAGTCGTTCGCAAGAAGATCTCTTAACATAGCAACAGCTGTGTTTCCAGCCTCTTCCTCCAAGCTAGCCAGCAGCTTAATAACCTTATCCCGACTCTACACAACGATAGGAGATTATGAAAAAGCGGAGCAATTTATTTCTCAGGCGATTACCAATCAGGAAAAACAATTTGGAAGAAGCCATGTTGATGTAGGCCGTTCGCTTGCCCAGCTAGGAATGATCAAATTTTACGACGGCGCCAGTTTTAAGCAGCAACAAGACTTACTCGTTGAGGCAGAAAAAATTGTCGGAGCCAAACTGGGCAGCAAAAACCCGCTCTATGCTGAAGTATTGAAAGATTTGGCCACTGTGAGTATTTATGCGGGCGAATATGACATTTCCCTCCAGTACCTTGAAGAAGCGTGGACGATCTGGAAAGACCGAATAGGAAAGCGGAATAACGTTAATGCTGCTGTAGTCAACACGCTGAAAGGTGACATCCAGTACCAAAAGAGGCAATACGACAGGGCAGACAATTTTTACCAGGATGCCCTAAAGACGTACGCCAAATTTTTCTCCACTTCTCACCCGGAGTATGTGAAAGTGCTGTCGAAGCTGGCTAAAACTTACTACATGAATGGGGACATTAGAAAGGCGCAGAATACTATTGAAGAGACACTGGCCAACTATCAGGAGTTTATAAAGACCTACTTCCCCGCTCTGAGTGAAAGAGAAAAAGCCAAATTTTGGAACACCATTAAGTCCGACTACGAGTTCTACAACACATTGGCGCTTACACGGATCGACAAGAAAGAGGACCTGATAGGTGACATTTACAATAACGCTTTGCTCACCAAGGCACTCCTGCTGAATACCTCAATAAAAATCAGAACCCGTATTCTTTCCAGCGGAGACAGCACGTTGATAAATATGTACAGCAGTTGGATAGCCAAAAAAGCACAGCTAACCAATGCCCTTTCCATGTCAAACGATCAGCTGCTGGAAAACAATGTGAATCCGGCTCAACTGGTACAAGAGATGGAAGCGCTGGAGAAACAGCTCAGCTTGAAGTCGGAAGTATTTGGAGAAGGCGTCGACAACAATGTTATCACGTGGCAGGATGTAAAAGCAGCCCTGGGCGAGAATGAAAAAGGGGTTGAAATTGTGAGGTTCCGTTACTTCGACCATGATTTTACTGATTCGGTAATGTACGCTGTCATCTATGTCGACAATGAAAAGCGCAGCAAACCACAACTGGTGCTGCTGAGAAACGGCGCAGCCCTCGAAGGCAGATACATGAAGCTGTATCGAAACAGTATTAAATTTAAGATTGAGGATGAGTATTCCTATGATCAGTTCTGGAAGCCTATCGTTGAAGCTGTTGGGCAAACCTCTACGATCTACCTTTCGGCCGACGGTGTTTATAATCAAATCAATTTGGAGGCCATACCAACTGGCGATGGCAAATACGTACTCGATAATTCCAATATCATCCTGGTAAGTAATACCAGGGATCTTGTGAACAGAAATAAGAAAAAGAAAGCACAGGCACCTGCTGAAAACCTGGCGTTGATGTTTGGAGACCCTATTTTTTATGTAAAATCGGAAGGAGCATCTTCCGGCAACGACAACTTAACCAAAAGTATTGGCATGAGTGAAGTACAGCGACTTCCTGGCACGCATGAAGAAGTTGTTGAACTCAAAAAGCTGCTTAACGACAATGGCTGGAAAACCCAGGACTATCTTGAGATGAAGGCGGGTGAGGATCAGGTTAAGCTGATGAAAAGCCCAAAAGTATTTCACATTGCCACACACGGTTTCTTCCAGCCGGCGATCGAGGAAAACAACATATTTGCCGGACTCAACGAATCGAAAGCATATGACAACCCTTTGCTGCGTTCCGGACTGCTCATGGCAGGTGCTGGCGATATTTTGAACGAAAGCGCCTACAACTATAACAGCCAGAGTGGCATCCTAACCGCCTATGAGGCCATGAACCTCAACCTGGATCAAACAGACCTGGTAGTGCTCAGTGCCTGCGAAACAGGCTTAGGTGAAATGGAAGCCGGAGAAGGTGTGTATGGCTTGCAACGAGCTTTTTTGGTTGCCGGAGCCAAAACAATCATCATGAGTTTGTTCAAAGTATCTGATGAAGCCACACAGCAGCTCATGGTGAAGTTTTACCAGAAATGGATCACTACCGGCGACAAGCGCAGGGCTTTCATTGATGCCAAGAAAGAAATAAGGAATGAGTATCGTGACCCAATCTATTGGGGGCCTTTTGTAATGATAGGATTGGATTGATCTCTATTACATGATCGAACTTGAGGGAGACTGTCGAAAGGTAGTCTCTTTTTTTGTTGTTAGCCTGGTCTCTGGTGGGGCTCAGCAACCCATAGCTTTAGAGTGACGACAGTGGCAGTCTGATGAACAGCTACCTGTAGATTTTTGGACGTGTCTCGCTAGCCGGAAGGGGGCTGGTCGCTAAGGAGTTGTTTTGCAATCAGATCGATCTATTGGAACCAGTTCAGAATTTCTGGGACTGGGCGCTTAACATGACCATTGCCCTAACAATTCCGTTTCTATTGTTCGCCTCTCTTGCCTAAATCCAGCCGCTTTCATTTTGTCAGAATATGGGCATAAAAAAAGGGGCTTGCGCCCCTTTTTATCTTTTTTTTTAAAATTCGCCTTAGTTAGCAGTGGCAACAAGGCCATTCTTTACAAGGAAGCTCTGATACATGTCCTGGAAGTCCTGTACTTCAGGAGACATCTCGATGGCCTCTTCATACTTAGTCAGCGCATCAAGCACAAGGTTGTTTTCTTCGAAGAAAGAAGCATAAATGATCTTATTCAGCGGCGTTTCTTCGTTTACTTCACTCTTCAGGTCTTTGATGTTTTCGTTTACCTTGGCAGACTCAGTGTTTGAAAGACGCTTGATACCGAAGTCATCTGACTTAACATCTTCATTCCCTTTTACTTTCACATTGAGGATAACCAATCTCTCCTGGGCCAGTTTGGGGCTTGTAAAGTCAAGCTCATAAGCCGTCTGATCAGTTTCTATCTTAGCTACTTCCTCGTCGAAGATATTCTTCACAGTCACTATGTAAGTCGTCCCATCATCTTCCAAACCATCCCAGCGAATTATTGCACTATTGCCATAAATGTCAACTGAATTTGGAAGCATCACTTTAATTGCACCGCCAACCTTTCTTTCAACAGCACCAGTCGCTTTCATGTTTGACCGGTAGTTTCCGCCACCATCGCTTTCGTTCATTTTAGCAGCTATGTAGTTAGTATAACGGCTAGCAGTAGTAGAGCTTGTGGCCGCAATTTTCGCCGACAAATCGTCTATCTTCACAGTGCCAGGAGTTCTTATCTCAGTGGTTTTACCGCTGCTGTGAACCAATCCGATGT
This sequence comes from Imperialibacter sp., assembly GCF_040222815.1. Classification (GTDB taxonomy): domain Bacteria; phylum Bacteroidota; class Bacteroidia; order Cytophagales; family Cyclobacteriaceae; genus Imperialibacter. The sequence continues at coordinate 58,944 of NZ_JAVKCH010000012.1, read as the reverse complement.
AAGCGCCATTTGCAGCGATGATTTGATCACCTTTTGCAAGCGTTGCGCCAGTTTTCAAGGTTTCTGCCTGACTTGTACCAGCCTTTTTTACCTGGTTTTCACCTTTGTTAGCCAATACCCGAAACTCATAACCCTGAGCCAATACACTGCTGCTCAAAAAAGTCAGCAATACCAAGAACGTCAAAAGAATTGTTCTCATTTTCATAGGTCTAATTTTTAATGTTTTACAATTTAATTTTTCTTTTTCTACTTTTAAAAAGCCCGGTGACTGAATTCTTCACCACGCTGTAATATACTTCCAGAGAGTCGCCGGCAAGGGCTATAGCCACCATGCCAATGGTTAACTCCGGCTTATAATTGAATTTATCCAACACAATTACATTCATTACACTAATTCCCAAAACTTCTACCAACTGTATCAATTTAGTGGCACCGTCGTACCATTTGGAATACACTCTGTATATGTAAGAGAAAGCCGCTACATTGATCAAACACAATAGCACACCAATTATAGCGCCGGTTGTATCATCCATGGCATCTATATAATCCTCATTAAGGATCATTGCCACAATGTTGGCATGCACAACACCCCCAAACATATCCGGATAGGATCTTCCTGCAAACTGCGAGTTAATCGGCGAATAGTACTTGTCTTCTATTGTAAGTCTATCACCAAGGTACTCTCCTAGAAAGCAGAAGATCACAATCTTATCCTTAATCAGAGACGGGTCGAAATTCTGGTTAAAAACATCATTAATATCAAGGGCAAAAAACATTGTGCCATACACTGAGGCACCATAGTCCATCACGTTTCCCCTATAATTAATCGTTTCCTTCTCATTATCTCTCTTCAACAACCTGTCTACTTTCTCTGGTTCCAGGTACTGAGCCAGTTTCACTGCAAATGCCAACTCTTGCTGCCCTGCTACCATCTCCTTGGGAGTAAACTCCCGGGTCATTTTCAGTTCTTCCTGAGTTTGGGCATCTGTAATAAAATTAACAAAACCCGTCTCAGCATACTGAGTGAACCTTGGAAGAGATTTCCCCAGAGAATCAAATTCATTTTTATCCTCGTCGAAGGTTTCAAGCTTGCTGCCCATCACAAGATTCCCCACTCTGGACAGCGCATCTTGCAATGTGGCATCTACAGCAGAATCTTTGGGTGTTCTGAAGTAAGTATCCAGGCCGATTACTTTTGGTTCATACTGATTAACAATGTCAATCATATACCCAATATCAGCCCTGTTTACCCTGCCAAGGTTGACCAGCACAATCCTGTCATCAGGAACAGCCGGCTCCCTTAGTTGGGAGAATACCACATCAGTGAGCTCTACGTCTCCAAGAGCGTCTCCAATCGGATCAAATAAGTCAAAGATCTTAAATGCGGTTACGGAATAAAACGTCCACATCAGTAAGAATATGAAGGCTGTTCCAAAAATCGAGTCCAGCCAAAATTCTCTTCTGTTTGCTTTCATAGTAGATTAGTTGCTTTGCCAACTGGTAAGTAACTAAATATTCACGAACCAACGATACAAACATAAGTAAAAGCCAAATTAAACTTAAAATAGAACAATTCTTTTTTTGGTTCTTTCGACGAAAGGAATTATTTGAAGGACGAACGTATATTGCTGTCGGTTTAAACCACTGTGACTTTTTCTTCGATGTCAACGAATATACCAAAAAGGCCAACACCAGAGGAACTGATTAGCGGAATAATCAGGAGCGACAGGGTGGCTCTGGCCAGGGGTATTACGCTCGTGGAAAGCAAACTACCGTCTGATAGAGCGCTTGCTGAGCAACTGATAGACAGATTGTTAAGCAAAACGGGCAAGGCAACAAGAATTGGTGTATCAGGCACACCGGGCGTTGGGAAAAGCACCTTTATAGAAGCCTTTGGCGAATACCTGGTCAGCGTAGGAAAAAAGGTGGCCGTATTGGCAGTTGATCCGTCCAGCAAGCAGACCAAAGGTAGCATCCTGGGCGACAAGACAAGGATGAATAAGCTGGCCGTCAACCCAAATGCCTATATAAGGCCCACTCCTACGGGCTCAACTCTGGGGGGCGTGGCAGATCAGTCACGTGAAGCCATGTTACTGTGTGAAGCGGCCGGGTTCGATGTCATTCTGATAGAGACCGTGGGCGTAGGTCAATCGGAGACCCTGGTAAGAGACATGTGCGACTTCTTCTTGCTGCTAACTATCGCTGGTGCAGGCGATGACCTGCAAGGGATAAAGAAGGGGATCATGGAGATGGCCGACGCCATTGTGATCAACAAGGCAGACGGCGACAACATGCCAGCAGTTCGGAAGACGCTCCAGGAACTCAAACAAGTGACCCACTACTTCTCGCTGCCCTCTTCCGGCTGGGTTACTCAGGTAACAACATGCTCTGCTCTACTTGGCGAGGGGATAGGTGAGTTATGGACCTTGATTGAGTCGTTCAACGAAAAGATGATTGCGAATGGCTACCTGGCGCATCAGCGATCGCAGCAAAACCTGCAATGGATGCACCAGAAACTGGATGGGCTTTTGAAGCAGGAATTTAATAGACTGGTAAAAGAGGAAATCAAAGACGTTGCTGCAAAAGTGGAAAATAGAGAGCTAAACCCTGTAAGTGCCGCACACCAACTGTTTGACCTCTACAAAAAAAAGAAAGGGTGAAAACACCCCTCCCCAATTAATTCATTCTTTTGACCGATCCTGCCCCATTCGAGTCGGCGTATACCTTCTGCGGATTGCCCTTGTAGCGAACCGAGCCTGCTCCACTGCATTCAGCCCTAAGCTCTTTGTTGGCTACTACCCTTGCTGTGCCAGCCCCTGAAGACTCCACCTCGGTGTAGTCGCAGTCGAAGTCCTCCGCATTGTAACTACCAGCGCCGGTTATATCAATGACTTGCTCCCTCGCCTTCCCCCTTAGTGTAAGCGTGCCAGCACCTGTCATGTCGGCCCTTAGCCTGTCAGCTTCTACGATTAGCCTTGTAGAACCCGCTCCACTCACATCCAATTCGAATGTTGAGGCGGTGATGACATCATCACATACAACTGTGGAAGCACCACTTAAATCCATGCCATTAATGTTCGAAAACTCAATGGTCAGATTCATGGGCCCGTTCGACCTAAAATTATTGTCTTTGATATAGACTTTCAAAGTGCTGCCTACAACCTCAGTTCGAATTCTGTCTATCAAGTTGTCATCTGCATCAATGAGTACCCTGTGCTTGCCGGTTTTTTTCAGTGTCACTTTAAAAGCACCGCCAATATCGAGGCTGCTGAACGAAGACAACTCTCTTGTTTCCTCTCCAGCCCACACCTGACCGGCGATTAGCAACCCAAGTATAAGTACTCCTATCTTTCTCATAATTATCAGTTCATTTTGAGTAAAGACTGCGGGCAAATTGAAGGGTTGCAAGTGATGGTTCTATTTAAATACGAATCCGTTTGGCGCCACCCCCGCTTCAAACTTCGATATTGCTGTTCCGTCAGCAGAATACCTGTAAACAGTACCTTTACCCTGAAAGCCCTTGGCATCGGCTATATAGATAACATCCTCGGCCTCGCTATAGCCTAGTCCATAAAAGCCAACGGCATCATCAATCGTAATAAACGCCTTTTGAAGCACTTTCCCTTCCATTTGATAGCTTCCAGCCGACGTGCCAGCTATATAGTAGAGCACACCACTTGTTTTACTAACTGACAATCGTGAAGAGGGATTAACTTCCAAATCTACCTCTTTGGTAGCTGCGGACGCTGCAAGCTTATAGATTGCTCCGTCGTTTCCCTGATAGCTTCCACCGCAGATCAGCCAAACGGCCCCGTCTTCATCTACCACCATTTCTCCCGGCGAGTAACCGACTTCGAGGGTTGTTTCAAGTTCTCCGGTGCTGGTTTTAATTACAGATACTGTGTTTCCGAAACTATTGGATGCATACACATAGCCATCGGCATAGACCAGGTTTTCAGTGCCATCATCTGTATTTACCGCTCCCTCTTTCTCAAAAGTCACAGCATTAAGAATGAGGACGTAGGACTGATCAAGGGTATAGCTCTCGTCGAAAGTGCCCCAGTTACTGACAAAAAGCCGCTCCTTGTTTCTGATCAGGTACCTTGGGTTGGCCAGGTTGTCTTCAATAGTGGCTGTTGAAACAAAGTCAGCGTTCACGACTTCAACTTTTTTGCTGTTGTTCACTACTACATAGCCAGTCTTGTCGGTATCGATAAACAACGACTGCACGACGTCACCCAGGGGTCGACTGTTGGCAGTTTGAAAAACAAAGGCAGAAACTTCCTCGCTTTCCGGGTCATAGGAAGTGATGCTTCCGTTCGTTTGGTTAAAATTACCCTCATTGACTACATACACGGATCCCACACCGTTTTTCGGATCACCTTCGTCGTCACCACCACAGCTGGTTAGGAAAACTGCGGCCACTAAACTCCATAATGCTAGCTTTTTCATTTTTTATCTTGATTTAAAGTGTAATTCAATTGAAAGGAGAATGAGCGACCCGGCATCGGCCTGTATTGCAGGTTCTCGTACCGGGTGCCCAACACATTGTCGACCTTGATCGACAGCGCAAAAAGGGACTTCCCAGCCTGAATTTGCCTGCCAGTCTCCAGATTCCAGAGCGCATAGGCGTTCAAGTTGATGTCGTTATCAACGAGCGTATACCTGCTGCCATAAAATGAAACCTGTGAATTAAAATGCCATGGCTCCGTTTGCAACCCAAAGCTCCAGTTTCCATGGTGCAGCGGCACATAAGGCAGTTGATGACCGATGTTGCTGTCGTCGCCAGAATAGCCTGCCCGGATCTGCGATACGGTCAGTTTGTAATTAATGCCGTTGGTCAACACCCATTTTCCGACGCTCCATTCATGCCCAACAGATAGCTCACCGCCACGGGAAAACACATTCCTCACATTCACAGGAGACCAGTTTCCCTCCACCTGTGGCAGCCAAAGAATCCAGTCTTGTATCCAGTGAGCGAAGCCGGTTGCAGATGCTTTTAGCGCATGTTTTCCCTGTTTGACAGAATAATCGAGGCCAGATTCTGCATTCCAACCTTGCTCTGGCTTCAGGTTTAAGTTGCCACCAGGGCTCCAGTAGCGGTCGTTGAGCGTGGGCACCCGATAGCTTCTGGAGAGCTGCGAGCGCCAATTGAGGGAAACTGCCTCCGATCGTAAAACCAGAGCGTCAGCTCCCAGCGAAGGAGCAACTGGACTCCACATGCCAGCAACAATTTCCTGACGAGCCTTTGCATTCAATGTCCATCGTGATGTTGGAAACCAATTGAGCATTAAATAGACGTTGGATCGGTTTTCACTCAAATCGCCACCGTATTCCGGCACGTCAGCTAGCATATGATTGATTAAACCACCAAGCCGGAGCTGAAGGTGGGAAAACGGCATCCATTCGATACTATTATTCCACATGTATTGAGTGGTGGCAGAGGCCAGCCCGTTGAACTTGATGAAGTCATAGATTCTCCCAACCCGTGATTCCCATTTCAACAAAGGCTGGATCCGGTGCACATAACCCAGCGACAGTCGCAGCGACTGATCAACCTGAGTGTCGCCGACTGAGGCAACGGTGTAGGGTGGAATAATCTCTCTATTATAGTGAGTCAGCCAGCCTTCCATATCAAAAACACCCTTTGACCAGGGATTCCAGAAGGCAGCAGCTTTCAGGCCTTTGCCACTATAGGCACCATGCGATTGTCTTTCAATCGGCTGCCCGGCTTTTGCCAGATTCCTGTAGGTGTAGTCGTTATCAGATTTCTTATAAAAGCCAGCGAGCGAAATGCCAGCTCTCTCACCCGACAATTTGCCTTTCAGCCCTGAAAAGCTAGTGCCAAAGCTTCCAACTTCCTGGGTTAGCCCAATGGTTAGGACGTTTTTGTCAAGCCTATCGCTGACAGCCACCGCACCTCCAATAGCGCCAGACCCGGCGAGAGCACTTACCCCTCCGTAAAAAACCTCCGCTTTGTCGATAAAGAAATTAGGGATCAGCGAGAAATCGGCCTGGCCCAGGGAGGGGAAGTTGATGGGAAGACCGTTCCAAAGCATGGAGGTTTGGCTGGCGGAGGTGCCCCTGAGGCTAATAGAGCTCAGCATACCGGGGCCATACTCCTTCAGGTAAATGCCTTGCTGCGCCTGAAGTAACTTGCCTAACGAAGCAGCTGCTTGGGCTTGAATAGCCATCGAGTCGAGTGGCTCCGAATGGCCTCCCACTGCATAGCTGTGAAGCCATGAGTCACTGATCTCCACTGGCGCCAGGGTTTTACCCATGCGAACAGAATCAGTAGCAACCTCCTGACCTTTTGCACCAAACAAAAAAAGGATGACGCAGGCTACCAGCCCGACCACCCTTATACCAACTGCATACATCTCTTTGAATTAAATTAACGGGCAAGCCCAGTTTGTTAACTTAATTCAAAGCAGTAGAGGGAATAAGGTGGAATGAAATGTGAAGCCGGAACACGGCCTTTTCAGATCATCCGCCGCTTTTCACCCGAAAGCTTTGAATTGTTTGACTATGGCAGGTCTCCTGGCTCGCCTGGCCCGTCTATCGCCTTCCCACCCCGGTTTATCGGAACAGTGACTTTTTGATAGAGGCCTTTTTAGGCTTACAGTTGCGGGGACAGCCCCCGATTTTAACGGGGTTCCCTTTTAATTCTGCTACAACTGCTGATGAGTTGAGGCAGAAACCAACGGTCGATGCGAAATACGCAATAATTGTAATGATGTTAAAACGATTCTGTAAAAATTCTCCTATTTAACACTTTTTAATACCGTTTCAAGTAACCTTTATGCCCGTTGAGGGTATATTTGGAAGAAATTTGAGTGGTGCACGCAACCTCAACCCCTGTTAAAGCGTCATTACATTGGTTTAGGTCGAGAACTAGAATTATAAAATACTACGATGTCGTTTATTGGAAAGCTATTTGGTAAAAAGGAAAAAACTCCTGTTTCACAGTGCAAAATTTGCAAAACCCTTTTGGAGTACAACGAAGGATATGCACTTACTACCTCTGAGGTAGTTAGCTCAAAGGAATATTGGGATCATAAGATGGTCGAGCCCGAAACGCTTGGGTATACGACTGCTCACTTTAAGCAGAAAGATGCCAATGCTACAAAAATGAGAGGGATCATTTTTGAAAAAACGGCTGAAAAAGACCAGACCTGGCTTGTATGCGACACTTGCATAAAGCAGTTCGAGGTGGATACCAACGAAGCCAAGAAACATGCGCTACAGTGGTGGGAATCCAAAGGCGTGTACAACCCACCAAAGTCGGGCGACGCAAAAGCGGTGCTTGAAAAAGATACTTACGAAGAAATAAAAGAATATGCCACCATGCTGGCGGGAGGCAATAAGATCAGATAAAAGCTCCGCTGCCCAACGAGCAAATATTCTAAATGAAAATACAATCCGTTCCCAAAAGGGGCGGATTGTTTTATTTTTGCCGCACCATGTTCAACAAAACACTTCTTTTCATCTCCTTTTTAGCGGGGCTTACGTTCTCCTGCCAGCAAAAAAAGACAGAAACAGCAGCCGATAACCCAACCCAACTCTCTTACATAAAGTATGCAAGTGGGCTTGTCATCACCCAGCACTCAGGTTGGACGGAAGTGGTGGTGAAGCAGCCGTGGAAGGGTGCCGGAAAGGCGATCAAGTATGCGTTGGTCGATAAAGAAGTCAATGCCGGGGCACCATTTGATGGTTACAAAATAGTGGAAGTACCTCTAAGCAAAGCGGCAGCCACCAGCACTACTCACCTCCCTCATTTCTCTGCGATAGGAGAAGAAACCAGCCTAAAGGGCTTTGCCAATGCGGACTATGTATACTCCAAGGTTTTCCGGAGCAGGCTCGAAAGTGGAGAGCTGGTCGAAATTGGGGACGGTGCCGGGGTCAACTTTGAGTCCTGCCTCAACCTGAAGCCAGAAGCATTGTTTACCTTTTCCATGGGCAACGACCGATCAACTGACGAAAGGCTGGAGCTGGCTGGCATCGACATGCTCTACAATGCCGACTACCTCGAAACGACGCCTCTTGGCCGTGCAGAATGGATTAAGTTCACAGCCGCCTTCTTCGATAAGCTCGACGAGGCTGATTCCATTTTTTCCGTGATCGAAAAAAACTATCTGGGACTAAAAGCCGAAGCGCAGAAAGCCGAAGCAAAACCAACCGTGCTGACCGGCGTGGTGTATGGCGAGACCTGGTTTCTGCCGGGTGGCAAGAACTATGGTGCTGCTTTTTTTGAAGATGCCGGGGGGAGCTACCTCTGGAAAGAAACAGACGAAAATGGTTGGCTGGAACTAAGTTTTGAGTCTGTCTTTGAAAAAGGGTTGAAAGCAGATTACTGGATTGGCGTGGCCTCCTTCACGACGCTGCAGGAAATGAAGGCGCAAGAAAGCAGGTACGGTTTGTTTAGTGCCTGGAAAAACGGCGCCGTTTACAACTACGACAATCAGTTGAACAAAAAGGGTGGAAATAACTATCTGGAGGAGGGATATAGCAGGCCAGATATTGTGTTGGCGGACCTGATACATATTATGCATCCTGGGCTCCTACCCGACCACAAACTTTATTTTTACAGAAAATTACCCTAATCTGTGCCATGCTTAGGGATTTCATCCAACAGTCGTGGAAGCAATGGTGGAAGTACTTCGTGCTTCTCAGTCTTGTGATTTTCGTTCTTTTCCTTCTCAGTCTGGCCCTGGGGTCGGTGGTGATCCCGGCATTTGACGCACTGAAAATCGTATCTGGCTTTACCAGCCAAAACGAAGCCTGGCAGGAAATTATTCTCAACTTCCGGCTCCCGAAAGCATTGACTGCCATTCTGGTTGGCGCCGCTTTAGGCATCAGCGGACTGCAAATGCAGACCTTCTTCAGGAACCCTCTGGCTGGGCCATTTGTGCTTGGCATCAGCTCCGGTGCCAGCCTTGGTGCTGCCCTGCTGATTCTGGGCGGGGCGTCGTTGGGGCTTCATCAGCTGGGTGGGCAGCTTTTTGCCAGTGCTCAGGTAATTGCCGCAGCGCTCGGAGCCATTCTTGTCATGATCGCCGTTATCTCCGTGGCCCGCTCACTGCGTGACGCCATGAGCCTCCTCATCGTAGGACTGATGTTTAGCAGCACCACAGGAGCGCTCGTCAGCATCATGCAATACTTCAGCCAGGCCGAAGACATCCAGGCTTATATGCTTTGGTCATTCGGAAGTCTAGGCGGACTTAGTTGGGAGGAAATGCAAATCTTTGCGCCTGTAATCACAATTGGTCTGTTGCTCTCTTTTGCCTCGGCCAAGCAACTCAATATGCTCTTGCTTGGTGAGCAGTACGCCCGAAGCATGGGACTCAATATCAAACGAGCCAGACTTACCATCATTATCAGCACCTGCCTGCTTGCAGGCAGCGTCACTGCTTTTTGCGGGCCTATTGCCTTTATAGGCATTGCCGTGCCTCACATGGTTCGCATGCTGTTTCCGACTTCGAACCACCTGCTGCTTATTCCGCTGGTCTGCCTGATGGGCGCAGGCACCATGCTTTTTTGCGACTTGATTGCTCAGCTGCCAGGCACATCGCAGTTGCTACCCATCAACGCCGTCACTTCTTTGATCGGCGGCCCCGTTGTTATCTGGATCATTGTGAGCAAACGAAACCTCAGGTACTCACTATGATGGCTAACAAAAGAGCGGTGATGAAATTGCGGCAACTGAGTGTCGGCTACTTCGTAAAAGGCCACCCTACCCCGCTTTTGAAAGATATCAACCTGGACATCAACCCCGGTGAGGTGGTTTGCCTGCTGGGGCAAAACGGCGTTGGAAAGTCAACGCTGCTGCGAACAATCGCCGGTTTGCAGCCTCCGCTATCTGGCGAGGTTCTTCTTGCCCATCGGCCTGTTCAAGCATACAGCATCCAGGAGTTGGCCACAAAGATTAGCCTGGTCCTCACTGAAAAGGTGGGCGGCGGCAACCTTTCCGTAGAAGAGTTGGTGGCACTGGGCCGCCATCCCTATACTAACTGGCTCGGCTTGCTTTCAAAAGAAGACAGGGCAGCCGTGAATGACGCTGTCGCTCTCACCAAAATCAACTACCTACTGAATAAAAAAGTAGGCGAACTGAGTGACGGCCAGTACCAGAAAGCTATGATAGCCAGAGCGGTGGCGCAAGACGGCGACTTGATGATCCTCGATGAGCCCACGGCGTTTCTCGATCTTAACAATAGCGTGGAAATATTTATGCTACTCAGACAACTTGCTCTTGAAAAAGAAAAAGCCGTTGTGGTATCCACACATGATTTTCACCTGGCAATGGAGTTTGCTGACAGACTTTGGCTGACCAATTTCAATAGTCCTTTGGTTGAGGGACTGCCTGAGGATTTGGCACTAAACGGACAGTTAGAGGAAAGCCTGTACCACGAAGGGTTTGGGTTTGACCTGTTAAATGGCAGAGTGCTGTTGCCAACAAAAGAAGGCACAACATTTTCTTTATCTGGAAATTCACAGGCCCATAACTGGACAAAACGGGCACTGGAAAGGCATGGCTATTTGCCTGGCGATGCAAACGCAACAATTAAGCTTACTATAGAAACTGAGGGAAATGCCACCAGTTGGGTGGTAGCAGACCAAAGATTCCTCTCCCTCGAAAGCCTCCTCAACTTTCTGCCAGGGCACAAGGGCAAGTAAGGCCCATTTTCACCTCCTCTGTAATTCTCTCCGCCTCCGGTCGTCCTTTATCTGAAGGTTAAACACGTAAAGGATAAAGCTTTGAATAGAGTAATTTTTTTGCTGCTCACCATTTGTGCAGTCTACGGCGATCTGCTTAGTCAACCAGCCAAAAGCAGGTACAAGGAAAGAACATTCCAGCTCTCCTTTTTTCCGGGCATAGGCACGAATGGACTCGAAAGCGGCTTCTATTTCAATAGATTTTCCCTTAACCTATTCGGCGGTATGTCGGCAGGTAGCCACCACTTTGAACTGGGCGGCATTTCAAATATCAACACCAACTCAAGCACTGGCATCCAGATGGCAGGGCTGGCCAACGTTATCGGAAGCCAGGCTTACTTTAATCTGACAGATGGCGAAGAGCTCTCCATTGTCAACGAAGGTTTTTCCTGCAACTTAAAGGGCATCCAGTTTTCCGGGCTCCTCAATTTTGTCAGAAACAACGTCGAAGGCATCCAGCTAACAGGCGGGTTCAACTTCAACAATGGCTACGTGCACGGCTTTCAGCTGGCTGGGCTGGGGAATATGGCTGGCAAACAAGTTTTCGGAGTGCAAATGGCCGGGCTCTATAATATTGCTATTCGTGGCATGACAGGCAGTCAGGCTTCCCTGTTGTTCAACTACACTTATGGCGAACTCAGCGGACTACAGTTGGGCGCCATCAACCGTGCGGTACAAATGGAAGGCAAAAACTCTTCACCACCGGGCCCCGACCGGGGCTTTCAACTCGGCCTGGTGAATGTTTCAAGCGAAATGGACGGAACGCAGGTTGGCCTCATCAACATAGCCAGGAAAGTGCACGGCACGCAAATAGGTTTGATCAACATCTTTAAGCCGAGTCCTTACCAGGGCTCTTCCGTGCCCACGTACGGCACGCAGGTGGGGCCTCTTAACTTTGGCTCCAGCGGTGTACACACCCGGCTTTTCACCGACGAGCTGTTTGCAGCTGTGCTGGAACGCACCACGGGCAACTGTCAAAACTGCACTTACACACCTTCACAAATGCCCTTTACGGGGCGGTTCAAAGTAGTCAATCAAAATGCACTCATATTCGCATACAATCCTTTCGAAGGCTTCAGAAACCAGGTAAAGTGGGGGTTGGGCTATGGGTTTATGAAGGTGTTTTACAACAAACACTCTATGATAGGAGCCGACACATTGAACGCTCGCTGGTTTTTAAGTGCAGGTATCAGAACAATGTACCTCAGCCAAACGATGAAATTTGATCCGAAGCTTAGTTTACTGCACAAAATGCATGTTGAAATAGGACTACGCAGAAAGAAGAAAGGGCCCCACCTGTTTGCCGGTGTTTCACTCAATGCGTATTTCCATGAAAGTCAGGACCTTAAAATCAGCCAGGAAATTTTCCAAAAAAAGGAAGACAAGCTCAACGTACAGTACTGGCCCGGGTATAGCTTTGGTTTGCACTTCTAAAGTTACTCCATCCAAATATTGATCAAGTTAAAAGCATCGAACGTTACAACTAATCGTTGCTTTTGTATCTTCACTGCCTGGTTCGGTCGCTGCTAAGACAAAGCAATTGCGGTCTGCTAGCTAAGTTTGGAGCATACTTATGGCACACATCGTCATTATCGGAAATGGAATCGCTGGCATTACCTGTGCCCGGCATGTGAGAAAGCAAGGAGGTGATCAGATTACCGTCATTTCGGGGGAAACGGAACACTTCTTCAGCAGAACAGCCCTCATGTATATCTACATGGGACACATGAAATACGAACACACCAAACCCTACGAGGACTGGTTTTGGGAAAAGAACAAGATTGACCTGGTGTTCGATTTTGTTACTGGCATCGAAACCGGGGCAAAATCCCTCCAATTGAAGTCCGGTAAAAAAATTAAGTACGATAAGCTAGTATTGGCGACAGGCTCACAGCCCAACAAGTTTGGCTGGCCCGGCCAGGATCTCCCCGGGGTGCAGGGGCTCTACTCCTATCAGGATTTGGAGACGCTCGAGAAAAACACCGGGAATTGCAAAAGAGCAGTCATTGTTGGTGGTGGACTCATCGGCATTGAGTTGGCGGAAATGCTGGCGTCACGAAAGATTCCTGTGACCTTTCTGGTACGAGAAAAAAGCTTTTGGGATTTGGTTTTGCCAGCGGAAGAATCGGCCATGATCAACAGGCACATTGTTGAGCATCATATTGACCTCCGGCTGAACACTGAGTTGAAGGAGATAAAAGCAGGGCCTGATGGGAAAGCTTCTGCCATCATTACCAGTACTGGTGAGGAAATACCCTGCCAGGTAGTAGGACTGACTGCCGGTGTGCATGCCAATATTGACCTGGCCAAGTCGTTCGGCGTCGAAACCAAGCGTGGCATTCTGGTCGATGACCATCTACAGACCAATTTGCCTGATGTTTATGCCATTGGCGACTGTGCGGAACTACGAAACCCGCTACCTCACCGGAAAGCCATAGAGCAGGTGTGGTACACAGGCCGCATGATGGGAGAAACGCTTGCTCTGACCCTGACTGGTAAACCAACCAGGTATGTGCCTGGAATTTGGTTCAATTCTGCCAAGTTCCTTGATATCGAGTATCAGACCTATGGTTCAGTGCCCGCCCTTGCTTCTGAAGGAGTAGATTCGTTCTGGTGGGAGCATGCTGCCGGGAAAAAGGGCATCAGAATTAATTTTGATCAGGCAACCGGCACAGTGCTCGGCATGAATGCCATGGGCATCCGGCAGCGACACGAAGTTTGGGACGGCTTGATCAGGCAGAAAACAAAAGTAGATAGAGTGATAAACGAACTGGAGAAGGCCAATTTTGATCCGGAGTTTTTTGATACCTGTGAGCAGGAGATCAGAGCGGCGTTTTCGACGCAGTTCCCTTATTTCGAAATCGAAAAGAAAAAGAAGAAAAAGCTGTTTGGTATTTTCTAAAGCAAGAGGAAGAAAGAGATGAGAGCAATACAACTAACCGGGCTGGCACTTTTCATACTTGGCTTTGGCCTTTTTCTGGCCAGCTTCTTTATGGCTGACTACAAAATTTCGAGGAGTGACTTTGACAAAGTTGTTGCTCACGAGGGAAAGACCCAAGGTATCCTCACTTTCACACCGGAGATAGTCGACACAGAATACAGCACGAATTTCGGGTTTGTCGGCACCATCCAAAAAGGCATCAACACCTACAACAGGCAGCAAATGATGCTCTTTGCCCTCAAGGAATCAGAGATAAATCTATTAGTTAGCGAGCTGGGCCCTCCTCCCTACACTTTCTCCCTTGAAATGCTGAACTACATCTACCCGAAGATCAACACCAGCACTATATTCAAGAGACGAAAAATGGAGGAATACGGCAACTGGCTGGAGGGGAGAAAATATGATTCCAGAGAAGCGCTGAAGAAAGACCTGATGTCAGTGGCCAACACGATCAACGATTATGGCATTATCAGTGAGGTAGGTATCGACCGCTACAAAGCCAGAGATATCAGGTACGAGGCTACCAAACTTGCCTCTCACGGGCCAATCAAGTCTAGCCCCGGCCTCTTTTTGGTCCTTTGTTACCTGCTACCAATTATTGGGGCAATGATGTATTTGCTACCTAAAAACAAACTTGATGGCCCGGCAGGTATTAAGAACAATGGCATCTTCCACAGTGCTTTGAAAAACAAAGGCTGGCTTGGCATCATGCTCGGCAGCTTCCTTATTGTCTTCTACATCATTTTGTATTTCTTCCCCGAATACATGACCGAATGGATCATTATGGTCGATCCAGTGAGTCAGCTACTAAAGAACAGTGACGCCAGCCGTTTTTTCCTCTACGGCTTCATTTACACACTTTGTATTCTCGTGATGGGAGTGCGCATGTTCATTAAATATCGGCACAGCAAATACCAGATCATGCGCACGATTTCCGTGATGTTCTTTCAAACAGCTTTCGCTTTCCTTATTCCCGAAATACTCCTAAGGCTTAACCAACCCTATTTCGACTTTAAAAACATCTGGCCGCTCGACTACGACTTCTTCTTTGACAATGAGCTCAACCAGCTTATCTCTTCAGGCAGCCTGGGCATCTTTATGCTAGGCTGGGGCATTGCGTTGATCATCATTGCTGTGCCTGTATTTGTCTACTTCTTTGGCAAAAGATGGTACTGCTCCTGGGTGTGCGGCTGTGGTGGATTGGCCGAAACTTTGGGCGACCCCTTCCGTCAGCTTTCCGATAAATCATTGAAGGCATGGAAAATCGAAAGATGGATGATCCATGCAGTGCTGGCCTTTTCTGTTGTGATGACTGGCGGCGTACTGTACACCTATTGGTCGGGCAACTCCTGGCTGGGTGTGATCGACAGCTACACACTCAGAGAAGTGTATGGTGTTTACATCGGTGCTGGCTTCGCTGGCGTGGTGGGCACCGGTTTTTATCCTTTGATGGGCAATAGGGTGTGGTGCCGGTTTGGCTGTCCGCTGGCTGCCTATCTTGGCATTGTGCAGCGCTTCAAAAGCCGCTTCCGCATTACTACCAATGGCGGACAGTGCATTAGCTGCGGCAACTGCTCCACCTATTGCGAAATGGGAATAGATGTACGCTGGTATGCCCAGAGAGGCCAAAACATCGTTCGCTCATCGTGCGTAGGCTGCGGCGTTTGCTCATCAGTTTGCCCTCGTGGCGTACTCAACCTGGAAAACAGAGACGAAGAAGGCAGGTTTGGTCAGCCGATATTGATTGGTAACGACAGCATTAAAGTGGAAGCATAAATCTTGCTTCCAATACTTTCTTTATTCTCTTTTCATAATAGGAAATTTCTCAACACTTCGTATTTTACTGAACCTTTCAACCCTAAGGTTCAAAAAGAATGATTGAGCAATACACCAATTGGTGGGAAACCCTTACCCTGCTGCAGAAAATATACTGGTCGCTGGCAGTTCCATTCACTCTTTTTTTCCTGTTGCAGATGCTGATGACCCTCATTGGCGGTGGCGATATGGGCGACGATCTGTCTACCGATGCAGAAATAGACGGCGACACCGGTGTTCCTTTTCAGTTCCTTACGTTGAAAAACCTTGTGGCCTTCTTCTCCATTTTTTCATGGACCGGCATAGCCTGCCTGGATAGCGGAATGTCGGATGGCTGGTCATTGGTAGCCTCCTCGGTCGCCGGGCTGGCAATGATGTTAATTATGGCCAGCATCTTTTACTTTCTTTCGAAGGCTGACGAGAGCGGCAACCTGAAAATGAGCAATGCAAAAGGAAAACTGGGTGAGGTGTACCTTACTATTGCCTCAAAGCGAAACAGCATAGGCCAAATCCAGATAAAAGTACAGGGTTCGCTGAGAACCCTTGAGGCAATCACCGACGATGAGACCGATATTAAAACGGGCAAAGTGGTGAAAGTCAGTGATGTTATAGACAATAATCTACTCTTAGTTACCGCAAACTTTAGCTGAATATGAGCGTATTCGCATTACCCGTAGTGGCCATTGTGGCCCTCTTTGTTTTTATCATCCTTATCACATTTTTTAGTCGCTACAAGCGATGCCCCTCCGACAGGGTCATGGTTGTCTACGGAAAAGTGGGCGGCGGTACCGACGGCCACAGCTCCTCTAAGTGTATCCATGGTGGTGCTGCGTTTGTGTGGCCTGTGTTTCAGGACTACGCCTTTCTCGACCTCACCCCTAATTCGATAGAGGTGAACCTTACCAATGCACTCAGCAAGCAAAACATTCGGGTTGACGTGCCTTCCCGCTTTACTGTGGGTATCTCTACAGAAACCGGCGTGATGGAAAATGCGGCTGAAAGACTGCTCGGATTAACCAAAGACCATATTCATGACCTTGCCAAAGACATCATTTTTGGTCAGCTAAGGCTTGTAGTGGCCATGATGGATATTGAGGAGATCAACAGCAACCGTGACAAGTTCCTGGCGAACGTTGCCAGCAATGTGGAGGCAGAATTAAAGAAAATTGGCCTTAAGCTTATCAACGTAAACGTAACCGACATTAAAGATGAGTCGGGCTATATAGAGGCGCTTGGAAAAGAAGCGGCCGCCAAAGCGATTAACGACGCCCGTAAAAGCGTGGCCGAAAAAACCAGAGACGGATCCATCGGTGAGGCAATGGCGCACCAGGATCAGAGGGTGCAGGTGGCTGATGCCAACGCCCTGGCAAAAATCGGTGAGGCCAATGCAGCGCAAAAAGAACGAATTCAAATTGCCAATGCCGACTCAAGCGCTAAAGTGGGCGAGTCGGAAGCTTTGGCAAAAGCCAATATTGGTGAGGCCGAAGCTCAAAAGACGGAAAGAATCCAAACTTCTGAGGCCAATGCAAGGGCGGTGGAAGGTGAAAACAAGGCCAAAATTGATATAGCCAACTCTGAAGCCGAAAGAAGGGAAAAAGAAGCTGAAGCACTCAGAAAAGCGATGGCCGCCGAAAAGGTGAAGCAAGCCAAAGCGCTGGAGGAGTCGTATGCAGCCGAGCAAGCAGCGGAAAACGCCAGAGCACAGCGAGACAAAGCCAGCCAGACGGCCAACATTGTGGTGCCGGCGGAGATAGACAAGCTCAAGGTAGAAATTGCCGCCGAGGCCGAAGCCGAAATGATCAGACGCCGTGCCAAAGGTGAGGCCGATTCGATTATTATGAGGCGAGAAGCTGAGGCCAGGGGTATTTATGAAGTACTGACCAAGCAGGCCGAAGGTTTGAAACAAATAGTGAACGCAGCTGGCAACAGTTCGAAAGATGCCGCCATGCTTATCATTGCCGAAAAACTACCTGAGCTGGTGAGGCTACAGTCGGAAGCCATCAAGAATATCCAGATCGAGAAAATCACCGTTTGGGATTCGGGCACTGGCAAAGACGGCAAAACGTCGACAGCCAACTTCCTTTCGGGCATGTACCAGTCGGTGCCTCCATTGAAGGAAATCTTTGAAATGGCAGGCCTTGAGTTGCCAGCCTATTTGGGAGAAGCAGCGAAAAAGGTAGCCGCAACGGAAGTAAAGGAAACGACCTCAGAGAAGAAGGAAGAAAAACCTGCTGAAACAAAGCCGTCGCATCCTGCAAAGGGAAAAGATGATCCTAAGAAAGGACTAGGCCCAGCGCCTAAGAAGTAGAAATCCAGCGCTCCGGGAAGGTGTTGATTAGCACTTCCCGGAGCACTCTTTAGTTTTAGAATATCCCCATCATATTAATCAGCACCAATCCGATAACCGCCGGGCACACAAAGCGAATGAAGAATCGCCAAATGGCTGCCGGAGTGATGCCCGCCACTAGCTCTTTCTTGAAAAATGGAGCGCCCTCAGCTATTTCATCCGATATCTTGGTGATGTCCATGACCCAACCAGTGTAAAGACAGGTCATCAATGCCACGATCACAATGAAGAACGTGCCGAAGAAGAAGTCCATGATGTCCATTACACCAGCATAGGTGTTGCCAAATACAGTGATAGAAACATTGGTGAATATGCTGGCCCCACCGCTGGAGAGTGCAGATGGCAGTCCCACTACTGTGGCGGCAATTCCTACCACCCAGGCAGCCTTTTTCCGGCTCCAGTTTTTGTTGTCGATGAAAAAGGAAGCAGGCACTTCAATCATTGCTATGGAAGACGTGAGAGCAGCCAGGCAAAGCAGGAGAAAGAAAAAAGCCCCTATGATATTGCCGCCAGCAGGTAACGATTCGAAAATGACTGGTAGTATCTTAAAAACCAAGGTGGGGCCCTGATCCGGCTGCATGCCGAAAGCAAACACCGCCGGAAAAATCATTAAGCCACCCAGCAGTGCCACACCAGTATCCATAATACCTACCCACAGGCCTGAGCTGACGATGTTACTGTCCTTTGACAGGTAAGAGCCATAGGTGATCATCATGCCCCAGCCGATAC
Source organism: Imperialibacter sp. (assembly GCF_040222815.1). Taxonomy (GTDB): domain Bacteria; phylum Bacteroidota; class Bacteroidia; order Cytophagales; family Cyclobacteriaceae; genus Imperialibacter. The sequence goes on along the minus strand of NZ_JAVKCH010000012.1, from coordinate 40,399 downwards.
TCATAGAGAAAAAGGCTTGACCGAGAGCGGCCAGAATAGTTCCACCTCCGATTTTGCTGAAGTCCGGAACAAGGTAGTACTCAATGCCTGCCATGGCCCCGGGAAGCGTTACGCTCCTGATAATTACAACAATTAGCAAAAGAAACAGCACCGGCATCATGATCTTGGCTGCCTTTTCGATACCTCCGCTTATGCCCCCCAAAACGATAAGTGTGGACGCCGCCATGAATATGCCAAACAGTGGTAAAATTGCCACCGGATTAGCCCGGAAAGTGTCAAAATCCAGCGGAATATCGAACAGGGCAGTATACATATACCCGATTGTCCAGCCCGCAATAACACCATAATAGGAGAGCACAAAGAAGCTTACGCACAGGGATAATATACCTCCACCAAAAACCCAAAACTTACTTCCTCCTGTATCCTTAAATGCACCCACAGGGTTTTTTCGGGAGAAACGACCAAGCCCCATTTCATTAAAAAGTAATGGGGCTCCCACTAAAAGGATGCAGATAAAGTAGACAAATACAAAAGCGCCGCCACCATTCTCTCCTGTCAGGTAAGGGAATCTCCAAATGTTGCCTAAGCCCACAGCGGAGCCGGCAGCGGCCATTACAAAACCAAACTTACTTCCCCAGTTATCTCTAGCCATAGTTGTTTATTTGACCTTCGAAAATAAAGGGAAAATCGTATGTCACCATATATGGCTGGCCTTATTCCACTAGCGGCGGTGAAAAAAGTCGACAAAGGAATGTAACCTCGGATCACAAAATGAAGTCAAAGCGACTGCAAAGAAATAGTGTTAACTGTCTGTACAGCTAAAGTTTTAAAATCCTTTTCGCAAAAAACACGTAATTAGCATTATGATTACTCTACTACTACTTTTTCTATTTAGCGTTATACTTGGCTGGCTCGGTACTTTTTTCAACGTTTTCTAAGGTAGACTGCTTTACCGCCAAGGCGGTTTCTGGTAAAAAGTCACATACGTACGGCCATTAAGCACAATCATTGGATCTCCATTTTTGGGATGATTTCGTTTCTCGAACGCAAATGATTGGCTGCCCCCGGATCTAGAACTAGCGACTAACATATTTCCCTGCAAGCTCCACGTGCCTGCGTCGGAAGTCTGCGAACTTGTCCCGCCTGTGGCTATCTGCGTTCCATATTGATTGGTCACCGTCGCACTGCCCGAATTTTCGCTGTAGTATTCGTAGGTACCGTTTGCATTTAGAATGATACACTCGTCGGTAGTCCAGCCGCCTGATCCTGTGCCGGTTACATTCACATAGCACCATTTCCCTGAGAGTTCGGCTGAAGCGGAACCCGAGCTTGTGGAGACTCCAGCCTGCCCGGCAGGCAGCATATTCCCCTCAAATTTGTTGTAGATAAGGCTTCCTCCAGGGCCGGTCAATGTCAAAGTATTTCCTCCCAGTTGGTACTGAAACTGCACTGCACCCTGTGGCGTGGAAAGTATCACAGTGGTGCCCTGTGTTTGGTAGTCGAAGGAATTGCCGTCGATCACTACCTTGCCGCTGGCCATGAAGTCGAGCACCTGCCCCTGGCTTTCCCACTTACCAACGATTGAGCCTGCTGGAGGGTCAGCAGCCTGGGTCGGCAGTGTATTGCCAGTGGCCTGCCTTTCGGCCCCGCTTTTCCCGAAATTGATTGCCGCATCCAAATCGCCTCCGGAAAGCGTTAGCTGATCACCCGCCAGGTTATACTGGTAGGTCACTACTTCGGTGGCAAATTTGATCGCTAAACTGTTTTCACCTGCAGTATAGGTAATAGATTCACCATCAAGTTCACCGGAGCCATTGTCGAGCAGCAGCAATGTCATGGTGTAGCCAAACTCGCTATTAACCCATGTACCAACTACTCCCTGGTTTGTCTGTTCCTTTACTTTGGTTCCAATTTGTGCTGTTGCAGCCTGGTAAAAAATCAAGCCGACGATAAAAATTGCCCTTTTCGTTTTCATAGGACTCGCTTTTCCATGAAAATAGTCAAAAGCGACTGAAAACCAATGCAGGCTAGCTCGATAAATTACTGAAAATCAATCCGTAAGGAGTTACGACTACAGCGGCCGGATGACCAGATTGAAGTCGATGGTAAGCTCATCAGCTACCTTCACCAGGCCCATCATCTTTGACGGAGGCACCATCTCAAAGTCAGTAAAACGCAGAGTTTTTGACCCCACCAGATTATAAAGGCTGTAGCTTTTCTCCCAAAAATCGAAATGAATACTCACCTCTCGTTTTCTTCCTGAAAGCTCTATGAGCACCACGGCATCGTAGCTTGTGACGCCCGGGATCGTAGGTGAGGCGGCGTTCAACGACAAAAAGCTTACGCCGATTTGAGGATATACGTCGGCTTGCAGTGTCTCCTGAAAGTCGCTGGTAATCATTTTGTGCGCACAATCAAAATCGACAACAGGGAGTGATAGTTTGTTAGGGGAAAATTTGATATATGAGGCCGTCCGTTCGGCAAGCTCCAGCGTGTCGGCATACTGGTACGACGACATTCCACAAGTAAAGTGATTGACATTGGAAGCCCCATTAATAACCAGGGTACTGGAAGGCTCTATCACCCAGGCAACCATTCTTTTTTCATCTCCATTGCTGAAGATGAAGGAGTACAAGCTAATTACAAAGAGAAGGAGCTTCATATCAAACTGAGAAAGGAATGCCTGCATAGCAGGCATTCCATCACTAATTTACCAAAAATCAACTAGAAACTTATGGCTGCTTCGATCATGATGCCTTTGAATTCGGCGCCGTCATATTTACCAGCCCATCCTTCAGCATATTGCTGATTAACATACTCTAGTTTAGCAATCACGTTGTCAGTCATGAACCAGCCACCACCAAGGTTGATCCGGTTAATTTTCTGGGTAGCAGTGGCTGCATCTGTTGCTTTTCCACTTACGGAGTTGTATCTGCCTCCTACAAATACCTTTTCGGCAGCGCCAATTCTGTAGATTGCTTCAACTGCTGTTTGAGTATATTGACCATTTCCCTGGTCTTCACTGTTCGATACAATTTCATAGATGCCGAACAACTCAAGTCCCTGATACTTTAGGAATGGATTGATCTGTATGGCAGTCATTTGTCGGAATCTTGGGTTAAAGCGGGCATTGGCATATGCACTTGTTGCATTCACTCCACTGGCTGCCTCAGCAAGAGAGATTAATGTGTTGTAATACCTATCTCCTGCTCTGTCACCACCGTAGAGGTAAAAGCCTGTAGATAAACCACTGTTCATGTACCAGCTACCTGTAAGTCTGAAACGAAGGTCATCGTTGAACTGCTTGTCGTAGCCCACTTTACCATAGAAGGAAATTTTGTTGTCGGTCGTAGGTGTAAGAACCACGCTCTGGTTCAACTTGCCATTAGAAATACCCAACACACCTATGAAGCCGTTGCTTTGGGCATTTGCCTCGATGAAGGCCTCGGTGGTAAAAGAGTCCATGATGTAGTTGCCAACAAAAGGGTTATATAAAGCCCTGGCGTTGTCAGTTCTTCTGAAGTGTGCATCACCAAAGTTGATCTCATCCAAACCTACTCTAAAAGTTACTACTTTCATCAGGTTGGCTGCAAAGTCTGGCTTAATAAAGTCAAGCTTGTCAATTTGGATGTAACCACCCTTTACCCAAGACTCATTGTGGTGCCTGGCAGAAAGGTAGGTTCTCAAGTGCATCCTCATACCGTCAGACAACTGAACATCAAGGTTCAGGTTGGCTGTGGGAAGGTTCAAGTTGGTACCCAAGTCCAAAAGACTGTCCAGGGAGTTCGTTTGGTTAATGCCCTGAAATTCGATGGCAAAATCGCCACCTACTCTTACTTTTAAGCCGTCAAAAGGTACCGTGTCGGCTTTGGTGGTTTCAAATACATTCAGGCCTTTTGCGTCATTTGTTCTGAAGAATTGAAGGTCAGGTTGCTGAGCCATCAATGTGCTGGATGCGGATAGTCCTAAGACAATCAGTATCCCAAAAAATTTATTTAGCGTTTTCATAATAAGGGACATTTATTGGTTTTTTTTATTTATTTAGAAAGAATAATTTCATACGAGATTGTTACCTCTTTTCCTGTGTTGACTGTGCCAAACATAAAAGAGGGTGGTTCAACTTGGTAAGCCTCCATATCGAGCGTATAGGAACCTGTGATTTTGTATTTACCATTCGCCAGGGCCTCTAGTTTTCCGTCAAGACTGACGTCTTTGGTTACCCCAGCTATAGTCAGTTGACCAAATCCTTGCAGAAGTGATGCGCCTTTAGCTTGTGATGTCTTCAGGTTGAAAATGATCTGCGGATTCTTGTCAGACTTCAGCGCTTTGTAAGCATTGTCATCCATGCTACTCTTATGACTCTTTAGTGTGGTAACCGGCACGATTAGTTTCAACCCTTCAACGGTTCCTCCTCCGTCAGCTATGGTTGCTTCAACCTGAATTTCTTCTGAAACCATCGTCCAGTCATGCATAGTTGAGGTGCCAGCTACAGTAATTTTTGATCCCTTTTCTGCCTTAAATGGCTGCCCGGCTGTGGCGGCTACAGTCAGAAATACGAGGGCGGTAATTGTTAGCAACGTTTTCATGTTTCTAATTGGTTTTGGTGAAACATTTTGATGATGCTAAGGTATAGGCGGGAACAAGGGGAGGGTATGACGCTACAAAACAGAAAAGGTGACTTTTGTCACCTTCACAAATATTCTCGGAAAAATTTAATAGAAGTATTTTGGGCGTAATTATTAAAAACGAATAAAATACGCCGATATAGGGACTAAAAACAAAATATTATTTTGATATTACATCAATCAAGTACCGGATGTTTGCTATGCCAGTCTGTAGCATTCTGGTATGCTTTTGCCACCGCCAGCACTGTTCCTTCATCAAATAGTCGGCCGGTAAAGGTCATGCTCGTGGGAGTGCCGTCATCAGAGAAGCCATTAGGCAATACCACCGACGGATGGCCACTCAGGTTGGTGACTCTTAGGTTACTGCCTCCTCTGGAAGGAGCCAGGTATACATCCACTTTCTCAAAAACTTTGGTCATGTCCTGAATAAGCTGTGTTCTCAGTCTGTTTGCCTGGATGTATTCTACAGCTGGAATTAACCGGGACTCTCTGAAGCTATTGGGCCAGCCCCACTTTAGCTGGTTCACCAACTGGTCATCCCGCCCACTTAACGTCAATTCCTCGAAGGCAGCCGCAGCCTCTGCCGAAAGTATGATGGTCATATCCCCTACCGGCTGGTTGGGTAATTCAATTGGAATCAACTCCGCCCCGAGTTTTTTCAAGACCTGCAGCGCCACGCTGTCCTGGTCATGAAAGGCGTATTCTTTGTCAAAGTCGTCTTTCACGTAACCAATTCTGAGTGCCCTCAGGTCGATAGCTGGCTCAAAGTAGAAAGGAAAATCCAGCACCATTGCGTCTTTTCCGTCGGGCCCGCCTATAGCGGCCAGCACGATAGCGCAGTCTTCCACATTGCGGCACAATGGCCCCAGCTTGTCCATGCTCCAGCTTAGGGCCATCGCTCCATAGCGGCTTACCCTGCCATAAGTGGGTCTTAGTCCGGTAACACCGCAGACTGTAGACGGCGATACGATGGAACCCAGCGTTTCCGAACCAATAGCAAATGGAAGCAGCCCGGCTGAAACCGTCGAAGCCGAACCCGCCGATGAGCCACTGCTCCCCTTTTCGGTATTCCACGGATTCCGTGTTTTGCCTCCGAACCAAATATCACCCATGGCAAGAGCCCCAAGTGTGGTTTTTGCCACCAAAATTGCTCCAGCGTTTTCCAGCCGCTCGACAACAGTCGCATCGACGTCAAACTCCTGGTCTTTGTAGGGCATGGCCCCCCATGTGGTTTTGAAGCCTTTCTTGGCCAGCAAGTCCTTCGCACCAAAAGGAATTCCATGCAAAAGACCTTTGTAATTACCCTGCGAAATTTCCTCATCAGCAATTGCCGCTTTTTCCAGCGCATAGCTTTCCATCAATGTTACTACCGCATGCAGCTTTGGATCCAGTGCTTTTATTCTGTTGATGTAAAATTTGGTAAGCTCCAAAGAAGAAATCTGGCTGGTTGTAATGAGTTCAGCCAGTTCGCCAATACTCATAAACGCCAGCTCTTCATCAGCCGTAGGTCGCATTGTGCCAGTGTAATCACCAAACTTTAGTCCTTTAAAATGGCTTTGATATTGAAAACCCAATGGGAGCGGATTAAACTGCATGGCAGGCACCACGTCGTTAGTCAATGGGCTTTTGCGCATCGAAAGATAGCTCTCCCTCTGTGAGGCAACACCCTCAAGCATGGAGTCGGCTTCGGCACGGGTAAGCGGCACGCCTATCAGTTCACCTGCTTTGATAATATTGTCGCAGCTAATCGTTTCCTCATTTGTTAGCGACACATACTGGCCCAGACAAAAGAAGACAACCGCCACGAGGGTAAAAAGAGCGACCTTGCCAAATACTGCTTTCATACTTAACGATTATATCACAGTTTAATGAATAAAATAGAATTAGGCATGTCAAATATTAGCAAGAAGCCATTTATAAATGTGGATGGTTTTCTATTTTTAGCCATGAGGAAAGAATATTGCTCAATTTTTAGTGTCGGTGCTCTCGCCGCCCTACTTTTTTGTCAAGCCCTGGTAGGATGTTCACAAAAGAAAGAGGAGCCTAAAAAGCCCAACATTGTTTTCATTTTTACCGACGACCAGCGAGCAGATGCGCTCGGAGCAGCTGGAAACGAAATTATTAAAACACCCAACTTGGATGCGCTTGCGAAAAGTGGTGTGCGCTTCACCAACAACTACTGCATGGGATCCATTCATGGAGCAGTTTGCGCCCCGAGCCGAGCCATGCTCATGAGTGGCAAAAGCCTTTACCATGTGTACGACAAGCTCGATACCGTTACCACCATACCTCAGGTATTGGCCGCCAATGGCTACACTACTTTTGGAACCGGCAAATGGCACAATGGAGGCGATAGTTTTCTTGCTTCGTTTCAACAGGGCAAGAATGTCTTTCTCGGCGGAATGGATGATCACTTCAATACCGCTGTCCGTGACAAAGTGAATGACTCCACTTTTACAGAGCCTGTAGAAAAAGGCTTCTCTACTGATCTTTTTGCTGATGCGATGATAGACTTCATTACCTCACAAAAAGGAGCCGAAAAGCCTTTCTTTGCTTACATAGCCTTCACAGCCCCTCACGACCCGAGAAGCCCATTGCCACAATACCTGGAGCAGTATGCGGGAGACACCATTCCGTTACCTGCCAACTTTAAGCACTGGCACCCATTCAATTTTGGGGAAATAAATGAAATGCAGGTAAGAGATGAGCACCTGGCACCCTGGCCAAGAGACTCTGGGATGATCCAGGATCAGCTGAGGGAATACTACGCCATGATTACCCATGCCGACAACAGGATAGGCGACATTATTGCCGCTGTGGAGGCAAGCGGTTTTGCTGAGAACACCATTATAGTGTACGCTGCTGACCATGGGCTAGCGCTGGGAAGCCATGGCCTGGTGGGGAAGCAAAACCTGTATGAGCACAGCATGAAAGCGCCCCTGGTGTTTGCCGGCCCTGGTTTGCCAGCCAATAAAACCAGCGATGCTCTGGTATACCTCTACGACATTTTCCCTACACTTTGCAACCTGACAGGTGTAGAGCCACCTAAGGGAGTGGATGGAAAAGACCTTTCGAAGGTAATTATGGGCAAAGAGGGAGGCGTTCGAACCTCACTATTCACCACCTACAGGGGTACGCATCGGGCAGTGCGAGACAAAAAATGGAAATTGATACGATATCCGATGATCGACTACACACAGCTCTTCGACCTTGAAAATGACCCTGATGAACTAGTCAATCTGGCCGGTGAAAAGGAGCACAAGGTAAAAGTGAGGGAAATGATGGGCCTGTTAAGCAGCTGGCAAAGGAGAACCGACGATACGCTGAAGCTTACAGCCAAAACAATTGTGTCAATGGAGTACGACCCAACTACTTTCGAAAGGAAGCCGGACGTGCACCAACCTCCTTTTGTACTAGAAAAATATTTTAAGGATTATATCAATCAACCATAAGCTGGTGAAGAAACCGAGAGCTTTGCCTGGAGCCGAACAGAACAAATGAAAAAAGCCCGGCGCTCTAAAAGACCGCCGGGCTACCAAACCTAATCAACCGTGCAACGTTAAACGTTGCTGCCCCGAAAGGGCATTACCAAACTTGGTGCGCAAAGTAGTTAATAGCAGAAATGTGTCTGCTATACACATTGTAAAAAATTGTCATAGAACCGTCTCCCGGGGTCACAATTAGGTCTGTCGCTTATGACACATTTAAAAAACTACCAGATACCAGTGCAACTCCGTCCCTTTGTTAAGGCGATTTACCTGATGCAGGCACCTGGCACGGGGGAGCGCCCTCCCCATTCACGAGTACTTCCTGACGGATGTGTTGAACTGTTCGTCAATATTGGCGACACCGCTGATTCATTTGAGGTGAATGGACGAAAAATAAATGGCGGTAGCTTCATCACGTCCCGAATGAACTGCTTTATGGATATTTCCAGCCCGAAGCAGGTTCACTTTATTACCATATGGTTTTACCCGGGTCGATCCTGGCCTTTTTTCGATGTTCCAATGTCACTTGTAGCCAACCAAACAGTGTGTTTGAGCGACATTGGTAAATCGCAGGCTGAAGCGGCGAAAGAGATGGAACAAAGAGTCGAGGCTGCTTTGTCCGACGAGGAGAAGGTGCAAGCCGTTCAGGAGTTTCTTATTGAGAAATTGAGTCGAAACTATAGAGCTGAAGAGTCATTTCAATCCACTCTGACACTTATTGAAAAATCGCTGGCCCAGGTCAGCGTTGACTCGCTAGCCAGGGCAGTAGGGCTCAGCCATCGGCAATTACTTAGAAAGTATGACCAGTGTTTGGGCCTGGGGCCAAAAGAATACATCAAAATGAGAAGATTTCTCTCAGCTTCTGAGTTGTTGAAAGTGGCCAAATGGAGTCTCACAGACGTCGCCCATGAAGCCGGGTATTTCGACCAGGCGCATTTTATCCACGATGCAAAGCAGTTTTCCGGGATGACACCGGGCGAATTGCGGCAGGCAAAAAATGTACTTTTCTGATGTCCGATTTTTACAATTCAAGTAACAACAGCTTACCGACCTTTGTCAAAAAACTTAAATTATGCGCAAAATAAATCTCTACATCGCTATGAGCTTGGATGGCTACATCGCCAAAGAAGACGACAATATAGATTTCCTGTCACAGGTAGAAGTGCCTGGTGAAGACTATGGCTATGCGGAATTCACCGCTGGCATCGACACGGTCATTTGGGGCAGGAAGACGTACGATAAAGTCTTATCATTTGGAGGAGACTTTCATCACAAGGATAAAAAGGTGTGGGTGCTATCCAATAGCAGAACCGGCAGGGATGAAAACGTTGAGTACTTTAATGACTTGTCGGCTCTCATTAAAAAACTCAAAAAGGAAAAGGGCAAGGACATCTACTGCGACGGTGGTGGCGACCTGGTGTTTGAACTGCTCAGGCACTCTCTTATTGACAGGGTAATCGTTTCTATCATCCCACATTTACTAGGCGGCGGCATCAGGCTTTTCAAAGGCGGCCGCCCGGAGCAAAACCTGGCTTTTAAAAAAAGTCTGACTTTCCCTTCGGGGCTGGTGCAGCTTTGGTACGATAAAAAGGAAAACAAAAAGGTGTAATGCTTTGGGCTGTAGTATCTTGCATTTAAAGTAGATTTTTCTTAATTCCAGAGTCAAAATACATCACTATGGCCTACGAACTAAAAACAAAAGTCAACGATGTAAGCGTGGAAGGCTTTCTCGACAAAGTGGAAGATGAGAAAAAACGAAATGATGCCTTTGAGGTGCTGAAGCTGATGAAGGAGGTGACTGGCGAAAAACCAAAGATGTGGGGCTCATCTATAGTTGGTTTTGGCACCTATCGTTACAAATATGCCAGCGGACAGGAAGGCGACTGGATGATAACCGGCTTCTCGCCAAGAAAAACGAGCCTTACGCTCTATATCATGCCAGGCTTCGGCCGGTACGAAGAGCTGATGCAAAAGCTCGGAAAATACAAAACAGGGAAGTCTTGTCTCTATATTAACAAGTTAACTGATGTGGATATTGACGTTCTAAAGACGCTGGTCAAAGAGTCGGTGGATTACATGAAAGACAAATATGTTGGATGATTCACTATGTTAAACCTGCGAACCCGACGCCCATTACAACTCTCCCACCTGGTTCCACGGCCTTACCTCCATTCCATTGCTTCGCTTTTGCTGAGCGTCTCCTGCGTAGACAACTACCCCTTCCGCTGCTCCAGTTATTTTAGACCAAAAATTTAATCCCTTGAAATAATCGTCAGTGACTGTCTTTCCTGATTTGATTTCGACCGGGTATAGCTTTCCACCCTTATCTATTATCACATCAATCTCATTGCCGGTACTATCACGCCAAAAATACAAGTTGTTAGGTTCATTTTTATTAAACCTGGTTTTCACCATTTCGCTGATAATGAAGTTTTCAAAAAGACTCCCCCGCAACGGATGGGTAACCAACTGTGCTTCATTTTGAATGCCGAGTAGTGCACAGGCCAGCCCGGTGTCATAAAAATACAGCTTGGGCATTTTCACAATTCGTTTATTGAAATTTTGATGGTGAGGCCGAAGCAAATGAACAATAAAGCTACTCTCTAATACCCCCAACCACGATGCCACTGTTTTATGATCCACACCAGCTTCAATGCCGAGGCTGTTCATATTCAGCAGTTGACCTACCCGGCCGGCGCAAAGCCTCAGGAACCTTTCAAAAGCACCAAGATTTGTGATATTTTTTATCTGCCTCACATCTCTTTCCACATAGGTACGAATATAGTTGAGATACCAGGTAGATGGCGGTATTTTTAGATCATAAATCGGAGGATATCCTCCGGCAAACATTGCCTGGTATGCATCCGATGGCAACAGCCCCTCTTTTGCGAGCTCTTCAATAGAAAAAGGAAGAAGAAACAAGTAAGCGATCCTGCCAGCAAGACTCTGTGAAATATTTTCCTGAAGCAAAAAATTGTTCGACCCCGAAAGAATAAAAAGGCCCGTCTCGCTACTTTCATCAATGATCTGCTGCAGATAGGAAAACAACTGTGGCACTCGTTGTATCTCATCCAGTACAGCTCCATTCGGGTATTGTTCGAGAAATCCTCGAGGGTCGCTCTCGGCAAACTGCCGTGCATCGGGGTTTTCCAGCGACACATAAGGCTTCGACCCAAAAATGTGTTTTGCGAGTGTGGTTTTTCCCGATTGTCTTGGGCCAACGATCGCCAGCGACTTGTACATAGAGGCAAGCACTCGGATTTCTTTATCTGCTATTCGGATAATCACGTAGTGAAATTACAATTTGGGAATTAGATTCCCAAATTGTAAAAACTACAGCTTCAACTCCACCACCCTCACTGCCTCAGCAGGCTTTGCCCTTCTTTCAAGCCTCCCTGCCAGCACTATGTGACCAGTAGAATCATAATAGACCGCAAATTGCCAGTTCTCGTCACTGACAATGGAATTGGTGCGAAAGCTGACGGCATTGATGGACGTGCTTGCCCAGCCAGGGCCAAGAACGGTTTCGGCGATGTGGGCCTGGCAAGCAACTATCAATAGAGTTATTCCTATACTTGGAAGTACCTTCTGCATTTCGGGAGTCGTTACTGAATTAAATTATGTGAGAAATATATTTGTTATATTTACTTACGACAGATGAAAATTATCAAGGATCATATTACCGAAATATCCGCCTTATGCAAAAAGCACCAGGTAAATGAGCTGTTCGCTTTTGGTTCCATACTATCAGACTCTTTTGACGCTAACAGTGATATTGATTTTCTGGTGAAGTTTGGTGATGTGGATTTGACTGACTATTTCGATAACTATATGGATCTGAAAGAATCTTTGGAATCACTACTCGGTAGAAAAGTGGATCTTTTAGAAGTCCAAACCCTTCGGAATCCTATTCTAATTAAATCTATCAATAGAACCAAGGCGCTGGTTTATGGACGAAAAGGTACTGAAGTGGCTATATGACATTGATGGCTCCATCAATGAAATTGAAAGCTATTTCGACGGGCAAGCACATGACTTTATAAGCTACAAAAAAAATCTTCTTTTGAAGAGAGGCGTCGAGAGAAATCTGGAAATTATTGGCGAGGCCGTTCGAAGGGTTCTTGACAAGGAGCCCGAATTCCCCATCACAAATGCTATCAGAATCGTCGGGTTGAGAAATCAAATCATTCATTCCTACGATAATATTTCAGACGAAAACATTTGGGCTATTTTGACCAAACACCTCCCCTTGCTAAAGTCCGAAATCAAACGCCTGATAAAAGATGCGGATATGGACTAATGCCAACCTTTTGTCCCACCCCCGACCTCCCAATCCAATCCATTCCCTATTTTTGCATGTAAATCAACCGTAAGTGCGCCAACCCAATATCAAAGTCATCATTCCTGCCTTCAATGAGCAGAACGCCGTAGGTATGGTGATTGACGAGATTCCCAAAGCCCTGGTATCCGAAATCATCGTGGTGGACAATGGCTCAACTGACGACACCTTCGGTCAGGCACAATCCAGAGGGGCAACGGCACTCAGAGAAGAAAAAAGAGGCTATGGCAACGCTTGTCTTTGCGGCATGCAGCATGTCGCCAGCGAGGTCAACGACCTGCCAGATATCGTGGTGTTTCTTGATGGCGACCACTCCGACTATCCTGAAGAAATGTACCAACTGGTGCAACCGATTATAGATGGTAAGGCTGACCTCGTGATCGGCTCCAGGGCCCTGGGCAAAAAAGAAAAAGGCTCAATGACACCCCAGCAAATATTTGGCAATTGGCTGGCTACTACTCTGCTCCGCTGGTTTTACGGGGTGCAGTTTACTGACCTTGGGCCTTTCCGGGCTGTGAAATATGAAAGCCTGCTGCGCATCAACATGCAGGACAAAACCTACGGCTGGACTGTAGAAATGCAGCTAAAAGCGGCTAAATTGGGGATGCAAACCACCGAGGTGCCGGTAAACTATCGGCAGCGCATTGGTGTTTCCAAAGTGTCGGGCACGGTGAAAGGCACTTTCGGTGCAGGCTACAAAATACTTTGGACAATCTTCAGGTACTTATGATCGACTGGCTGGTAATAATTGGGTACGGAGCTTCCTTAACGCTGATCTTTCTGTTCAGCCTGGGACAGCTGCACCTGGCCATTCGCTACCGAAAAAGCAAGAAGTCAACACCAGCCACCCTTGCACCACTGACAGAGTTCCCGCTGGTCACGGTACAGCTGCCAATTTATAACGAGCTGTACGTTGTGGAAAGGCTGATCAGGCAAGTATGCCTGCTCGACTACCCAAAAGAAAAACTGGAAATTCAGGTACTCGACGACAGCGACGATGAGACGAAATCGGTTGTCGACAAAGTGGCCAAAGAATATCGACAGATGGGCTTCGACATTAAAGTGCTGCGCCGGCAAGAAAGAACAGGCTTCAAAGCGGGTGCCTTGCAGGACGGACTTGAGCAGGCTCGTGCTGAGTTTATTGCTATTTTCGATGCCGACTTCCTGCCAGACCCTCAATTCCTGAAGGAAACATTGCCCCATTTTACCACCCCAAAAGTGGGCATGGTGCAAACCCGCTGGGGTCATCTCAATCGCAACTACTCGTGGCTGACGAAACTACAGGCCTTCGGGCTCGACGCCCACTTTTCGGTAGAGCAAACTGGCCGTAGTGCATCGGGCAGTTTTATCAACTTCAATGGCACCGGAGGCATTTGGCGAAAGGAGTGCATTATAGACGGCGGCGGCTGGACAGCAGACACCCTCACCGAAGACCTCGACCTTAGCTACAGGGCCCAGTTGAAAGGCTGGCGTTTCACTTTCCTTGAGAACATTGAATCTCCTGCCGAACTGCCCATACTTATGCCCGCAGTAAAATCACAACAGTACCGCTGGAACAAAGGCGCCGCCGAAACAGCCAGAAAAAACCTGGGTGCTGTGCTCACATCGGCCCTGCCGCTGAAAAACAAGCTTCACGCCGTCCAGCATTTGCTCAACAGCTCCCTTTTCTTCTTCCTTTTCACTGCTTCTTTTCTAAGCCTGCCCCTGCTCTACACAATGAATCATTTGCCCACGTACAGCACGCTATTCAATGCGGCGAGTGTATTTGTATTAGGTTTTCTCTTTGTTAGCTATTTCTACTGGGTTGCCAGCGGCTCCTCATTTCCCAAAAAGACACTGAAATACTTCATCGTTCATTTCCCCATGTTCATCACCTTCTCTATGGGTATGTCGCTGCACAATGCCATTGCGGTGCTTGAAGGCTGGCTCGGCATTAAGACACCATTTTTGCGCACGCCCAAATTCAATGTGCTAAAGGACAAAATTTCCTGGAAAACCAATAAGTACGTCAACTGGAAGCTGACGCCCGCCACAATTGTCGAGGGGCTCCTGGCTGTTTACTTTGCCTTTGGCCTATGGTCGGCCTTCTACTTGTATGACTTTGGGCTGATATTTTTCCACCTCATGCTCACCATAGGCTTCGGAGGTATCTTCTTACTCTCAATTAAACCTTATGGGTTTGCTGCCTCAAAGGGTTAAATGGGCTATGGCAGGAGGTCTTTCCTGCTTCGTCTATTTTTTGCTGGCCTACAAGCTTCAAAGAACAGACGCCTGGATTCTTCAGGGCTCGTTCGCTTTACTTTTTCTCGCCTTCCTGGCTTTACAAAAAGCCGAATTGAAATGGATTCTTGGTCTTGGCATCCTTTTTCGGTTGGTTTTCCTATTCTCCGTTCCGGCGCTTTCCGATGACTTCTACCGATTCATATGGGATGGCTTGCTGTGGCACCAGGGCATTCATCCTTTCAGCCACCCTCCATCATTTTATATGGAAGCAGGTAATGCCATTCCCGCACTAACCACTGACCTCTACGATGGGCTCAACTCAAAAGAATACTTCACAGTGTACCCGTCTTTTCATCAACTGGTATTTTGGCTGAGCACCTTTTTCTACGACGGATCATTGATTAGCGCTGTTTTGCCAATGCGCCTGATGCTCACAGGCTCAGAAATAGTATTCCTGTTTGTTATCGCCGGCTACCTGAAGAAAACAGGCAAACCCTCGTCACTGCTGGCCATCTATGCCCTCAATCCACTGGTTATCACAGAAGTGTCTGGCAACCTTCACTTTGAAGGCATGATGGCTTTATTCCTGATACTGTCCATCATCCTAATCGCCGACAAGAAATTGTTTACCGGCCCCCTGGCGCTGGCAGGAGCTATTGCTACCAAACTAACGCCAGTCATTGCCGGGCCGGTGCTGATGTTTGCTGCTGGTAAAAAGAATTGGTGGAAAGTGGTGCTGGTGACCATGCTAGGTTCTCTGCTCTTTTTTATGCCACTGATCGACCTCACCTGGCTAACCGGCCAGGGGGAAAGTCTCGATCTGTATTTTCGGAAGTTCGAGTTCAATGCCTCCTTCTACTATCTGTTCCGGGAAATAGGCTTTTGGTGGAAAGGCTACAATATTATAGCTACACTTGGGCCACGATTAGCACTCTCAGGCGGCGTTCTCATTCTGATAGTAAGTTGGACAAACTGGCCAAAAGGCCGCAGTTTTTTCCAGGCCCTAAGTATCGTTTTTTTCATCTACTACCTGGCGGCCACGACCGTCCACCCATGGTATGTGGTGCCACTGGTAGCCCTGTCCGTGTATTCCGGCTATAAATTCCCCATCATGTGGTCATACACCATTCTTTGGACATATATTGGCTATACCGCCACTGGCTACGAAATTCCCTGGTGGGCCATCATCACAGAATATTTGTTGGTTATTGGAGTTTTTATGTGGGAAGTGGTGTTACCCCAGAGAACAAAACAGAGGGCAATAAGCTTATTAAAGAGATGACAACACCAGGAAGACTACTCTTGCTCGTTTTCGCCATTGCCTTGCCACAGTTTACGCAAGCGCAAAGTGCTTACGACGTGCTGCTTTCAACGCTTTACAGCAGGTCGGTGCCTACCATCTCGGCTGATTCGCTGGCAAGTATCCAACAGGCAAAAAAGCCAATTTTACTTGATACAAGGGCCAAAGCTGAGTTTGATGTTAGCCATCTTTCGGGTGCCAAATGGGTAGACTACGAAACGTTCAAGCCCGAAATGGTCAAAGACATTGCCAAAGATCAACCAATTGTGGTGTATTGCTCCGTCGGCTATCGAAGCGAAAAAATTGGAGAAAAGCTGAAAGCCCTGGGCTATACCCATGTGGAAAACCTGTACGGCGGTATTTTTGAATGGAAAAACGAAGGGCACACAGTGGTGAATTCGAAAAACCAGGCAACCGACAGTGTGCATTGCTACAACAAGCTTTGGTCAGTGTGGCTGAAGGAAGGGATAAAAGTATATGACTAAAGAAGCACTCATTATTTTTGTGAAAAATGCTGAGCTGGGCAAGGTAAAAACCCGCCTCGCAAAAGACATTGGTGATGAAAAAGCCCTTGACGTTTATCTTGAGCTTTTGCAGCACACTAAAGACATCACTGCCGACCTTTCGCAAGACAAATACGTCTTCTATTCCAGCTTCATTCCTGAAGACGATATTTTCTCTAACGCCGGATACATATTGAAACAGCAAAAGGGCGATGACCTTGGCGAGCGCATGTCCAATGCGTTCGAAGAAGTGCTCGGGCTTGGCTATGAACGGGCAGCCATCATTGGCAGCGATTGTCTGGAACTAGAAACCCTCTATATCGAAAAGGCTTTTGAGTGTCTTGCTTTTCGTGATTTCATCATTGGCCCAGCCCGTGATGGAGGTTACTACTTGCTGGGAATGAAAACTTTTGACAGCGGTATTTTCAAGGGCATTGAGTGGAGCACTAGCTCGGTGTACAAAAAGACAACTGACTATATTGAAAGCCAAAACAAAGACTTCCACAAGCTCCCGCCTCTGAGCGATGTGGACACCATCGATGATTTGGGGAGGCTGAAAAGATTATTGATACAATGAAAAGTAAGAACCCTCAGAAGAAATCTTTGCCTATTTTCATAGAGGTTCGCTAGGAAGAAGGCTTACGAGACACAGAAGCGTCTTAGTTGTCCAATAATGAAATACTGGCCGAACTCATAACGGATGTTTACCGTATGTTAAATTATATAAATGGAGCACTAGTGAAGTTTTTTTTATGTTCCTTTAGAAAAGAAAGGCCCGCACGTGGAGGTGCAGGCCTTATTAAAGTGATATAGTTCAGCATCCCTAAAATACGGACTAATCTCACTCAACCGGGAAGCCCGGGTGCCGGTTACACCGACACGTAGCACATTTTGTAGTTAAAAAACTACACTAAACTGGGACGTAAAATGCAAAGCAAGTAGCATTCTTGGGATAAATACGCTCACCGTTCTTGTCGGTTTTGTATTTACGAAACACCAATTTATGCTCCTTACCATTGATTTTGCGTCTTTGTGGCAACTTGTTATTCACGCTTAACCAATTTAACCGGTGTTGATATGGGTCTAACCGTTTTTACCCTGCTTGTAACATCACAAACAAAAAACCCTGGCTTTAGGGGCCAGGGCTATTTTTTCCGCCAAGCGATTACTCCTTTCGTTGAATAGAAGAGGCGCAATTCTCAGCGTGATAACAAGTTGCGACACAAAGGTATCACAATTACCCGCTAAGTTAAAGCTTTAGTTTAACTTTCTTCATTCCAAGTCGTAGATCACAAGGCCAATAGCTAAGGCCGATTTTTTTAATTATGTTTTTCTCTCAAATTATGTCTATGCCTTTCTAGTTTAATCCAAAACAAAAAAGAGGGTCTAATCCCATTAAGGAATTAGAGCCCTCTTCAGTAATTACTACTATTTGTACTTCTGCTCTAAATGTTACTCTATTGAGCTGATAATTTAGTTTTGTGTCTATCTTCATCATAAATAAATTTTAACAGCATGGTTTCCACCATGTTGCTGAAATTGCGGTTCTCCCTCTCCGCAATTGCTTCAATTTCTTGAGCTAAGGTAGTCTTTAGTCTGACTGTCTTAACTACTGTTGGTAATTCCTTGGTTGCAATTGGATTCTGCATGGTTACGATAGTTATAATGTTCGGTACTATAAGTAGGTATTCGTGCTCTGAACACAAATATAGCATTGTGTACAATAACTCACAATAATGTGTTGTTAGAATTTTTTAACTTTTTTTGCGACGGCGGTTTTTGTACCTTCGCTTATACCAAAACGAGAAAGGCATGGAAGTCCTTTGTGCTAAGAGAAGCTTAAAGTGCTAAGAGAAGCTTAAAGCGAATAACTAAGAAAAGTCATAGCCAAAATGCATATTGACATCGATACTCTTCCTTACGTTCCAGCCTAAGCTGCATAGCAGTCAAAGCACTTTGACACTAGAGAATAGAACCCAAATTCGGGTAATAGTTCAAAAGTCCATAACACTTCATCGGCCACATTCGCAAGCCCCCATGAAAATCTCAAACTTAATCCTTCCTGCATTAACCATCGTGGCATTAATTCCGGCCTGCGATCAAGTATTTGACTCATCCGATGAACGGGGGCTCAACGAATATTTCGACACAAGTTGGGCCAAAAATGAACTATGGGACGACGGGCAGGCAGAAGTGGCCATTTACAATGCCGCACGAACCATCTACAACAAACCCCGCTATTTTGATTACGTCCATATCCTGGTAAAGGAGGATTTCAATATTGAGTTCGGCGTAAAAACGGATGACTACGAAAGAACTGACCTTTATGAAGTTATGAAGGTGAACCAGTTTGCGGATATCCCAACTGACAACTACCCCTACCACTTTCTTACAAGCATCTTCTTTCACAGAAACAATCCGGTGCAAATCCACAAATTCACCAACTCCAGCCAGGAATGGTGCGGCAATACTTTCAAGATGCTGAAGGAAAAAGGTAGTCAGCTGGAGTACACCTACCACAGCTACTGGGACGGGCAGGGCGACGACACCAAAATGCTGGATGCCACGCCGCTTTGGGAAGATCAGCTGCCGTACACCCTGCGAACCCTGAAATTCAAAGACAAGCTGTGGTTCCGCATGCCAGTGTATGCCACACAAATCAATAGCCGTGCCGACATGCCCCGGGTGTACGATGCCGAGTTTAGCGTGGCACCCCTTGAGGCCATCGACTCACTGCCTGGCGGATTGCCCCAGCAAGACACCTGGCGAGTGACGGTACAGCTGGATGAAGAAAAAATCAACCAATACATCTTCACGCAAGCCTATCCAAACATCCTCGTGGAAATGGTCGCCTGGGATGGCCGCAAGCTTCGGCTGAAGAACTACAAGAGGAGCAAATACTGGGAGAAGTAAACATGGATCTGCTTTCCTGAACAAGCCACTCATTCGAGCTCTTGAGTGGGTACACCACCTTTCTTTTTATCAGAATGGCAATTGGAAAACCTGCGCCCATTTTCCTATTTTTAATCAATGGATCTGCTCATTAATCTTATCATAGGTGGCTTTTTAATTGGGACTGGCTTTCTGGTAAAAGCAAACCCGATGGCTATTGCCGGCTACAATACGATGTCGGAGGAAAAACGAAAAAATGTAGACATCAAAGGCTTGTCGTCTATGATGAGAAACCACCTGATTGCCATGGGCTTGCTGGTAATTGTCGGAGGTTTGATCTTGGATTGGATGGGTTGGCAAAACATGTCAGGCGTTTGGTTGATTGTTGCCGTCATGGTTCCAATTCCCTTCATGCTTATTCAGGCTCAAAAATATGATCACAACAAGAGGTCGCCCGGCAAGTTAGCTGTAGTCATCGCCTTTGTTGTCATACTATTTGTCGGAACAGGCGGTTTTCTATACTACTCCAGCCAACCCGCTCAAATTACAGTCGACGGAAGAACGATTACCATATCGGGCTTCTTTGGAACAAAAGCGGAAGTCGAAAGCGCCAGACAGGTGAACGAAATCGGCAAGATTGGTTTGAAAACAAACGGCTTTCATATGGGCGATGTTTATAAGGGGCATTTTATGGTTGAACAACTTGGGGAATGCCTGCTATTTCTTCAGTCGACCAAAGGCCCTTTCATAGAAATCATCACTACAGATGGGAAAAAAATCATGGTGAACGGAGTCGATGACTCGACAGCAAAAGTGATTTTGGAAAAATAACGTCCATTCCATCACAGATTGTGACTTCGTCAACTACTTCAACTTATCCATATCCCTCACCAAAATCCTTCGCCTGTCAAAATTGATCACATTTTGAGATTTCAGCTCGTTGAGAATGGTGGTCACGGTTTGGCGGCTGGTGCCTGTGAGGCTGGCAATGTCCTTGTGGGTAAATTTTGTCTTGATCAGCATTTCGTAGCCTACCTTCTGCCCTCGCTCTTCTGCCATTTCTCTGATGAAATCAATCACCCTGCTACGGGCGTCTTTAAATACCAGCGATTCCAGTTTGCGCTCCACCCTCTTGAGGCGAAGGCCCATCAGCTTAAAAATTCGCAAACTTAAGGCCTGGTTCTCCTTCATCAACTCCTGCATATCGTCGATGGTCATAGGGCAAACCGTGGTGTTAGGGTCCAGGGCCTGCGCAAAGTCTGTCCTTCGCTCTTCGCCTGCAATAGATAACTCGCCAAAAATTTCCCCGGCACCAAGAATGGCCTTCAGGATTTCTTTGCCGTCCTCGGTATAGGAACCTATTTTAACCCGCCCTTCGGCAATAAGGTAAATATGACTTGATGGTTCGTTGGGAAAATAAATGAACTGATCCTTCCGGAAATGATTGAACGTGTGCCGCTCTTTCATGTCCGGTACCTTGTGAGGGCAGAGCACGTTGTAAAGATCTACCTCCTCAAAATACCATAAACTGGTGCGTTCACTCATAATTGGCAGGAAATCAAGGTTGAAACAAAAGCAATTTCAGCAAAAGGAACCATATTTACCATCTAAAAAGTTCATTGCCCATGGCGTTGCAGATAAGCGAATTGAATATTTACCCTGTGAAGGGCTTGAAAGGGATAAGCGTAAAAGAGGCGGAGGCGCTTGAAAAAGGCTTCAGGTATGACAGGCGCTGGATGCTGACCGACACAACAGGTAAATTCATTTCGCAAAGAGAAACACCTATGCTGGCTTTGATTCATACCGCAATCATTGGGGAGTCGCTTGTAATCACCTATCAGGACAGCTCCATTATGGTACCACTGAACAGCGAACATTATTCAGGCAGCAAAGAGAAGGTCTCCATTTGGGACGACGAAGTAGAAGCACGGATCGTTGGAAAAAACTTCAATGATTGGTTTTCCGACGTGCTCGGCGAAAAAGTATGGTTCTGCTTTCAGCACGAAAGCAAGAAAAGAGAAGTGGAAAAAAAATACGGAGCCAATTCCATGGTGAGCTTCGCCGATGGCTATCCCTATCTTTTCATATCCGACGCCTCGTTGAAGGACCTGAACGACAAGCTCGAACAACCCATTCCCATGAACAGGTTTCGTCCCAATATTGTAGTGGCAAATGCAACACCGTTTGAAGAAGACACCTGGGGGAAACTTTCAGCCGGCGATGCCATTTTCCATTGCCTGAAGCCCTGCGCCAGGTGTCAGATACCTACTATCGATCAGGAAACAGGCAAAATGGGTAAGGAGCCCACAAAAACGCTGGCAGCATTCAGAAAACAAGAGCACAAAATCCTTTTTGGCATGAATGCCGTCGTCGAAAAACAAGGAGTGGTAAAAGTGGGGGACGTGGTAACCCTTTTGTAAACATTTGCCACATCGGTGCCTGAAACGGCCTTTTCTTTTGATTTCCCCGGAGCAAGAAATACACGCTTTTATTCCGACCAAAGCAAGGAGATTCGCCTTTCAGCCACTATTTTTGAGGCAAAAGGACAAGCATGTCTTATCTGTATCTCAAGGCGCTTCATATCATCTTTATTGTCACCTGGTTTGCAGGCCTGTTTTATATGGTTCGCTTGTTTATCTATCAAACAGAAACCCAGGAAAAACCGGAGCCTGAGCGCAGCATCCTCACCAAAGAATACAAGCGTATTTCGAAGCTGCTGTGGTTTGGCATTACCTGGCCTTCCGCCATTTTAACGCTGATATTTGGCCCGCTTGTGCTCAACTCCCTGGGGTGGGCACTGGCCACCCAGCCATGGATGATCGCCAAACTGGTTTTCGTGTTCTTCCTATATGTTTATCAGTGGGTTTGTCATGTAAAATTCAGGAACCTGCAGAAGGATGTCTATAAAGACTCAGGCTACTACTTACGGGTTTTCAATGAAGTAGCCACCATTCTTCTCGTAGCCACTGTTTTCCTTGTAGTGCTCAAAAACATCGTAAGCCTGGCATGGGGCATGGGAGGACTGATAGTTTTTACCGGGGCACTCATGTTCGCCATCAGGAGTTATAAGAAGTGGAGAGAGAAAACGAATTCAAAGAGTTGAAAATGAAAAAATTAATATTCTCGGTGCTAATGGTTGCGAGCCTTGGTGCCTGTGCAAATTTCGGAGGCGAAAAAAAACTACCCATCCTTGGCAGAAGGGAAGTGACGACGGTAGAAATTGATGGCGTAACAACAGCCGACACTATCTACCACACCATTGCCGACTTCAGGTTTCTCGATCAGGACAGTGCCTGGGTCACCAACGAAACGTACAATGGCAAAATCTACGTGGCTGACTTTTTCTTCACAAGCTGCCCCACCATTTGCCCGATCATGAAAACACAAATGATCCGCATTTATGAAACCTTTGAGAGCAATCCTGAAGTGGGCCTGCTAAGCTACTCCATTGACCCGGAGCATGACACCGTAGCGGTGTTGCACGATTTTGCAGAGCGATTGGGAGTGAAAAGCGATAAGTGGCACTTCGTTACGGGCGACAAAGATGCTATTTACGACCTGGGAGAAACCAGCTACATGGTTGTAGCGGGTGAGGATCCCGATGCTCCTGGTGGTTACATTCATAGCGGCGCCTTTCTTTTGGTGGACAAAGGCCGCCGAATCAGGGGTGTTTACGATGGCACGGTAGAGGAAGCGGTAAATGAACTGATGGAAGACATGAAAATTTTACTTAAAGAATACAACAAAGAAAAATCATGAGTAGAAAGAGAATTTTAGCATTGGCACTGGTTTCGTTCATGGCTGCCAGCATTTCAATGACAAGCTGTTCTTCAGGCGACAAAAAGCAAGAAGCCAAATCGGACGATATCTACGACGGGCTCGATGAGAGAACGAGCATCAGGCTGCGCCAGTACATGAGCGAGGGGGCACAACTATATAAGCAAAACTGCTCTGCTTGCCATCAAACTGAAGGCCAGGGACTTGCTGCCCTCATCCCACCCCTGGCAGGCTCCGACTTTCTAATGGCCGATGCCAAAAAAGCCGCCTGCATCATTAAAAATGGCCAAAGCGGTAAAATCACGGTAAACGGAGTTGAATACGACGGAGTCATGCCCATGCTCAATTTGAAAGACCTGGAGATAGCAGAAATACTCACCTACATTTCCAATTCGTGGGGCAACAAAAAAGGGTTGATTGATGTGAATGACGTGGCTGGCTTTTTAAAGGATTGCGAAACAAAGTAACAGAAGAGGCTGCCGATGGCGGCGGCCTTTCCTTTTAAACTTTTTGTTGTTGATCGATTGCCTTCACTGCAAGTCTCTTAGTGAAGATTGGACGCAGAAGTCTATTGTAGTGCCTGCCCCTCCTCCAGTGACTTCAGCATGTCGTCTCTTACCTTGTCGATTTTTTCTTTTTGGTTCTTTAGGTAAACTAAAACCTCAGCTACCGGCGCTTCATTGTCAGGCATTTCAAATTGCCTCATCCACTCCATCATGCCGTCATTGGCATGTTCTATTTTCTGAGCAGTCTGTCTTAAAGTATTTATTTCGGTCGAAAAATCCTGCCCCGTTAAAGCACCCAGTGAGTCTGCCTTTGCCTGCAGTGCTTTCGCCGTCTTTCTCAACTCTCCCATCTTGGGCATTACCTCATCATGCGCCGACATCACTTCGGCCATTAAGGCATCCTTTTGCTCCCTCTGTTCATTGGAGCACGCAGTGGCAGTAGCCACCAGGAGAAGAAGAAATGCTACCTTTTTTATTTTCATTGCCATTGGTTTTTTAACGCTCTTAGTTTACATCAGTTAGCCGGGCCAACCATCACAGCATCCTTCAGAATATACATTAGCTGGTTGTAATCGGTTTCATTCAGCTCAAGTTTACCTCTCACCTTGATGCCGTTGGCCGTGTACTTAATGGGCTCCTTAAGATAAATTTCAATCACCGATTCAGGTCCCCCGCTACCGCAGAAAAAGCACGCCGCAACGGGCAACGACGACAGAATGATATGATCCGGCTTAAACATCCCATCAAAAGGGATGATATAGCCTGGAAGCTCTATTTCCTTGCCTGCAAGTTTTTGAATCTCATCACCAAACACAGGAATACTCAGCTCCCCATATTCATCTTTACCTACCTTGTAAGTTACCTTGGCCAGAGTGGCCCAGTTAGCCGTAGCCAGCGACTTGTTGTTATCCTGCGCATGCGACGCATACGACACGCCAACGATAAGAAAAGCCACTGCGATCAAAATTCTCTTCATAATTTATGCTCCTTTAGCGAGTACCTCAGAAATGTCAGTCTTGTAGGCATTGATAGCCGGAATAAGCGAAGCTACCACTCCCAGAAGTAAACTTATATATAATATGTAAAGTTCGGAAGGCAAAAATACAAGGCCGGTGATGCCAGCAGACGACCCTTTCAAAATGAATTGAGCAAGTATTTCTACCACGCCATGGCCTAGCACAAAACCAACCCCAGCTCCCAGCAACGTGATGATAACGCCCTCCATAACAATGTGAATGAATAGCCTGAGCCTGGATGCCCCCAATGATCGCATAATGGCCAGGTCATACTGCCTCTCCTTCAGCGAACTGTACAATGCTATGAAAATGCTTAGCCCAGCCATCAGAATGATCAGGTAGGCGAAGCCTTGCACCACATCAACCCCAATGCCTATCAGTGAGAAAAGCCTGGCCGTTTCAAAAGCAGGTGAAGCAGCCTGCATGCTGCTTTGCGTATTAACCATGCGAGGAAGCTGAACTGCCGCCATCGGACCCCGATACTGCACCAGCAATGAAGTCACCTCTTTTTCCTCAAGCTGCTCCTGAGTAACTGCTATTCCCAAAACCTCAATCGCCGCCGTGTCCGGCAAGTTCTCGTGCCCGTCCCCTGCTTCATCATGGCCATGCATCAGCCATACGCTGGGAACACTTGTCAGAATAAGATTGTCAACGACCTTGCCCGTGGGCTGTAGCACCCCCACCACCTTGTAGGCATGAGCCTCATGCGCCTCGCCCCCGTCCGCCATGCCATGTTCTCCAAAAAAGGTGTCGCCAATGGCCAGGCTCAACGTTTGTGCCGCAGCTGCCCCGAGTGTCACCTCGTAGTCATCCTCCCACAGGGTTCCTTCATCAAGCATCAAACCATACAAATCAGCAAACCCCCTGGTCGACCCTACAATTCTTAAAGATTTGTAGCTGTCCCCCAGGGCCAATGGTATCACGTTTTTCACCAGCCTGTTCCTGGAAAGTTTTGCGGCTTCTTTGAGAGATATGTTTCCCGTTGGGTAGTCAATATGGTAGATGCTTCCAAGTATTATCTGAAGAGGGCTGCCCTTGGCTCCCACCACAAGGTCAATGCCACTGGCATTTTCCGAGAGCTTGTCCTGCAACTGCTTGCTCACAAGGAGCAAAACGACAATAATGCCTATTCCGAACGACAGTAATAGCACGTTGAGCGCTGTACTCAGCGGCTTGCCTTTTATGTACTTCCAGCTCAAAACAAAAAGGTTCATATCTCTATTTAAAGCTTGAGTTGGTGAGGGAATCGACTCTTCACCCTTTGATCGTGTGTGGCGATAACGAGCGTAGCATTATACATATTTGCCTGCTCTTCAAGGATGTTCAAAACCTTTTCGCTGTTATCGTCATCCAAACTGGCAGTCGGTTCATCCGCCAGAATCACTTTTGGCTTATTAAGTACAGCCCTTGCTATTGCTATTCGCTGGGCTTCACCCTGACTTAGCTCATAAACCTTCGCATTTCTTCTATCAGACAGGTTAAGAACGTCAAGCACATCCCGTATCCTTTTTTTGTCTTGAGGAAGCTCGGCCATATACTGAGCAAGCAGCAAATTGTCTTCAACTGTTAACACACTCAGCAAGTGAGGCTTTTGGAAAATAAGCCCAATATGCTTGCCCCTGAACACATCCATTCTATGACCTCCGAGTTCAGAAAGCACCTGACCTGCTGCCTTCACAATACCAGCCGTTGGCGTTCTAAGCCCGGCCAGCAAGTGAAGCAAAGTTGTTTTGCCACACCCCGACCCACCCAGGATAAGGCTATGCTTGCCCTGCTCAACTTCCCAGTCAGGAAATGCCAGGCGCTTGTCTGGCCCATACGTGTAAATAACGCTTTGTACGCTTATCATAAAACTAAGTCGGGTCAAAAATAGAGGTTAATATGTTAGCCTGAAACGATGCTTTACGAAGTTCACAGAGAATGTGCTGAGTGGTCGTTGAAGTAGTTTCTATCCCCAATTTGAAACTTTCTCGCAACTTCCCGGCAAAAATTTCACTCTTCGCTCTTAACAGAAAGCTGGTTTTTAAGGCTTTCATGAAAGAAATGACAGAATTGCTAATTAGTCAAGATGTTCTCAGCCGTGTAAGTAATGAAGAAATTATCCACGGTTCAATCAGCATTCGCACAATAACTTTGAAGCTGAAAGTTATGGAAATGAACACAAACAATTTTAGTCAGGTACTGGAGCTTGGAAAAGATGATGAGTCATTCATCAACACATTTATTGATCAAAGCACGCAAGAATTGGCAAACTATTTGTCTTGCATCAGAGAAGGAGTAGAAACAAAAAATATGTATTGGCTGAACTTCATCAAACACAAATCAAAAACTCTGCTTGAACTACTAAGCGATGAAGCGGCTTCAAAGAAAATATCGATAATCTCAGAGCTTGCCAGCCAGGGTCAGTGGGAACTGGATCACCAACTTAGCTCCCTTGAAACAGAAATATATCAGCTCATAGAAAATATCAAAACGCAACTTAAAACTCAGGAGGTATAAAATGACAATCTTATTCGCATTCATAGGAATGGTTTTACCGATGGTCGGCTTTTTTCTCAACGATTTTTTATCTGAAAGAAAATCAGCTCGTTAATCGTCTTATTTGACGTGCGTGGTGGTCAAAATGACTGATCATAAATTTGATTGTCTGCTGCATGTCGAGCCGCCCAATAATGGGATGTTTGAAAAGCTGCCAGCCAAACTGATGCTCGTCGAGGCGATCAATAAGCTTCAAGAAGCCCTCATCGGACCGATCCCAGTCTGCACTGATTTCTTCCAGCACCAACCTCTCAGGAAACACAGCTAGTCCTTTCGGGGCTTTGAACTTTAGCGGTGACCTCAAAGTAATTTCGAGCAACACCAACTTTACTCCCGAAAGAAAAGATGAGTTTGGAAGTCCATCCTGCGAAAACGATAATTTTTTCTCAATGTAGCGCAGGGTTCCCGCCTCAGATGCCTTCACATGATAAAGAATTTGCAGTATGCTCCATTTGCCTTCCGCAGGTGGCCGATCCAACAAGGCTGCATCTACCGACGCAACTATTTTAAATAGCTGTTCCCTTTTCTCCCGCAACACCTCAAATTGCTTCTTTAGCTTTTCTTTCTTCATAAAAAACTGATGGTCATACGCTACTGACATCGGGTTAATCCGCTTTTGACACAATTTACGTCTGGAACTCAAAAGACCGCATTCGTACAAGTTTTGAGTAACCGTAAAAAAAAACGGGTCATTTATTCATAATACACTAAATTTGGGCAAATTTTATCTAAATCACCTGCATAGTTATTATCAACAAAAAAATTACCCGGCATTGAACGCCTTCTATGCATATACTTGATATAGTCGCAATTTTTGTCTGCCTGGCAGGCATCTTTATATACGTAAACACATACTTCATCAAATTGCCCTCTTCCATTGGGCTGATGTTAATGGCGCTTTGCCTGTCCTTTTGCATTTTAGTAGCTGGCTGGCTGTTCCCCGATTTCATCATAGGCACCGAGCGTGTCATGGAAAACTACGATTACTCCGATGTGCTCTATCAGGTAGTGCTCATTTTCATGCTCTTTGCGGGCGCACTCCAAATCGACTTCAAGAAACTCGCCCAGGAGAAATGGCCTGTGTTAATATTAGCCACGGCCAGTATTTTCATTTCCACGGTCATCGTGGGCCTTGGCATTTTCTACATTCTGAAGTTTTCCGGCATCCATCTTGACCTGATTTATTGCCTGGTCTTTGGCGCCCTGATATCGCCCACTGATCCCATTGCCCTTACATCGACCATCAAGAAGTATAACCTATCCAAAAGACTGGCCATTCAAGTCTCCGGTGAATCACTTTTCAATGATGGCGTGGCTGTGGTGCTGGCACTTACATTGCTCGACCTGGCGCATACCGGCGAAGACCACAGAATCAGCTTTTGGGATGTCGGCTTTATATTTTCCCTCGATGTTGGGGGGGGAATCATACTTGGGCTTATCCTTGGTTTTGTTGGCTACCGGCTGCTTAAGTACATTGACAACGATCAATCGGAACTGGAGATCCTGGTTACGCTGGCGCTGGTACTAACGGGAGCGCAAATAGCAACAATTCTCCACATCTCCGCCAAGCAGGCTGCAGTGGTAGCCGGGCTGATTATAGGAAACGAAGGCCGTGGAAACTATATCACCAGCGTCACCAGCGACTACGTGTTTAAGTTTTGGAGTTTGATGGAGGAGTCTCTAAATGCTATGCTTTTTGTGTTGATTGGGCTCGAAATGTTGGTCATCACCATCCGTCTCGACTATTTCGCAGCAGGCTTTTTTGCTTTTACGTTGATTTTGGTAGCCCGGTTTATCAGTGTGGGAATTCCTATAAAGCTCATGTCTGTTTTCAAACAACACCATTTCGAAAAACACTCTGTGACAATCATGACCTGGGGAGGGCTCCGGGGAGGCATACCTATTGCATTGTCACTCTCTCTCCCGGAATTTGAGGGAAAAGACATCATTGTCACAATGACTTATACAGTTGTTGTGCTATCTATCCTGTTTCAGGGGCTCACCGTACGCAAACTGCTGGAGTATTCGTTCGGCGTGCGGCTAGAAAAGCCAGTAAATGCCGACCATCACTAAGCAGAGGTCTTTTCCTTTTTTAGAGGTTTTTCGGCTTCGGCGGCAGCTGCCTTATTTGCTTCAGAAAGCAGCTCCTCATCCTCGTTTTCTGAAAGGTAGTCGTTGATTTTCTTTCTAATGTCCTGAGGTGCCAGGTTGTAGAATACTCTTCCGTTCCTCACGACAGAAAGCTGACCTGTTTCCTCTGAAACCACCAGAATCAACGTGTCTGTCTGCTCCGACATTCCTATTGCCGCCCGATGCCTGAGCCCGAACTGAGCTGGCAAATTGTCTCTTTCGGTTACGGGCAAAATACACCTTGCGGCCACTATCTTCCCTTCGTAAACGATTACAGCGCCATCATGCAGTGGGCTATATTTGTTGAATATAGAGAGAAGCAGCCTTTTGGAGAGTATGGCGTCCATTCTGTCACCGGATTCTGCATAAAACTTGAGCTCAGTGTTCTTAGAAACCACCATAAGGGCACCGGTGTTTGATCCGCCCAGGCTCTTCATCCCCTCTACCAAGGGAGTCACATCAAATTTATTGCTGGCAGATGAGCTGCGCCAAAAGACACCAAACGATTTGAAGAAACTTTCCTTGTCAAATGCGGTGGTTCGTCCGATAATAAGCAGGAACTTCCTGATTTCCTGCTGAAACAAGATAATTACCGCCAGCACACCCACTCCCATGAACTGACCAAGAATGATCGACAATAGTTCCATCTCGGCAGCCCTCACCACCAGATACACTAGGTAGAGAAACAAGAAGCCTAGAAACACCCGAATGGCCACACTCCCCCTCATGAGCTTATACACGTGGTACAGGAGCACGCTCACAAAGCCTATGTCGATGACATCAACCCACCCAATTTCTAAAAACCCAATTTTGAACGCTAGTATCAAGTATATACCCTCCTGTATAATTCTATGGCCTCAATAGCCTCTTTTGTATCATGTACTCTCAGAATATTCGCCCCATTCTCTAACGCAATCATATGCAAAGCTGTTGTGCCATTAAGCGCTTCTTCCGCATTTATTTCAAGTGTTTTATAAATCATCGACTTCCTCGATAACCCGACCATAACTGGAGCACCCAATGCTTCGAGAAACGACATCTTTCCTAGTAACTCAAAGCCGGCGGAAGGCCCTTTTGCAAACCCAAAACCCGGGTCGATAATGATGTCCTTCACCCCATTCGAACGCAAGTAGTTAAGCTTGCTACTAAAGTAGTCACAAACTTCCTGTAAAACATCCTCATAATCCGACATCTGCCTCATCGTCTGCGGCGTACCCTTCATGTGCATGAGAATGTAAGGGACATTCCGCTCCGCTACTAATGAAAACATTTCAGCGTCCAGTTCTCCTCCCGAAATATCATTAAGCATTTGAGCACCGGCATCAAGAGCTGCTTTGGCAACTGACGCTCTGAAGGTATCCACTGATAGAATAGCTTGAGGAAACTGTCGGATGACGGTAGCAACTACATGGCCAACCCGCCGCTGCTCTTCTTCTTCACTAATATGATCAGCATCAGGGCGGGAGGAATAACCGCCTATGTCAAGAAAAGTGGCCCCGTCGGTTAAATGCCTTTCGGCGAGAGCCAGGATATCACTGTCAGTCTTTAATCGCCCTCCATCATAAAACGAGTCGGGAGTAAAGTTAACAATGCCCATCACGCATGGATATTCCAGCGATATGATTTGTCCCCGAACTTCGATACTCCTTTTAGCATCAAAGGGTTTATGAATTGAAAGCAATTTCGTTATTTTTAGCGCCCTGTTGAGACAATTAAGATTTACTCCTTTGGAAGAAAAAACTGTTGGCGAATATACTCAAGTAATAAAGGCTTGTAAAGAATTATTTGAAAAGAAGACCCGTGATTATGGCACCGCCTGGCGCATTTTGCGGCTTTCTTCCCTCACCGAT
This sequence comes from Imperialibacter sp., assembly GCF_040222815.1. GTDB lineage: Bacteria > Bacteroidota > Bacteroidia > Cytophagales > Cyclobacteriaceae > Imperialibacter. Next base: position 9,212 of record NZ_JAVKCH010000012.1, on the reverse strand, counting down.
CAAATATTCATCAAAGCGCAAAGAATCCGCTCTATTCAGGAAAAGGGGACGCAGAAGGTCGAAGATAATATCAGTGGAGAGTTTATTGGTATTATCAACTATTGCATCATTGCTATGATTCAAATGGAGCTGGCCGAAAACCCGGCGCTGGAACTGCCGTATGAAGCGTTGGAACCCCACTATGATAAAATTGCCCGGGAGACAATGGAATTGCTCCTCAACAAAAATCATGACTATGGTGAGGCCTGGCGGGAAATGAGAGTGAGCTCGATGACCGACATTATTTTAATGAAGCTATTGAGAGTAAAACAAATTGAAGACAACAAAGGAAAAACATTGGTGTCGGAAGGCATAAAAGCCAACTATCAGGACATGATCAATTACGCAGTGTTTTGTTTGATAAAACTAAACTATCTCAGCAAATGAAGTGGTTATTACAAATATCAAGATTTTTCGTCGGTGGTCTCTTTATTTTTTCTGGTGCCATCAAAATCAACGACCCTGTAGGCACTGCCATCAAACTTGAGGAGTACTTCGAGGTTTTCGCTTCCGATATTGCCTCGTTCTTCGAAATATTCGTTCCGCTTGCTTTACCATTGGCGGTGTTTCTTTGCGTGCTGGAAGTGGTACTGGGAATCGCCGTCCTTCTTAACTATCGGGTAAAAATCACCTATTGGCTGCTGCTTATCATCATTGTCTTCTTTACATTTCTCACATTCTACTCAGCTTACTTCGACAAAGTGACTGACTGCGGCTGCTTTGGCGACGCCATCAAACTTACTCCGTGGGAGTCATTCATAAAAGATATCATACTCACCATTTTCATAGCTTTCTTATTCCTCAAAAGAAACCTCGTAGCCAGCGAGTCTGAGGAAAGTCGCACCAGGGATATTATCATTGGAGGCGCAACAGCTCTATCACTTTTCATTGGCATATACGCCATTCGCCACCTTCCTTTCATCGATTTCAGAGCATACAAAGTAGGCAACAACCTGCCCGAGCTTATGGAGCCGTCAGGCGAACTGAAGTATGAATACGTGATGGAAAAGGATGGCAAAGAGCATCGAATGGAGCAGTACCCCACCGATAAGTCGTACACCTTCAAGGAAATGGTCATCCTTAACCCTGAAGTGCAACCTAAAATCACGGACTATGCCGTGTGGAACGATGATGGCGACTTTACGCAGGAAACATTCACTGGGAATAAGCTGTTTGTGATCACCTACAATGTGGGAAAGGTCAATAAAGAACACTTTTCTGAGATCAACACACTTATCAGTCAGCTTAGTGGACAAGCAGACACCTGGGCACTGACAGCGTCAGATCCCACAAGCTTCGAAGCCTTTAGGCACGAAGTGCAACTGGCAGTTCCTTACTACTATTCCGACGCCACAGTTCTAAAAACCATCATCAGGTCTAATCCGGGGCTTCTACTAGTGAAAGATGGCGTGGTGAAAGGCAAGTGGCATTTCAACGACGTCCCAACGGCATACGAAGTCCAAAGTCTTCTTCGCTAAATGTTGGCTGGCGGAAAACCGATTTTCTTAATTGGCCTGCCGGGGTCTGGGAAAACCACTGTCGGAAAACTTTTGAGCACTCAACTCGGCATTCCATTCATCGACCTCGATGACATAATAGTGCGAAGGGAGGGCAGGGCCATCAGCGAAGTGTTTGAAAAAGAAGGCGAAGACTATTTCAGAAAAGTGGAGGCTGCTTGCCTTGCCACTCTTATTGAATCAAAGGATATCAAGGTAGTAGCCACTGGTGGAGGCACTCCCTGTTTTTTCGATAATCTCGAAAAAATGAAAAGACATGGAATCACTTGCTATCTGGAAACACCCTGGAATGAACTCGCAGCCAGGGTAGCTCCAGAAGAAAGCACAAGGCCTTTGTTCAAAGGATTGGCAGGGTCTGAAATAGAAAACCAGCTCCAGGAGCGCTTTTCATGGCGACTCCCGTTCTATCAAAAAGCCCAAATCATCATCTCAACCGAGAATAAATTAGCATCAAACGTAGCTAAAGAGCTCCTGGCCCGGCTTTAGAATGTAAAACCAAAGGTAATCAGACCTGAGGTCGTTCTGTTTTTGATGCTAACCTCCGGGCTTACATTGTTAGCCAATATGTATGGTGAGTAATTCTGATTCGAAAAAGTATTGATAATGCCAAGGTCAACGTAGAAGTTACTTAATCTGATACCAGCGCCAGCCGTAACTGACTGTTTGTTCCCGGTAGAAGAATCAGAACTGGCGTGAGGGTTGCCATAAAGCACATAACCGGCTCTCAGCCTGAATATATCCAACCTTGCTTCAGCCCCAATCCGATAGTTTAAAGTCGGCTTGTACAAATTTTCGATCGTTCTGTTATCTGCGTTAGCTGAAAAATCGGTTGATCTCAACCTTGCAGTAGAATAGTTTACCAACTCCACATCAGCAGAAACAAACCCATTCTTTCCAGCAAATACTGACACTCCCGCCGATAGTCGACCTGGCGTAGTCATTTGATAGCTCGACTCGAGAAGGTCTCCATCGGAGGTCAAAACATTCAGAACGGTATCTTCCGGCTCATAATAGAAATTGTTGTAGTTGGTAGTGAGAGCGTATGTACTCACTTCGTTCAAATCGTAGATCGTCGGTGTAGTATACGAAACCCCAACCCTAACTAAATCTAACGGGCGGTAGATGAAACCAAAAGTCGCATTCACACCAGTTCCTGTTATCTCAAGACTTTCGTCAGCCGAAATGCTGTTGATGGTCGGGTCATCCGCATCATTAGCGAAGTCGTAAAAGCTATTCTCTGTATAACGTTTAGTATTCTTATACCTTAACCCCACAATCCCTAGACCAGCTCCAAAGTAAAATTTGTCGTCGTAGTTACCACCGTAAGAAAAGCTCCACTGGTTTTGGCCACCTACGGTTTTAACCGTTTCGCTCTGACGAGGATATCCCAGCACAAACGAATCATAAGTTCCGTCCTGATCTGCTACAGGATTGATCAGATAATTGTAGTAAGCAAGGCTTAGCAACCCTCTGTTGTCGATGCTGTTTACAGGTATTCCGTTCGATTGCTCCAGAAAATAGTCAATTATCGAGCTATTGTCGTTGTAGCCCTCATATGTGAATTCATTATAAAAATCATTCACCCGCTGATAGTTAATAGCAAACGTTCCTCCTTTGAATTTATCCTGAACAACATCCCCTTTCGAGAAATTAAAGGCCACACCTAACGTACTCAAATTAAATTTATTGAGGTAGCCGCTATTTTTTTCGTCAGCAAACGTGGCATCCGAAGTATTAAAATTTAATGAGGGTGTAACAGCAAACACAGACCTGTTAAAATACCCAAGACCAGCCGGGTTACTTGCAGCAGTGGTAATGTCTCCCCCAAGCGATGTGTTGGCTCCCCCTAATCCCTGCATCCTGGCCGAACCGGTTGTCGATGAAATACTGCTGAACCTTAGTGCATCAGTATAATAACCAAACGACCCACTTTCAACCTGCGCACTTAGTTTTCCAAAAGAGCATACCATTAGCATGCCTACGACAGTAAGCTTAGTCAACTTCTTCATTTTAGTCTGGTATTTATGAATAAAACTTAATTACCACGGCCACTTCTTGATCCTCCCGAAGAGGATCCTGATGACCTGCTTCCTCCGGAGCTGCTTCCGGAAGATCGGCTAGGTGCCGAAAACCCACCGCTGCTACCAGAACTTCTGCTAGGAGCAGAAAAGGTGTTAGACCCACCACTACTTCTGCTGGGAGCCGGAGCAGACCAGCCAGAGTTGCTTCTGCTACCACTACTCGACCCACTGCTTCTATTATAAGAGGGGCTTGAATAAGAATTATTGCTTCGCCCACTATTAGAAGGTGCAGAATATGATGGACTGGAATAGCCGCTGCTATTGGATCTTGTTCTGTACGAATTGTTGTTAGGAATTACCTGCCTGTTCATCTGTCCAGATGACGACCTGGAGTTGCTAGGCGCCACTCCCCTGAATTCGTTGGTCGAACTATTGTTCGTCCTTCCAGAAGATGTCGGGTTCAAACTTCTTGAGCTATTGGAGTTAGTAGTCGTTCCTGTAGTGGAAGAACCTCTGCCAGTATTGGCATTCTCAGAAGTCCTGCCGACCGCCGTATATGAGTTCCTTGATCTCACACCCGACTCATATGTGGTTCTGCCTGAGTTTCTATCGGTCACAGCAGAAGTATTTCTGTCGCTAGTGCCTACTCCTGAACTGTAACCAGCCCTGGATCTCTGAAAATACTCGTTTTGAGTACCCGAGTAGTCTCTTGAGCTTGTCGAACTCGAAACAGTTCTTCCTCTCGATGATGTAGAACCGCTTCTGTCGGTCGACCCAGTCACATTCTGCACATTGGCATTTCTGTATCTGCTAGACCCGGCCGTGTTTGCATAACTGCCACCACCAACGGCACTTCTATTCACTCTCCCACCTCTCACTACATTTTTCGCATATACGCCTTTGCCGCCGCCTGAATAGTAGCCATCGTAGAACCCATGATAGTAGCCGTTTCCATATCCGAAGTAACTATAAGGTCTGTTCCAACCCCAACCACCGTACCTACCCCAGCCGCCACCGTAATAGCCTCCCCAGGTATATCCCCATGGGTCATAAAATCCACCAGGGTAGCCAAAACCATACCCCATTCCACCCCAGCCCCAATTATAGCCTATTGAAAAGCCGATATAGGGATTCCAGTAAGGACTATTCCATGCGCTGAAGTAATAATTATTGTATGGCATCCAGGAATTCCAATTGTTACCGTAACCACCCGTGTAGATATTAACTGTGCTGGCTCCCGATGTAGTATAGCCATTAGAGTTATAACCATCCACATAGTAGTCTTCGCTGCTATAGTTCTGATTCTCCTGATTGTCGAGCGCAGCCTGCTCATCAAGCTGAGACTGCACACTTTCCTGCGAAGCACTCTTATACTTAGCTATATACTCAGGATTGACTGTCTTTGCGGAATAAGTTGGGTTGTACGTATTGTTGCTGTACGACTCATAAGTTGCCTGAGACTCAGTCACAGGTTGCCCTTCCTCGTTGGTAGCATATTTGATTTTAACCCTGTCATTTTTCGAAAAGTAGAGATCGTCCACTTCCTTGGATGACTGAGACATTGCCGCAAAAGGCACCAATGCAATCATTGCCCCTAAGCTTAGAGCTGTCTTTAACGCTGCGAACTTCGTGTACCTTTTCATAGCTTTATATTTTTTGACTCCCTATAATTTAATGACAACAAAACAACGTAAAGAGTTTCCCTTCCCGTTTCCTTTCATTCACGTATATTTGTCGTCAATGGTATTTACAATTTAAGCAATATCTGTACCAAAAATTAATTTTTCGATGAGTAAAGGATTACCTAAAAGGAGCGAGGACTATTCACTGTGGTATAACGAACTGGTAAAAAGGGCTGATTTGGCCGAAAATTCACCTGTTCGGGGATGTATGGTAATTAAACCCTATGGCTACGCTATCTGGGAAAAAATGCAGCAGGAGCTTGATCGCATGTTCAAGGAAACGGGCCATTCCAATGCCTACTTCCCACTTTTCATACCAAAATCCTATTTAAGTAAAGAGGCTGCACACGTAGAAGGGTTCGCAAAAGAGTGCGCCGTGGTTACTCATTACCGACTTAAGAACGATGAAAACGGGGGTGGTATTATTGTAGACCCAGAGGCTAAGTTGGAAGAAGAATTAATTGTGAGGCCGACATCCGAAACAGTTATATGGAGCACGTACAAAAATTGGATTCAATCATACAGAGATCTTCCTTTACTCATTAATCAATGGGCTAATGTGGTTCGCTGGGAAATGCGCACAAGGCTATTTCTTCGCACAGCCGAATTTCTCTGGCAAGAAGGCCACACTGCCCATGCCACCAAAGCAGAAGCAGTTGAGGAAACTGTACGTATGCTCAACGTATACGCTGAATTCGCCGAGACCTTTATGGCCCTTCCGGTAATTAAAGGTGTTAAAACCGAAAACGAACGGTTTGCCGGAGCTGAGGACACCTATTGTATTGAAGCACTCATGCAAGATGGAAAAGCGCTTCAGGCAGGTACTTCTCATTTTCTTGGGCAGAACTTTGCCAAAGCATTCGACGTCAAGTTTCAGTCGAAGGAAGGTGGCCTTGAGTATGTCTGGGGTACCAGTTGGGGCGTAAGCACCAGGTTAATGGGAGCTCTCATCATGGCTCACTCCGACGACAACGGCTTGGTACTTCCTCCGAATCTTGCTCCAAACAAAGTCGTTATCGTCCCTATTTACCGATCAGATGACGAGAAGGAACAGATCAATGAGGTAACTAAGGAAATGATCAGCAAACTTCGCAAAGCGGGTATTTCCGTAAAATATGACGATCGAGATACGCATAAGCCTGGATGGAAATTTGCTGAGTACGAGCTAAAAGGCGTACCGGTTCGCATCGCTATCGGCCCCAAAGACCTTGAAAACGGAACTGTTGAGGTAGCAAGAAGAGACACCCTGGAGAAGTCGGTCATTCCGTTAAATGAGGAATTTACGACGACGATAAATCAGCTACTTGAAGACATGCAGGCTAATATCTATAAGAAGGCACATGACTTCAGAGCCGGCATGATTACGAAAGTTGAATCCTACGAGGAGTTTAAAAGTGTGCTTGACAAAAAGGGTGGATTTGTACTAGCGCACTGGGATGGCACCCCCGAGACCGAAGAAAAAGTGAAGGACGAAACAAAAGCCACTATTAGATGTATTCCTCTTGATGGAGAAGAAGAAGCCGGTAAATGCATGGTAACAGGTAAGCCGTCTAAGCAAAGAGTAATTTTCGCCAGAGCTTACTAAGCGAACATTTCTCAAGGTAAGCTCGAAGTTAATTTCTAAATTTCAGGAACTTAAACAATTATGGCAGAGTGGTTCATTGTTATCGGGCTTGTGGTTTTCGGGCTGGCACTCATAGTCATCGAGGTGGTGTTTATTCCTGGAACCACTATCGTTGGAATACTTGGATGTATCTTTGGTGTTGCTGCTCTCTATCTCAGCTTCGAGTATTTCGGAAACACCATTGGCGCAATTATCTCTATTGTCTCACTGATTGTGGGGATATCAGTGGTGGTTGTTAGCCTAAAGAGTGGCGTTTGGGAAAAGTTTTCCCTCAAATCGACCATGGAGGGGAAGGTAAACGGAGAAATTGTAGTAACAGCAAAAGTTGGCGATATTGGCAAAGCCATTTCAACTCTAAAGCCTATAGGCAACGGTCTATTTGATGAGAAAATAATGGAAGTTCGAAGCAGTGGCGACTATATCCCGGCCGATGCCAAAATACAGATTTCGAAAATTGTCGATAGTAAAATATTCGTTGAATCAATCTTAAATTAATCAATAATGGGTAATCTTTCTTTTCTATTTTTAGTCTTCGCCGCCATTATAGGATTCTTCATTTTCCTATACTTCGTGCCAGTGAACCTTTGGATCACAGCAATCTTTTCCGGCGTAAAGGTTGGGCTACTTGAACTTGTTTTTATGCGCATCAGAAAGGTGCCTCCAAGTGTTGTGGTAAACTCATTAATTACAGCCACAAAAGCGGGTATCGCTATTTCGGATGAACACACTGGGGAAAAACGCCAATTGAAAACCTCAGATCTTGAAACGCACTACCTGGCTGGTGGTAATGTGCCCCAGGTAATCAGGGCACTTATTTCAGCTGACAAGGCTAACATCAACTTGTCATTCAAGCAGGCAACTGCTATTGACCTTGCAGGTAGAGATGTGTTTGAGGCAGTTCAAATCTCGGTTAATCCGAAAGTAATCAACACACCTTCTGTAGCTGCGGTAGCTGCAGACGGCATCCAACTTGTAGCGAAAGCCAGAGTTACCGTCCGTGCCAATATTCAACAACTTGTTGGTGGCGCTGGTGAAGACACCATTCTTGCGAGGGTTGGGGAAGGCATTGTAACATCAATTGGTTCTGCCGCTACACATAAAGCTGTTTTAGAAAACCCAGATAAAATCTCCAAACTGGTATTGGCCCGTGGCCTTGATGCTGGAACAGCTTTCGAAATTCTTTCCATTGACATTGCCGACGTAGACGTTGGAGCTAACATCGGTGCCAAACTCCAAACTGACCAGGCGTCAGCCGACTTGAAAGTGGCTGAAGCTAAGGCGGAAGAGAGAAGAGCCATGGCCGTTGCCCTTGAGCAGGAAATGAAAGCAAAAGCTCAGGAAGCCCGGGCCAAGGTTATCGAAGCTGAAGCTGAAGTACCCAAAGCGATGGCAGAAGCCTTCCGCTCAGGTAACATGGGCATCATGGACTACTACAAAATGCAAAACGTAAAAGCTGATACTGAGATGAGAGAATCTATTTCAGGCTCCGGCTCTTCCAAATCAAAGTCCAAGAATAAGGAATAGGGCCGAACAAGACCCCACTGAAAAGATTAAGAAGCCTCAAAGCTATTTGTATTGAGGCTTCTTTTTTGTACCCAACGGCAGGCCTCAAGCTGCCGACCTGTTAGCTTCCCAAAAAGAATAAACTACGGCTTCCAGCGCACTCTGCCTGAAAAGAATGAAAGTCCGTCCGGCAGCCTAACCGGAATCCATCTGGAAACAAGCTTTCGCCAAACCAACAAGATGAGTGGGAAAGGTGGCTTCAAATCTTTCAACAAAGAAGCAAGAAGCATCTACAAACACTATCAAACCGGCCTGAACTTCCTCAACAAAAGAAGGATCAATGCTGCTGCTGGATCTTTCAATGCCAAGATAAAAGCCTTCAGAAGTTAGTTCAGAGGGGTGAGAATCGTCAGCTTCTTCCTATACAGACTCTCTAAAATCTATGCTTAGTACAATCAGCACCCAGATTTTCCGCATGATTCTAAATCCTTTTAAACGCAAAAAAGCCTCTAAGATTACTCTTAGAGGCTTGTGACAACCTTGTGGGTTGTTTGATAAAATCAGGCAACGACCTACTCTCCCACCTTGCACAGCAGTACCATCGGCGCAGACAGGCTTAACTTCTCTGTTCGGAATGGGAAGAGGTGGACCCCGTCGCTATAGTCACCTAAAGCTCGTTGATTACTTACTCATCTTTTGATGAGTACTTAAACGTCGTTGAACTTCTTTCAACAACAAATATCTTATGACATACCAAGAGAAAATACATTCAAGCTGTTCCAGGCCCCGTCCCGACAAGTCGGGGCGGGGCACTCTCTTCAATAAA
>NZ_JAVKCH010000010.1:0-46093 GCF_040222815.1 Imperialibacter sp. | reverse complement strand
ATTTAGTCAGTTCGAAGGTTCAAAAGAAATGGTCCAGACCGGTATCATGGACCAAGGTGATAAGTATACTAACTATGACATATCCCGAAAGACTTGAACCCAACTTTTAAAAAATGACACACTTAACTGAACATAACCTTTTATTACTTTCGTACATCATATCCTTCCTCTAAGAATCCCAAAATCCACCCCTTCAACCCCTCCCTATCCGGCTCCACTTTCAAACTCTCGACAGCCCTGTCAACCTTCTCCTTCCCTATCCTTTCCACTCTCGATTCAAAGACCTCCCGGTCATATTCCAGGCTAAATTCGGGATGCCCCTGGATACCAAAAAAAGTATCGCCGACAGTGAACATTCCTACTGGGCACTCAGGAGATGAGGCCAGCACTTTTGAGTTGGGGGGTAGCTTCATTACCTGGTCCTGACAAAGCATGAGGATATTGTAGCTGTCAGGCGCTGGTCTCATCCACGTGGGTTTCTCTTTGATAGCGAATTGATGAACGCCAATCAGGTAGCCCACTTCAGCCCTTTCCACCTTTCCGCCAAGGGCTTCTCCCATCATTTGATGACCAAAGCAAACGCCTACAAACTTTTTTCCACTGTCGTAAATCTCTTTCGTAAACACTTTTAACTGGTGTATCCATGGAATGTCGTCGTATACTGAGGCTTTGGATCCGGTGCAAACAAAAGCATCATAGTCTGCGATGGACGGAAAACTTCCTTCGCAGACAAACCATGGTTCCAGTTTCAGCTCAGGCAGCAGTTGGTCAAACATGAAGTGGTAGTCGCCGTGCTTCTCTGCAAACTGCGCCGCCACATGATCACAAACCAGCAGGGCCACTTTCATGTTAAGATACTCTCAGGTGAAACGACTTGGGGCGGGTAAGTGCATCATATCCTAAGGAAGAAAGTGTATATCCCTTGCCAGAGTTCTTCACGCCAGTCCACGCCAGCTCCGGATCGAGGTAATCGCAGCGATTCATGAACCAGGTGCCAGTTTCCACTTCGTTGCCAATAGAAAGGGCTTTTTCTACGTCTTTCGTCCATATAGAGGCGGTGAGTCCGTACTGACTGTCGTTCATCAGCCTCATGGCTTGGTTATCGTCTTTCACCGGCATGATACCAATGATCGGCGCAAAGCTTTCCTCAGACATGATCTCCATGGTGTGATTAACGTCTACCAAAACATGTGGAGCCAAATAGGGCGCCGACATCTCCGGAAAGTCAATGGCACTGACTAGCAGTTTGGCTCCTTTGGCTACTGCTTCTTTCACTTGTTGCTGGGCTTTGGCCATATTGGAAGGTCGTACCATTGGCCCCAGTGTGGTATCTGACTTACGAGGGTCAGCTACTTTGTAGGTTTTTGTCAGCTCTACAAAGGCTTTAACAAACTCATCATATTTCGACTGGTGCACATAAATGCGCTCAATACCACAACAGCTTTGTCCAGAATTGAAGAAAGCCCCGTCCACCAGGTTTTCTACTGCAAAAGCCAGGTCAGCATCTTCCCGCACATACGCTGGGTCTTTACCTCCTAGCTCCAACCCTGCCGTAATAAACCTATTGCCTGCCGCTTCCTGAATGGCATGACCACCTTCCACCGAACCGGTGAATGCCACATAGGCAATTCTTGGGTCATGGATCAGGTCGGCTACCTGGGCATGGCTGATGTGCAAAAACTGGAAAACCCCGTCGGGGAGTCCGGCGGCTTTGAATGCCTCTGCATATCGCTCAGCGCACAACGCTGTTTGCTCAGCGTGTTTCAGTATCACTGTGTTACCCGCCATGATGGCCGGGATGACCACGTTTACCGAAGTAAGATAGGGATAGTTCCAAGGCGCCAGCACGAGCACAGTTCCCAGTGGCTCCTTTCGAATGAAGCGTTTAAAGCCCTCTTTTTGCGATACTTCTTTGTCCTTCAGGGCGTCGAAAGCAGAAGTGATCATGTATTCTGCCCGGTCTTTGAAACCACCTTTGATTTCGTTGGGTGTGTAGCGAACCGGCCGGCCCATTTGCATGGTAATTTCCATGCCCCAGTCGTCGGCATGATCGACAAAATACTGCACCGCTTTGCGGCAGATTTCCGCCCGCTTTTCTAACGATGTTTTTCTCCACGAAGGAAACGAATAGCAGCATTTTGCCACCACAGCATCGACTTCAGATGCTGTAGCATAGCTCCTTTCGGCGTAAACTGACCCGTCGACCGGGCTGATGATTTGAAAACCCTTTTGCATAAACTTATTGAGGAGTTACATAGGCCGCCGTGATACCACCATCTACCATAAACTCTGTACCTGTCACGTAAGACGAATCGTCGCAAGCGAGGAACAATGCTGATTTAGCCATTTCTTCCGACTCACCAAACCGTCCCATTGGCACATGCACCAGGCGACGCTGTTTCTTTTCCTCTGTGTTCAGGAACTTCATCAGTAGGTCAGTCCTTAGCGGGCCAGGGCACAAAGCATTCACACGAATGTTTTCTCTTGCATGAATAACTGCCAACTCTCTCGTCAGGGAAAGTACCGCTCCTTTGCTCGCCGTGTAGGCCACTTGCGGTGTGGCCGCACCGAGTATCGCCACAAAGGAAGCGGTATTAATGATGCTGCCTCCTCCTGCTCTTTTCAAAGCCGGGATACCATACTTACAACCAAGGAAAACCCCCTTGGCATTGATGTTCATGGTCAGATCCCAGGTTTCTTCAGAGGTGGTCTCGGCATTGTCGTCGTTGGAATCCATGATACCGGCATTGTTGAACAGGATGTTCAGCTTGCCATAAGTGCTCTCAGCGAACTTCACCATGTTTTCGCAGTCGGCAGCTTTGGACACATCTGCCCTCACAAATGCAGCCTCAAAGCCAGCTGCCTTGATTTCCTTTACCGTCTCGGTAGCACCTGCTTCATTCACATCGGCCACTACTACTTTGGCACCTTCTTTTGCAAACAGCATCGCACTGGCTTTTCCTATGCCACTGCTACCCCCTGTGATCAGGGCTACTTTGTCTTTTAGTCTCATGATAAATTATACTTGGTTCGGTTATAATCGTTTCCCTTATTGCTTTAAACAATCTCTAAAAGGTCTTTTGATAAAATAAACTTATCCCAGCCTTTTGCCTGCATCCCTGAAATCAATGCTTTGTCACCACTCCACAACTTTCCTTTGATATGGTCTGTCAATGCAATAAACTCGGTATCATCGACATCGACGTCCCTTGTCAAGTGCAAGGCATTCTTCATCAATGCTACGGGTATTAATCTAACGTCTAAGATCTTTATACGATTAGAGATTTGTGCAAAGACATCATCATACTGTTCTTGGGTGTAACCAGCTAATTGCCGCAACTTTTCTCTGTGGGATTCTATTTCAGTGAGCAGATGGTGAGTAGAATAAAAATTGAGCCCTGACCTTGGCTGAAGAATAATTCTGGCAATTCGACTATCTGCATTCAGTAAAGCACTAAATACGATGTTCGTATCGACCACTATCCTCATAAACCCAAAATGGATTTAGTCTTCTCCCATCTACCTTTCTTAGCTTCCCTCGCCAATTCATCGATTTGCTCCTGTGTTGCTTTTGACTTTCTAGAAATCTCTCTGAACTTAAGCCAGTCTACAACAGCCTGCAAGTCATCAATGTCGGTATCTCCAGGCAGCCGAAAAATAATTTCGTTATCCTTTCTTTCGATTATCATGATGATAAAAATATCGTTACTAAGTTAACACATTTCATTTCCAAATAAATTCAAACCTGTTCCGACCCTATCGGTTTGACTACCAAAGCATTGTCGTCAAATCCTCTCAAAATACCTTTTCCGCTCCCAGTCCGACACGGCTTTTTCGTGATCAGCCACTTCGGTTTCGTAGAAATGGGCGTAGTGTTTCACCACCTCTTCTCCAAACGCTTCTTTGGCAAATGAGCTTCCCTTAAACAACCTCACGGCCTCTTTCAAAGTTCTTGGCACCCCGGGCAAATGCGCAGCCGCATAAATATCGCCCTCGAAGCACCTTTCTGGCTGTAGCTTCTCCTTCATGCCTTTTAATCCACTGGCTATAGACGCCGCCAGGGTCAGGTAAGGGTTACAATCAGCACCCGGAATTCTATTTTCTATTCTTAAGCTATTCCCCTCTCCTACAATTCGAAATCCGGCCGTGCGATTATCCTTGCTCCAGGCCATGCGGGTTGGTGCCCAGCTTCCATCTACAAAGCGCTTATAGGAATTGATCGTTGGTGCATAAAACACCATCACATCAGGCACATACTTGATCCAGCCGGCCAGAAAGTGGCCAAACTCCTTCGACGCCTTTACCGACCCAAAATCTTCATCGCCCACAAAAAGGTTTTTACCGTCTTTCCACAAACTGATATGCACATGAGAGCTGCTCCCAGCCCTGTCCTCATGGAACTTGGCCATGAAGGTAACTGAGATGCCCATGGCATCGGCCAGCTCTTTCAGGCACTGCTTGTACACAGTATGGCGATCTGCCATCTCCAGTCCCTCGGCATATTGAACGTTGAGTTCGTGCTGACCAAGTCCCCATTCTCCTTTGGAGTTCTCCACTGGCACACCGGAATGCTTCAGGTGCTTGCGGGCAGCGGCTGTAAACTCCTCCGTTCTGGTGCCCTGCATGATATGGTAGTCTTCGAGGTACCATCCGGCAGGCGTCATTTGGCTATACCCAGCTTCATGTGCCGACCGATAGTCGTTTTCAAAAAGGTAGTATTCAAGCTCAGTAGCCGCAGCGGAATCGAAGCCCTGAGCTTTTAGCTGCTTGATTTGACCAGAAAGCAGGGAACGGGGTGCTTCTGGTATCAATTCATGCGTTTTGTCGGAATACACGTCGCAAACAACCAGGGCCGTGGATTCCAGCCAACTGGCTACACGCAGTGTTTTCATGTCGGGCACCAAATGAAAATCTCCGTAACCCAGCTCCCAATTGGCGAAGTCGTAGCCAGGAACCGGCTCCATTTCCATGTCGGTGGTGAGCAGGTAGTTGCAGGCATGCGTGCCACCTTTCACTACGCTTTCCAAAAAGAACTCAGCGTCGTAGCGCTTGCCCATCATGCGACCATAGTGATCGGTAAAGGCAGTGATCACCGTCTCGATCTCCTCAGAGGCCACTTTCTTTTTCAGTTCATCCAGGGTAAGCATTCCTTTCACTAGCATGGTCACGATTCTTTATAGGTGAGCTTAAACCAAATATAAGCGATAATCAGCAGTCCGAAATACACCAGCGCCAACATTGGGTTGTACCAGGTGATGGCCACAAAAGCAATCGCTGCTATCACTAACGCTGTTGCAGGAAACAAAGGGTAAAATGGCACTTTGAATGGGCGCTCCAACTCGGGCTCATTTTTCCTGAGCACAAAGAAGGTGATCATCGACAAAATGTAAAGTGTCAACGCACCGAAACACGCAATGGTAATGATTTCGCCAGTTTTTCCGGTAAGCAGAGCTAATATCCCAATGCCCATGTTTACCACCAGCGCATTGGCAGGCGTACCGGTTTTGGGGTGCACCCTGCCCAGGGATTTGGGCACGTAACCTACTCGTCCAAACTCAAAAGTGGAGCGACCGGCTGCCAGAATAATACCATGAAACGATGCTACCAGGCCAAACAGGCCAACCGTAATCAGCAGGTGATACAGGATGTGCTCGTTCCCAACTATTTTCCCAAGCGCAAGCGGCAGTGGCGAATCTGACGCTGTGGTGCTTCCTTCGGGAAATACGATGGCCTCCCATCCCGCCACACCCACCGACGAAACAAAAGTGAGGATGCAGAGCACTACCAAAGTAAAAATGGCCGATCCAAACCCGATCAAGATACTGCGCTGCGGGTTTCTGGCCTCCTCGGCCACATTTGCCACCCCCTCAATGGCCAGGAAAAACCAAATAGCAAATGGCAGGGCTGCAAAAACTCCCTGAAAACCGTTGGGGAGTGAATTTGCCTGGAGGTTTTTGAATTCAAAAGCAGGCAGTGTCACCCCAGCAAAAATCAACAGTTCCACTACGGCCAGGATGGTAATGACGAGTTCAAAAGTAGCAGCCGCCCTCACGCCGACGATATTAAGTGATGTGAAAATAACATAGGCTGCCAAAGCGATCAGCAGGGTATCGATGGCAGGAAAGAAAATATGAAAGTAGGCACCAATGGCCGCTGCAATTGCCGGAGGTGCGAAAATGAACTCTATATTCTGAGCCATACCGGTTAGAAAGCCAAGGTTCTTACCCAGTGCCCGGTTTGCGTAGTCGAACGCCCCTCCTGCCTTTGGAATAGCACAGGCCAGCTCAGTGTAGCTAAAGGTGAAGGTTACATACATGATGATGATGAAAAAGGTAGCAATGGCCAGGCCGAGTGTGCCGCCTTCTGCGAGACCGAGGTTCCAGCCGAAGTACATGCCCGAGATAACATAGCCAACTCCCAGCCCCCAGAGCATCAGTGGCCCCAGCTTAGGTTCAAGTTTGTTCTCTACTACGGCACTTTCCGGTTTGGTTCCTCCCATCGTCCGAAAATAGCGATTTGTTATTCAATTGTTAAGTAGAAGTTGGGTTAAGGATATGTTAAGAGTGAAGTTGAAAGCACGCAAAGACGCCATGTCGCAAAGAGAAGAGAGACGTTTTGCTGTCTCACTCGCTTTGCGTCACAAAAATATATCTAACTTTCACCTATGCGCCTCCTCCCAACAGAGCATAAAGACATCATGAACTTGCTTAAAGAAGCGGGGCTTGACAACGAGATCCTGCTTACCAAAAAGACTGGATGGGTGCACCTGAAACACAAAGGTGAGGTTTTCAGCTTCCATCGAAAGAAAGTGACATCACTTGAAAGTGGGAAGTTTATCGACAGCCTTGAATACTATGTCGGCACGCCACGAAAACCAGAGAAAGTTGAAAACTGGCTTGAAGTTGCCGAACAACTAAAAGCCTGGCTGGAAAAATAATTTACCAGAACTGAAAAACACATTTGCAAAATATCCGTACTATCATTTACTTTGAAACACAAAGTACTTTTAAATGGAGAAACAAAAATACTTAGACGACCTGCATGAAATAAAGTCGATCATGGATCGCTCTTCCAGGTTTATCTCACTAAGCGGCATGTCGGGTATAGTGGCAGGCTGCCTGGGGCTCATCGGCGCTTATGTTGCCTACGAAATGGTGTATAGCGGTCAGAACTACCTGGGCTACCGGCAGGCACTGCTGAGCAACGAAAACATCTCTCAGTTGTTGATTATCGCTGTGGCCCTCCTGCTCTCCGCCGTAGGCGCCGGTTTGTTTTTCACACAACGCAAGGCTTCCAAAAACAATCAAAAACTATGGGACAGTCAGGCTAAGCGCTTGTTGATCAATCTATTTATTCCCCTGGCGGCAGGCGGCATTCTGTGCGTTATTTTGCTCTTCAAAGGTCTGATTGGATTGCTGGCACCCCTCACCTTGCTGTTCTACGGCCTTGCGCTCGTGAATGCCAGTAAATACACCCTCTCCGAAGTAAGAAGTCTGGGCTTGATCCAGATAATTCTCGGCTTGCTTGCTTGTCAGTTTATCGGCTACGGCTTGTTGTTTTGGGCGATTGGCTTCGGAGTGCTCCACATTGTCTATGGCATTGCCATGTACATAAAGTACGGGTCGTGAAAGAGCTGCTGAAAGACCTGAACAAGGCGTTCGAAAACAAGATCCGCCTGGGCATTATGTCTGCCCTGATGGTGAACGATGCCATGGATTTCAACTCATTCAAAAGCCTCCTCGACGTCACAGACGGCAATCTGGCCACCCACCTGAAGTCGCTGGAAACGAGCACCTATATCTCTGTACAAAAGGAGTTTATCGAACGAAAGCCCAATACTAAATACATGGCCACCGCAGAAGGAAAAGAAGCTTTTGTCAGACACATCAAGGCTATTGAGCAATTGCTAAAGTAAAAAAATTTATCTATTCACTTTGAAAAACAAAGTACTTTTAAATATACTCAACATGGAAAATGAAACCACTCCGCTAGAAAAAGTAAACAACTGGATTAAGAATTCAGTGATGTTAAAGCTCACCACCATTACCATTTTGGTGTTGTTGTTACTGATACCCACTTCCATGATCACCTCGATCATCAGCGAACGTGAATACCTCAACAATGAAGCTGTGTCAGAAGTCAGCGGCAAATGGGCCGATAGTCAACTGGTGAATGGCCCTATCCTCACCATACCGCTTGTGTACGAATACCTGAAGGACGACAAAACGGTAGAAACGGTGAAATACTGGCATATCCTGCCCAAGTCGCTCGATATCAATGGCACGGTTGACCCGGAGAAGCTCAGGCGGGGTATTTACGAAATTGTCGTTTACAGGTCGGCGCTAGCTGTTAATGGCAGCTTCGTGATTGATAAAATGCCAGATGAAAATAACCTGAAGACCATCAGGTGGGGGCAGGCATTTCTTACCATCGGTATTTCAGACCTGAGAGGTATTGAAGACGATGTGGTAGTCAAATGGAATAACCGTGACCTGAAAGTAGAGCCCGGCTCACGTATTTCGGACATCGCCTATTCTGGCTTTACCGTCGCAGTACCTGACCTTACTGAAGCTTTTGGGAAAGACCTGGCTTTTGGTTTTGACCTCAAGCTGCAGGGAAGTCGGAACCTGTCGTTCACTCCTCTTGGCAGCAACACCAATATCAAGCTGACGTCGGCGTGGCCCAGTCCCAGCTTCAATGGCAATTTCATCCCCGACGACCGGCAAGTGAGCGATGCCGGCTTTACTGCCAACTGGAAAGTGCTTCAGCTCAACCGCAACTTTCCTCAGTCGTGGATTGACACCGGGGAAGCAGAAAAACTTCAAAACGCCGCCTTTGGCGTGGATCTCATCTTGCCTCTGGATGACTACCAGAAATCGATGCGGTCAGCTAAATACGCCATCATGACGATTGTGCTTACATTCCTTATCTTCTTCCTGGTCGAGATATTGAATGGCAGAAAAATCCACCCTTTTCAATATACACTTGTGGGATTGGCTCTTTCCCTGTTTTATATCCTGCTTATCTCGATTTCAGAACACACCAATTTCAACGTTGCCTATGCCGTTGCCACCTGTGCAATAGTCGGCATGATTTCGTTGTATTCGATGAGCGTGTTCAAAATGCCGAAGCTTTCCATGCTGCTGGTGGCTACGTTGATTGGCATCTACGGCTTCTTGTTTGTCACACTTCAGCTAGCAGATTATGCCCTGCTGATGGGTAGCATTGGGCTAACTATCATTTTGGCGATTACAATGTACTTCACCAGGAATATCAACTGGTACAAACTGAATATTGCGACTGAGTAACATGCAATAAGATTTTAGACTTCGATTACCCCTACCCTAAAGGGAGCGAAGTCTAAAATCTTACCATTTAAATCCACAAGTATTTAATAAATCTATAGCAATGAGATACATTCCCTCTCTCCTTTTCTTTGGCTTTATCTGCTTCATCATTGTGATGGCAGATACCAATCATAAACTTGGTTTAATGAAGATTATTGAAGGCGTTCCCTTCGGCGACAAGGTGGGGCATTTTATGCTCTTTGGGTTTCTTGCAGGCCTGATCAATGTCGCACTGAAATTCAGACGATTAAAAATCCGATCACTCGATATCAATATGGCGGGGGTACTCGTCTTGTGCTTTGCGATAGCCGAAGAGTTTACCCAGCTGGCATTTGCCAACAGAACCTTTGAACTGGCTGATATGCTCAGCGACGTGTTGGGGGTGTGGAGCTTTGTGATAGTTTCGGAGTGGGTATGGAGGAAGGCCACTAAGACATCACGTTGAGAAACAAAGGCGCTGCAAAGTTGACTCCCCTTCGCACTGGCAGTTATAGCCGAATTTGGGAAGTCGTTTTATAAGGTTATTTTTATGTCGCACAAGAAAGCTAGCTTATGGCCCATTCGACTGATTTAAAGAGTAATATCCATTCTTTGGTTGATCAATCTGACAACCATGAACTACTCGAGATTGTGTATCATTTACTGGATTCAAAGGCCAATCAGAAGGCAGGTCAGCTCCTCGACAATTTGAGCACGGATGAGAAGAAAGAGCTTTACGAAGCCTACGATGATAGCTTAGATGAGTCAAAGCTGGTTACGCTCAAGGCATTCAACGACAAGCACAACAAGTGGCTAGACGAATAAGGCTAACGTCTAAGGCAGACAAGAAATTTTGAGGTATCCAACCGACGAAAAAAGCCGTATTAAGCTTCGAGTTGAGCTTGGCTTTTTTGGAAGAAATAGTCGAAGTCTTTATCAACACGTTTTAATTTCTGAGCATGGATATTAGGGTAATTTCATTCGCAGCATTAGTAATCATTATTGGCCAATTGTTTAGGTGGCTTTATCATGTCGGCTTTCAGATAAGCCACAGGAGCAATTCAAAAAGGGTAGTAATTACTGGCTCCATTGTTTCAATAGCAGCTCTTTTTGTGGTAGTAAGATACTTCTCCGAACTCTTTTTTAGACTCATGCAAGAGGATGATAGTATTGGCTTTGAAATTTTTCTATCCTCCATAATAGCCTATATCATTTACTATACGAAACCAAAAAATCTCATAGAAAAAGAGAGAGCTTTGAATGAAGCTTACGAAGAAAGGGAAGATGTTATCTCATCAAACAGTAATGAATTAGCTAAGACAGAGACACAAGCAAGTGTAGATGAAGAGAAAAGGCTCAATAGGATTTTAATGGAAAGAGAAGAAATAGTAAAGAACATCAAATCCAAATTACCTTCTAAGGACAATTGATGTGCACTAAAAAGGATCACAGACTAGGCACGTTGAGGTGCTTTTTTCAAATGATGTACTGCTAGCTCATTTCCAACTCAGAGGTTAAAACTGTCATCCATATCTCTAAAACCACAGGTCATCAACTCATGAAAATAAACTATCAGTTCACAGCACAAATAGAGAAAGACAAGGAAACCGGGCTTTACGTTGGTATCGTACCTAACCTGCCAGGAGCACACACACAAGCAGCTACATTGGACGAACTGCAGACCAACTTGAAAGAGGTAGTGGAACTTTGTTTGGAGGAATCCACAACCACGTTATAAATATTTATTATTTTATTATTTTCTCCTGGAGAGATACCACTTTCTGGAGAGATGAGATAATAGCATCCTTGTCTATAAGTTTTTCTTCTAAAAATTTAATTTTCAGAGAATCATCTAAATTGCTTTGCGCAGTTGTGCTCTGATTTTGTATACTAGATAGTGGCGCCTCGCCTGTAACAATATAATCAATGGAAACACCCCAATACACACTCATTCCTATAAGGTGTTCAATTGTAGGGTTGTTACCTCCGTTCTTTTTCCCCTTTTCGATCTTGTTCCAATTTTGTGCTGGCATGTTAAAAATTTCAGAAATGGCGTTTTGCTTAATAGAACGTAAGTTTTTGGTTGCTTTTGAGTCCCGACCATCTCTAAGATCCTTTATTCTGATGTGAATATTTTCAAACTCACTTAATCTCCTCTTTACTTCTTTGTCTTGCGATAGTTTAATCATGGCTATGTTTGTTGATGTCATGACACAAACGTACCACAAATATTTTAATAATAAAATAATTAATTTAATTCCTTTTTGTATTTTACTTATCACTTAAAATGTACTTATGTCAACTTACGCATTGATTTCTGAGCCGCCAACAAAAAAGCCCCGGTCTCTCCACCAGGGCTTTCTGTTCTCTACTCAGTCTTCGACAACCTTGCAGGTCGACGCTCAGAATGACGTTTCGTTTCCGTTAATTCTTCTTCACCCAATCAGCTACCCAGTCGCCTACTTCAGAGGTAGACTTGGAAGCTTCCTTGCTGATGTCTTCGGTAACGAAATTGGCATCAAGCGAAGCGTTTACAGCGTCTTTTATCTTCTTGGCTTCATCCAAGAGGTTGAAGGATTCCAGCAACATGGCGGCTGAAAGAATGGTCGCTACAGGGTTGGCAATGTTCTTACCAGCTGCCTGAGGGTATGAACCGTGGATAGGCTCAAACACGGACGTATGCAACCCAACAGATGCTGAAGGCAACAAGCCAAGGGAGCCTGTGATCACACTGGCTTCATCGGAAAGGATGTCGCCAAACATGTTTTCCGTCACCATCACGTCAAATTTCTTAGGCCACTGGATCAGCTGCATGGCAGCATTGTCAACAAACATATAGTCGACAGTGATCTCAGGATAATCTTTCTCCATGCGCTGCGACACTTCTCTCCACAAACGGGAGCTGGCCAATACATTGGCTTTGTCGACAACGGTCAGTCTCTTATTTCTTTTACCAGCATACTCAAACGCCAGTTTCAATATTCTCTCGATTTCATCAACTGAGTAGACACAGGTGTCAAAAGCGGTCTTCTGGTCTTCAGTTCTGCCTCTTGGCTGACCGAAGTAAATGCCACCTGTCAGCTCACGCACCACCACAAAGTCAGCACCTTCTACACGGTCGTTCTTCAACGGGCTTTTGTCAATCAAAGAAGGAAAGGTAGCTACAGGACGAATGTTAGCATACAAGCCAAGCTTCTTTCTCATGCCCAGCAAGCCCTGCTCAGGTCTTACTTTGGCCTTAGGATCGTTGTCATACTTAGGGTCGCCAATAGCGCCGAAAAGCACGGCATCTGCTGCCATACAAATCTCATGCGTGGCATCCGGATAAGGCTCGCCTACTTTGTCGATGGCAGCTGCACCCGTTAAGGCAAACTGGAAGTCAAAACTATGTCCGTATTTTTCACCTATGGCTTTCAATACTTTGATGGCCTGGTCTACGATCTCCGGGCCTATTCCGTCTCCGGGAAGGGTGGCTATTTTATACTGCATGCTCCTTATTTATGATTTTCAATAATGTTCAACATCTTTATGGTAGCCTTAATGGCCGCCACGGTCTGGTCAGGGTCAAGTCCCCTGGTTTTGAATTTCTTTCCGTTCTCCCACGTAATGGAAGTGATCACCAATGCATCAGTTTCTCCACCCGGGGGAATCTGCACCTCATAGTCGATCAGCTTGGGTAGCTTTCGCCCGAAGTCGTCGTAAATGGCAGTGAGCGAATTCATGAAAGCATCGTACTGACCATCGCCGGCGGCGGTCTTTTCATAGGTCTTCCCTCCTATCTGAATAGAAAGCGTGGCCATGGACTTGAGCCCCTGAGCGACCGACAATGAATAGTTCTTGATAATGACGTGCTGCTCGATCTTCTCGCTTCGAAGCACGTCGTTGATGATAAAGGGAAGGTCTTCCTTAGTGATGGTTTCCTTTTTATCCCCTAGCTCAATGATTCTTTCAGTAATCTTCTTGGTGTCTTCCTTGCTTAGCTCTATGCCCAGCTCTTCAAGGTTCTTCTTGATGTTGGCCTTGCCTGACATTTTGCCAAGCGCATAAGAATAACTCCTTCCGAAGCGATCCGGGCTCAGGCTGTTGTGGTACAAATTATCCTTGCTATCGCCATCGGCATGAATGCCGCTGGTTTGAGTGAACACAAACTCACCGATCAATGGCTTGTTGCCGGGAATCCGAACACCAGAGAATGACTCCACAATTTTGCAAACCTTATAAAGCTTGGTTTCATCTACCTGCATGTCGAGGTGAAGGTGGTCTTTCACAATGCCAATCACGCTGGACAGCGCCACGTTGCCCGCCCTTTCGCCCAGACCATTTAATGTAGTGTGCACGCCGTAAATGCCAGCCTCAAGTGCCGCATACACGTTGGCCGTACTCAGGTCGTAGTCGTTGTGGGCATGAAAGTCGAAGTGAGCCTGAGGAAATTTAGTGGTCATGGCCTTGCAGAAGTCGTATGACTCTTTGTGGTTGAGTATACCAAGCGTATCCGGCAGCATGATTCTTTTGATCGGCATCGTCTGCAAGCCTTCGATCATGGTGTCTACATAATCAGGCGAAGTACGCATTCCGTTGGACCAATCTTCGAGGTAAACATTGATAATCAGCCCTTGTCCGTGAGCATAGTCCACCGTTTCAGCAATATCCGTCAGGTGTTGCTCGACCGTCTTTTTGAGCTGGCCTTCGCAATGCTTGCGGGAGCCTTTGCAAAGCAGATTGAGCACTTTTCCTCCGGAGTTTTTGATCCAGTCGACGGAAATGTTTTTGTCGACAAAGCCAAGTACTTCCACCCGGTCGAGAAATCCGTTTTGGCTGGCCCAATTCAGTATTTTCGTCGCCCCCTTCAGTTCTCCTTCAGATACACGAGCCGACGCCACCTCAATCCGGTCGATGTTCAGCTCCTCCAGCAATAGCTGCGCTATCGTCAGCTTTTCACTGTCGGTAAAAGAGACACCAGAAGTCTGCTCCCCATCTCTGAGGGTCGTATCCATTATTTCAACCTTCATGGAATTGGCTTAAGCCCTTGAAGACTCGAATGCTTCAATATCATTTTTGATGTTCAGCAGGTAGTCGATATCATCGAAACCATTGATCATGCATTCTTTTTTGTAGGTGTTGATCTCGAAACTCTCTTTCTCGCCTGTAGCCAGGATGGTGAAAGTCTGATCCACCAGGTTGGTTTCAAATTCAGCTTTTGGATCTTTTTCAATCGCATCAAAAATCTTGCGCAGGAACCCTTCAGAAACTGTTACAGGAAGAAGGCCAGTGTTCAGGGCATTGCCTTTGAAAATATCGGCAAAAAAGCTTGATACAACTACCCTAAAGCCGGCATCGTAAATTGCCCAGGCAGCATGCTCACGGCTGGAGCCTGAGCCGAAGTTCTTGCCACCCACCAGGATTTTGCCACTGTACATCGGGTTGTTCAACGGAAATTCAGGAATTGGCTGATTGTCTTTATCGTATCGCCAGTCACGGAACAGGTTGTCACCAAATCCTTCCCGGGTGGTTGCCTTCAAAAACCTGGCAGGAATAATCTGATCTGTGTCAACGTTTTCAACGTCGACAGGTACCGCACGACTTACTAGGGTATGGAATTTATCTTTTGCCATGATAGTGTTCTGATTAGGGTGAATTACATTACTTCTCTGGGGTCGACTAAGTGACCGGTAACTGCTACTGCTGCTGCCGTTAGCGGGCTGGCCAGCAAGGTTCTTGAGCCCGGGCCTTGTCTTCCTTCGAAGTTTCTGTTGGAGGTAGATACAGCGTATTTTCCAGAAGGAATCTTGTCGTCATTCATTGCCAAACATGCCGAACAGCCAGGTTGACGCATTTTGAAGCCTGCAGCCTCCAGTGTTGCCACTATGCCTTCCTCAATGGCCATTTTTTCCACCATTTTAGAGCCTGGCACAATCCAGGCAGTGATGTTATCAGCCTTCTTTTTGCCTTTCACAAATTCAGCTACAGCACGAAGGTCTTCGATGCGGCCATTGGTACAGCTACCCACAAATACGTAATCGATAGGCTTGCCTTGCAATTCGTCGCCAGCATTGAAGCCCATGTATTTCATCGATTTCTCGAACGACAATCTCTCGCTGGCTGGCATCTCGTCCAGCTTCGGAATGTGCGACTTGATTTTGGCACCCATACCTGGATTGGTTCCGTAGGTGATCATCGGCTCGATGTCAGAAGCATCGTAAGTCAACTCTTTATCGAATTTGGCATCGGCATCAGTGCGTAGCTGCTTCCATTTAGCAACAGCCTTGTCCCAGTCAGCACCTTTTGGCGCAAACTCTCTGCCTTTTATGTATTCAAAAGTTTTTTCGTCAGGAGCGATCAATCCACCACGGGCACCCATTTCGATGCTCATGTTGCAGACGGTCATCCGGCCTTCCATAGAAAGGCTGGTGAAGGCTGAACCTGCATACTCCACAAAATAGCCCGTTCCGCCTGATGCGGAAATCTTGGAAATGATATAAAGAATAAGGTCTTTGGCAGTTACCGACTTGTGCAGGTCACCATTGACTGTGATTTTCATCTTCTTTGGCTTGGGCTGCATGATGCACTGGGTAGCCAGCACCATTTCCACTTCGCTGGTGCCTATACCAAAAGCAATGCTACCAAATGCACCATGAGTTGAGGTGTGACTATCGCCACAAACGATGGTCATGCCAGGCTGGGTGATGCCCATTTGTGGCCCCACCACGTGCACAATCCCCTGAAAAGGGTGGTTGATGCCGTATAGCGTAATGCCGTGCCTTTCGCAGTTCTCAGTCAGTTTGTCTACCTGAAACTTCGAGAGCTGGTCTTTGATGGTCAGATGCTGATCAATCGTTGGGATATTGTGATCTGGCGTAGCTACTGTTCTTTCCGGCCTAAACACTGGCACTCCCCTCTTTTCGATGCCTCCAAAGGCCTGAGGGCTCGTAACCTCGTGAATGAGGTGCTTGTCAATATACAAAACGCTCGGACCGTCCTTGATCTCCTTTACCACATGGGCATCCCAAATTTTATCAAACAGCGTGCTTCCCATTTTTTATTCTGTCTTTAAGTGTTGTCTTGCGATAATAATTCTGAAAAAGCGCAATTACTAATTCAAAAGAGGGTGCAAAATTAAGGAATAGAATTGGAAAATGCTTTTAAAGTAGTGAGACAATATGCTTTGGACCAGCAAAAAAATAGCACAGCCGGTAGATGGCACATAACGTCCCCTTCAATACCTCCAGGGTTGATCTGGTGATTTAGCCTAACTCAATGCTGGAATTTTATCGTTTTGACTTTCCTCCCGGAAGGCATTATCTCAGGAAGTGGGAATTGTAAAATGAAAGCTGCTTCCTTTTTTGAAGATGCTTTCCACCCAAATCCTGCCACCAATCACCTCCACAAAATGCTTGCACATCATCAGCCCAAGACCAACTCCTTTCTCGTTTTTGGTGCCAAGTGTTGTGAACTGAATGTCGTTGAAGATGCGCTCCATGTATTCGGGTGGTATGCCCTGCCCTGTGTCCTGAACAGTTATTTCGACAAAGCCATTTGCTTCTTTTGAGGAAGTGGTGATGGTGTCGCCTGCGTTGCAAAATTTAATAGCATTGCTTACCAGGTTACGAACCACCAACTCAACCATATACGGGTCAGCATATACCATAGTGGCGGGCTCCAGGTTATCAATGCATATAATTCCCTTCTCAAGCGCTGCTCTTTCGTACAGCTGCATTTTCGGCCCCAAATGTTCCTTGATATCAAACCTTTGAGGCACGGCCTTTATCCCTTCCATCTGGCTCCTTGCCCAGTAGAGCAAGTTGTCAGTGAGGTTGGTAAGACTACCAATATTGGTTACAACAGTCGGTAATAGCTTTTGGAACTCCTCTTTAGATATTGACTCGTTGCTAATTAACTCAACCAAGCCTCCCAGATTCACAATAGGGGCTCGCAAATCGTGAGAAACGATGGAAAACATAAGGTTCTTTATCTCATTCGACTTCCTGAGCGCCTCCGCCTGCAACGCCAATTCCTCCTTTTGTTGGGTTATCTCCAGATTTTTTCCGGTGAGCACTTTATTGATGCCCTTGATTTTCCTGTTGGTCACCACAAAATACCCACCAAAGGTCAACATGGCGACTAGCAATATAATCAACCCATATTGCTCAAGGCGGGCTCGCTGCAAATCCTGATCCCGAAGCAGGCTATCTCTCCTGAGCAACTCGTTTTCGTTTTCTTTCTTTTCCGCTTCAAACTGTTCCTTCATGAGTGTGATCTGCCGAAACTTTTCATCAGAAAACAATGAATCTTTGACCTCGGAATATCGCTGGTAGGTTTCGTACGCCTTTTGATAGTTATTTTGGAGTGAATACACCCTGGATATATTGAGGTAGTTGTCCTTTACTATTTCCTTGTATCCATACTTTTCTGCGATGGCATTACTTTCATTGGCATACTGAAGTGCATTCTTGTAGTCTCCCTTATCTGCCATGGTCGCCGAGATGCTTTCCTTAGCCAGCGCACGCCTGTAATCAGAATTGGTTTCCTCGGCCAATTGCAAAGCTTTGAAAAAGTAATCGAGGCTTTTATCGTAAGCTTTCATTTTGGCATATGTCTTTCCAAAACCATTTAAGTTCAGCCAGATTCCCCCGATATTGTCTTCGGCGTATTCTTCCAGCGACAACTGAAAATAATATAGCGCAGAATCGTACTGTGCCGCCGAACGCATGAAGCTGCCCATATTGTTGAGTGCATACCCGGTAGCCGACTGATCCTCTGCTTCCCTGGCGAGGGTCACGGCCCTTTTAAAATAAAAAAGAGCGTCCTCTTTTTGTCCCCACGACTCGTAAATGAGCCCTATGTTGGACATCGCCAGGCTTAGGAACTTGGTCATCCCCAACTGTTCGAAATAAGCAGTCGCATCTATATAGCTCTCAATGGCTTCACTATAATTACCCAAACCCCACAACACGGCTCCCTTGCTATTCAGTGCAATACCGAGAAGCCTGTTGGTTCGTAAGTCCGTTGAATCGATCAACCTTATTTTGTTTCCTAATTGGATGGTAGAATCGTAATAAAAAAGGCTTGTGACGAGCTTTCCCCACTGCCAATAAATGTAGCCAGTGCTGTTAAGTACACTAACAATTTCCCGTTGTTGGGCAAAATTGTCAGGATTAGTTTTCGAGAGTTTTCTATGTAGCTGTAGAGATTGGGCAAAAAAGGACAGTGCACCATCGTAGTCAGACCGGTAAAGCTCGTTATAAATTTGCCCACGGAATTGCAGGAGTTTTGCTTGTGCAAATTCATTGCCAGTTCTTTTGGCAAGATCCAGGCCTTCGAGCACTCTTTGCATCGCCTTCTCGGAGGGTGCAAGTTTATCGTAAAGCTCAATCAGGTCGATGTAAACTCTCAGTCGGGCTGTATCCGAATTTACCGACTTCAACTCAACTTCCAGGCTATCGATGCTGGCTATTTGTGCCTCCGTCTTCACAGAAAACAAGACACAAAGAATAAAAATCACTGACCAAACTAACTTTTCCATGCTCACTTAAAGGTTGCCACCATAAGGTAGTCAAATATATGCCGTATCATCAAGATATTCGATCAGCCCTTTCAAATATCCGTTCGACGCCCATTTATCTCGATGAAGATATTTCAGTCACCGCCTTTCGTGTCTGAAAAAGTATTTCCTACTAAAAAGTAGAACAAATAAAAACTCTCTTCGTATATTAGCTCTACAATCTAGTATCATATACCATGAAGGAAACAAAATTGGGCGAATTTGAAGAAGTTCTTTTACTACTTGTGGGCATTCTGGGAGAAGAAGCCTACTCTTTCAAAGTAGCAGAAGAGTTCGAAAGTCAGACGAAACGAGAAGTCTCCATCGGAGCCGTGCACTCCACTCTTAACCGGCTGGAGGAAAAGGGCTTTCTCGAATCAGAAATGGGCCAGGCCACTGCCGAGCGGGGCGGGCGCAGGAAGCGCATCTACACCATCACCGCCAGTGGTCAGAGGGCACTTGAAACTTCAAGAGACTTTAGGGTTTCGCTGTGGAGTCAGTTTCCGGCCTTTGCAACAGGTAAGCTAAACTTTGGTTGAAAAAGCGACCCCTCATACCGCCCCATTTAGCAGAACGGCTGCTCCAACGAGCGCTCAGAAGCGACCTCGCCGAGGAAGTGCTGGGCGACCTGGAGGAAAAGTTCTATGCTACAGTGGAACAGAAATCGGTATGGAGGGCGAAGCTGAATTACTGGTACCAGGTGGCGAATTACCTGCGGCCATTTGCTCTACGAAAGTCAAGACTCAAAAACTCAAATTATACGGCCATGTTCCAACACAATCTCACTCTCACTTTTAGAAACTTCCAGAAACACAAAAGTCAGTTTCTGATCAACCTTGCCGGGCTGTCTACAGGTCTCACTTGCGTTCTCTTTATCTATCTGTGGGTAACAGACGAAGTATCCACCGACCACTTTCACAAAAAAGGAGACCGGCTGTACCAGATCATGTCTAACCACACCGACGCCAGCGGGGTATCTACCTGGAAAGGTGTGCCAGGGCTGCTGCTGGAGGAAATTCAAGCAACAATACCCGAAGCAGAGAGTACTACTGCCTTTACCGACCCACATGAATACACCCTGTCTGTCGGCGACGTTTATTTCAAAGCGGACGGAAGGTTTGCAAGCCAGGACTTCTTTGATGTTTTCAGTTACCAGCTGGCTGAAGGAAATGGAAAAACAGCCCTGGCGGACAAATCTGGTATCCTCATCAGTCGCTCCCTGGCACAGCGGGTATTCAAAACAACCGACGCAATCGGTCGGCAAATCGTTTGGCATTCCTGGGGCAATGCAAAAACCGTTCAGGTTGCAGGCATATTAGAGGACATCCCTTCAAGCTCTTCTGAAAAATTCGACTTCATCATGTCATGGAATTATTTTCACGACGATCTGGTGAGCTATAAACAATGGAATAACTACTACGGTCGCATTGCCCTGGTGCTGGCGTCCGGGACGGAGCAGGATGAGGTGGCTGCCAAAATAGATGCGATCCTCAAAGAAAAGCTGGAAGGTGATCGTGTTTCCCTTTTTTTGGCCAAGTATGACGACAAATATCTCTACAGCGAGTACGAAAACGGCGTTCAGGCGGGCGGCCGGATAGAATACGTGCATCTTTTCTCGATGGTGGCACTCTTCGTTTTGCTTATCGCTTGCATTAATTTCATCAATCTGTCGACAGCCAAAGCTTCCCATCGCCTCAAAGAGATAGGCGTGAAAAAATCATTAGGTGCGTCCCGACAGTCGCTGATGGGTCAATACTTTACTGAGTCATTTTTCCTGATATTTCTTTCCATGATGGTGGCATTCAGTCTGGTGTGGTTGTTTCTGCCACAATTCAATTCTATCTCTCAGAAAGATTTGATGCTAAAACCAGATGGGCAGCTGATCGTAGCTGCTATCGGTCTGGTGGTGATGGTAGGTTTACTGGCGGGCAGCTACCCTGCTTTGTACCTTTCGGGTTTGAAGTCTGTCGAGGTGCTAAAAGGCAAGTTGTCCAGAAAGACTGGAGAGGTGTGGAGCCGAAAAGCTCTGGTAGTCGTGCAGTTCAGCCTATCGATTATTTTGATTGTAGCGGTGGTGGTGGTATACCAGCAAATGGAGTTCGTGAAAGACAAAAACCTGGGCTTCAACCGTGAAAACATTATCTACTTTGAAAGGGAGGGCAAGTTCATCGAAAACTCCGAAGCCTTCGTAAATGAGCTTAAAACCCTTCCTGGAGTGACCGGAGCAGCAGTTTCAGGCTTTATGCTTGGAGGTGCCAACTCAACCGGCGGAGTAGACTGGCCGGGTAAAACCCCGGAAGACCAGCTACAGTTTTGGGAGACCAATGTAGGCTTTGGTACAATAGAAATGCTGGGCATTGAAATGGTAGAGGGCCACGCTTTTTCAGAAAAGTTTGGAGCAGACTCCACAGGAGTCATCTTTAATGAAACCGCTATCGCCGCCATGGGTATCGAAAATCCTATTAGCCAAACCATTACTCACTATACGGGCGATAAAAAAATCATCGGCGTAGTAAAGGACTTTAACATGCTTTCTCTTCACAAAACTGTAGAGCCGATGATGTTTCTGCTGGAGCCTGCCAAGACACATTTTGTGATGGCCAGACTTAAAAGCGGAAACGAGGCGGAAACGATAAAGGGCATCCAAACCTTGTACGAATCATTTAATCCAGGGTACCAGTTTATTCCGCTGTTTCTTGATCAGGACTATCAGGCGCTGTATGCATCTGAAGAAAGAGTAGCCATACTGTCACGTTATTTTGCAGGCATAGCTATTCTTATTTCCTGTCTAGGCCTTTTTGGCCTCTCCTCTTTTATGACAGAAAAGCGCATCAAAGAGATCGGTATTCGCAAAGTGCTTGGTTCAAGTGTAATAAGGGTGATGTACTTGCTTACTGCCGACTTCACCAAAATGGTACTGGCAGCTACCGTTATCGCCCTGCCCGTAAGCTACATAATGGCCAGAAAATGGCTCGAGAACTTTGCCTACGGAATTGACCTGACCTGGTGGCATTTTGTCTTCGCCGGCCTTGCAGCCCTGCTCGTTGCCTGGCTCACTGTGGGCTTGCAGACATTCCGGGCAGCGAGAATTAACCCGGCGAAGTGCCTGAGGAGTGAATAAGTCTGGCAACAATGATTTCACTAAAAGTATCTAACAGCTATGCCACTGCCACCAAGCCTTGCGGTTAAATTACTTAAGAAGCTTCTCCGGCACGACCTCTCCGAGGAAGTGCTGGGCGACCTGGAGGAAAAGTTCTATGCTACAGTGGAACAGAAATCGGTATTGAGGGCGAAGCTGAATTACTGGTACCAGACGATTAATTACCTGAGGCCATTTGCAATACGAAAGTCAAGACTCAAAAACTCAAATAACAAGGCTATGCTACAACATTATATCAAAATTTCCTGGCGGTCGATCTCACGCCACAAGGTTTTTTCATCGATCAAAATCGGTGGCTTCGCAATAGGAATAGCTGCCTGCCTGCTCATTGCACTATTTATCAGGCACGAGCTCAGCTACGATTCGTTTTACAAAAACCAAGATTCGATTTATCGGCTGACGAATCAGTGGACAGAGGGCGGTGAGGTGGGCCGGTGGACAAACCTACAGGGGCCTTTGAAGACGGTAATAGAGGAAAACGTACCGGAAGTGAAACACGTAGCACGCACTGTGCAGTGGAGCTGGGGCAACGCCGGATCCAATCTGGTAAGAACCGCTGACTCACAGTTCAACATTGACGAAGAGGGGTTTATCTACGCCGACCCGGAGTTGCTCAGGATCCTTGAAGTAGACATGGTATTTGGCTCAAAGGAGCGTGCACTTGATGAGCCCAACTCCCTGGTCATCTCCCGAACCATGGCTGATAAGTATTTCCCCAACGAAAATCCGGTGGGCAAGCAGCTGGTACTCAACGATGACCCTGAAACTACCTATACCGTTGGCGGCGTAATGAAAGATGTTCCCGCCAATTCACATCTGCAGGCAAATTTCATCCTCACTCTTTTTGGAAGAAAGGCCGGTCCTGGCACAAGCGGCTGGTGCTGCACCAACTACGTATTTTACACCAGCCTGAATGCTGGATCCAGCAAACTGGCTGTCGAACAAAAACTTTTGGATGTAAGGAACACCTACGTGATGGATCAGCTAAAAACGGCCGGCAAAACAGGGCTGGAGGAGATGGAAAAACACCATGGTTACTATCTGCAACCAGTTGCCGATGTTTACCTGAATACAGCAGAGGTGAGCGACGACATTGCCCACGGCAATTACGACCTTGTATGGATTTTTGGCATCATAGCAGGTATCATTCTGCTACTGGCCTGCGTCAATTTTGTCAACCTCTCCACTGCCAGGTCTGTGCAGCGAGCCAAAGAGGTCGGGCTCAGAAAGGTAGTCGGTTCGGTTCGATCCAACCTGATTGCTCAGTACCTGTCGGAGTCGGTTGTATTCTGCACACTGGCGATTCTCGCTGCCCTCGTTGTCGCTACTCTGGCCCTACCCTTCTTTAACACCCTTGCGGGCAAGTCGCTGTCTATGCCGTGGCTTTCCTGGTGGTTTTTGCCTTCACTTGCAGCCGTGGCCCTGATTGTCGGTTTGCTTTCCGGACTTTACCCTGCCCTTTACCTCTCCAAATTCAGCCCGGTTGCTGTGCTAAGAGGCACCATGACCACCGGAGAGAAAGGATCATTTATGAGAAGCGGCATGGTGGTATTTCAGTTTGCAGTTACCGTGGTGCTTATTATTGGCGCTATCGTTACCCAGCAACAGTTTCGGCTGATCATGAACAAGTCGCTGGGCTATAACAAAGATCAGGTCATCAATATACAGGGGCTTAACACTCTTGACTCCGCAAAAAAAGCCTCTTTCAAGCAGGAGTTGATCAATCTTCCTGATGTGAAGTCTGCAACGCTAAGCGACTTCATGCCAGTGGCTGGAAGTGCAATACACAACCGAACCTACTGGCTGGCTGAAGAAAGGCTGATAGACGACGGTTTCGAGGCGGCCAGGTGGACAGTGGACGAA
Organism: Imperialibacter sp.; assembly: GCF_040222815.1. Lineage (GTDB taxonomy): Bacteria > Bacteroidota > Bacteroidia > Cytophagales > Cyclobacteriaceae > Imperialibacter. Next base: position 22,206 of record NZ_JAVKCH010000010.1, on the reverse strand, counting down.
GACTATATCTCCACATTCGGAATGACCCTGGTTGAAGGTGAATTTTTCTCCGGCATTGCTTCTGATCAAAAGAATATCGTCGTCAATGAAAACATGGCAAAGCAGCTGGGTGTGGAAAACCCAGTGGGGGCTGAACTGATCGATATGTTTGACCAGAAATACAGGGTGATCGGGGTGGTCAAAGACTTCTATTTCGAATCGGTGCTAGGAACAGTTGACCCACTTGCAATGGTATACGGTGCAGGCAATGGCGTGCTTTCGGTAAGTGTGCAACCTTCCGAGATGAACCGGACGCTTCAGGCACTCAATACCGTTTGGGAAGGTTTCGTACCCAATCAATCGTTCAGGTATACTTTTCTGGATCAACGTTTCGAGGAAATGTACGACAGCCTCACCCGTGCCCGAACGCTCTTCATGATATTCGCCCTGCTGTCTATCGTTATTGCCTGCCTTGGTTTGTTTGCTCTGTCGGCTTTCATGGCTGAACGACGCAGCAAAGAGGTGAGCATTCGCAAAATTCTTGGTGCTAGCGTATCCGGCATTTTTACACTGCTGGCGCTTGACTTTATGAAGCTGGTAATAGCTGCTGTGCTGCTGGCCATTCCCATTGGGTGGCTTCTAATGGATGAGTTCCTGGGTGATGTCAAGAATCGGGTAGATTTATCATGGTACCTGTTTGCCGGAGCGGGTTTCACCGCTATAATCATTGCGCTGGCAACCATTAGCTTCGAAGCGCTAAGGGCCGCACTTGTGAATCCTGTTGAAAAATTACGGTCAGAATAATGCCACGTTCAGCAAAATCTTGCCCACCCCGTCTGGCTGAAAAGCTCCTCCTTCGAGTGGTAAGAGACGACCTCGCCGAGGAAGTGCTGGGCGACCTGGAGGAAAAGTTCTATGCGACGGCGGAAAGAAAGTCGGAGCTCCGGGCGAAGCTCAACTACTGGTACCAGGCAATAAATTACCTGCGGCCATTTGCAATCAAGGGACTAAAGTCAACAAACTCAAATAACATCGACATGTACATTAATTACATCAAAACCGCTGGACGCCACCTGCGGAAAAACAAACTGCATTCGTTTATCAATACCGCTGGCCTTTCAGGCGGCATAGCAGTGGCCATCCTCATTGGCCTGTGGATCTGGGACGAGTTGTCGTACAACAAATACCACAAAAACTACGACCATGTGGCCCAGGTAATACAAAACGTATCCAACAACGGAGAAATTCAGACCTGGAGAACAGCTCCCTATCCGCTAGCTGAAGAGCTCAGAAGCAGCTATGGAAGTGATTTTAAAGAAGTGATCCTCGCTTCCGGCCAATGGGAAATGATCATCGCAGCAGGTGACAAAAAGCTCACCAAGACTGGGCTGTTCGTTGAACCGAACCTACCCGAGGTGCTGACTCTAAAAATGATTGTCGGCAACCGGAACAGCTTGCAGGAGCCCGCTTCCATCCTGCTTTCACAATCACTGGCAAAAGCTTATTTTGGAGATAACGACCCGGTTGGACAGCAGCTTCAGCTCGACAACCGGATGAATGTGTTCGTCACTGGCGTGTACGAAGACCTGCCGGGCAACTCCACCTTCAAAAACGTTTCCTTCTTTGCGCCATGGCAGCTGTACTACGACGCCACCGAATGGATCAGAACGATGAATGATCCCTGGCGCCCCAACGCCTTTCAGGTGTTCGTGGAGTTGCCGGAAAATGCAAACCTAAATGCCATTTCGGCCAAGATAAAAGATGCGAAGCTCAAAAAGGTGAATTCCGAATTGGCCAAAAAACAACCAGCACTCTTTCTTGACCCCATGAGCAACTGGCACTTGTACTCTGACTTTGAAAACGGAGTGAACGTGGGCGGCAGGATCAAGTACGTATGGCTGTTTGGCATCATCGGAAGCTTCGTTCTGCTGATGGCCTGCATCAACTTCATGAACCTGAGCACCGCCAGGTCCGAAAAAAGGGCGAGAGAGATTGGCATTCGTAAAGCAATTGGCTCCCACCGAAGCCACCTGATAGCACAGTTCTTCACCGAGTCAGTTTTAGTCACCTGTCTGTCTTTTCTTCTTTCTGTCATCATCGTTCAATTGTCGTTGTCATTTTTCAACGAAGTGGCAGACAAGCAGATAGTAATCCTTTGGAACAACCCCGTTTTCTGGATGATTGGCATTGGCTTCACCTTGTTCACAGGCCTGATTGCAGGCAGCTATCCTGCGCTCTACCTCTCGTCGATACAATCGGTGAGGGCACTCAAAGGCACGTATAAGGCAGGTCGCATGGCAACTGTTCCACGCAAAGTACTGGTAGTCATTCAATTCTCTATCTCCTTTATTTTGATCGTGGGCACACTGGTCGTGTTTAAGCAGATCGAATTTGCGAGAAACAGGCCGCTGGGGTACGATTCAAACCGCCTGGTGGCCATACCCCTCCTGACCGACGATATTCATAAGCATTTTGATGCAGTCAAAACAGAGCTGACAAACAAGGGTGCCATTGTAGAAATGGCTGAATCGGAGAGCCCGATGACGAGCACCTGGTCAACCACCAGCGGCTTCGACTGGCCTGGTAAAGATCCCGCTCTTTCGGTCGATTTCCCTACGGTAGGTGTTTCCTTCGACTTTGGCCAAACCATTGGTTGGGAGGTAACACAGGGACGGGACTTCTCAAAAGATTTTGGATCGGACAGCTCGGCGGTGATTTTAAATGAGGCGGCTGTTGCATTTATGGGTCTGCCAAGTCCGGTGGGAGAAACTGTGAAATGGTTTGGCGATCCGCTAAAGGTGGTGGGAGTTGTCAAAGACGTCATTGCCAGCTCTCCATATGAACCCGTGGCACCTACTGTCTACTATGTTAACAATGACCCCGGCAACTATGTGATCGCCAAGCTCAATCCCACTGTGAGTGGCAGCGATGCCATGGCAACTATTGAAGCCGTCTTCACTACATTCAACCCATCTCAACCGTTCGAATATCAGTTTGTTGACGAGGCATATGCGAGGAAATTTGGCAACGAACAGCGAATTGGCAAGCTGGCCACCGCCTTCGCATCTTTGGCCATTTTTATTAGCTGCCTGGGCATTTTTGGGCTGGCCTCATTCGTGGCAGAGCAACGCACCAAGGAAATTGGTGTGAGAAAAGTGTTGGGTGCTTCATTGTTCGACCTTTGGAAACTGCTTTCCAGGGACTTTGTGGCTCTTGTGGTCATATCATCTCTTGTGTCTTTTCCAATGGCCTACTACCTGCTGACCGGCTGGCTGGATAACTATGAGTACCATACCACGCTCAACTGGTGGGTGTTCGTAGTCACGCTGGCGGGCACACTCATCATCACGCTGGCAACTGTCAGCTACCAAACCATCCGGGCGGCGATGGTGAACCCCGGTAGAAGCCTGAAAAGCGAGTAGATGAATGTTACACCATACATAATCAAAGCGTCCAAATAGCATGAACAAAACGAACACTCCTCCACGTCTTGCCGGAAAGTTGCTTTTAAAGCTTCTCAGGGACGACCTTGCCGAAGAAGTCCTCGGCGATCTGGAGGAGAAATTCTATCTGACGGCCGAAAGGAAGTCACTATCAAAAGCCCGACGCAATTACTGGTACCAAACACTTCACTACCTAAGACCTTTTGCAATAAGAAAGACGCAGTCAACAAACTCAAATATTACAACCATGTTCAAGCATAACTTACTACTTTCCTTCAGGAACTTTAAAAAGTACAAAAGCTCCTTCTTTATTAATCTCGTTGGTCTGTCAACCGGTCTGGCCTGCGCTCTGCTCATTTATATGTGGGTAAACGACGAGCTTCACGTCAACAAATTTCATGCAAACGACGACAAGCTCTATCAGGTAATGGAAAACACCGAGCTGGCCAACGGAATCATTACGCAAACCAGCACACCTGACTTCCTGGCCGAAAACATGATCAGGGAGTTTCCCGAGATCGAAATGGGCGCTGGCGTTACCCCCTCCGAGTGGTTTGGCAACTTCACGCTTGTGGAAGGCGATAATTATTTCAAAACCACCGGTCAGTACGCTGAGAAAGACTACTTCAAAATGTTCTCTTTCCCATTAATTGACGGCGATGCCTCCACAGCCATTGCCGACATCGGATCGATTGCCATTTCCGAAGACCTGGCCAAAAAAATCTTCAAAACCACTGAAAATGTGATTGGCAAAACCATGGAGGTTCAGCTCCTCAATTTCAAATATCCGGTAGCTGTTTCGGCTGTTTTCGAAAACCTCCCGGGCAACTCAACTGAAAGCTTCGACATGGTGCTTTCGTGGAAGATGTGGCAGGACATGAGCGATGCAATAGGAAGAAACGTGCACTGGGGAAATCATGGCCCCGACACCTATCTGGTACTCAAGCAGGACACTGACATTGATGCATTTAATCAGAAAATTGAGGGGTACATCAAATCAAAACTTGAGAACTCCAACGTATCACTGTTTGCCACCAGGTACTCCGACAGGTACTTGTATGGCTCCTACGAAAACGGCGTGCAAGCCGGTGGGAGAATAGAATATGTCAACCTTTTTTCGGTCATCGCCGTTTTCATCCTCCTGATAGCCTGCATCAACTTCATGAACCTGTCTACCGCCAAAGCCTCGAGGCGAGTGAAGGAAGTAGGTGTTAAAAAAGCGATTGGTGCCGATCGGAAATCTCTGGTTTTCCAGTACCTGAGCGAATCTACCCTGCTTGCCTTTTTCTCGCTTTTTGTAGCCATTTTACTCGTTTTACTTTTCCTTCCACAATTCAACAACATCACTGGAAAGCAGTTGTCGCTCGCATTTGATGCAAACCTTATTCTCATGGTGCTCGGTATCACAATTGCTACCGGACTTTTATCAGGTAGCTACCCTGCGCTTTACCTTTCAAAATTCAATGCGGCTTTTGTGCTAAAAGGCGGTAGAATAAGCACTTCGGTAGGTCAGCTCTGGGCAAGAAAGGGGCTTGTTGTCTTTCAGTTTGCCATGTCGGTAATTTTGATCGTTTCGGTGGTGGTAGTGTATCAGCAGGTGAATTATGTGCAGTCTAAAAACCTTGGGTATAGCAAGGACAATGTGATCCACTTCGACAAGGAGGGGCGAGTGATGGAGAATCAGGATGCCTTTCTTTCGGAAGCTAAAAACCTCCCTGGCGTAGTGAACGCATCGAGCATTCAAGCTATTGTGGTCGGCTCCCAAAATTCGACACAGGGCGTGGAGTGGGAGGGCAAAAACCCTGAGGACAATGTGCGGTTTGAGGTAGTGACGGTCAACTACGATCTTATTGAAACGTTGGGCATTGATATCCTGGAAGGCCGCTCTTTCTCGAAAGATTTCGGTGCCAATGAGGAAAACCTTATTTTCAACGAAGCTGCCATCAGAGCAATGGGGCTTGATGATGCAGTAGGGAAGCCTGTCAAGTTTTGGGGCAAGGACATGAAAATCGCAGGTATCGCTAAAGACTTTCACTTCCAGTCGTTACATCAAAAAGTAAACCCGCTCATCATCAGGTTCGACCCATCCCAAACGATGAAAGTGATGGTGAAAATTGAGGCCGGCAAAGAAAAGGAGACGCTCGCAAGGCTGGAAGACCTTTACGGGGAGTTCAACCCTGGCTATTCGTTCGAATATAGCTTTCTCGATCAGGACTACCAGGCACAGTACGTGGCCGAGCAAAGAGTCAGCAGCCTGTCGAAGTATTTTGCAGGGTTTGCGGTTCTTATCTCCTGCCTTGGCTTGTTTGGTCTTGCCTCCTTCACCGCAGAGCGTCGCCTTAAAGAGATTGGTGTTCGCAAGATTCTCGGCTCTTCAGTTTGGAGCATTGTATGGCTGCTTACATCGGACTTCACAAAAATGGTGGGCGCCGCCATCCTTATTGCCCTGCCCATCAGCTATTATCTTACAAGCACCTGGCTGCAGGACTTCGCATATTCTATCAATCTGACAGTTTGGTATTTTGCAGGAGCGGGAGCAGTTGCGCTTCTAATAGCATGGATCACAGTAGGCATGCAAACATTAAGAGCTGCCCGGGTGAACCCCGCCGATTGCCTGCGGTACGAGTAAGAAATAAAAAAAGAAGGTAACGCAACCTTTCGATCTGAAAAGCATCTTTATTAAGTGTAACCACACGGGCAACGGCGAGCGTCTTAGCCAGGTGTGGTTCATTACCATGCTTTTCTAACAAAACTCAAATAAAATGAAATCATTTGCTCTGCTACTTTTATCTGTCCTGGCAATGGCCTCAGCAGCCACGTCCCAGGATTTTGACTACTCATTCAAAGAGACCTACAGTGTTTCAACCCCGGCCCAGCTCAGCATATCGTCTTCCGACGGCAACATTGACGTGCTGCCCGGTAATGGCAGCGAGATAGAGGTGTTTTTTGTGGTAAAACAAAACGGCCGCATGCTTGACATCTCAAGAACTCAGCTGGAAGAAGAGTTGACACTCACCATTATCAAAACCGGCAGCAGCGTTGATATTACAGTGAAATATCCCAATAATTCGTGGAATATTGACTGGAGAGACCGCATCAATGTGGACTTTAGGGTGTATGCTCCCAAAGAAACTGCCGGTGACCTGAGGTCGTCAGATGGTAATGTGACGATCAAAGGCATGACCGCCAGCCAGAAGCTAAAGACCAGCGATGGCAACATCGTCATTGCAGAAATTACCGGAGACGTATCCGGCGTAACGTCGGATGGCAATATCAGAGGTGAGAAAATCAAAGGGAGTGTATACAGCCGCACCAGCGATGGCAACATCGACTTCAACAATGTAATTGGAGACGTAGAGTCTACGACAAGTGACGGCGACATCAGGCTGACAAATATCAACGGCACAGCCAGGGCTCACACCAGCGATGGCGACATTGAGATTTACAACGCCAAAGGGAAAACACACACCGCCCAAACTTCTGACGGTGACATCTATTTCGAAGACCTGGCCGGCGGAATGGAGGCCATAGCATCGGACGGCAGCATCAAAGGCAATATCATTGAGCTAAGGGGCTCTTTAAGGGCTAAAACTTCCGACGGGAACATAGAAATTTCTGTGCCCGACAATCTGGGCATGAACCTCTATGTAAAAGGAGAATCCGTCGACGTGCCACTTGTCAACTTCTCAGGACGGTCAACAAAAGAGGTCATCGATGGCAAGACCAACGGTGGCGGCGTAGACGTGAACCTGAGCACCTCCGACGGGAGGATCAGACTGGTGTACCGGTAGTTGCCTGTTTGCTCTGTATTTCGATAAGAAATTTGTATTTTCATTTGCAAATAGCCCACAACCCGGAGCTCAGCAGCCGGGTTGTTGCTTTTTCCATGTAAAGAAGATACGCTATGATTTACTTCCTCAGTCTCATCATCCTGGTGCTTACCACACCTCCCAAGCTCCCATTCGAGGCACAGTTAATTGATGACCAGGTGGCGATTGGCTACGGCATCGCCCTGGGCGACGTTGATGGCGACGGCAAGCCCGATATTCTCCTGGCCGACAAAAAGCAATTCGTGTGGTACCGAAATGGCGACTGGAAAAAGTTTGTTATGATCGACAACCTCACCGAGCGGGACAATGTGTGCATTGCGGCAATGGACATCACCGGAGATGGCAAAGTAGAAGTAGCCGTTGGCGCCCAGTGGAACCCCGGCGAAACCAGCAATGCAGAGCAATCGGGCTCCATTCACTACCTGATTGCTCCCGAAGATCGAACTCAGCGGTGGAAGGCCGTCGAGCTTCCACACGAGCCTACCATTCACCGGATGCGCTGGGCGAAGGCAACAAACGGTAAATTTCACCTCATAGTTGTGCCACTGCACGGGAGAAACAACAAAGGAGGTGAAGGAGACGGGGTGAAAATCATCGCCTACGAATACCCAAAGAACGTTGAAGATGCCTGGAACAGCGTGGTTTTGGACAACAACATGCACCTGACCCACAACCTGGATGTGGTAGCTTCAGGGCCTAAGAGTGGCAGCTTGTATTTTGGTGGCAAGGAGGGTGTGAGGGTCATTCAAAATTTCGCAGGTAAGAGTTCCTCCGGGGCAGCCAAAAAGATAGCGGGAATGGAGTACGGAGCCGGAGAAATACGGGTCGGTAGTAGCCTCCTCGCCACGATTGAGCCAATGCATGGAAATGCGGTGGTGGCATACCTGGGAAATGAAAGGACAAGGGTAGTGCTGGACGACCAATTGAAAGAAGGCCACGCCCTGGCAGTGGCCGATTTTCTTGGAATTGGCAATGAGCAGATCGTTGCCGGATGGAGAACGCCCAATGCCGAGGGAAAGGTAGGTATCAAGCTCTATCAGCAAGTAACCGGGGGCAAGTGGGAGTCGCAGTGGGTTGAAGACAATGGCATGGCTTGCGAAGATTTGCAAGTCATGGATTTGAACAGCGACGGCAAGCTGGACATCGTAGCAGCCGGAAGAGCCAGCAACAATCTGAAGATTTATTGGAATAAATAGCTTTTCCGGCAACTGCCCTAAAACGACGGAACCATCACCAGCACTTCCGGGAGTGCCAAACGCTCCTATTTCACCACAATCTCATCAATCAACATGTTGGCCGGTCTTCCTGCTCCCGGGTGCCAGCCGGGTGTGTTGCCTATTGAATAAGCCTTTACTTTTACATACCTGGCGTTTTGTGGGGCAAACTCTGCAATGAAGTCACGCTGCTGTCCTCCGTATTGATCGATGGGCAGGGTGTTGTTCACACTTCCTACCAGAGAATAGTTTTCGCCATCGGCGGAGATAAAGTAGTCCACCTTTTTTGGAAAAAGCCTCAGCCAGAAGCCATATTGAAAATAGGCCGACTCAATCCGGCGCACGGGTTGAAGTTCCTCCAGATCGATCACCACTTCCAAATCTTGTCCCGAAAAGCTAAACCAGTTGTAGGTGTAGTCCTGGCTACCCCGAATGCCATCTGTAAGCATAGTGGCATGTTCCCCGGCAATGTGGTCATTGGGCGGGCTAATAAATGTCGCCTTTTTACCGTAGGCCAAATGCTCATTCATGCCCTGAGCCAACAGGCGATAGTTGGCTGTTCTGTATTCGTCGGGCGAGGTACTCCATTCTTTTACCTGGGTCACTCCTTCCCTGATGCAGAGGTCAGTAAAGTCGTCGACTTTTGACCGGAACTTAGTGCTTGCCTCCCAGCGATTTCCAAACTTCTGAAACACGCCTCCTTCTCCACTGTATTTCTTTTTCGCCTGCTCCATCCATGCATACTCAAGGGGAAGTCTGGCTATTCTTACCTGCTCAAGCAGCTGGGCTGAATCGGCAACAGCCAGCTCAGCCGCATTAAACAATTCCTCGTACCGCTCCATCAATTCGGGTGAAAGGTAACTTGTAGCCGCTTCGTTGGGTGAACCAAAAATCCTGAGCGGTTGGCTGGAAGCAGCCTGTGCTTGCGTCATTTCATCGATGTATTGCTGTATATGCTTCGCAGCCGCTCCATAATACCCTTGAAGAAAATCGTCCATGAGAGCATCCACATCTTCATCAGGATTCCACATGAGTTTTGAGATGAGGTAAGCCCTCAAAGCAGCGAATTCGCCCCCCACTTCCCGATTGCCCTGCTCAAAGAGGGCATTTACCCCATTTTTGGCGAAAAACTGAATATTAGGCTGCAACGTATGAAGATTAGGGAAAGGGCTGATCAGGTGATTGAACTGGATCACATAATCCCACACGATAATGTCTTTAGCGATCTTGCCCCAGTCCTGCACATCTTTCACAAAATCGGCGCTGGTCGTATCCGTTTCAATGGGCTTATCTCTGAATGCCTCAATGCTGCACAGCATAATATTGACGTTGTCTCTCGGAATCAAAGTTTTGGGAGCGGACCGGCCGTATTCGTAGGCCAGGGTAGAAATCATTTTTTCAGGAAACTGATCTGCCACCTGATTCACAAATTGAATGATAGAGCCTGAAGGAGAGCCTTCCCTGTCATCGATGGCTTTGCAATTGTCGCAGGTGCAGAAATTCCGGTTGTCGTTTTGGCTGACCGACCAGTATTTGGCATCGGGGTTTTCTGCAATTTTCCGACGAAGGTTCTGGATGGTAATGTCCAGCACATCGTGGTTGGTCAGACAAAGTTGGGTGGGCAATCGTTTTCCGCCGACCATCGCAAAATACTCCGGATGTTCCTCATAGTATACATCTGGCGGCACCAGCTCGTTGAAGGTGTGCACCCACATGCCCCAGTCAGGCCTGCCGCCCTTAGCATTGTGATCCAGCTTGTGCCAGTCAATGTACTCAGCATCCCAGGTAACCCGATAGTGGGTATCCCGGAAGCCAATCACCGGCACTTGCTTATCATCAATTTTGTCCAGCACAATTGTCGCCTGCTTTGGCACCACCTTCACCTTCGGTGAATACATTCTGCACCCCAGGTACTTCTCCAGAAAAGTATACACACCATACAAGGTGCCCTTCTCGCTCCCTCCTATTATAAGCAGCCTTGTACTGTCCGTGCGGATAAGGAAACCATCATCCTTCAGTTCGTTAAGATCTACATTGATTCCCAGCTCACCCAGTCTTTCGTTTTGGCCCAGTACAATCTCGTGGGAACTACGACTCCTGTCAGCTTCGATAATAGGCAGAACAGCCCCGGAAATTTGAAGCAGGTAGTCTTGCAGTACGCTGGCAGCTTTTTGTTCATCAGCCGTGGCTGCCGACGGAATGACGATCCGATAGAGGGTTTGTCCTTTATCGGCAAGGGTTATTTTCTCTGGCACGTCGTTCCCATTCTTTGACTTGCTCTTTTTTTGGGCCAAAAGTGGACATAAGCTGCCTGCAATTAAGAAAGCAACTGTTAGGCAGGTAGATATTCGTAAAACCATGATAGTAGGGTGTGTTAGCAGATCAGGATAGCACAAGTAGATGGAAAATGCAATAGGAATTGATGTGTGAGGCTACTTTCGTCTCTGGACGAATCCCATTCGTCCCTGGACTTTCTTTAAAATAGCCCTAACTGTCTGCCAAAAATGTCAGTATTGCTTTTAAACTAGTTACTTCCACACCATCGGCAATCCTGTAAGTGTCGGCACCGGGTGTAATTACGTGAAGTATTTCTACTTGCAAATCCTCTTTTGCCAGGTAGCTGCCCTTGGTCAACACGGGAGAATTCGTCAGCTTGATTTCAGCGGCTAACAGCCAGCGGCTATTTCTGCGTACCAGCAGGTCAACTTCAGCCCCATCCTGTGTACGGTAGAAGTACATTTCATCGTCGGCACGAAGCACTGTCGACACCTGATGGATTACAAAACCTTCCCAGGAGCGCCCGGCTATTATATGCCCCATCAGACTGTCATAGGTTGAAATATTGGACAGGTAGTGCAAAACCCCCGTGTCACGCATGTATACTTTGGGAGATTTCACTATCCTTTTGCCGACATTCGCAAACCAGGGTTGTAACAGCGTAATCAAAAACGCATTTTCTAAAAACATCATATACGTTTTGACAGTGGGCACTGTAAGCCCTATCGACCTGGCCAGATCGCTATAGTTCAAAATTCCACCATGCACAGAGGCAATCATCTGAAGCAATTGCCTGGTAACACGGGGCGCAGCAGGCAAGCCATAAAGGGGCAGATCCCGCTGAATATAGGTATTGATAAAGCTTCGGTACCACCTTTCAATAAATGTCTTTTTAGCCGACAGAGCAGGCTCGGGAAAGCCCCCATGTGTCCACAAGCTTTCAAGTGAAATCTCCCCCTTCACTTCCATGAGGCTCAGCGGCGGCATTTCAAGGTAATTAATCCTTCCTGCCAAACTCTCAGAACTTTGCTTCAGGAGTGACGGAGAAGCCGAACCCAACACTACAAATCTGCCGGGTCTTCGGTTTTCGTCTACCAATGCCCTGATCAATGGAAAAAGCTCCGGCTTGTGCTGAATCTCATCAAGGATGATCGTCTTATTGATGTGAGCAGAAAAGAATAGCTCCGGATCCTGAAGCTTGTTGATATCCGAATCCTTCTCAAGATCCAGATAAATCATTTCAGCTTCAACGAAGGCACTTTTGACGAGTGTAGTTTTGCCCACCTGTCTGGGGCCGATAAGGGCCGTGACTGGGAACTCTTCCAAAGAAGTAAGGTAATCTTTTTCTATAAGTCGCTCAATCATCCCTGCAAATTTAAAAATTTATTTTAAATTTGCAGGGATGATTGCATCTGTATTTTTGCAAAAAACAGCTCTTTTTTTTAAACAAAAAGAAGGCTTGTGAATAGCACTAAACGACCTTCCATGTATCTTTTTAGCTAATGCTTTTTCCTTTGATTTTAAAAGCTGAAATTCAACACTGCTACTTAAACAATCCTTATGCAAAAAACTTCATCGTTATTGTCAATATGCCTGTTTCTGCTCGTCGGGGTAGCGCAAGCCCAGATCACAGACGACCGTTCATTGCTGGCACCGGGTGCAACCGTCGAACTACTTGGCGATGGCTACAAATTTACCGAGGGCCCAACACCCGACAAAAATGGTAATGTTTACTTCACAGACCAGCCCAACAACACCATTCTGCGCTGGGATGCCGCTTCAGGCGAAATAAGTACCTTCGCTGCTACTTCCGGCCGCTCCAATGGCCTGTACTTTGACAAAAAAGGCAACCTGGTAGCATGTGCCGACATGGACAACCAGATGTGGTCGTTCAGCATGGATGGGCAGCACAAGGTGCTTATCGAAAACTACGACAACAAGTTGCTCAACGGCCCCAACGACCTGTGGATCGATGCCAAAGGCGGCATTTATTTCACTGACCCCTTGTACAAAAGAGACTACTGGACAAGAGACCCGGCCATGCAGCAGGACGGGCAACATGTATACTACCTGAGCCAGGACAAGAAGACATTGAAGCGGGTGGACGAAACGCTCAAGCAACCTAACGGCATCGTTGGCAGCTCTGATGGAAAGAACCTGTATGTGGCCGACATTGGCGACCGCAAAACCTATCGCTACGACATTCAAAAAGACGGTTCACTTAGTAACCGCATGTTGTTTATTGAAATGGGCTCCGATGGCATGACCATCGACAGCCAGGGTAATCTATACCTCACAGGAAGAAGTGGCGTAACCATTTTCGATAAAAGTGGAACTGAAGTCGGCAACATCCCAACCGGCAAAGGCTGGACAGCCAATGTGTGCTTTGGTGGTAAAGACAGAAAGACGCTGTTTATCACTGCCCTGGATGCTGTGTATGGTGTGAAAATGAATGTGGCTGGTGCTAAATAATCGATATAGATAAACATAAAACAATGCTAAAAAACACCCTTCTGACCGCTCTCTTTCTGGCTGCTTCTGCAACCAGTATTTTTGCTCAGTCCAACATAAACGTCGGTGCTAAACCCACTAAAAAAGCCGTAGTCTACTTCGACGGTTCCCGTGAAATGCTGGATAAAAACTGGACTTACTGGGACGGCCCCAGGCTGGCAGCTCAGCTGCCGATTAAATGGCAGATTGTGAAAGACCCGGTCGACGGCGGAACTGTCATGAGCAGCAACGACCCAGCTGGTGCGGGCGGAAAATACGGCGCCGCTGATATCGTCACCAACAAGAAGTTCCGTGACTTCCGGGCCCATGTGGAATTCCTGATTGTCAATCCCGGCGGCAATAGCGGGGTGTACCTGCAAAACAGGTACGAAATTCAGGTGCTGGATGGCGATTCCACCAGTCATGGGCTGGGTGCTGTCATCAACGAATCCGAATCGCCTTACTTCGCTTACAATGGTTTGGGGAAATGGAATTCGTACGACATTGTCTTCCGTGCTGCACGCTTCAAAGATGGCAAGCTGACGGAAAAGCCAATGGTGACCGTTTACTTCAACGGCAAAAAAGCCCATACCAACCAGGTCATCAGTCAAGTGTGGGGTGGGCCCAACTCTGGCATCGACGGTGGCAACGATGGAGGCAAAGGCATTACTGATGTTCCCGGCGGTCTTAAGCTGCAGGCAGAAGGCCACGATGTGTACTACCGCAATATTTGGATTGAAGAATTGAATTTGAAGAAGGCCGATACTGATTTTTAGTCCAGGCAAAGGTCATTGTTTTCCAAATTGAAAACTCCTAAGCCTGGTACGTACAGCAGATACCTCTCTGGAGGGAAGGTGAAAAATGGCGGCAGGGTGTGCGTTTTTTGGCCTGTGCGTTAATTTTTCGATGACTTTTCGGTCCGCCGAAGCGGGTTACTTTTTGTCAAGAAAAAGTAACAGCCCGTCCGGCTTGAGGACAAAATGATCTTTAGTCTCCACATTATGAAAAAGTCGCTTTATTACATCTTTGCACTTTGCTTACTGTTTCACAGCTGCCGCCAGGAGCCACCCAAAGAAGCTGTTGGAACTCCCACTTCAAAAAAAGAAATCATTGGCTACGTGCCAGGCTTCCGTGGTTTGCTCGATGAAAAAGATATAGACGCCAACAAGCTCACCATCATCAACTACGCCTTTGTAGACGTAAAAGACAGCCTGGCCTGGCTTACGAACCTTGAGACTGATAGTGTTAATTTTCGTAAGCTTAACTACCTGAAAAAGGACAATCCAGCACTAAAGATCGTCATCTCCATCGGCGGCTGGTCGTGGAGCGAAAACTTTTCCGATGCGGTGCTTACAGCCAGCTCCAGAGAAAAGTTTGCTAAGAGTGGTGCCAAAATCATGGCCGACTACAACCTGGATGGTATCGACATCGACTGGGAATACCCTGGCCTGAAAGGGGAAGACAATGTATTCAGGGATGAAGACAAGGAGAACTTTACGCTGATGTTTGAAGCCATCAGAAAAGAGCTGGATGCTTTGGCAGTTACCACTGGCAAGAAATACATTGTCTCCACTGCCCTGCCCTGCTTCCCAAGGCTGTTTGAAGTCACCAACATGGGCGAAGTAGCCAAACACATCGACTTCGTGAACATCATGGCGTACGATTTCTATGTCGTCGGCGATACAGTTGGCCACCATAGCAACCTCTATCCTTCAGAAAACTATGAGAAAGAAAATTCTGCTGACAAAGCCGTGAAAACCTATATCGAACAGGGCGTTCCGGCCGAGAAGCTGGTGCTGGGCGTTCCCTTCTACGGCCGCAGCTGGACGATGAAAAGCACAGACAACCTGGGCATCCTGCGCCCCAGGGACCAGGTAATGAGAGGTGGCGGCTTTACGTTCATCAAAGATAGCCTGATGGCCAAGCCGGGGTTCGTACGCTACTGGGATGATGCGGCTAAGTCACCTTACTTGTTCAATGCCGAGAACAACCAACTGGTGGTGTACGACGACGAAAGCTCTGTGAAGCTGAAGTGCGAATATGTTAACGACAATGGCCTTGCCGGCATCATGTTCTGGCAATACGCCAGCGACCCTAAGGAGTACTTGCTAGATGTGGTGAATGAGAACTTGGATTAAGAACTTTTTCTCAGAGTCTTCTGCAAGGGACTCTGAGAGAAAAACTTCTCCTGAATCAAGACACGAGCACATCGACCGTCGCCAGACCAACGTCATATCGAACCGAGTCACCCCGACCTTACCGAAACAAAGTGTAGGCATTGTCGAAGGGACGAGGGAGATATCTCCACGCTGCTTGCAGTCAGCCCCTCCCACCGCAAGTTTGCTCTGCGAAACTTATGCCTTCATTTCAGCTTCGTTTACCACTGGATCCTAGCTCACCTTTGCTCGCAAAAAAAACAAAAGGTCCAGGCGGGACGCCTGAACCAGTTTTGTTTTTTTATCACCAATGCCCTCTAATCGAAACACGCAGTTCCAATTACTTACTCTGCGCTGCCATCCACTCCATCACAGTAACTGGCCTGCCCTTCACCATCACGGGCGCTCCATTGAAATCAGTGCGAGGGAGGTTCTTGTGCAGGTATACCCACGACCAGTGGCCGTTGTAGTAGTAGTCGCTACCCCCTGCTTTTCACTCAGCATCCCTTTCAGGAGACTCTCAGCAACACGCATCACCCCTCCCTATAAGGCAACATCAACTGTACCCTGGTGCCCGAGCTTCCACCCCCTGCCAAATCCTCCACTATCATTCTGATTTTGCTTTTAAGCCCGGCATTGAACAGCTCAATGCGTTCATTAGTAATCACGCCGGCCAGGGACTTATGGCCTTCTTTCGCCTTCACTTCGCTCGCTATTCCCTTGCCGTTGTCTTCCACGGTCAGGAGCACATAACCATCCTCCTGCCGGAATGTAATCTTCACCCTGGCCCCGTCTATTTTCCCTTTAAGCCCATGCTCCAGTGCGTTCTCTATCAAGGGTTGGGCAAACATCGGTGGAATCGATACCTCCTCTGCGTCAATCGCCTCGTCCACCGTTAGCTCATATTCAAACGAGTTATTGAACCGCAGCAGCTGCAGTTCCAGGTAGTTTTCCAGTGTGGCCACTTCCTCGTCCAATGTAATGAAGTCCTCCCGGGAATTCTCCAGTATCTGACGCATGAGCCGGGCAAAGCGGCTCATGAACGAAGCGGCATCCTCGGGTTTGTTTTGCAGCATGTAGTTTTGGATGGCACCCAGCGCATTGAAAATAAAGTGCGGATTGAGCTGGCTTCGCAAGGCTTTCTGCTCCAGCTGGGTCAATGCTTGAGTCTGACGATCCGCCTTTTGTCTGAAGTAAAGCACCAAAATGGCAATCACCAGCAGAAGCACAATCGCCCCGCCAATGATCAGGTATCGCTGCTGGCTGAGCTGCAACGTCTGGATCTCACCCATTTGTGCCAGGCGGTCGATCTCGTTCTCCTTCTTCTCCGTTTCGTATTTGATGTTTAGGTCCGATATCTGCAACGCTTTGGTTTGATTCAGCATGGTGCTGTCCAGCTTATAAAATTTGTGCAGTGCCTCCAACCCCTCTTTATAGCGGCCCGACGCCCGGTAAGCATTGCTCAGCATCCACCAGGCATCCGATTCCTTTTCAATAAACTCAATCTCCTGTGAAACGTCAGCCCCCAACCTGGCATAGCGGATTGCCTCGGCAGTCTGCCCAGTCTTAAGATAGACCTCCGACAGGTTCACATACGCCGCCGAAAGATTTCGTTTCTCCCCTACTTCTTTGCACAGCTCAATAGCCTTCAAATGGTTAGCAACCGACTCCTTGAATAACCCCATCCGTCCCTGCATTTCGGCTAGCCCTTCGTAAAAGTAGGCTTGCAAAAACTTATTGCCCTCTACCCCAGGGCTTTCAAGGGCCTGCTGGTAATAATAGGAAGCCGAGTCAAACATATTGAGGGCGGTGTAGCTATTGGCCATGTTGTAGTTCACTATTGACAGGTTGGCCTGATTGGCCTGACTAAGCAACTGGTCACGTGACTTTCGGAAGTACCTGATGGCCAGCTGATAGTCTTCGTTCTGATAATAGGCGGCACCAAGCGTGATAACAGCCCGGTTAATCGTCGACTCATCAGGGATTTTCTCTGCCAACTCCAGGGCTTTCAGTGAATAAAAAACAACCGAGTCGTTTTTAGAGAAGTCGCTGTAATAGCTGGCTTTTACCAGGTAAATCTGCGCTGCCATAAAGTCTGACTTCAGTCGCCGATTGATCACTTCAGCCTGAATGAGAGCAGCCAGGGCCGAGTCGGTCTTGCTGAGCTTCAGGTAACTATTGGACAAGTTGACAAGACTACGAATAGTGAATTCGTCATCCCCTGCTTGTTCGAACAACGCAACCGCTCGCCCGTGCCCTTGAATAGCCTTCTGGAACTGCTGCTGACAGGAGGCATTGTCGCCCATCAACTTATAAGCCCTGGCCTGATAGCTGATCTCTTTTGCTTGTTGAGCCTGGTCGAGCAATCGGGCAGCCAGTGAGTCGGTCTTTTCTACATCCTGGCACAAGACACTACTTGCTTCAGTAAACAGCTTCTCAAGTTCGCTGGTACCGGACTGCTTAGCGAATACATTGGCAGCAAAGAGGAGCAGAGACATCAGGACAAGCTCCCTCACAAAAGGTTGGCGCATAAAACGGGACAATTATGGGTTAGGCAGCAGATGGTCTTACACGACCTTTCCACACACCTACGACAAAAATAGAGGGTTATGCCAATTTAACAGTACGCCCTAAATAAAATATGACCCAGCGGCGAAATAGGTGCATGAGCGAGGGAAGTTTGGCGCTTGTAAACTACCGTTGTTCGGTTCAAAGCACCTTCAACCAGTCTTAGAGTCGGCAGTCCGTTTCTGGTCCTATGCCTTATCCACAGTCAAAATTGTTTGCAAAAGCACGTTAGCTCCGTTGGCCATGTCCTCCGTTTTGGTGAACTCCTTGAACGAATGACTGATGCCACCTATGCTGGGAACAAAAATCATTGCCACGGGAGCAATCATCGCCATGTTTTGTGAATCGTGGCCTGCACCGCTGGGCATGAATTTGGTACTCAACCCCAACGCCTTAGAAGAAGCATGGATAATCTGCTGAAGTCCTTTGTCAGTAAGGGCTGGCATTGCCACACTCGGCTGTCTGACAAAACTGATTTTCGTACTCGTCTCGTCAGCGATAGCTGTTGCTCGTTTTTCTATTTCAGCGAAAAGCCGTTCAATTTTTTCGGACGACAAATCACGCATCTCAAGCCCCAGGGTCACCTTGCCGGGAATGACGTTGTATGCGCCTGGATAGGCATTAATCTTTCCGATGGTGCCTACCTGGCTTCCTTCTGTCCCCCTGATCACCTCATTCACAGCAATAATCAATTTTGAAGCTGAAAGCAGAGCGTCCTGGCGCAAACTCATGGGTGTGGTGCCTGCGTGATTAGCAAAACCCTCCACTGTCACCTCCCAATGCTCTATGCCCACTATCCCTTCCACAATACCAATTTGCAGCCCCTCCTTCTCCAAAACCCCTCCTTGCTCAATATGCAATTCTAAAAAAGCATGTATGTCGCCTCTCTTGCGGCGGGCGTTTTGCATAGCATCAGGGTCGCCTCCAAGCGCTTTAACTCCCTCAGAAATGGTGAGTCCCGCATGGCTTTTCTGCTTTAGTATTTCCGATGTAATCTCGCTTGACAAAGCTTTGCTGCCAATCATGCTCCCCTCTTCATCAGCGAAAATAATCACTTCAAGGGGATGGTCTGTGACTACTTTATTTTCATTAAGGACTTCGATAACCTCCAGTGCTGCCAGCGAACCCAGCGTACCATCGTAGTTACCACCGTCAGGCACCATGTCGATGTGCGAGCCAAAGGCGATGGGTTTAAGCGAAGGCTTCTTCCCTTTTCGTTTGCCAATGATATTCCCAGCCTGGTCGATGGTTGTTTCGAGCCCCGCCTTCTTCATCAGATCAACGAACCACGCATGTCCTTCCACATCTCCCTGGGTAAACGCCATCCTATAGCCGTGGCCATTGTCGTTCCTCCCAAATTTGGCCATCCCCGCAATCCTGTCTTCAATCCGCTGTGCGTTAACATTCAGCATGTCACCACGTAAAACTCGTTTAAAATTCCACTGAATAGCGCCAAAAGCGGCAATACTTAGAGTTGTTAACGAGGACTTCTTAATAAAACTTCTTCGTTGCATAGTGTATAGGTGGGGGACTTAAGTAGATGATAATGAATGCTATTTGCGAATCAAACACCTCCCAATATATCAATAATTAACTTGGTTCTGCCTGGGTTGTACAAAGCCCTCTCTTTTGAATTGCTCCCACATCACGCCTCAGCATGTAAAAGTTGCAGTGGGGTTTGCTCTCTTCTGCCGCAAGCGTCCCGCTTGTGGCCACCCTGCTTTGGCGTCCGCCATTGTACGACTGGCTATTCACCTTTGGTGATACAAAGGCATCCCGGCCTGTTGACCAAGTCGAAAAATTAATAGTAACTTTCCGACTCCATTAAAATCTTTGACTTAGCCTAATATGAAAAAGACCTCAATCCTCCCCTCTTTGTTGTTATTGTTCACCTCACTGGTCATCAGTTGCCAGCCGGCTGCCGAAATCAAGGAAGCCGATGTGACCCGTATCATTACCACGCTGGCTGCCGATGACATGGAAGGCCGTAGGATGTTCAGCCCGGGCATCGAAAAGGCGTCGGAGTTTATTCAGGGAGAATTTAAGGCCGCCGGGCTGGAATATGTAGACGGACTTACCAGCTATGAGCAAAAGTTCGACATGTACACCATTACCCCCAAAAGTGTATCGGTGACGCTCAACGGGCAACCTGTGGCTGAAGAGTACGCTGCCGTTTCGGTGAACAACGAAAAACTGGAAATCTCAAGCATTGACGAGGTAGAAGTGATCGTGGTGAACGCTGACGGCAACCTGCGGGGAGCTATTTCTCAGGCCAGAGGCATGAAAGGGAAAGCGCTGATTCTGGCTGATCCTTCTCATCAGGTCATGTTCGAAAGGTACCGTGGCTCATTGTCGGGAGGTAACCACGTGATGGCATTGGATAAAAAGGCTTTTGTGCTGATCCTTACAAGTATTACCGACGTAAGCTCGTTAAGCGTAAGCGTAGAAAACGACGTTAAAACAGAAAGCCTGTCGAACGTGGTTGGCAAAATCAGCGGCAAGCGTGCCAATGAAGTCGTGCTTTTCAGCGCTCATTACGATCACCTGGGCATCAGGGGTACCAAGGGAGACACCATCTTCAACGGTGCCAACGACGATGCCTCAGGTACTACAGCCGTTATTACTCTGGCCAAATACTTCAAAGACATGGGCACGCAGCCTGAGCGCACCATTCTGTTTGCTGCCTTTACCGCCGAGGAAGGTGGAGGCTACGGTTCGAAGTACTTCTCCCGACAACTGAACCCCGACGAGATTGTGGCCATGTTCAATATTGAAATGATTGGCAAGCCTGCCGTGAGCGGGCCCAACACCGCCTGGGTAACCGGCTTTGACAAATCCAGCTTTGGTGAGCTGCTCCAAAAGGCCGTGAAAGGCACCGAATATGAGTTCTACGCCGACCCCTACCCCGACCAAAACCTGTTCTACCGTTCCGATAACGCCACGTTAGCAAGGTTAGGCGTGCCTGCTCACTCTATCAGCACCACGCCCATAGATGTTGACAAAGACTACCACAAGGCATCGGATGAAGTAAGCACGCTGGACCTGGCACACATGACTAATACCATCAAGGCCATTGCTGCAGCCGCCACCGGGATGATCTCAGGAGAAGACACGCCAACAAGGGTGGATCCGGCTAATGTGAATTAAAAGGCTTACTAAAAGCAGGGTAGGCAGCAGTTTTTTGAGTGCTGTCGCCCTGCCAGGTGTTGCCAATGCATTTACTATCATCCGGCTTCAGCCAAACTGTTTCGGTTTCATTCCTTTGCCGGCAAGATCAGCTACTTCGGCAATTCTTTTTCCTGAGTTTGACACAATTTTAAGATAAGTATTTGATATAGAGCCGATTAGAAAATGGCTTTCGATATACAGTATTTTATAAGTATTTGATTATATGCTCTTTAGAAAGAAGGTCTGGCAGGTTCTTTTCAGCCACTGCTTGTAGCAATTGCTGTGAGATTTCAGAGGTCTTGGAGCGTAGGTAGAAGTATTGGTCGGCTTGTTTGACAAGACTGACCTGCATTTTGGACAAGTGAGTTCGGATGGTTTGTTCTGTAAGTGGTGTGCCTTGTCTGATAAGTCGAAGTTGCAATTGGTTTAACAAGCTATAGGCGATATAGCACAGACAAATGTGACCCTGGATGCGCTTGTTGGTCCAGTGGAACATCGGGCGGGTTTCCAGATAGCCTTTGAAAGTACGGAAGCTATGCTCTATCTGGTATAGATGGTGGTAGTGATCCAGCACTTGTTCATGGGAGAGTCCTTTGGCGTGGTAGGCGATGGCAAGGAACCCGTCATACTTTTCGCTTCGCTTGATTTTTTCAGTATCAACCACATACTTTTCCCCTTCTGTGTTTTTGAGGTAGTAGTGATGGGCCTTCTTTTTGAGTTGCGCTGGATTTTTGAGCAACAGTTCAGCCTTACGAAGCTTTTCTTCTCTTTCTTGGCGATCCTTTTCAGCTCGCTTTTCGCTGTAGGTGGCTATGATCTTGCGCTCATTGTATTCCAGGACAGTGTAGCGCACTTTGATCGGCTCACGCTGCGAACCTACTGAAGAACTCATCCATTGATGGTGATAGTTATCCAGGTTGATCAACCGGGCCTGGATGGGTTTGGGGAGTACCTTGAGCCGCTCTCCCATGATGAACTCATAGCCTTTGTCAACAGTGACTTGCAGGTTGTCAGTATTGAGCATGCCTCGGTCGGCTACCAAGACGATGTTTTCGATCTGGTATTCTTTCTTGAGGCTTTC
>NZ_JAVKCH010000009.1:0-205878 GCF_040222815.1 Imperialibacter sp. | reverse complement strand
ACTACCTTTCTGCTAATGCTCCCAACTGATGGGTTTAGCACCAGCAACCCGGCGGCTGACGGCCCCAGCGCTTTATCCCTCCTCTCCGTACCGACGCCTGGAAGCAGCAGATGCCCGATCTTCAGCAGTGTCGGCACCGCCCCAAGCGGTCAGACACCGGTTCGACATACGCCGCAGCCATTAATGAATCAGTTTCTGAACATCATCTCTCATTATTAATTGAGATTCTTCAATAAAGCCTTCCTTCGTCAGCCCAAGAATACTCTCTGCTTGCTTAAAGTTACAAAGGCTGCCATTCCGAAGCCCTGCGTAGTCTCGGAACGAAGAGAATTCCCAGTCTTCCATCGCCTTCACAATTTTAGCCTTTAAAGGATTTTGGTGTATATAATGAAAACATATAAACCCAAGGTTTGGAGGCTGTTCCTTGGAGGTTAGAAGCTTAAATTTTGTTCTCTGCCTGAACAACGACCCTGAACGCTCGTCTCTTTTATTGATAAAATTAGTGTAGCTGCTGGATATTACCCTGACTGCGCTCGTCAACCGCTGAACTTCTATGTTGCCAGCTTTTACTCTGATACACGACTGCTCCGAAGTATAAATCAAAAAATGATAATGATTTGGCATTAAGCAATATGCAAGCACGTCAGCCTCAGGCAAAATGTGTTTTCTCACCTTCTTCAGAAAGAACAGATAGTCATCTCGACTGAAGAATATTTGTTGCCTGTCATTACCTTGATTGTAAACATGATACAAATGATTCGGCTCTAGCTTCATGTAGGTCAAAATAAGAATTTATCCCAACTTTGTCTCTATACAACCCGGCGGCTGACGGCCCTATCGCTTCTGGCCTTCCTGCCGTACCGACGCCTGGCCACAGCAGCGGCTCGATCATCAGCAGTGTCGGCACCGCCCATAGCGGTCAGACACAGTTGGATTACCTTTCTGCTAATGCTCCCAACTGATGGGTTTAGCACCAGCAACCCGGCGCTGACGGCCCCAGCGCTTTATCCCTCCTGGTCGTACCGACGCCTGGAAACAGCAGATGCCCAATCTTCAGCAGGGTCGGTACCGCCCTAAGCGGTCAGACACCGGTTCGGCACACGCCGCAGCCATTAATGAATCAGTTTCTGAACATCATCTCGCATTATTAATTGAGATTCTTCAATAAAGCCTTCCTTCGTCAGCCCAAGAATACTCTCTGCTTGCTTAAAGTTACAAAGGCTGCCATTCCGAAGCCCTGCTTAGTCTCGGAACGAAGAGAATTCCCAGTCTTCCATCGCCTTCACAACTTTAGCCTTTAAAGGATTTTGATGTATATAATGAAAACATATAAACCCAAGGTTTGGAGGCTGTTCCTTGGAGGTTAGAAGCTTAAATTTAGTTCGCTGCCTGAACAACGACCCTGAACGCTCGTCTCTTTTATTGATAAAATTAGTGTAGCTGCTGGATATTACCCTGACTGCGCCGGTCAACCGCTGAACTTCTATGTTGCCAGCTTTTACTCTGATACATGACTGTTCCGAAGTATAAATCAAAAAATGATAATGATTTGGCATTAAGCAATATGCAAGCACACTCGCCTCAGGTAAAATGTGTTTCCTCACCTTCTTCAGAAAGAACAGATAGTCCTCTCGACTGAAGAATATTTGTTGCCTGTCATTACCCTGATTGTAAACGTGATACAAATGATTCGGCTCTAGCTTCATGCAGGTCAAAATAAGAATTTATCCCAACTTTGTCTCTATACAACCCGGCGGCTGACGGCCCTATCGCTTCTGGCCTTCCTGCCGTACCGACGCCTGACAATCGCAGAGGCTCGATCATCAGCAGTGTCGGCACCGCCCCAAGCGGTCAGACACAGTTGGATTACCTTTCTGCTAATGCTCCTACCTGATGGGTTTAGCACCAGCAATCCGGCGGCTGACGGCCCCAGCGCCTTATCCTCCTCTCCGTACCGACGCCTGGAAACAGCAGATGCCCGATCTTCAGCAGTTTCGGCACCGCCCTTTGCGGATCAATCTGTATTCCTGGGGATTGAATGTTTCGTTTGTGGTTAAATAAAAAAGCAAAACCGGTTCAATGCGTCTCGCCCGGCCGGGATAGGCTTGGACCTTTTGCTTTTTTATGACTACTCTGGATTTTGGGCTTAAAGGGTAATTCCCAGATTTTCCGCTTGCCCCCCCTTTGCAGTCAGACACAGTTGGATTACCCTTTTGAAAACGCTCTTACCAAAGGCTTGGTGCCAACAACCTGGCGGCTGACGGCCCCAACGCAATAGCCATCTGGCCGTACCGACGCCTGGAAACAGCAGATGCCCGATCATCAGCAGTGTCGGCACCGCCCATAGCGGTCAGACACAGTTGGACTACCTTTCTGCTAATGCTCCCAACTGATGGGTTTAGCACCAGCAACCCGGCGCTGACGGCCCCACCGCTTTATCCTCCTCTCCGTACCGACGCCTGGCCTGACAGTAAGCCTGCGGAATTGCCTCATTTCTCCCTACCTTTGCCGTATGCTTTCCAACAGACAACTCTTTCAGCAGCATCTCGCCCAAACTTCAGAGTTTCCTTTGATGACCGAAGTGGAAAAAGCCGAAGGCATTTACCTCTATACTCCAGAGGGAAAAAGAATCATTGACCTGATTTCCGGAATCGGCGTCAGCAACATCGGGCACCGCCACCCCAAAGTCGTGACCGCCATCAAAGAGCAAGTAGATAAATACCTCCACGTAATGGTTTACGGGGAGTTTGTTGAAAGCCCTCAAGTAAAACTGGCCAAGGCCCTGGCAGACACCCTTCCTTCCCCCCTCGATAATGTCTTTCTGGTCAACTCTGGCAGCGAGGCAGTGGAAGGCGCCCTCAAACTCGCCAAGCGCTTCACAGGTAAACCTAACTTGGTTTCGTGCTTCTCCTCTTACCATGGCAGTAGCCATGGCGCATTATCTGTAACTGGCGACGAAGTTTTCAAACAAAAATTCAGACCACTGCTTCCTGGCGTTAAGCACATCACTTTTGGCCACATCCCAGACCTAATGGTGATAGATGAGCAGACAGCTGCCGTCATCATAGAAACCGTACAAGGCGAGGCTGGCGTAAAATCCGCTACCCGGGAGTATTTCAAAGCCTTAAGACAGCGGTGCAACGAAACCGGCACTTTACTCATACTAGACGAAATTCAATGCGGCTTTGGCAGAACCGGCAGCTTCTGGGCATTTGAGCAGTACGGCATTGTACCTGACATTGTAGTGGCGGCAAAAGGCATGGGTGGCGGCATGCCCATAGGAGCTTTCATGTCCTCCAAAAAGGTTATGCATGTGCTGACGGACAACCCCGTACTTGGGCACATCACCACTTTTGGCGGGCACCCTGTTTCAGCGGCAGCTTCGCTGGCCACCCTCGAGATAATTCTGAAAGAAAAGCTTTACAGCGAAGCGGAAAGCAAAGCAGCGCTTTTTAAGAAACTTCTGAAGCATCCCTCCATTCGGGAAATTAGAAACCATGGACTACTGATGGCAGTCCAATTTGAAAGTTTTGATATCCTCAAACCAATTCTTGACCTATGCCTTGAACGGGGCGTTCTTTCAGACTGGTTCCTATTCAACAACAGTGCTATGCGCATAGCTCCCCCCCTCAATATTTCCGCCGAAGAGATCGAGGAAGCATGCAAAATAATTCTAAAATCCATCGAGGATTGTTATAGCTTGCACTAATTTTCAATTCGAATATTTTAAGGAAGAAAAGACGCCCCAATAGGCAAAATTATTTATGGAAGATATAGGAAAAGTAGAACTCCGTGCGCTGAAATCATCTGACTATCAGGGACTGAAAGACTCCATGATCGCAGCCTATCCAAATTGGCCGGGAGCATTCTGGGGAGAGCAGCACATTGAAACTCTGCTGAGGATATTCCCAAAGGGTCAGATAGCTATTTTTGTTGACGATGAGCTGGCTGGATGCGCCCTGTCACTTATTGTGACCTATGAACACTTCGGCGATTCCCACACCTACCAGGAAATTACGGGTAACTATACTTTCAACACGCACACACCAAAAGGTGATGTTCTTTATGGTATTGATCTGTTTATAAAACCAGAATACAGGGGGCTAAGGCTGGGAAGAAGGCTCTATGATGCCCGAAAGTCGCTTTGCGAAGACCTGAACCTGAAGGCCATCGTATTTGGCGGGCGGATACCCAAGTACCATGAGTATGCCAAGGACTTGAGCCCTAAGGAGTATATCCAAAAGGTTAAGTTCAAAGAAATTTACGACCCGACACTCACCTTCCAGCTCTCCAATGACTTCCACGTAAAGAAAGTGCTGGTTAACTACCTGCCTGGCGACAAAGAGTCGAAAGACTATGCAGTGTTGCTGCAATGGGACAATATTTATTATGAAAAAGGTGCCAGGAAGCTCCTCGACAAATCAATCGTAAGACTTGGCCTTGTACAATGGCAAATGAGGCTTTACAAAGACATCGACGACCTTTTTGAGCAGGTAGAGTTTTTTGTCGACGCCACATCAGCGTACAAAAGTGATTTTGCCCTCTTCCCGGAGTTTTTTAATGCGCCGCTTATGGCAGCACACAACAACCTCAGCGAAGCGGCGGCAATAAGAAAACTTGCCGAGCATACCGACGAAATCAGAGACCGGTTTATTCAGCTGGCCATAAGCTACAACGTGAATATTATCACAGGCAGCATGCCCTCCATGCGGGGCGACAAGCTCTTTAATGAAGGGTTTGTTTGCAGGAGAAATGGCACATACGATAGCTACGAAAAAATACATGTTACACCAGATGAGGCCAAGTTCTGGGGCTTAACCGGCGGGAAGAAAGTAGAAGTTTTTGAAACCGACTGCGGCCCTATTGGTGTGCTTATCTGTTATGATTCTGAGTTTCCTGAGCTTTCGAGGATACTGGCCGCCCAGGGGATGAAAATACTTTTCGTTCCTTTCCTCACTGACACACAGAATGGCTACGGCAGAGTGCGTTATTGCTGTCGTGCCAGAGCAATTGAAAACGAATGTTACGTGGCTATTGCCGGCAGCGTAGGCAATCTGCCCAAGGTGTCGAACATGGACATTCAGTTCGCACAGTCTGCTGTGTTTACACCCAGCGACTTCTCCTTCCCTACCAACGGCATCAAAGCAGAAGCGACACCTAACACAGAAATGATTCTGGTGGCGGACGTTGACCTCGACTTGCTGAAGGAACTGCACAACTTTGGTTCAGTGCGCAACCTTAAGGACAGAAGAACGGATATTTATGATGTGGTGAAGAAGTAGGTAGCTTCAAAAAAATCTGAAAATACAACGTCATTCGTAGCAAAACGGAGCCGACGTGGAACCCGACGCCGGAACGGAATCTCCTTGATGATGGCAGAGTGTTCAGAACAGCTTACTGCCATCAGCAGGGGGATGCCTCCCTCGTTCCTCGGAATCGGCATGACGTTGTTTCGGCGGCCTCAGATGTCATACCGGATACTCGTACCCCTTCCTATACTCCCTCGACAGTAGCTTGTTCGCCTCGGGGTCATTGATTACTTCCTGCTTGTCGCCGTCCCACTCTATGCTGCGGCCTGCCTTCGCCGAAACCATTGCCAGCAAGCTTATATTGGTCGCTAGCTGCCCGTTGATCATCGGGTTGATGGTTTGCCCTTTGCTCTCAATCACCTTAAGGAAGTCAGTCCACAGCTCTTTAATATTCTGCTGGTCGGGTTCGTGTAGTACGGGGTCTACGTGCACAATCTCCTTGTTTTTATCAACGGGGTAAAACGTCCAGCCGTCAGTCCAGCCAAGGTGCAGTACACCTTCCGTGCCATAGAAATAGCAACCAACGGCCGGGCCCTCCTGGCGATTGCCGGCGTAGTTTCGGTTTTCCCAATGCAAGGTAAATGACTCAAAGTCGTACACAGCTATCTGCGTATCTGCAGCGTCGGTGCTGTCTTCTCTGATGCGGCGTGCAGTGCTGGAATAAATCCTCCTTGGTGCTTTTTCTTCTGTCCACCACAGCACCTGGTCAAACCAGTGCACACCCCAGTCGCTGATGGTGCCATTGGCAAAGTTAAGGTGCTGGCGGAACCCTCTGGGGTGAATTGTCTTGTTGAAAGGAACCAACTGTGCCGGCCCACAATACATATCCCAATCCATACCTTCCGGGGCTTCTGAATTAGGTGTGATGCTGCCAGGTCCGCCGCCATAGTTAATAAAGCATTTCACACTTCCAATTTTCCCCAGCTTACCCGAGCGCAAAAACTCGTTGGCAGAGATATTGTGTGGTGAGGCACGACGGTGCAAGCCAATTTGCACCACTTTCCCTGAAGCGGCAGCCGCCTTCACCATGGCTTTTCCTTCATTGATGGTGTGACAAATAGGTTTTTCGCAGTAAACATGGGCACCGCTTTTCAAAGCGTCAATCGCAGCCAGGGCATGCCAATGATCAGGCGTAGCCACGATCACAATCTCCGGCTTCTCCTTCTGCAGCATTTCCTTGTAGTTGGTATAAGGCTTCGGTTTGTTGCCTGTCAGCTTTTCCACTTTTTCAATAGCAGGCATCAGCTGGTTTTTGTCCACGTCGGCCATGGCCACCACTTTGGAGCGACCAGAGGCCATAGCTTCACCTAGGATGTTCATACCCCACCAGCCACTACCGATAAGGGCTACTTTGTAGGAGGCTTGTTGTGGGGCAATGCCCATCAAAGGCATGGCGGAGAAAACAGTGCTAGCGGCGATGCCCGCTGAGGTGGTTCTAATGAAATTGCGTCTGTCCATGGGTGTAGTAGGTGTAATTCTCACTCTGATGGATAAAAACTACAAAAATTTCTCCGTGGTCGCCAAGAATAGTTGACTATTGGAAAGAAGAGGTGAAAGCAGGTAAGCGACGAACCCTATTTCATTAGTCACAGAAATACGCTACCTTATGTTGTAGGAAGCGCAAACTTCTCACGCAGACCCATCTTATTCCAACAGCCATGAAAAGGACGATAACAACCATCTCAGCCGTTGTGGTTATCTTGTTGATCGGTATACAGGCAAGTACTGCTTATGTCATGGTTCCTGCAGACTACACCACTTTGGATAAACTGGCCGCCGATTCACTGTACATAACCGGTTTGATGGAAGTTGCCGATGCAGAAAGAGTACTGGGCGAAGCTGCCCATTTCGGTGATAGCCATTGGACGGAGGAGGCCAACGCAGGGGTGCTCAGGTGCACCTATGTAGCCGACTCCGCCGATGAAAAAACCGGCAAAACAGGTGCCCTTTATGTAATGATAGAAAGCTACAACGAAGTTTCCTCAGCTCACAAAACCTACTCTGACATCCTATCCGGCAATCAAAATCTCGGAAATGTCAGCGTTATCAACGACCTGGGCGATGAAGCCTACTTTCTTAGCGACGGACAGAATTTTCTCCTCATCCTGGTCCGCAAAGGGCCGAAAGTGCTTCGCCTGAAAGTGAACAAAATCACAGCTCACACTTCTCTTGACAATTTCCACCAGATGGCCAGAGAAGTGGTTAACAAGCTGTGAGTCTTACACTTTCAAAGAAAGCTGTCGGCAAACAAGCCCGATAATAGCACCCATCGCAACGCTGGCTACCACCAGCGGTGCCAAATGCTCCGGCGTACCCGTCCCTACGGTTTCGGCAATATACCAGGGCAGGCATAAGAGCACGGTGAGCAACACTGAATGCAGCATTACTTTTTGACCTTTGTCTATCAGGTAGACAACGAAACCAAAGCCGAACCACGCCAACACCGAACGGGCGATCACCCATAGGCTGGTTTGTGGCTCCACCGAATAAATCAACAATCCCTCCAGTAAGGCAGGCACCATCCCTACGATGACAGCGTTACGAATTTTTAATAAGTCGTTCATAAGTATCTTTTTTGGCGAGTGTATTGCACGTCAATGACAACCGTATGTCAGTCCCTCATTTTTATTCAACCCTCATTTCCCTATCTTAGAAATCAAACCAGAGACACGATGCCCCAATTCACCCTTTACATTAACGGTTCGCAGAAAACCGTAGATACGGAGCCAGACACGCCCCTGCTTTATGTGCTCCGGGATGACCTGGCACTCAACGGCCCAAAGTTTGGCTGTGGCCTTGCGCAATGCGGATCCTGTATGGTGCTGCTGGATGGACGGGCTACCACAAGCTGCATGCTACCGGTTTCCTCCATCGGCAATACTGAAATTACTACGCTTGAAGGGCTGGCAGACAACAACGGAAAACTTCATGTGGTGCAGGAGGCCTTTGTAAAGGAGCAGGCAGCCCAGTGCGGCTACTGCCTGAACGGCATGGTGATGGCAGCGGTGGACTTACTGAGCAAAAATCCTCAGCCCGATGACACCGCCATACGGGAAGCCCTACAATTTAACTTGTGTCGCTGCGGCACCCACACGAGGATCATCAAAGCGGTAAAACGTGCAGCCAGAAGCTGATAATTCAGTAGCCATGACAGAAGCAACCAGCACCTCCAGACGAAAATTTCTCCAGCAAATCGGCTACATCAGCGTAGGGTTTCCCTTTCTCACCTCTTGCATCACGGAGCCCGACCCAGTTATCGCCGCCCGGGTAGACTACGAAGGAGGGCTTCCGGGCAGCCTGCGGGGTGCAAAAACCGTAAACGCCTGGCTACAGGTATTGGAAGACGGGCGCATCAGGGTGCTATCCGGCAAAGTAGAGCTGGGTCAGGGTATCCGCACGGCCATCCGGCAGGTAGCCGCCGAAGAGCTGGACATGGAACTGGACATGGTGGAAGTGCATTTGGCAGAAACAGGATTGACTCCGGATGAAGGGTATACGGCCGGAAGCGGCTCCGTGCCTAACAGTGCCATGTCGGTGAGGTATGCAGCCGCCACGGCAAGGCAAAAATTGCTGAATCTGGCCAGTGCCAAATTCAATACAACAGAGGATGATCTTCTGCTACACAACGGAACCGTCAAAGCCAAAAGAAGCCATCAATCGTTGAGCTTCGCAGAGATACTGGAGGGAACTCAAATTGACATGGAAGTCGTTACGCCAGTCAAGATCAAAAGCAAAGCAGAGCACAAGTATGTGGGTAAAGCAGTGCCACGTACTGACATTGAAAAAATGGTACGAGGCGAGCAGGTATACGTGCAGGATTTACGTTTTCCAGGCATGGTGCATGCTCGTGTGGTGCGGCCATCTGGCTACAAGGCCCAATTGGCAAAAGTGGATGAGTCGGGCCTGGCCACAGCTATTCCAGGAGTGATCAAGACCGTGGTAAATGGCAGCTTTATTGGCGTGATTGCCGAAAAGGAATACCAGGCAGTAAAAGCTGAGCAATACCTGAGAGAACATGCCGAGTGGGAAGACAACACCTCGCTTCCTGAACAAAAGGAGTTGTACAACCATATCCGAAGCATTGCGGAGGCACCCAAAAACATCCGGAATGATGGGGATATAGATTCAGCCTTCAAAAGCAGTCAAACTCTGAAAGCCACCTACCGCAAGCCTTACCTGAAGCACGCCTCCATGGGGCCTGCCTGTGCTGTGGCCATGTACGACGGCGACGTCCTGCATATCTGGTCGCACAGCCAGGGTATTTACCCGATGCGAAATGGCATAGCAGCGATGCTAGGCATGGAGGTAGATGACATCCATATCATTGGTATACCAGGGGCAGGATGCTATGGACACAGCACGGCAGATGATGCCTCGGCAGATGCGGCTCTGCTGGCATTGGAACTTCCCGGCAAGCATGTGCGGGTGCAGTGGTCAAGAACCGATGAACAAACCTGGGAGCCCTATGGCTCGGCGATGATCATGAAAGTGGAAGCAAGCTTAGATGCATCCGGCAATATCAGTGCCTGGAAATCCGACGTGTGGACCGACAGCCATAGTTGCCGACCCAACGGGGATGCCGGCACGCTGTTGGACGCCCGGTACATCAACGATCCGGTTCAAATGAAATCCAGAGGCTATTTGGGAGGTGGCCACCGAAATGCCGATCCGTACTACAGTACCCCCAACATGCAGGTCAATGCCTTTTTCTTCGACGGCCCGTTGCGGGTGTCCTCTCTGAGAAGCTTGGGTGCTTATACCACCATCTTCTCTATCGAATCGTTCATGGATGAGCTGGCCGAAAAGGCAGGCAAAGATCCGCTTGTCTTTCGGATAGCCCATTTGGAAGACGAGCGAGCCATCGCCGTCCTCCAAAAAATTAAGGAACTCACCTCCGGGATTACTGTAAGTGAAGATGAGGGAATAGGTTATGCTTTCAGTCGCTACAAAAACACTGCAGCCTATGCCGCTGTGGCTGCAAAAGTGAAGGTGGATAAAGCCACGAGCAAAGTGCAGGTAAAGAAAATGTGGGCTGCTGTAGATGTGGGCGAAGTGATCAACGTGGATGGCCTCACCAACCAGATTGAAGGCGGAATGATCCAGGCTGCCAGCTGGACGATCATGGAAGAAGTGACCTTTAATGAGAAAGAAATCACCAGCACTGACTGGCACTCCTACCCTATTTTCCGGTTTGGCGACATACCGGAAGTAGAAGTGGCTATCATCGACAGACCTGATGAACCGGCTGAAGGTGGTGGCGAAGTGTCGATGCCCCCATCAGGCGCAGCCATTGCCAATGCGGTGTATCGAGCCAGTGGGGAAAGGGTGTATGAGTTGCCGGTGAGGGTGGGGAAAGTGTGACAACTGGCCCTGAATTTGATCGCCAGAGCCCTTATTTTATCAAATTGTAGTCACTGATCAGAAGCTGAGCGGAAAGGTTAAGCCGCTCCGCAAGGATTCTCACCATCTCAACGGTCAATTTCTTCTTTCTGTTAAGAATTTCAGACACCCTGCTTTTCCCGCCAATGATGCCCACCAAATCTTTCTGCTTTAACTGCATTTCCTCCATCCTGATTTTGATGGCTTCAATGGGATCCGGCGCTTCAATAGGATAATGTTTTTTTTCGTACTCGTCCACCAAAAGACCGATGATATCAGCTTCATCACTCTCAGGTGTTCCTATTTTTGCGTCAAAAATCTCATCAAGTCTTTCGAGTGCTTTTTGATAATCCTGCTCTGTTTTAATAAGCTTTAGTTCCATGGCTATTGATTAAATACTATTAGCGTCAATCTTGTCATACTCAGCATGTGTGCCTATGAACCGAATGAATATCCATTGTTTCTCAAAATTGAATTTTGCCACCAGCCGATAAGCGTTGCCTTTGATATTGAATACAATTCGCTCGCTTCTCAGCACGCTGGCATTTGCATAGGTGTTCTTTACATCATTTGGGGTTTTCCAATTGCTATTTTTGGCGGTGTCATACCATGTTTTAAGGTGTTGCTCCGCATCGGCATGTTTTTCCCAGTATTCCCGTAAAGTACTTTTAGCAAAAATTCGCTCCATTCACATTGAGATACAGTAAAACTACACAATAAGTTCTTAAAAAGAGAACCTTCATCGGGTTTTACTGAAAGTTGGCTATAACTACTAACTGGTGAATGGGGGCGATCGCTCCAGAGAAATCACCAGCACCGACTGGAGCACCTACCCTATCTTCCGGTTTGCCGACATTCCCGAAGTAGAAGTAGCCCTCATCGACCGGCCCGACTTACCAGCTGAAGGTGGCGGCGAGGTGTCGATGCCTCCCTCCGGTGCTGCCGTTGCCAATGCGGTATACCGGGCGAGCGGGAAGAGGTCGTATGAGTTGCCGATTGGGGGAGTGAAAGTCTGAGAGCTGGATCCGAATGCTGTTGCCCAGGGGATTATTTTGTCAAATTATAATCGTTAATAAGAATTTGGGCGGAAAGGTTGAGCCGCTCCGCAAGGACTCTCACCATCTCAACGGTCAATTTCTTCTTTCTGTTAAGAATTTCGGACACCCTACTTTTCCCGCCAATGATGCCTACCAAATCTTTCTGCTTTAGCTGCATTTCTTCCATTCTGATTTTGATGGCTATTCAAATTGTAAAAGATGCCTCATAAGATCAGTGATTGATCCACACTTTGTTAGGCATATTATTTCCATGCACAACAAAAGCGTCTAAATCTCCATCTCCATCTAAATCACCAAGGGAGCCCCCGACAATGGTCGAGCCATCCAAAGACTGCCCAGTATCGGTGAAGAATCCATTTCCATCATTGAGCCATACCACACTGTTAAAGTAATTTGTCACAAAAATATCGAGGTCTCCATCGCCATCCAGGTCACCAAAAGATACATTTCGGCTAGTTGAGCCACCTAATGACTGGCTGCTTTCCGTGAAGGTTCCATTTCCGTTATTGAACCACACCTTATCAGGTTGGGAGTTATTAACCACGTAAGCATCAAGGTCGCCATCCATATCTAAATCGCCTAAAGAAACGTCAAAGCTATTAGAGTTTCCCAATGATTGGCCGCTATTTGTGAATGCGCCATTTCCATCATTAAGCCAGACTCTATCAGGTTCCTGGTAATTAACAACAAAAGCATCCAAGTCGCCATCTCCGTCCAAATCGCCTAGTGCAACATCGTTGCTTCTCGAACTTCCCAGAGATTGACCGCTGTTGGTGAACGAGCCAAATCCGTCATTGATCCACACTTTGTTACTTTTTGTATTAAATGTGGGGTGAAGATCGTTTGCTACAAATGCATCCAAATCCCCGTCTCCATCCAGGTCTCCAAGTGCAACACCCAAACTCTTTTCAATTCCCAGTTCCTGTCCGCTGTCTGTGAAGTTGCCACTACCGTCATTCGTCCATATTTTGTTCGGTTGGGTGCTGTTTACCTCAAAGGCATCTAAATCTCCGTCTGAATCCAGGTCACCTAAGGCTACGGCATAACTGTTCGAAGTTCCTAATAACTGACCACTGTCGGTAAACGAGCCATCACCATTATTAACCCAAATCTTGTTGGGTTGTCCTACATTTACCACGAAGGCGTCCAGGTCGCCATCACCATCCAAATCTCCCAGCGCCACATTTTGGCTTTGCGAACTACCTAACTCCTGTCCACTATCGATAAAGAACCCGGAAGACACATCCAACACCAACTCAACAGTCAACGGACTTGATTCATAATGCGCCAAACTGTCTCTGGTAAAAGTGTAATTGAAAGTGGCATATCCTTCTCGTTCTATTGTCAGCTCATAAGTAGGGTATCCATCTCTGATTACGATTGAATTATTAGCGACGGGTTCGACATGCTGATGAAACAAGAAAGCGTCGCTCTCTGCTGTTAATTCTGCACTTAAAAGCTGCTCAATTTTGCCCTTTTCAGACACATTAATATAAAATCTGAATAGGTTCACCAAAGACAAGTCAAACCCAACCAGGCCAAAGTCTTCAAGTTCCAAATCTTCGGTTGACACTACTTCCACCTGCAAGTCGAGAATTTCGTCCCGACTTATCACAAACTCAATCGGTAGTGGATCACCTACATTTTGCGCCTGAAGAGAGCCCTCTTCGGGAGTCGCATATATTATATTGTTATCGGCATCCAACACCAAGAATTCAGTCAAGGAATAACTGCCGACCGGAAGGCTAATCTTTTGGCTAATGAATTCACCGTCCAACTGGTACAGCTCTATTTTAGACGTTGAATACGGAGTCGATGAACCATCATCCTTTTTGATCGTAATCAAAATAAAAGCGGCATCGCTCAGGTCCAATGTTCTTCCGTTTCCAGCCTGCTGATCAAATTTTGGACTGAAACTGATTTCTCCCACGCCATGAGGTTCCCCTGAATCATCGCCGCCACATCCTGTAATAACACCAATCAAGATGAACAGGCCTAAAAGTTTCGAAGCTGAATATTTTATCATAAAAAATGTCTTTTGATTATATCGATTGAATTTTCTCCATTTCAGAGAAGCACATCATCAACGATTTTCTCTTGCTAGTTGAATCAGTAGTCGATTAAAACGAACGAATATACAAAACGGATCAAATATATTTACCTAATAATAATTATTTAGCTATATATTAAAATACAGAAATCAACCACTCTCACCGGCATTCATCATTCCCCTATTGTAAAATTAGAGATAGCGAACCTGCATCACACTTTATATTGTCTGCCTGCATCTGATTCTCTTAACTTTTGGTAACATAAGAAATAGGCTCAAATCCCTAATACGCTAGCAGTTACCACAACAATATCATCTCGATGGTAAATTATTTTTGTTAATGCTATCACAAAGTGCGGGCATTTCAGAAACAGGAATGAGCCGAGGTGGAACCCGGAACTGAAACGGATTCACACAGCAAAACACATGGTCTGCCCGGTGGTAGATTCGGGGGCTTTCTCATTGCGCTATCGCCCCATTCGACGGCTTTGTGCAGGCTTTTGCTGTAATGCAACCGACTGATTACTCCGCCGCATCCAGCACCAGCACCCAGTCCATGCCTTCTCCTTTGGAGGGCGGCATGAAGGCCATCTCGGGTTGCTTTTCCATTTTCACGGCAGTGGTCATTTCACCGGTGCGGGGATTAAACCAGCTCACATTCAGCGAGCCTCCTTTCAGATTGGTAGTATTCAGGTTAAGTACTCTGCCAAAAGGGGTATAAACAAAAGCGAAAGTACCTTTCGACGACCGGTTGGCGCTGATGTAGTAACCTTCCATGGGGTCGTTCTCTCCCAGCACCATCGACTGGTCGGGAATGCGCTCCAGCATAGGCCTCGACTCGATCAGCTTCCGCACATAGCCCATTTGCCTGCCTCCGGTCAGCTCCAGCGACTCCTTCCAGGTCTGTTGTGGCGAGTTCACTGGCTCCCGACCTTTATCGTACATCTGCCACACTGCATGGCACCCATAGGTATGCCCTGCCGCACCGGCAAACACCTGCCAGTAAGCCAGCTTTCGCACGTTGTCGGCATTGGACACGCCGTGCTCTTTGAGGTTAAAGCAAAGGGGATGCTCTTCATAAAGAGGTTCTCCGTCGAGTGTAGGCTTCGTAGGGGCCAGGTTATAGTCCCAGGTTATTTTTTCATGGCGGTTGTTTTCATAGCAGTGGCCCGTTTGGTGCATGTTGAAGTCGAGCCACTGCTCCCGGTGAAACCAGGTAGACGAACCGCCGTTTTGGTGCGGCTGCGGATGGTAGGTCATCAGACCTTTGTCGTACCCTCCCACACCTTTTGCAATGCCCTCTGCCATGGCATTCCACACGGCTACATCTGCTTCGTTTCTGGGGTTTCTATCGCCACCCAATATCCAGATGATGTTCCATTGGTCTTTGTACCGCTTGCCAATGTATTCGCCGTAAATGGCGGCATTCTTCTCGTTAAATATCTCGGGCCCTGTCCCCCAGTTATTCTTAAAAAGCTTGTCGCCCCAGGTTGGTAACAGTCCGATGAATAGTCCCATTTCAGCCGCTTTTTGGATCACCCAATCCACATCTTTGAAGTAGGCCTCGTTGGGCTTGGTGGGATCATTGTCAACCAACGGTTTGTTGCCTTGCGCATTGGGCGTGTTCAGTCCGTCCAGCTCAGCCAGCACCACGGCCTGGATCACTGTATACCCCTGCTCCTTCCTTTTTTGCAGGTAATAGTCAGTGTCTTCACGATTGAGCCTGTGAAATAGCTCCCAGGCGGTGTCGCCCAGGTAAAAGAAGGGGCTGCCATCGGAATAAACCAGAAAGCGCTGGTTGTCGGATACTTTTAACGGGAGTTGTTTGACCTGACCGTAAGCCTGGACACTCAGGCCGAAGAAAAAGAGAATCAGTAGGCGCATAGGCTGTAAAGTTTGGGGTTGAATTTACAAATTCCTCCCAACTATTGGCTACTCTGCGTTAACACTCAAAACAATACTAAAACACCAGCATCGGCACATTGGCGTGATACGCCACATCTTCCGTATGACTCTTTCTGAACAGGTCTTTGATGGTTGATCTTGCGCTTCTGCGCATCACGAGCAGGCTCCCGGGATTTTTGCCCAGGTAGTGCTCAATGCCTTCGAAATAGTCGTCGTAGTTACTTGAATAGTAGCTTACGTCGGCCTGAAAGATTTTTTCCCCTGCAAAGTCCTTCATGCCTCTCCATTTCAGCTCAAAGTCCTTTGTCTCCTCTTCTTTGATGTGAGCAATCACAATACCCAGTCCAAGCTTGCCAGCCAGGTCGTCCACGCTTTCCAGCAGGGCAATATCCTTGTCCTTCAGGCTTGTAGCAAAAACCAGGTTCTTCAGCTTTCCAAAGTCAGCTTTCGGGGGAATCACCAAAACTGGCTTGACCGACTTGTGTATCACATCAGCCGTACGGCTGCCCAGGAAAAATCGTTTAAGTCCGCTGGCGCCCATGGTAGGCATCAGCACCATGTCCGCAGAGTACTGCCTGGTGGCTCTCAGTATGCCCTCCGAAAGCTCTCCTTCCAGGATATGCATGTCCAGGTTCAAGTCATCGGCAGAAGTGCTGGTTTGATAAAGCTCCTCAACCAGGGCCTTTAGCTGGGTTCGGGCCTGCTTTTCCATGGCCTTTTTGTTTTCCTCCTGCCGGGATGCGAAGTCGTAGGGCACCTCAAGCGTATGGATGAGGTTCATATGCGC
The DNA here is from genome assembly GCF_040222815.1 of Imperialibacter sp. Taxonomy (GTDB): domain Bacteria; phylum Bacteroidota; class Bacteroidia; order Cytophagales; family Cyclobacteriaceae; genus Imperialibacter. The sequence continues at coordinate 189,390 of NZ_JAVKCH010000009.1, read as the reverse complement.
TTTCAATTTTTGCTGAAGTGAAAGGGCAAAATGCAACGCTGTTTTCGAGTTGTCAGAAAAATCGAATGGTAAAAGCAGCTCCTTTATCATGATCAAAAAAATTAATGCTAAAAGTTAGATATTCCACACGCAATAAACATCTGTGGCCTGTCAATAATTCATTAATTTTCAACATCAGCACCGTCTGCATTGGTTTTGTCTTCTGGCAAGCCTAAATTTATCATATGTTCGAATCTGGCTCGAAAACAGTAGGAAGTACGAGCTGATGCGAAAAGAGAAGAGTGTGGGATCATGAGCGAGAAAGAGATCAAAGAGCTGTTAAAAAAGGCCGTTGAAGATGGGCTATCCATCCTCCGCTATCAGGAGGAGCGGGTAGAACAGGAGGAAATCTCCGATCCTTTCTCATTCTACGAACAGTTTCCCTTTTTGCAGTGGTCAAAAAACGGACTCCCCGACTTTAGCTATTCGTCTGTTGCTAAAATAAAGTACAGTAACCTTTTCCTGAAAGGCAATCGATACAACGACATCCAGTCATGGAAGGCCTTGCAGCAGGCGCTGCTCAACAGCAAGGAGTATGTAGCGTTCTATGGCCTGACCAACAATGAAGAAGTGGCAAGAAACTATCATACTTACTTTTTCATTGCTGACCTGATCGATCATTATGCGCATACATATGGGAAGCTCGACTATCATGAAAAAGCGTTTGAGCCAGTATTTCAGACGTGGTACAGCGCCTGGTCAAAAAACGAGCTGAAAGTAGATGTGTGGGTGCCCATCCTGTTTCTTCACTTTCCCGTTGGCGAGGTAGAGCTGGGCCCGGGCCTACAGCTACAACAAATCGACGATGCACGTCAGCTAAGCAAGGCTTATTTTGGCAGGCATCTCAACTCCAAGCTGCAGCAGGTATTTGCCTCAGCCACCCATGCGCTGGTATTTAACGATTGGGTGGTTGACAACACCTCGCTTGATGCCAGAAACGACTTCCTCAATGACCCCAATGCTTTCTCTGACATCTTTGACCACCTTGATTACCTCATGGGCTCACTGCGGATGGTAGCGGGAGAAGAAACTGGCTATGGGCAGCTATTGGTGTTCCCTGCGGGTTGGGCCGATCAATGGGCGGCCGACCTGGTTCCCTGCCTCCCGATAGAACAACACAACTTTCCAGCTTCTTTCCTCAACCAGAAATGGAAGCAGGCACCGCCCAAGATGAAAGAAAAAGACATCCAGGACATAGCGGACATTTACAAGTTACTTTCGAAAGGTGGACGAAAAAGCCTGGAAGTGGGTGTGCAGAAGCTGAACAGCATCTACCTCAATGATCAGGCACCCGAAAGCATGATTGACATTCTGACGGCGCTTGAAGCCCTGTTGCTCGACGAGGTACATGGTGACCCGGTGTACAAGCTGTCGATGCGGCTGGGTTCATTATTACAGATAGCCCCATTTTCCAGAAAAGAGGCCAACGATATTTTTAAGGTGGTGGAAGCTTTGTACAAATACAAGTTAAACATATTGAAAGGAAGCAGTCACCTCAACGGCAAAGAGAGAAAGATCAGTTTTTATCCCAAAAAGAAAATTGACGTAGTGAGCTTCGGCACCGACCTGCTCCGTCACCTCCTTCTCACTTTCTTTAAAAACCCGCAAATGCAGGAACCTGCTTATCTGGACAGGATGCTTATCAATCGGGGTTGATCACTCCGATCACAATACGTCCAACGGCTTGTTTCGAATAGCCTGCTATTTTAAATAGTATTACTCTATTTTCAGGCTTTTTTATCCCCGCCTAAAGGGCGTAAAGCCTGAAAATTTGATGACTATGCGCTAAAAAAAGTGATCTAGCCACCCTAATAAAGGCGGGTGGTGTAAGGTTACTCGGTCCTCAACGCATCTACCGGGTTGGTCCAAGCTGCTTTTACCGACTGAGAACTAATGGTCAAAAAAGCCACTGCCAACGCCGCCAGACCGGGAAGCACGAGCATCCACCAATGCACACTAATCCGATAGGCAAAACCTTGCAGCCATTGGTCAACTAACCACCAACCGAACGGTAAAGCTATCAGGTAGCCGATTGTCACCATCTTGATGAACCTGAAAGCAAACAGCGAAACAATATGGGCCGTACTGGCTCCCAGAACTTTACGTATGCCCACCTCTTTGGCACGTTGCTGCGTACTAAAGGCCGCAAGGCCAAACAGACCGAGGCAGGCTATCAAAAGCGCTATTACGGTGAAAAAGCCAAATATTTCGCCCTGTCGAATATCTGCCTTATAAAGTTTATCAAAATTATCGTCCAGGAATTCGTAGTCGAAGGGAAGGGAAGAGTATTTACGAAATGTTTCCTCCAGAGAAACCACGGTTGCAGGAAGGTCTCCTGGCATAACCTTTACAGAAATGTAGCGGAAATTCTCCTTCAGTTCTACCAGTAGCGGGGCAATCGTCATGTGCATTGAATGCATGTGAAAATCCTTGATCACCCCCACAATGGTCTTGTCACCCTCCCAGCCAGATGTAAAGGTCTTTCCCACCGCTTCGTCAACAGACCACCCAAACTCCCGGCAGGCCGCTTCGTTCACAACAATATTTTTGGAGGATTGATCAAGCGCATACTCAGGTGACAACGTCCTTCCTGCAATCAGCTCCATGCCAAATACTTTCAGGTAGTTTTCGTCGGTTCTCAGCTGATAAATGGTATGATCATAATCAGTCTCTTTCCCTTCCTCCTTCAGGCTAACCACGTTACTCTGCTCTACATTAGTCGGAAGGTTCTGAGAAATAGTGACGGCCACCACTTTCGGATTTGCCAGCCAGTCTGCTTTTATGGCCTCAAAGCTGTCTCTTACATTACCATCATAAGACCTGATGGTAAAAACATGCTCTTTTTCAAATCCAAGTTCCTTTTCGCTAATGAACTTAAACTGAGCATAAGCCACAAGGCTACAGATAATCATGGCAACAGAAATAGCATACTGCCCGATGATCAAACCTTTTTGCAGGCGAATGCCAGAAGCCGACGCATTCATTTTCCCTTTCAGCACCTTTACTGGTGCAAGCGACGACATAAACAAGGCCGGGTAACTGCCGGATAGTATACCTACAATGATAACCAACAGCAACAAACCGGGGGCTAGCATAATAAAGTCTCCCATGTTGAACACCAGCATCCTGTCCACCATCTGCCCGAAGTATGGCAAAGAGGCCGGTAGCAATAGTGCAGCCACTGCCAACGCAGCGAGAGTAACAAATACCGACTCACCAAGGAATTGCATCACTAGCTGCCATTTGTGAGCGCCAATTACCTTCCGCAACCCCACTTCCTTTGCTCTGCCAATAGATCGGGCAATGGCCAGGTTCATATAGTTGACGCACGCAAGTATCAGGATCAATGCAGCTATCATTGAAAAAAGTGCCAGCTGCGCAGGGTTTCCTCTGGGGCCAAGATCGAAATTGACCGCCGTTTGCAAATGCCATTCCGTGATTGGCTGGATCAGGTAAGTCGGGTAGTCGTCGTAGGCCCATCGTCGTTTCAGAAGCTCCGGCATCTTGGCCTGTAGTCCAACAGCATCGGCACCTTCCTTCACCTTCAGAAAAGAGTAAAATGCATTTCCCTCCCACTTTTCCTTTGCTTTATCGTCCAAATAGTACTGGTCTGCCTCAAGACTCCAAACATGCGTAAACTGTAGCGTGGAGTTGAGAGGCGGATCCTGAATAATAGCGGTCACCTGAACCTTTCGGCCATCCAAAGTTAACGACGTTCCCATAACGTCATCGCTTCCAAAAAGCTTTTGGGCCAGCGACTCGGTCAGCACTATGCTTTCTGGAATCAAGAGTGCGCTCTCCGCATCACCTCTTAAAAAATTGAAGCCAAACACCTTAAAAAATTGAGGATCCGCAGAGATTCCCTTTTCCAGATAGCTAACCTCTCCCATTGTGATAATTCGGGTTGGTGCCTGTAGCGAAGTAGCCGCTTCCACCTCCGGAAAATCACTCATGAGTGTTTCAGCGAACCCAGCTGGCATTACGGCAAAGTAATCGCTACCCATAAAAGGGTTGAATGTTTGTTGTTGATAAGTCCGGTATATTCTTTTTGAGTCAGAATAAAACGTGTCAAACGACAGTTCGTGCCTGACATACAAAAAAATTAGAATAAAGGCGGTGAGGCTAAGCGCCAATCCGCCCACATTAATGGCGGCGTAGAGTTTTTGGCGCAACATACTGCGCCAGCCCACCTTCACGTAGTTTTTGAACATCCCAAATTGATTCATGCGATAACTCCCTCCTATGGGTTTAATAATTGCTGGTCTGAAAAGTTTGATCACGTCAAGACTAAAAAGCCACCTGGCTTTTGTCGGGCCTCTTTTGACCGCTCTGCCGTCAAATCGCTCTAACAAATCCCCCTCAATATCCTCCCGGTAATCCGGGTGGCAGAACCAGCGGAAGAAACGGAGAGCGAGTTTGGGTGGGTTGTGCCTATTCATCTCTCAAAGCATGTATTGGGTTGGCGAGCGCAGCTTTTATGGTCTGAAAAATGATCGTCAAGGTGGCAATAACGAGCACCAAAAACCCGCCAGGAAGCAGCTGCCAGAATGAAAGTTGAATACGATAGGAAAAGATTTGAAGCCAGCTATCCATCCCAACCCAGGTGATCGGGGCTGCCACCAAAAACGCAATAGACACATAGAGCAGAAAGTCTTTCATCAGCAGCCTGACAATGTGGGCTGGCGACGCACCATGAACCTTTCGTATGCCAATTTCTTTCGTCTTTTGCTCTATCGTAAACGTGATAATGGCCAGCAACGCAAAACATGACATGATAAGCGCAATGGCACCAAATCCGGAGAAGATTTCGCCTGTTCGCTCATGGCTGGCATGCTGTGCCTTGTACCTGTCTGTCAAAGACTCATAGGTGAATACACTGCTTGGGTTCAGTTGCTCAAAAGATTCCTGGACGAAAGCCAAAGCCCTTCCGTTGTCGTTACCCGTAAGCTTGATATACAGATCACCTGAGTTTCCATAAAAAATGAAGAGCGGTTCAATGGCTTTGGTGAGGCCCCAGTAATTGAAGTTCTTGACCACGCCGATAATCTTCACCTCCTGACCTCTTGGCAATTTCACAGTTTTACCGATTGGTGAGGTCAGTCCCATTTGGTCAGCGGCCTCCTGATTAATCACTATCGACTGCTCATCAGCATGGCCCTTTTCATAAAACCTACCTTCAACTATTTCTATGCCAAACGTTTCAATAAATTCACTATCAGCATCCATCGGCCTAACAGTTATGGTACCTTCCACCTGTTTTCCCTCCCAATCGCCAATCGGCATATCAAAGTAGATGTACTCAAATGTTGAGCGGGAAACTGTAGCTATATCGGGCGACTGGCCCAGGGTATTTTTCAAGGCTTCAACGTTGTCTCTGGCCTGATCATCTATCCTTACAGTCACCAAATTTTCCATTGTGTAGCCAGGGTTTCGGTCATGGATAAACATCAGCTGGTTTTGGAAGATCAGCGTACCTGTGACCATGGCAATACTGACGCAGAACTGAAACACTACAAGCGGCCTCCTCAGCGAAAACCCACCCAGGCTTTCGCTCCCGTTTTTTTTAATCATTACCATTGGCTTCGACGAATTGATCAATAGTGCCGGAACAATTGAAATAACGAGGAGTATGGTTAGAATAAATGCCATTATAAGGCCAATCACTTCCCGTCGGCTAACAACGGAACCAACAATTGCTATTGGTATGCCAAAATAGCTTCCTAATAACACAAGCAGAACGATTGCAGCAATGCTGCCGAGAATTAAATTCAAAAGGCCTTCCACAAAATACCGGTGCACGATATGCCACCGATTGGCGCCGAGGATTCTTTCCAGTCCTGCCTGCCGAAACTGCCCAATAAACCGGGACGTGGTGAGGCTTATATAGTTCACACAGGTAAGAACAAAGATCAGCAAGCCCGCAATAGAAAATATCCACACATACCGTATGTCGCCACTCCTCGGGAAAAAGGGCGTCATCCTTTCGTGGAAATAAATGTCAGGCAGGGCTATCAGCTCACTTGACCAATGAGGCTTTTCAATTTTATCGTAGAGTGTTTTGAGGCCGTTTGATTTCGAAAGTAAGGATGAGGCACTGGATTTGTCATCGAGTTCAATAAAGGTGGCGCAAAACCAGGCACCCCAGGCTCTGCTCTCGTCCTGATAAGAGGCTTGCTCAAATGGGATGATAAAATCAAATTGGAAAGATGAATTTTGTGGCAAATCAGCCAAAACTGCTGACACCTGGTAGGTATCTGAGCTCCCCACTGTTACCAACTCCCCAATTGGGTCAGCACCATCGAATAACCTGTCAGCAAGTGCCTGTGTAACAATGACGGAGTTTCCTGAAAACCCTAAGCTGTTGCCCGAGGCAAACGGGAAATCAAACATGCTGAAAAAAGCTGCATCCGTTTTTGCTCCCCTCCCATTGAGTTGCTTGTCTCCTGTTTTAACAACTTCCGGCTCGCTGCGGAAAGTATACCGGGAGGCATTTACGACTTCCGGATATTCCCGCTTCAATGCTTCAGCCAGCGGCCCAGGTGTTACCACACTTTTCTCATACTGCCGAAGGATAAGCTCGACCTGGAATATCCCGTCAGCTTTGGTATGAAACCTATCGAAGCTCAACTCATTGGCCACCCACAGGAAAATACCGACCGTACAGGCAAGGCCAAGTCCGAGCCCCAAAACACTGAGCGTTGAGAACGCCTTGTTCTTTTTCATGCCTCTAAAGGCTAGTTTCAAATGGTTAGAGAACATACCATCATACATCTGCTGTATACCTGCTATTGGTTTCATGAGCGCTGGTTTTAGTAATTGAAAAACATCCCACACAAAAAGCCACCTGGCTTTCCTTATTCCTTTCTCCTCCACCCTCCCCTCAAACCTTTCCATCAAATCACCCTCAATATCCTCCCGATAATCCGGATGGCAGAACCAGCGGAAGAAGCGGAGGGGGAATTTGGGTGGTTGGTGTTTATTCATCTCTCAAAGCATGGATAGGATTGGCAAGTGCCGCTTTCAGCACCTGACTGGCGATGATCACAATAGATAAAACCAACACCAGAGAGATAGCAATAGCGAAAAGCCACCAGGCCACATCAATCCGGTAGGCAAAGCCTTCCAGCCAGCTGTTCAACCCAAAGAAAGTGACAGGCACAGCCAGGGCCGAAGCGATCAGCACCAGAAGGAGAAAGTCCTTTGACAACAGCCCCAGTAAATTGGCTGGCGAAGCGCCCAAAATCTTTCTGATACCAATTTCTTTGGCCCGTTGTTGGGTATCCAATGCCGATAAACCAAGCAACCCCAGCACTGATAGCAGCAAAGCGATGGACGCAAAAATCAGGATAAGTTTCCCAAAACGCCCCTCCGATTGATACTGAGCCTGATAAGCCTGGTCGGCGAAAGAATAGCTAAAGGGCCGCTTGGGGCCAAAATCGGCCCACTTGTCCTCCAGCTTGTCGACGATGTCGTGCATATTGCTGCCCGAAACATCCAAAGTAAGGAACATGTACCTCAAAGGATCTATCTGAAGGGCAAGAGGTTCGATCTTCTCTTTCAGCGATTTGAAATGGAAATCTTTTACTACACCAATGACCGTCCCCGTCCACCAGTTTTTTTGGTCAAATGGCTTACCAATTACCTCCGCAGGATCAGCATAGCCAAGGATGCTGACAGCAGTTTCATTGAGAATGATGGCTTTCCTAATATCTGACTGTAGCTCTTGCTGAAAAGCCCTGCCAGCCACTATTTGCATCTCATACTGGTCGATAAAATCATAGTCTACCCGGTACAGATCTGAAACAAAGCTGGTTATCGTGCCATCTGCCCCAGGCACTAAGAAGTTGTATCTGCGACAGGTCTTTCCAGGCACACACGACGACATACTGACGGCGGCAACACCTGGTATAGCCAGTATTTCCTGCTTGACCATCTTCTCATTTTCCTTTATGTTTTTGTCCATGTAAAAATCCAGCACCAGCTTCTGTTCCTTCGAATAGCCAAGATCTTTATTTTGCATGAACTGAAGCTGCCTGTAAACACCCAGTGTTGACGCAATCAGCATCACAGAAAAGAAGAACTGTGAAACAACTAATGACTTCCTGATTAAGTGTCCGTGGGTGCCCGACTTTAGCTTTCCCTTTAGTCCACCGACCGGGTCGAATCCTGACAAAAAGAAAGCCGGATAAATACCGGAAAGCAACCCAACACCAACGGTAAGGGCCAACAGACTACCAATAAACTCTATGTGATTGAAGATATTAGTACTAATGGGTTTGCCCACCAGTTGGTTGAAAAAGGGAGAAAGCAATACAAACAACACAAGTGCAAAAGCAAATGCCACTAGCGAAAGAAAAACAGCATCTGCAAGAAACTGAAACAACAGTTGGCGTTTGGCAGCACCCAACACCTTTCTCACGCTGATTTCTTTGGCACGGTTGAGCGAAAGTGCAGTGGACAGGTTCACAAAATTGAAGCCTGCGATAGACAACACCAGCATCGCCACTATCGCCAAAATGTAAACATTGTTGATGCTACCGGTGACTGATGATCCCGTCCTGAATCCCCGGGCCTCAGCCCGTAAATACAGGTCGGTCAAAGGCTCAACAGACATGTGAAAAGTGGCCTGCTCTTTATCAACCTTACCTGCCACAAGATCGGTAAGCTGCTGGTTAAAGCTGGCAATAGTCGGCATGTTTTGAAGGAGCAAATAGGTGTAGGTACCGAAAGCATTCCAGTTGTCTTTCATTCCCGGGTTCCAAACCTCTGTGAGCAGCTTCATCGAAAGGAATATGTCAGTCCGGAAATGGGAGTTGTAAGGCATGTCTTTCATCACACCTACCACATGCACATTCGTGCTTCCATCAAGCGTAAGCTGCTTGCCCAGACAGTCGGTCGTACCGAAGTATTTGATAGCGGCAGTTTCCGAAAGCACCGCATCGTAAGGTGCGTCGAGTGCCGTTGCCGAATTACTGGCTAGCAGTGGCAACGTGAACACTGAAAAAACAGATGCATCGGCATAAGCCAGGTCTTCCCGCATGAAAGTCTCCGGGTCGGATTGCACAATCATGTAGTCCAGAAACACCCTGGCGTAATCTGCCACCTCTGGAAAATTGGCCGCTACCGCCGGCGCCATGGGGAGCGATGAGCTCTCTAGTCTGGCACCGTTGGGCGTTTGCACATCCGTCACAAGCCTGTATATCTGCTCACTATTTTCATGGTACTTGTCATAACTCAATTCAAACTCCACAAACAGCAGGGCAAAAAAGCAGACCAGAATACCTGTTGTTAACCCGACCAGATTAATGAAGGTAAATGCCTTATGGCTTTTCAGGTACCTAAGTGTAATCTTGATGTGGTTCTTCAGCATTCCGTAATGGTTTAGTTGGTGTGCCCCTTCCATTGGCCGTAGGATGTCCGGCCTTAATAGCTTTAAAACCTCCAGCGCAAAAAAGACTTTGGCAGCAAATGCTCCTTTTTCCTCCACCCTCTTCTCAAACCGCTCTGCTAGATCCCCTTCAATATCTTCCCTGTAATCCGGATGGCAGAACCAGCGGAAGAAGCGGAGGGGGAGTTTGGGTGGTTGGTTATTCATCTCTATTGTCTTTCAGTGCAGATAGTCTTTATCTGTTCGATCACTGATTTAATATTACTTTCAACTTCTGCATTAGTAAATCGGATAACTTTGACTCCAAGTTGCTCTATTTCTTCTGTCCGTCCAGCGTCGTATTCCATCTGTTCAGCCAAATCATGATACTCTCCGTCAATTTCAATCACTAGCCTGACTGGGTGGGAATAAAAGTCGGCAACGAAAGTGCCGATAGGATGCTGCCTTTTAAACCGAAGTCCCAACAGCTTGTTGGCCCGAAGCTCTTCCCATAGCAGCTTTTCGGCTAAACTCTGATTAGCACGAAGCTCCTTTGCATTTTCGAAAATTGTTGAAGAAGCATTATAAAACATATTTCTGCTATCCCCCATATGCGTTCTGTTTTAAGCAATCGTCATTTCTGGAAAAAGGGCCAGCTCCCTTTAGAGGTGCCCGGCTTAGGGTTGGGGCAAAATGGTGCTTTTTACAGAAACCTATCCTTGGTATTTGTATAAAGCACTCACTTTAATATTTTCTGTTTCAAATTTTCAACCTCCGTTGGCCCCTACCCTGCAGGGAGCGGAGGTTGAAAATTCATAGATGATTTTGGATTTAAAAGAATGCATTCCCCCTTTAGGGCTGGGGTAAAAATGCGTTCTTTTAGATCCCGATTATTAATCATTTAAACGCCACCTCCGGTATTGCACTCCACATGCCCAGCCGCTGCTCTTTGATCTCCTCCATCACCTTTCGCCCATATTGAGTCACAGTGAAATACCTTTTGCGCTTGCCTCCCCTCACCTGCGTGGCTTCGCCAAACTCTGAAGTCAAAAAGCCCTTTTTCTCAAGGCGACGGAGCACTGTCTGCAAAGATCCTATACTTACCGACCGGTTAAGCCTTTTCTCCATCTCTTCAATAATGGCTATGCCATAGGCCTCTCCATAGAGTATGGCCACAGTAAGCAGCACTACTTCTTCGAATTCTCCTAGTTGATATTTTCCCATTGCATTTATATTTACCTTAAACGTAGTTAATACTTTTCATGCGAGCAAGAGGTGATTAAAAATATTTACCTGTATTGTAGTTTATATATTCTAAAGCAAAAAAGGACTAACCAATTGGCCAGTCCCTTCAAACTGAAGTCCGCACTCACTTAGTCTCTCAACCTCCTTCTGACTACTTCCCTTCTCGCTCTCACATCCAGTTCTATTGTCTTTGTTTCTCCGTTGATAGTAACCTCTGCGAGGTTGTCGCACTCACCATCGCCATAGTCGATGACAATCGTTGCGCCTGGAGCAACAGTCTCAATCACACCCGACACCGGAAAGAAATAACCCTGAGCACCGCAACGTCTTTTGAAAACAAGTCGCTCAGTGATGGTGCTGCTGTATGCTTCCCCGTCTCTGTTCTGGCCCTCGGCTGAACCTTCCACAAATGACTCGTCCTGGGCCGGATTTTCTGCCCTGGCCCAGGTACGGGTGTGCTCTGAATCCCGGGTAGCAAAAGTGCCGTCGTTCCAGGTCAGTTTACCTCCTGCCAGCTGCGTCTTGAACTGAGGTGTGCTGGATTCATCGGCGGTGATATTGGTAATGGTGCGAACTCCTTCCACCTTTACACTGTCAATATAAAAATCTTCGAAGGTGACACTTCTGGTTGCTCCGGGGGCAAACCACCTGATATCACTATAGGTTACAATAATCTTCCCACTTCTTGTTCTGCCACCGTCTCCTTCGCAGCCGTCGCCGTAGTCAATAATCACTTTGTTGTTTTCATGGTCGTGCGTCACTACTGCACACTCTATCAGCGGATCACGCAATACCTTGCCACCACTGGCCTCGTCGTAATTAATGCCAGCTTCTACCACGTTGTCAACGTCCTCAAAAGCAACATCCATCGATGCTTCAGTGTCTACTGCCACGTCTTCGAAGGCCGACGCAGTAGCATCATCATTCAAACCATCCTCTTCGTTGTTGCAGGAAGCCAACCACACCATGGTTCCTCCCACCATTGTCATCATCATCAATCTCTTTAGCAAATTCATATCTAATAGAAGTTTGTTTGCTGCTTTGATGAGGCCGGGAGGAAAAGGTTTAATGTGGGATTAAAAAAATTATAGAAAATATTGAAATAGGTTAAAAATTATCATCAAGCTGCATTGTCGAAATCTCGCCATTTATCGTCGCCTTTACGTCGTCATCGCATTCTCCTTCGCCATAATCAATAATTAACCCAGCTCCTTTCATCGTGCTTTCGACCTTTCCTGAGGAAGGAAAAACCTTGCCTACCACCAGGCAGGTTCGCCTGAAGCTCAGCTGCGCCGTAACGATGCTGGTATACTCATAGCCATGCCGGTTAACACCAGAAGCGACTCCTTTCCAGCTATATGTGTTGTGCATCGGGAGGTGACCAAGATGAACGGTTCTAATCTGGTTCAATTGACGGGTGGCATAGGTGCCATCAGGCCATGTAAATCTTCCCTGTTCCCATTTTACCTCATATTTTCTTTCCTTTGGTGCTCCCTCTGACCGGTACCTGACCGACACTGCCCCTTCAACCAATACGTGATCCACCTGGAAATCATGAAAAGATATGTTGTAAGTCGCTTCATCAACCAGTCGCAGATCAGTGTAGTTAATCAACAGTAACCCACCTCGCCACACATCTCCGGCCCAGGCTCCTCCAGCCCCAAAATCAACACTGATGGTTTGGAGCTTTTTGTCATGGGCCACCACAGCACCCTGTAGCCATGGTTCCTCCGATTCCGATCCATCAACGGCCCACCTCATCGCAGCATCAATCACCTGGCCTATCAGCTCTGGCACAGTTGTCATAAAAGCATCTGATCGTAGCGAAGTATCCTGATAGCCGTCCGGCATCGGTGCCCGATCACCCTCTGGCTCAGGTGTGCAGGCATGTAAGGTCAAAAAAAGTGCAACAAAAAAAGCACAACAGGCAGGTCTTGGAGAGGCTTCCACAATTTCAATAGTTTAATAGTAGAAATGGTTAAGCCTGAAGGCGGATGCAGGCAAAGCACAAAGCGGCGAGACACACCTGTCTCGATGCCGGATCACAATACGCTCAGGACTATCTTCAATGGTGTAGCAGAATACCTCAAAACGTCCATCTTCAATTTCAAAAAAGCAGTCGTCATCTCTATCCCCCTGTTTGCAGGATAATTCAATTCACCGGTTACATATCTGTTTGATATAATTCACCGGCTGCGTAGCTTCCCAAAAAACTAATCAGAACAATGCAACATTTACCCAACAAACTTTGGAGCATGGCTTTCTTGCTCCTTTTTACAAGCTCCCTTTCTATGGGGCAGGCGCTCGACATGGAGCTGCTCAAAGGCATCAAACCACGCAATATCGGCCCCGCAGGCATGAGCGGCAGGGTCACTGCTGCCGACGTGGTGCAAAGCAACCCCGATATCATCTATCTGGGCACTGCATCCGGAGGCTTGTGGAAGTCGACCGGTGGTGGCACTAGCTGGACGCCCATTTTCACCAAAGAAAAAGCAGCCTCCATTGGCTCCATTGCTATCTATCAAAAATCACCCGACATCATTTGGGTGGGGACCGGCGAGGGCAACCCCCGTAACAGCCAAAGCATGGGCAATGGCGTGTACCGCAGCCTCGATGCCGGCCAAACCTGGCAGCACATGGGGCTGGAAAACACCCGCACCATCCACCGCATTTTCGTGCATCCCGACGACCCCAACACAGTGTGGGTAGGTGCACAGGGCAACGCCTGGGCCGACAGTGCAGACAGAGGCGTGTTCAAAACCACCGACGGAGGTAAAACATGGAAAAAAGTATTGTTTGTGAACAACCGCACGGGTATTGCCGATCTGACAATTGATCCAACCAACCCTAACAAGCTGATCGCCGGCATGTGGGAATACCGCCGCTGGCCATGGTTCTTTAAGTCAGGCGGCGAAGGGTCAGGCATTTATGTGTCTGTTGACGGCGGTGAAAACTGGACAAAGAGAACTTCTGACGATGGCCTGCCGGAAGGTGAAATAGGAAAAACCGCTATCGCTATTGCCCCATCCAACCCTGATGTGGTGTACGCACTTGTTGAAACTAAGAAAAACGCCCTCTACAAGTCGGTAGATGGAGGAAAGAAATGGAGCAAAGTGCAGGACCAGGATGTGGGCGACAGGCCTTTTTATTACTGGGATCTTCGTGTTGATCCGAAGAATGAGAACACCTTGTACAATGTATATGGCATCGTGAAAGTAAGTATCGACGGCGGAAAAACCTTCGAGACACTGGCCGGTGGCGACAAGGTGCACGTGGATCACCATATGTTTTATGTGCTACCTACTGACGCCTCTTTGATGCTTGATGGCAACGACGGTGGTGCCTACATCTCCCGTGACAGGGGCAAAACCTGGCGCTTTGTGGAAAACTTACCCGTAGGCCAGTTTTACCACGTGAATGTGGACATGGATACGCCCTACAATGTAATGGGTGGCATGCAGGACAATGGCAGCTGGAGAGGCCCAAGCCAGTCGTTGCACAACGGCGGCATCCGCAATGGCTACTGGGACGAGATCGCCTTTGGTGATGGTTTTGACGTGGTGCCCGTTCCCGGCGATCTGCGCTATGGCTACGGCATGTCGCAGGGTGGCTTCCTCTCTTACATCGACTTTGAAACTGGCTTCAGCCAGTTCATCAAACCTAATCACCCCGACAACGTGTTTCTTCGCTTCAACTGGAATGCGGGCATTGCCCAGGATCCGTTTGACGCCAATACCATTTACTACGGTAGCCAGTTTATTCACAAAAGCACCGACAGGGGACAAAACTGGAGCCTGATCTCCGGCGACCTTACCACCAACGACCCGGAAAAGACCAAGCTTGAAACTGGTGGACTTACCTTTGATGCTACGGGTGCCGAAAATCACTGTACCATTCTGGCTATTGCTCCAAGTCCGCTGGACAAAAACGTCATTTGGGCTGGCACCGACGATGGGAACTTACAACTCACCAGAGACGGCGGCAAAACATGGACGAACCTGTCCGCCAACATCAAAGGCCTGCCCAAAGGTGCCTGGATACCACAAATCAATGCTTCCACTTATAATGCAGGGGAAGCATTTGTGGTAGTAAACGACTACCGCCGGGGCAACTGGGCACCGATGCTCTACCAAACCAAAGACTTCGGCAAAACCTGGGTGAACCTGGTCAGCGAGCAGAAGGTATATGGGTATGTACTTTCCATGGTGCAAGATCCCATCGAACCAAAGCTCATATTCGTAGGCACAGAATTCGGTCTTTACGTTTCTATCGACGCCGGTCAAAACTTCACCAAATGGACGAACGACTACCCAACAGTATCGACTTACGACCTGAAGATTCACCCGAGGGAGCATGATCTTGTGATGGGTACTTTCGGGCGGGCACTTTGGGTAATGGACGATATCAGGCCATTGAGAGAAATGGCCAGCAAGGGCGCTCAGGTCATTGCGCAGCCGCTCTATGCTTACCCTGCACCTGACGCCTACCTGTTTGCCTACAAAGAAGCGGCAGGCACCCGTTTCCATGGCGACGCTATTTTCAGAGGTGACGACAGGGAACCCGGAGCGCTGCTCTCCTACTCTGTAAAAGCTACCTCGAAGCAGGACACCACCATCAAGTCGGACACTGTGAAACTGCAGATATCAGACGCCAGCGGCACCGTCATTCGCAACCTGTTTCAGGTGGTGGAAAAGCCCGGTCTGCAACGCATCGTTTGGGGTCTTGACAAAAAAGGCGTTCGCAGCCCTGAGAGTCCCAAGCCTAAAGCAGGCGCCGCCGAGCCAAGTGGCTTTAGCGTATTGCCCGGCACCTACACAGTAAAGTATACTTATGCAGGTAAAGAAGCTACGACCAAAGTAGAAGTAAAAGCCGACCCACGGTTTACATTCAACCAGTCGGCTGCTGCACAAATGAGCCAGCAGTTTGATCGTGTCAATGCGATCATGGAAAAGGCAACTGCTGCAGTGGATAAGCTCAACGATGCCAAAGCCACCATTGCCAAAGTAAATGCAGCGATGGAAGACAGCAGCATAGAAGGCAAGGAGGCACTCAAGAAACAAGGAGCCGAACTGGAGAAGAAGATCACTGAACTAAAAGAGCGGCTGAAGTCGAAAGAGGATGTGCAGGGTATTTACGATGACCCCACCGTAGCTTCCAGTCGTCTGTTCATGGCCATGTACCAGGTGGGCAATCCCTACAACAGTCTCAACACCAATCAGGAATGGGCGATTGCCCATGCAGAAAAGGCAACCGACGAAGGCGTAGCCAACGCTGATGCTTTCTTTAACACCGAATGGAAGGCCTACAAAGAAAAAGCCAGCGCCATCAACTTTTCTCCTTTTAAAGAATAACATAAATTCGGATCAAATGTCAGTCTGAGTCTGTCGAAGACGTCTTCTATGGGCCCAGACTGACATTTCTTTTTACCTTGCCACTATTCAACCAACAAAACTTTCATGCCCACATACAAAGCCATTATCTTCGATTTCGACGGCACATTACTGGACACCGAAACCTTTCACTTTCATATCTGGAACGAAATTCTTGCTGAATACGACATCGTAGTCAGTTATGAGGAATACCTCGATGAATTTGCCGGCGTACCTACTCCCGTCAATGCACAAATGCTGGTCGAAAAACACAATTTATCCATATCTCAGCAGGCGTTACTGGAGAAGAGAGAAAACCTGGCCTTGGAGCGAATGAAAACTGGCGACTTCAAAATGATGCCTCACGCCAGAGAAACACTGGACTTCTTTCTTGCAAAAGACTATCCAATGGCCCTTGCCACAGGCAGCCCCCGGCCCGACGTCGACTTGCTCATGGAACGAATGGATTTGGCGAAGTATTTCAAAATCACCGTAACCAGAGACGACGTAAAAGTAAGCAAGCCTGACCCGGAAAGCTACCAGAAGTGCGTCGACTTCCTGGGTTTTCCCAAGGCAGACTATCTTGTTTTCGAAGACACTCCAAACGGTGCGCTGTCTGCGAAAAATGCTGGTCTCACCTGCTTTGCCGTGCAGCACGATGTGCGGGAGCATCACCGGCTGCAACATGCCGACAAGCTCTTCAATGACCTGAAGGCTGCTATGGACTTCCTTAGAGGAAATAAGTTGATTTAGGCAAAGCCGTTGTGTGTCAAGAAAACACATTTCATGTTGTTTTTTATTTCACATTTTGCAGTAAATTAATGGGACAATGGGAGTCGATTGTTTAAACATCAGGAGCAGACTTTTTTTAGATGATAAGAAACTACCTACCCGACGACTACGCCAAAGTAATGGAAGTGTTCAGACTGAATGTACCTCAGTTTTTTGCCAGTGAAGAAGAAGCTGACTTAACGGACTACCTGAAAGAACACGGTGAGAGCTACTATGTGATTGAAGTAAAAGGAGAAATAATTGGGGCCGGTGGCCATCATTATCCACTGCCTGGCGTCGGTCGGCTGTCGTGGGACTTCTTCCGACCCGAAGTACAAGGCAAAGGCTGGGGCCGCAAACTGATCAACCACTCACTCGATGAAATCCGAAGCAAAAAACATGTGAAGCGACTGGAGGTGTGGACTTCCCAGCAATCCTATCAGTTCTACGCCAAGTTTGGTTTCAATGTCCATCGGGTGGAAAAAGATTTTTGGGCCAAAGGTTTCGACCTTTATCACATGGAAATGATCGCCGATAAAATTCAGAGGCCAGCCTTCTTCTAAACCTTCCGAAATACTGGTTTGTCTATAGGGAATTTTGTAAACTGAGTGGCAAAAAACTACCTATGGAGAACCTGTTTTGGATGCATTTTATTCTTGGCCCCTTCTTTCTTGGTATTGCTTTTCTTTTCAAAATATTCCCTCCCAGGAGCATCAATTACCTCTACGGCTACCGCACCAGGCGGTCGATGAAATCAGATACTGCGTGGCAAGCAGCTAACAAGCTAAGTGCCAACCTGATGGTAGGTGTTGGTCTTGCGACTTGCCTGGCTCAGGGCATTTTCTACTCGGTCGGCATGGCCTTCGAGGCCTATGTTGGTTGGTCAAGTGGCGTATTGGTCGTCCTTCTGCTGGCAACGATTCCTGTTGTTGAGGCACACCTAAAGAAGAACTTTGACGAGCAGGGCAACCCTATATCAGAATAACATGAAAAAGTATTTGACCGCTTCCCTGCTACTATGCATCCTGTGCGTGAGCTGTGAACAAAAAGCTAAAAAGAAACCCAATATCCTATTCATTCTTGTCGATGATCTGGGGCACAAAGACCTAAGTTCCACGGGCAGCCAGTTTTACGAAACGCCCAATATCGACAAGATAGCCGCTGAGGGTATGGCGTTCACTCAGGGGTACGCAGCCAGCCGGGTGTGTAGTCCGTCAAGGGCCAGTATCATTTCGGGACGATTTACGGCACGGCATGGTATCACCGACTGGATCGGGGCCAAATACGGCGAAGACTGGCGCACACTCAACAGGTTCGACAAACTGCTGCCAGCCGACTACACGCACTACCTCCCTCACGAATACGTAACCCTGCCGGAAACCTTAAAGGAAAACGGATACAAAACCTTCTTTGCCGGCAAGTGGCACCTTGGCGACAGGGGGTCGTATCCCGAAAACCATGGTTTCGACATCAATGTGGGAGGTTGGGATAAAGGCAGCCCCATGGGTGGCTATTTTTCACCTTATGAAAACCCGAAGATATCAGACGGCCCTGGCGGAGAGAACCTCTCCATCCGTTTAGCGCAGGAAACAGCCCATTTTATCGAGAGCCACAAAGACTCAACTTTCCTTGCCTTTCTGTCCTTCTACGCCGTCCATGCCCCTATTCAAACGGAAGAGGAAAAATGGGCAAAGTACCGCAGCAAAGCTGAGCAAATGGGAATTGCTAAAAATGGCTTTGAAATGGAAAGCGTGCTTCCTATTCGGATAACGCAGGACAATCCGGTGTATGCGGGACTCGTTGAAACCATGGATGAGGCCGTCGGCATTGTGCTCGACAAACTCAAAGCACTTGGCCTGGACGAAAACACGATAGTGGTATTCACTTCCGATAACGGCGGGGTTTCCTCCGGCGACAACTTTTCCACTTCCAACCTGCCGCTGAGAGGCGGCAAAGGCTACCAATGGGAAGGCGGCACGAGAGAACCTTTCTTCATCAAAGTACCCTGGCTGCAAAGCAACGGTGCCAAAAGCAATGTACCTGTTATCAATACCGACTTCTATCCTACCTTGCTGGAGCTGGCGAAAATACCGCTGAAGCCCAGCGAGCATATCGACGGCGTAAGCCTGGTTCCACTGCTGGAAGGAAAATCAATCGCCGAAAGGCCTCTTTACTGGCACTACCCTCACTACGGCAATCAGGGTGGTGAACCCTCCTCTGTGATCAGACTTGGCGATTGGAAGCTCATACACTATTGGGAGGATGGCAGAGAGGAACTCTACAACCTGAAAAACGATGAGGCTGAAAGAAACAACTTGGCTTCGAAGGAAATAGATACACAAGAAAAGCTTAGCAAGCAACTACTGGGCTGGCTGAAAGAGGTCAATGCCAAGCTGCCAGTACCTGACCCTGAATATGAACCAGCAAAAACAATTCAACGTCACGGAGATATTTTGAATAACCTATGGCCAAGACTAGAACAACAGAGAAAGGCCATGCTTACCCCTGGCTGGTCGCCCAATGCCGACTGGTGGGGAAGCAAAACAATCGACTAACAGGACACCACAGTATGGAAATGACTTTGCCTGTTAACATATTTACCTTAGCATCAATGCTTAACCGATACCTATGAGACTACTACTCCTACTTTCGCTGGCTATTCTGGCGAGCTGCACTACGAATGGCAACGAACCTGGTAAAATATCTCCCAGCAACCTCACCTGCGAGTACCTCGAAAACCCATCGGTGGTTGACGTGGCCCACCCCCGGCTAGCCTGGATCAACACTTCCATCGGCAACGAAAGAGGGCAAAAGCAAACCGCCTGGCAGGTGCGGGTAGCCAGCTCAAAAGCAGGCCTTGAAAACCCCGATTTATGGGACAGTAAGAAAGTTGACTCTGAACAAACGGACAGGGTCGAATATCAGGGAACTACTCTGGCCAGCAGAACCGAATGTTGGTGGCAGGTGCGGGTGTGGGACAAAGACGGCAACCCGTCCGGCTGGAGTGAGCCGGGGCAATGGAGAATGGGCTTGCTGGCTGAATCCGACTGGAAAGCGCAGTGGATCGGAGCACCCTGGCAGGGCGAAGAGGCGCTGCCTAAACCCGATGGAGGGCCGGATGGCAGACCCAAGAAATTCGCTGGCCCGGCTCCTATGCTTCGGAAAGAGTTTGAGATCACAAAAGAAATTGACAAGGCCGTGGCTTACGTGACTGGCCTTGGCTACTTTGAATTCTATGCCAATGGCGAAAAAGTAGGCGACGATGTGCTGGTGCCTAACCAAACCAACTACGGCAAGCGCCCCGGCTTGAATACTTCTTATATCAACGTGCAGGACGATTTTAGACGGTACAAAGTGATGTACCTGGCCTATGATGTCAAAGAGCACTTAAAGCAGGGCAAGAATGCCATTGGCAGCATGCTCGGGAATGGCTTTTACAACCCCGCCAAGTTCTGGACAGAGGGCTATGGTTCGCCCCGCTTCCTTGGACAAGTGCATATCACTTACAAAGATGGTACGGAAGAGGTGATCGTTAGCGATGAGAGCTGGAAAGCCTCACAAAGCCCTATTCTCATGGATATGGTTTACTATGGAGAAGTATACGATGCCAGAAAAGAGCAACCGGGTTGGAGTACTGCCGACTTTGACCAGTCTTCCTGGGAGCCCGTAGTAAAGAGAAAAGCGCCTGAGGGGGAGCTGGTGGCACACACTGCCTACCCCGATAAAGTTACCGAAAAACTGGAGCCCGTTTCCATAGAGAAGCTGGACAACGGCAACTACAAAGTCGACTTTGGGGTCGAAATATCAGGCTGGGTACGATTCAATAAAATAGAAGGGCCGGAAGGCCATCAGATCGACATCTCATTCAATGGCAACCTCTACTCTGGCGACAACACCTACATTTTCAACGGAAAAGGCCCCACCTCGTATGCACCCAGGTTCAACTGGTTTGTGTTTAGTGGCATCGAAATCAAAAACTGGCCGGGAGAGTTAAAAAAAGAACACCTTACAGCAGAAGCAGTCAATACGTATGTAGAGGAATCGGCGGTTTTTGAAACTTCCAACCAGTTATTCAACGACATCAACAAAATATGGCGGCGCAGTCAGACAGACAATATGCACGGCGGCATTGCCAGCGACTGCCCGCACAGGGAGCGCTCGGGATACACCGGCGATGGCCAGGTAGCCTGCTCCATGGTCATGCACAACTTTGACACAAAGAACTTCTACTACAAGTGGATACAAGACATGTATGAAGCTCAAAATGTAGAAACGGGTTACGTACCCAACGGCGCCCCCTGGCAGCCAGGTTGCGGCGGTGGTGTGGCCTGGGGGGCAGCCATTTGCATCATGCCATGGGAGTTTTACACGCAATATGCAGCGCTGGATATGCTGGAAGACAACTACGATGGCATGCAGGGCTATATCCGCTACATGCAAACGTGGGTAGATGAGGACGGCATCATGTTCTCTCAACGCAGAAATGGCTCTGGCGAAATCCTCAAGTGGTTCAACCTCGGCGAATGGGTATCGCCCGGTGAGTTGATACCTGATGACATGGTACACACTTTCTACTTCTGGCGGTGCGTTGAAATTGCCTCCAAAACTGCCAGGATATTGGGTAAAAAAGGAGAAGCGGAGGCTTATGAGTCTTTAGCGCAAACGACCACGCAAGCATTTTACAAAAAGTTCTACAATTCAGAAACAGGCTCCTATGGAAAAGGAGGTGGCAATGTCCTGGCTTTGAGAATGGGCGTTCCAGCCGGGCAGTACGACCAGGTGAAAGCTGCATTAATAGCAGATATAAAGGCAGATAACGGACATCTCGACACAGGCATTTTCGGCACCAGGTTCTTCTTTGAAGTGCTAGCCAGCAATGGCCTCAATAACCTGGCCTATGAGGCATTGAACAAAACCGATGAACCAAGCTTTGGGCATTGGCTGGAGCTGGGCTCCACCACTACCCGGGAACACTGGAGCGAAGATGGTTCATTCAACCACCCGATGTTTGGCGGTGGGCTGGTGTGGCTTTACAAGAACCTGGCGGGCATGCAAACCGATATTGCCGACCCTGGCTATAAGCACATCATCTTCAGACCACAGCCTGTTGATGAGCTTGACTTTGTCACTTATTCCAACAACACCATATATGGGCAAGCTGGAATTACCTGGAAAAACCAACCAAATGACTTTCAAATGAACGTTACCGTTCCTGTAGGAAGCACTGCAACCGTCTATATTCCTGCGAGTGAAAAAGAGGCGGTGACCGAAGGCGGTGAAAAAGCCGAAAATTCTGCCAGCGTCAATTTTAAAGGCATGGAAGAAGGCTACGCTATTTTTGAGGTCGGAAGTGGAAACTATAATTTCGTTGCAAAGAAATAAAAGCCGGAACATTCTCTCAGGTTTCTACGTGTTGCTTGCTTGTGAACACGAAAAATCACTACGACCAACACCTGTCACATTTTTACAGCTGGATGGTTGGCGACTTCGAGCAGAAGGCGGCAGAGCAGCAAACATTCTTTGAGAAAAACGGCATCATTCCCGAGTCGTTCGGTCTGGCCATTGACCTTGGTGCCGGCCACGGGCTTCAGGCAATTCCGCTGGCGAGACTGGGCTTCAGTGTCACTGCTATCGACTTCAGTGCTACGCTACTGAAAGAACTTGAGGAGCGCAAAGGCCGCCTGGATATTACGACTATCGAAGCCGATATAACTGACACACACTGGCACGGATCCCTCAAACCGGAGCTTGTTATTTGCATGGGCGACACCATCAGCCATTTGGAAAGCTTTGAACAGTTGGAATCCCTTACCCTAACAATGGCTAATCTGCTGACCAGAGAAGGAAAGCTTATCTATTCCTTTCGTGACTATAGCCAGGCGCTTGAAGACACGCAGCGGTTCATCCCTGTTAAAAGTGATAGTAACAGAATACACACGTGCCTGCTGGAATACCTCGACAATACGGTGAGGGTGACTGACCTGCTACACGAGAAACAAGGCGATATTTGGCAGCAGCAAGTGAGTTCGTACACCAAGCTTCGCCTAACCTCCGACATGGTCAGCGCAATGATCAAGAAATGCGGACTGAATGTGATAAGCGAGGGTGTCCACAACAGAATGAGCTACCTGATTGCTCAAAAGTAGCTGTTGGGGTGCTATTCGAGTTCCGCATCCTATGACTAGCTATTATCTGCTCATAGACAGATAATACACTTTATCTGCTTTAGGACAGATAAATTTGATTATCTGCTTATAGGCAGATATATTTGCAGTAATGAAGAAGAACCTGACAAGCGTCATCACGGGCGACATTATCAACTCACGCAAGGACACAAATACTGCGAAATGGATGAGTGCTTTAACAAAAGCACTAAATAAAGGGGGCAAGGAGCACAAGGATTGGGAAATCTATCGGGGTGATAGTTTTCAACTTGAAGTCAAAAATATTGAAGACGCTTTTCTAACCTGCATTCGTATCAAAGCAGTCATAAAGCAGTTCGAAGATCTTGATGTGCGAATGGCGATAGGAATTGGCGAGAAAACGTACGAATCGCCAAAAATCACTCAATCCAACGGTTCGGCTTTCATTAATTCAGGTAAAACGTTTGAGAAGCTTAAAAAAGAAACGCTGATGCTCAAGTCACCATGGGCTGAGTTTGACCGGCAAATGAATTTGCTTTTTTCACTGATTTCTCAAATAATGGATCAATGGACAGCACATTCGGCTGAAATCGTTATGTTGTCACTGGAAATGCCCGAAGCTACGCAGCAGGAAATTGCCACAAAACTAAAAATTACGCAAGGGCGGGTCAGTGAGCGGCTCAAAAGAGCAGCCTGGGATCAGATTGTCAATGTTGATCAACGATTCAGGGAATTAATAAAAAGCAATAAACAGGCAGGCAATGGCACTTTTTCTTAAGTTTTTACTAGCCCACTTCATTGGCGACTTCTGTTTCCAGCCAGACTCCTGGGTAAAAGATAAAGAGCAGCGCAAACTCAAATCCACCAGATTATATATTCACCTGGTCATTCACCTGGCCGCCGTGCTTGCCGTGCTGGGCTTCGACTCCCATTATTGGTTGGGCATCGTAACTATTGTGTTTACCCATTTCATTATTGACGTTTTTAAAATTTACGCTCAGAAAGACGACAACAAACAGCTGCTGTTTTTCGCAGACCAGATTTTACACATATTAATTCTGCTCGCAGTGGCTCATTTTTATCAGCCCTTCGATATGGACATGAGTGTCCTGATGAATGAAACATTGCTCATTCTTCTGACCTCTCTGGTGTTTGTTACCTATGTTTCGGCAGTACTGATCAAAGTGACTATTTCAAAATGGGCACCAGTGACCGACAATGACAATCATTCATCTTTAGAGAAAGCAGGCCGGTTTATTGGCATTTTAGAGAGGCTTTTCGTTTTTGGTTTCATTGTCACCAATCACTGGGAGGCTATTGGCTTTCTGCTGGCAGCCAAATCGGTGTTCAGGTTTGGGGATCTGAAAGACGCACATGATAGGAAACTAACAGAGTATATACTCATAGGCACACTATTGAGCTTCGGTCTGGCTATCGTTGCAGGCCTGGCTTATTCCTACCTCACCTAGTTCATAGCTAGATTAACCAACTCTCTTTTACTTTTTCATCTACCTTCGTCCCTCTATGCAAGCCATTACTTTAACCGGAAAAGAAAAATGGGTCGCTCTCGGCCTGGCAGCACTTGGCGCTACCATGTTCAGTGCCAAGGCCGTGTTTATTAAGCTGGCCTATCAGTTCGATATTTCATCCATCGACCTTATGTCGCTGCGAATGCTCATGGCACTTCCCTTCTACGCAGGCATTTTGTGGTGGACTAACAGGAAGAAAGCACCAATGGTCATCACCCGCAGGGACATATGGCGCATTATCCTCTATGGTATCATGGGCTACTATATCGCCAGCTATTTCGACTTCTGGGGACTGGAATATGTCAGCGCCAGTATGGAGCGGCTCATTCTGTTCATTTACCCAACGCTGGTGGTGATATTGTCTGCCATTTTCACCAAAAAGAAAGTAACGAAGTGGGAAGTGCTGGCCATTGGCATTACCTACTCCGGCATGCTCCTTGCCTTTTTCGACAAAATCAAAATAGGTGGGGTACATGAAACGCTGATTGGAGGCAGTCTCATTTTTGTGAGTGCGCTTACCTATGCCATTTACCTGATTGGCAGCGGAAGGTTGATCCCCAAGTTTGGTACGGTTCGCTTCACCTCATTGTCAATGATAGTGGCTTGCATCGCTGTCATCTTCCACAACCTCATCGCCAATGGGCAATTGGCCTTGCTTGACTTCCCCTGGCAGATCTATACCCTGGCATTGATGATTGCCCTCATCTCAACGGTGATTCCATCCTTCCTGATATCGGAGGCCATCAAGCGCATAGGCTCTTCGGAGGTAGCCATTACCGGAAACATCGGCCCCATCTCCACCATTATCCTGTCCATGATTTTCCTTCACGAAGTCATCGGCCTCTGGCAATGGGCCGGCACGGCCATTGTGTTGTTTGGGGTAAGCCTGCTATCTAGAAAGAAGGGATAGTATTCTCAAAAACCACTTTATTTCGCCCAACCAGGCATTGCTTCGCTTGTTGTTGTTGTCCTGGCCTTGTGTCCTCACAAGCCACTTCTTCATTCATGACATTTGTTGTGGCCTTGTGTCTTCACACGCCACTTTTTCATTTGTGGTTTTATTTACCAAAAACGACCGCCTTCAGACTTAGCCTTCCCACAAATTGCTTTTGCGATGCTTTGCGAAGACACGAAACCATAACAAAAGCTGCCATTCGTTTTTGGCTCTGCGTCTCACGATGTTTGTGGTTCCGTGTCTCACGAACCATCTGGTCGTGGCCTTGTGTCCTCACAAGCCACCTCATTTCGCCCATCCTGGCACCGCCCCCCCCCATATCAAACACCGGCACAGCCACCAAATAAAGAACAATCGTCAACAACAGAATACTGATCAGGTTCAGCCAGAACCCCGCCCGGGCCATTTGCGGAATGGTCACCAGCTCACTGCCAAAAATGACCGTGTTGGTGCCCGTACCCGACGGCAACATAAAGGCAAATGAACAGGCAATGGTGGCTGGGATCATCAGCATGTAGGGATGTGTGCCACTGCTCACAGCCATGGTGGCCAGCACTGGCAGGAAGATATTGGCCGTAGCTGTATTGGAATTGATCTCTGTTAGAAAAGTCATCAGCGTGATCACACTCAGCAGCACCAGTAGTGGCGACCAGTTGGCTATAAACTGAAGCTCTGTGCCCAGCCACGCCGCCAGGCCAGTGGTTCCAAAGCTTTCTGCAATAGCATAGCCTCCGCCCACTATCATCACCGTGCCCCAGGGAATGGCCTCGGCTTGCTTCCAGGTAATCAGTCTTTTCCCAGATTCAGCCTTGTCGGGCAAAAAGAACAGGAGCAGGCAAGAAAAAACCGCCACCGTAGAATCATGCACCCAGTCGGACACGCCCAGCAGGCTGGCCCACCCTGGCAGCACAAAGTCATCAACCACAATGTCCCTGCGAAAAACCCAGGCAAGTGCGGTAAAGATGAATATCCCAAGCACCATTTTCTCGGCCGGTTTCATCGTGCCGAGTCCTTTGAGTTCTTTCTCTACGATCTCCTTACCCCCTTCAAACTTCCCTTCGATCTTAAAATACTTCACCAGATAAACCCAAATCAGCGGAAGGAAGATGACAATGAGCGGCACACCCAGCAGCATCCACTGGAAGAATGGAATCTCAGGAGCATCCGGGTAAAGTTTTTGAACCATGCCCGCAAAGACCATATTGGGCGGGGTGCCGATAAGGGTGCCTGTTCCGCCAATACTACAGGCGTAGGCAATTGCCAGCATCAGGGCAATTCCGAAGTCTTTGTTGTGTCCTGAGGCTTCATTTTCCCTGCTGATAATAGCCATAGCAATAGGCAGCATAAGCAGCGCCACCGCTACGTTCGCAATCCACATCGACAGGAGCGCCGAAGCCACCATAAAGCTGAACAGCAGCATACGGCGGCTACTTCCAATCAGGTTCATAATGGAAAGCGCAATGCGCCGGTGCAAATGATGAACCTCGATGGCCTTAGAAATAATGAAACCAGCCAGCAGCATCAGCACATAATTGTGACCATAGTTGGCGGCCGTAGTTTCAGCATCGAGAATGCCCAACAGCGGAAACAAGGCTAATGGGAGCAGCGCAGTGGCTGCAATGGGTATGGCTTCAGAAACCCAGAGTGACGTCATGAGCAGCGCTACTGCCGCCGCCCTCATGGCCTGGTGAGAAAGGCCCTCCGGTGTTGGTAAAAAGATTAACGCAGAGAAAATGAGGAGACCTACGATAAGGCCAATTCTCTTACCACTTATTTTCAATTGATCAGGTGTTGGTTAGCCTGATCAATATGCTAAAAAATGCTTAAATTTTTCCAGGTCTGTTGAGAATTCCTGGCTACCAGCTCGCCTACCTTAATTTATTCTCAAGGTACAGCACGTCATTTGATGACGCATTCCATTTGTCGATAAATGCCTTGGGTGTAAACGCCGGAGAATAGGTAAATGAACCCAATATAAGATCTATGTCACCGTCGAGGTCAATGTCACCTGATTCCATCACGATCCATCGTCCGTCGTCGGCATTGGCGAGCGTATGTGGTTGGAAAACAAAGTCGGCCGAAGAGGTATTCTCAAGGTAGATAAACGATTCTTTGGGGTTGTTCTCGAAATCAGGAAAGAAGCAGGAAATGGCAAAATCCACATCGCCATCCTGATCGAAGTCGGCAGCTTCCACCTGCGTGGCACCATACGCTGGGAAGAAAAATGCCTCTTCGAAATTATTCTTACCATCGTTAAGGAAGAGCCTCATGCCATGGTAGGGCTTCAATATGGGCGAATAGTCCGCATTGTCGCCATGAGCTACGGCTATGTCCATGTCGCCGTCGCCATCGTAGTCAAAAAGCTCAAGGTCGCTGGAGCCATATAGCGGATTGAGGCGCAGAATCTGCCTTGCAGCGAAAGTAAGTCCTTTGCCCTGATACAAAATGTAGGCGCCTTCATTGCCCTGCGAAACAAGCACCACGAGGTCCTTAAGTCCATCGTTGTCCATGTCGTGTACCTCCACCTTAATGCAACCGGCATACGGCAACAACTGCGTTTTTTCTCTCCGACCATCTATGTCGGAAATCAAAGTCAGCTGGCCAATCAGGTTGCCAAACTCACAGACAAGAATCTCGTCGGTGCCATCACCATCAAAATCCTCTACCAGGCTAAACACCGGCCGTTGCAAAAACTCAGCTACCTTTCTTTGAGGTTGATCTGCGGTCACCTCCCACAAAGTTCCCAACGACTGTTCAGTTGGGTGCATCTGTCCCATTTCAACAACAAATTCCCGTCCCTTACTCTTGCTAAATGAAACGACAGAGGTTTTAAATGTTTCTTCGATTCGTGCGGAGTCGCCAGGTGCCCACTTCCATATTTGCCCGTTGGCATTGGCACCATACACTCCCTTTTCATCTTCCAAATGTCTGAAATGAGTCACCAGCGACCCTTTAAAGTCCTCAGTCTTAATAAAAGTGGGAGAAAATTGGGTCAGCGCACTACTTCTCTCAACCCTGGCGAGGTCGGCAGGCATAGAATCTGGGGCGTTTTCCAAAATGTATTTCGTTACGGCCTCCCAGTCGCTGTCAGAAATCATCGGTTTTTCCGGATAGACATTGTTGGACTGCAAAAGCATTTTCTCGTTCATGTCCACCCTTCGGTAAGGGTCATATCCCTTGATCTTTACACCCAACCTTGCGCCCATCTCAGGAAGTACAAGCCTTTCCCACACACCTTTGGTTAGTTGGGCCGGGTCTGGCAGGTTGTGGCAGCCACCGCAGTAAGTTTTGTATGTAGCAGCAGGTTTATCAATATTTCCAACACATCCGTCAAGCAGGCAGGCCACAGAAATGATGGCACCAGCCCCAATCACCCATTTTATTCGCTTCATCTTATATCGTACTCCTTCGTCAACAATATTAGACAAATGAGCATGAAAAAGCATGGAAGTTTGACGTGAAGGTTCTTTTAAGCAGGTGAGAAATAGAAAGTCGGCTTGAGCTACCTTCTCAAAGTAACCCCAAGAGAAATTTCAAACCCTTCAAGATTCACCCTGGCATCAGGAAAATTGATGGCTTTGGTTTCCAGGCTCCCCCCCTGCACACCGCCAATATAGTCGCCAGTGAGTGTGGCCGCTGACGCAACGGACAAATAGCTGACCTCGGTTGATACGGAAAATTCTTTGGCTATGTGCCATTCAAAAGAGGTGCCAGCTATCCAGCCCAAGCCAATTTTAGTTTTAATTGTGGCGTCAGCATTGGCAACATCCCAGCCTTCATAATCTCTTAAAGCTCTATCCAGGTTGCCCTCATTCAGCCTGGGGTTGATATGCCAGATGCCAACAGCTCCTCCTCTGATCCGCCAGGTCACAATTTTGGTATCTATCTTGAAAGCCAGCTCCACAGGCACCAGCATAGAAAAGTGCGGGCCTGTCAGCGGCTTGTCGGCCTCAAAAGGGAGCTTGTCCATCGTCAGGCCTGACATGGAATAGATGGAGCCCCCCGTCTCAATTCCCACAGGGCCAAAATAGTAGCCCAGCCCCCTGACGGAAAACGGGCTAACCGGAGCTGACACGTAACCATTTTTTGGTACCAGGTAAGAGAAAGAAATGCCCTGCGCACACAAATCGGCTCCCGCCAGCCAGCTGAATGCCCCGGTCAAAACAATTATTTGCAGTGATTTGTAAACGCTTCTAATTACCGTTACCTTCATTTACGCAAGCTTTTAACACCCATCAATCCTTTTCGAAAACGAAGTTAGGACATAAAGCCTCTTTCTTAAGACTAATCTGCTTTGAATATGAGTGAGGTGCAGAAATTCCTCAAATCCATCTATGACCTCCCGGCGGCGAGCATGCAAAAGCTTGAGGATTGCCTGAAGCCGGTGGAGTTCAAAAGAAAAGAGGTAATTACCTGGGAAGGTCACGTAGAAAAGTACCTTTATTTTGTCCAGGAGGGCATCCAGAAGTCGTACTATATCAAAGATGGAAATGAGCACGTCATTGCCTTTACCTACGCCCCCTCTTTTTCCGGTATACCTGAGTCGTTTTTGACGCAAACTCCCTCAAAATACTTTCTGGACACCATCACGCCCAGCAAACTACTCCGGCTTTCCTACGATCAGCTCCAGTCGCTACTGAGCGAAGACCGCCATTTGGAACGGATGATGCAGAAAGCAACGGAAGCCGTGCTGGCAGGGCTGATCCAGCGCCACCATGAGCTGCTGGCCTTTGATATTGAAGAAAGGTTTACGGCTTTCGTCAAACGAAGTCCAAAATTGCTCAACCTCATCCCCCACAAAGACCTGGCCTCCTACCTCGGCATTAATGCCACCAACTTCAGTAAGCTGCTGGCCCGGGTGAAAATCTGAAATCTTGGTATATACCAAGAGTCATTCCTTTGCTGCTCGATTCCTTTGCTAAAAAATAAAACAGCAATGAAGCAGCAAACTCCTCTTTGGCTTGACGAAAGCCTCTACCCCTTTTCGCACCGTTACATCGACCTTCCCTCTGGCACAATGCACTATGTGGATGAAGGTCAGGGCGACGTACTTTTGTTTGTGCACGGCACGCCGGCATGGTCATTCCTTTACAGAGAGCAAATAAAAACTCACCGTACAAAGTACCGGTGCATAGCCGTAGATCATATTGGCTTCGGATTGTCGGACAAACCAGAAAAATTCGACGGCACTCCTCAAGCCCACTCAGCTAACCTTGCCCTGTTTGTAGAAAAGCTCGGCCTCACCAGTATCACCCTTGTCGTGCATGACTTTGGCGGGCCAATTGGCCTTTCATTCGCCCTGGCGCACCCCGAAAAGGTGAGGAACCTGGTGATACTCAACACCTGGCTCTGGAAAACCAGCGACAACCCTGATGTGCAAAAGGTAGACAAGGTGGTGAACAGCAGGCTGGGCAAGTTCATTTATCTGTACACAAATTTTTCCCCATCCGTCCTGATGAAAAAAGCCTTCCACAACAAATCGAAGCTGACCAAAGCTATACACCGTCACTACACCAGACCGTTTCCCAACAAGGCGTCCCGTTGGGGTCTTTTACGGCTGGCAAAATCCCTTCTGGGGTCTTCCGATTGGTACGAAGAGCAGTTCGAGCAGCTACATAAATTGGAGAGTAAATCCGTTTTGATCCTTTGGGGCACAAAAGATCAATTTATTAAACCGGCGTTTCTGGAGAGATGGAAAGAAGCACTACCCGGGGCAACTATCCGAACTTTTGATGTCGGCCATTTCGTTCAGGAGGAAGCCTCAAAGGAGGTTAGCGATGCCATTGACAGCCTAATGCAACAGAACCAATTTTCGCTGGCTGGCAACACTTTTACCGGAACCTAACTTCAGCATGTAGCACCGTCAGCAAGCAGCGAAGATAATTAGCCACGCAATAGTGATTTTGTGCGCAACTGTTTTCATTTTTGCACTCAGATTGATGCTTCTCTGACATTTGGGCAAATGAAGCATCAAAAGCTAAATGGATACGTAAAATATAATTAATCGAATAACTAATTGAATATTTTAACGTTACAACAAACTAAAACAACAAGTCATTTTATGAAAAAACTGTTTTTATTAGTAACAACCAGTTTAATTATTGCTTCGGCGGCCAACGCACAGAACACAGATTATAAAACAGCCGTGGGGCTCAGGGCTGGATTATCGGCCGGTCTTACGGTAAAGCATTTCCTTAGTCAAAAAGGTGCCCTGGAAGGCCTCGTTTCATCCCGGTGGGGTGGTGTAAACATCACAGGTTTATACGAAGTACACGACATTGCTTTTGACGAGCCAGGCCTTCGCTGGTACTATGGCGCAGGTGGACACGTCGGCTTTTGGGATGGCAATAAGAACCCCTGGTTTGACGATAATGACAATCACAGTGTAATTGGTGTTGACCTTATTCTGGGCATGGAATATACCATCCCCGGCTCGCCAGTCAACCTTAGTTTAGATTGGAAACCCGGTTTTAATCTTGTAGGTTATAGCGGCTTCTGGGGCGATGAATTCGCTCTGTCGTTGCGATTTGCCTTTCAATAAAAATTAAGGGTGGGTGTCCCCGGCACCCACCCTTTAAAATTTTGATGCCAGCCGCATCAATTCCTCTCTGTTCACTTCATGTTTCCCCTCAAACACCAGGCTTCTGGTATTCTTCCCAAATAGCTCCCTGAGCCTTACCTTTTCCTGAGCCAGTAGCTGTTCGCTATAGTAAATATCTTGTCGGCCAATGCAGCCAATCACCTCAGCCTTTGGCGACACAAATGCAAAATCTGCTGGAGTCAGTTCTTTTGGAAAACCTCCCGCCCACAGCACCATCTTGTGAAATGGCCATTTTTTGTGAGCTGCCAACCTGGTGACTGCTGATACGCCCTGAGAAAAGCCGAACAAAATCAATTTGTAGTGATCAAAGTCGATGTCTTCAAAAATAGGATCAAAAACCGCATCGAAGTAGGCTCTTTGATTAGTTAATTCGGTTTCCCTGTCCTCCTTTGTCATCCAGCTGGCCCCCACCCTGCCATAGGTCTGATCGAGGTACAGGCGACTAAGTCCTTGCGGCGCTATAACAAAATGTTTACTAGGATCCAAAAAATCGAACTTTTGAACGAAGAACTCTGCCAATTGCGCATAACCATGGCACACGACCCATATGTATTTGGTGGCAGGTGTTACATTATTGAGTGTGTAATAAGGAGCTGAAAAAGAAAAGGAGACGTGTCGCTGCAAAACCTGATTTTTTTTGAGACGTGAAGGTAAAGTGAAAGTGCGTGCTGTAAAAGCACCGGGCAAATTATACTTGGCCTGTTTTACGTGAATAACAACGCACTAATCAATACGTAAATTTCCTACATTTGACAAAATGATCCGTTGAAAACTATTCGGAAAAAAACGCTTTGTAAAATCCTCTGTATGATAAAAACATCAAGCTTCCTCGTTGCTATGCTATTCCTGACGCTGTCGCATAGTCTGTTAGCACAAAACAGCTCAGACCCGGAGCCACTTTTAGAGTTTGCGGCCGTTTATTCCAACGGTGAAAAATGGGAGGCTGGCAAAACTCCGGCGGAGCAGCCCTACTTTATGGATCATTCTGCTTTCCTGTTCCGGTTGAAGCAATCAGGAGTGATTACCGCCGGCATTAAGATCGCCGATAAAAGCATCATTTTGTTCAAAGCTAAAAGCCTTGAAGAAGCTAAGAAACTGTTTGCACCCGATGTATCAGTGGACGAAAAGACCTACAAACTTGAAGTGCAACCGGCCACGGTGTTTTATAAAGGCTGTATTTGATGTCATTTTTGCCGCAAAGTTGCCTAGCTTTATGTAAGGTGAACAACATTCTTTCCAGCCAAACTGAAAAACCGATGAAGACTTTTCTATCAATATTTTTTGTACTCTGCCTACTGCTGTCCTGCAAGGAACAAGGAAAAGATGAGCAGCAAAAACCAGAGGTACCTGAGCCCAGCGAACCGGTCGCCGAAGTCGACTGGGACGACGCCACCCTGGCCTGGTCTGATGAATTTGACGGCGATGCTGTAGACACAGACAAATGGAAGTTCGAAACAGGTGCCAACGGCTGGGGCAACAATGAATGGCAAAACTACACCAGCGGCCCAAATTCTACGGTCTCAGATGGGTTGCTGAAGATAACCGCCAAGAAAGAAGGGGCTGGTCAAAGAGTGGGGGACTATACGTCTTCACGAATGTTGAGCAAGGAGACGTTCACCTACGGTCGTATGGAGGTGAGGGCCAAAATACCTGAATGGAAAGGCAAAGGCGTTTGGCCGGCGATCTGGATGCTTGGCGACAATATCAGCCAGGTCGGCTGGCCCGACTGCGGTGAAATCGACATCATGGAATATGTGAGCTATGCACCCAACGAGGTTCATTTTACTATCCATAGCAAGGCCAATAACCACGTGCAGGGAACTCAAATTACCACTGGCCCTATGAAGCTGGAGACCATAGAAGAAGAGTTTCATAATTATGGCATTCTTTGGACGGAACGGTACGTCAAATTCTATCTTGACGACATCGACAATGTGAAGCTGACATTTAACAAACCTACCGTACCCACCCAGGACAACTGGCCGTTTGACAAGCCATTCTTCTTTTTGCTGAACATTGCCGTTGGTGGCAACTGGGGAGGTCTGCAAGGTGTGGACGACACTATTTTCCCTTCGACGATGGAGGTGGACTATGTGCGGGTTTATCAGTTCGAATAAGTGATGATGAGTAGATAGCGGCGGCCTTATTGCTCCGTACCTTTTATTTTCAGCTATTTCGCCCAGTCAGGCGTCGGAGTGTCCGGGTCAAACAGCTCATCCAAATAGTAATCTCTTTTATATAGATTATTGCAATTGTTGTCGCCTCCGAGGTCGAAAATACAGGCGTATTGATCAATGACTTCGCCATTCAGCAGGCTTTTGGCA
Organism: Imperialibacter sp.; assembly: GCF_040222815.1. Classification (GTDB taxonomy): domain Bacteria; phylum Bacteroidota; class Bacteroidia; order Cytophagales; family Cyclobacteriaceae; genus Imperialibacter. The sequence goes on along the minus strand of NZ_JAVKCH010000009.1, from coordinate 155,047 downwards.
TCCCCATTAGGCAGTAGCGCATCATCATGGTCAATCCTTCGCAAAACACAGTGGCCCAGCATGTGTAACATCAATGCTTCCTGCGTGATCTTGTCGCTCCAGCATTTTTTCTCAGCATTGATTTCAATCTTTAGCTGTTTGCCTACAAACACACAGGAACCGCACAAAATGCCCTCAGTGTTTAGACCATATTCAATGATCAGGTTGTTCGACAGGTCAAGCTTAACGCCCCGCTGGGCCGCTTCCGACACTAGCGTGTCAACAAAAGACTGCAACTCGTCGGGAACACTGTAGACCGTTTCCTGCTCTTTGGTGCACGCAGCAAAGAGCATCCAGAAAATAAGCAACATACTCCCGAAAGATAAAAAATGCATTCTCATTAACTTAATACGAGGCTTAGTTACTAGTCAAGTTAATAAATACTAACTTGGATGCGAGCATTTCATCATTGATTTAGCTTACAAATATCATAGTTCAACCAAAAATCCTATTTATATGAAAAGATCAGCAACCGCCGTATGGCAAGGAAGTGGAAAAGAAGGCAAAGGACACCTGACCACCCAAAGTACCGTACTGAATAAAACGCAGTACTCGTTTTCGTCGAGGTTTGAAGAGGGAGTTGGCACCAATCCGGAAGAACTGATAGCTGCGGCTCATTCGGGTTGCTTCGCTATGAAGCTGAGCTTCAGTTTGACTGAGGCAGGTTTTGTGCCAGACACGCTGGATGTTAAATGCCAGGTAACACTGGAAGATGGAGCCATAACCAAATCCCACCTGACTCTCAAAGCAAAAGTAAAAGGAATAAGCGACTCAAAATTTGCGGAATGCGTAAAAGATGCGGAGAAAAACTGCCCCATCTCTAAGTCATTGACTGCAACTATTTCCGTCGAACATACACTGAATGCCTAGTTGATAGACCAGACTACAAAAGTTTAGCTGCGGGAAGAAGGATGTGTGCACATTCCGACCACCTCTGAGGTTGCATGGCAACGGCCGCTCCGAAACTTTTGTAGTCTGCTATTTAGTCCCTTCTAGCTCATACCATTCCACATCAGTCAGGTTGGGTCTTCTGCCTTTGTTCTCAGGCGCATAGTTTTTCGCCAGGTAGTCAAGAATGGCAGCTTCATTCTCGCCCAGGTCCCACAGTTTCTGTGTCCGCTGCATCCAGCGTATCATGCCCTCCCAACCCTCTCTTGTCGCCCTGTTTTGGGTCACAAGGGTGGCTGCGTGGCAGTTGGTACAGTTGGTTTTGGCCAGCTCCCAACCCGCATCGATGATAAAGCCTGTCTCTTCATCTATGGTGCCGTTTTCGGCCTTTGGAGCAACGGCCTCAGCTTTGGCTACAGGCGTTGTCGTTTCCTGCCTGACAATTGTTGGCTTCGGAGACGGTGGCTCGTAGAAAAAGAACAGGTAAGCAGCGCCCAAAGAAAGAATCAAAGCCAGGCTTAAAATCCCTATTAAAGCACCAGTTGCTTTTTTCAACACCTCCAGCAAATCATTTTTCTTCTCCATCATCTTACCTTCACGGCTATTCTATGGCATGCATTGTTCAGGTAGCCCTTGGGGTTCCACCCGGGCACCACCATGGGCTGGCTCTTTCCGTCACTGTCTGTTGCCTTGGCCCATATTTCGTAATAGCCCGTTGCAGGTAGCTTTAACTCAGCGCTAAAATGCTGCCAGGCCAGTCTGTTCGCCGGGCCTTCAAGGTCTGCTTTTTGCCAGGTAGCTCCAAAATCAGCGGATACATGCACCTCTTTCACACTCTTGTCTCCCGCCCAGGCATGTCCACGGACGGAGAGGGTTTGACCAGCCTTTATCATGGCTCCTGTCTTCGGATAGCAAATGATCGACTTCACAGGCATGCCTTCTATGATGCACATGTTTTCATCGGGTACCACCTCGCCGGGGGCTACTGCTTCGCAAGGAACACGGTAGCTATCACCACCCATCTTCTCGCCATCATGCACCACGTTTCTCACGGCAATAGTGCTAAGCCACTTGCCCGAAACCGAACCGGGCCAGCCACCCATCACAAGTCTTAACGGATGCCCGTTGGCCAACGGAATATCCTCTCCATTCATTGCCCAGGCGACAAGGGTTTCATCCTCAAGGGCCTTGGCAATGGGCACCCCTCTCGATATCACTACTTTCTCAGGATCTTTGCTCAGATGCACATCCTTGCCATAGTAGCCGATATACACCGCATCGTCCTTTATCCCTACATCCATCAAAATGTCTTTCAATCTGACGCCGGTCCATTTCGCACAGGAAACAGCGCCAACCTCCCACTGATTGCCTTTTGCAGGCGGATTGAACTCGGCCCGGCCATTGCCGCCGCACTCAATGGTGAGCTGGTAGGTATAAGCTTTGAATTTGTTTTTGAGCTCTGTGATAGAGTAGGACTTGGTCGTTTTAGCAGACTCTCCGTTAATCGTCAGCGACCACTTGGCCACGTCGATAGTCTCAGGCATCAGGCCATTGTTACGCACAAACATTTTATCGGCAGGTGTCACCTTGTCGTCGAGCAGGTGTGGTGGCGTTTCAATATTCCAGGGCCTTTCGCCAAGTACCTTCAAACCGGCGTTTTTACCTGGAAGTATCTCCGGATCAGCCAGCCATTTGCCGACAAACGGGTACTTTTCGGGCACCACGTTACCGTAGACTACCGGCACGCCCCAAACCAATGCCTGACTGCCTAGAAATGATTTTTTGAGGAAACTACGGCGGGTGTTCATAATCTGATTTTTCTAAGATAGCACCAGAAAGTTAACCTTACGAAATCAGAAATAAAATGAAACCGGTGTCGATTGGCGGATAAAGTATCAGATATCCCTGGTTTGTTCTTTTAACCTGAGCAGCTCAGCTTTCAGCACCTCTCTGGGCGCCCCCTCCCTCAGTACTTTTCCATCTTCCAGCCATACCACATGATCGGCCAAAATAGTCGCCTCCAGAAGGTCGTGCGTGGCCATCACTGCTGTGGTGTTGAGCAGGCCAAGCATTTGTTTGAGCTCACCCCTTATCTCGTTTCGAAGGCTGAAATCGAGTGCCGCCATGGGTTCATCGAGTAGCAGTAGCGCTGGCTTTGCCGCCAAAGCCCTTGCCAAAGCCACCCGTTGCTGTTGCCCGCCCGATAGTGAAGCGGGCCGGTCGTTGACCAGGTCTTGTATTTTGAACACTGTCAGAAGTTGCTCCAACCAGGCATTGTCCATTTCTTCTCGGAATCCGTATTGGATGTTCGCTTTCACACTCAGGTGAGGGAATAGCGCATAGTCCTGAAAAACATAGCCTATATGCCTGCGATGGGGAGCAACAAAAGCCGAAGGCGATGACCAGACTGCCTCCGACGCACTTATGACTCCATTATCAGGCTTTTCTAAACCGGCCAGCAGCCGCAGCAGGGTAGTTTTGCCAGCACCACTCGGGCCCATCAGTGCTGTGAAAGAGCCTTTGCTTAATGTCAATTCTGCTTCGAGGGCAAAAGACCTGCCTCTGTCGGCGTATTTCTTTGTGCAATCCAGTGAATAAGCTGCTTCTACCATAGTGCTATCCGCTTTTGAAGCCACTGAACAAGGAAAATGATAACAAGTGAAAAAACCAGCAGCACCATGGCGTACTGGTTGGCGACGTCGTAGTTCATGGCCTCCATTTCATGGAAAATGGCAATCGAAGCTACCCTTGTTTGGCCGGGTATGTTGCCGCCAATCATCAGCACCACACCAAATTCGCCAATGGTGTGGGCAAAGGTCATGATGAATGCTGCGAACAACGACGATTTGATATTGGGGATAAGCACCTTAAAAAAGGTCTGAAGCCTTGTTTTCCCGAGGGTAAACGACGCCTCCATTAACGACTTTGGCAGTGCATCCAGCCCCGATAAAATGGGACTAACCATGAACGGAAGGCTAAAAACAATGCTGCCAAGCAAAATGCCGTAGAAAGAAAATACCATCCGAACGCCAAAGAGCTTTTCAAATACGCCGCCAGCGAAGCTATCGGGCTGCATGGCCACCAGCAGGTAGTAGCCTAAAACTGTTGGCGGCAACACTAATGGAAGGGCGACAATAGCTCTGATGAGGCTTTTTCCCCTGAAAGAAAACATGTGGAGCACGTAGCCGGAAACGACACCTACCAACGCAAGGATTAGCGTCGTAAACACGGCCAATTTCAGGCTCAACCACAAGGGGGCCATGAACTGCTCCATGGTTATTCTGCCACAGGGAGTTCGTAACCAAAATCTTGAAATACTCGGCGGGATTCTTTGCCCAGGAGAAAGTCCTTAAACAATGTAGCGACAAACAGTCCAGGGCCGTCAGTCTTTAAGATGAGCATCGTTTGTGGTATGGGATCCATCCAAATCTCCTCAATCTTAATAAACTTACCCTCGCCTTTCTTCTGACTGAATTTAAGAGAGTTAGAGGTAAAGGCCGCATCGACAGAACCGGCCGCAATGTACTGGTTTACCTGACCGATACTGGTGCCATACACGATCTTATCGTGCACCAGCACCCCCAGCTGCTTCACTTCCAGCCAATCTCTGGACAGCTTGCCGTAAGGGGCCAGGTCAGGATGTGCCAGACCAATGGATTTCACCTTTTCTTGTTTGAGGATATTCTCCGGATCGTCTCCATCAATGCCGTTTTTCACCCACAAATACACAGTACCAAAGCAAATGGTTTGGGGGCCTCCATGTGCCTTGTCTTTGTTGATTACCTCGTCAATGTACTTATCGTCAGCGGATACAAAAATCTCATACGGAGCGCCATTGATAATCTGCGAGGTGAGCGTGCCAGAAGCTCCGGGAATGAGTTCCACCTCGTAGGGGTATCTGCCTTCAAATTTCTTTTCAATGGCCTGCATTGGGAGCAAAAGATTGGAGGCCACCGCCACCTTTATTGACTGCGCCATTATCGAGCAGCACAGCAGCATCAAAAAAATTGTAATATGTATTCTTCTAGTTATGTATCTATTTACCATCTCCCAACTCAATTCTTCCTGCAAAACCTACAACCAAACTTCATTTCCAATTAGTCTTCAAAAACTTCCCCGTCCGCCAGCGTGCAATAACACCAAAAATAGCAGCCTACCCACCTATGGTCGACATGCTTTCCGACACGGCATGTCCTTTTGCTCGCCCTGCCTCCGCTTCAAACCCGTCTTTGGCCCTTTGCCCAAATGCCTTCAGCAAAGCGGCACTGATTTCTGCATCATTGGCACCACTTCTTAGCAAAGCTCTCAAATCAAGCACACCGTCGTCGTACAGGCAGGTCTTCAGCGTGCCCTGGGCGGTCATCCTGATCCGGTTGCAGGTGCCGCAAAAGCTCCTCGTAAAGGCTGCAATGATCCCCACCGACCCTTTGAACCCATCTATGCTATATGTTGCCGATGTTGAAGCGGCTTCGTCTACTCTTCGGCTAAGCGATGGGAAAGCCCTGACCAGCTCTTGATGAATCTTCGCATGTGTCCACACCAGCACGGGATAATGCGAACCCTCGCCATTGAACGGCATTTCCTCTATAAATCTCACGTCCACTTTGTGGGCCTTTGCCAGCATGGCCAGCGGCACAATGTCGTCCGTATTCTGCCCGTCCATCACCACGGCATTGATCTTTGTTTCAATGCCCTGGGCAAGCAGCGCATGAAAAGTGTCCATCACTGCCGGTAGCTCGTCCCGGCGGGTAATGGAGTGAAAGCGCTCACGATCCAGCGTGTCCAGACTCAAATTAACCGACTTGATACCTGCCGCCTTGAACTCTTCTATGTGAGGCAGTGTCAGAACGCCGTTGGTAGTGATATGAATGCCTTCAATGCCTGGAATTTGGTTCAGCTTTTTAATAAAGTACATCAGGTCTTTCCTTACAAAAGGTTCTCCGCCTGTCAGCCTCACCTTCTTTACGCCAAAACCAGCCATGATTCCGACAAGGCGCAGCATTTCTTCGTAGGTTAAGAGCTCCTTCTTGGGCAGGTACCTGATGCCTTCCTCCGGCATACAGTAAAAGCAGCGCAGGTTGCACCTGTCGGTAACAGCCAGCCTCACATATTCTATGGGCCTTCCGTGATTATCAAAAAACTGCTTTCCTTGCATAGTTAGTGTTACAACACGAATTCAAGTTGGTAAAGTTTAAGCTGATTTAGAAATTGTTTGGTGGAAAGAGGGGATTATTCCCCATAATTGGTTGTTGTGTTGAGAAGAGATCACAAATTGATTTACTTTACTGTATGGAGTTAACGATTCAGGCGTTTGGCATAGCGAAGGATATACTTGGCGACAGGAAGACCATGCTGAGCATGAATGATGGAGCTACGGTAGCGGATTTGCTGGCCCTGCTCAACAAAAAGTACCCGGCGTTCCAAAAACTAACGAGCCTGGCTGTGGCGCTGAATGAAGAGTATGCAGAAAAGGAAGCAGTACTTAGCCCGGCTGATACGATAGTACTCGTGCCACCGGTAAGCGGAGGCTGAGTATTTTATGATTGGGGGATTTGTTGATTTGAAGATTTAAGAATGGCTAAATCCAAGTACTTTACTTCATCCACACACCCATTTTCTCTAAAAGAGACATTTAATGCTGTTGCTGAAACCTAACATTGGGATTGAAGCAACGCCCTCTTTGGAGGGTGGGCGAAAAATGGTGGCAGGGTGCGGGCTATTGGCCAGTGCGTTAATTTTTCGATGATTTTTGGTTACTTTTCATCCCATCCGGGAACGGCAAGGAAAAGTAACAGCCTGTCCGGCTTGAGGACAAAAAGTCTATGATCACAATAACAGAGCATACAATAGATATTCATTCCGTCATTGAGGCAGCCCAGGCAGAAGGCGCCGGTGCAGTGAACGTATTCATTGGCACGGTGCGCAACAAAACCCAGGAAAAACAGGTGCTGTCCCTCGACTTCGAGGCCTACGACCCGATGGCTGAAAAAGAAATCCAGAAGATTGTGGACCAGGCCAAAGCCAAATGGCCCGTGATCAAAGCGGTGGTAGTACATCGCAAAGGGCATTTAGAAATCGGTGAGGCAGCGGTAGTGATAGCCGTTTCAACTCCCCACCGCAAGGCCTCCTTCCAAGCCTGCGAATTCATTATTGACACCCTGAAACAAACCGTTCCCATCTGGAAAAAGGAGATTTTCGAAGGCGGCGAGGAATGGGTGAGTGCGCATCCTTAGTTAAGAAAAGTCTTATTTTCCGTTGAGTTAATGACTTTTTGGAGATATGTTTAACGAAATCAAACAGGAGTTTACCAAGCATGAAAAAGAAACACGCAGGCTTTACGATCGTATTATTTGTCTTACTTATTCGATTCTTAGGAAGCAACAGCAGCAACAAATGGGACAACTTCAAAAGAGGCCTTTTAGGTCAACCTGAGATACCAACACAATCGCTGAAGTAGTTTTCACTCTTTCTTCCACAGTTCATATGAAAATAACTAAAAGAGATATCAGGTTTTTCTTCATTGGCCTGTTTACTATATCCATCATAGAATCGATATACGACTGGGAAGGCACCAAACGAGCTGCAAAAGAAGGCTGGGAGGCTGGAATGAGCAGAGCAAGATAGCCACGATTTGTTTTAATATGTTTGGCGAGCTAGCCGTTGCAACTCCTCATCGACAATAGCTTGCTGCTGTCAACCGTCGCCAAGGGTATTTTCTCCAATTTCAGTCAGCACCGTATTCAGAAGCTTCTTTGAGAAAAACCTCCCTGAAGAAATCCATTTTTGAAAAATTGGTCGCAGTTCGACAATGCTTCCATTTAGCTTGGCCTGCATCAGTAGCCCAATGGACCCAATGCACTTTACATTCAGCGACTCAGCGATAGTCCTTGCCTTATTATCGTCGATGAGCAAAAAATCTGCTTTTAGTTCATCGTATAAAATGACAGACTCCGATTCTCCAAAATCCATCACCATTGACAGGTGATTCGTTGACTTTATTTTTATAACCCTCTTTTCAATGTCCTTTAAAACGCTGCGATCAAAGCCTGGATTGTCGTAGACCTGTAATTCCTGCCACACGGCTTCCGCAATGAAATAATCACCAAAAATGCTTTCAATTAAACCAAGCTGCCCAACATGCACAAGAGAAATGATGGCCCCGGTATCTGCCACAACTACTTTCACTGGCTACAGCTTTTTGATCGTCTCAAGATCTGCCATCACTTGCTCAATACTTGGATTCGAGACAGGCAAATTGCTTTTAGCGAGGGATTTTTCAAACTCGTAACGAGTTAAGCCCGACAATTGAATAGCTTTTCCGATGGTTAACTTTCCTTCATGAAAAAGCATGATTGCCACGGCCACCTGTAAATGGTCTTTCAACTCTTCCTCAGATTCGTTCAGAGCCAACATAATATCAGAAGGAATTTCTACAGGTATCGTTACATTTTTCATGGCCGGGGTCTTTTTATTCAAAAATACGACCTTTATTTTAATATTACTGAAGAACACGACGCCTATTGGGCTCAGAAATTCACCTCAAAATAGCTGCTAGGCCGTAACACTCACACATAGTTGGTTGGCTTCGTCGCCGTGCGTCCAGCCTTCTCTTCGCTTTGCGACTTAGCTCCTTTGCGTGCCAATAAAAATTGGACAAGAACCTAAGGCGCCACTGCCTGCATCATCAGCCCACACAAGTAAGCCCCATAAGTGCCTGCCGCATAGCCCAGCACGGCCAGCAGCACTCCCACTGGAGCCAGCGAAGGATTAAAGGCCGAGGCCACAATAGGCGCTGAAGCCGCCCCGCCCACATTGGCCTGGCTGCCCACCGCCACAAAAAAGAACGGTGCTTTGATCAGCTTAGCCACCACCAGCATGATGGTGATGTGGAACAATATCCAGACGAAGCCTACAAGAAATAGTCCCGGGTTTTCGAAAATCGCTAGCAGATTCATTTCCATCCCAATAGTGGCTACGAGAATATAAAGAAAGACGCTACCAAGCCTCGAAGCACCGGCCCCTTCCAGATCACGAGCTTTGGTGAAGGACAGCAACAAGCCCAACGTAGTAGCAATCACCACAATCCAGAAGAACCCCGAGGTGAGACTGTACTCTTCCAGCCCCGGGAAGTTCTCCCCAATCCACGGAGCGATGATGTCTGCACCGAAATGAGAAAGGCCTGTCACGCCAAATCCCACGGCCAATATCATTAGCGTGTCCGACATATTGGGCACCCGCAAAATGCTAAGGCGATAGGTCTCAATTTTCCTTTTCACCTCTTCAATAGCTGAGGTGTCTGATTTAAGAAACTTGTCGATCTTTTCAGCTCTTCCTGTGCCATACAGCAGAAAAGCCAGCCACAGGTTGCCAATCAATATATCGACAGTCACCATGGTAGAGAACATCTCTCCCCCCACCCCAAAAACTTCCCTCATAGCTGTTTGGTTAGCCCCACCGCCAATCCAGCTACCGGCTATGGCCGTCATGCCTCTCCACACTTCCTGCCCGGGTGTGCCCGTCACCACATCAGGTGCAACAACCGAGAATAGCAGAATAGCCAGTGGGCCGCCCAGCATAATACCGACCGTACCGGCAAAAAACATGATCAACGCCTTTGGCCCCAGCTTCATGATCTCTTTAAGATCAACGGACACAGTCAATAAGACCAGGCTGGCTGGCAATAGGTAACGGGAAGCCACAAAATACAACTTGCTGTGAGCACCCGATATGATGCCCATGGAATTGAGTATGGATGGAATGAAATAACAAAGGAGTACGGTAGGCACAATGGAGTAGAACTTCTGCCAGCCAGTGTGCTTGCTAGAGGCCGTACCAAACACGGCTGCCAGTATCATAATGAGTATACCGAATACGACTGCGTCGTTGGTGATAAGAGGTGCGGTGGTTTCTTCCATGGGAGCCTTTTAATCAACTCCCAATATGCCCAATTACCTAATATCCTCCAAAATTTGAAGCAACTCACCCAGCATCATGGCGGTAGCACCCCACACTACCCTGTCTTCGACGGTAAAGAACGGCGACCTGATTTTTATATTAGGGCCAACGATCATGTCCTTCACCGCAATTTCCTGCTTCATCAAGTTGCCTACGTCAGCGGATAATATTTGAGCTACTTCTTTTTCCTCTGGCACAAACCGGGGCGTTGAAAAACTGATCCCAATGACAGGCAGCACTTTGAAGTTGCTGGCGGGGATATAAAGTTCGGACATGGTGCCCAAAACCGTAATTTCACTCGGGTTGGCTCCCACTTCTTCCTCGGCCTCTCTCAGTGCGGTATGCAGCAGGTCTCTGTCGCTCTTCTCATACTTGCCACCCGGAAAGCTCACCTGACCGCTGTGCGCACCGGGGTACTCCGGTCGCTGAATCAACGGAAAGTGAATACCATCCACTCCCGGATGAAACAGGATCAGCACGGCTCCCGCCTTCGCATCCGGCCTTTCTTTGAATGCAAACCGCTCCTGGTTGATGGGGGTGGGCGACATCCGAATTTGTGCGTCGACACCCGGCAAAGGTGCCTTCAGCCTGTCCGACAACCTTGCCTTAAACTCTTCATTCAACTCCCACATACCCAAAGATAATCGATCATAGAATTTTGCTTTACAAGGAATTTGCTAAATTCGTTTGTCAACGTCAAACGATGAAATGGACCCCGACCTCCCGCTAAGGATTTATATCGTATTTTTTCTAACTACTTTTTCCCTTTTTCTGTTCCTCCTTTTCGCTATTGGGTTTAGCGGTCATTCCAAAAGAGTAAGACTCCAATGGCTCACCGGCTTTGTGATAAGCATGTGGCTGGGGGTCACAGGCTACCTGGCCTACTGCGGCTTTTTCCAGGCTTACGAGGCAGTACCTCCCAGAATGATTTTTGGCGTGCTACCTCCCTTGATCACCGTCATTGGGCTGGTGGCATTCGGCGTTTCCAGGCGTTTTCTTTTCCGGATCCCGCTGTTCACACTCACCTACCTCCACATCATCCGAATCACGGTTGAGATCGTGCTTTGGTGGCTGTACAAGCAGGGGCTGGTGCCTGAAATGATGACCTTTGAGGGTGGTAACTGGGATATTCTGTCGGGCATCACCGCTCCCTTCGTTGCTCACTTCCTCAATCCCACTGTCGGCAGACACCGGTTTGTCATTTTTATTTGGAACCTCGCAGCCTTAGGACTCCTGTTCAATGTGGTGATCAGAGGCGTGCTATCGGCACCGTACATAACGCAGGTTTTCTCTTTTGACCAGCCCAATATTGGATTGCTTCAGTTTCCCTTTATCTGGCTGCCTGTTTTCATTGTGCCTGCGGTATTGTTCAGCCACCTCATTGCCATGAATAAACTGGTGAGGAAGTTGAAGAAATAGTTATTGGTTAGCAGTTGTCAGTTATCAGGTTCAAGGCTTCGTCCGTTTGCTCGGCTGCGCTTAGCGCCTCACAGGCCTTTTCTTTTTCTCCCATCGCCAAATAAGCTTTTCCCAGCCACAAGTGTAACTCAGTCATTTTACCATCCATCGAATCAGCTCGAATCAACAACCTCAGTGCCTCCTCATAGTTACCAACTTTATAGTGGTAAATCCCCTTGTTTCTATAGGCCCACGCATTCTGCGGATCTCTCAGCAAGCTGGCGTCGATATCCTCCACGGCTTTGTTCAGGCTGTCCAACTGCAAATAGACATATCCCCTGTTGTTCAAAAAGTAAGCCTCGTTGGGCGATATGTCAATGGCTCTATTAATTAGCTCAAGTCCTTTGCTGTTGTTGCCCTTCGCCGACGCTACCATCGCCAGGGTATTCCACGCATTGCCCTCCTCCGAGTGAGAAAGGAGCCCTTGTTCCAAATCTGATTGAGCCGAATCGAACTTATTCAAATAATACCTGACCGTGCCCCTGTTAATATATGCCTCACCATTGCTGTTGTCCCTCATCAGCGATTCCGTGAAGGCGGCCTCCGCCTGCTGGTACTCTTTGAACTGAAAATGAATAACACCTTCCGAAAAATAAACCCTGGCCGAATCAGGGAAAGCCTTTCTTACGACGGTGATATCGTTGATGGCCTTGTCGTACCGGTTGGCTCCGGCATAAGCCTCAGCCCTGTTCCACACATAGGAGAGGTTTTCGGCATCGATGAGAATGGCCTGATTGAAATCGAGCAAGGCAGAAGCAGCATCTCCCCTTTTCATGTGGGCAATGCCTCTGTTATTGAACGCATCGGCATAGTCGTTGTCCAGCGTCAGCGCTTCAGTGTAAAGCCGGATGGCCTCCTTGTTATCATTCCCCTTCAGTGCCTCATTGCCCAACAGAAAGAACCTGTCTCTGTCGTTTTTCCTTCTTTCGGCACCACACGACGTGATAAAAGCGACCACGGCAATGAGAATGCTGAATTTTGATAATTTATCAAAAAAACTTCTTGAAAATGTAAATTTTATAATGTTCATTCTTTTAAGCACCTCTTTTTTTGAAATACATTGTGAAAAAAACCAAACTAACAATGGGCTAAGCCCGTTGCCGAAAAACAAAATTCTTCTTTTTTGTTGCCAGATAAAATTTTCTGCCATAGGTTTGTGCAACAAGTAACAGAAAGAAAAGATTTATGTTATCCTCGCTTATCATTAACGTCCGTGTCATTGTCGTCATCGTTGGATGCCGGTCGTGAGAATGGAGCGTTAAAACTAAGCACAAAAAGGGCCATTCTCATTACAGAGAATGGCCCTTTTTTAATTGTTTCAGCTCATGTCAAAAGAATTAAACAAACACAGCAAGACAATCACCCAGGATTCGAGTCAGCCGGGCTCTCAGGCGCAGCTTTACGCCCTTGGACTTACGGAGGAAGATCTGAAAAAAGCGCAGGTGGGTATCGTGAGCACTGGCTTTGAGGGCAACCCCTGCAACATGCACCTCAATATTCTGGCCCATCAGGTAAAGAAAAGCGTTAAAGAAGCCGACCTGGTAGGACTCATCTTCAACACGATAGGTGTGAGCGATGGGATGTCTAACGGCACCACTGGCATGAAGTATTCGCTGATCTCCAGGGATGTTATCGCAGATTCTATAGAGGTAGTTAGCCAGGCGCAGTTTTACGACGCCCTGGTGGCGGTGGTGGGCTGTGACAAAAATATGCCAGGGGCTATTATGGGCATGTCCCGACTGAACAGACCGAGTATCATGGTCTACGGAGGCTCGGTTCGCCCTGGGAAATGGAAGGGCGAAGACTTAAACATCGTCTCTGCATTTGAGGCTTATGGTCAGCGCCTGGGCGGCAACATGTCCGATGAGGACTACAAAGGCATTATCCAAAACTCTATCCCCGGCCCCGGTGCATGTGGCGGTATGTATACGGCTAACACTATGGCATCGGCTATCGAAGCAATGGGCATGAGTTTACCCTATAGTTCATCCAACCCTGCCGAGGGTAATCCAAAGGTAAGCGAGATTGAAAAAGTGGGTGCGGCTATTCGCAACCTTATGGAGAAGAATATCCTTCCGTCGGACATTATGACGAAAAAGGCATTCGAAAATGCGATTACAACCGTGATGGTGCTGGGTGGGTCTACCAACGCAGTGCTTCACCTTCTGGCCATGGCCAAAGCAGCAGACGTAGAGCTATCGCTTGACGATTTCCAAAGGATCAGCGACAAGACACCGTTCCTGGCCGACCTGAAGCCGAGCGGAAAATACCTGATGGAAGACCTTCACAAGATAGGTGGCGTGCCAGGTGTGTTGAAAATCCTCTTGAGAGAAGGTTACCTCCATGGCGACTGCATGACTGTAACCGGAAAGACGCTAGCCGAGAACCTGGAAGAAATTGCTGATCTTCAATCGGGACAGGATCTTATTTATTCTTTTGATAAGCCGATCAAAAAAACAGGCCACCTGCAGATTTTGTATGGCAACCTCGCACCCGAAGGTGCTGTGGCGAAAATCACCGGCAAAGAGGGAGAAGTGTTCGAGGGCCCTGCAAGAATCTATGAAGATGAGTTTGCCGCCATCGACGGTATTGGTAAAGAAGTTAAAAAAGGAGAAGTGATTGTTATTCGACAGTCGGGACCGAAAGGCGCACCGGGCATGCCCGAGATGCTCAAGCCGACGGGTGCCGTCATGGGTGCCGGGCTCGGAAAAGACGTGGCGCTGATCACCGACGGAAGGTTCTCAGGCGGGTCGCACGGATTCGTAGTGGGGCATATCACCCCCGAATCGCAGGAGGGCGGCCCCTTGGCTCTGATCAAAAACGGAGATATAATCCGCATTGATGCGACGAATAATTTGCTGGAAGTGAAACTTTCAGACGAAGAGCTGGCAGCGAGAAGAAAAGCTTGGGTAAAACCTGCTTACAAAGCCACGAAAGGAATATTGAAGAAATATATTAACTCAGTAAGCTCAGCCTCACAAGGCTGTGTTACAGACCTTTAATGAACGTAGTATGAACACCTCGACATTAGCGGTTGAAAAAAAGCAACCCAAAAAGACCATCAGAGTATCAGGTTCAGAAGCATTGCTTATGTGCCTGCTCGAAGAGGGCGTTGACTCCATTTTCGGATACCCCGGAGGAGCCATTATGCCGATCTACGATGCTTTGTATGGCTACCAAGACAAACTCACCCATTACCTGACCCGCCATGAGCAGGGAGCTGCCCATGCCGCCCAGGGTTATGCCAGGGTCACTGGCAGAACGGGTGTCTGTTTCGCTACTTCCGGGCCCGGAGCTACCAATCTGATTACCGGCATTGCCGATGCTCAGATTGACTCAACCCCTATGGTCTGTATCACCGGTCAGGTTCCTTCTCATTTACTGGGAACCGATGCTTTTCAGGAAACCGATGTGATCGGCATTTCTATGCCTGTAACAAAATGGAATTATCAGGTAACCAAAGCCGAGGAAATACCGGGGGCTATTGCCCGGGCATTTTATATTGCCAACACTGGCAGGCCCGGCCCTGTGTTGATCGATATTACCAAAGATGCACAGTTTGCGATGGTAGACTTCTCTTACGAAAAGTGCACCAAAATCCGCAGCTATCATCCCTATCCTGTATTGGATGAAAGCAAGGTGGAAGAAGCCGCTGAAATCATCAACAATGCGAAGAAGCCATTCTGCCTCGTAGGCCACGGCGTTCTGATTTCACACGCACAGGAAGCGCTTAGCGAATTCCTGATCAAAGGCGATATCCCGGCAGCATCAACTCTTCTGGGACTTTCGGCACTTTCTACGGATCATCCGCAGTACGTCGGGTACCTGGGCATGCATGGCAACTACGGGCCAAACATCAAAACCAATGAGTGCGATGTGCTGATTGCAATCGGCATGCGATTCGACGACCGGGTAACAGGCGACTTGAAAAAATATGCACGGCAAGCCAAAGTGATTCATATTGAAATCGATCCTTCAGAGATTGATAAAAATGTGAAGACCACTGTGGCGATCAATGCAGATGCGAAAGCAGCGATCAAATCATTGATCCCGAAGATCAAAAAGGCAGAGCACAAAAGCTGGATGGCGGAATTCAAAGAGTGCGACAAGTTGGAGCATGAAAAAGTCATCCAAAAAGATCTTTATCCAACAAGCGGCGAAGTGAAAATGGGTGAAGTAATCAGGCTTTTCAACGAAAAAACGCAAGGGAAAGCGATTTTGGTTACCGACGTTGGGCAGCACCAGATGGTCGCCACCAGGTACTATGGCTTCAACGAAACCGACAGCAACGTGACGTCGGGCGGATTGGGCACCATGGGCTTTTGTCTTCCGGCGGCTATTGGTGCCAAGCTTGGCAAACCAGACAGGCCTGTGATTGCCGTGATAGGTGACGGCGGCTTCCAGATGACCATCCAGGAACTGGGCACCATCTTCCAGTACAATATTGGTGTGAAGATCGTGGTGCTCAACAACAACTTTCTTGGTATGGTGCGCCAGTGGCAGCAGTTGTTTCACGGCAAGCGGTACTCATCTACTGAAATGGTCAACCCTAATTTTCAGTTGATCGCTGAGGGCTATGGCATTCCATGTCAAAAGGTGGTAGAAAGAGGCGATCTTTCAACTGCTATCGACAAGATGCTGAGCACTGATGGCCCCTACTTTCTGGAGGTAGTAGTGGAGCAGGAAGAAAACGTGTTCCCTATGGTTCCCTCCGGTGATTCAGTTTCAAACATTCGTTTAGAGTAAAAGAGCAGTATTATGTCACAGTCATTATATAACGAACAAAACGGGCAGGATCCTGAAAGACTCTTCACTATGTCTGTCCTGACAGAAGACAAATCGGGACTCCTGAACCATATTACCATCATATTTTCCCGCAGGAAAATCAATATCAGCAGTCTGAACGTCTCAACGACAGAGGTAGCTGGTGTAAGCCGCTTCACCATAGTGGTGCATAGCACACGGGAGCAGGCAGAGAAGGTAGTAAAACAGATCAGAAAGCTGGTGGATGTACTTGGAGCATTTCTTTACGAAGAAGACCAGGTGCATTATCAGGAGATTGCCCTGTACAAAGTTCCAACCAAGATTTTCATGGGGGGTAACAAGATTGAAAAACTTGTCAGAGACAACGGAGCACGAATACTTGTCATAGAAGAAGACTATATTGTGCTCGAAAAAACTGGCCACAAAGACGAAACCTCTGACCTTTTCAAGAAGCTGGAACCCTATGGCGTCCTGGAGTTTGTGAGGTCGGGTCGTGTGGCTATCTCGATGAGCAAAAGAAAAACCGAAACCTTTATCAAGGAATTGGAAGAAGTAAAAACCAACCTATTGTTTCAATAGCGGTCATAATGTAAATCCTAATTTTAATAAGAAAACACAAGAAAATGGCAAAGATCAACTTTGGAGGCGTAGAAGAGGAAGTAGTAACCAGAGAAGAATTTCCTTTAGAAAAAGCCAGAGAAGTCCTTAAAAACGAAACCATAGCCGTACTGGGATATGGAGTACAAGGTCCTGGACAGGCACTCAACCTGAGAGACAATGGTTTCAACGTTATCGTTGGCCAGCGCAAAGATTCGAAAACATGGGACAAAGCTGTGAAAGACGGCTGGGTACCTGGCAAAACGCTATTTGAACTGGAAGAAGCGTGTGATAAAGGAACCATCTTGCAATTCCTTCTTTCTGATGCAGGGCAAATCGCTTTATGGCCAACTGTGAAAAAGCACCTTACCAAAGGCAAAACACTTTACTTCTCTCACGGCTTCGGCATCACTTACAAAGAGCAGACTGGCATTGTGCCTAATGCTGATACTGATGTGATCCTGGTAGCTCCTAAAGGATCTGGCACCAGCTTGCGTCGTCTATTCCTTGAAGGAAAAGGCTTGAACTCAAGCTTTGCTGTACACCAAAACGCATCTGGTAAAGCAAGAGAAAACGCTATTGCCCTCGGCATTGGTGTAGGATCAGGCTACCTGTTCGAAACTGATTTCAGAAAAGAAGTGTTCTCTGACCTTACTGGCGAAAGAGGCACATTGATGGGTGCTTTAGCTGGTATTTTGGAAGCACAATACACGCTGCTTCGCAAAAAAGGACACTCACCATCAGAATCATTCAATGAGACGGTGGAAGAACTAACTGAGTCCCTTATCAAGCTGGTAGCTGAAAACGGCATGGACTGGATGTATGCAAACTGCTCAACGACTGCCCAGCGTGGTGCGCTTGACTGGAAAAACAGGTTCCGTGATGCCGTAGCTCCTGTGTTCGACGATTTGTATGAAAGCGTAGCAACTGGCAACGAGGCTCGCATCACTATCGAAGCAAACCGTCAGCCGGACTACCGTGCGAAACTTGAAGTTGAGCTGGCTGAACTTCATAATTCAGAAATGTGGCAGGCAGGCGCTCAGGTGCGCAAGCTTCGTCCGAAACAGTAAATGGTAAATGGTAATCAGTAATCAGGTGACACCGATTACTGATTACCGATTACTTGATGCATTTACCTCCCCCAATGTCCTCCACACAATCTCCCCTCGTTGCCGCAGACAAAATCCTGCAGGCCAAAATCACGCTCAAAGACGTTGTCCCCCCCACCCCGCTGCAATTCAATCAGCAGCTTTCTGAAAAATATGGCGCCAGGATTTACCTGAAGCGGGAAGACCTTAACATCGTTCGTTCTTATAAGATACGAGGGGCCTTCAACAAAATTGCTTCGCTGTCGGATCAGCAAAGAGCCAACGGTATCTTCTGTGCCAGCGCTGGTAATCATGCACAAGGTGTTGCTTATGCGTGCTTCCATCAGAAGATCCATGGCAAGATTTACATGCCCACTCCCACGACCAGTCAGAAGATCGACCGGGTGCGGATGTTCGGAAAAGAGTTCGTTGAAGTAATTTTGATCGGCGACACGTTCGACGATGCCAATTCCCAGGCCGTTAAAGACTGTGAAGCCGCTGGCGGCACGTTTGTTCCTCCTTTTGATGACGAGAAAGTGATTGAAGGCCAGGGCACAGTGGCGGTGGAAATACTGGACGAAATTTCCGAACCCATCGACTACCTGCTCGTTCCCATTGGCGGCGGCGGGCTCTCTGCCGGTGTTGGGAGCTATTTTAAAGCATTGAGCCCAAAGACAAAAATCATTGGCGTAGAGCCCCTGGGTGCCCCGGCCATGAAAAAATCGCTGGAAGCAGGTCATGTGGTTACATTGGAGCAGATCGACAAGTTTGTGGATGGCGCCGCCGTGCAAAGCGTTGGCAAGCTCAATCTGGAAATCTGCAAAGAGGTGCTCAACGAGGTAGTACTTGTGCCAGAAGGCAAGGTATGTACTTCCTTACTGGAGCTTTACAACAACGAAGGCATCATCGTCGAACCAGCGGGAGCCCTTACCACCGCAGCGCTCGATCTGGTAGCTGATCAAATAAAAGGCAAAACGGTTGTTGCTATTGTCAGCGGCGGCAACAACGATATCATCCGGATGGCAGAGATCAAAGAACGGTCAATGCTGTACGAAGGACTGAGACACTATTTCATCGTTAAGTTTCCGCAACGAGCCGGTGCCCTCAAAGAGTTTCTTGTGAATGTGTTGGGGCCGAATGATGACATCATACTTTTCGAGTACACCAAAAAGACAGCCCGTGAAAACGGCCCGGCCATGATCGGCATAGAGCTAAAAGATCGGAACGACTTCCAAAGCCTGCTCGATAGAATGAAGGCCTATAACATCAACTACCAGCTACTCAACAACAAGCCTGAGCTGTTTGGGATGCTGGTTTGACAAAGAACATTTTGCTTGCGAAACAAAAAAAAGGCCCGAATCCGGGCCTTTACGTTGTTGTGGAAATCTAGTGTTTAATGAACCTAAAGTCTTTTCGAACCTTGCTATCGAATACCCGCAAATAGTAAACGCCAGCAGGCAAGTCGGCCAACTCAATCGAATTCTCATCCACCCTCAGCTGTACTTCCTTCACCAGGCTTCCTGAGACATTTGATATTTGCACCAACTTGTCGGCATGAAACACTTCATTTAGCGATTTCAGTGAAATTCTTTCCGTTGCTGGATTTGGATAAACGATGATATTACTGAGATAAGCCTCGTTAATACCCGTTATCGTCACATTCACTTCCGCTGAGGTACTGGTACATCCACCAACATCCACCAACACCTTAAATACGCCACTGTCCTCATTGGGAAGGTTATTTCCTTCCGTAGGCAATTCCTGTCCATCTCTGAACCAGGTGTAAGTAGCGCCGGTTACCAAAGAGGTTGATAAGCTTTTTCCTTTAGAAGCGACGGTAATCACTGGCAATGCAGGGTTAACACAAATCGACTGAGTAGCAGTGGTAGCGGCGTTGTAATTGCCATTACCAGGCTGACTGGCCGAAATTGTTAGCGGACCGGCACCCAGCAGGGTTACGGTATTCCCTTCAAGGCTTGCGGCACCTTCGACAGAAAAAGTGATTGGCAGCCCACTGGACGACGAAGCCTCAAGAGTAACAGTGCCCTCTTCCAGGTTCACATCTTGCAGCGCTGTAAAGCTAATCGTTTGGCTGGCCTTTGCCACTTGTATAGTGACCGACGCATCCGCTGCGGCGTAGCCATCATTCCCCGCCTGTACTGCATCTATGATGAGCTCGCCAGCCCCCGTGATAGTCACCACATTTCCGGAAATAGTAGCAGGCCCGGTTACAGTAAGCGCTACAGCTAATCCGGCACTGGATGTGGCTGTTACTTCGAAAGCAGGGTCACCAAATGTCTTATTATCTATCGCAGCAATTGTAATCGTTTGGGATAACTTATCAATTGATCCGTCGCAGTTGTTGTCCTTGCCATCAGGCAAAGCGGGAGCGCTTGGATAAACGTCCTTATCGGCGTCGTTGCAGTCTGTGGCGTCGGCCACAAATCCCTCCGGCTTACTACATGATTTTGACGTGGTGGCCGTATCACCAAATCCATCTCCATCCGCATCTTTGTACCACACTGTATTGGGATTGACATCCGCCTTGGCATCATCGCAATCGCCAGACACCAGCACATATCCCTCTGGTTTTGTGCATTGTGTCTTTTTGTCGGCTTCCAATCCGAACCCATCACCATCTGCATCAGCGTACCACACAGTCGTCGGATTGATAGCTTCCTGGCTGTCGTCGCAGTCACCTGCTGTTAAGATGTATCCAGCTGGCTGTGCACATTGGGTTTTCGTCACACCTTCGTCTCCATAGCCATCCCCGTCGGCATCGGCATACCAAACAGTTGTTGGTTTGATAGTTTCTTTGGTATCGTCACAGTCGTCAGCATTCGCCACATACCCGGCAGGGGCAGCACATTGTGTAAGGCTAACGGCTGAATTTCCGTAGCCATCGCCATCGCTGTCCTGGTACCAAACGGTGGTTGGTTTGATGTTAGCATCAGTATCGTTACAGTCGCCACTTACCCGCACATAACCGGTGGGCTGCGTACACTGCGTTTTTGTGTCTGTATCTGTGCCATAGCCGTCACCATCGGCATCGGCATACCAAACTGTAGCCGGATTGATAGTGCCGTCGTTGTCGTCACAATCTCCGTCGCACTTCTTGTAGCCATCGCCATCCACATCCGAATCGGCTACAAGGATGTTGCTGTTTTGAGCCACCTCCTGCCCATCGTCGCAGCCATCGTCGTCGGTGTCGGCCAGGTTCGGATCTGACTCATAATCGTTCACTTCTTCTCCATCTTCGAGGCTGTCCTCATCAGTGTCCTTTACCAGTGGGTCAGTACCATAAACATTCACTTCATCACCGTCGCTGAGGCCATCATCATCGGTATCGGATAGCAAAGGATCGGTGCTATAAGTGACTAGTTCCTCATAATCATTTAATCCATCATTATCGCTATCAGAAAGCGTGGGATCAGTACCGTATGTAATGACTTCATCATAGTCACTAATTTCGTCTCCATCTGAATCGGTAAGCGTCGGGTCACTTCCATATGTATTTACTTCATCGCCATCCTCCAGACCGTCATCGTCAGAATCTATCAGTGTCGGATCGCTGCCATACACGTTCACTTCATCGCCATCCTCAAGGCCGTCATCGTCGGAGTCTTTGAGGGTAGGGTCACTGCCATAGGAATTGATTTCGTCATAATCACTGAGTCCGTCATCGTCTGAATCTGAAAGTGTCGGGTCGGTACCATAAGTGTTCACCTCCTCAAAGTCATTCAGGCCATCGTCGTCGGAATCCGATAGAGTAGGATCAGAACCGTAGGTATTTATTTCCTCGCCATCTTCCAGCCCATCATCATCTGTGTCCTTCAAAGTTGGGTCAGAGCCGTAAAGATTTACCTCATCTCCGTCATTCAACCCATCGTCATCGGTGTCGGCAAGTTCAGGATCAGTGTTGTATATATTGATCTCATCATCATCCGTCAGCCCATCCCCATCAGTGTCGGTGGTTACATAACTTTCCAGGGTAATCTCATTGCCTGCGGAAGTGGCCAAAAAGGGAGCCAGCAGCAGCAAAAAGGCAAGAGTACTCCATATCGTTGGTTTGTATATCGAACTCATCGTAGTGGTAGTTTGGGTTAGATTAGTGGGTCAGAATGATTCTCCTGCTAATTTCCAGTCCTTTGCCATTCGAAAGCTTAAAGACATAGATGCCAGAAGGTCGATCCCTCCCCTGCCAGACAAACTCAGCCTGCTCTTCTCCTTCGAGCCACCCGTCAAACAGGTGTTGTACCTCCTGCCCGGCAAGGTTAAACACTGACAAAGAGAAGTAGTCACTTTGCGGTGGTATAAGCCGGAAAAACACCTGATCAGGTGATGGGTTTGGATAAATCACCAATTCAAAGGCTGCCAGAACTTCTTCAAGTCCCATGGCTACTTCAGTATCATCTTCTTCAGCTACCCTGGCACCTGGTTCGGCAATGGTTTGGAAAGTAGACACTGACGAGAACTGGCTGCGCAACGAATTATCACCTGAGCAAATTGTACGCACTTTCCACTGGTATGTGGTCAGCGAAGTCAGTCCAGACAGGCTTATCGATGCAGTGGCTGAAGTTGCCGCCGTCCAGATAATGTCGCCCTGCTTGCGGTACAAAACTTCATAGCTCAGGGCACCACCGGCAGCCCCCCACGACAAATCGGCGGTGGTCTGCTCGGTGACGCCAACCGTTAAACCGGTTGGAACCGCACATGCCGTGGCACCAGTAGTGCTAAACTCCAATATGGAAGAATACGGGGACACCAGGCTGTTATCCGGAGCACAAAGAGTTCTCACCCTTACCTGGTATGGCATACCCGACGACAAGCCAGACAGGCTTAGCGAAGCGGTACCTGCAAGCACCTGCGTCCAAATGGTAGTACCTTTTACTCGGTAACGAACGTCATATTGATCTACGCCCGCAGCAACAGTCCAGGTAATCTCAGCGCCCGTGTCGGTGATGGCCGACGCTGCGAGGCCAGTTGGCGATTCACATGACACTGGGCCGGTGGTGGTAAAAAACTCAACACCAGAATACAACGATTTCAGTGAGCCATTGGCGGCACAAACAGAACGTACCTGGAATTGATAATTGGTGCCCGTTTGGAGCGAGCCGAGGCTGATCGCATTCGTGCCAACATTCAAGTTTGTCCAGATGGTGGAACCACTCACCCTGAACCGGACGTCATAACTCAAGGAACTAAGGTTAGCCCAGGTTATCTCTGCATCTGTATCAGCAGCACTAACGCTAAAACCGGACGGCACATCGCAACTTGGTAAGCCATCGGTGGTGAACTCTGCCGGCACAGAGTATACCGACGACAGCACAGGATTGGTGCTACAGTTTGATTTCACAGAGAACTGATAAGGCATGCCTGGCTCCAGCCCGGTGAGGTCGTAACTATTTGCACCGGCTGTAGCAAGTGTCCATAAACTGGTACCTTTTACCCGATACCTCAACCCATAGCCATTGGCTGCTTCTGCTACGGTGGCCCATGAAACTGTGGCCGAGCTCGATGTAATATTGGAAGCAGCAAGATTAACAGGAATTTCACAGCTAACAGTCCCAGAGGTTTCGAACGAAACCAATGAGCTGAACAGACTCTGAATACTTCCATCTGCCGCACAAATTGCCTTAACCTGCACCTGATAAGGCATACCTGATTCAAGGCCGGTGAGGACGTAGGAAGGACTGATAATCGGAACCATCGTCCATATGGGTGTCCCAGCGATTCGATAGCGAATTTGGTAGGATGTCGCACCGACATCGCTCCAGGTCAAGCTGGCCGACTGATCGGTTATAGCTGACACTGACAGGCTGGTCGGCACTTCACATGAAACAACTCCTGTTGTTTCAAAGAACGCTGTGGAAGCAAAAGTCGAAGCTAGTGTTCCTTCGGCATTGCAAATGGTTCTTACAGTCCACATATACGGCATTCCACTTACCAATGAACTAATATTCAACGAATTGATGGCGGTCGTTTGATAGCTCCATGTGGTAGTTCCCTCCAACCTGTAACGTACCTGGTAGCTGGAAGCGCCCCCCTGAGCGGCCCATGTCAAAGTCGCATCGGTTGTGCCTGGAGTAGCTGCCAAATCCGCTGGAGTCGTACATGCAGCCGCACCCTGAGTGGCGAAGATGTAGGTGGTCGAATAAACAGACACAAACGTACCATCAAGGGTACAAACCGATCTTGCCTGCACCTGGTAGGAAGTGCCTCCGCTAAGCCCCGTCAATTGCTTGCTGTTTGTTGGACTCTGTATATAACTCCAAACCGTCGTGCCCTGCACACGGTAACGAATGTCGTAGGCTACCGCTCCCGTGCTGGCGGTCCAGCTTAAATCAGCCGTGTTGGTGGTCACTGTAGCACTCAGCCCAACCGGAGTCACACAACTTGGCGCACCCGTGGTAGTAAACTGATTGACAGTTGTGTAGACTGAACTCAGCCCTGCACTCGAATTGCAGACAGCCTTAAGCATGTACACATAGTCAGTACCTGGTTCCAGATCAGTCAGATCAATGCTCGCCATGGCTGTTGTGGCAGTCGTCCAGATGGCGGTGCCGTTGGGCTTGTACCTGATCTCATATGACTCAGCCGATTGGTCGGTCCAGGAAACTGTAGCCGACGAAGCAGTGATGGCCGAAACCGACATGCCTGCTGGTGCCGCACAACTCACGGCGCCAGAAGTAGTAAACTCGTACACGGATGAATACAGCGTCTGAACAGCTGCACAAACTCCTCTTACCTGCACCTGATACGCCATACCAGCCTGCAGGCCGGTGAGGCTGGCGCTTGCAGAAACAAGCCCGGTAGTGGTTGTCCAGATAGTGGTTCCTTTTAGCCTATAACGAACATCATAGGTCACGGCTCCTGTATTGTTCCAGGTAATGTCCTGCTCCGTATCACTGACACTGACGTCGCTCGCTATGACAGGCACCTCACAAGCAGGTGTACCCAATGTGGTGAACGATTCCACATCCGTGTAAGCCGACGTCAGCACCTCAGACCCAGTACAGGTCATGTTCACCTGAACAAGGTACTGCACACCAGGCTCAAGAGCAGTAAGTTGAAGGGAGGTTCCCCCTTGAACTACCTCCTCCCATGTGAGCGTGCCCAATGGTTTATAACGGATTTTATAAGTGAGTGCATCTCCGGCTGGGTACTGACCTATGTTCCAGCTTAAGTCGGCACCGGTGGACGAAACATTCGAAACAGTGAACGACACAGGCGTATCACATATCTCCTGATACTTGTATTTGCCAACAAACATAGATGTGCCTCCGCCTGACTGCAAGGTGCTGAGCTGGCCAAACTCAGCAGCTCCCAAAAAGCGGCCGGTGGCGTAGAGATTGTTCTCAAAAACTGACACAGCCCGGTTGGACACCAGATTGTTAGACTTGCCTTCAATTTTGTCCACCCGAAGGACTGCTCCAGAGGCATCGTAGTGAGCAAAGAATCCAAAACCGTTGCTCACAGCTTCCAGAGACGGGGGAAATGACATTTCATCAATTCCCATAAAACCGCTAACGACGATCTGCCCGGCGCTGCCTGTTGCCATGGCCAGCACGCCGTCGTTGCCGGCTCCACCCATTGAGCGCACCCACTGCGTGGCACCGTCGGCACTACTTGCAGCCAACAGGAAACCCTCTCTTCCACCCGCACTACTGACAGGGCCAATAGTGGGAACAACCAGAGAACTGCCATCGAAAAAGCCGCCAACGTACACATTGCTGCCATTTACTGCTACTGCATAGGCGTTGTCGCTTTCGGGTGTTGATGCTTGCTTCACCCACAAAGGATCGCCAGAATTATTGAACTTAGCGTAGTAAATGTCGATTGTACCGCTGACTGACAAGCCAACACCGGCTATGCTGGGAGCGCCGCTAAAACCACCGACAACGTATATATTGCCCTGCGCATCAACAGTCAGATCATTGCCTGAAACACCTGATTCGGCAGACACAGGCCTGGTCCTCACAAAGTTTCCGTTCGGTGAGATAGTGACTATGTGTAAACCAGCGTTGAGCGCACTGCCTCCAAAGGTGCCGTTTACGCTTGAAGAGCTGTATAGCAGGTGAATGTTGCCGCTGCCATCAAAAGAATGCGAGGTGATGAGGTCGTTGAGTGAGCCTCCTAAAGACTTGGCCCATATCAACTGCCCATTGGCGTCCATTTTCAGTAGGAATCCGTCAGTGCTCCCCTGTGAATTGAAAGTGGGCCCGTTGGGAATGGTCAGCGTTCCGCTAAAATAACCACTAACATACAACACGCCATTGGCATCAACTTTTACTTCCTCCACCGATGCGCCACTAGCTGATGATAGCTGTCGGCCCCACATGATATTCCCGTCCGCATCATATTTGATCACAAAGCCGTCGCTGCCTCCCGCTATCACCCAGCTTTCCGCACCAACGTACAGGTCAGCGTCCACACGCCCTCCAACATAGGTATTGCCATTGTTGTCATTGGCAACGGTGCGACCATACGAGGGAGAACCCAGGCTACTTGCCCAGGCCCACCGGTTATCGAGCACCCCGGAAAAGGTGGCAGTGCCGTCGTAGACATAATCCGATTCTTCACTGGCTCCCACAGCTTTCAGCCTGTAAAAGTAGTAGGTGTCTGGAGTGAGGCCGGTATTAGTGTATTCAGTGCCATTGGCACCGACAGGAATGCCTACTAAGTCTGTGGAGAAATCGTCTGATGTAGACCTTTCCAGTGCATAGTGAGTTTCATTGTTAGCGTTGTCAATCCAGCTAATGTGAAGTGACGTCTCACTCAAAGGCAATACCAGAAAGTCGGATGGTGCCTGGGGAAAAGCGTCATTGGCAATGGTATGAATAAAGCCAATATTCATTTGATAATTACCACCTGAAGCACCCCCCGCCACAGACTGACCTGCCACGCCAAAGTGCTGGATGTTTGTGCCAGTTGACTTGCCACCCCCGTTCGACGTTGTGTGGCTCTTCTGCACTAGCTGCGCCTGCGCACCTTCGTAGAGAAGCCCAATACCTGCGAGCAGTAAATAATATCTTAAGTTTCGTTTCATAGTCATTCAGTTTTTAAGTCCAACTTGATTGAGTGGATTAGGTAGTTGAATGACTACTCTTGTTTCCCTATTGAAGTGCTGTTTTCATCCGAAGGTTTAGAAGGTGCCTGTAGCAGATTGACTAGCGATTTCACACTTGCCTCCAGCTCAGTAATTCGTTTTTCATTACTTGAAGCGGTCGCCAACTCCGTTTTTAGTGAAGCGTTTTCTGTTTTAAGTGTTTCGATCTGAGTATTCAGCTCTTTGATGGCTTCGATAAGCACCGCTACCATTTGAGAGTAGTTAACAGACTTCATTCCTTTGTCGTCGGTGTGTACAAACTCAGGGTAGACTTCTTCAACTTCCTGGGCAATGACACCTATTTGAGCACTCTGCGATTTGGCCTTATCAATCCAATTGTAGGAGACTCCACGAAGTTTTAAGGTGTTAGCAAGCGAGTTTTTCAAAGGCGTAATATTCTCCTTGAGTCTCCGGTCTGAAGTAAGCTGAACGCCTCCAGCATAGACAGAACCTGAGACGTGGATAGTACCCATTAAACCGTCCATCGAAATGGAATTGGTGTTGGTGTTGTCCTTCAAAAATATATAACCAGAACTTGCACTTGTTGCAATTCTAGCCTTTTCACTGCCCAAATGATCTAGAGCGAAGTAAGCCTCATCACTTTCAGTGCCTGTAAATCCTAGTTTGAACTGTGAGGTGCCATTAATACTTGTCGTAGAGCCGGTTACCTCCTCCCTTACATTTAATAGTCTCGCCTGAATACCGCCGTCTTGAGCAATATAGGCTCCATCAGTAGCAGGATTAGCTCCTTCATTAGTGGAACCAAAATAATTTCCTACCTGCACATGTATGCCAGCATTTAGGTAGTCTTTATCAACAGATAGTTCACTAATGCCAGGCACGTCCACCGCAACGCCATTGGCATCCATTCTAAAGTCTTTTCCATCGGAACTTCTGAGGTGCATTACGCCAATGTCATTACCCAACCCGTCATCCTCAAAAGAGAGCCCAACGAGTCCATTTTTCACGTTTATACTGCCATCACCACTTAGCGTAACGATGTTTTGATTATTGACGTCATTGACATTCAAGAAGCCAGCATCCCCGTTGTCACCCATTTCAATCGAGTTATTAGCCTGATTGCTACCCTGAGCCACAGCTATCATAGAAGATGACCTGACTCCCCATTGCCCATCAAGGGTAGTAAAGCTTCCATCAGCACTATTTGTTAAATTTATATGCCCTGAATAGGTAGATGCTCCATCGTCATTTACCGAGGCCTGTATGCGGGTTTGGTCATTTGCATCTCTTAGCTCCAACGCACCTTGTCCGTCGTTCCCCCATTGGCTTTGAAGAGTAGCTCTCTGTAAATTCAAATCTTTCATGGAACCGCTAATACCGTTGGCATCAATTCTTATGTCCTTACCATCTGTGCTTCGGAAGTTGACAGCGCCCAATTCATTGCCTAACCCATCGTCGGCTACCTCCATCCATACCAAGTCCTGATCCGGCGTATTACCCCGCATGCGCAAGTAAGGTCTCCCCGCCCCATTCGTGGGATCCTCCCAGGATTTGGCCCCGATTTCCACGTTGCTCACTCCATCGTTAGCCTCTAGTCGCAAAGAACCCCATTCCTGGCTCCCATCCTGATTGACCTGTAGGCCTGCTTGGCTGTAAAACCAGCCGTTTCCGTCAGGCTTATTGCCAAACAGTGATATATGCCCCAAATCGCTGTCCTGGTAGTTTTGGCCACCAATAATAACGTTGGGAGACTCTTGTCCGCTTAACTGAAGACTACCGGACCATTCTGTGGGAGCATTTCCGCCCGGATCATTTGTGAGATAGGCAGAAACGAAGCTCCTTGGACAAGTAGCACAATTGACGTCATTGTACACTGGGCCAAATAGTGAAAAGCTGCCAACTGTTTCTGACCCTGCTTTTTCTACTCCTAAGGCAACTCTGATATTGTCTTTTCCCGCTTCAGCATCGCCACGCAGGTCAAGGTAGCCCTGTAAACCTGGTTCCCAATTTTTTTCTCCGAAATTGCCATAGTCCTGGTTGATACCCGTGGCAGAAATGCTTCCCCCCTGGCCATCGACAGAAAGTGTGCCGGTCACCTTCACATCTCCTTCAAACCATCCTGCCCAATTTTCGCTTGTGGCACTTAGCGCTTTGCCGTATACGCCAATATTTCTTGTGGAATTTACAGTAGATGATAATCCGTATACCCCAATATTTTCACTTCCACCACCAGTATCTCCATTTGTCCTTCCTCTGAGGCCGATGTTCTGAACGGGGTTACTACCAGCTGAAAAATCACCACCGAAGTTGTTGCCAGGTCCGGGTGTGGAGTTGCCGGAAATACCCCGCACACCAACGCTAAAGCTAGATGGGCCGTTGGCCTCTCCACGCAAACCATAGATTACTGCCGTGGTATTTCCCTGATCAGAATTAGCCTGACCATAGACACCATAATTGAAACTTGCGGAGGTTGCCGAAACATTCGCCACCCCTCTTACGCCAGTGTTTCCACCTTCAATTGCGTTGCCAACCCCCATGACTCCATTGTATTCCGAAACGCCAGCTCCCCCGGAATCAAAAACTCCCGTGCCATTTGCCTCTCCTTTTAGGGCTACAATGTATTCTCCTGTCGAGCTGTCCTGGGTTTTGGTAAAAGTGGACGAGCCGCTTGCACCGACGTCCATCACCAGATTTCCATTGATCTTTACATCGCCATCGAACCAGCCCGCCCAGTTTTCTGTGCCTCCTTCTGCGAGTCCAACCACACCTTTGTTAATACCTGTTCCTTTGGCCCAGCCTAGCATTCCCTTATTCTCCACCCCACCTGTAATTTCACTCCAGCCAACCACGCCTATATTGTCGGCCGCTCCAGCATCACCAGTAGCTCTGCCCCAAACACCAACATTTCCATTCAGGTTGTCTTTCGCTATTGCCATAGCTCCATAATTATAAGAGCCCCATGAGCCTTGAAAGTCCGTAACAGAACCATCACCAGCGCCAAGTCCAAAGCCATAAAGGCCAACATTTATTTTTCCTGTTCCCTCACCTTGACCGTAAACGCCGTAATTGTCCCCATCAGTGCTCGCATATCCCTCTATGGCTGCCCAATTACTTGCTGGGCCGGATATTTCACCCAAAACCGCAGGTCGATCCGTACTTCCGTCCATTTCCTTCGAGAACTTCCACTCCTTAATACCAGCATAGAGGGTGATAGGAGATAAACTTGTCGCCCCGACCGTAATTTCAAGCGTTCGCTCCGCAACGTCGGAGAATAGCTCGTCGGGCAAAGCGACAATGTCGCCTAACACAAGTGAATAAAGACCATCCTGCACCTGCACATTGTTGTGTGTTTCCGTCCATAAGGATCCGCCGCCACCCGGTATGTTAAAAACGAAATCTCTGGTACCTGTCACCGGTGTTCCGTTTTCAATAAGCTGCCCCTGAAAAGGGAGCTTCTGTGAGAACACCGCAAATGAGGTTAGGGCGATTAATAATGTTGTTAGAATGGCTTTCATAAAGTGGTATGTTGGTTGCTAAAAAATCACTTCATAAAAATAAAGTCGTGTCGGAGCGATGTCAATACTCAATTTGGAGTATTTATAGATGGTAATTGAAATTGTGATGACGCTCAAAAAAATCGCTGTGGCTACATTAGAATCCAAAACACAATCAGTTCCAAAATAAAATTTCGGATTACAAACATTTGCGATACATACACATCCTTATGAGGCATAAAAAGCAAACCAGAAGAGAGAAAGAGAAAAAAATAGATACTTTATCAGTAAAGTGTGATAGCGAATAATTTATAATTATTCCAATAAATCCAGGCAACCATAGCCCGTAAAATTAAACACAGGAAATTGTTGTTGCCAACAGAAAAGTGGCGTTAGGGAGAATGTAGGACATTCTCCAAATGTGACAAATCAACTGCTTTTACTAAGCCACTTCAGCCTCCAGCCACTCCGGTTTCGTCGTCTTCACCTCCGCTCCCAGGTCATGAAGCAGATTATAGAGCCCAAAGTAAGTCCTGTTGATGTACAACCCATGCCTTGACCCTCTCGGATGTTTGGAATTCTTGAACTCCTTGCGCTTAGAAATGCCTTCGCCCAGGTCGAAGATTTTCTTAAAATACTCTTCGTTGGCAAAATCAAATGACTCTTTATGAAAAGGAGCGCCCAATAGCTGCATCATTTGCTTAAATATGTCGATGTAAAGAATCTTGTAGTCAGCCGGATCATCTTCATACAGAAAACATAAATCGTGGAATGCGGCCACCAGCTCCTCTTCCTTCCAGAGCAAGTCTTCCCTCATCAGTTGAAAATAGGTTCTGTAAAAATCCTCAGGAATCACTTTCACACAGCCGAAGTCTATCACCCCCAGTCTGCCATTTTCCATCATGAGGAAGTTACCCGGATGAGGGTCGGCATGCACCTGCAGGAGGTTATGCACCTGATGGTTGTAGAAGTCCCACATCGCCTGACCTATCTGGTTTCGCAGGTTCTGTGAAGGATTGGTTTTCAAAAATTCTTTCAGGTGCAAACCCTGTAGCCAATCCATGGTCAAAATCCTTTCCGACGAAAGCTCGGAGTAATACCTGGGAAAGGTCAGGTTCGGTATATGAGCACAAGCATCTGAAATTTGCTGTGAGCGAAGCAACTCCAACTTGTAATCGGTTTCTTCCAACAGCCGTTCCTCTACTTCTTCCATATAGTGATCAAGCTCCTGCTCGTTGAGCTTCACAAGCCTGAGGGCAAAGGGCTTCACGAGTTTAAGATCGGATCTTACGCTGCCAGCCACTCCCGGATACTGCACCTTCACAGCAAATTCCCTGTCACCAATCGTGCCCTTGTGCACCTGACCGATGGACGCAGCATTCACCGCACTTTTGGTAAACGACTCAAAAGCCTCAGTTGGCAACTTTCCAAGCTGCTCCTTGAAAGTCTTCACCACCAGTGGATAAGACAACGGAGGGGCACTGTACTGCGCCATGGAGAACTGATTTTGATAAGCCGTCGGGAGGATATTCTTATCCATGGCCAGCATCTGCGCCACTTTCAGGGCACTTCCTTTGAGTTCGCTCAGCGAACCGTAAATATCTTCTGCGTTGGCCTGATCAAGATTCTCACGGGAAGCATCTCCGGTGATGAAGCGCTTGGCATAATGCTTAACATAGTTACCCCCCACTTTGGCACCAGTTTTTACAAACTTCGACGCTCTTTCTACTTTTGATGTGGGGATGCTGGATTGTTCTTTCATTTTGATCAGGCTTCTTTCTTCGATTGATAAATAAACTTTGCCAGGTCTAGCAGTGAATCCACAGCTCCCCGCCCCATGAGGTCAAAAGCCAGGTTAACGGCCTTTTCTATCGCAGCGTCCGTTTTTTCAAAGCCTTTGCTTTCGTCTTTGTGCCAAAAATTCAGGATGAACAAAGTTTGCACCCACATGGCTTCACCATATCTGTCGCTGATAAAAGGCCGGTTGGCAATTTCGTCCGTATCCTTTCCCTCAATTACCAGATTGTTGGCCCAGGAAAGAAACTCCGCCTTGAACGATTTAAGGAAATAGGGTGTCGATGTCGGGTGCTTCACAGCCTGCATCTGCCACAGGATATAGCTCCTGTTTCGCTTCAGCTCCTCAATCAGTGTATAGTAGAATGCCAAAAGCTTCTCCCTGACAGAGTACTCTTCGTAAACCTTTTCTGATTCAATAGCCTGGATGGTGGCACTGACAAAGTCATGCCAGATACCCTTTTCAATAGACTCAAATGAATTGTAAAACTCATACAAATCTTCTTCTTTCAGCTTGAGCGACTTGGCAAACAAAAAAAAGGAAGATGGTGCTGAGCCATTTTCCAACACATGCTCTTTGTATTTGGCCCTGATTTCGCTGCTTTGGGGTTTTTTGGCCCCAGCTTTTGCTTTAGGGACCTTAGCTTCTTTTTCCATAGCATCATAACCAGCTTTTCACCTAAATGGTTAGCTATGGTGTGAAAAAAAATTATTAGCCTATGACGCTGTTCGTTATGTATTTGTTCACCTTCTTTTTCAAGTCCTCCGGATCAAATGGTTTTATGATATGGTCGTTCATACCGAATCGCTTTACCTTATCCCGGTCTTCCATCATGGTAGAGGCTGTGAGGGCAATAATGGGTGTGTTAATTCCGAGTGCCCTTATTTGTCTCGAGGCTTCGTAGCCATCCATGACAGGCATTTGCAGGTCCATCAAAATCAGATCGTATTTTTTGTTCTTGACTTTGTCAACAGCCTCAGCGCCGTTGGCCGCTATTTCGATGCCAAATTCCCATTTCTTCAAAAACTTCTGTGCTACCAGCACATTGACTTTGTTGTCTTCAACAAGAAGAATATTGGCTCCTTTATTCCCTGGTTCACCTGAATCCGCCAGCGTTTCATCTTCTTCCACAGCGTGATCCACAGTTTCAAACCTTTGAATAAAGTAAAACTCTGAGCCCTTTCCTTTCTCGCTGTTGAGACCGAGTTGTACCCCCTGAAGGTTAAGCAACCTTCTGGTAATTGTTAAACCGAGCCCGGTGCCCCCATATTCTCTGGTCACTGAGGTGCTTGCCTGAGTGAAACTGTCAAATATTTTCTGCTGGTCGGCCATAGAAATGCCTATACCCGTATCCTTTATCGCAAACCGGAGTGTTATATGGTCTTCATCTCTGTCCAATTCATTCACTATTAATTCAATACCACCTTCTTTGGTGAATTTCAGGGCGTTGCTGATCAAATTGCTTAACACCTGACTTGTCCGTGTCGAATCACAGAGAATAGATTGAGTTATCGTTTCGTCAACCGATACCTTGATATAAAGCCCCCGTTCATCGGCTATCCTTTCGAAAACCTGCTTCAAGCGAGCCGTTAGCTGCCTGATGTTGACAGGCATTTTCTCGAACTCAATCCTGTTGGCTTCAATTTTATTGAGATCGAGGATATCGTTGAGGATCACAAGCAGGTTCTCAGCAGAAAATTTGAGTGTATTGAGTGCTTCTTTGTGTTCCTTTTTTGGTTTGTCACCAATCATATAGTTGGTTAGTCCTATTACGGCATTCATTGGCGTTCTGATTTCATGCGACATCATCGAAAGGAAGTCAGACTTGGTTCTCGACGCCTCCTCCGCCTCTTCCTTGGCTACCCGCAAAGACCTTGTCACTCTGAAGAACATGTTCAACGACTGAAAGAAAAAGAATGAAATAAACCCAATGAACGTAAGGAGTCTGTTTTCGGGCTCCAGTGCCAGGTAAACATATATTTTGTAGATAAACACCAGCAGCACTACCATGGTGCTAGCCAAAGCATAATTGGCTCCGTCCCGATTAAACCTGGCAGCAGCGGCATACACATAGGAAACGTAGGCAATTACAGCGACCATCACGAATAAATAGGGCTCCACAAAAAGTGTGAAAATGGTGCTCGGCAAAACAAGGGTCAGCAGGCTCAGTAAGCCGGAAATACCTGCAAACCCACCCAAAATAATCAGGTTGCCGTCTTTTGGAAAAAGGGTGTAGGAGTAGATAGCAAACAATGAAGGCGCCAAAAACAGGGCCAGGTACTCAAAATGCAAGGTCACAGTCCAGGGAATATCAGGATACAGAATGTGCAGCGCATAATTATCGGCACCGAAAAACCTGTAGCTGAATACCAGACAAAAAAGGCCAAAGGCGATGATGTAGTTTTCTTTTTGCCCAAACAGGTAAAGCCCCAGGAAGAAAAGACCTGCCATAATCAGGCAACCGGAGAGCAACAGGTCGTAGCTGATATTGAAGAGGCTGTCATGCGTAATTCTATCCCGTGCTCCCAATAGAATGGGTTCCCGGGCTCCTCCTTTCGAATGATGAAAATTGGAGATATGGAGCACTAACTCCAGGGTATCAGAGCTGGGAAGGATTCTCAGGGTTTTGGGAATCCAATGAGGCTCCGAAGTTTCTTTGGTGTTGCCCACCACGCCATTTTCCCCCAGCAGTTGACCATCGACATACAGATCGTAGTCACTGTAGAAGTGACTGATGGCAATTGACAACGGGGGAGTTTGCTTGGGTAAAAGTAACTTGACCCGGTAGGTGGCAAAGCCCTGGCTCGATAGTTCTACACCACTAGCAGTTTTTGAATCGTTCCAGAGCTTGGGGAACATGAAGTAATCAGGTGCTGGAGCAGCGTATTTGAACTGCTCTGGGGTTATCAATCTTTCCCAATAAAACTCCCACTCGCCCTCAAGTTGTGCTTTCCCCTGCGAAAAATCGAATTCCCTAAGGTCAATAATACCCCTCTCCGCTTCCCGGGCCTGTGCCCCAAAAGAAAGTCCAACAAACAAACAAAAGAATTTGACCAGGCTCCGCATCGCTCGAAAATACGCTGCAATTTATGTATTTATAGTGGCGCACCGATAGTGCTGTAATATTTTATAGCTTTTCGACATTTTTCAGACACCCTATATGACCACAAACGGTTTCAATTAACTCCGAAACGGTTGGTTGGAAAAATATGATAGCAAACTTTCGCATCAATAGTTTTTACGAAAATTGGCAAAAGGCTTACATTTGATTCGTTTGATTTTTTAATATAGTCAATCGAATTGATGAACTCAGTCCCTTCCGAATACCCACCGCTCCCAGTAGCGTTAGAGGGTGAGCATGTAATCGTTCAACCGATGCTTCCTGAGCACCTCGCCAGCCTTTGCGAAGTTGTCAAAGACGGTGAACTGTGGAAGCTTTGGTACACACTGGTACCCTCACCAGAAACAATGGAAGCCTGGATGCAAAAAGCTTTTAAGGAGCAGGCCAGCCAAACCTGCCTGCCTTTTGTGATTTACAGCAAGACACATCAAAAGATAGTTGGCGCTACCCGTTTCCTGAGAATCGAGAAAGCCGTACATCGATTGGAAATAGGTTCCACCTGGTATGCAAAGTCTGTTCAGCGCACTGCGATTAACACCGAGTGCAAGCATTTGCTCCTTACACACGCTTTTGAAAACCTAAAATGCATTGCTGTGGAGTTTCGAACACACAGAATGAATGCAGCATCGAGGGCAGCCATCGAGCGGCTTGGCGCTCAACTCGACGGCATCTTCCGAAATCACTATATCATGCCCAACGGCACCATGAGGGATACCGCAGTTTACAGCATACTTGATACAGAGTGGCCCGCAGTAAAAAGCGGGCTGGAGTACAAGCTGGGCAAATAGCCTTACCTCGGGCTCATCTTGTAGCTTTCTTCAGCCACTTTCATGATCATCTCTTTCGAGTAATAAACAGGGAAATATTTGTCATTCGCCCAAAGGTCGAAGAGGTTCTTGTAGTATTTGCTATCCGGATCACCCGACTGCCCGGGCGAATTGATACCCATCGACCGGTCCCAGTTTTGGGTATCCATAATAATGCGAAATGTAGCGCCATGGGTTTGATTGTCGCCGGATCCTGTCACTCCAGGTGTGAGGTGGTAGCCTCCCCGTGGTGCAGGGCCAACATCCAATCTTTTTCTTACGTCGGCAGACACCGCCTCACTCATAGGGTGTTTAATGACAACGTGATGATTCTTCTCCTGCCCATACTGCCACTTGTTTTGATCCTTACCCAGCTTTTGTTCCAGCTGAGCGATGGCGGTGGAAAGAGAAGAAGTCAGCAGGTCATCTCTTCCTTTGACCGGATCACTGCCAAAAACAGGCGGTGGTGCCTGCAGCCAGCCGATCACCTTAAACATGGAAAGCCCTGAAATGTGTGCCCTCGCCTCTGCCGGAATCATCAGGTTCTTCATTCTGGCATTGATCTCTTTTTCCCAGGCTGCGTAAATGGCAGCCGTTGTTGAATTCTTATCGAGCACAAAATCCCAGGCCAGCAGTTTGTCCCTTGCAGCATTTGTCTTTGTATCAGCAATCGACAAATTTTTCAACATAGGCACTATTTCTTTGGCAGGAAGCGCCAGGTAGTCCGTTTGCATAGCGGCCATGTCGCCAAGGCTCAGTACCCTACCGGAAGCGATGATCTCCTTCAACCTGTCTCCCCTGTACCCGTCACCCCAATCAAAAGTGATTATCTCAGGAAACTCATAATCGGTTTTCGTTAGGTTCTCATTGGCGGTAATCACGTAGCCTTCCGCCGGATTGTAGCTATGAGGCTTGGCTTTGATTGGCAAATAACCATCCCATTCGTAGCGTCCGTCGCCAGGTACAGGCACCATGCCGCTGAAGTTCTTACGGATCGGCGCAATGCCCACAGCCTGCCAGCCGATGTTTCCTTTCCGGTCGGCCCAGATCATGTTTTCCCCGGGAATATGGCTGTAGTTGCAAGCCTCCCGAAACTCCTCCCAGGTCTTCGCCTGGTCCATCCTTAAACTAGCCAGGTAGGGAGCGCCGCCCACCTCCTGCCACCCACAACGAACGGCATAAGCGACATGCTTATCTGCTTTTTCAAACACTACAGGGCCATGGCGGGTGTATTTCAATTCAACAGTGACATCGGGCCGGTCTTTCACTTTTATCGTCTCAGTGATGATTTTCATATCTTCCCAGCCGCCGTTGTATTTGTACTGGTTAGGGTTTTCCGGATTTGTTTCATACACATACAAATCTTCGCTATCGTTGGTAAAGACCGTCAGTCCCCAGGCACCATACTCGTTGTGTCCAATAGAAATGCCGGGAATCTCAGGCTCACCAGCCCCTATCACATTCCAGCCTGGGGCTACCAGGTGCGACCAGTATCGAAGTGATGGTGCAGCGAGGCTTCGATGCGGATCGTTGGCGAGCATTGGGTAGCCACTCTGAGTACGTTCGCCGCTTACTACCCAGTTGTTACTGCCAACAGCGTTTCTGAGTTCCTGCCTGTCAAGCGCAAAGTCGTCTTCCCATTTAGCTGCCAACTCGCTGTACTTCTCCATACCCTCCCTGGCGCTGGCTTGCACATCTGAGGGTTGAAATTTGACAGATTTCCGATAAGCATTGTAAAGCTCAAGGATATCTTCGGTCAGCAGCGACTGGTCGATAACCGGATCCATGTTCAGATCCGGATCGAACGGGTGATAGTACTCTATTTCCTTAAACTTTTCGGCTCCAATCGCTGCCACGGCCCTGGCTGCCTTCAGTTCGTTACCAATATTACCCAACAACCCCTGATGCCTGGAAATAACGACTTCTGGCGTCCACAGCTGCGGTTTTGTATTCAACAGTTGAAACTCGATGGGCAGGTTCTCCGGAGCTGCATTGGCTTCGGCGATATAGGCATTTACCCCATCTACAAAAGCGGGGATGATTTCCTCACCTCTTTCATGATAATGGTTCATTTCTGCTTTCATGTTTCCCCGAAACTTGAACAGCCTCGTGCCTATGTCCCTTTTTATTTCCCTTTCTCCCAGCAGTTCAGCTACTGTACCTGTAGCCTGCCTTCGCCAAATTTCAAACTGAAAAAGGCGATCCTTAGCCGCCATGTAGCCCTGGGTAAAAAAGAGGTCGTGCTCATTCTCAGCATAAATATGGTTGATACCCCAGGGGTCACGGTATACCTCTACTTTATCCTGCAGTCCGGAAACTGTTAGCTGTTGAGCATGCGATGTAAAGAGGCTGAAAAGTAATAGTAAGGATGGGGCTGCTATTTTTTTTAACATCAATTCTGAGGTTTACGAATGGTTGTCTAGATTTGAGAAGGTATAAAAATTAAGCCCGACAAGAGGTTGCATTTTTTTATAAAGCCCAAAACGATGACTGAGGAGACAATAAAAGTTATAGACGGATACGAGCATGTGCAGTACCACCCGAGGGCATTTACCCCGGAAATCACCCTGCAAAAGAGCCTGCACTTTTATCAGGACATGGACTTGCGACGAACCGTTAGGGATTTCTCCGACAAACCAGTTGATCGGGCAGTGATCGAGAACCTGATAAAAACCGCCTCTACAGCACCTTCGGGAGCACATAAGCAGCCGTGGACATTTTGTGCCATTTCAGATACGAGTATCAAAAAAGAAATAAGAAAAGCAGCCGAACAGGAAGAATACGATAGCTACCATGGCCGCATGAGTGACCGCTGGCTGAAAGACCTCGCACCTATAGGCACCAATTGGGATAAACCCTTTCTTGAAACAGCTCCATGGATCGTTGTGGTCTTCAAAAAAGTGTATGACAAGGATGAAGAAGGCGAAAAGATCAATAATTACTACGTAAATGAATCGGTAGGGATTGCCTGCGGGATGTTCATTACAGCGGTGCACATGGCTGGATTGGTAACACTGACACACACGCCCAGTCCCATGAATTTTTTATCGAAAATACTCGGGAGGCCCGACAACGAAAGACCCTATTTATTGTTGCCTGTTGGTTATGCGGCCGACGAGGTTTATGTGCCTAAGCTGGCAAGAAAGGCGCTGGAGGAAGTTGCTAAGTTCTATTGAGCAGGTTCCAGGCGCAGGGCTTCCTTGAAATCAAGTCCAAATTTCACCCTGTCATGCATATTCCTCATAATTCTTCTGGGGCCCACAATAATCATATTGTGATTTTTGAACTTTACAGTAATGGTAACATTCTCCATCCATTGATTCAGCGACACAATTCCACTGATTTCAGGATCGAAAACCATCACCTGGTTTTTATCTTTTCTCAACTCGTAGCCTTCCTTCTGAATCGCTTCGGTGATCAGCTTACCCAGCTTTCTCTTGGTGACATGCGTAACTTTCAACGTCGAGTGTCTGGTGAGGTAAGCAATACCGCCTGCAAGAAAGAACGGTAGCAGAATAAACCGGTAGAGCCCCTGGCCGACAATAATTCCTTCAAACGACTGATCCATTAAATAACTCGCCAGAACCGCCAGAACCGCCAGGATAACTATTAGCAGACTAAAAACTTTAACAAATACCTGGGGTTCGAATCGTCCTAGTGAATAAGTAATCTCTGGTTTTTTATCCATTCCTTGGGGCGTATTAACGTGGCTGCAATAATAACTTTTGAAAATGACTTAATTCAATTTCATTTTCAATAAATCTTACAACGGCCATTTACTATTTTGACAGAAAAGAACATCCCAAGACAATTAATAGCTAACTTAGTTCTAATGAGGCCACTTCTCCCCTTCCTTATTTTAACTGCCATGCTAAGTTGTGGACAAAAACGCTCTTCCACCGAGCCAAGCGATAAAGCTGTTTCATCAGTAAACGGTGGGGTCACATTAATTCCTGCTGCCGATAGCAAGACGGCCCTTGCCCTGAACGGCTACCGGGATGTCATCGATCTTACGGGCTACGAAGACCTGGGTAGTTTTCATTTTCGCAGGCTGCATTTCTATACCAGAAAGAATCCGGGGATCAAAATTGGCCCTGCCAACGTAGATGAAATCACGGCTTACTTTATCGATCGCTATGCAGTGAAAATCAGGTACAAGCTGTCGGAAGACGTGGCAGCATATCTGGTTGATTCGCTGACAACCGACACAGAGCGGGTAAAAGACATGAACAAAAACTGGTCGAAACAGCGGCAGATCAAATGGAACTACTTCAGCAAGATCATTACGTATCAAAACAAGTGCCCCGACGACGACCTCGCTCTGACGCTCACCAACGAAATATGTGACAGCCCCTACTGGCTTTATGTAGAATTGCCCGGCTACAAGAAAAAGGTGGCAGAGTTGAAGACCGTTGAAAATGCTGTTTATGAGTACCTCATCGACGTCCCTTCGGGACAGTCTTCTTCGCCGGACTAGGCACCCCGTCGTAGTGTGCCAGCACCCCCTGAACAATCAGCGCTTGAGCGGCGATATAGCTCACCATTACCCAAAACCCCGCCATGGGAAACGGGCCGACGAACTTGCTCACTGCCAGCATAGAATCGGATACAAGAAACGCTATGGCTCCGAAAAACAACAGTGAGAAACTCGTTTCGTTGGTTCTGTTTTTCCTGATCACTGCCATCAACAACATGCCCACCAAGCAAGCGCCGTAAAGGATAACCGGCACCTTGAGGTTGCCAAGGAAATTCCAGAGCGTATACAGCATGAAAAAGTAAAAGATCACAAGTA
Source organism: Imperialibacter sp. (assembly GCF_040222815.1). Lineage (GTDB taxonomy): Bacteria > Bacteroidota > Bacteroidia > Cytophagales > Cyclobacteriaceae > Imperialibacter. The sequence continues at coordinate 114,180 of NZ_JAVKCH010000009.1, read as the reverse complement.
GACCCACACTAAATTTTGTTCGCCACTCCATCTTTTTCTTTGAAGGATTTTTAAGCTGAGCAAAATTGAATGCGTACATGATCTGTGCTGCGAGAAATGCGCCAAGACCAAGCAGGAAATACATTTCAGCCTTTTCCTGATACATAAGCAATGAATCGCCCAGCCAGCTAAAAACCAGCGCCGCCAGAATGCCTACCCTAACCGACTTGTCAACCGCCCCGCTACTCAACCAAAAATAAAAGGCCAGCAACGGCATCAGCAAGGGCTTAGTCCAGTGGATTAGTTCGGGGTTGTCTACGCCCACCGCCCACAGGTGCACACCTATCGAGAGAAGGAAAAGGACAGAGATCAGGTTTCGGGTGTTCATTGTCTGGGTTTTGGAACAAAGTAAATAAAACTATGGCCGCAGTTGGGAGGGAATCACGTCTTTTTTCTTGCCGATGAGCTCCACAAAAACCCAGCCCAGAAAGGCTACGAGGCCTACGAATGAGAACACATAAGGCATGTGAGAAAAGTCGTTTCCGTACAACCAACCTGCCAGCAACGCCCCCAAACCTATGCCCACTTCCAGGGCTATATACATGGTGGCAATGCCCCTCCCTCTGTGATGCTCATCACTCAGGTCAATGGTCCAGGCGTAGATAGTTGGCGAGTTCATGCCTGTGCCGATGCCAAACAAAACAGCACCCATAAGGAACTGCCATACGCTTGTAGAAAAGCCGGTCATGATCATTGCCGCCACCAGAAAAAATATGGAGAAGCGCAGCACAGCCACCCTTCCGTACTTATCCGATGCTTTTCCCGCAATAAAACGGATGCCCAGGGAAGCTATGGTAAAGGTGGTGAAGTAAAGACCCCTGTTGCCCATTCCCAGGTAATCGCTAAAGTCGGGGGCCAGGGTAAGCACAGCCCCAAAAGGCAGCATGGTGAGCAATAAGGTAACCGATGGATACAGCACCCTCGGCTCGTACACATCAGCCCAATTGATTTTCAGGTGATCGGGGCGAAACTTCTCTTTATTGACCAGCGTCTCTCTCATGCCAGCCAGTATAACCACTGACAACAGCGCCATCAATGAAGAGGTATAGAACATAGTATTCAGCGACGCTGCTGAGGCAATGTAGGAACCTATAGCAGGCCCGATGGCCATCCCCATGCTTCCAAAAAGGCCAAAAATGCCCATGGCTTCTCCCCTTTTCAGGATCGGCGCAATGTCTCCTACATAGGCGGCCGTGCCGGTAGGTTTGAAACCGGTGGAAAAACCATGAAAGAAGCGAAGCAATAGGAAGGCCCATACCACGGTGACATGGGGATATACCAGCGCCGCCAATCCACTGACCGTAGCGCCAAATACCATCACGGGTACTCGTCCTACCTTATCGGCCAGCTTGCCACTGAACGGACGGCTGAGTCCGGCTGTGAGAGTAAAAACCGAAATGATGAGACCCTTGTAATCGCCACCGCCAATAGAGGTCAGGAAGGCGGGCAGCTCCGGGATGATCATGTTGAAGCTGCTAAAGAAAAGGAGACTACTGAAACACAATAGCATAAACTGCCATGTGTAAATCTTTTGCTGGGTCATAGAAAAAATCGACGGGTAAAGGTAGAACCTTCGGGAAGGTTATTCAAAAAATTGGAAGGGTTTGATTGAGTAAAGAGGTCGCTCTGTACAAACCAGTAGCCTCTTCACTGCCCGTTCAGGCGGGTGTCTTCACCGCCGGTTAGATTGCATGCAACACTATAGAAGCACAAAACATCACCCTACGGTCATTGCGAGGAAGTCGCAAGGAGTCTACCTATGTCGATAATTAGTTTACGACCGAAACAATCTGTTTATTAAGATTACGCTATGAAATGGACAGATTACCGCAACTGCCACAAGATTAAAGACATAATCAATAAGTGCCGAGGCAGCTTCGCAATTACCGATGAGTGGCGTTGGGTGGTCTAATAAAACCATTGTTCCGACGTGTGTAACACATGCCGGAACAACGAATCCCATCGCAAGTGAGCGTTCCCGTGAGTGTCTCCACCTACGAAGCATCCGATGAAATTAAGCCTCCTTCCCCATCAAAAACGCCTTGATGTAGTCGTCGAGGTCGCCGTCCAGCACGTTTTGCACGTCGGTGCGCTCCACGCCGGTGCGGGCATCCTTGATTAGTTTGTAAGGGTGCAGCACGTAGTTGCGGATTTGCGAACCAAAGTCGACCCGCATCTTGCCGGCTTCCACCTTGTCTCTCACCGCATTGCGTTTCTCCACCTCCATTTGGTAAAGCCTTGATTTCAGCATTTGCATGGCCAGCTCACGGTTGGCCAACTGCGAACGTTCCACCTGGCACACCACCACAATGCCCGTGGGCTTGTGCGTAAGCTGCACCTTGGTTTCTACCTTGTTTACGTTCTGGCCACCAGCACCACCTGACCGTGAGGTATGAAGCTCCACATCGGCCGGATTGATTTCGATCTGAATACTGTCATCAGCCACCGGATACACATAAATGGATGCAAAAGACGTATGTCTTCTTCCACCAGAGTCAAACGGTGAAATTCGCACCAAACGGTGCACACCTGTTTCAGCTTTCAGGTAACCGTAGGCGAACTGCCCTTCAAACTCTAGTGTCGCTGACTTCAAACCCGCCGTTTCACCAGGGGTGTAGTCGACCTGCCTTACTTTATAGCCGTGCTTCTCTCCCCACATGATGTACATCCGCATAAGGATTTCCGCCCAGTCGTTGCTTTCTGTTCCACCTGCTCCTGGATTGATCTCCAGCATGGCACTCAGCTGATCTTCTTCTCCGCTGAGCATCTTCTTCAACTCAACCTCCTCTAGCTGCGCTGATACTTTCTTGTACTCGGCATCTACATCCTCCATCTCAGCCTCACCGGCATTATAGAATTCGTAGAGAGTTTCTACATCCTCCAGAGAAGTTTTCACTTCTTCGTAGGCGTCGGTCCACACTTTCTGTAGCCTGATTTCTTTCAACAGTTTTTCGGCTTCACTGGGTTTATCCCAAAAACCAGGCAACACTGTCAGCGCCTCGTTGTCTTCTACTTCACGTTTGCGGTTATCGTAGTCAAAGATACCCCCTCAAAGCCGCTACCCTGGCTTTCACGTCTTTCAACTGTTCTATTGTCATGGTTTTAAGTTATTCGTTAATGGTTATTTGTTAGTGGTTTTTGGGTTATTAGTTAATGGCTATCTGGCGGACAATGCCCCGACTTCTGATAAGAAATTGGCAACCGATTGTTGAGGTGAGCGCCCCTATTAACTAATAACTTGTAACCATTAACTCTCCCCCAACAAAAAATCCACCCCTTCGAAAAGCAGATGGATTTTGTGATATGTTACTATGGTCAGATTCTGTAAATCCAGCCGTGTGTGTCTTCTATCCTGCCGTACTTGATATCATCCAGCGTTTTCAAAAGCCTGTTCGACAGTGTTCTCGACTCCTCTCCTGGTAGCTCAAGGTCGCCGTCTTCAAAACCGATGTGGCTGATCTTCGCAATAGTTGCCGCCGTACCGACTCCAAAGGCTTCGTTCACCTTGCCGTCCAGCAACGCCTGCTTCAACTCTTTCACATATACTTTGCGCTCTTCCACAGGGTAGCCCCACTCTTTGGCCAAGGTAATCACGCTGTCCCTGGTAACGCCGTCGAGGATTGTTTCTCCAGCAGGTGCAGTACAAAGCACGCCGTCGATCAGGAAGAACACGTTCATGGTGCCAGACTCCTCAAAGTATTCGTGCGAACCTGCGTTAGTCCATAGCAACTGGTCGTAACCTGCTTTCTGGCCCTGCACCATTGGGTACAACGCAGCGGCATAGTTACCAGCTGTTTTGGCGCTGCCGGTACCTCCCGGAGCAGCCCTTGTATATTTCGTCTCCACTTTCACCTTCACCGGTCTGGAGTAGTAAGCACCCGCAGGGCTGGTAAAAATGATGAATTGGTAAGTCAATGATGACCTGATACCTACGAATGGATCGTTGCCGAATACAAACGGGCGGATGTACAGCGAGGTACCCGGCTTGTTGGGCACCCAGTCTCTGTCGAGCTTCAGCAGCTCAGTGAGGGCACTCATGAACATCTCCTCAGGAATCTCAGGAATGCACATTCTTACGGCACTCTTGTTCAGTCGGGCCGCATTTTTGTCAGGACGGAAAATCAACACATCACCATTGTCTGCCTTGTACGCCTTCATGCCTTCAAAAATTGACTGGCCATAGTGCAGCGTGGTGTTGGCAGGGCTCATGGAGAGGTTTCCATAAGGTACAATCCTCATATCAGTCCACTGTCCATCGACATACTCTGCCATAAACATGTGGTCAGAGTAGCTCTTACCAAATTGAACATTATCCATGTCCAGTTCCTTGATTCTGGACTTCGCCACCTGGGTGATCGGAAATTGAAGGGTATCTATCATGGCCTCAACCTATTATTGAAAAAGTAAAATTAGAAATTTAATCTCTAAACGATGGTATAACGAGCGGGAAGAATCTTTGGTTTTTTCAAAAAATTTGGGGCAGGGTGCAATTAAGTGTGCCAGTTTCTTATTCAATGGGGCCATCAGCGTACTTCACTGACACAAGCGTTCGCATGTACTGTGGTTCTTGTGGTTAAACCCACAACCACACTGCGTCTGACAAAGCACGATTTGAAATCACCTCACAGTCATTAGCTGCCAATTTATACTCCCATAACCAAAGACATTACCTTCTATCCGTTTCTCACTCCCCATTTGGCCCTTTTCCGGGTCAGCTTTCAGCTCGGTCAACGAATAATCACCCTTTTCATAATTGAAGGTCTCGCCGTCATCGTCGTACAGCAGGAAGGCACCCGGCGCTTTGCCGTAGTACCTCACTTGCAATGCCAGCTGCTCACCCGGCTTGGGCGCATGGAGCCGGGACTGGATCATGGGAATGATGCCGCCATCTTTCACAAAAAGCGGGATGGTGGCCAGCGCTGTTCTGATCTCAATCACTTCATTTTCGCCTGCATAGTCGCCTGTGTAAAAGTCGTACCATTTGCCTTCTGGCAGAATAACCGTTCGGGAAGTTTCACCTGTAAACACTGGAGCCACCAGCAGGTTATCACCAAACATAAACTGGTCTTTGATGTCTTTCCTGACAGCCAGGTTGTAGGGGTTGGCGGTGTCATCCAACTGCCCGGCTTTCACCTCTTCCTTTGCTCCAAAGCCTTCCACTAGTTGCATGGGTCGAACCGGTGGCGTGCCATTGAAATAATAGTCGGCAAATGTGGAGTAGATGTAGGGCAGCAGCTGCATCCTGAGCATGGCCACCTGCTGCACTTCTTCATACACCTCGGGGTACGACCACGGCTTGGTACCGCTCGACCACGCATTTACCATCGCCATGGGCGAAAAACACACCGACTGCATCCTGCGCAGCCATTCTTCACCTGTGTCGGACTGCCTTACTTCGGGCGTCCAGAGCACCCCAGAAAACCCAGAGTTGATAAGAGCCGTGATGAAATCCCGGTGGTCGTAGTAGTCGTTGTACAGCACAAAGGGAAGGCTGGCGGCTCCGGCATTGGAGGCCCTTACCAGTCCGTAAGTCCTTTGGTTATTTTTGTGGTACAGGTCGGCAATCATCTCCTGCATGAGCAGTCCATACACCTGCCGCATTTGCTCTGCGCTGGTGCCCGAAGGAAAAGTGGCAGCATCGGGCCAGAGCCAGTTATCGTAGCCATCCACTTCGTCTATTTTGAGCCCCGAGACGCCAATATCAAGCTGATGCGCATTGTAGGACTCCAAAAACACCTTTCTGGCAGCCTCTATGGTATAATCTGGCACAATGCCATTCCAGACCAAATGAGTACCTGAATAGGGCAGCATCGGCTGGTACAACTTCGCTTTGGGTGCTATATAGGGGTTCATCCACAGGTTTGTTCTCACGCCCTGGTCAAGCAGTGCCTGCACAAACTTTTCTGGTTCAGGAAATCTGCCTTCGTCCCATTCATAAGAGCAGGGATACGACATGTTCATCCAGCCAGGCTCCAGCCCGATAAAGTCGAGCGGAAACTCATTCTCTTCGAACTCCTGCACTTCGGCCAACACCTCCTCCGCTGTATGCTGTGTATGGCTGCGGTAGGTAAAGCCCAGGCCCCACTTGGGTGGCAGGACTCCCCCACCCTGATAGAGGTTATATTTCCTTATAGTATTGACGGGTGTCTCTCCATTGAAAACGATCACCTCCGCACTTTCGTCGGGAATAACGATTTCCACCACATCCGATTGGGGTTGGGCCTCCCAATTCTTTTCGGTGTTTCGGTCATAGACATAAGGCTTATTTTCGCTGTCGAGCCTCACGTTGCTACCCACGTACACAGTCATGTAGCTGGCAGAGTTGATCAGCACACCATAGCCTTTGCTCGACACATAAAAAGGTACTGGTGCATGGGTCCTGCCATTGTCTTTGCCGCCGTAGTGGTCGACCTGCAAATGGTAGATTTTTCCCCGCCGATTGACGCTTTTGAACTGTAGGCCCAGTCCATAAATCTGCTCATCGTCGTCGAGCGGCAGTTGGATCACTATTTTGTGATCGGATTTTGTGATGCGGATTCGTTCTTTGTCGAATGGAAAAACTGTGGCTGCGCCGACATTCAGTCTGGTAAGGTTGGGAACCGCCCCGGCCGCACTCAGCAGATTGATCTTGCCTTTTTCACCGATGGAGTATTTCCAGACGCCGTTGGCTTGCTGCTGCCAGTCTTGCTTCTCAGGCTCCTCACAGGCGAAGCAAATAACTGAAATCGTGGCAAGTAGAAAGAAGTTTTTAAGGATCATACAGGTTGGAAGGAATAAAAGACGATAGATCAATGCGTTTACCCGTGACATTAACGGCCAAAGGGTTAATTGCCAAAATGATACACCTCAATTTCAAAAGGCCTGACTGTAGTACCACCAGCTATCGCTGTGGGCGCCACAGCCGGGCCCGTAATTCAACAATGCTACAACATCACTTAGTCGTGGCCATTTCCAATGCTTTGATATTCGTGAAGTACTTCACCTTCATGAATGCCTTTTCCCACTCAGGCATGCTCCCGGCCTGGTAGTACTCCAAAAACTTTTCGGTTACCTGGCCAAAGTGTGCCTCATGACCATTGTGGTAAGAATCGGGGATATCGACAATGTACTCTCCTCCCTCCTGCTTTGTCAATCCGATGCCCGGGTATTTCGCCTGCAACATTTCGTTGATCGCCTTGGCCAATGCCTCGTCCTGGTCGCCTAGCAGTTTCACGTACAACGTGGCCCGGTAGTTTTCGTCCGCTCCCTGACGGATCATCAGGTTGGCCCTGGTGCCCCGCATCATGCTGTAGTGTGTATCGGCTGATCCCTCTGGTGCCTGATAGTTCCAAATCACACTTACTTTGGCGTGTTTGCCACGTAGGGTGTAGTTCATTTCACCATTGCTCAGCACTTCCAGCTTGCCGTCTTTGATGTATTCGCCAAGGAACGCTGGAAATTCTGTAGCACCCGTCACACCTTTAAAGTCATCGAGCGTAAGCACAGTAGGCCACAGCTTTGCCGACATCATATTGACATCTGTGGTATCGAGTATTTGTTCGGGGAAGGTTTCCCACTGCACCAGGTCTACCAGGTGAGTGGTAACGTCCACGATGCCAGTTCCTTCTACCTTCACATCAAAAAACCAGTCGGGCCTCACTAAAGGCTTGCCAGATACATATTTAAAGAAGTGATGCACACTTTCCTTAGTAATGGCTGGGTTGTCCGGCGTGCCATCTTCCAGCTCACCAAACACTTCAGGCATCATAGAAAGCTGACGCTGCAAAATGGTAGTAATTTCAAACCTCTCGGTCATGATATCATACAGCAGCAAGTTCTTTTCTTCTGCCACCTGAAAAGCCTTGAGCAACTTGGCATAACCCGCCTTGTCTACCACCAGCGGCTTGTCGGCATATACGTTGATGTCGTTTTCAATGGCCTTCAGCACATAGTCCACTTTATGGTCATTCTTACCCGCCACCACCATCACGTTACCTGGCTTTTTAGTGATCATTTGCTGAAGAAAATCAGACCCTTTAGTCACTTCAAGCTTCCATCCCGTAGGGCTCTCCGCCCGGGTATTGTAGCCATTGATTCGGGCAAGGTAGTCGGTCAGCTCCGGGCCGTCTGGCGCAAATACGTAAATAGTGGAGTCCACCACCGGATACATCGACTTGTGGATAAGACCGGCGTGAAAATGCCCTGGCTCCAGTGTCATAATCCTGATTTTTCCGTCGTCGGTAGATTCTTCCGTGCTCTCTTTCATCGTTCCTGATTGGCAGCCTGCAAGAAAAAGGGCTGCGAGAGCCCCTGAAAATAGTTGATTGAGTTTCATTTATACTTTATCCTTTCATTTTAACATTATCGGTTCCGTAGGGCGCTCTTTGCGGCCTGCTTAAGTAAGTATTGGCCTCGTCGTCGTTGACAAAGCGCTCTGTTTTGGAATCCCACTCCAGCCTTCTGCCAATTTTCATGGCTATGTGACTTGTCAGACACACGGAACAGGCCTTATGCCCCATTTCTACGGGAGATATGGGCTCCTTGCCAGACTTGATGCATTCCAACCAGTTGCCATGATGCTCCTCGCTTTCATACAAATGAATCTCACCCGGTTCAATCACGGATTGCAGAATCTTAGGGTCAGAAGCATCTAACGCCTTAGCGCTATTCTCAGCTGCAACCGGATCCGAAGCAGAAGCCACATAGTCACCCCTCGACACCCAAATCCAGCCATCAGTTCCTTCGTAGCGGATGCCATTCGGGTAGCCACCTGATGTAAATACGTTGATGCCATTGTCGTACTCCTGCTTCACCATGAAGTCGCCGTGTACATTCCAAAGGCCAGACCTTGGGAACTCGGCCACGGCCTCAATGAATCTTGGTCCAGTGTATTCTGTATCCATACCCCAGGCAGCTGAATCGTAATGGTGCTGACCCCAGCCAGTGATCATGCCGGCTCCATACTGCTCACAACGCAACCAGCCCGGACGGTCGTAGCCTTCTACCGGATGCACACCGATTTCGGTGTAAGGAACCTCTGGTGTAGAGCCAAGCCAAGCATCGTAGTTCAACTGCTTTGGCACGGGCATCGCTGGCGCTTCAGGACCTGCCGGGTCACCAGGCAGACCAATTCTTACGGTGTGCAGCTTGCCTATTCTCCCGTTGCGAACAAGCTCCGCAGCCACTTTGAACTGCTTCATAGAGCGCTGTTGAGTGCCCATTTGAAAGGTCACATTGGATTTTTTCACCAAATCAGCCAGTTGGCGGCCCTCCTGGATTGTGAGCGACGTCGGCTTTTGGAGATAAACGTGCTTACCAGCCAATACAGCCTCCATGGCAGGCTGAGAATGCCAGTGGTCAGGTGTACTTATAATGACAGCGTCTATGTCCTTGTTCAAAAGCATTTCCTTGTAATCGCCGTACTGTTTCACATCGACGTAAGGCTTACCCATTTTTTCTGTATAGAACTTTTCAACGTGCTCCTTCCCCTCCTTCATGCGCTTGCTGTCGAGATCTGACACAGCGACGAACCGAGCTACGTCGTGCTGCCAGGTGCCAGGCATGTCGTGCCCTCGGGCAATACGACCGCAGCCAATCTGGCCAATATTGATTTTGTTGCTTGGCGCATCTTTTCCGAAAACGGAAGAAGGCACTATGGTTGGGAAACCCAGCACGCTCGTTGCCAAGGCTGTGTTTCGGACAAATTCTCTTCTTTTCATAGGTGTATAAGTAGTCTAAGGGTAAGTATTTATAGTTTCTTAGCGAATGCCTCCCAGTACTGCTCTGCCTCCTCATCAGTCAGCGTACCGTCAAACACCACCATTCTGTATTTCAAAGTGTATTTCTTTCCAGGCTCAATCTCCCAGGGCTCATACCTGATGGGGCAAAATTCTATATAGACATTTTCTTTTCCTCCGTTAGCATCCACTGGCCACACCCGCATTGGTTCGGGGTGAGCCCTGTTTTCCGGGTAGCTAAGAAATAGTATACCACTTTTTCCTTCCTTTGCTCCAGAAACTCCATGTACCATTACCCACTTCCCCCCTGTTCCATCAGCGTTGGTTCTATTGTACCCTTCTGACGTAAGAATCGTACTGTTACCCTGATTCCAGACCTCAGTAGCACGATAGCCAATGCCACCTCCATAGCGGTAGGCTTCCAACATAATAGTTGTTGACAGTGGTGTGGAAATGGTCGTTGTGTAGTCGACCAGGTACCTTCCTTTGTCTGCGCTTTGTACCCGGATGCCTAAATCCTCCTCAATAGCGACTTGAGGTCCGTTTGGCGCCAGCAGGTCAGTGTGGTTCTGTCGAACTACTACTTCAGCAATATTCCCTTTAGATGTCTGTGAGATTATATGATCAAAATCAACCCTACCTTTTCCATCGCCCAAGTTCCAGAAGTCCACTTCCCTGCCTTTTACCTTGGTCTTCGTCCATGGGCCCCAAATGCCCAGGTGATGGTAATGGTCGGGTGGTTGAATGCGGGTAAGTACCTCGCCAGAAGGTGACTTGAGCGGGTGGATAAAGCCAGATTTGCGAAACTCCTTCTTCACTCCTTCCGGCACAGTGAGCGTGGCCGTTTGGTAGGTAAGCACCTCCTTTCCCCTTAACAGAAAATCAATACCTGTGGTCGTCTCTTTTATGCTTACTTTCTGTGCCTCAGCGCATGCAAAAAGGCCAAATAAAGCAGCAAGGGACAGAAGAGTCTTCTCCAGCGTCATCCTAAATTCAGTATCAGAGGTTGAGATCAATGAAGATACTAAATTTTCCCACAGGTTTGTCCCGGTACAATTTTTTTACATCAGCGGAAGCGGATCAACAGTAGTTGCCACTGTGGCAAAAATCAATTAACAAGTATTTGTGCTAGTAGGCAAAACTTGTTCGAAGAAGATTAGCGGCTAAAGGCCTCTTGCGTGGCTCTAAGGAGTGAAAGTCGACTCATTTTGTTCGAAGAGCTGCAGGATTTCACTCTCCGAAAGCGCACGATTATAAATTGTCACATCGTCGATATCTCCCGAGAAAAAGTCGCCTCCAATTGACTTCCCTATAAAAACTTCCTGGTCTCTGTCGACGATCGATTCTCCTATCCATTCTTTGGAAATCATCTTCTTCCCATTCCAAAAGGTGGTAAATGTCTTGAGATCATAAGTAAATGCTAGGTGTTGCCACCCTTCCATATAGGTACTCATGGGGCTTTCAGCCAACACATATTTCTGTTCTCCTAATTTGATAAAGACTGCGCCAGAAAACACTTTATTTCTCAAAGAAATACGATAAGCATCATGAGTAACTATCCCCCCAGGCGTATCATCATTCGCTCTTACCCAAACAGAAACTGTTATTCCTTTAGAAATCTTAAACAGCTCATCTCTATAATATATAGCTTGATTTGTCCCATTGAAACCCCTCGCCTTGTCGGGGGTTTCGAATCGATCCGGCACTTTAGAATTAGAGGAGTTTGATTGAATGCCATTAACTATGGAATTGACATTTGCGCCAAAGGGTGCAAAAAAAACCAATCCTTCGGTGGAGATACCAACCTCCTCGACAACGGAAATTTCTTGAGTGCTGACAGTTTGATGGTCACCTACCGAAACTGACACTTTACCTGATACTGTACTGTTAGGTATTTTCACAAGCATCAACTCTGTATCGGAATAGAAAGGATCGGCAGAAGTTTGAAAATTAAATTTTACGAGGTTGTCAGAATTAGTTTTGCTAAAATGTCTCCCAAGAATAGACAATGTATCTCCTCGCCTCAGAGTTGTAGGAGACATCATGGAAATTGAAGGGGTAAATGTGAATAAAGGCCCTGCAATTTTGGTTACTCCAACATTGATACTTACCTCACCTGTTTCCGCTCCTTCTGGTGTCACTACTCTAACTTCATCTACTTCCGATGAAATGATTTTGGCCCTAACCCCTCCAAAAAGAACATCATAGCTTATTAATACCTCCTCAAAATCTTTAAGAAAAACTGACACAGTGTCCCCCGTTTCTCCAAATTCCGGCTCCAAAGACAAAATTTCGGGAACTAGCTCTGGCACTTCTGCTTCTTTCGCACACCCGACTACCATCAAGACAACACACAAAAATTTAAGTACACTCTGAGTTTTAAACATCGCAACCTATTATATTAAAATAAGGTCTAAAATATATAAATTTGGCAATAAACAGGCCACTATTGATACTAATTTAATGATAAAAAAGCACCCATATCAAAATAGTTGTAATGAGAAATAAAAATTGGAAAGGAAAAAATGGTGAATATTAGACGAATATTTTTCTAAACTACTCAACGTCAGAAATATATGGATCAGCCCTAAGGTAGGCCTTCCGGCATCTCGCCCAACGATTGCAAACGGGAAGAGCAACAAGCAAGAAGCGTTCTTATTTGATGGCCCTCGGCTTCCACGGAGTTTCCTCCACTCCCAGCTCCTGCGCCATCATTCGGCAGAGTACAAATAGGTAGTCGGAAAGGCGGTTAAGAAACTGGACAATACTTTCTTCCACAGCCTGTTGTTCTTGCAATCCAATAACCAATCGTTCGGCCCTGCGGCAAACACAGCGAGCGATGTGACCATGCGAAACCGAAGGATGGCCACCTGGCAGAATGAAGTTTTTCATCGGAGGCAGCAAGGCATCCATTTCATCCATGGCGGCCTCCAGCCTGCTTATCAATGTTTCATCAACCTGTGGAACAGGGAATTTGGTACTTCCCGCCTCCATAGCCAGGTGAGAACCGATGGTAAAAAGTTGCTCCTGTATCTCAATAAAAAAAGGAATTCGGCCTTTGTTAACTTCCTGATCCCTCAGCAGCCCGATATAAGAATTGAGTTCATCAACAGTACCGTAAGTCTCGATCCGAAGATGCGCTTTCGATACCCTCGTACCACCCAAAAGAGAGGTGGTTCCTTTATCGCCTGTTTTGGTATAGATTTTCATTCGATATCAGACTGGCTCTGACACATGGCGGGTAATGTTCTTATTTTGAGTATCAGATTCAATCAAACCGTCCCTTAACCGTATCACTCTATGTGCATAAGTGGCAATATCTTCTTCGTGTGTCACCATAATGATGGTGTTGCCTTTGTCGTGCAGCTCCTGAAAAAGCTCCATGATGCTGTAAGAGGTCTTCGTGTCGAGGTTACCGGTAGGCTCATCCGCCAGAATAATCGAAGGGTTATTAACAAGCGCTCTCGCAATAGCGACTCTCTGGCGCTGCCCACCAGATAGCTCGTTGGGCTTGTGCTTGGCCCTTTCAGCAAGTCCCACACCCGCCAGCGCTGCCATGGCTTGCTCTTCCCTGTCTTCACGATTCATACCTGCATAAATAAGTGGAAGGGCCACATTCTCAAGAGACGACTGCCTCGGAAGCAGGTTGAAAGTCTGGAAAACGAATCCGATCTCTTTGTTCCTGATTTCCGCCAGTTCATTTTCGGTAAGGTCGCTAACGTCATGATTATTGAGGATGTATTGGCCACCGGATGGCGTATCAAGACACCCCACTATGTTCATCAATGTAGATTTTCCTGAACCTGACGGCCCCATAAATGCCACATATTCACCCCTATTGATGTCGATGGTAATGGACTTAAGAGCGTGGATAGTTTCGCTGCCCATTACATACTTTTTGGCAACTTCTTTGGTTTGAATGACTGCACTCATGAACAAAAGGGGTTAGGAAATTTTAATATACAATAATACCTCGAACGATTGGAAAATACACAACGAATCTTTTAGTCGATACTTTTTAATTTACCAATGGTTTCATACTCACGTTAAACCTTAACGACGAACACTACCCTATTTGTTTACTTTCCTGCCAATGAATTACAGTATTGGTCTGTATTTTTTTCAGTCTCACCACTATATTGCGATCTCTTGTCTGGTTGCGACTAACCGTCGGCCATAGCAATACCCTCACTGATCGGGCAAATCCGAAAACATTGAAAACAAAATACCGAATATGAAACACGTCGCTCTCCTACTTTTCTCCTGTCTGTTCATTAGCAGTTTGCAGGCCCAAAAAGTAAAAACTGACGAACAGGATGTCGAAATGCTTCGCAAAATCTACGACGAAGCACTTGCCAGAGGCGAGTCTTATCAAATGCTGGACTTTCTTACCGGCCAAATCGGCGCCAGGCTCGCAGGTTCACCAGGGGCTGCAGCCGCAGTAGACTGGAGCAAAGAAACCATGGAGAGCTTTGAGTTTGACAATGTGTTTCTGCAAGAGGTGATGGTTCCTCACTGGGTAAGAGGCCAAAAAGAAATTGGTAAGATTGTTAACTCTAAAATGGGCTCCGTTGAGGTAAACGTGGTGGCGCTGGGCAACTCAGTCGGCTCCGGGCCTAATGGGGTGGCCGGAAAAATAGTTGAGGTGCAAAACTTTGACGAGCTGGCCGCTCTTGGCGAAGCCGGTGTAAGAGGCAAAATCGTCTTTTTCAACCGCCGGATGGATCCTACATTGATCGAAACGTTCGAAGCTTACGGCGGCGCAGGCAACCAAAGAGGTGCAGGGCCATCTGAAGCTGCTAAATATGGAGCAAAAGGTGCGGTTGTTCGCTCGCTAACCAATGCACTGGACGACCACCCGCACACTGGCAGCACCAACTACACGCCTAATCTTTACAAGCTGCCAGCGGTGGCCATCAGCACCAACGATGCCGACAAGCTGAGCAGGATGCTGAAGGACGATCCTGAGCTTGAGTTTTACTACGAGACACATTCCCAAATGCTCCCAGACAAGCTGTCTCACAATGTTGTGGGTGAGCTAAAAGGAAGCAGCAAAGCCGACGAGTACATCGTTGTTGGTGGCCACCTCGACTCATGGGATCTTTCCGAAGGAGCCCACGACGATGGCACAGGCTGTGTGCAATCTATCGAGGTACTGCGGATTCTGAAGGCCATTGGCTACAAGCCAAAAAGAACCCTGAGAGCGGTGATGTTCATGAACGAAGAAAATGGCCTTAGGGGAGGGCGGAAATATGCCGATTTGGCTGCCGAAAATAAAGAGAAACACATTGCCGCCATGGAATCGGACCGTGGTGGCTTCAAACCGCTTGGGTTTACTTTTACTGCTGAAGACAAGCAGGTAGAGCGCATCAAAGGCTGGGCGCCATTGTTTGTGCCTTATCAAATTTACAAGTTTGACACCGGAGGTGGTGGCGCCGACATCAGCCCACTGGCAACGCAAGGTGTGCCCATGATTGGCTTCTACCCCGACCCGCAACGCTACTTCGACTACCACCATACGGCGATTGATACGTTCGACAAAGTGAGCCGGAGAGAGCTGGAGTTGGGCGCTGCCACCATGGCGGCTTTAACCTATTTGATTGATAAGTACGGGCTTTAAGAAATTACTTATTTGAGATTTATGATGACGGATTATTTGGCTGGAAGAATCAAGAAGTTTCTCCCTCTCATGGCAATATTGTTCTGTTTCGGAACTGCCAATGCACAGTTTCAAATCGAGGTGAAAAAGCACAGTAATTCGATTTACATTTATGAGTCATACGGTGCCTACCAGGGTGGTAAGGTCGGTGCCAATGCCGTCATCTTTGTGGGCAAAGACAGCGTGGTTGTCATTGACACGCCCTGGGACGACGACCAAACCATTCAGCTCCTTGACTGGATTGACAGAGAAATTAAAAAGCCTGTCGCCAGCTTTGTTGTCACGCATTTTCACGATGACCGTATAGGTGGCATTGATATCCTAAAGCAGAGAGGTATTCCGGCCGTAAGTTCGGAGCTAACGGCCAAACTGGCCGTAGAAAATGGTATTGTTAAGCCAGACGTCCTCTTTAAAAACGACACCACCATCGCCCTGGCAGGAGGCAAAATTGAGGTTTTCTATCCGGGAGCTGGTCACAGCCCTGACAACGTGGTTGTTTACTTCCCTTCGGAAAAACTCCTGTATGGCGGATGCTTTTTAAAGGATGCTTCAACTACTTCACTTGGCAACCTGGGAGATGCAGACGTAGCCGCCTGGCCTGTGAGTCTCGAAAAAATGAAAAAACGTTTCCCCAAACCAAAGATGGTCATTCCGGGCCATGGCGGACTGGAGCCGGGGGCTATTGAGAATACGGCGACGCTGTTAAAACAACAATCTAAGTAGTAATCGTCTTAGATTTAAGCGGCCTTAACAAGCCAATTAAAATAGTGCATATGAGCGTTATCAACCTACTCGGCATCCCATTCGACGCCAATTCCTCTTTCATGAGAGGGCCGGCACAAGCCCCTCCCCTCATTCGCAAAGCCCTTCACTCCGACTCCTCCAACTATTACAATGAAGGAGGTCAGAACGTATCGGATCTTATCAACGACCGTGGGGACATTCCGGCAGTAGTTCCTTATCAGGGCCTGCAAAAAGAGCTGTCAAAAGTATACACCCATGGCGACAAATGGATCTTCCTCGGTGGCGATCATTCTGTCACCTACCCTATCCTGCAAGTGGTAGCTTCACACCACCCCAAGCTCTCCATACTTCACCTCGATGCCCATTCCGATCTTTACGATGAGCTCGATGGCAACCGCCTATCCCATGCCTGTCCATTTGCAAGAATCATGGAGGATGGCCTGGCACAAAGTCTCACACAGGTTGGCATCCGGACGCTTAACAAGCACCAAAAAGAGCAGGCAGAAAAATTCATTGTCGATATCATTCCAATGAATAAATGGACAGATGACTTAACGGTCAACCTAGAAGGGCCTGTGTACCTGAGCCTGGATATTGACGTGCTTGACCCAGCCTTTGCTCCGGGCATTTCTCATTATGAGCCGGGCGGTGCCACCACCCGACAGGTAATTGATTTCATCCAGCGCCACAAGCACCTGAACATCGTTGCCGCCGACATTGTAGAATACAACCCCGTTAGAGATGTGAACGATATGACAGCATTTGTAGCTGCCAAATTTTTGAAGGAGCTGGTCGGCATAATGTCCTAGTCTCAAAAAGAAAATTCGTGAGATAGTTGTCCAAAAAAGCATGACCACCTTGTCTACAGGAGAAAAACACTTAAATTTTACCTTATGAAAAAGTTTTTGATCCTGATTAGGGAAGACCTTGCAGCAATGAACGAAATGACTCCAGCACAGATGGAAGCTGATATTTCTGAATATGTTAAATGGAAAGAAGGTCTCGAGAAAGAGAACCGTCATGTGATGAGTGACCCTCTGGAAGGCTCTGGAGCCATGGTCTACAAAAATAAAGTTGAAACCGATGGGCCCTTCATTGAATCGAAGGAAGCCATCAGTGGCTTTTTCGTTTTCCTCGCAAAGGACATAGACGAAGCGATCAGTATTGCCAAGACCTGCCCTATTTTCAAATACGAAGGACTCGTGGAGCTAAGGCCCATCATGGACTTTTGATGCAACAAGAACAGGCCCCTTATCATTTTGAAACACAAAAGCTGGTCAGCCATCTTTACCGGCAGTGGTACGGTAAGATGGTGACCTCCCTGGCCCGGTACTTTGGGCTTCAGCAGCTCGAGCTGGCCGAAGACATCGTGCAGGAGGCCTTTGAGTCGGCCATCAATCATTGGGAACAAAAGGGCATACCTGATCAGCCAGTAAACTGGCTCTTTAAAGTGTGTAAAAACAAGGCGATCAATGCCCTGAGAAAAAAGCGTTTTGAACCACTGCCAGCTGAGTCTTTTCTCAATACCGGGGAGGAAATCAAGCTTGAGGCGCTTTTCCTCGATAACGAAATTGAAGACAGTCAGCTACGGATGATTGTAGCTTGCTGCCATCCCTCCTTTTCTATCAAGAACCAGCTCATTTTTGTGCTGCGGCATGTGGCCGGGTTAACAGTCCGGCAAATTGCCCGTGGCCTGGTTATGACTGAAGAGGCCGTGGCCAAATCTATTGTTCGCTCAAAACAATTGATCCTTGAAAAGAACCTCTCCTTTCCCGATCCGAACTATTCAAAGGTGATGGAAAAACTGGACGAGGTGCATTTAATCATCTACTTGCTATTCAACGAAGGATATTCTTCCACCGATAATGATTCCATCATTAGGGAGGAGTTGTGCTTTGAAGCGATTAGACTGATCAAACTGGTGACAGACAAAGAAAAGCTGAAAACAGCAGATTCATTGGCCTTGTTTTCGTTGCTTCTTCTCCATGCCGCCAGGTTTCCGGCCAGAGAGGATATTGAAAAGAAACTAATTGATCTTGAAAGTCAGGATCGGCGACTTTGGGATCAAGAGATGATAGCCCTGGGCCAGCAGTATTTCAGGGAATCTATTCAGGAAAAAAACTACAGCAAATACCAGGTGGAAGCTGCCATTGCCTACGAACATGCGCAGGCTCCCTCCTTTGAAGAGACCGATTGGGCAAGCATTTGCGAACTATACGAATACCTTTTGCGCAGCGATCCCAGCGCAACTATCCAACTGAATTGGCTGATCGCCATCTTCTATAGCCAGGGCCCATTGTTTGCTTATGAAAAGCTCCATGAGTTGGATGCCAAAGGCAGCCTGGTGCAAAACCAATACTATTTCTCTCTGCTGGGTAAAATATACATGGCCATGGACGATACTACGCTGGCGGCTAGCTGCTTTCGCCAGGCCATCGAGCTAACCACCAGCCTGCCTGAGAAAAAGTATATCGAAAGGCTTCTTGCAACGCTTTGATTGGTCGGCGTACATCAGCGACCTCAACTGTCCGCCAGCGAACAACTATTTTCTATATCAGTATTTCATCACTTTCTTTAAGCATTGATATTCAAGCAATTGAGATTGCTTTTACTTCTCTAGGTAAAAGGTATTATTATTGTTTAAAATGGAGTGGGCAAAAGCTGTGTATAAATGAAAAAGAGTAACCAGGCAGGAAGAATTCTGATTGTTGACGACAACCCCGACGTGTTGAGTGCCGCTAAAATATTTCTGAAGCGACATTTCCTGGAGGTGGTGACAGAGAAAAACCCTGAGTCTCTTCCCAATATTCTGATGAATGAAACTTTCGATGTCATTCTCCTGGACATGAATTTCACGAAAGATGTTAGCTCGGGACACGAAGGCTTTTTCTGGCTCGACAAAATCCTCGAAATGGATCCATCGGCCGTTGTGATACTGATCACCGCCTATGGTGATGTGGAAGTAGCAGTAAAGGCCATCAAGGAAGGTGCAACGGACTTTGTGCTGAAGCCCTGGGAAAACGAAAAGTTGCTGGCCACAGTTTCTTCCTGTATGAGGCTGCGTGAGTCGAGGCTGGAGACCAACAAACTCAAAGACAGACAAAAACAGATCAACGAGGACCTGGATACCAAGTACCAGGAGATTATTGGCAGAAGCGATGCCATTATGAAAGTGTTCGACACCATAGAAATGGTAGCGGGAACAGATGCCAACGTGCTGATCCTCGGCGAAAATGGCACAGGCAAGGAGCTGGTGGCACGGGCTATCCACCGCCATTCGAAACGGGCTTCCGAAGTGTTTCTCAGCGTCGACTTGGGGGCGGTGAGCGAAACACTATTCGAAAGCGAGCTATTTGGACATACAAAAGGTTCGTTTACCGATGCGAGAGAAGACCGTGCAGGACGCTTCGAAACAGCTTCTGGTGGCACTTTGTTTCTCGACGAAATTGGCAACCTGTCGACACCACTCCAGGCCAAGCTACTCTCAGTGCTACAGTCGAGGCAGGTTACCAGGGTTGGCTCCAACAAAGCCAAACCTATTGACATCCGCCTCATTTGCGCCACCAACATGCACCTGTACGACATGGTGAAAAAGAGCGAATTCCGGCAGGACCTACTCTACCGCATCAACACCATCGAAATCAACATCCCGCCATTGAGAGATCGCCTTGACGATATTCCTTTGCTTGCAGAACACTACCTCGGGCAGTTTACCAAAAAATACAACAAGCCCATCCGGTCGCTTAGTCCTTCGGTGCTGAAAAGAATGCAAAAGTACAGCTGGCCGGGAAATGTGAGGGAATTGCAGCATGCCGTGGAGCGGGCTGTGATTATGAGCCGAAGTATGGTACTTGAGGCAGACGACTTCTTTTTGAACCAGGGTGGCAAAGAGACTGACGAGGCAGCAGTAAACCTGGATGCCTACAACATAGAGGAGATGGAGCGTATCCTCATCCGCAAAGCACTCAAACGCCACAATGGCAATATTACCCAGGCGGCTCAGGAGCTGGGGCTGACCCGCTCTTCCTTGTACCGCCGAATGGAGAAATATGATTTTTAACAGCTTCCGGTTTCAGATATTTCTGCGGGTAGCTTTTATTGGGCTATTGACAATGGCCTTCATTTGGCTGATCGAAAGCAGTAAATATGTTAGTGCTACCATTATTTTTTCGGTGGGCGTTTTCTCTCTGTTCAGTCTGTTTTACTATGTCGAAAGCACCAACCGCAAGCTGACCCGTTTCATTGAATCCATAAAATACGACGACTTCATTATTGGCTTTGATGCTGACAACCGGGTTGGGAGGTCTTTCAAACAACTGAACCAGGCAATGAAAGAGGTGCTCGATGCTTTCAGACTTACCAGAAAGGAAAATGAGGAAAACCTTCAATTTCTGGACACCCTGGTAAAAAACGTGCAAGTGGGCATTTTAAGCTACGACGATACCGGCGAAGTGGGGCTCATCAATCAAATGGCAAAAAAGCTGCTGGCACTTGACAACCTGACAGCGCTGAAAGACCTTTCCGCAACCGACCCGGAGCTTTACACCCTGCTAAAGTCAATTCCAACGGGGGGTAATACCCTCTACCGAAAAAATGAACTTGTTCACCTGGCCATCCACACCTCCCGATTGAGGATAAGAGGGAGGGAACTAACACTTGTTTCTCTGCAAAATATTCGGTCGGAGTTGCAACAAAATGAGCTGGAGGCCTGGCAAAACCTGACCAAAGTGCTCCGGCATGAAATCATGAATTCGGTGACGCCAATTTCTTCTTTGGTTTCCACGCTAAAAGAGATGTTTGAAGAGGAAACTCATGCCGACAACGAGGAGCAAATGTCGAAGGAAACAATTAGCGACATTAATGAGGCCCTTCAGGCAATAGAGAACAGGAGTCACGCTCTCAAAAAGTTTGTCCATGCCTACCGGGACTTCACCCAGATTCCAAAACCGGCACTGAAGCCCGTGAAAGCAGCGACACTGCTGGCCAGGATCGAAAACCTGTATTTGGCAGAAACGAAGGCCAGCGAAGTGACCATTGCTACAGAATTGGACGACGATGAAATGACTATGATTGTGGACGACGAGCTACTGGAAATGGTACTCATCAACCTGGTGAAAAATGCGATTGAGGTATTAAAGGATCAAGAAAATGCAAAGGTCATCGTGAGGGGATATACCAACGATCAGCTACGCCCTGTCATTGAAGTGGAAGACAATGGGCCCGGCATTATTCCGGAAGCCATCGACAATATTTTCATTCCGTTTTACACCACTAAGCCTACGGGGTCTGGCATAGGCCTCAGCCTGTCGAGGCAAATCATTCACATGCACGGAGGCACCCTGGGTGTAGAATCAGAGGTTGGAAAAAAGACAGTTTTCAAAATAGAGCTATAAGGCGGCAAACATCTGGCTGCTATGGCTTAGGCTGAAGAGCAGCCCATTCGTCTTTCAACTTCTGATGGTACGGGTGGTCTTCTCCTAATACTTCCTTGCTTAGTTCAATGGCCTTCGTATAATTGAGTTTGGCCTTTTTCATGTCGTTCAACTCGCCGTACAAATCCCCAAAGTTTGAATAAACATCGATTATTTTTCTGCTTTTCGCCCCCAGCTTGTCGAGATAAATGCTGAATGCCTTTTGGTAACTTCGCTCAGCCTCATCAAACTTCTGCATTGCCTGCCAAGTCATTCCCATGCTCACATAGTCGCCTGCTACATAAGGATGATCGTCACCAAAATTATTGACATCAGCCGCAAGCACCTTTTCATAGTAGCTCAGCGCATTCCCAAAATCCCGCTGTCCAAATTTTGAATTTCCGAGATTGTACAACACGCTTACTGTGTAATTGTGAAAGGGGCCAAATTTTGCCAGGTAGGCTTCGTAAGCCAGAAGCTGCAAAGAGTCTGACTTAGCATAGTCTTTCAGCTTGTAGTAGGCAGATCCCAAATTCGCATAGGAACTAAGCGTACTTGGATGATCAGGCCCATAAATTCGAAAGTTCTCATCCAGCAAGTCCCGGAGTATCTGCACCTGTTTTTCAAAGTCATGAAGTCGGCTATATACTAATGAGAGGTTGTTTAAAGCAATAAGCTTCAGGGTAACATCTTCACCCTCGAATTTCTCACCCAGTTCAACTGCCGCCAAACTCGCCTCAAGTGCCTCTTCATACTTTGACTGCTCCCGAAGGTTGCTGCTGAGATAGTTGTAGGCAAACCCCAGTTGAATTTCCTTTTTCAGGCTCCCCCCTCCTTCGGTGTGTCCTGAAGCAATGGCGTGTTCAATGAGAGCAATTGCCTTTCTCACTTCACCCTCCCCTTGCTCATATTTGCCTTTCAGGTACAGAACATACCCATGGTCTTTGTAAGACATTGCCAATGCCAATGGATTGACCTCTTTTTCCCGTTCAAGATGGCTGATCGCCAACTGAATGGTTGAATCAGCCTTATCGTACTCCGACATGTCCCGGTAGTAGCCAGAAATCTCATTGTATAGTCTGCCAATTTCAAGCGCACTTCCATTGTGTTCCCGATAATATTGGAGGGCATCGAAGAAAAAAGATCCCGACTCCTTCCACAAACCCAGCCTTTTGTATAAACTACCCAGCTGCACCTGTGCCGAGGCTTTGATCTCAGGGTCACTGATATTATTGATCTCCTTCTCGCTATTTCGGAGCAAGGCAGCGGCCGTCACCTCTTCTCCCTGCACCACCCCTGGGTCATTTGCCTCGAATATTTTAGTCAGAAACTCGTTGGAAGCCATCACCTTTTGCTGCTCCCTTTCCAGTGCTCGCTTCTGAATTTGAGTAATGATAGCAGCGCCCATTGATACTATCACAATGACTGCTACAAGTGCCGAGGCAAGTGTGTTGCGCCTTAAAAACAGGCGGGAGGAATAACCCCAGCTCGCCTCTCTGGCGGACACCGGGAAATGGTGAAGATAATTCTGAAGATCAGCGACTAAATCCGTCACTGTCTGATACCTCTGCCCGGCATCAACTGCCATGCACTTTACAATAATTGCATTCAGGTCCGCCTTAATGGCCGGGTTAAGGGTCGTTGGGGTCTGAAACTGCCCGTTCTGTATCCTTGAAATCACTGCGCCTCTCTCATCGCCTTCAAACGGCATGCGCCCGGTGAGCAGCTCATACAAAAGCACTCCGAGCTGATAGATGTCGGACTGAACGGACAACGGCTTGTGCGAGAGCTGTTCGGGGGATGCGTATTTCAATGTGCCGCCAAAAGAAGTATCTTCCTCCAACTGGTCATCAAAGAGTTTTCCAATGCCAAAGTCGAGCAGTTTGACCTGGCCATCATCTGTAATGAGAACATTGGAAGGCTTGATATCTCTATGCAGGATGAAGTTGTTGTGGGCATGAATTACCGCACGACAGACCGGGATCATAACATGGTTAAGCGTCTCAGAAATACTTAGCCGATGCTGTTGGCAATAACGATTAATAGGCAAGCCATCCACATATTCCATGATCAGGTAAGGCGACTGATCATCTGTAATCCCTCCGTCAAAAATGCTTGCTATGTTGGGGTGATTTAGCGAAGCCAGTAGTTGCCGTTCCGCTTTAAAGTATTGTTCGTATTTGTCAGTGTTGAGCAGTGGCGAAAGCACCTTTATTGCCACTTGCTGATCAAACAGGTTGTCAGCTCTTTTCGCTTTGTAAACCACTGCCATTCCTCCAACACCAGCCTCCCCTACCACCTGGTATTTACCAATAATGTAACCCACTGGCAACCTTATTTCCAGGCTGTCGGAAAGCTCTTTTGAAAGGTTATCTTGCAACACTTCAAAAAATGACTCAGCGTCACCCTGATGCCCCAGTAAACCAGGCAATGCCTCGGCTGTGAGGTTCATTTTTGTTAAAAAATCGATCCATTCCTCCTGGGAATATTGCTCCATGTCGTAGACTTAGAGATTAGGCTGCTGATGGTGAAAGCTGCATGTGAAGCCAGGTCTTGGCCATGCTCCACGACCGCTTGACTGTGGAAGGGCTAGTGCCCAATATCTTTGCTGTTTCATCGATGGACAGTCCAGCAAAAAAACGGCATTCAACAATTTTTCCGTAGGTAGGCTCCCTTTTCTCAAGCACTTCCAAAGCTTCATGTATTTTCAAAATAGCCGTTCCTGTTTCTTCAGTAAAATTTATGTGCTCTTCAAGGTCATCAATTTTCAAATGACTGGGTTGATTTCCTCGCTTGTCGGTCTGCTTTTTCAGGCATGCGTTCACCAAAATTTGCCGAATGGCTTTGGCCGCCAGATTGTAAAAGTGCTCTTTACTTTGAAGCTGGCTCAGGTCAGCTTTCGAGAGTTTCAAATATGCTTCGTGCACAAGTGCAGTGGTGTTCAGGGTTTCTTGTTGCCGAAACTTAAACCTCAAATGGTGGGCATTTTTCCGAAGCTCATCGTAAACAACGGGAAAGAGTTCATCAAGGGCTTTTTGGTCACCTTTATTGATCCTGTCTATCAGTTTCACCAGCTCCGCTTCACCCATCGTTTGATATAATAAATTAGATGCCTATTAACTCTTTGAAAGTATAAAGCTATAAAGAATAAATAGAATATTCCGTATTTAATCTACGGGCGGAAGCATAAAAAACCCGATCCTTTTGGATCGGGCCTTTACAAGAAATTCAGCTGCCTGTGTTTATCGATAGGTTTTTACCTATTCCTGATTATTTCCATTTGCATTGCCAGTGAAAGTGTTGCCGGCTGCCGCACCCGCAAAATCGTTGGTCACGCCCTTTGAATAGATTCCGTAGCCACTGCTGTTGGAAATGGTGGAGTTCGTTACCGTTACCTTTCCGTCTGAATTCACGGCAATATTGGCTGGAAAATCGGCTCCATTAAAGTCATGCGGTGAGTTCCCCCCGTAAGCGATATTGCAAAAATCAAACTCATTGCTGGCATCTGTTGACGAAAAATAAAATCCTTTCCAGTGCAGTCCACCATCGATATTTGACGAGGTGAAAGTGATCCTGTTAGTGGAAGTTCCTTTTGCCGTAAATGCGCCATCAACCAGAATCTGGACGTCTTCGTCCATTTTGAAAGAAGCACCTGCTTCCACAGTAACTTGTCCAAACACCCTGATATTTCCGGTAATTCTGTAAGAAGCGCCGGTGGTCAACGACTTCCAGGTGACCACTTTGTCCTGGGCCAGGTCACTTCCAAACACTTCCACGTCGGCAAATGAGTTGTTGGTGAAGGTGCTTGCTCCATCCATGGCATCAAGTTCATCGGCTGGTATACCTACACCTCTTTTGTTGTCAGAAAAGCTGTTGGTTCCAAAACTACCTATCTGCCCACCCGACTCATCGGCGTAGATTCCATAGTCTTTATTGTTGGTAAACGTAGAGTTGGTCACCGATACCTTGCCGGTGATATCCACGCCAATGGCAGCTGCAAAATCGGCTCCCGAGAAATCGATGGGAGAATTACCGGCGAACGAAAAATCGGTAAAATCAAAGTTATTGAGGCTACTGGCAGAGCTGATGTAAATGCCCTTCCAATAGAGCTCGCCTCCTGGGTTTGATGTCGTAAATACAATGCGGTCGGTGGCAGTTCCCACGGCTGTGAGCGACCCAAAAACCCTTACCAAAACATTTTCATCAAAGTTCACGATAGCTCCGGCGGCAATGGTGAGCTTACCCTTTACATCCATGTCGCCCGACAATCTGTAGGCAGCACCTCCACTAAGTTTTTTCCATGTCGACGTTTTGGATTCCGAAAAATCCGACTCAAAAATTTCAACATCAGCATTGGTATTGTCCGTGAAAACAGAAGCACCGTCTATCATTTCGGCCTGGTCAGCTGGCAAGCCAACCGCCCTATCGTTCAAAACAAACGTATTGCTCTCAAAAGCATCTATTAGTCCGCCTGCGTCGTCGGCGTATACGCCGTATCCTTTGTTATTGGAAAAAGTGCTATTTTTGAATGCCATTTTTTTACCAGGTTCAATACCAACACCAGCAGAAAAGTCCTCGCCTGAAAAATTCATCACCGAATTTCCAGCATAAGAAAGCGTGACATGGTTCAATATATTTCTGCCATCTGCCGAGTTCACATAAATACCTTTCCAGCGAAGTGCGGAAGCTCCATCGGATGTTGTGAATTCAATCGGACTTTCCGCTGTGCCGGCAGCAATGAATGCGCCGTCGACGGTAATCTTCACATCCTCATCCAAACCGAATTTAGCTCCCGGAGCAATAGTAAGCACCCCGTTCACATCTATGTCCCCCGAAACTGTATAACGAGCATCGTTGCTTAATGCTTTCCAGGTTATTTCCGTGGCTTCGGCAATTGAGGAGGAAAAAATTTCAACATCAGCATTTGCTGAATTGGTAAACGTAGTGGTATTGTCGACACTAGCTGCCGTCTCAGCCCACACGGCCATGCCGTTTTCATTGTCAACAAAGAGGTTGTCCTTGAAGGTGTTCAGTTTCCCTCCATCGTCGTCGAGATAAACTGCATATCCTTTATTGCTGGCAAACAGGCTATTTTCAATCTTGATATTTCCGCCTCCATTTACACCTACGCCAGCCTTATAGTCAGCTCCGTTAAAATCCATTGCTGTGTTGCCAGCGTATGAAACTTCGGCGTACTTAAGTATGTTCTGCGCACTGGCTGACTGTATGTAAAGCCCCTTCCAAAACAGATCAGCCTCTTCGTTGGCTGTTGTAAAAATGATGGAGTCGGCTTCGGTACCTGCTGCCAGCA
This sequence comes from Imperialibacter sp., assembly GCF_040222815.1. GTDB lineage: Bacteria > Bacteroidota > Bacteroidia > Cytophagales > Cyclobacteriaceae > Imperialibacter. Next base: position 87,300 of record NZ_JAVKCH010000009.1, on the reverse strand, counting down.
AAGTGCCACCCTGCTCAATCTTCATCATTTTATCTTCCTGGAAATGAATAACGACCCCTGGCTCTACGGTGAGAACAGCAAGCACTGACACATCTCCTGTTACCAAATAATCAATAAGTGCAGGGTCAAGATTGATGTTTTCAAGCGTCATGTCGCTGTCTATAAATCCGCTAAGCTCCACATAACCAGGTGCCAGAGCATTTATAGTCACCGTCTTGGTATCGCCTACGCCTTCATCAGCATTCGAAATTTTCAACTGGACTTCATAGTCCCCCTCCACGTCAGGGATCAAAGAAGCAATAATGGCATCGGCGTTGGTTATTTTGGTTGTGCTGCCACCAGGCTGCGACAGCAGCGTCCACTCGGCAGTGAAGCCAATCGCATCCGCATCTACTGAACCACTTGCATCTAGGGTAATTTCTTCATTCACAGCCGGGTTTTCCGGGCTAAATTCAATATCTGCTTCCAGCTTGAACTTCGAGGGTTCCGGTTCATCGTCCCCACAACTTATTGCAAACACTAACATCACCAAACAGGTGAGCATTCCGACTAACTGTTTTACTTTCATATTACATGGTCTTTTTATGTGATCAAATTCCCTTCACCCCCTACTACAGGAAAAGGAGTGAAATCGGGTCAGGCCACTTAAAAAATCATGAATTTATTTTTCCGGTCACATCGGCCAGCCTTTGAGACACAGTTGTCGGCTCACCAAAAGCATTTGTCTTCTTCGGCAGGACCCTAAAAATGGAGGTAACAAAAGGACACCTCAAAAGATGGCTGGATCGTTGGGGAGATGTAAAGAGGAAAATGGGGTGGTCTATAGCGCCTCCGACTTGAGTTGCAAAAAAGGTCGCCACTCGTCGAACACACTGCCATTGGAGGTCTTTAAAAACATGATGTAAGACGGCTTGAAAGGCTCTTTTCTAAGTTTCATCCCGACTTCACCGGGCGCATAATCGCCTTTCTTGGCATTGCAATGTTTGCAGGCAGTAACAAGGTTTTTCCAGCTGGAGGTTCCTCCTTTCGAGCGAGGAACGAGGTGATCAAGGGTGAGATCCCGGTTGGTACCGCAATACTGGCATTCGTGGTTGTCACGCCGGAAAACGTTTTGGCGAGACAGTATAACTCCTTTGTAGGGGACACTGATATACCTGGATACTCTGATGACCGATGGGGCCTGATAAGAAGTGTCCACAGTATGCAGAAAAACGTTGGGAACAGGCGAAATCATTTCAGCCTTATTCAAAAAGACAAGAAGAAATGCTCTCTCCACCGAACAAACAGTCAAGGGAGAATAGTCCTGATTAAGAACCAACACGTTCCTCTTTAAGCTCATGCCTCTTCTACATTTTGAGGATCCTCCTCACCGCCACTAGCTGCCCTTCTCTCATTTCACTGGTTAGACCCTTGTCATCAATATTAACAATCTTCACCGAATCAGTCACTATCACCGCCTGTTCTTCTCCTATGTTGATGCCCGCCTTTACTTCGTCTTTAACACTCCAAACAAGTAAATCCCCGGGCCTAGACTCACTCCACGAATCAACCTGATCGCCCGTGGCGGCAAGTTGCTTTAAACTCCTGGGTACCGGATATCCCACCATGCGATACACCTGCTGCACAAGTCCAATATCATCGATGCCATAAGGAGACCTTGCACCAGCTCTGTAAGGGGAGTACATATACTTCTGCAGGATTTCACGAAGAAAACCATAATCACGACGCTGACCGAGGCTTTTCGAGTTTCCGTTGAACGCCAACTGCTCCTCTATTTTGAATAGCTCATTGGTGGAAATCGGCAGCACACTTCCTATAAGGATGTTCAGGTAGTGTTTCTTGAAGAAGATATTCGCTGTCAAATCCGTGCAAACTTTGTAGTCAGAGTGATTGATCTGCTCAAAATACTCCTGTGTGATTCCATAGAAATGCACCTTCAAAATCCACCCAACCACTCCATCAAAATGGATTTTTACCTTTATCCACTTTTTGTCCTCACTTGCTTCCAAAACCTCATAGTGCTCCCCAAAAAGAAGCTCGCTTAGCTGAAGCGAGTGAAAGGATGGTTCGCACATAACCGGCACAAGGCATAATCTACAAATTCCCTTTTCGGTCTCAATCATAAGGTTTACAGTCTAAGTCGGTCTAGCTCTCGCTTGCTATCCCTCTCTTTGATACTTTCTCTTTTGTCATGAATTTTTTTACCCTTTGCAAGGGCTATTTCCATTTTAGCTAGTCCTTTGTCGGTCATAAAAAGTCTCACCGGCACTATGGTAAGGCCCTTTTCTTCCATTTTTGATTGCCACTTCTCAATGTCCCTCTTTTTTATCAGGAGCTTTCGCTCTCTCACAGGATCATGGTTGAAATGGGTGGCCTCGGCGTATGGGGTAATATTCATCGCCTTGATAAAGATCTCTCCCCTATTGAAGTAACAATACGCTTCCTGCAAACTGGCTTTCCCTTCCCTAATGGACTTGATCTCAGTCCCCTTGAGCACAATGCCTGCTACAAGCGTATCAATAAACTCAAACTCGAAACGGGCCTTCTTGTTTTTGATGTTTACAGAGTTTGAAAATCGCTTATCGTCCTTTGCCATTCAATATTTAACTGAGCGTTTTTATAAAAACTAAAATAGCATAAAATTAAAATTTCATCCTAGGCATTGGGGCAACATCCATCGATGAAAAGTCCTTTTCAAGGTATTTGAAATGGGCTGTCATGGCAATCATTGCAGCATTGTCGGTACAATACTCAAACTTGGGAATATACACCTCCCAACCCAGCTCAGCACGTTGATTTTCAAGTGCTTGCCGAAGCCCTGAATTAGCTGCCACACCTCCGGCAATGGCAATTTGGCTTATCCCTGTTTGCTTTGCGGCCTTCTTCAGCTTCTGCAAAAGCATGTGGATCAAAGTGTGCTGGACACTGGCGCAAATGTCGTTGATATTGTTTTCAACAAATGTCGGGTCGGTCTTTGTTTGGTCTCTCAGGAAGTAGAGGATGGCCGTTTTTATGCCGCTGAAGGAGTAGTTCAAGCCTTGCATTTCTGAGAGCGGAAATTGAAAGGCCTCCGGATTGCCTTTTTGCGCCAACTTATCGATAAACGGGCCACCGGGATAGGGCAGTTCCAGCATTTTGGCCGCTTTGTCAAACGCCTCCCCTACTGCATCGTCCTGCGTTTCGCCTATCACCTGCATGCGCATGGGTGACTCCACCAGCACTATCTGCGTGTGCCCGCCGCTTACTGTAAGGCACAGAAACGGAAACGCCGGTTTTGGGTCTTCAATAAAATGCGCCAGGATGTGGGCTTGCATATGGTTAACGGCTATCAGAGGCACCCCTAACCCCCAGGCCATTGCTTTAGCAAAGGAGCTACCCACAAGCAAAGCACCCAATAATCCAGGCCCTTGCGTGAACGCAATGGCATCTAGTTGGTGTTTATCAATACCTGCTTCTTTCAAAGCCTGATCTACTACAGGCACAATATGCTTCTGGTGTGCTCTGGAGGCCAGTTCTGGTACCACACCACCATATCGTTGGTGAACAGATTGCGTAGCAATAATATTATTAAGAATTTTACCGTTCCTGATCACAGCGGCAGAAGTCTCATCGCACGAAGATTCGATCGCTAAGATGGTCGGGGACATACAGTTGATTTGAACTATAAAACTAAAACATCTGTCATTTTCTATGGTATTGGGAAAGCCTTCTACTGGTTTTCACTTACCATTTTACTTTTGCTGATTGGCTTGTTTATCACGCTGCAATCGTCGGCTGTTCAAACATGGCTGGTTTCCTACGCCTCCAAATCCTTCTATGAACAAACAGGGCACAAAGTTACCATTGCAAAAGTGGATGTCAACTGGTTTGATGAAATTACCCTTGATAGCCTGGAAGTAAAGGATCTCCAGGATACCAGCATGATTACCATAAATAGGTTGTTGGTCGATTTTAGCCTTCTTGATTTACTACGTCCCAGTCAGCTACATTTTGACGCCGCCCGAATAACCGGAGCCGATGTACGGCTGGTAAAGTTCGCCGACAACCAACTCGACAACATCTCCTTTCTCATCAGCCAATTACGGCCCAAAGACACTACTGCCCGAACTTCGCTGCCACGTCCGATAAGTGTGAGCCGGATCAAACTGGAGAAAAGCCGGTTCTCTCTCAATGACATGAGAAAGGATAGCATTGAGGTAGGCTTCAACTACTACCAGTTTACCATCGACAGCATATTCAGCGACCTTAGCAACTTCTACCAACGGCTGGATACTGTCAAATTCAGGGTAGACAAGCTGGCCGCCGGCGAGAAAAGCAAAAAGCTGAAGGTCAACAGCCTCCAGACAAACTTTCTGCTCACCTATCAAACAATGGAGCTCTCTGACTTAGACCTGCATACCCAACACAGCCATTTACGGGACTATGTCAAGTTTGAGTTTTCCAACCCTTCCAATCTCACCTATTTTGTTGACAGCGTCAACATCGTTGCTCATTTCGACAGCACGACAATAAGCAACCGGGATCTGCGACACTTTTCGCCCTACCTCGAAAAGTACGATGATACCTATTCCATATCAGGCGACTTCAGCGGAGGAGTTACCAATTTTAGCTTGAAGAAGTTTAGTCTGTTTTTCGGCGACAATAGTCAGCTCTTTGGCAATGCCAGCTTCAATGGCTTGCCCAACTTTATGGAAACCTTTATTGACCTCCGACTTGATCAATCGACGCTACTGGCCAACGACCTTGGCATCTACATGGATAGTGAAGACTATTACATATTGAATCGCCTCGGTTTCATTAGGTTCGATGGCAGGTTCATTGGTTTTCCCACCGACTTTGTGGCCAACGGAAATTTTGATTCCAGGCTCGGAAGTGCCAAATCCGATGTCAACCTGAAGCTCCCGAGCACGCCGGAAGAGGCAGTTTACAGTGGCTCTCTTACAGTCAGAAACCTCAACCTGGGCACTTTGGCAGGTGACTCCGAACTTCTCCAGAAAGTAAGTTTTTCCGGAAGTATCTCTGGCAAAGGCCTCACACCCTCGTCTGCGGATTTTTACCTGAAAGGCAACATACAAAAGCTCGGACTCAAGGGCTACGACTACGTGAACATCAAAACTGATGCACGACTAGCCGCAAGCTTTTTTGAAGGGAAGCTCAGTATCGACGACCCCAACGTAAAGCTTCAAGTCGAAGGCTCGTTTGACTTCAGAAATCAGGTCAATATGTTTAAAGCGAACGCATCGCTTGACACACTCTTTCTCTACCCTCTGCAGCTTACTTCCAACGATGTGTTTCTCAGGGGGCAAGTCGACCTTGACTTTCAGGGACTTGAAATCGACAGTATTACCGGCAGTGCCGCTATACACAACCTACTACTTGAAGTTAACGGAAAACAGTTCAAGGCGGACAGTATCCTCGCCACTTCACAAAGAAGCCAAACACAACGTTCGTTTAATATTCTCTCAGAGCATCTGAGTTTAAGCGCTGAAGGCAACTTTGATTACACAACCCTGTTTGCGGATTTATCGGAAACATTTGATGAATATGAGCTGGCATTCAAAAATAATAGTGACGACATTGAAAGCTACTACGCCAGCAAGCCAACAAAGGAAATATCGCCGTACAAAATACGTGTTGATGCGACACTCAGGGATATCAACCCATTGACGGATCTCTTCATCAAAGACTTTTACATAGCTAAAGGGACGCAAATTGAAGCTGGTTTCAACAAGAACATCTCTTCAGTTGCTTCACTTTACACTGCCATTGATACCCTAACCTTCAGGGAGTTCTCCTTTATTGGAAACGAGATAGACATCAATACCAGCAAAGCGGCAGACAGCACAGACGTGCTATCGATGTTTTACATATCCTCGATGCGACAGCTGCTCAATAACAGAGATATTACTCAAAACAACTACATAGAGGCGATCTGGAGTAATAACCAAATTGATTTTCAAACCAACGTAGAGCAGCTCAATACCACCAACTACGCCAGGGTATATGGGGATCTTCAATTTCTTCCAGACAGGACAATTATAACAGTATACCCCTCTGATCTTCAAGTGCTTGAGGGAAAGTGGCAGTTTTCAGATAACAACCAAATTGTTATCACTGATGAAGCGGTTGCCTTTGAAAACCTGAAGCTTTCGGCGGGAAATCAGGAAGTGGAACTAACTGGCTATATCAGCGACTCGACAAATATTCCGCTACGAGGACGGGTCACGAATTTTGCTCTGTCTAACCTCAACCCGCTCACAACTGTCCCTCTGGACGGAGTGGTAAACGGGCATGCCACGCTTATTAACTACGGTGAGGGTTCCATTGTTGAAAGCGACCTTAAAATTGACAACTTTTTTGTCGATAGATTTTTAGTCGGAAACCTAACCGGTAAATCATCATGGAACGATGCATCCAAACAAATACTGTCGAGGCTTACCGTAATAAGGGAAGGCAAAAATATCATTGGACTTAATGGCTACTATGCCCCACTCGACAGCATAAGCCCGCTCAACTTCACTGCCGATTTCGACAATGCTAACATTAATATCCTCGAGCCCTTCATCGACGAAAACTTTAATGACATCAAAGGCACTGCCAGCGGAAAATTCAGAGTCTCCGGCAGCCCAACTTACCCTATTCTCCGGGGAACCGGGACGCTTCGCAATGGGGCAGGAAGGATCAAGTACTTAAACACTACATATAGCTTCAATGGAGATATCTTCTTTGACGATAACGAAATAGGTGTCCGGAACCTCGACGTCCGAGACGAGCAGGATCATCGTGCTTCATTGAATGGAGGTATTTTCCACGATGGTTTTAGAGACTTTGTGCTGGACTTAGAAGGGCAATTGAATAACTTTCAAGTACTTAACACGGCTGCTGCCGACAATTCCTTGTACTACGGCACCGCTTATGCCACTGGCTCAATCAACTTTTTGGGCGCTATATCCAACCTCAACATCAGCGCCAAAGCTACCACAAATAGAAATACACGGATTTTCATTCCGCTGGACGAAAGCTCCGACGTACAGGTTGAGGACTTCATCTCATTCGTGAACTTTAGCGACACAACCAAAGTAGCCGATGAGGAATCGGATATTGACGAAGAGAAGTTCTCTAATATTCGCCTCGACTTCGACCTTGACATCACGCCTGACGCATATTGCGAGCTTATCTTCGACATAAAATCCGGCGATATCATACGAGGAAGAGGCAATGGCAAGCTCAACATGCAAATTGACACCAACGGGGATTTCTATATGTTTGGTGATCTTGACATCGAGGAAGGGGGGTATAATTTCACCCTTTACAATATCATCAATAAGGAATTTGAGATCGTTAGCGGAAGTAGCATCTCCTGGTCGGGTGATCCCTACAAAGCCCAGATGGACATTACTGCTGGCTATCGGCAAAACGCATTGTTATCCCCAATTCTAACCAATATAGATAGCGCTACGCTAAATACGCCTGAGCTGAAGAGACGGTATCCTACAAACGTACAAATGAAGCTCAATGGGGATTTGATGTCACCAGACATCGCCTTCGATATTCAGATAACTGGCTACCCTGAGACCGCTGGTGCCAATAGCTATCCTTTGGGCACAACCATCCAGGGGTTTAAAAATACTGTCAAAACCGATGAGCAGGAAATGAAACGCCAGGTGTTCAGCCTGATTATCCTGCGACGCTTCTCACCCATCAATAGCTTCAACGTTGGCACCAACTCTATCGGCAGTAGTGTGAGTGAGTTTGTCTCCAACCAGCTCAGCTATTGGATTTCTCAAGTGGATGAGAACCTTGAAATCGACATCGACCTTGCCAGCCTTGACAACGATGCCTACAACACGTTCCAACTTCGGCTTGCCTACACCTTCCTGGATGGCCGACTGCGGGTTTCCAGAGATGGGGGCGTTACCAGCACCACTACCCGCAACGAACTGGGGGCCATAATGGGCGACTGGACGCTTGAGTACCTGCTTACACCCGACGGCAAATTGAGAGCCAAAATGTACTCCAGAACCAGCGTCAACAGCCTCACGCAAAACATAAGTAACCAGACCAATACCAAAGCGGGGTTCAGCCTCCAATACATCCGAAGCTTCAACAACTTCAAAGACTTGATGCAGGACGTGCGTGTCAAAAACAGGGAAGAGCCCGAGCCACCGGAAGAGGACAAAAAGACCTCATTCAACTTCAATTCGGATAAAATAAAGCAAGAGGAAGACGATGTAAACGGCCACTCCCCCTTCAATTTTTCCGAGCTTTAATAACTAAATGAGCACTGCGCAGTTAGTTTAGAAAAAACTTATGCCAACTCACACGGCTGTCAATATTTTCTGGTTCCGGCGAGACCTCCGACTCACCGACAACACCGGCCTTTTCTACGCACTAAAAGACGAGTTACCCGTTCTTCCCATCTTCATTTTTGATCCACAGATATTATCAAAGCTTGAAGAAAAGACGGATGCCAGGGTTTCGTTTATTCACAGCACGCTGTTGCAGCTAAAGAAGCAGCTAGAAGACCACGGAAGCTCACTACGTATCCTTTGCGCTTCACCGGAAGCAGCATTTTCACAGCTGACGACGGAATATGACATCAAAGCCGTTTACACCAACAGGGACTACGAACCCTATGCCAACGAAAGGGACACCACAGTCCGCTCGCTGCTCACGGAGAAAGGGATAGGTTTTTACTCCTTCAAAGACCATGTGATTTTTGAAAAGGAGGAAATATTAACTGACACTGGTGGCGTATATAAGGTTTTTACGCCTTACAAAAACAAATGGCTGGCTAAGTGGCAAAACTTACAGTTGGAAGCGTTTTCCATCACACCTTCGTCAGCGAATTTCCACAAAACCAAACCTTATCCTGTCCCCACCCTCCAGGAAATGGGCTTTTCAAAGAGCTCTATTGTCATCCCACCTTCAACCTTCGATGAGTCGGTTATTGCCGCCTATGACAAGAAACGTGACTTCCCTGCCATCGAAGGCACGTCCCGCCTCGGCATTCATTTGCGGCATGGCACTATCAGCATACGGGCAGCTGTGAAAAAAGCAGCGAACCTCAATCAAACCTGGTTGAATGAGCTTATATGGAGGGAATTCTATCAAATGATTTTGTCCAACTTTCCTCACGTGGTGCACAACGCCTTCAAACCTCAGTACGACCTCATTCCCTGGAGAAACGATGAGGAGCAATTCCAGCAATGGTGTGAGGGAATGACCGGCTACCCAATAGTAGATGCGGGCATGAGGGAATTAAACACCACGGGGTATATGCACAACAGAGTGCGCATGGTAGTTGCCAGCTTCCTTACAAAGCACCTACTGATCGACTGGCGATGGGGAGAAGCCTGGTTTGCCAGGAAACTGCTTGACTTCGAGCTGGCCTCCAACAATGGCGGCTGGCAGTGGGCAGCAGGCACAGGCACGGATGCTCAACCGTACTTCAGGGTGTTCAACCCGGAGTCGCAAACAGACAAGTTTGACAAGGACAAAGCATATATCCGCCAATGGGTGCCGGAATATGACAGCAAAAATTACATAAAACCGATTGTTGAACATAAATTTGCCAGACAAAGAGCCATAGAAACTTACAAAGCGGCGTTAAAGTAACTGTATGAACATAGGGGACAAAGTAAGGCTTCTGAGAGGAACTGAAGAGGGAGTTATTATCAGGGTGATTAACGAAAACACCTATGAAATAGAAATAGAAGACGGCTTTTCCTTCCCCGTGCTTAAGAGTGAGGTCGTTTTGGTGAGTAAAACGGAAGCAGAGCACTTCAAAAAGGGCAACGCTGCACTGCAAAGCTCTTCCGGCCAAAAATCATTTGTTAAGGAAACCCAGGCGGTTGCGGAAAAAGGAATTTATCTTGGCTTCGAACCAAAAGGAGATATTTTCATAGTCTGGCTGATCAATAACACAGATTACGAGTTGGTTTTCAAGATAGACGAGCTGGTGAAAGGCACTACAATAGGGCTGCACGCCGGTCATCTTGAAGCAAAGTCGAGCCAGCCGATAGCATCCAAGTCTTCTCAAAACTTCGACAACTGGTCGGACATGCAATTTACCTGCATGTATTTCCAAAAAGGAATCTACAAAAGTAAGCCAATGCTGAGCAGGGTTGTCTCGTTCAAAGCGGCAGCTTTCATGCACAAGAAGGGTACTATCCCTATGACCTCGAAGGAAGGATATGTTTATCAACTGGATGATAACCCTGCAAAAATTAACGCTGACGAGATAAAAAACAGCATGCTTTCTGCCAAAGCAACGCCAACACCGAAAACAGATCAGAAACCCGGCTCTCACGAGGTAGATTTGCATATGGAGAAATTAACAGGCCAAAAAGAAGAGGTACCTACCTCGCAGGCTCTCTCCTACCAACTGGCTATTTTTGAGAAGGAACTTGACTCTGCCATTGCTGCAGGCAGAGACGAGATAACGTTTATCCATGGCGTAGGAAACGGTGTTCTGCGTGAAGAAATCCACAAAAGGCTAAGTAAAATGAAAAATATCTTGTACTTTCAGGATGCCCAGAAACAAAGGTTTGGCTATGGCGCTACACTTATCAAATTAAAAGACTAACTAGCATTTTTTAAGCCTAAAATAAAACATAATACTATGGACGTAAGAAAGTTGATGGAGGAACTTGCCTCTGAAATTAACGGCCAATATTCAGAATATGATGATAACCGATCAGTTGTGATCGTTCCTCTTCCCGACGGTAGGTTCCAATCGGTGCGTGGTGGCAAAATTGATAACAAAAAGTATGGCAAGAGTGTCATTCAGATACTGTCCAGAGTATGTCGTACTGCCGAAAAAATTGATTATACCAAAGTGCTTGCGCACAACGTTGACCTAATCAATTCGAAGTTTGTGGTGCTTGGCGATTTCCTAATGGTGGAAACCACATTGTTTGACGACACAGTACCTCCACAGAAATTGAAGGAAATGATCCTCGAAACAGCCAAACTAGCCGATGAGTGGGAACTTGCCATTACAGGCAAGGATGTCAACTAATAAGCATCTTTTAGTTATCAAATAAGTTTAACTATTTAGGAAAATGTGATCCGCCTTATCGCCTTGTTCAGAAAGTATTCTGAGCGGGGAGGAAAGTCCGGGCAATGCAGAGCACCGTACTTCCTAACAGGAAGGGGCATTGTTGGCGACGACAGTGCTACAGACAGTGCAACAGAAAATAAACTACCCGTAATGCTTCTGCATTGGGGGAAAAGGTGAAAAGGTGGGGTAAGAGCCCACCGCCTCAATGGTGACATTGGGGGCACGGTAAACCTTACGGATTGAAAGATCAAATATGCCATGATTCAGGGGCTGCTCGTTCCTGTAGGTTGCTTCGGCAGCCTCGTCGTGGTGGGTAGATTGATAGAACCAGGTGGTGACGCCTGGTCCAGATAAATGATAAGGGTCTCCCGACTTGTCGGGAGGCACAGAACCCGGCTTACAGGATCATATTTTCCTATTTTCATTACCTATGGCAAAAATTCTAATAGTAGACGACGAGAAATCTATTCGCTCTACCCTCCGGGAAATTCTTGAGTACGAAAAATTCAAAATTGACGAAGCAAAAGATGGCGAAGAAGGCCTTGAAATGCTCAAACAGGGATCGTACGACCTCGTGCTTTGCGACATAAAGATGCCAAAAATGGATGGCCTTGAATTGCTTCACAAGGCGATGGAGGAAGGAATTGACTCGCCGTTCATTATGATTTCGGCTCATGGCACAATAGATAGCGCTGTGGAAGCCACCAAAAAAGGTGCTTTCGACTTCCTTCAAAAGCCTTTGGACTTGAACAGGCTGCTGGTCACACTCAGAAATGCACTGGACCGCAAAGAGCTGGTGAATGAAACCAGGGTGCTGAAGAAAAAAATAAGCAAGACTTACGATATCGTGGGCGAGTCGCCGAAAATTGAGGAGGTCAAAGCAATGATTGAAAAGGTAGCTCCCACTGATGCAAGAGTGCTGATTACCGGCCCGAATGGCACAGGCAAGGAGTTGGTTGCAAAATGGATCCACGAGAAAAGTAATCGCTCGTCGGGCCCGATGGTGGAGGTAAACTGTGCGGCCATTCCATCCGAATTAATTGAGAGTGAGCTTTTCGGGCACGAGAAGGGCTCCTTTACCTCGGCTGTAAAACAACGGATTGGGAAGTTTGAGCAGGCTATCGGAGGCACGCTATTCCTTGACGAAATTGGCGATATGAGCCTTTCGGCCCAGGCCAAAGTTCTACGTGCCTTACAGGAAAATAGAATTACCCGGGTAGGTGGCGAGAAGGAGGTAAAGGTAGACGTAAGAGTAGTAGCTGCTACCAATAAGGACTTGAAAAAGGCTATTGCTGAAAATCAGTTTAGAGAAGACCTCTACCACAGACTGAGCGTAATTATCATTCAGGTGCCGGCATTAAAAGACCGCAAAGACGATATTCCACTACTCGTGGATAGGTTTATAGCAGACATTTCAGCAGAATACGGCTGGGCACCAAAACCAATAGACGATGCCGCCATTAAGCAGCTTCAGCAATTTGAGTGGACGGGAAATATCAGGGAACTAAGGAATGTGACGGAGCGGCTGATGATCATGTCATCAGGCAGTATAACAGAAATGGACGTAAAAAAATATGCGGTACTTACTTAGCAAGAACCGCATATATTCTTTCAATAATTTCCAACCAGGTCGAGTACTTTCCAATTAAAGCCTTTGAGCAGGCTTTTCTTTCTGCACGTCCGACTTAGCGTAAGTAGGACACGTCTTCTGAGTACAAGCACCAAGCATGAAAACAGCTACAGCAAACAACAGTAATTTAATTTTCATAACGAAACGGCTTTACTTAGGTTCTTAGAAGCTCTAAGATATATATATCTACACATATATCAAAACACTTTAAGTTCCGAAGCATGAGGTAAGGGCTATTGTATCAGCAAATTGCATCCCCTCACATCCGAATTATCGAACCTGCCAAGCACTTCAAAATCCCCTTTCGTGTTAGTTATTCGGCCCAAATCCTTTGTTTCAATAAAGCAGCACGAATGAATGTTTCCAAGGTCAATAATATTTAAACCTCCCACTCTTTTTTCCTGCAGATACGAAAACGGATCATTAATATCACGAACCATCACCTTCATCGATGGTGGGCAAACGAAGCCAGCCCCTCCATCCGAATAGGCCTGCGACATTAACTCTGTCATCCCATACTCCGAATGTATCCGCTCCACATTCAATCGTTCACTCAACATAGCATGTAACTCAGCCCTTGTCAGCTCCTTCCCTCTCCCCTTCATGCCTCCGGTTTCCATAATGATAAAGTCGCTAAGGTCAAGCTGACGCCTTTCAGCCAGGTCAATTAGGGCAAAAGTGACTCCAATTAGCAACTTTTTACCATCCTGCTTTTTAAGTTTTCCTATCACACGCAAAAGGGCACTGTCATCCTTCAGAAAGAAGCCTGAGAATTTTGAGCCGGTGAGCTTTATGAAGTGCTCAATCATATAAATAAGTGAGGATCCACTTCTTTCCAGGTAAGAGGGCAGCAATGCAACAATATGGAAATTTGAGAGCGGCCCATACATCGACTCAAATATTTCCTTCGTTAGTTTCTCGTAGAATACAGGATCATCGAGGTAATGGGAGCTTTGCACGGAACCAGTGGTGCCGCTACTGGAAAACATAAGGGAAGAATCCCATTCACCTGTCTTTATAGCATGATTCTTGAAAAATTCAATCGGAAGAAAGGGAATATCTTCCAACCGGCTGATTTTTTTTGGGTCTTTAGCTAAGTATGAAATATACTTTTTGTAGACGGGATTGTGTTGGGCCTGCCATTTAAAAATATCCAGAGCGAGGACAGTAAAATGATCATTATTCAGGTTTAAAAGGCGGTCTCTAAAACTAAGAAGCTCGGACATGTGTTTAAATTGCGAAAGATGATCCAATTTTAATAATTTTATAAGGTAAGTAAGCGATGGAAATGAAGAATAGATTATTAAAAAGTCTTGTTCTGGGTGTGGTAGTGATGGGCTTGGCGTGGGCATGCCAGCCGCCAGACGAGCTCCCTATCATTCCAAAAATTTCCTATAACAGGGTCGAGTTTTTTGACGAGGCAACTGGCTCAGATTCGCTTATTCTATATATCAATTTTGAAGACGGGGACGGAGATATTGGGCTGAGAGGATCTGAAGAAAACTATCCGTACAACAAATACAACTTTATCATTGATTCTTCGAACCCAAGAAAGTTTGTTTTTATCGGCGGAGATAACTACACGCCTCCCTTCTATAGTGCCTTTGACGAAAACTTTAATCGGCTACCTCAACAAACGTTGTTTTCGGAAACGGATATCAGAAGACCATACAACTGTGAACAATATGAGGAAGTTGAATATTTCCCTAGTCAAACAGCAACTACTACTAAAATTGACACATTCCTGGTCGCAAGAAATCCTAATAATCAGAATATATTTGTTGACTTTTATCGAAAGGTCAACGGGAATTATGAGTTTTTGGACTGGGCCAATGTGTTTTCTTCCAACGGGTGTGGTGGTAATTTCAACGCCAGGTTCCCAATCTTCGACACTGACAACCTGGGAAAGTCTCTGTCCGGCACCCTTCGCTATTCCATGTTATCCGCTGGATTCGGGATCGTTTTGAAGAAAGATACCTTCAAGCTGAAAGTCTACATCAAAGACAGGGCATTGCACGATAGCAATGTGATAGAAACCCCAGATTTGACGCTTGACAATATCACACTCAATTAAATATCTCAGGATACTTTTCAGGATCTGCTTCGGCCATCATCTCATACACCTTATCAAAGACGTTTTCCACATTGGGCTTAGAGAAGTAGTCACCATCTGAGCTATACGCCGGTCTGTGCTCAGCAGAGGTGATAGTACCTGGCTGTGAGTCAAGGTATTTGTACCCACCCTGCTCTTCGAGCACTTTTTGCATCATATAAGCAGAGGCACCTCCCGGCACGTCTTCATCTGCAAAAATGATACGGTTAGTTTTTTTCAGGGATTCAACAATGGAATGGTGGAGATCGAAAGGCATCAATGACTGCACATCGACCACCTCACAAGAAATACCATACTCCTCAAGCAGCTCTGCAGCTTCCATCACAATCCTGCACATGGAACCGTAGGTTACAATGGTCACATCAGACCCTTCCCTTATTACCTCAGGAACTCCAAGCGGCGTTCTTATGTCGTCGATATTTTCCGGAAGCCTCTCTTTGAGCCTGTAACCATTCAAACACTCAATAACTATCGCAGTGTCATCGGAGGCCAGCAAAGTGTTGTAGAAGCCGGCTGCTTTGGTCATGTTCCTGGGCACGAGCAGGTATATGCCTCTGAGAGAGCCCATGATCATGCTCATGGGTGAACCTGAGTGCCAAACGCCTTCCAGTCGGTGACCCCGTGTCCTTATAATCACAGGAGCCTTCTGGCCTCCCTTCGTTCTGTACTGAAGCGTTGCCAGGTCGTCAGACAAGGTCTGCAAGGTAAAAATCAGGTAATCCAAATATTGTACTTCTGCAATGGGCTTCAGTCCTCTCATAGCGGCCCCAATACCTTGTCCTATGATGGTGCTTTCCCTTATTCCTGTATCGGTTACACGAATCTCGCCATGCTTCGCTTGTAGTCCTGCAAAGCCCTGGTTCACATCACCAATTTGTCCGACGTCTTCTCCTATCGCAAATATTCTCGGATCCTTGCTAAATGCATGATCAAAGAAGGCCTGTAGTACTTCTCTACCGTCAACTATCACACTGGCGTCATTGTAAACAGGCGCCACCTCCTTCACATTTACCGCTCTTTGCTCCGATTCGCTATACAAATGGCTGCTGTATTGCTCACAGTGTTCGGCGTTCTTAATCTTAAGCCAATTGATAAGGTGCTGTCTTTCTTCGTATTTCTCACCTCGCATAAGGTACAAAGAGCGCTTAACAGCCTTTACTACGTCCATCTTCAATGGATTCAGCGTTTTCTCCAGCGCCTTGTTGATAGCGCTGATTTTCGCACCATTTTTGCTTACCCCTGCAGCATTTGCCAGTAAATTCGATGCCCCCTTCAGGTCTTCCTTGATACTGGCTACATAGGCCTTCCAAGCCTCATTCTTATCGGCTTTTGCCTTCTCCCTGGCACTTTCCTCCAGCCTTTCGAGGTGTTCCAAAGTGGCCATTTCATTTTCCAATATCCACTCTCTGAATTTCTTTATGCAGTCGAATTCCTCCTCCCAGTCAAGTCTTTCTCTCGATTTATATCTTTCCTGCGAACCGGAAGTAGAATGCCCCTGAGGCTGGGTCATCTCTTTTACGTGAACGAGCACCGGAACATGTTCATCCCGTGCGATCCTGCCTGCGTGGCGGTATGCCTGAACGAGCTTTTCATAGTCCCAGCCATTCACCACGATGATTTCATACCCATTTTCGGAGTTATTCCGCTGGAAGCCAGCCAATACTTTAGAAATATCCGATTTGGTAGTATGATACTCCGCAGGCACCGAAATTCCATATTCATCATCCCAAATAGAAATGACCATAGGCACCTGTAGTACCCCGCCTGCATTGATTGTTTCGAAGAAGTGTCCTTCCGATGTAGATGCGTTGCCAATAGTGCCCCAGGCTACTTCATTTCCATCAATAGAAAAGTCTTCAAAGTGTTTGAGTGCAGGATTGTTTCTGTAAAGTTTGGAGGCATAAGCGAGGCCGAGCAGACGTGGCATTTGGCCCGCCGTACATGAAATATCCGAACTGGAGTTCTTCATGTCTGTCTGCGTTTTCCATTCGCCCTTTTCATTGAGGTACCGTGTAGAAAAATGACTATTCATCAAACGGCCACCAGAAGAAGGGTCAGCAGAAAGGTCGGTGTGAGCATAAAGCTGAGCGAAGAACTGCTGGATCGTTAGCTGACCAATGGCCATCATAAATGTTTGATCCCTGTAGTAACCAGACCTGAAATCGCCATTTTTGAATACCTTGGCCATCGCTACCTGAGCGAGTTCTTTGCCATCGCCAAAAATACCAAACTTCGCCTTGCCCATGAAAACCTCCTTCCTTCCCATCAAACTAGCTTCACGGCTTTCGCAAACCAAAAGGTAGTCGTCGAGAATTTCGGCAACAGGCACGCTGATTTCTTTCTTAGTCTTTACTACACTCACTATTATGCTGATTTAAAGGATAATGTTGTCGATTGCAATGAACGGACTCTCAAAAGAGGTATTTCAAATATAAGCATAAAATTACACGTTTTCAATTTTGTTAATCGCATGAAAAAAATACAACTACCTGATAATCAGTGGAAATTATGGTTTTTAAGGAATAAAATTTTTGCAAATGATCGTTCGGGCAAAGAATAGTTTGTTGGTATCAATCGGTAAGAAATTTTAGTATTATTCAATGAAAGGTGGACGGTTTTGTCAACTTCGAAAATCGAAGAGTTTCAAAACAATTATTCATTCATGTTCATATATTTGTGGCCTTTCCAAAAAAGCGACATTAACTAACAATACGATCATGATAATTGGGGTTCCAAAGGAGATTAAAAACAATGAAAACAGGGTTGCATTGACCCCTGCAGGCGTAACTGAATTATTAAAGAGAGGCCATGAGGTTCATGTGCAGTCTACTGCAGGAGAAGGCAGCGGGTTCACTGATGATTCTTACAAAGAGGCCGGTGCCAACATACTTCCGACCATTGAAGCTACTTACCAGAAAGCTGAAATGATCATGAAAGTGAAGGAGCCTATCGAAGCAGAGTATTCGCTTATCAAGAAGGATCAATTGCTATTTACCTATTTCCACTTTGCCTCTTACGAACCCCTCACTCATGCAATGATAAAGAGCGGGGCTGTTTGCCTTGCCTACGAAACAGTGGAGAAAGCCAATGGCACTCTGCCCCTTCTCATCCCTATGTCGGAAGTAGCTGGTAGAATGTCGATACAACAAGGCGCCAAGTTTCTGGAGAAACCGATGAAAGGCAGGGGTATTCTTCTGGGTGGTGTGCCTGGCGTGCGCCCGGCAAAAGTGATGATTCTGGGTGGTGGCGTAGTGGGTACTGAAGCGGCGAAAATGGCTGCCGGCCTTGGTGCTGATGTTATCATACTTGACCTGAGCCTCCCAAGGCTGCGCTACCTGGACGACGTGATGCCTGCCAACGTTAAAACCTTAATGAGCAACGAATACAATATCCGTGAACTCATCAAAGATCATGACCTCATTATCGGTGCAGTGCTTATCCCTGGAGCAAAAGCCCCCAAGCTTATCACCAAAGACATGCTGAAGGAAATGCGCCCAGGCACGGTAATGGTGGATGTGGCGGTGGATCAGGGTGGCTGCTTCGAGACAACCAAACCGACTACCCACCAGGATCCGGTTTTCATCATCGACGATGTGATTCACTACTGCGTCGCCAATATGCCTGGCGCCGTTCCTTACACTTCCACGCTGGCACTTACCAATGCCACACTGCCATATGCTATTCAGCTGGCTGGCAAGGGATGGAAGACAGCCTGCAGGGACAACAATGAACTGAAACTTGGCTTGAATGTGATCAACGGAAAAGTGGTATACCAGGCAGTATCAGAAGCCTTCAATTTGGCCTATACAGACGTAAACACATTCCTGAATTAATTCGATCTGAAGAGGTTATTGAAGAAGAGGTTGTTCTAGATGCGGACAACCTCTTTTTTACTTATAAGGAGGGATATCGCTGAGAGATACCAGGTTATTCCTTTCCCTTTCAACCTGGAGACAAATCATTTCGTTACCGTTGGTAATGACCAATATGTTTGCGTCCAGCTCTTTGTTATAAGTCGCCACCTGAAAAATTGTCTCCCGACTTAGCTTTACATCTGGCGCTTTACACTCCACCAGAATGTGAGGTTTGCCGGCGTTGTTATACACCACAAGATCTGTTCTCTTCTGCCTTTTGTTGTAATGCAAGCCGGCTTCTATCGACATCAAACCCTTTGGGTAGTGGAGTTCAGCCATGAGATAATTTACCATCTGCTGCCTGACCGCTTCCTCAGGCGTCCAAACGAGGTACTTCCGTCTAAGAAGGTCGTAAATGAGCGTCTGTCCGTCCTTTTCAATTACAAGTGGTCTGGTTTCCTTGCTCATTTAGCTTCTTCCGCTTTCGGAAGCCTGATAATCTTAAAATTGGTTTGTCTCAAGAAAAAGAGACCCAAAATAAAAAACGTAGCAAGGGCAAGTGTGCTGTTTCGCATGCTGCCAGTAAGCTGCTCTATCAATCCATAGGCAAATGTCCCAATCACAATTGACAGTTTTTCCGTCACATCATAGAAGCTAAAATAAGAAGCGTGGTCAATGGTGTTCTCAGGTATCAGCTTAGAAAATGCCGACCGGGACTGTGACTGTATACCCCCCATTACCAGCCCGACCACAGTGGCTACTACATAAAACTGCATAGCGGAAGTAACAAAGTATGCCCCAAGGCAAACCAAAATCCAGATCACAACCATTATCGACAATGATATTTTGTTGCCCTTTATCTTCGACACGTAGGCGAACAAATATGACCCGGCGACGGCTACTACCTGTATAATCAACACGGTCAGTATCAGCTTTTCGCCAGGCAACTTCAGCTCTTTGTCGCCAAAAGTTGCGGCCAGAAACATGACGGTTTGCACGCCCATGTTGTAGAAAAAGAAAGCTTTGAGGTAACGCCGCATGGAAGGCAACTCCCTTAGAGACCTAAACACTTTCCGCACCTCCTTGTAGCCATGAGCCAGAAGCTTGCCAGCAGGCTTTCGATTGTAGGGATTGGTGGGTAGAAAATGAAAGGGAATTAGTGAAAACCCTAGCCACCACACCCCTACCAGCAAAAAGGCAAATCGTGACGCCTCTCCCCCATTAGCAAACCCAAACCAATCAGGAAAAGTAATAGAGATAAGGTTAAACAGAAGAAGCAGCAGGCTACCGGCATACCCCATGGCGTAGCCTTTGGCGCTTACGATATCATACCTGTCGGAAGTGGTGATCTCAGGCAAAAAAGCGTTGTAAAAAACCAGGCTTCCCGAGTAGCCAATACTGGCCACAATAGAAGCGAAAATACCCAGCTCAATGTTGCTCCCATCGAAGAAATAAAGCGTTATACACGCAGCTGCGCCGATATAGGTGAAGATTCGAAGAAAGAGTTTCTTCATGCCTCCATAGTCAGCGATGCCCGAAAGCAAAGGAGAAAAGAGTGCAATAGCCAGGAACGAGAAAGAGATAGAATAGGAATAGAGAACCGTATTGGTGATCTCCAGCCCTAAAAACTGTACCTTCTCACCACCAAAAAAGTTTCTCGTGACGCTACTATAATAAACTGGAAAAATAGTGCTGGTAATCACCAGGTTGTAGACTGAATTAGACCAGTCGTACATGCACCAGGCATTCACCACCTTGTTATTCTTAAGGTTCAGGTTCATTGCAAAAAAAAAGTCTTCCCCAAAGGAAAGACTTTTATATGATTATCAACTATGATTATTGGTTATCCATACCTTGAAGGGAGCTGTAAAGCACCTTCCTGGCATTAGCTTCTCTCAGCTCCTGCTGCACATCAGCTACAATACCCATTTTGGCTTCAATATCCACCTTCATTGACATTGTAATCTGATCTCTTTCCACTTCGCTAAGCTTGTCCTTTTCAGTATTTACAAACTGCACAACATCCTTAGGCGTAATAAACACATCATTCACCTGAATCTTAGGTTCAGTACCGAAAGTTGCAGCATTCTTAGGAGGGCCTATATAGATGTAGCTCACCAGCGACTTGCGCTCAATTTTCGACAACTGTGTAGCCCTCGGCAAATGTTGTTCCACCAATAGCTCTGTTTCCCTCATCACGGTGGTTACCATGAAGAAGAACAAAAGCATAAAGATGATATCAGGAAGAGCGGCTGTAGGTATTTCCTGAGAAGTACCCGAACTCTTTTTAAACTTTCCCATAATTAACCTCCAATTTTAGTAGGCTCCGCAATAGAAATCGCTCTGGGCATTCCTGAACGAGCCTGATCATACAGCTTCTTTTGCTCCGGATCTTTCTGATCCAGTTGAAGAAACTCCTGAGCAGTTTTGCCTATTCTCTCACCATATACCTCGTTGTAAGCGGCGTTTACTTCGTCCAATACAGTAATGTAAAGTTCGTAGCTCGTACCTCTATCTGCCTTGAAGGATACAATTGCTTTATCCGGGCCATCAGACGAATCCTTTCGTCTTCCATAAGCGCTGACAAAGCTCTTCATGGGTGCCGGAAGGTCGTTGTAAACCATCATGGCATCTTCTGAGGGGCGTCCAAAATTAAGGATAAACTCCTTGATCATTGGCTTCAGCTCTTCAATATCGGTGAGAGGCTCATCTTCAACAAGCAGCAAATCTTTCGAGTTAGCTTGTATTTTGAAGATATTCCTGTCATTCTCCTTCACCTCTGGTGGTGGCTGGTTAGGATCCGGCTTCGGTGGCAAAAGCATCGCAATACCTTTGTCATTTGCCATCGTGGTAGTTACCAGAAAGAAAATGAGCAAAAGGAAAGCAATGTCAGCCATAGAACCGGCATTTACCTCCGTACTAGGTCTGTTTTTCTTGCTTGCCATATTACTTAACGATTTTTGAAATTTCCGTATACACGATTCCTACTAAAGCTACACCTGTCAACAGGTACATCATAATCAAAGAACCTCCAACCAATTTAGACAATCCTGCGTCGACGTTATACTTTGTATACACTGCTGTTACCTCATCGCCTGAAATTGCATATCCCAAACCGAAAATAACCAACAAGATAAGAATACCGACGGCCGACATGGCCAATGAAGACAGATCGTCCAAGGCGTTGATCAAAGGCAATATGATCGCTGCTAGTAGCGCTATTCCTACCAGAATGTAGGAGCCGATCAATGCTATATCAATAAAATCCATTTTTGCTGTCTTTAGATGTTAATACTACTTAGAAAGATTGTGCTTTACAAGGATGTCTACCAATGTAATAGAGGCATCTTCCATTGAGTTCACAAGAGAGTCGATCTTAGAAATAAGGTAGTTATAGAACAACTGAAGAATAACAGCTACGATAAGACCACCTACCGTTGTCAAAAGGGCGATTTTGATACCATCGGCCACAAGAGCAGGAGAAACGTCACCAGCTGCAGCGATTGCATCAAATGCACCAATCATACCAATTACCGTACCCATGAAACCAAGCATAGGAGCAAGAGAGATGAATAGAGATATCCAAACCATTCCTCTTTCCAGTTTACCCATTTCAACAGAACCGTAAGCAATGATTGACTTCTCAACCATTTCAACGCCTTCTGACATTCTCATTAGTCCCTGAGTAAAAATTGAAGCAACAGGGCCTTTGGTATTTTTACAAACTTCTTTTGCTGCCTCAACACCTCCTGAAGCCAGCGCATTCTCAACGTTAGCAAGAAGTTTTTTGGTGTTCGTGGTAGCAAGGTTCAATGTAATGATACGTTCGATGGCAACGGCCAATCCGAAGATCAAACACAAAAGAACGATACCCATAAATTCCCAACCACCGGCGATGAATTGCTCCTTTACAATTTGGTGAAATGATTGCTCTGGCTCATCGACTACTTCTTCCATCATTGGAGCGGCTACAGGCTCAGGCTCGGCAACGACCTCTTCCACAGCAGCAGAGTCAACCATAGCAGTACTGTCTGAGGAAACTTCATCCTGAGCAACTGCATTGAATTGGCTGAATGCAAAAACGCCTGTTAGCAACAGCGAAGCGAATAACTTTTTCATAGTTTAAATTTTAGTAAATCGTAAATTGGTTACAGTTAGTAAAAGATAGTTTGTTTTCGTTTAGAATTCTCGTTTATAAATTCTGCGGAGAGAGAGGGATTCGAACCCTCGATACCCTTTAGAGGTATACACACTTTCCAGGCGTGCTCCTTCAACCACTCGGACACCTCTCCAAAGTACAATTTTTGGCGTCTAGCAGCAACAAATAAATCAAGAAAAAACTCTTTATGCAAATTTTGATATTAAATTTACATAAGCGTAAAACTAGCTCATTTCCCCTGCAATTGGCACTATTAGCTTCTTTTTAACTTCCTTGGTATTCTTCTCTTTTGCCAGCAGAAACATTAGTTTGGTGATGGCAGCTTCAGTTGTAATGTCCTGACCGCTGAGTACTCCTATTTCCTCCAGAATCCTGCTTGATTCGTAGCGTCCCTGAATTACTTTCCCTCCTATGCACTGGCTTACATTAAAGATAACAATCCCTCTTGTAACAGCGGAATGAAGGCTTTTTATGAACCAGTCGTAGTTCATTGTATTACCCGACCCATAGGTTTCCAGCACAACGCCCCGAAGTCCGGGCGTGCCCAATATACTATTGACTACACTCTCACTTATGCCAGGAAAAAGCTTTAGGATGGTGACATTATTGTCGAATCCCTTATGAAGTTTGAGTTTAAGGCCAGGACGAAAGGCCATGATTGAGGACTTGTTGTATTCGATAGTAACGCCCGACTCAGCCAAATATGGGTAATTTTCCGACTCGAATGCCGCAAAATGACTGCTCCTTAATTTTTGTGATCGGTTACCTCTCATCAGGTAAAAATTAAAGTAGATAGCAACTTCAGAGATAATCGGTTTGTCTTCTTCGAGCGTAGAGGCTATCTCGAGCGCCGTAATCAGGTTCTCACGGGCGTCTGATCTGGTCGATCCGATAGGGATTTGTGCACCGGTGAAGATAACTGGCTTGTTAAGCCCATCGAGCATATAGCTAAGTGCCGACGCTGTATAAGCCATGGTGTCAGTTCCATGAAGTATTACAAAGCCATCGTACTGAGAATAGTTTTCGTAGATAATATAGCCTATGTCCTGCCAGTGTGAAATATTAATATTCGAGGAATCGGTGGGCTCAGGAAACGAAATGACAGTAATTTTTAGGTCGAGGGCCTTCAGCTCGGGAATTTTATCAATCACCAGGCCAAAGTTGAAAGGAACGAGAGACCCTGTTTCGTCATATGACATACCGAATGTGCCTCCGGTATATATAATAAGGATGCTGCTTTTTGGATTCAGGCCACTTGCAGTGGCGATGTTTACAATCTTATAGTTCATGGACGATAGCTGAAAAGTTGATTTGCATTCCTTGTGGTTGTTTCAGCCACCTCAGCCAGGGAGAGTCCGGTTAGTTCAGAAACCCGCTGTGCAACAATTGGAATGTAGGAAGGCTCGTTTCTTTTGCCCCTATGCGGCACTGGTGCAAGATAAGGAGAGTCTGTCTCCAAAACCAGCCCATCGGCACCCAGCTTGGGTAAAGCTGCATCGAGTCCGCCATTTTTAAAGGTGCTTACTCCTCCTATTCCTAAAAAAAATCCTAATTCCAGTATCCGCCTGGCCTGGTGTTCATTTCCCGTAAAGCAATGAAAGACCCCATTAAGCCGCTTGTCTTTAAGAGATTCTACCAAATCAATTGTCAGGTCAATCGAGTCACGACAATGAATAACTATAGGCAAGCCATACTCTTTTGCCCACTGGCACTGTATGCTAAACGCTTCCTTCTGATAGTCGAGGAGCGTTTTATCCCAGTAAAGATCGGTGCCTATTTCGCCAATAGCAGTAAACTTTCGCTTTCCCAGCCACTCTTCGGCTATCTTCAACTCTCTTTCAAACCCCTCCTTTATGGAACAGGGGTGTACTCCCATCATCGAAAAACAGCGACCCGGATAAGCATCTTCCAGTGCAAGCATGCTATCGATAGACTCACTATCGATATTTGGCATATAAATTCTCTCTACACCACTCTCAAATGAGCGGGCCACCATCTCGTGAACGTCTTCTGAAAATTTTCTTGAATATATATGAGCGTGGGTATCAACAAACTGCATCAAATGTCGGGGCTAATAATGTCTATCCTTCCACTTTATTCCTGAAGGCAAAATGGAAAACAAAAGTGTGGACAAAGATATAATAGCCGAGTAGAATTCGAAGAGAACAAGTGTACCAATTTTTACAGGCAGTCCCGACAGGCGTACAGTTTTGTAAACAAACCATGATTGAACAGCGCTCTTTGCAGCAATCAAAAGTATTGACCAGGGGTGGAGTACAGCCAATGCAATGGCCAACGGATAGTAGAAGGCCTGAAGTCCCAAAACAGCCACGATGGCCACAGGGAGTTGGACGGCTCCACTCATCCACCTCTTTCGCTGACGCAAAAGCCCCTTGATGCTAGCTGCGGGTAAAGTAATGCCGGTGACGGGTGGGCTAATCAGCTGCCTGAAGCCATATCCTTTGGATAAAACAGCCCTGGTAAGCTGAAAGTCTTCCGTAACTGAGAAAGGCATGTTCTCATAACCACCTGTTTGATGATAAGCATTTGCTAATACAGCCATGTTGTTGCCCATCCCGGTCACGGGCGTGCCCAGGTCGGATACGACCTTCATCATTCCGATGGCGTATGCCCAGTCGATGGCCTGAAAGGAAGCGAAAAGGCTGTTTTCGTTTATCGCCGTGTAGCCTGTTACCATGCCCGTATCTTTTTCAAAAGCTGCTACCATCGCCTGGCACCATGTGGACGGAAGCTGCATGTCGGCATCGGTTATAAGATAGACTTCGCCGGATGCCTTTCTGGCTAGCTGTGCAAGCACATTTGCTTTGCCCCTGGCTGAGCCCATTTCATGGTCAATATTGAATACTTTTAGCAGAGAGTGCTCCCTTTCAAATGAGCGGGCGATAACCTCTGTCTTGTCGGTGGAGGCATCGTTTCCTATGAGTATTTCTATCTTATCCGCAGGATAGTCCTGATCCAAAAGGCTTTTGATGCACCTTGGCAACGTTGCCTCCTCGTTTCTCGCCGCTACCAGAACGGAAACCCCTGGAAGGTTCGTATCATCGAATAAACTTGTGGCAACATCCCTGCTTGAATCGCCCTTTAAAAAGAAAAGCAGCAATGTGTCGATAAGCAACACGCTACAGACGAAAAAAATCAAAATCAAACCGATTGTATCACTCAATGGCACAGAACTGATAACCTAGTGAAGAAAAATGATCCAGAAATTTCGGTAGCGAGTACTTGATTCGGGCTTCTGCTTTCACATTTTCGTGATAAATGACAATAGAGCCGGGTTTGGTTCCTTTTATTGTTTCTACATGGCATTTTTCGGGACTTAGTGATTGATCAAAGTCACCAGTTAAGTAGTCCCACATGATTATGCGGTAACTGGCAGATATCTTTTTTGCAAGGGAAAAGGTCAGCTGCCCATAAGGTGGCCTAAACAGTCTGGCGGGGTCTCCTGCTCCACATTCAACAATAGCTTTCTCACAAAGCGCTATATTGGCCATATAGTCTTCATGAGAGTTTCGCCATCCTTTCAGATGGTTGAAGGTGTGATTGCCGATACTGTGTCCTTCATCGCTGGCCCGCTTAAACAGCTCCGGGTGTTTTTTGATATTATTGCCAACATAAAAAAAGGTAGCCCTGGCACCAAATTCTTTCAAAGTGTCGAGCACCCAGGGAGTAAGCTCAGGAATCGGGCCATCGTCAAAAGTCAGGAATATCTTTTTTTCATTGTCATCAAAATTCCAGATCGCCTGAGGAAACAACTTCTTTAGCCAACCGGGAGTTTTTCTGAAGTAGAGCAAACCAAGTCTAGCTTATGATTTTACAAGAAAGCATGGTGATATCGTCCCGGTAGCTTTCTGCACCCTTGAAATCTTCGAGTGACTTGATCACTGTTTCGTGTATCCCTGCCAGAGACTTGTTGGTCATGTCGCAAAGCGCTTCCATCAGTCTTTCCGAGCCATATTCCTCACCTTCGGCATTGAAAGTCTCAGTGAGCCCGTCGGTGTAGCAGAAAAAGTTGAAATCCTTCAGCCCGGTAACGGTGCCTACATTCAAAAAGGGCAGGTCTTCAAAAATCCCCAATATCGTTGTGCCTTCTTCCAGTGCCTGAAAACCACTCTTTGTAAATAGAATGGGAGGATTGTGTCCACAGTTCACATATTTCATCTGCCCGGCCTCGTGATCATAAATGGTCATGAAAAAAGTGATGAAGTTTTCGCCATTGCTGTTGAACATGATCTGGCGGTTCAGCTCATACACTATTTCCCGCACATCGTAGGTCTTCCTGACTATCACTCTTAACGCCGCCTGAAAGTTTGACATGAGCAATGCCGCAGGTACGCCTTTCCCCGATACGTCGGCGATACACAATAAAAACTTCCCATTACTCAGCTCCACATAGTCGTAGTAGTCGCCGCCAACATTTTTGTGCGGAATATAAGTGGCTTCTATCTGCAGTTTTTCCAGCTGCGGAAGATTTTTGGGGAAAAGGAAAGTCTGCACCTGTCTGGCAATCTCGAGTTCCTTTCTGTAGGCCTCTTGTTCCAGTTGTCTTCGTGCCAGCTTCTTATTTTCAATAGCCACCAATATGATATTGGTCAGTGCTTTGATGAATGTGAGGTTGTGAGACACCCCCTGTTCCGTTTGCGCATCGTCTTGCTTACCCAGGAAAACAACTGCCAGCAGCTTTTCTTTGTGCTGAACGGGGAATGCCATGTGAAACTCCGACCAAAATGGTTCATTCGAGTCGAGTTCAACTTCTTCGGGCAAGTTCTGGTAACATGGCGGAAGCTTTGGAATCTTTTTATTGCCTACACCAAAGCTGAGCTTGCAGTCCCACTCGTCCTCCATCACATACAGCGCAAGCTTCTTTACTTTGAGGTTTCCGAGAAGGGTAAAATGGTAGATTTTGTACAAAGAGGCTTCCGCCAGGTTATTGTTGATAGCCTGAGTGATTTCGAGCAAAGAATTCAGTTCCAGCTCTTTGAGATCTTGTTGCGTAACTACAGACTCCATTTTTACTCCTATTAGCGCCCATTGTGAGCGAGCAGGCCTTCCTTGCTGGCCAGATAAAAGTAGTTCTGAAAGTTGTGATCCAAGTTGATTTGCTGATCCGATATTTCAGCAGCTACACTTTCATAAACTTTCAACCATCCCTTACGGTACAAATCGGTGAGGGTAGACTTAAGGTTTTCCACTGACAGGTTGGTTGCGTTCTTCAATTCTTTGAAGTGCGTTACGAAATACAACTCGTCCAATACATCAAACTCCAGGTCACTCATGGATACACCCTTCCCTTCCAGTGATATTCTCCAAAATTAGAAGCTATAGCAAAAAATACGGCATAAAATGGGTAAATAATTTCCATGAGAAGAAAGTACTGCCCCAGCCCACTCAGGTTGAAGTTTCGACTGATTTTTCGGCTGAAACCAAACTCTGCCAGCCATTTTACGGCGATTGGGATAAGCAAGACTGGGTTCATTGAAATTAAGAAAAGGCTAAAAAGGCAGATGAAGCCCAGGTTGCCCGCCACCACAGCTACGGCCAGCTGGCGAGGCCACGGAACAGTGTAGGTCTTCCACTTGCCCGCCCAGCGTCTTCGCTGGTGGTACAAGGCTCTCAGTGATGCCGGTCTATCAGTTGAAACAAGTGAGTCTTGATCTTTATTGTAAAAAGCGCCATTCGGATACTTTCTTTGCACCGCATGCAACATAAACTCATCGTCGCCAGAAGCAATTTGCTGGTTATTGTCAAAAGGATGGAGCTCTTGTATGAGTTCACGCCTATAGGATAAGTTAGCGCCACTACACATGGTTGGTTTTTGGATCAGGTTGGTGATGGCGGCGACACCCGTCAGCGACATTGCCTCCAGGTTCAACAGCGCAGACGCCCAGTTTCTGCCTTTAAAGCAAAATGCACCAAAGACCAGCTTTGCTTCCTCATAACGTGTGTAATAGTTGATGTGAGAGGCTACCCAATTCGGCTGCACGTTGCAATCAGCATCAGTCAATACAAGTATGTCTGCTGTCGATAAAGCTGCTGCTGCCTTTATTGCCTGCTTTTTTCGGCTCCCTTCGGCAACTGTGGCTTCGAGGTGAATAGTTCTGAAAGCCAGATCGGCGTCTGCCGCAAAACTCTCAGCCTTTTCTACTGTGTCATCGTCAGACCGGTCGTTGACTAAAATCACTTCCAGGAGATCGTCGGGATAAGTTTGAGCTTTGATGTTGCCCAGAAGTGACACGATGGACGCTGCTTCGTTTCTGGCCACAATAACAATTGATACTGATAGATTGCCAGTCGTTCCCGTAGTCTCTGGCGCAGTGGGAACATGTTTCCACTTGCTCCAGCAATAAGCTATGAACATGCTGTATATGACAACACCCACAGCAGCAATGATCCCGAAAATATCAATAGCCAACATCCGGGTTTGAATTTAGGGAGGATTTATGTAGCATCACCCAAATTTTAAATAAGCTTATCGCAAAAGCTACAGCAGGTTTGAACAAGACTGTAAAAGAAAAAATCATTTTGGGGGTTGACCCAGGCACCAGCATTATGGGCTATGGGGTCATTATGGTGCAGGGAAACAAACTAACATTGTTGCAGTTTGGTGTGATTCACCTGAGCAAGTACTCAGGTCATGAACTGAAACTGAAGAAAATTTTCGAAAGAATAACGTCTGTCTTAGAGGAGTTTCATCCCGATGAGGTAGCGTTGGAAGCTCCCTTTTTTGGTAAAAACATCCAGTCGATGCTAAAGCTTGGAAGAGCGCAGGGTGTGGCCATGGCCGCAGCATTGGCACGTGAAATACCGATTTTTGAATATGCGCCCAAAAAGGTAAAGCAGTCGGTAACGGGCAATGGAAATGCTTCAAAGGAACAGGTAGCTAAAATGCTGCAAACGCTCCTCAGTTTTAACGAAGCACCAAAGCTATTAGACGCAACAGACGCACTGGCGGTAGCCGTATGCCACCATTTCCAGGGTGGCGACACCGGGCCCAAAAATAAAAGTTGGAAATCTTTTATTTCTGACAACCCCGGAAGAGTGAAGGGAGCTTAAAACCTGGCTAAGCCAGATAGAAGCACGTTATAGAGCTGCTTTGATTTTTGCTGCCGTGGCAGCCAGTTCTTCCTGGGTTGGCTGCAATTTGGGCTCCAGAAAATTGATGTCTCGCATGCTATTAAGGGGGACCAGATGCACATGGGTGTGGGGCACCTCAATACCAATAACAGCCACGCCTACTCTCTTGCAAGGAATACTCTTATCGATAGCTTTGGCAACTTTTTTAGCGAATACCAGAATCCCCGACAAGGTTTCATCGTCATTGTCAAAAATGTAGTCCACTTCTTTTTTAGGCACCACCAATGTGTGACCCATTACCAGTGGATTGATATCCAAAAAAGCAATGAAGTGCTCGTCTTCGAGCACTATATGACCTGGTATTTCTCTATTGATGATTTTGGTGAAAATAGAAGCCATCGTGCGAGTTGTTAGATAGCAATATCTACAATTTCGAATTCAATGTTCCCGCCTGGAGCCTCCACCATGGCTGTTTCGCCAAGCTTCTTTCCCAGCAGCCCTTTTCCTATGGGTGACTTAACCGAAATCTTGCTGGCTTTCAGGTCAGCTTCTTCCTCTGCCACAAGCATGTAGGTCATCACCGCTCCATTTTTCTTATTTTTAATTTTTACTTTCGACAGAATAGCCACTTTTGAAGTATCCAGCTTGGTTTCGTCTATTACCCGGCCATTACCGACAATCGCTTCAAGCTTCGAAATTTTCAACTCCAACAAGCCCTGAGCATCCTTTGCAGCATCATACTCAGCGTTTTCGCTCAGGTCACCTTTGTCTCTGGCCTCAGCTATTTGGCGGGCCATATCAGCTCTTCCTTTCGTTTTCAACTCATTCAGCTCGTCCTTGAGTCTTTTGAGTCCTTCCTCTGTGTAATAAGATAAATTAGACATACAGTGTGCTATTAAATAAAAAAGAACGGCCCGCCAGGTAAATCCTATTGGAGACCGTTACAATTAATGATTTTTTACTGATGATCGACTAAACGTCACAAACAACTATTATAAACTTTATTCATAGTAGTTGAAGCGTGTGATATCAAATATATCAAGATTTTAATTCAACTCCGTCGGAGCTTGAAACATATATTGATCTAGGATGCAAATATAAAGATTTATCCCCTAAACCTGCAAACCAGAGACCATGCTTTACAACGAAGTGCTTGGGGTTTTGGTTTCTTTGAGCTTCAATTTACGAATCTTTTCAACCAGCACCTGATTGATTCTTTCGTAAGACTCGAACGACCAACCTGCCACATGAGGCGAGAAAAGCACATTTCTCATCTGCACTAATTCACCGAATGTGCTTTCCAGCTCTGGGGTAAAAGTGTGAAGCTTCTCATTCTCCAGCACGTCAAGGGCTGCGCCTCTTATTTTACCAGACTTAAGACCACTCAATAAATCCTTGAGAACGACAACCTCGCCTCTTGAAGTGTTCAACAGCCAAATCGGTTTCTGAAACCTCTCAATGAACTCTGCATTGACCATTTGCCTGGTTTCCGCAGTGAGAGGCACATTCAAACTAACAATATCGGCTTCAACATACACCTCAATCATGGATGCTTCTTCAACACGCATATTGCTAAAACCTCTTTTGAATTTGTCGTAGGCAATGACCTTGCACCCAAAGCTGGTAAGCCGCCTTGAAAATGCATCGCCCATATGACCAAAGCCAATGATGGCAACTGTCTTCCCTTTCAATTCATAGCCCCGGTTGCCTTCACGGTCCCACACTTTGCTTCTTATCTGACCGTCGCCCACCAACAAGTTGTTGAATAGTGTCAGCAGCATGGCTATGCTGTGCTCCGCCAGTGCATCCTGGTTACCTTCCGGTGCATTTAGCAAGTAAATACCCTTGCTTTCTGCTGCTTTCACATCGATCTGGTCCATACCAGCACCGGCCCTGGCTATGAACTCCAATTTCACACACTTTTCGAGGAAAAGCTTATTGATCACAAGCTTTGAACGCACAACAAGGCCAGAATAATCAGCTACCCTGTCCAGCACCTCACCAGCGGTTATTTGCGGTTCATAGTCCACCTTGTACCCTTCACTTTCCAGAAGCGGAACTATGCTGGGGTGCATTTCATCCACGATCAATACAGACTTCAACATATCTCTTAAAATATTCCGTAAAGTAAGTTGGCCACCGTAAAGTAAACCCCTAAACCAAGTAAATCGTTTGCCGTAGTGATGAAGGGGCCTGAAGCGAGCGCAGGGTTAATGCCAAACTTGTCCAATATAATTGGTGTGATTGTGCCCATAAATGAAGCCAGCAGCACCACACTGAAAAGGGCAATACTCACTGTGATGGCTAAAAATTCCTCTTTGTAAAGAAGTATGACGGATCCAAAAACCAGCAATGCAAGAATAAGCCCATTGAGCACGGCCACTGTGAGTACTTTAACTAACCTCCTGGCCATAGATTCTGCAAAAACATTGGGGTTTGCCAAGCTCTGAACGACAATGGACGACGACTGTATACCAACGTTGCCTCCGGTGGCCGTTATCAGCGGGATGAAAAAAGCAACGGCGGGGATCAGTGCAATATCCCCCTCAAAAAGCCCTATAAACCTGGCTCCCATCAACCCACCAACCATGCCTATGATCAGCCACGGCAACCGGGCTTTCGAAAGCTTCCAAACGCTGTCATCTTCTTCAACATCATCGGAGATACCAGCCATCAGCTGCCGTTCTTCTTCGGCCTGCTCCTGCATCACATCCACAATGTCGTCAATGGTGATTCGGCCTACGAGCCTGCCTTTGGCGTTAATAACAGGCACAGCTTCCAGGTCATATTTCCGCATAATGGATGCCACCTCGTCTTCGTCCATATGGGTGGCAACCGACACTATGTCATCGTCGTAGATGTCCGCAATTTTTGCGCTGTCTTCGGCAATAATGATTTTCTTCAACGACACCTTGCCGATCAGCTTTCCCGTGTTGTTCACTACATACACAGAATAGATTTTCTGCACCGTTTCGGCCTGCTTTCTGATTTCGTCGATACACTGACGAATAGTCCAGTTGAGATTGCACTTGATAAGCTCTTTGGCCATCAAACCGCCCGCTACATCTTCGTCGTAGTGGAGCAGTTCCTGAATATGCCTTGCCTTTTGTTCGTCACGAATGAGTGCAACGACCTCTTCCCTGGTTTGGAGCGACAACTCCATCAAAATATCTACGCAGTCGTCCGAATCAAGGAAATCAAGAAAGGAAGAAATCTCTGTTACTGTGAATGCTCCCAGGAACTCAGTCCTGGTGTCCTCATCCAGGTCGTTAATGATCTGAGCGCTGATCTGCTTCTCGAGAAGGTCGATAACGTATTTGGACTCCTCAGTGTCGAACTCGTAGAGAAGTTGGGTAATGTCAGCAGGATTGACGCCGTCGAGTGATGCCTTGATGAACTGCTCATCTTTCTCATCGAGCGCTCCCTGGAACCTCTCGAGGTACTCTTTGCTTAGCTCGAATTGGATGAGTGCTTCCATGCTTTTTCCAGAGATAAAGTAAGTTCGAAGAAATCTTCAACCGACAATTGTTCCGCCCGCTTCTGAAGTATGGGGTTTACTTCAAATTCAGTCGGCAAAGTTAGTTCTTTAAGTGCATTCCGCAACGTTTTGCGTCGCTTTTGGAAGGCTGTTTTCACCACTTTCCTAAA
Organism: Imperialibacter sp.; assembly: GCF_040222815.1. GTDB lineage: Bacteria > Bacteroidota > Bacteroidia > Cytophagales > Cyclobacteriaceae > Imperialibacter. Next base: position 53,739 of record NZ_JAVKCH010000009.1, on the reverse strand, counting down.
AAGATCTTCGTCACATGGCAAGCGCTCTCGTTTGTTTCTCTTCAGCCTGATAACCGCTGAATTCACTTTTGGCGGCGGATGAAAAACACCCGGAGGCACAGTGAAAAGAAGGTCTATATCGTAGTAAGCCTGCAAAAGTACGCTGAGAATACCATAGTCTCGGCCACCCTCCTTCCCGGCTATGCGTACCGCCACCTCTTTCTGGATCATGCCCACCACTTCCGGCACCTTTTGGCGATTATCAAGCACCTTAAAAAATATCTGTGAACTTATATTATAAGGAAAGTTTCCGATGACAGCTAGCGGGCCAGGTGCAATAGCCTCCAAGTCCATTTTCAGGAAGTCGCCATCGGTTATTCTACCCTCCAGCGAAGCAAAGTGCTTTTGCAGGTAGGCCACCGACTCTTTGTCTATTTCAGACACATATAATTGAAATTCCTTCTTATCAATCAGAAACTGTGTGAGCACGCCCGTGCCGGGCCCCACTTCGAGCACCGTTTTGTAGTCGCCATGAAGCGTTAACGACTCGGCAATTTTTCTGGCAATGTTCTGATCTTTCAAAAAATGCTGCCCTAGATGCTTTTTGGGTCTAACTCTGTCCATTTTTTTAAAGAAGGTAAAATCCCTTAATTTGCGCCTCCTGTGTGGAAAGGTTACACATTACTCAATCCCTGAATGGAAAACCCAAACGCAGGCCAAATAACTGAAATTTTGTAGGATAAATCGGATGGATAAGTCAAAGAAAAATAAACCTGTTGTTGGCATCACCCTTGGAGATATTAATGGGATTGGTCCTGAAGTCATCATAAAGGCCCTTGAAGACAGCAGGATTTTGAAGTTTATGACGCCCGTCATCTATGGTTCTTCCAAAGTTGTGTCCTATTACAGAAAGGCGCTCGACCTGAGCGACTTCAACTACCACCAAATTAAGGACCTGGGCCAGCTCTTTCATAGAAAAGTAAATGTTTACAACCTATGGGATGAAACTGTAGAGATCAAAATGGGGGAAGAAAATGAGACAGGAGGTAAGTATGCATTTCTTTCCCTAAAGGCGGCAGTCGCCGATTTAAAAGACGGAAAGATTGACGCAGTTGTGACAGCACCTATTTCTAAGAATAATATCCAAAGTGAAGAGTTTAAATTTCCGGGACACACCGAATACCTGGCTGAGACTTTTGGCGTAAAGGATCACCTGATGTTGATGGCTGGCGATAAAATGAAAATTGGTCTTGTCACCGGCCACATCCCATTGAAAGCAGTGGTTTCAGCACTAGGGAAAGAACTCATCCTGAAGAAGCTTTCTGTACTTGACAGTACACTTAAAAATGACTTTGGCATCAAAAAACCCAGAATAGCCGTGCTTGGGCTCAACCCTCATGCCGGGGAAAATGGCTTACTGGGTAACGAAGAAAGAGATGTGATTTCGCCAGTGCTTAAAGAATGGAAAGACAAGGGCAATCTTGTCTTTGGCCCGTTCCCCTCAGATGGATTTTTCGGCACCCTGATGCATGCAAAATATGACGGCGTGCTGGCCATGTACCACGACCAGGCGTTGATTCCGTTTAAGACCCTCTGCTTTGAAACCGGCGTTAACTACACGGCAGGTCTACCTGCTGTTCGCACTTCTCCTGACCACGGCACCGCCTACAGTCTTGTGGGGAAAAATGAAGCCTCAGAATCATCTATGAGAGAAGCTATCTTCATGGCCGCAGACATTGTGAAACAGCGGAGAATGAACGCTGGCGAAGAAACGGAAGACTGAGTTTTGATGACTTGATTGCCCTGCAGCTTTTATATAGGCCTCAGCAAAAACTAAACAGGTGTCAGAAACCGTTCTAAGTAAGTGCGATATATTTTCTATTTAATTCGTGAACGTCGTTTTATTAATTACGGCTTTATTCATATCTTTGCGGTCTTTATTGAATACAGAGTGAGTTTGAGATGGCAAAAAGTCCCTTAAAACCGTTTGAAATAGAGATTCAGGGGCTTTCTCTTGACCAGCATTCATTTGACTTCAGCTTTGACAATCAATTGTTTGAGGCATTCGAAGGGTCATTGATTGAAAAAGGCAAGGGAAGTGCTCACGTTGAGCTTTTGAAATCGGAGACAATGATGACTTTGTCATTCGAGGTTGAAGGTTCGGTCGAGCTTACATGCGACAGAAGTCTGCGCCCGTTCGACTATGAGTTGGAGATTAGGCAGCAGTTGATCATTAAGTTTGGAGACGAGTTTGCTGAATTGGACGATGACGTTGTGGTGATTCCCAGAGAAACACAGCATTTGAATGTCGCCCAATATATATATGAGTTCATTTCGGTAGATGTTCCGATGAAAAAGCTTCATCCGGAATTGGTCACTGAAGAGGACGAAGACTTTGAGGTTGAAGGGTCGCTGATCTATCAAACCTCTGCCGAACCGGAGCAAGACGACGACACAGAAGAAAACGTCGATCCACGCTGGGAGGCGCTGAAAAAATTTAGAAACAATTAATTGTTAATACGAAGTAAAAATGGCACATCCAAAACGAAGACATTCGACCTCCAGACGTGATAAGAGAAGGACTCACTATAAAGCTGAAGCCAAAAGCTACGTGGTATGCCCTACCACAGGGGAATTTCACCTGCCACACAGAGCTTTCTGGCTTGAAGGCAAGCTTTACTACAAAGGCAAAGTGATCATGGAAAAAGAGGTGTTGGCATAAGCTAACCCCTCTTTTGGTTCCAAACCAACACATCGTGCATGAAAATAGCTGTTGACGCAATGGGAGGCAATCTTGCCCCTGATCATGTTGTCATTGGAGCAGCCCAAGCCCTGAAGTCCTTTACTGAAGCCGATTCATTGGTTCTTCTGGGCGATAAAAGCGTTATTCAGGCGTCATGCGAAAAACTTCAAATCTCCCATCAACTATTTGAGCTTCACCACGCTCCTGAGGTTATTGGCATCGATGAGCCTCCTACCAAGGCCCTGGCTCAAAAGCAGCATTCAAGCATTGCCGAGGGGTTTCATTTACTGAAAAATAAGGAAATACGGGCATTTTGCGGGGCCGGTAACAGCGGAGCCATGCAAATGGGAGCCCTTTTTTCTATCAAGCCTATTGAAGGCGTGATTCGGCCTGGCCTGGCTGGTTTTGTACCAAAAGAAGACGGTGGGTATGCACTACTGCTTGACATCGGAGCCAATACCGACGTTCGACAAGACGTGCTCCTCCAATTCGGTGAACTGGGCTCAATTTATGCTACGCACATGATGGGCGTCGAAAACCCCAGAGTAGCGCTGATGAACCTTGGTAAAGAGGAAGGAAGGGGGACACTGTTTACCCAGGCGGCCTACCAGCTATACAGCGGCAGCTCCAAAGTCAACTTTATTGGAAATATTGACGGCAGTGACCTCTTTAACAATAAGGCTGACGTGATAGTTTGCGATGGTTTTACTGGCAATGTGGTGTCCAAAATGATTGAGGCTTTTTATGACCTCCTGAAGAAACGTAATTTTCTCGATAACTTTTTCGCAAGGTTTAATTACGAAGCCGTTGGAGGAAGTCCTATATTGGGAGTTAATGGGAATGTGGTCGTTGGCCACGATGCCTCCAGCCCTGAGGCAATTAAAAACATGATTTTACTTGCATACCGAATGGCGGAAACCAATTTTTACCAAAAAATAAAGGTCGCCTTCGGAGATTAAACAACTACTAATATGACCAAAGTCCGGGCAGGAATAACGGGGATTCAAGGATATGTTCCAGATTATATATTGACCAATAAAGAGCTGGAAACCATAGTAGAAACCACAGACGAGTGGATCACCTCCAGAACCGGCATCAAAGAAAGGCACATCCTGAAAGGCGAAGATCGGGGAACTTCTGTAATAGGCATTGAGGCTGTGAAGGGCTTGCTAAAAAAGACCAACACCGACCCTTCGGAAGTAGACCTGGTGATCTGCGCCACTACTACTCCTGATATGTTATTTCCCGCCACGGCCAATATCATTTGCAATGCGGTGGGAATAAAAAATGCTTTCAGCTACGATATTCAGGCCGCTTGTTCGGGGTTTCTTTTCGCCCTCACCACAGGATCACAGTTTATCGAAACAGGGAAATACAAAAAGGTAATCGTGATTGGGGCCGACAAAATGTCCTCCATCATTGACTACTCTGACAGAACCACCTGCATTATTTTTGGCGATGGCGGTGGAGCGGTGATGCTTGAGCCAACAACTGATGGCACAGGCATCATAGACGCTGTTCTTCACTCAGACGGCTCAGGAGAACCATTTTTGCACATGAAAGCAGGCGGAAGCCGCAAACCAGCCTCGGCAGAAACGGTGCTTGCAGGCGAACACTACGTATATCAGGAAGGCGCTACCGTTTACAAATTTGCCGTGACCAATATGGCTGAAGTAGCCGCAGAAATCATGGAAAGAAATGGCCTTACATCGGAAAATGTAGATTGGCTGGTACCTCACCAGGCCAACAAACGTATAATAGATGCTACAGCCAAACGAATGGGAGTTGGCGAAGAGAAGGTGATGCTCAATATTCAAAAATACGGCAACACTACAAGCGGCACCATTCCTCTGTGCCTGTGGGATTACGAAAAACAATTGAAAAAAGGGGACAATCTGGTTCTAGCCGCTTTTGGTGGTGGGTTTACCTGGGGATCGGTTTATGTTAAATGGTCCTACGATTCTGAAGATTCTAAATAATAGCTTCAACATCAATATTGACAATATTTTATGGCAACTACCGCTGACTTTAAAAACGGTCTGTGTATTGAGTATAACGGCGAACTTCATGTCATTACCGAGTTTCAACATGTGAAACCCGGGAAAGGACCTGCCTTTGTCCGTACCAAGCTCAAAAACATAAAAACCGGCAGAGTGATTGACAACACCTTCAACTCTGGCGTGAAAATTACGACCGCAAGAGTTGAGAACCGGCCTCATCAGTTTCTTTATAAAGATGATCTGGGGTACAACTTCATGGACAGCTCTACTTTTGAGCAGGTAATTCTTCAGGAAGAGATGATCAGTGCCCCGCAATTCCTGATGGATGGGCAGGGTGTCGACATTCTGGTGCATGCTGAAACCGAAACGCCACTGTCTTGCGAGTTACCCGCACACGTAGAAGTGACGGTCGTTTACACAGAGCCCGGTCTTAAAGGAGACACGGCCACTAACACGCTGAAACCAGCTACGATAGAAACCGGTGCCAACATAAAAGTGCCGCTGTTTATCAATCAGGACGAACGAATAAGAATCGATACAAGGACAGGCGAATACTACGAAAGAGTGAAATAGCAGCTATTCCATGTACGGCGGGAATTTCGAAAATATTCCACTAATTTAGTTATTGGTTAACCCAACAAAATCTATTAGCCATGGCAGAAAAGCAGTCGAGGCCCAATAAAAACGAACCTATGAAAGCGAAAGAAATTCAGGATCTGATCGATTTTATCTCCAAAAGCGGACTTGAGGAAGTCAATATCGAAACAGAAGAGTTCAAGATCAAAGTAAAGCGCAATAGCGACGCACCCCGCATGGTGGAGCATATGCCAGCAGCACCTGCTCCTGTAGCAGCAGCCCCAGCGCCCGCAGCAGCGGCTCCGGCAGCACCTGCACCAAAATCTGGCAATGACGAAAGCAAATACCTCACTATCAAGTCTCCGATGATCGGTACATTCTACCGCTCCCCTAATCCTGAAACTGACGTATTTGTAAAGGTTGGGGACAAAGTGAAGTCAGGGCAACCAGTTTGTATTATTGAAGCCATGAAGCTCTTCAATGAAATCGAATCTGAAGTTTCCGGAACCATCGTGAAGGTATTGGTAGACAACGCTAGTCCGGTAGAATATGATCAGCCATTATTCCTAGTTGACCCCTCGTAAGGCCAGCATTTGAGGAATATTGAAGTCATATTTATTTGTCAGGATAAACCCAAATCATTGTGTTCAAAAAGATATTAATAGCCAATAGAGGAGAAATCGCCCTGAGGATCATAAGAACCTGTAGGGAGATGGGTATTAAAACGGTGGCCGTCTATTCCACAGCCGACAAAGACAGCCTTCACGTTAGATTTGCTGACGAGGCAGTTTGCATAGGCCCTCCGCCAAGTGCCAAGTCGTACCTGAAAATGCCCAATCTGATTTCAGCGGCTGAAATCACCAATGCCGATGCCATTCACCCCGGCTATGGTTTCCTTTCTGAAAACGCTGAATTTTCACGCATTTGTCAGGAATATGGCATCAAATTTATTGGCGCCAGTCCCGAGATGATCAACTCAATGGGAGACAAAGCCACTGCCAAAGATACCATGAAAAAGGCTGGTGTGCCTATTATCCCCGGATCTGAGGGTCTGTTAGACTCGGTGGCACAGGGCAAAAAATTGGCCGCCGAAGTAGGCTATCCGGTGCTGTTGAAGGCTACTGCCGGCGGTGGTGGCCGGGGTATGCGCCTGGTGAAACAAGAGTCAGAATTTCAAAAAGCCTGGGATGATGCCAGAATGGAATCTGCCGCAGCCTTTGGGAACGATGGCCTCTATCTCGAAAAATTTGTTGAAGAACCACGCCATATAGAAATTCAAATTGTTGGAGATAGTAAAGGCAGGGCCTGCCACCTTTCGGAGAGAGATTGCTCAATACAACGTCGTCACCAAAAGCTGGTGGAGGAAACCCCCTCTCCTATAGTTTCTCAGGAGCTGAGAGAAAAAATGGGTGCTGCGGCCATTGCTGGTGCCGAAGCGATAGGGTATGAAGGAGCGGGTACCATTGAATTTCTTGTGGACAAGCATGGAGATTTCTACTTCATGGAAATGAATACCAGGATTCAGGTGGAGCACCCAATCACCGAGGAGGTAACAGATTTTGACCTGATCAAAGAGCAAATTCAGGTCGCTGCGGGAGTGCCTATTTCCGGCAAGAACTACTTCCCAAAACTTCACTCAATGGAGTGCAGAATCAACGCTGAAGACCCAGGAAACGGATTCCGTCCAAGCCCGGGTAAAATAACAAACCTTCACCTACCAGGCGGGCACGGTGTGAGAGTGGACAGTCACGTATATGCTGGTTATACCATTCCACCTAACTACGACTCCATGATTGCCAAGCTCATTGTGTCGGCCCAAAGCCGTGAGGAAGCGATTACGAGAATGAAAAGAGCTTTGTCGGAGTTTGTGATTGAGGGAATTAAAACCACCATTCCATTCCATATTAAACTGATGGACGACCCTAAATTCAAGTCAGGCAAGTTCACCACCAAATTCCTGGAAGATTTCGATTTCAGTGATTTAAAGTAAAAACCTTCGTAGCCCGAAGTATTGAGAACCCGAAGCACAATGTTTCGGGTTTTTTTTATGCTTTTCAAGCTATCTGTGCAAAGTGGTTATGCATATAGCGAGGAAAATCTTAAGTTTAATATTACATGGAAAGATTTGAAAATCAGGTAGCCATTGTCGCTGGCGGAGCCAGGGGCATTGGTAAAGGAGTAGCTAAAAGATTGGCCTCAGAAGGTGCAACAGTTGTGATACTGGATGTACTCCAGAAAGAATTGGATGCCACTGTAAAGGAACTTACAGGCAATGGATTGAAGGTATCCGGAGAAATAGTGGATGTAACCTCTGAAAAAGAAATACAGGCCCTTGTTCAAAAAGTGGTAGCTGCAAACGGTCGGTTAGATGTGATGGTCAACTGTGCTGGTATTGTGGGCGAAACCAATGTGAAAATTGGCGACTACACCACCGACATATTCGACAAGGTGATTGCTATCAACCTGCGAGGTGCGTTTCTGCTTACCAAGCATGCCATCGCTCCCATGCTAAAGGCAGGCTATGGCAGAATTCTTCACGTGACCTCCATTGGTGGTAAAGAAGGTAACCCTGGCATGATGGGCTATGCGGCAAGTAAATCAGGATTGATTGGCCTCGTGAAAGGTGCTGGAAAAGAATATGCTGAATCGGGCATCACCGTAAACGGCATTGCCCCAGCTGTAATTGCTACGGAGTTTAATGAAAACACCGACCCCGCAATGTTGAAATACATGACCGATAAAATACCCATGAAGCGCATGGGCACCATCGAAGAAGTGTCGGCCCTCTCCTGCTGGATCGTATCGAAAGAGGCAAGCTTTAACACTGGGTTTGTTTTTGATATTAGCGGAGGAAGAGCGACGTATTGAGGAGGAAGGAAGAAGATAGGGGACGGAAGTTGGGAGACAGGAGACAGAAGACGGAAGTTAGAAGACGGGAGACGGGAGAAGGAAGTTAGAAGACGGGAGGCGGGAGACAGAAGTCAGGAGATAGGAGATGGAAGTTAGAAGACGGGAGACGGAAGACCGAAGTCAGGAGACGGAAGTTGGGAACAGAAAACCTGCCCGACTACAGGCGGAACTAGAGAAGAATATTGAAAAGCCCAAAAAGGAAGTCATTATATAGAAGAAGAAAAAACACCTACAATTACTTACTTACATGAAAAAATTACGCAGCCAGAACTGGTTTGGCAAAAAGGGAAAAGACGGGTTTATCTACAGAGCCTGGATGAAGAACCAGGGCACACCTCATGATGAGTTTGAGGGAAAACCCGTTATTGGCATTTGTAACACCTGGTCGGAGCTGACACCGTGCAACGGCCACTTCAGAGACCTGGCCGAGTCGGTAAAAAAGGGGGTTTGGGAAGCTGGCGGCTTTCCGCTGGAGTTTCCAGTGATGTCGCTCGGCGAGACACTGATCAAACCCACTGCCATGCTTTACCGCAACCTTGCCAGCATGGATGCAGAAGAGAGCATCAGGGCTAACCCCATCGACGGCGTGGTGCTGTTGGGTGGCTGCGACAAAACAACGCCCTCCATCCTCATGGGTGCTACCAGTGTTGATCTGCCCACCATTTTCGTTTCAGGTGGTCCTATGCTTAACGGCAAGTACCGTGGTAGAGACATTGGCACCACCGACATCTGGCGTTTCAGCGAAGCCAACCGCCGTGGTGAAATGAGCCAGGATGAGTTCATGACAGCCGAAGCTTGTATGTGTCGCAGCCAGGGCCATTGTGCCGTGATGGGCACCGCCTCTACGATGGCCTGTATGGTGGAGTCGCTTGGGCTTACCCTGCCAGAGAACGCCGCTATTCCTGCTGCCGACTCCAGAAGAAAAGTATTGGCTCAAATGAGCGGCCGCCGGATTGTGGAAATGGTGAAGGAAGACCTTGTCGTTTCCAAAATACTAACCCGAGAAGCCTTTGAAAACAGCATCATGCTAAATGCTGCTGTGGGGGGTTCTACCAACTTTGTGATTCACTTACTAGCAATCGCTGGCCGTGCTGGCATCAAGCTCGACCTGGAAGATTTTGACAAATTCTCTTCCAAAATACCGCTACTGGCCAATCTACAGCCCTCCGGTCAGTTTATGATGGAAGAGTTCTTCTATGCTGGTGGCTTGCCTGCTGTCATCAAGGAGCTTCTTCCTTTGATCAACAAGAATGCGCTCACCGTAACCGGAAAGACCATGGGCGAAAATGTAGCCCGGTCGGAAAATTTCAATGATAAGGTGATTGCCTCTGTTGCCAAACCTTTTAAAAAGGACTCTGGCATAGCCGTGGTAAAAGGCAACCTGGCTGAAAATGGCGCCATTATCAAGCCCAACGCCGCAACGCCAGCGTTGATGGTACACAAAGGCAAAGCGGTGGTATTTGAAGACATCGAAGACTTCAAAGCCAAAATAGACGACCCGGCATTGGAGGTGGATGAAACCTGCATTCTGGTATTGAAGAACGTTGGTCCCAAGGGCTACCCTGGTATGCCGGAGGTAGGCAATATGGGCATGCCGAAGAAATTGCTTGACAAAGGCGTAACGGATATGATTCGTATTTCCGACGGACGCATGAGCGGAACTGCCTTTGGCACGGTTATCCTCCATGTGTCGCCTGAAGCTGCTGCGGGCGGTAATTTGGCGCTGGTAGAAAATGGTGACCTGATTGAGCTGGATGTGCCTAAAAGAAAACTGCAACTGCATGTGTCGGATGCGGTGTTGGCCGAGAGGAAAAAGAAGTGGAAAGCGCCTGACCTGGGTTACGACCGTGGCTATGTGAAGCTCTACATCGACCACGTGGAGCAGTCGCACCTGGGCACCGACCTCGACTTCCTTAGAGGTAAGTCAGGCAAAGAGGTGAAGCGGGATTCGCATTAGACACGATCTTCTCTGATCCTTTACCCCGACCCTAAAGGGAGGGATCAGAAAAGCCCGTCTTCACCCGTGGAGGGGCGTAATGAGGAATGTCAGTCTGAGCCTGTCAAAGACGGTTTTAGCGCCCTAAAAAATGTGTTTTCAATACACTATACTTCGACAGACTCAGCATGATATTTCGTTTGTGATAAAATTTCGTCTATTAACACCCATTGGAAATGGATCAATTATTTAAAGACAAAGTAGCCATCATCACCGGTGCCGGTATTGGCATCGGCTTCGAAATAGCCCGGCAGCTTACCCAAAGAGGTGCCAGTGTCGTGCTCAACGACATTGATGAAAAGGTAGCTAAGCAGGCCGCAGACACTATTACCAAGGAAGGAGGCAAATGTGTGCCTTTCGCCGGCGACTCCAGCAATCTCGAAACGATCCAGGGGCTTATTGGCAAAGCTGTAAGCACGTATGGCAGGCTGGACATGGCCATTGCCAATGCTGGCATTACCACTTTTGGTAAGTTTTTAGATTATCAGGTGGAGAACTTTCAGAGGATTTGTGCCGTGAACCTGCAAGGTACTTTCTTTCTGACCCAACAGGCAGCGCTACAGTTTATCAAACAAAAGTCGGAGGGCCGGATTTTGATGATGTCGTCGGTTACCGGCCATCAATACCATCCCGATCTTGCGGCTTACGGTGTATCAAAGGCAGCCATACAGTTTATGGCCAAGACGTTAGGTGCTGAGCTGGGGCCACATCAAATTACAGTAAATGCTGTGTCTCCAGGGGCTACTATTACTGAGCGTACCATGGCCCTGGAGGATGATTACATGGGTGCCTGGAATGCCATCACTCCTACCGGCAGAGCGGCTACCGTGGCTGATATTGCCAATGCAGCGTTGTTCTTTCTCTCACCACAATCCGGGCAAATAACCGGGCAAACTGTGATAGTGGACGGAGGCTGGACGGCTGTGAGCCCGCCGCCTTGATGACGGGTTTGGGCAAAATTGAAAGACTCCGGCATTCGCAGGAGTGACGGTACAATAAGCCTCAGTGCCTGCAACCCACCCGCTTACTCGTACCTCAGCGCATCCACTGGATTAGCTTTGGCGGATTTGAGGGTGTGGTAGCTGATGGTCGCCAGGGCGATGGCGACGGCAATCATCATCGAAACGATAAAAACCACTGGGTTGATGTCGATGTGATAAGCAAAGTTCTCCAACCACTTACCAAGGAAAAGCCATGCAAGCGGCGTCATGATCACAAAGGCTATCAGAATGAGTAAGACAAAGCTTTTGCTCAGCCCAAACATGATATTGAACACCGAGGCACCCAGCACTTTCCTGATCCCGATTTCCTTGATTCTTCTTTCGGTAGTAATGGCAGCCAAACCAAACAGCCCCATACAGGCGATAAGAATGGCCAGTACGCCCATGATAGTCACCACGGCGCTCATTTGTTTGTCGGAGCGGTAAAGCTCCTCAAAGTGTGCATCCAGAAAGGTGTACTCCAGTGGAAACTTGCCGACATGTTTCGTCCACACCTCGTCCAGTTCTTTAAGGGCTCCGTCAATGTTTTGTCCGTTGATTTTCACTGACATCTCCTGATAGCCCCATTCCGGGTGTACCACCATCGAAAGGGTGTTAACGGCATAGTGTAACGAATTGAAGTTGAAGTCTTCAGTCACTCCGATAATAGTGCCAAGAGAATCATTGTGGAACCACCCGTGACCAGCCTTTGCTCCTATCGGCTGCGACAAGTTCAGGTCTTTGGCCAGCGACTCATTAATGATGAAAGACATGCCATTGTCTTGTGCGTAGTCTTTAGAAAAGCCTCTACCATCCTTCAGTTTAATCCCAAATACTTCAAGGAAATCATAATCTACATTCACATTGGAGGGTGTGATGTCCATTACTCCGGAATCCGACTTGTACTTAAAGCCCCACTGGTGAAAGTTGTTGCCCAGGCGCTGGCCAGAGGCTGTTACGCCAAGAATGTTGCCCTGTGAGAGCAGATCAGTTTTGATCAGGTCAAACTTGTTGTTAGCATCCCCATTCAGGCTTACCTGCACAATGTGATCCTTGTCGAAGCCAATGTCTTTGTTTTGCATGAAGCTGAGTTGCTGCAAAACAACGAAGGTGCTCACGATCATTGCCAGCGCCAGGCCAAACTGCACTACTATGAGCGAGTTTCCCAGCCACGATTTCCCAGTCTTCACATTCCCACCTTTAATGATGCTGACGGGTTTGAACGACGCCATGAACAGCGCCGGGTAAATGCCGCCGATCAGCCCCAGCAGTAGCGTAATCACCAAAAGCCCTCCCAAAAAAGAAGGTTGGCCAAGGTAGGAAAGCAAACTCAGCTCTCTTCCAATCAGCGTATTCAAAAAAGGAATCAGGAGCAGATCCAGGAACAGCGCCAGGATCAACGCCAGGAAAGCCAAAATGGTTGACTCAGTAAGGAACTGAGAAAAGAGCTGGCCTTTTTTGGCTCCAATTGATTTGCGGATACCCACTTCTTTGAAGCGATAAGAGGCTCTGGCAGTCACCAGATTGGTGAAGTTCACCCCGGCGATAAGCAGAATGAAGATTCCCACGAGCTCAAAGGTGCCAATGTACTCGCCATTGAATTTTCGGTAATTGTGGTAGTCGTGCTCAATATCTATCGAACCCAAATGCACATCTGTCAGTGGCTGCAAAAACAACTTATAGTAGTCCAGAATGTTTTCGCCACCATGCTTGAGAAGAAAATCGTTAAAGCCCGCAGACATTTCCTCTACGTTTGTACCAGGATGTAATTCAAGATAGGTCACCATCCAGTTGCTCCCCCAAGCGGTGTTGAGCCCTGGATTGTCTCTCACCATAGTAGCCATAGATATAAGCACCTCAAACTGCAGGTGCGAGTTTTCAGGCACATCCTTCATAATGCCTGTGATCTTGTAAGATTTATCTCCCCAAACGACCACCTCCCCCATCACCTCTTTTCTCTCAAAAAGCTTCATGGCCAACCCTTCGGTTACCACCATGGTGAGTGGCTCGTTCAAAGCATTTTCTCTTTCACCTTCAACCACGCCAAAATCAAACATCCGGAGAAAAGTGCTGTCCACATTAGCCCCCATTTTAATTTTGATCTTCCTTTCACCTACCTCCAACAGCATATTATCATTTCCCCTAAACCGGGAGTACCGCTTCACCTGGGGAAAATCCTGCTGAAGGAATGGCCCCATGCCTGGCATAGACAAGGCCACTTTTTGAGTGTTGGTGCCAGGAAAGCTCTGAATCTCATCGAGCCGGTAAATGTTTTCCTTTAGCGAGTGAAATTGATCGAAACTGGTTTCATCCTGAATAAACAGGTAGATGACGACGGACGCCGCCAACCCAATAGCGAGGCTGAAAATATTGATGAAACTAAAAAGCTTTTGCTTGAGCAGGTTGCGATATGCAATGAGGAGGTAGTTTTTGATCATGGAAGGGATTGATTAGTTATTGAAATTTACTCGCTTCCAATCAAATGGTTACATGGTTAAGGCCTTTTGACACTTCTTTTACACTCTTTTTACATAACCTGTCCTCAACAGGCAACACTTGAGGGCTTGAAAAGCCCAGCAAAACTCTATAGGCTCACCCTCCATTGCTCAGGAGTCAGCCCTGTCCATTTCTTAAATGCTTTAAAGAAAGAGTTGGGATCAGAGAACCCACATTCAAAAGCAATTTCTTTTAAGCTCAGTCGGTCGTTGCGGAGCAGTTGGCACGCCAAATCTTTTCTCACTTCGTCAATCACCCCCTGGAAGGCTGTTTTTTCACTTTGCAGCTTCCTTTGCAAGCTCCTCTCACTCAACGAGAAATGGTCGGCTGCCGCTTTTAAGTCGGGGGTGTTTTTGATGTTAGTCGTTATATAGGCCTCAAGCTGAGTCTTGAACAATTCTTTGTCTTGCTGTGCGCTCTGCTCAAGGTATTGTTTCAAATGCTCCCATAGCTGTAGGTTGGCAAACGGCAGGGGTCGCAAGAAAACATCCGCTTTGAACACCAGGTAACAACCGTCCCCCATCAACGGGTCAATACCCACAGTCCTCCTCATTACCGACCGCTCAGGCCCTGGTAACTCGTAAGGAAGGGTAAGCGAAACAGGCTCAGCAATCTCAGCATCGAACCACTCTTTCACTATCCTCATCATTCCATAAAGGAACATTTCGATAGTTACCTGAAAGGGACGTAGCTTCCAGAGGGTAGGATTACTAGTTGTAATTTTGGAAGCAACATACTCACCCCTTCGTTCAACGGCCGGACTAAAAATGCCATTTAGCTTTCCGTAATATTTGTAGAAAGCTTCCGACACATTCTCCAGGGTAGGACTTACGTGCACTAGCTGACCCAGTGCCCCCAGCATGTTAATTTGTCCGAGTGAAAAGTGCTTGTACTCAATATCGTAGGCCATTTGTCCATCCGGATAGTGTGCATTGACATGTTCAATTATCCGAAAAAACATTTCGGCGGGTATCATGGCTGTGGTGGACAAGAATCCCACCGATGTATAATCTGTAGAATTTTGCAGTAAATGGCCATACCCCGCCACTTCCACTTTCTTCATCAGGTGCCCCACGATATTGGCTGATATCATCATGGGCGTCAATTTAACTACTTTGTCGTGATTGGCAAGTGCTTTGGCGGGTTTGGAAAATTCCAGCACTGCTCTTTGCCGTAAAATTGCATAACCAAATTATTAAAATATGAAGGCAGTAATAGCAGGAGGCGGAATAGGAGGGTTAACGACCGCCATCGCACTGGAAAAGCTCGGGCACGAAGTAGAAGTGTATGAAGCAGCGTCAGAGTTCAAATCTGTGGGTGCCGGGCTTGGTCTGGCAGCGAATGCAGTCAAAGCATTTGACCACCTGGGCCTGAAGGACGAAGTACTGGCTGCAGGTCAGCTACTTCCCAGTGCAAAACTCTTGACCAAAAAAGGAGCAGTCATTACTCAGGTAGATTCACTAAAAATAAGCGAAAAATATGGTGTTGATAACTTTGCTATTCACCGTGCCGACCTGCACGCAGTATTACTCAAAAACCTTAAAAAAACTAAACTCGTCACCGGAAAAAAAGCGGAGAGCTGCAGTGAAAGCGCATCTGGCGTCGAAGTAAAGTTTACTGACGGAACCTCAGCCTCCGGCGATTTTTTAATAGCCGCTGACGGCATTCACTCCCAAATAAGGAAGCAGTTTTTACCTAAGTCGGCACCACGGTATGCCGGCTACACCTGCTGGAGAGCTGTGGTTCCGCAACCCAAACAACGGATAGAGCTGCCTTCAGAAACATGGGGAGAAGGCGCACGGTTTGGCATCGTTCCATTGAAGGATGATAGGATTTACTGGTTTGCCTGCCTCAACGCAAGGCAACATGATCTGTCGGTGCGCAACTTCAAAAAAGGAAACCTCCTATGGCACTTCGACGACTTCCATGCACCAGTGGCAGAACTGATCCAGAGTGCGGCACAGGAAGACATCATCTGGGGTGACATCATTGACCTTGCTCCGATCGATAAGTTTGCCTTTGGTAAGGTGCTGCTGGCGGGCGATGCAGGTCACGCTACCACGCCCAATATGGGACAGGGGGCCTGCCAGGCGATTGAAGATGCAGCGTTTCTTTACTCGATCTTGCAGGGCGCTGGAAGCATTGAGGAGAAGTTCCGCCGGTTCGAAAAGGTCAGGAAGCCACGAACCAAAAAGATAGTGGAAAACTCATGGCGAATAGGCCGGGTGGCTCAATGGGAAAAGCCCTGGGCAGCCGGGTTGCGTAACAAGCTGTTTAGCATGGTTCCACAAAGCGTTCAGGAGAAGCAATTGGCTTTTTTGTATGAGGTGGAGTTCAAGTAAATTCAGAGACAACTCTTTATCAAATGTTTAGTATCTTCATCTGCAATAATTAAAGCGTGAGCAGGTAGTTTGAAACTTCTCTTATCCATTTTTATTACGCTTGTGTCAATCAAGGCATTGGCGCAAGAGGGAGGTACTGATATTGTTATCGGAAAATCGCATGTTATTCATTCCAAAATCCTGAATGAAAAACGGCACTATGCGGTGTATCTTCCTGATGGGTATAGTAATAAATCATCCCATCCGAAGAGCTATCCAGTGATGTATGTGCTGGATGGTGAGAGTCATTTTCATAGTATAAGCGGCATTGTTGATGCCAGGTCACCCTTCTACCTTCCACAAATGATAGTCGTTGCCATTGGCAATACAGACAGGTGGCGGGACTTGACGCCAACCAGCAATGACTCATTGTTGGAGAAACCCAATAGTAAGGCTAAGACGACTGGCGGCGGAAAGGAGTTTCTAGACTTTATCGAGAAAGAGTTGATCCCTCACATCGACAAAACTTACCTCACGGCTCCATTTAGACTATTCGTTGGGCATTCTCTTGGCGGTTTGCTGGCGCTCTATTCAGCCTACTCCCGGCCGGGTCTGTTCAATGCCTTTATCGCCATCGATCCGACCGTTGGATGGGACGATAATATGGTGATAAAAAAGTTCGAAGAAGAGGCCATGCAAGCAAAACTTGCTAACAAGTCATTCTTCTTAGGCCTGTCCAATCGCAACAATGGAAACAGCTCAAAGCGTTTAACAACAGATCGGGCTGTCGATAGAATTGTGACGACCTTGCAAACATCTGGAGCATCGGGACTTAGATTCAACTATGAAAAATACGAAACTGAAACCCATGGTTCGGTGCCACTTTTCGCAGAGTTGGATGGGCTCCATTTTATTTTTGAGAAATATCGCATCAACATCGAAGCGGATAGCCCTGATGCAGCAAAACTAAAAACCCATTTTGAACGATTCTCCGAAGATGTCCATTTTTCGTTTCTGCCTCCTGAAGTAGTCGTTAACGTCGTAGCCTACAACTTTATGGTTCAAAAAGAATACGACAAGGCACTTGAATGCTACCTCTTGAATATTAAAAACTATCCTAAAAGCAGCTCCGCTTATCTGACAGTCGGCGACATATACCGGGACCAAAAAGGAGATCGGCAAAAGGCCCTGGAATATTACGAAAGATACCTGAAAATTAATCCTGGTGCGACTATGGTAAAAAACCGGATCAGATCATTAGATCAGCAATGACTAACTTTCCTCTGAAATTATTACCTAACCATAAAAACGAAATTGTTTCCGAAAGAAAGCAGCGGGAATATTGCTTAAACAAAAGCCATCCTACCGGTAAATATAAAGCGAGGGTTTTTGAAGCAGTGTTGAGCCTTACCGAAGATGATGTGGGAGTACTTATCAATGCAATTCTCGACGGCATTGCTATATCTGAAGCTCATGAAAAGTCAGCAGACAAGTATGGTAGGCGCTATTCCGTTCCAATCAATATACGTATCTTTGATAAAGAAGCACTGCTAATTACGGGTTGGATAATTCCAAATAGTGAACAATTTCCAAAGCTCACATCCTGTTACTTAAAAGTATAGGTAATGAAAAGAACAAAAATAAAACTACTCGACACTGTTGCTCTCGTTAAAGATATGCCTGAGTTTGGTCTGGTGTCGGGGCAGGTTGGAACCGTAGTGGAGGTTCACAGCAGTTCAGCCTTTGAAATTGAATTTGCGAACTTGAAGGGTGAGACAATAGCCGAATTACCCCTTGCAGCAAACGATATTATCCTACTTCACTACGAAAAAGAGCTGGCAAATAGTTAATTTTTCTAAATATCCTTCACACACCTGAACCCCGTATGATTAAGGCCGGAGTCGTGGCTGGAGCTCATACGGCGGGCTACACGGTAGCCACTACAGTAGCTGTCGTTGCACAGAAAAGAGCCTCCTCGTACCACATGCTTTTCAGCATAGGGCTCGTTGGGGTCGTAGAAGGCATCCGGCCCTTTAGGGTTTTCCACTTTACCCTGCTCCTCAGCCATTTTGTAGGCTTCTTCATGGTATTTGTCGGAGCACCATTCCCATACATTTCCGGCCATATCATATAGCCCATAGCCATTGGCTGGGAATGACTTGACCGGCGCAGCACCAAAAAAGCCATCCTTTACCTCGTTATCGTAGGGAAAGAAGCCCTGCCAGAAATTGGCTTTGGTGAAGGCTGTCTCGACCGATTCATTGCCCCAGGGGTATTTCACTCCTTCCTGGCCTCCCATTGAGGCCCACTCCCACTCCGCTTCAGTAGGCAGTCTCTTACCAGCCCACTCAGCGTAGGCCAGGGCATCGTCGTAGGCGATGTGCACAACAGGAAAATTCATTTTCCCTTCAAGGGATGACCCTGTGCCTTCGGGGTGCTGCCAGTTGGCCCCAATCACCCACTCCCACCATTGGCTGTAGTCTCTGAGGTTGACAGGGCCTTCAGTTGCCCGAAAAACAAGGGAGCCTGGTGCCAGGATTGAATCCGCTGGCTTAGGTGTGCCAGGAGGCAGCTGCTTGGCCATTTCCTGCCAATCGATGGCTCTTTCTGCAATAGTGACATAACCCGTGACATCTACAAATGCTTTGAACTGTGCATTGGTTACCTCATGCTCATCCATGAAAAAGGCGGAAACCTCTACTTGATGGTTAGGGTACTCATTGGGTGAAGCCTGATCGGACTTACCACCCATAGTGAAGGAGCCAGACGGGATATAGACCATTTCCTCCGGAATATTTGAAGGAGGTGAAGCAGCACCTTGCGAATTCCTATCGGGCTTTCCGTCGTCACAGGAGGCAAATAACACGCAAAAAAGGCCAAGGTATAAAGGTCTTGCAGTGGAGGTCAAATTTTTCATCATGCAAAGTTCGTCATCATTTTGAAAATATAAAGGTTAATTACACGATTGAACTAAATCGTACCATGCCTATTTGAGTTGGAAAATTAATTTCCATGTTCGACATATGTCAGTCTTGACTCCTGGAAACCGATTCTCATTGCCTTCACCGTCAATGTATCGCCTCGTGATAAAGTGATCGGGTTATCAGCACTATATACCGTCCACGGCCGATCTGACGAAAACCATTCTCCGTTTTTACCTGCACGGCCACCCATGCTTGCAAAATCATAAGACAGAATCTCATGAGATAAAGCACTGGCTGACGATCCACGTTTTTTTATCTGGTAGCCCATCGACGCTCCTTCGGTGTCGCAATGCAGTTTTATACCGCTTTCGCTTCGAATCACAACCGGCACCGCCGTCTGTGGCGCTGAATCCTCACCCCTCCACCACAAGGCTAACATTTCCTTTTCGGAAAGGCTTCCCATATCACCTGAAACTGAACTCCAGGTGTTAAATGCCGCACGCATCTCTTGCAATTTGGCTGCATAGACGGGGTCGTTAATCAGGTTCTTGATTTCGTCGGGGTCTGTTTCCGTGTCGTAAAGTTCTTCCTGTGGTTTGCTGCCGAACCATTTGCTCATCAATGGATTCAATTGTCCTTTTTCGTGCAATTCCAGGATCTCTTTCATCAGCGGAATAGCCTTTCGATAGTTGAGATCCTGGTAGTATGGCAGGTCTGGCATGTAATTGTAAAGGTATTTAAACCGTCCGTCGCTCACTGCCCTTACCCTGTCATATCGGGTAGCCACTCTGTCTCGGGCTGCAAAAATATATTGCCGTGAATACTCGGCCCTTTGTTTACCCAGAAACGCCTGCCCCTCCATATAATTTGGGATCGACACGCCTGCAATCGACAAAACTGTTGGTGCAAAATCGACAGCACTGATCAAATTATTATTCACAGAACCAGCCTTCTGACCTTTAGGATACTTCACAATGAACGGAATATGAGTACCCCGTTCCAGAAGCTCACGCTTCATCCAGGGCAACGCTCCCCCGTGATCACTGTAAAACATGATCCAGCTATCGTCATACAAGCCGTCGGCTTTCAGCTTGGCAATAATCTCTCCCACGTGAGTGTCCATTTTCTCAATATTGGTGAGTTGCCTGGCAACAGCCTTTGCGGCTGTTTCTGTTTGGTTGTAAAAAGGCGGCACCAAGACACCCTTGGGATCTACTGTAAATGGCTCATCTTCAAGAACAAACAGGTTCATTTCGTGCGTAATTGCCAAATTAAAAACGGAAAAGAACGGCTGCTTCGGTGCACGATTTTTCCACGATGCTGCCGCACTGTTTTCATCCCAAACCGTCACGGGCGCTTCAAACTGGTAATCCTGTTTCTCATTGTTGGTAGTATAGTAGCCAGCCAATCTTAAATACTCAGGGAAGCACTTAACATATGGTGGGATAACAGCTGAATAGGACGGTACCGGGGTATTGTCAGGACTGTTAGCGTTTAATGTACGCATGTGCATGGCGCCGATGGAGGTCTGGTACATGCCTGTTATCAGTGCCGACCGGCTCGGAGCGCATACGCCAGCCGTGGTGTAGGCTTTTGTATACAGCTCACCCTCCCGGGCTAGCTGGTCAATATTTGGCGTCTTGACGCCATTATATCCGTAAGCTCCAAGGTAAGGCCCTATATCTTCGCAAACGATCCACACAATATTGGGCCGATCGTCCCCCTGCCGGGCATATGACTTAATTGCTAACGACGGCTCAAGGCAGGCAATAGTGATTGCCAACGCGATATTTAGTATTCGTTTCATTAAAAAAGCATTACGTGGCAGATAAGGGACACCCTATCTGGTAAAATTGAACACGGCGATTACACCGCGTTCAAGGGCTCATTTATTTTGATCCAGTGCCTTCCCTGTCTTTGAGCATGTCCTCGCCCTTCACCATTTTTTCACTGTGCAGCTTCACAACCTGATTTATCCGCTGTATGACATCCGGATTCTGAGCGGAAATATCATACTGTTCAGAGGGATCTATGTTCAGGTTGTAGAGAAGCGGAGGGCTGTGTTCCATTACATCGGGACCATAGGCGTCCTGAGTGATAAAGTGGGCTTTGAAGTCGCCTAGTCTTACTGCATAAAGCTTATCTCCCCGGTAGAAAAACATGTCCTCACGAGGGCTTTTCTTCCCTTCCAGAAGGGTCGGAGTGAGATCGACGCCGTCAACTACCCTGTCGGCAGGGATCTTAACCCCGGCCATTTTGCTAAAGGTAGTGTATAAGTCCATGGTGGTGCCTATGCCAGTAACTATGCCAGGCTTGATATTACCCGGCGACCAAAATATACATGGCTCACGCATACCGCCTTCCCAGGTAGATCCTTTGCCGTTGCGAAGCAAGCCTGCGCTTCCTCCTTCATCATTCATAATCAGCCACGGGCCATTATCAGAGGTGAAAACGACTACCGTGTTTTCCGCAAGGCCCATCTCTCGAATGGATTTGAGTATTTGACCAACACTAAAATCAATCTCCTCGACCACATCTCCATATATCCCTCTCGGGCTTTTTCCCTCAAAATCTTTTGACGCAAATAAAGGAACATGGGGCAGGTTGTAGGCAAGATAGAGGAAGAACGACTTATCCTTATTTTCCTTCATGAACTTGATGGACTCATCGGTGTATCTTTTGGTGATCGTGTGCTGTTCGGCTGGGCGCTCGACTATTTCGGTGTTGCGCATCAAAGGCACATTAAACGAGTTGATATCCTTTCGTGCTTCCGATTTCCAAAACTCCATGTAGCCGGAGGGGCCACGAAATGGCACAACGTTGTCCATATCGTTGCTGTAGGGAATGCCATAGTAACTATCAAACCCGTGGCTGGTAGGAAGATATTGCTCTTTGTGACCCAGGTGCCATTTACCTACACAAGCGGTGGCGTATCCTGCGCTTTTCAGCTGCTCAGCGAGTGTTATTTCATTGGCAGGTAGTCCGTTCTTCGAATCAGGAAAAAGCACCCTATGAACAGGGCTGGCCATACCACTTCTGACCGGATACCTGCCTGTAAGCAGGGCAGCACGGCTCGGGGTGCACACGCTGGCGCCGACGTAGAAGTTGGTCCACTTCTGACCCTCATTGGCCATTTGATCGAGGTAGGGTGTCCGAATGGTAGGGTGTCCGTAGGAGCTGAGATCTCCATAACCAAGGTCATCGGCAAACAAAATGATGAAATTGGGTTTTGCTGGCAATTTGGGACCGTCTGCCTTTCTGTTTTCGCCTGCAACAACATAACCATAAGACACAATCAAAAGGATAAGCGATAACCATTTGATGTTTGCTACTTTTCTTTTTTCATTTTCCATTAGAGTCAGTTTATAAGTTAGTTTTGAAGTAGTCACGATTATTAAAAGTGTGTATAAAGCGTCCCGGCACCACTTATCATGCCGGGAGCTTTATAACACCCCACCAAACTACTTTTCTCATTTTCATTTATTAGGTATTGGTTTTTGCCATGGCACCTGACCTCCCCGCTGGATATGCTCCATGAGCAAGGCATTAAGCTTCTTATAAACATCAGGGTTTTCTTCAATTACATTCGTCTGTTCTTTTGGATCCTCCTTCATGTTATACAGCTCCAAGGGCTGGTAAGGTTTATTCTGAATCAACTTCCAGTCGCCGAGTCTGAGTGCATAGCTCGACAATCCACCGTAGTCGGTCCCACCTTCTCGCCTTGTAAAATACATCGCACGGTTTTCTGCCGGAGGTGGCCCGCCAAGCAAAGTCGACAGAAAGCTTCTGCCCTCTATTGGTTCGTTGGCCTTTACGCCGGCTACTTCAAGCAAGGTCGGATAGAGGTCCATGCTTAGGTTTATTTGGGTTGACACAGTACCGGATTTTATTTTGCCCGTCCAGCCCATGCTGGTTGGTACTTTTAACCCTCCTTCGTACATACTTTGTTTACCGTCTCTCAACGGTCCGTTGTTAGCCTCGCTTGGGAGGTGGCCTCCGTTGTCGCTACTGAAAATAATCAAGGTATTGTCATACTGACCACTTTCTTTCAGTGCCTGAATTACTTTCCCTATGCCATCGTCGAGGTGTTCGATAAACGCCACTAATGATGCACGTGTGTCGGTAATGTTGGGCTCACGTTTCTTTACCCTTTCCAGCCAGTCGGCAGGTGGCTGCACAGGAAAATGGGGTGCATTGTAGGCCAGATACAAAAAGAAGGGCTTGCTATCTTTTGCCTGGTTTTTTATATAATCAACTGACCACTGGGTAAACAAATCAGTGGCATGGCCCTTGGGGTCAATTACCTCATTATTGTGCCTCATGTAGTTGAGATCGTGCCGGCGATGTGCCCAATAATCGTCCATCATGTCGCCCAGCCATCCATGAAAATAATCGAAGCCCCGGTCGTTGGGTATGTTCGGCGACTCAAGACCAAGGTGCCATTTGCCAACAATGGCGGTATGATATCCAGCTTCCTTCAACTTACGGGGCAGCAGAATTGCTTGCGGATCCAAATAGCCCCAATTGTTATTTGAGTAGGTTCTGATCACCCCGGGCACGCCAACATGGTCCTGGTATCGTCCGGTTAATAAAGCAGCCCTTGTGGGCGAACAAACCGGGCAATTTGCATAGAAGTTGTCGAAGCGCATGCCACTTGCGGTGATCGCATCGATATTCGGTGTTTGGATGTCTTCAGTTCCATAATAAGAAACATCGTGATATCCCTGATCATCAGTCAATATCAGAAGGATATTGGGAGTTGATTGCGCATAAGCGACTGCCCCATTTCCCATCAGACAGATGACCAACAATTTTTTAATGAGACTCATGAGATAAGCTGTTTTGAATTTTTTGATTAAAAAGCATGATTGTAATTAGCTACCTGCCTGTCTTTTTCAAAATATTGTCGAGCATCACGGAATCCATTCCGAACCTGCCTTTGCCAGCAGCAAGGTCATCGAGATACCTGTCAAGGTAATCCTGGCTAATCTGGCCCGAATCACCGTATTTTTCACGAAGTTGATCCAGCTTTGAATGCAGCTCTTTCTTCACTTCGGCATAGGCCGGGTCATCATAGACGTTTGTCAATTCCATGGGATCATTCATTCTGTCTATCAATTCCCACTCATCTACATCAAAGTAGTAGTGAACCAGCTTGTGTTCTTTAGTAACGACAGCGTAGTGACGCTTTACCATATGCACCGCAGGGTACTCGTAGTAGTGATAGTATACCGCATCACGGGTCCATTTGTCGGTGTTGCCAGTCAATAGCGGCATCAGGCTTTCACCCTGCATGTCGGTAGGTGCTGCTACACCAGCCGCATCAAGAAAGGTCTGGGCGAAATCCAGGTTCTGCACCATTTCATCAGAACGTGTGTCGGCCTTCACTTTGCCCGGCCACGACACCAGCAGTGGCGTTTTGAACGACTCGTTATAAATAAACCGCTTGTCGAACCAACCGTGCTCACCAAGGTAGAAGCCCTGATCGGACGTGTACACGATGATCGTGTTTTCCATTAAGCCGTTTGCTTCCAGGTAGTCGAGCACCCTTCCGACGCCTTCGTCTACAGAAGCGATGCAACCAAGATAGTCCTGCATGTAGCGTTGGTACCTCCATTTCATCTGGTCTTCCCTGCTCATGCTGGGATAATTCTTTTTGAACGCCTCGTTGATGGGCTTGTAGTATTTGTCCCAATTGGCACGTTGTTCGGGGTTTTGGCGCCCCACTTCCATTGTGAAGGCGTATTTATCCCAAACGGCCGTTTCCGCAATGCCCAGCTCATCCATTACTTCCGGTTCAATTTTAGAATCACCGGCCCAGTTCATATGGTCCAGCAGATTCATTTCTGCCTGATGGGCAGCAGCTCCACGTCCGGAGTAGTCGTCGAAAAGAGTTGCCGGTTCACGGAAAGTCCTGCTGGTGTACTCAGCAAGGTGGCGCCCTGCCGGAAGCCACTGCCTGTGAGGAGCTTTGTGCAAATACATTAAGAGGAAAGGGTCTTCCTCTTTTCTTTCTTTTTGAAGCCAGTCCAGGGTCATGTCAGTGATAATATCAGTCACATAGCCCTCTACCTTAATATTCCCTTCGTTCTTGGTGATGAAATCAGGATTATAGTACAGTCCCTGGCCGGGAAGAATCTTGAACTGATCAAAGCCTTTAGGATTATTACCAAAATGGAGCTTACCAAACATGGCCGTCTGATAGCCAGCGTCCTGAAGCAACTGAGGAAATGTCACATTGGTCGTATCAAAAGGAAAGTAATTATCTATTTTTCCATTGACATGAGAATGCTTGCCTGTGAGAATAGTTGCTCTTGAAGGCGCACAGATCGAATTTGTCACACTCGCATTTGTAAAAAGCATGCCCATTTTCGCTATACGATCAATATTAGGCGTTCTGATAAGACTGGTATCATAAGCAGAGATAGCCTGGTAGGCATGATCGTCAGACATGATAAAGACAATATTGGGACGCTTTGATTCTTTACTTATCTCAGTAGTGGAGGTACAGGAAAAAAATGTGACCACCGGAAAAGTAAATACCAACGCATATAGTAAACGGTTCATCATTGCTTTTTTGTATTACTTGGTTAGTTTAAAACAACTACATTTAATACCCCTATTTCTATCAGACCTGTATTTTCTGCAACACGGTCTTACCCATTGGCTTGCGCTATTCTGCGACCTGTCGGGTAATAAAACCAAAGCAGGTCGCAGCTTAGCAACAAATTCGGTTCCAGGTGATTTCGTCTAACGACGTCTCACTTGAAAGCGATATCAGATGCGTGCATAGGCATATAACTCCAAATCATGAATTAGTAACCTACGTTTTGTTGAATCAGATCACTCGCATCTAATTCTACCTGAGGGATAGGGAAAAGCACGTGAAAAGGCTGGGCATTTTTTCCTCTGGCAATGGCATCGGAGATAAATCTACCTTGCCTGATAAGGTCTTCTCTTCTTTTGCCTTCGAAGTAAAACTCCCAGGCTCTCTCTTGTAAAATAGCATCTCTGAGCGATTCCTGGTCGAATCCGGAAAGCGTCAATGGCGTTGCATTTGCTCTCACTCTCACCTCATTGATCAAGTCGATTGCTTCCTGGGATGGGCCGGAAAGCTCATTGAGTGCCTCTGCCCTTGATAGCAGAATATCTGCATAACGAACGATAGGGAAATCGTTGCCCGCCTGTGAACCTACTGCATTTGGATCAAATTCATATTTGTAGGGGAATGAACGGTTGACTCCCAGACCAGGAACCGTGGCGCCGGAGGCAGTACTTACATATTCTGTGATGATCAGCGATGACCGACTATCAGTCTCCTCAAAAGAATTGACAAATTCGTCAAACAAGTAAGTTCTTGCTGCAAAAACTCCATTATTTGGGTAAGGCCTTGGGTAATCTGGTGGAAAAACCAGCGCATTCAATTGCTGGGATGCTCCTGTAGATACTTTGGTCATGGACCATATGATTTCCTTGTTCTCTTCATTATTGATGTTGAAAACATCGTAATAATCGGCTTCCAAACCATAGTACCCTAAGTCCATTATCTGCTTTGAAATGCTGGCCGCATTTTGCCATTGGTTGGTATTCATATAATACTTACACAATACACCCAAAGCGGCACCCTTCGTCGCTCTTCCAAAAGCCCTGGCTTCTAAAGGCAATACTGCAGCAGCTTGTTGAAGTTCCTGCTCAATAAACGAAGTAACTTCTGCTTCGGTAGCACGTGGCTGTAGGGGGCTGTCGGATGAGGTTTTATAAAGAGGAACAGCACCAAAAAGATTATATAGTTCCGAATATGCCCATCCTCTGATAAAATTTGCTTCAGCAGTTGTTTGGGCAATGAATTCGGGAGAGAAAGAATCATTATCGATATTATCCAAAACTATATTCGCATTTCGAACTGCATTAAAATAGACAGTCCACATAGATTGAATTTGGGAGTGATTACTGTCCCATGTAAACTCTATCAGGTTAACCCACAAGGATTCAATTGAACCACCAGCTCCCCAAATTTCGCCGGCGGTCATCCCTCCCATAAAGAAAGGAGCCCAGCTCTCAACAGCTCCTGAGCGGTGCGCATAGGCATAGGCGCCATTTAGCACAGAGGTGGCACCCGATTCTGTTGTAAATAATGACTCCGGTGAAAGCTGAGAAAAAATCTCTTCCTCAAGCTGGTCCTGGCATGAAAACCCTGATATCAATAAGAAAAACAGAATGATCTTTTTTGTATATGATTTCATTGTAAATAGCTTTTAAGTGAATAATGATTAGAACTTCGCATTCAACCCGACAATAAACGTCCTTGCCAGGGGATAGCTACTATAGTCTACTCTCACATTACTGCTACCGAAGGAATTCGCCTCCGGGTCAAAGCCCACGTAATCGGTAATTGTGAACACGTTCTGAGCTGTGCAGTACAGCCTAAGTGAACTAAGGAAGTCCATATTTACCGTGGGAACAGTATAACTTAACTGCACATTCTTCAATCGGATGTATGATCCGTCCTGCAGTACCATGGTGGACACCTTTCCCGCCCCATATGCATTCGGGTTCACACCGGAAGGCCATTTGGCGTCTGTATTTTCCGGAGTCCATCTGTCTAGTGACTGATCGGCAAGCCTATTTCTTCTAAAGTTTGCTGGATATAGACTTTCGATGACATTTATGTTCAGCAAATCAATTCCCTGGAGGCCCTGGAAAAACAAATCCAATTGCCAGTTTTTGTAAGAGATAGAGTTCTGAAAGCCAAAGGTAAAGTCTGGAAATGGGCTTCCTATGATGGTCTGATCAAGAGGAGTAATTGCTCCGTCGCCATTGAGGTCGGCGAACATAGGAAAGCCAGGCTGAGCTGATGGCTGAGGCGAATTGGCTATGTCGTCACCTTGCTGGAAAATTCCGATCATATTGTAACCATAATAAGAAGCCAACGGCGAACCTTCTTTGATGATGGCCGTGTTACCAACCGCCTGAATATTTCCGGTTTCAATTTGATCCACCCGCCCAAGGTCAATCACTTTATTCCTTATGGCAGATATATTGAACGAAGATTTCCATTGAAAATTAGTAGTAGAAATGTTCGAAGAGTTGATCAATAATTCTACGCCTCTATTCTGCACTCTACCCACATTGGTGAGTATTGAGCTATAGCCCGATGCCAGCGGCAAGGGCAGGTTGAACAGAAGGTCTCTGGTGTCTTTTGAAAAGTAATCAAGTGTACCGCTTACTCTTCCAGCGAGGATGCTTACGTCAACCCCTACGTTAATTTGCTCTGTGGTCTCCCATCTAAGATCCGGATTAGCGATTCGGCTAGGAATGACACTCACTTGCGGCGCATTGTTGAACGCCACGTTGGGACCCGCACCAAAAGTTAGCTGCGAGGCATAGTTACCAATTTCCTGATTGCCCGTCTGACCCCAACTTGCCCTTAGCTTCAACTCTTCAAAGGCTACAGGAATAAAGTCCTCTTCTGTCAACTTCCAGCCGACAGCAAAAGAAGGAAAGTAGCCAAATTTATCGTTCGCCCCGAAACGTGAAGATCCATCTGCCCGGATTGAGCCAGTGAACAGGAACTTCTTCATTAAATTGTAGTTCACACGGCCCAAATAAGACACTAACGTGTTCTGCTCTCGGTTACTTGAAAGGTCATCATTGTTGGTATCTCCCAGACCCAGGTTTCCTGTGCCCAGTGCGTCAGTCGGAAAAGAATTAATTGTTGCTGCAAATGCCCTGGTATCAAATTGCTGATACGTAGTACCACCTAAAACAGAAAATGAATTATTCTCATTGATGTCCCTGCTGTAATTCATCGTATACTCAACAAGGTAATTTGTTCGCTCCAGCACTGAAATATTTGCGATTCCACCAGCCGGACCACCTCGAAGGGTCAAACGAGAATTATATATATCCCTTCGTGAAACCTGGCGGTCACTTCCAAAATTAATCTTCGCTGATAGTCCTTCAAGTATTTGATAGGAGGCATTAATATTTCCGAAAGTCCGGTTCGTTTCGTTTTCACTTTTGATGCCCTCAATAAGACTTACCGGGTTATTAACCGTCAGAAACGGCGATTGACTGAACGAACCATCGGGCGCATAAATTGACTCGGTCGGGTCATAGAGTAAGGAGGCATAAATAGGCCCTGCATTTTCGTTGGTATTGAGGCCGTCTATGCTGTTGTTGTCAGTGACTAAACTTGTGTTAAGGTTCAATCCGACATTAAATTTGTCGCCAATCTTTGTGTCAAGATTAATCCGCCCGATATACTTTTTGATACCGGAGTTTTTGACCACACCTTTCTGGTCAAAATAGTTAACCGACGCAAATACTGAGGTGCTCTGGTTTCCGCCTGTGAGCGACAAATTGTGATCTGTTACAGAAGCTGGTCTGTAAATCTCATCCTGCCAGTCAACGCCTGCCCCAATAGTACTTCTGTCTACAGCACTAAAAACTTCCGCATTGCCCTGCACAACAGAAAGATCATTCATCAGATCGATGTATTGAGAAGTAGTGAGCAAGTCCATCTTTTTGGCAACATTCTGAGAGCCTCCATATGCGTTATAGCTGGCCGTAAGTCTGTCATTCTTACCCTTTTTAGTTGTCACCAAAATGACACCGTTCGCACCTCTGGATCCATAAATGGCTGTCGCAGAGGCATCTTTCAGGATTTCAATCGACTCTATATCATTGGGGTTAAGGGCATTCAGGGGATTCCTTGGACTTTGGTTAGTAGCCAATTGTGCGTCGCCTCCTGAGGAAAGGTTGGGGCTATTATCGATTGGAAAGCCGTCGATTACATATAGGGGTTCATTACCAGCATTGATAGAACTGGAACCACGGATTCTGATAGAAAGCCCTCCACCCGGCTCAGAACTACTCTGGGTAATTTGCACCCCGGCAGCCCTGCCCAGCATCATTTGATCGACGGAAACGTTTACGCCCGGATTAAGATCGTCTGATTTCAAAGAAGAAACTGCCCCTGTTAAATCGCTTTTGTTTACACTGCCATAACCGATAACAACGATCTCCTCCAAACTGGCAATATCATCCTGCAACGTTACTGTCAAGTTAGTACGGCCACTGACCGGCACCTCAATCGATTTATAGCCAACAAAACTGAATGTCAAAGTGGCGTTTTCGTCGGCGGTGATCCGGAACATGCCGTCGGCCGAGGTAATTGTACCATTTGTGGTACCCTTCACGAGCACGTTTACGCCAGGCAGCGGGAAATTTTCGCTGTCTGTTACCTTACCGAAAATTTCTATATCAGCCTCGTTAATCGCTTGCAGTTCTTCGCTAACGAGCAAGTCCTCTCCTTTTGCCTTGCTTACGTTGATCGTCTCATCAATTCGTCTGAACTGTAGCCCCGTTTCTCTGGCAATAGTCAACAGGAGCTCAGAAAGCGGTTGCTCATTTACATTTAAACTGATTCGCTTTTTCGAATCCAGATCACCTCTTTTATAAGCGAAATCGAACTCTGTGATTCCTTCGATCCTGGAAAAGGCCTCCTCTATCTTGGCGTCGTTCAGTCCGATTGTAACAGGAATTTGATCGAGGCTCTTTCGTTGCGCTTCGCCTTTGTTGGCAAATAATAGGGTGCATAATACGGTCTGCAGAATCATGCCATAAACAGCGTATTTTGACATAATTGCAATTTTTTTCAGTACTTTTGATTTCATAGTCTAAGTAGTTTTTGTTTGCGAAATTCAAGAACACGGACTTTGTCTCATGATTGCCGTCAAGCATCCCCATGTTTTGGTGGCATCATGAGACTTCTTTTTTTAACTAGTATCTGTTTTCATAAGCTGATCTAATTCTGCTAGTGTTTTTATTGTTCAAAATCAACGTATCGTTACTTCTTTCCCATCGATTTCATACTTGAAATCATAGACAAAAGATAACCCTTCCAATACCAGTTCTAATGGTTTGTTTCTGTAGGCTCCGCTAAAATCATTCTCCAAAGCAATTTTCTTTTTTACGACAATTGTAACCCCGTACCATTGCTCCAATCGGTGCAGTACTTGTTCAAACGGCGCATTTTTGAAATATAACAGACCGTGCTTCCATCCGAAGGAATCTCTAACGTCAAAAGAAGCTTTATTCAGCGATTGATTTTGTTTTTTGTACACACCCATCTCGCCAGGCAACAGCAGCAATGCGACTTCCTCGTCAGTTTTACTGCTTTGCTCCGACTTTTGGACTGATACCTGACCAGTTGCTACCGAAACAGTAACTTCTTCAGCACCCGGATAGGCTCTTACGTTAAAAGATGTCCCAAGCACTCGGGTAGTTATTTGTTCTGTTTGGATAATGAAAGGGCGTAACGAATCTTTCGCTACATCGAAGAACGCCTCCCCTATCAAAGTAACTCTGCGTTCTTTTTCGGCAAAGCCCTCCTTATAAGTCAATTTGCTGTCCGCATTCAAAGTAACCATGCTACCATCGAACAAGATAAACGTAGACTTCTGACCTTTGGGATTTACCTTCTCTACGTTCGCCGAACTTTCTGCTTGGGAAACAGCGGGAACTTGATCCGGAGCCCTGTTTGTTAAATAAAACAAAGCTCCGATAACCGTCAATGGTAATAAAACGGCAGCCACCCGCAACCAGTAAGAAGGCTCTTTTTTTAGCCTCGAAACCTTTTCGGTTGCGTCGACCCCTACCGATTTCATGACGACGGCCTTCATACGGCCAGCGACACCTTCGTCGATCGACGGGAACAAATGATTCTCGCTCCAAAGCCCTTCTACCAGATCGCCAAGGTCGTCTGTACCTCCCTCGGCAATCAGGTGCATCAGCAAGTCGACTTCCTTATCGCTTGCCTGCCCTGAAACGTACTTCTGAAATAGCTCTTGCTTTTTGCTAGTCTCCACTTGGTTGCCCTTTTATGTATATCTCCCAAAAGCGAGACAAACGGGTGACTGGGCATGCAACTTTTTTTTATTTCTAAACTATTTTTCGACATTAGGAGAAAACTAATACCTACAACACGCCTACTTAATGCTACGCCCACAGCTAACTGAAGCCATCAAAAATGGCAATAAAGAAGCTTTTGAAGAGTTGTACCGCAGCTACTTTCAAAGGGTGTATTTCTTTGCAATTAAAATATGTAAGTCGAAAGAAATTGCAGAAGAAATTACGCAAGACACCTTCATCACCATCTGGAACAAGAGAAACACCTTAGATCTTTCCCTGTCATTAGAAGGTCTTATTTATAAAATAGCGAGGGATTTTTCTTTTAAACAATTACAAAAAGTCGCAAGAATTCATACCATCGAAGCTACCTTAAAATCGTCGATTTCCGACCTCGACAATTCCACACAAGATGAGATTACTTTCCGGGAGTGTTTGAAGAATATTGAAGCGGTTATGGATAAGCTTCCGGAAAAAAGAAAAGAAATTTTTCAGCGAAGAATCATGGAGCAGCAGAGCATAAAAATGATCAGCGAAAAGATGGGTATTAGCGAAAATACAACGAAGACTCAGCTGCTAAAAGCCACAAGATTTGTCCGAGAACAGCTAGGAAGCATCCTGTCAATTACTCTATTCTAATAATCAAAAAAATGGTGAGCGTTGGCCCACCATTTCTTCCTATTCCATTAGTCGTTTGTTACCCTCATTACTCAGGTGGTTTCCTTCGGCATTTCCTTCACCGCAAAGTCAACCGCCCTGGCTGTGAGAGCCATATACGTTAGCGATGGGTTTTGCGTGCTGGTGGAGGTCATGCAAGCACCGTCGGTCACAAAAACGTTTTTGGCCAGGTGCATGCGGTTCCACTTATCAAGCAGCGACGTTTTAGGGTCTTTACCCATGCGCACACCCCCCATTTCGTGGATATCCAGGCCAGGTGCCTGTTTGGAATCGTTCGACTGAATGTCGGTAAAGCCAGCCATTGTGAACATCTCCGTTAGCTGCTCTATGTAGTCAGCCACCATTTTCTCGTCGTTGTCGTCATAGTCCACATTGACCTTCAGCAATGGAATGCCCCACTCGTCTTTCTGCGTTAGGTCAATGCCCCAGTAGTTAGATTCTTTCGGAATAGTTTCCCCCATCATATGCGAGCCTACTCGCCATCCACCCCATTCAGGGTTGAGTAAATTTGATTTGAGTGACTCACCAACTCCATCATAGTTCCTGTCCACCTGGCGGCCGGCACTGAAGCCGGCAGCGTAACCCCGAAGGAAGTCTGTTTCCTGCTTGTACACGTTGCGGAAACGAGGTATATATCCACTAGTGGGTCTGCGTCCTACTGTTGTCTTATCAGGAAACCCTTCATATCGGGCAGAAACCCTGGCTCTGTAGTTATGGAAAGCAGCATACTTTCCAAGGAGGCCGTTGTCATTACCTAGTCCGTTGGGGAAACGGTTAGACGTAGAGTTGAGGAGAATCAAATTAGTATTAAGTGCCCCTGCATTTACAAATACGATGGAGGCATAATACTCGATCATTTCCTTCGATTCGGAATTGACTACTCTTACACCAGTCACTTTTTCTTTTGCATCATCATAGATCAGGGAATGTACTACCGAAAATGGTCTTAGCGTTGCATTTCCAGTCTTCAGTGCCCATGGAATCGTAGACGAGTTACTATTGAAGTAGCCTCCAAAAGGGCACCCACGCTGGCACAAGGTTCTGTTCATGCATTGGCCCCTTCCCTGCTCCAAATGTATAGGCTGGGGCTCGGAAAGGTGGGCACAACGGGCAGAGATAATATTTCTATCCTTATATGTCGACTCTACTTTCTCCTTGAAGTAGCCTTCCACGCAATTCAAGTCGTAACCTGGCAAAAACTCGCCATCAGGAAGATTAGGAAGCCCGTCTTTGAAGCCGGCAATGCCTACAAACTTCTCGACGTAACTGTACCAGGGAGCAATGTCTTTGTACCTGATCGGCCAGTCAACAGCAAACCCATCTCTGGCCGGGCCCTCAAAGTCGAAGTCGCTCCAGCGCTGGGTTTGTCTTGCCCACATAATGGACTTGCCACCTACCTGATAGCCCCTGATCCAGTCAAAAGGTTTCTCTTGCACGTACGGATGCTCCTTGTCTTTCACAAAGAAGTGCATTGAATCTTCCCGGAAATTGTAACACTTGCTTACTATCGGATTCTCCGCCACTATTTCCTGTGGCACCTGCATTCGGTGCTTGAACTCCCAGGGCATCATATTAGTGGTTGGGTAATCCACATTGTGCTTCACATCCCTTCCTCTTTCTAAAATCAGAGTCTTCAATCCTTTGTCGGCAAGCTCTTTGGCGGCCCATCCCCCACTCATTCCTGATCCTATAACGATGGCGTCATAGGTATTTTCTTTGGTGCTGTCTATATTAAAATTTGCCATTACATTACTATTAAACCGTCAGTTGATACACATGCCTCAAATGGACCTGGCACATGCTTGTAGGGGAATTTCTCTGTCAAGATGTACTGCGAAGCCATATAGCCCCTAATAGTGTAGCCCTTGGTGGCATCCAGAAATGATTTAACATCCTTCAGGCCTGGTTTAGATGCATCGTCAGCATCTTCCATAGCCATGATATCAGTCAGTACTTTCTCTTTATACACCTGATCGCCTTTTGCAAACGTCTTGTCAAAATTTTCTTTCACAAAGGGGCCGAATTTTTGAAGGCCGCTCGTGAAGATAGCTTGCTCACTCTTGTCCATACAATCGTCGGCCATCACCAGCACAAACTTGTAGACTTCAAGCTCGTCAGCACCGGGAATTTCTCCTGAAGGGATAATGGTTTGCACAATTTTGGCGAGCAAATCCTGCTGACCAGCATCTATCTGCAAATTGTTAAGTGCCATGGCCACCCGCTCCGGTCCGAAAGAGCAAGATGGCAGGAGCGCCACTCCACCAGCAAAAAGGGCGGCTTGTTTAAGGGCGGTTCGTCTGTCCATGATTAAAATATTTCACAGTGTTGTTTCAAAGGAACACTGAATTAAGTGATTCCTGTTGAAAGAAGTAACGAATTGTCTGATTTTTATGGCCCAGTAGGCTCTGGTGAATTATTTGCCACCTAAAATGGAACTATCTGCTACCCCCAATGCAGCCAACGGTTTCGTCAACCAGTCCCTCCTTTTTGTCAAAAAAATCATCAGGTAAACAATTGTTTGGAAACCTTTGGCGAAGGTCATCGTCCTTGTAGCAAGTTAAAATCTCAAAATAGACATATGCACAATTTTTTTAAATGCTTGCTGCTGAGCAGCTTGCTTTCAGGATATTCTTTTGCCTTTGCCAGTCAGGATTTAACACAAACAGTGAAAGGCCAGGTGCTGGATGCACAGTCGCTGGCACCTGTTCCCGGCGCTACGGTAATGATCGTCAACAGCAGCCCGATAAAGGGTGCGGTAACTGACCTTGATGGCAATTTCAAAATTGAAAAAGTGCCTGTTGGTCGCCATCATGTACAGATTTCATTTGTAGGTTACGAGAACAAAGTAATTCCAGAAGTACTGGTGGGCTCTGGAAAGGAAGTGGTACTAAACATTCACCTGACCGAATCCATTGTTCAAATGGCCGAAGTGGTTGTCACCGCCTCGGAACAAGACAAAGGGGCTCCGCTCAACGACTTTGCCACTGTAAGCGCAAAATCCATCAACGTGGAGGAAACAAGCCGTTATGCGGCAACTTTTGATGATCCGGCCCGGGCGGCCGCCTCGTTTGCGGGTGTACGTGGTGCAGGCGACGATATTACCAACGAAATCGTGATCCGGGGAAACTCGCCCAGAGGATTATTATGGAGAGTGGAAGGTGTGGAGGTACCCAACCCCAATCATTTTGCAGAAGAGGGCTCTGCAGCAGGCGGCATCAGCATCCTGAGCAACAATATGCTGGCCAATTCAGATTTTTATACGGGAGCCTTTCCGGCCCAGTATGGCAATGCCCTGAGTGGGGTATTCGACATTAACCTGCGCAAGGGAAATACAGATAAGCGTGAGTATGCATTTCAAGCCGGTGTGCTGGGTATTGCTTTCGCCGTCGAGGGTCCGCTGAAGAAAAACGGAAAAGCTTCCTATCTGGTGAATTATCGCTATTCTACACTTTCCCTACTTGACCAAATGGGGCTGTTACC
The DNA here is from genome assembly GCF_040222815.1 of Imperialibacter sp. Lineage (GTDB taxonomy): Bacteria > Bacteroidota > Bacteroidia > Cytophagales > Cyclobacteriaceae > Imperialibacter. The sequence continues at coordinate 17,744 of NZ_JAVKCH010000009.1, read as the reverse complement.
CATTTTTGGAGATGAGGAGATCGTATTCCAGGACCTTTCCTACAAAATTCACCTACCCACCGAAAAGGGAGGTGCCTTCTCGTTATGGGGGCTTGGCGGCCTGAGCAGGCAAACGGAGGTGGCCAATCTGGAAGAAAACTACCCGTTCAACAGCACCTTCCGGTCTGACATGGGCGTGGCTGGTCTGTCGCACGTATATTTTGTTAACAAAGACACCTTTGTTGAAACCAAGCTAACTGCGTCCAGGGGCAGAAACGCTTATGACGAAGACTCTCTGAAGCTACAGGTATACAACAAGGAATCCTTTCTGAAAAAGGATTATCGGCTGTCTACAATGCTCAACCAGAAGTTCAACGCCCGCAACACGCTGCGCTCTGGCATCATTGTAAGCTCCCTCGGCTACGACCTTGTTTCGAGCTACTACCACAATATTGATGACACCACTTACACGGGACTGGAAGCAGACGGCAGCATGATGTTCCTTCAGGGTTTCTCACAATGGCAGTACCGGGCAGGTGAGCACCTGACGTTGAACACAGGGTTCCACTATTCGCACCTTTTTTTAGAAAACCAGCTTGCGCTGGAGCCACGTTTTGGAATGAAATGGGCGGTAGCCAACGGCTCATCAATCACCGCAGGTATTGGTCTTCACAGCCGCCTTGAATCGGCGTCTCTCTATCTGGCTAGTGAAACCCTAGAGAATGGAGCCAGGGTTCAATACAACAATGGGCTCGGAATGAGCAAAGCCGGGCATTTTGTACTTGGTTATGAAAAACAACTGGCAGAGAACGTTCGGCTGAAAGCCGAAGCCTATTATCAGCATCTTTATAATGTACCCATTGCGCAAGTGACAAATACGGATGAATGGGCACCAACATTTAGTGTGCTGAACGCCAAAGATGGCTACACAACTCGTCCGTTGACCAACGACGGAACCGGGCGCAACTATGGCCTCGAACTAACGCTGGAGAAGTTCTTAACGAACGGCTTCTACTACACGGTGACTTCTTCACTGTACCAGTCGAAGTATACCGGGGCAGACGGGATCGAACGAAATACACGTTTTAACGGAAACTTCACCGGTAATTTCATCGCTGGTAAAGAGTTTAAGGTTGGCAGAACAAAGGATAACCTTCTCGGCTTCAATACCCGGGTGATTTATGCTGGCGGCAACCGCAAAGTACCAATTAATCTTGGTCAAAGCATCGCTGAGGACAGAACAGTGTTAGATTATACAAATGCTTACGACCAACGCCTGCCCGACTATGCCCGATTGGATGTTGGCATAAGCTACCGCCGCAACAAACCCGGGCATTCATCCATCCTTTCAATCAATGTCCAGAATGTAACAGCCAGATACAATGTGTTTGGGGAATACTTTGATAGCAGAACCGATAAAATTGAAACTTTTCAGCAACTAGGCTTCTTGCCTAATCTGAGCTATCGAATAGAGTTTTAGAGACCAGTGGTGCTACAGATGTAACAAACTCAACCGGGAATTTTCCCAAACCCCAGAATGCCTCCGTAGTTCTGGGGTTTATTTTTATCTTTAGCTTTTACGAAAGACACAATTTTTATGTTTAACACCCTCAAAGAAGTGCGCTGGGGCATCATTGGCGTAGGCGATGTATGCGAAGTAAAAAGCGGTCCAGCCTTCCAAAAGATAGAAAACTCAAGCCTTGTGGCTGTCATGCGCCGCAATGGTGAAAAAGCTGCTGACTTTGCCAAACGTCATGGCGTTCCAAAATGGTATGACGATGCCGATAAGCTGATCAACGACCCTGATGTCAATGCCATCTACATCGCCACACCCCCTGGATCACATGCCGACTATACCTTCAAGGCTGCTAGGGCAGGTAAACCGGTTTATGTGGAGAAGCCTATGGCCCGGAGCACGGCAGAATGCCAGGCCATGGTGGATGCCTGCAAGCAAGCTGGCGTTCCGCTATTCATCGCCTACTACCGCAGAATGCTGCCCAACTTTCTGAAGGTGAAGTCGCTGATCGAATCTGGAGTTATTGGTGAAGTGAGGTATGTGAATATTAAACTTAACAAACCCCTGCACCCTGATATTGTAGGTGCGGCGCATGACCCCGACAACTGGCGCATTTTTCCTGAAATGGCTGGCGGTGGCTATTTCTACGACCTCGGCTGCCATCAACTGGATATTCTGGACTTTCTGCTAGGCCGGGTAAAACACGCCCATGGTTATGCTGCCAACCAGGGAGGCATTTACCCGGCAGAAGATATTGTGACTGGCTCATTCGTCTTTGAAAGTGGTGTGCTTGGACAGGGAACCTGGTGCTTTGCTACCTCCGACGCTTCCGACGAAGAGGTAACTACCATCATTGGCAGCAAAGGTGAGATCTCTTTCCCTTATTTCAGCGACCACTCCGTGACATTAAAAGTGGAAGGTAAGCCTGCTGAAAGGATGACCTTTGATATCCCCAGGCACATTCAGCAACCCCTCATACAAACAATTGTAGACGAACTGACCGGCAAGGGAAAATGTCCAAGCACAGGCGTTTCTGGCACAAGAACAAACTGGGTAATGGAGCAGCTTTGCAAACGGGTTGATCGGTAGATTGGTCTGTCAGGGGACAGACCAAGGGTGAACGATACAGGTACACCCACGCCCAAGGGCTGTCCCCTGACAGCCCCTCCTTATACAAAAACTGAGTTTGGCTATCCTCAAATAACCTTTCAGACAATGAGTAATTCTATTTTTGAGACACCCAGAAATTCAAAAATGGGTTTTGACGAAGTCTACTTTTGGACAGACACTATCAAGGATTGGAAGCCCTTATTGAAAAGTGATGGCTTCAATGAGATTGTAATTAACCAGTTAAAGTGGTTGGTTGATAAGGAGCTAATTTGCGTTTATGCATTTGTTTTAATGCCGAACCACCTCCACCTGATATGGGAAATGCTCAAGTTCAATGGAAAGGAAATGCCACATGCTTCTTTTAACAAGTGGACTAGCAGCCAATTCCTAAAACTTACTCGATCAAACTACCCAAGACTCATTGGTGGTTTCCAGGAGACGGCCGAAGACAGAAAGCATAGGTTTTGGCAAAGGGATCCACTTGCAGTAGCTGTTACCTCCAGGCAAATGTTCGAACAGAAAATGGATTATATTCATCTCAACCCGCTTCAGGAAAAATGGAGTCTCGCATTAACTCCCGAAGATTACAAATGGTCTTCAGCAAAGTTTTATGAAGAAGGTATCGATGAATTCGGTATATTAACTCACTACTCCGACAGATTTTAGGAAAAAGACGAAAGGAAACTGGAACTGGTCTGTCAGGGGACAGACCAAGGGATGGGATTGATCAGTAGATTGGTCTGTTTGGGGACAGACCAAGGGCAGGAACAGTGACAGACCTCGGAATAGGTTGTTGAAAAGTAAAACGTACCCCAAGGGCTGTCCCCTGACAGCCCTTCACGAACCTACGGCTATCTTGCCTGGCAAATGAACAGAACCGCCTCTTTTGGGTTATATTGATAGCCGAAGACCCTCTTCGGTCACCTTAAATAATCCTATGAGAATTCTACTGACCGGCGCCACCGGCTACATCGGCAAAAGGTTGCTTCCAGTTTTGGTCAACCGGGGCCATGAGGTGATATGCTGCATAAGAGACGCCAACCGATTCAATCCTCCGAAGCAACTCATCAACCACATAAAGGTGATAGAAGTTGATTTCCTGAGAAAGGGAACACTCAAAAACATCCCCGATGATATTGATGCCGCCTATTATCTTATTCATTCGATGTCGGGGGCTTCCGGTAAATTCAATGAGCTCGAAAGCGAATCTGCCCGCAATTTCAACGAAGCAGTGGCAGGCAAGAAAATCGAACAGGTCATCTACCTCAGCGGGATTGTGAACGAAGAAACTCTTTCAAAACACCTGGCTTCAAGAAAAGAGGTGGAGAATATCTTGTCGGAGGGCAATTTTGCACTCACCACGCTTAGGGCAGGCATTATCGTCGGATCCGGAAGCGCCTCCTTTGAGATCATCAGAGACCTGGTAGAGAAACTACCTGTGATGATCACTCCCAGATGGCTCAACACCCGCTGCCAGCCTATTGGCATTACAGATGTCATCCTGTTTCTATCCAGTGTGTTGCATAACAAAGCTACTTACAATGACAACTACGACATAGGAGGACCCGACGTGTTGACCTACAAGGAAATGCTGCTTGGCTTTGCCAGGGCACGAAAACTAAAGAGGTGGATCTTTACCCTGCCGATCATGACTCCCAAGCTGTCTTCCTACTGGCTCTTTTTTGTCACTTCTACCTCCTACCGGCTGGCGGTAACACTGGTCGACAGCATGAAAGTGGAGGTAGTGTGCAGCGACGACCGCCTGGCCAAACTTCTGGGCATTAAGACAATCAGCTATGCCGAATCGCTCGCCAAAGCTTTCTCAAAAATCAATCAGCACGTAGTTCCCTCAAGTTGGAAAGACAGCCTTGTAAGCGGGCGAATCAGCGAAAACCTTTCGGAATACATTGAAGTGCCGGTATACGGCTGCTTGCAAGACAAACGAAGCGTAAAAGTGAAGGACAGCGAAAAAGTGCTCGACCGCATTTGGGCACTGGGTGGTGAAACTGGTTGGTACTACGGCAACTGGCTTTGGAAGCTTCGGGGATTTCTCGACAAGCTGTCAGGTGGTGTGGGCCTCAGGCGAGGCAGAACCAACATAAATGACATCAATGCGGGTGACTCATTGGATTTCTGGCGGGTATTGTATGCCAACCGGGCAGAAAAAAGACTATTGCTCTTTGCCGAAATGAAGGTGCCTGGCGAGGCCTGGCTGGAGTTCAGGATAGACGACGGGGTGCTTTGTCAAACAGCCACTTTTCGCCCCAGAGGCTTATGGGGGAGGCTTTACTGGTATTCGATCTTCCCGATTCACGGATTCGTGTTCGGTGGAATGCTCAGAGAGCTCAACAATACAAAATAGCAAAAGGCCCATCACATGATGGGCCTTTCCTAATTAACTTCCATCGGGCTTTCTCAGCTCCAAAGCCTGTCCCATGATCTCTCTACGTCCCACTCTGGCGTAGGAGCGAAATATTTGTTGTTTTCAGGATCAAGGTGCTGCTTCACAACTTCCTCATTAAGCTCAACACCCAAACCAGGTGCATCCGGCACTGGCGCAAAACCCTTTTCTATCATGACGCCCTTGCCGGTCATCTTCACCAAATTCTGCCAGTAGTCCAGATCCACCGAATGATGCTCAAGGGCCATGAAATTCTGAGTAGCCGCCGCACAATGCACGTTGGCCATGAACGATATGGGTGTGCCAGCAAAGTGCATCGCCATCGCCACACCTTTTTCTTCTGCATAGTCACCAATCTTCTTGGTTTCCAGCAGGCCGCCTGAAGTAGCAAGGTCAGGATGCACAATATCAATGGCCCTCGCATCAATCAACTTGATGAACTCTTCCTTCAGGTAAATATCCTCTCCCGTTGTGGTTGGTGTTTCGATGGCATCAGAAATGGTTTTCCATTGTTCAGTAAATTTCCAGGGGATCAAATCCTCCAGCCATGCCAGTCTGTACTTCTCCACCGCCCGGCCTAGCCTGATGGCGTTATTGTGGTCGAAGTGGCCGTAGTGATCCGATGCCAGCGGAATGGAATAGCCGATTTTCTTGCGCACCAGCTCTATTCTCTCCATAAGGATATCAAGTCCCTTGTCGGTGATCTGGATCTGCGTAAACTGATGCTCGGTCGCACCATAAGTCATTGGGTCGTTGGTCCACTGGCGGCCAATATCCCAGAAGTTGCTGTTGGCCACGGTGTCCGGAATGTCCTTGAGGAGTTCAATACCAAAGTCCATTTTGAGGAAGGTGAACCCATCCACATCCATGCGTTTGGCCACTTTTGCCTCAAACTCCGCCTGGTCACGGCCCATAGAGGTATCGGCATACAGCCTCACCTTGTCGCGAAACTTACCCCCCAGCAGCTGGTAGGCTGGCACATTGTAGGCCTTTCCGGCCAGGTCCCAAAGGGCCATCTCCACGGCGCACACACCACCACCCTGGCGACCATGATAGCCAAACTGCTTGATGCGCTTAAAAATCATTTCTACGTTGCAGGGGTTCATTCCCTTTATTCTGCTCTTCAGGAACATCGCATACCGCCAGGAGGCGCCGTCTCTCACCTCCCCGTAGCCGGAAATACCCTGGTTGGTATCAATCCGGATCACAGGACAGCGGGCATGGCCGTTCATTACCACGGCATAGCGCATATCAGTAATCTTGAGGTCAGACGGGGCTGCGAAGCGGTTGACTTTTGACGTGGAATGCGCCATTGTGTCTTCAATGCTGCTGAACATAAAGCCGCCCAGAGCGAGGCCGCCCAGACCCACTTTCTTCATAAAGTCACGACGATTGTCGCCACTTTCCTGCCCTTCATGTCCGACAGCTGAGGCTTCAGGTTCGTCCTGTACGCCAAGCTTTTCTAAATATTTATCTGAAGGTGTTTTTTCGTGATTCGTCATTTTAAGTAGATTTTTTTAATTTATACTAGTAGTTACCAAGTTCTGTCTTTCATGTAAGCATCAAGTTCTGCTCTTGTCATAGGAATTTTATCAGGGTTGGCATCAAGCCATTTTAGAAAGTCACTCTTGATTTCATCGGTCCACTTTTGGTCAATCTGCCCCGGTGTAAACTTGCCCTCTCTCAGCCTCTGATGACCAAACTGGTCTCTAAGGGCAATGAATTCAGCATTGATTAGTAAATCAGCAAGAAGGTGCGCCGGAATGAAGATAACACCACCTTTTTTCGCCAAAACAGCGTCTCCAGGTAACACGGTCGCTCTGCCTATTCTGATAGGAACATTAATGCCGCCAAGCATCATTCCCTGGATGTAGGAAGGATCATAGCCCTTCACCCACATATTGAAACCATCAATCTTTGCTAATCCCTCTTCATCACGTACGGAGCCGTAAAAGATGACGCCATTTTTTGATTTGGCATAAATGGAGTTGCCCAGATTGTCGCCAATGAGCGTGCCATCAACAATTTTTCCGTAGCTATCGGCCACGTAAATGTCACCTGGCTTTAGCATGTCGATAGGCCAGGAATTAAAATTGCCAATACGATTCTCAGCCTTTCCTTTTGCCATAATCATCTCATGGTAATCGGATCGGGCAGGCATGTATTGAACAGTGAGTGCACGACCAGTCATCGGCTTCTCATTGTCCATGATCATCCAATCACCTTCAAACTGATTGTGGTATCCCTTGTTTCGAAGGATACCCCAGGCCTCTTCAATCGAAATGTTTTTCAGGCGTTCCAGCTGATCATCGGAGACTTTAGGCCTGCCGTCGGGCAGCCTTTCACCCTTCCATTCGGAGGTCATGGAGATGATCTGGTCTTTGGTGAGAGTTACTTGCTGAGCGTAAATGCTGCTGCTAAAAAGTAACAAAGCGGCTAATAGATAGCGATATTTGTTCATTGATGAAGTGTGTTTAAGTAGTGACTAAAAACCCAACGGGTCGATGATTGAAGATAATGATTATCTGCAATTACCACGAGTCATTATTACTGAATGGTCAATAATGAATGATTTACCACCCTATTTTGGGATATGCCGGGCAACTTTCACCCTATATTGCCAATCAGAACAGAGAGATTTGATAAATTGATCACCGGCGGGAAGAGTGGGAACGAAATCGCCGTTTCTCTCTGCAATCTGATCAAACTAAAAAACTTGTTCACCTCTAATTATGGCCGACAACAAAGAAATAATCGACAGTTTTTACACAGCATTTGCCAATCAAGATGCCGAAAAAATGGTTTCACTCTACCATGACGACATTCAGTTTACAGACCCGGTCTTCGGCACTTTAAAAGGAGAACATGCCAGGAACATGTGGCGCATGCTGATAGAAAGAGGTAAGCAGAGCCTCTCGGTTAAATTTTCTAACGTGCAGGCCAGCGACACAAATGGAACTGCCAACTGGACAGCCGACTACCTTTTCAGCAGCACTGGTAACATGGTTCACAATGTAATTTCAGCCAACTTTGAGTTCAAAGATGGAAAAATCATCAAACACACCGATTATTTCAATTTTTGGAAATGGAGTAGACAGGCATTGGGCACCACGGGGCTCTTCTTGGGGTGGACTCCCTTTCTTAAGAAAAAGGTAAGCGAGCAAGCCAAAAAAGGGCTGGAGAAGTACTCGAAAAACAGATCGTAGACCTCCCTACTGATTGTCAAATACCTTCATTGCTTCAAGTAAGGCATAATCAGTATCATCAAGAGGATTTTGCGACTTGTTTAACACCACGACGTCGGGAAAGAGCCCGATTCCTTCATAGGTATTGTTGTCAGGGTCTGCTGCTATCCAACTTGACAGTCTGAACGTCCAGCCGTTTGGCAACTCCCTCAAAATAGGGTTTCCCGAGCCGCCGCCTGTGGTGTCTCCCACAATTGTGACCTGCGGAAATAGCCGCATGGCCAAAACAAATTCCTCAGAGGCACTATATGTTTTTCTATCCGTGAGCACCACCACGGGTTTCTTGTATTGGAAAGAACCCTCTGGTGACACTGTTCTTTCATCCCAGTCGGTGAAGTCACTGTGCCCCGGGCCATTTTTGTACTTTACCTTAAGGTAAAGCCTCTCTTTGTCGGCAAATCTGCTTGCTACCGTCTGACTTTTTGTGGTACTCCCGCCACCATTGGAACGCACGTCTATAATAATCCCATCTTCTTTTTTTAACGCTTCAAGTATATCGTCTATCTTTTCGTAGTCTCCAATATCTCCCCCAAAGGTCTTGATATGAATATAGCCGACATTTTGCCGAATGAGTTCAGCATATTCAATCGAGCCTCCTGCCTGCTTTACATTGTAAAGATGTGATTTAACATTTTCAGCGCCAGCCGGTTTTTCACCATTTGCAAAATCATAAGTTGATACTCCATACGGGCTGACCACATTCACATGGCCATCTTTCAACTCAAGCGACAGCCTGGCCAAAACCTGAAAAAACTGATCGTCGTTTACGGCCAGCTCTGCCAGGGGACGATAAACATCGTAAAGGGAGTCCCAGTCTATGTTTTTGAGCTCAAAGAAGGAATAGTTACGGTCAAATTCAGACCAGAATACTTCAAAATTACTGACATAGGTGTCCGTAGGTTCATCCTCGAAAAAAGCACGTTCGCAGCCAAAAATGAACAGCCCCACCAAAAGAAGTAATATAGTTTTTCTCATTTTCGTGAAGCCCAGGACAGTGAAACACAGAACTCATGATTAGCCATTTGAAATGGATAGTTTCGTTCGTAGCGAAGGTACCTCCATTTGTAGGCGGTTGACAAAGTCACTTTGCCTGTAAGTGGCATGGAATAACAAACTCTGGAGGTAAGGTCTACAAAATTATTGGCCGCCACCATTCCCTTTGGAACATCTCTGAACCGTTGAAAGCCCCTGATGGGATGATAGTCTCTGGAGATGAGATAGGCTATTGGGCCCCAGGCAATATTCCACTCAAGCCTCCTTCCTTTTTTAAACACATTTCTCAATTGGAGCATTAATTCAGGAGCAGAAAAAAACTCTCCGGTGAATGGATCTTGCCCCCCGATGGGACTGTTAAAAGCGTACGTTCGGGAGGAGGCTTGATTCACCCAGCTGACGCCGCCGTGCACAGACAGCCCGTCGGTCTTCGATCTGGATAAATTGGTGAGGTACTGCACATCAACGTTTGACACGAAGGTTTTTACTTCGAGCCTTGAGTTATCAGCCGTCAGCTTCGCCATGGCTGCTGCTGCCGCCAAATGCCACTCACCAAATTTGCTCTCCTTGTCCCAGCTAACACCCACCGGAATGCCCCAACCTGAAAAATTCCTAAACGACTCAAGTTCGTCTCTTATCAGAAACGAGCGGAAGCCGGTTGAAACGCTCAACCTGGCAGGCATCACGCCGGATGAGCCCTGCGCATACATGAATCCGAAGGGCAAAAAACATAATAGCAGGAAGGCCAGGATTTGTTTAATCATTCAACCGACAAATAAACGACATTAGTCGCAACACCTTTTCATTAAAGAACTCAGCAGGCAGGATTTTGTGTCTAAAATTTCAAAAAAAGTCTGTAACAAGCGCCTTAATTTTCAACTTTATCAAAACGGCACTACTGAAACCATTCAAATATATGAGACACCTATTCCCGGCAAGCAAATATAATTTTGGGCAACCCGGGAACGCACTTTAAACATCCCAAATTTTCTGCAATTCCATATTCATCATTTATATTGAAGGTCAAATAGACATCATAAGTTGATCACTCCAAACCAACCGTAACTGTGAAAAAATTACTTCTTATTATAGGAGCTGCTGTTTTGCTCCTTGTACTTGTTGTGCTTATCAAAACCGTGACCTTTACCTCCGAAACATTTGACGTGGCATCGGTCACGCCGGTCGACGTGCCGGATGCTGCCCTCGAAAGGTTCCAAAAGGCCATCCAATACAAAACAATTTCGTTTGGCTATCCTGCTACCCCTGACTCAGCGGAGTTTTATGGTTTTCATAATTTCCTCGCAGAGGCCTTTCCTTTGATCGACAGCTTATTGGAAAAAAACGTGATTGCCGGGTATAGCCTCCTTTATAAGTGGCAAGGCACGGATGCCTCCGCCAAACCTGTCATTCTTATGTCGCACATGGATGTGGTGCCGGTTGACGAAGGCACGCTAACCAACTGGGAAGCGCCGCCATTTTCAGGAGAAATCAAAAACGGTCTCATCTACGGTCGTGGCACAATGGACGACAAAGTGGGCGTAATGAGCATCCTTGAAGCAGTGGAAATGTCGTTGAAAGATGGCCTTCAGCCAAAGCGAACCATCTACCTGGCATTTGGTCATGATGAAGAAGTAGGTGGCGAGCAGGGTGCTGGTGCCATTGGCAGGTACATGGAAGAGCAAGGGATCAAAGCTGAGTTTGTGGTAGACGAAGGCGGGTATGTTTCGGACGGTATGGTGCCTGGCGTGAGCAAGCCACTGGCTGTCATAAACGTGGCCGAAAAAGGCTTCATCTCCTATGAACTCACCATCACCACACCAGGGGGACATTCTTCCATGCCCCCAAAAAACAACACTATAGGCTCTCTGGCAGCGGCCATTGTGAAGTTGGAAGCCAATCAGTTTCCCTACAAAATGACGCCTACCCTTCAGGAGCAAATCAATATTGTTGGGCCCGAAATGCCTTTTATACAAAAAATGGCCTTCGCCAACACCTGGCTGCTGGGAGGCAAAATTCTGGAAGGGCTTAACGCTCACACCACCACCGCACCAACGATCATCAAAGGCGGAGTAAAAGACAATGTGATTCCTACCAGTGCCACTGCGGTAGTCAACTTCCGGGTGATGCCGGGAGAAACAACTCAGGAAGTATTGGAGCATATCATTGAGGTAATAGCCGACGATCGCATCACAGTGAAGGCGGTAAGCAGCATCAATGAGCCATCTAAAGTAGCTGACCATAACTCTGCCTCTTACCAGTTGATTTCCAAAACCGTGAAGCAGCTAATGCCCGCCACTATTGTTACGCCCGGCCTGCTAGGCGGAGGCACCGACACCAAGCACTACCGAAATGTGTCTGAAAATCAGTACAGGTTCTTCCCAATCCGTCTCTCACCTGAGAATGCCACAGGGTTTCACGGCATCAACGAACACCTCGCAGTGGACAATTACAAGGAAGTGGTGCAATTCTTCCACCAGTTGATTAAGAATATGAATGAGTAATGAATTCTTTGATTTTGGTGTTATCTTGGATATAAATAGCTATGAATATGGTTTGGCAAGAATATATTTCATCTGATCCGGCAGTTATGTACGGCAAGCCGGTCATAAAAGGCACCAGAATTCCTGTTGACCTGATTCTCGAGAAGCTAGGATCAGGAGAGACTACTTCTGACCTTCTGTTGGCTTATCCCAACATTTCAATGGAAGCTATTAGCGCATGTCTATATTTTGCCTCAGAATCGATTAAGAACGAACTATTTTCCACCGTTAGTTAACAATGGACTTTGTTGCCGATGAGAGCCTTGACTTTAGAATTATCGGGTCTTTAAGACAGCATGGACATCAGGTATTTGCCATTGTTGAAGAAAGTCCGTCAATTGACGACGCCTCAGTTTTAGAAGTTGCTGTCTCAAGAAAGTCAATTTTAATCACAGAGGATAAGGATTTTGGTGAGCTAACCTTTCGGCTAAAAAAGACCCACTTCGGTATTTTGCTTCTCAAACTTTCAGGCTTGGAAATAACCGAAAAAATTGACTTGGTGCTATCCGTTGTCAAAAACCAACACCAAGCACTATTCAATAGTTTTGCTGTTCTGGATCAGAATAGGCTTCGTATTAAAACCGGAAAGAAATAGTTCAATGAAAAAAATCGTCGTCCTTACCGGAGCCGGCATCAGTGCAGAAAGCGGCCTCCAAACCTTCCGGGATGCCGGTGGGCTTTGGGAAGGCTTCGATGTGATGGAGGTGGCATCCATTGATGGTTGGCGGCGCAACAGGGAGCTGGTGCTGGACTTCTACAATATGCGACGGAAGCAGGCACTGGAAGCCAAACCAAACCCAGGCCACTTTGCGTTGGCGGACCTTGAAAAAGATTTTGAAGTCGTTATTGTTACGCAAAATGTAGACAAGCTCCACGAAATGGCCGGCTCGACCAATATCATCCACCTGCACGGCCAACTGTTTCAATCAAGGAGCTCGCTGGATGAAAACCTCATCTATGAAATGGACGGATGGGAACTCAAGTTAGGCGAGAAGTGCGAAAGAGGCTCCCAGCTAAGGCCGAACATCGTGTGGTTTGGGGAGATGGTGCCGCTGATTGAGGATGCCGCCAGAGAGGTCATGTCAGCGGATGTATTCATGGTGGTGGGCACCTCGCTGGCTGTCTATCCTGCTGCCAGCCTGCTACACTACACTGCCGACCATGCGGCAAAGTTCATCATCGACCCTAGTCTGCCCAATCTGCCTAAGCTTCCCAATTTCCACCTTTACGAGGAGCTTGCCAGCACTGGTGTGGCCAAAGCTGCTGAAAAAATCAGAGCAGAGTTTTTATAGCAACTGAACCTTTTGTCGCATAGAATTGATTGAATGTATAGACATTTAATTCAATGAAGAAAGAGACTATCATTTATATATTCGATCCTTTGTGTGGCTGGTGCTATGGCTTTAGCGGCACCATTGTTGACCTGTTCAATAAAAGAAAAGATGAGTTCAATTTTGAGGTAGTTGCAGGTGGCATGATCACTGGCCCCAGAATTGCCCCCTTTTCTACCATGCACGGTTATATTTCCGGGGCCTACAAAAGAGTAGAGGAAATGACAGGAGCTAAATTTGGAGTACCCTATCTGAATGAGCTGCTTCCCTCCGACACGCAGATGAACTCCGAGCCCCCTTCACGGGCACTGGTTACATTCAGAAGCTTTCTACCAGACCAGGTGGTGCCGTTTGCTCATGCATTGCAGAAGAAGCAATACCTGGAAGGCAAGGATTTCGCCGACAACAAAGTATATGAGGAGCTGGCGGCAGAGTTTGGGCTCGACCCGGAAGCCTTCATTGAAAAGTTTGAGTCGGAAGAAATGAAATACCGGACCACGGAGGACTTCCAATGGAGCAATAGCGCAGGCGTGAAGGGATTCCCAACAGTGGTGTTGAAAAACGACCAGGGATACTATTTGATATCGAACGGTTTCAGACCTTTGGATGAAGTCGAGAAAGTGATTGAAACCATTCAAGGCATGGCGGCGAAAGAGGCTTAGTCTCGATTGAAACGACTACAAAAGTTTGGCGGTTCGTGGGAACCTTACGCTAATCAATCACCGCCCAACTTACCATCTATCTCTTTCTTTAGTAGCGGCAGGTGTCTTGTGACTATCGACCAAATGATAGAATCATCGATATCATCATAAGCATGTATAATTCTGTTTCTCATACTTATAATTTGATGAGCATGATTTATTTCGTTGTTGCCTGATTCCTTTAAAAATTTATTGACCGCTTCGCCAATAATTCCGAGATGACGTTCGACCGCCGCCCTTGTTCTTGTATCTTTTTCATAGGCAGCAAAGGAGGCGACATCTATCGTGAACTGTTCGATAAGAAGGATCGATTTAAAAATATCAGATAAGAACTTTTTCTCTCTCTCGGTCATATACGAGCTTCTTTGTCCGATCAATATTGGCTTTGAGAATGGGGTTCCTAATTGAATTCTCAGTCAGCAGGTCTACCCTTCTTTTAAAGAACTCCTCAAACTTGTCCCAAAGAGAAAGCAGAGCTTCGCCTCGATCGGCAGGATCGTCAATATCAAGAGAAACGACGATGTCAATATCGCTTTTTATAGGGTCAAATTTGTCGGTAATAGACGAGCCGAAAGCATAAATCTTTATCACGTTATGCGCCCTGCACAACTCAATAAATTCTGTTTCACGTCCTTTCATTAAGGATATTATATCCATAGTCAAATATACTTAAAAATTCGGATGTCGTAGCTGCGTAGCTTACGATGTAAAAAGAGAGCTACACCCATGCTCTGTCCCCTGACAGACCGGATCAATATTTCTCACCGCAAGGTGTGGTTCCTGACAACCCCAAAGCGGCAGGTTCTTTAAACCACACGCCCATTGCTCTCGTCTTTTTCTTTCCTACCTTCGGGGCATGGCAAACAATCCACTCAATGTTGGTCTGATCGGCTTCGGAATAGCCGGTCAGGTATTTCATGCACCCATCATCGTCAGTGTTTCCGGGCTCCACCTTTATAAAATTCGTGAGTCGAGGCCGACCAATATTGCCCTGGCCAATCAGCGGTTTCCACAAGCCACTGTAGTAGCAGATGTTGACGAGCTTTTCAAAGACCCGGCTATTGACCTGATTGTTGTAGCCACATCAAACACATCGCATTTTGAACTAACCAAAAGAGCCCTGGAGGCCAGTAAGCATGTGCTGGTAGAAAAGCCTTTCACGATTACTTCGGCCGATGCCAATGAGCTGATTGCGACAGCAAAGAAGTACAACCGAATCCTGACTGTGCACCACAACCGCCGGTTCGATGGTGACTTCAACACAATAAGAAAGGTCATAAAAGAAGGCCTGCTGGGCACGGTGGTAGAAATGGAAATTCATTACGACCGTTTCCGCAATTACCTGAAGCCCAATGCCTGGAGAGAGGAAGATTTGCCCGGCTCTGGCATTCTGTACGACCTGGGCTCCCACCTGATCGACCAGGCGCTGACGCTGTTTGGAATGCCTAAAGAAGTGTCTGCTTTTACAGCCCACCAAAGGGCAGGCTCCAAAGCGGTAGATAATTTCGAAGTGATCCTGCATTATCCTGCCCTTAAGGTGACTCTAAAAGCAGGTATGCTTGTGCGGGAAGAAGGTTACCGGTTCGTTATCTATGGCGACCAGGGCACCTTTGTTAAATCCGGCATCGATGTGCAGGAAGAAGCACTGAAAGCTGGTAAGATTCCGTCTGAAACCCCTAACTGGGGTGTAGAGCCTGAAGAAACTTGGGGCAAGATCAACACGAACTACAAAGGCATGCACATGATAGCCAAAGTAGAGTCTGAAGTGGGCAACTACCCTGGACTATACGCCAACATACGGGACGCCATTAATGGCACCGGCAGGCTTGAAGTAACCGCCGGGCAATCCAGGGATGTCATCCGCATTATAGAACTGGCCATGCAAAGCGCTGCAGAGAAAAAAACGGTCACAGTGTAAGCGAAGTTTTTGGCTGTGTCTCACAGCCAATACTTAAAAACAATGGCCAGCGTTTCCACTGGCCATTCTTATTAGAAACTCGTCAATTGTCAATAAGGATTCCCCAGCTTTGGCTGGTTTACACCTCGTTGCCCGTGTCTTCACGAGCATTTGCCGGAAGCTACACCTTCACCGTCTTCCACCTGCCTCTTCTGAATATGATCACTCCAATAATCGCCAACAGTGAGTGAGCCACCGCAATAGCCCAGAAGACTCCCGAAGGCCCCCACCCCATCGTCACCGCCAGCCAGTAGGCAAACGGGATCTGGAAGATCCAGAAAACAAAAATATTGATCACGGAAGGGGTTCTCGTATCACCAGCACCATTAAATGCCTGGATCAAAACCATGCCGTAGGCAAAGAACACATACCCCAGACAAATAATCTGAAGGCTTTGCGTTCCAAAGCTTACCACAGCTTCATCTGGTGTAAAAATGGCAATCACCTCTTCGGCAAAGATCAGGAAAACAGCTCCTACGATACCGAGAAAGACCACATTGATCAATGCAGTCCGCCAAACAGAGGTTTCCGCCCTGTCGGGTTTCAAAGCGCCAAGGTTTTGACCCACCAGCGTGCCAGCCGCATTAGCCAGTCCCCACGATGGCATGAGTGTAAACACCAGCACCCTGAACGAAATCGTGTAACCTGCCAGGGCCGATTCGCCAAACAGCGACATCACCCGCATCAGGAATATCCAGCTAGCAGACTCAATCAGAAACTGGCCCACTCCTCCAATAGAAACCTTGATCATGTTCTTCAAGATATCCCATTTAACCACCAAAGACCTGATCGTTATTTTGATTCTGGAATTACCCTTAAAAAGGTGATAAACCTGAAACACCACGCCGATAGACCTGCCTGTGGTGGTGGCAATCGCCGCTCCTTCCACGCCCATGGCAGGTATTGGCCCAAACCCAAAAATAAATAGTGGATCCAAAACGCAGTTGATTGCATTGGCCAGAAAAAGTGCCCACATAGCAATGCTTGCGTCGCCGGCACCACGAAAAATGGCATTGATCAAAAAGATCAGCATCAACGACACGTTGCCAAGAAAAATCCAGCGGGTATAGCCATAGCCTTCAGCAATCAGCTCGGGGCTGCCGCCCATTATCTGAAGGATTTCCCTGGCATAAAAAGCGCCAGCGAGGCCGATAACAAGTGCGAATGTGAGTCCGAGAATAATAGCCTGTACTGCTGCCACGGAAGCGGCCTGATGGTTTTTCTCCCCAATACGCCGTGCTACGGTGGCAGTAGCCGCCATGCTCAGACCTACTGCCACTGAATAAACAATCATCATCACCGATTCGGTAAGTCCGACGGTGGCCACTGCGTTAACGCTTACTTTGCTTACAAAGAATACGTCGACCACAGCAAAGATCGACTCCATGCTCATTTCAATGATCATGGGAATCGACAATAAAAAGATGGCTTTGTTGAGATTACCTTCGGTAAAGTCCTGCTCGCCGCCTTTTAAAGCTTCAAGAAAATAGCGCAAATATTTGCGTATAGAATAGTATAGTGATGTCATTACTTGTCAAGAATTGAAAAAAAATGTGAAAAAGGAAAAATAGTGACCGATGGAGGTCTGTCCCAGGGGCTGTTTAAGCCTTTGTGGGGTCAATATCCCTGAGACGGGTGGTCACAATGTCCTTGACGAGTTTCATAATGGGTACAATGTTAGGGAAGTTTTTTGAAACGTAAAACAGAAAGTTGTGAAAAGTGAGAAAGGGAGGAGTGAAGGGGTCGGAAGACCGGAAGCCTGTCCGACTACTGGCGGGACGGGAGACCGAAGCGGGCACCCCTAATGGGAGCCAAAGGATCACCAACATCGGTTATGTTCAGTTAAGTGTGTCATTTTTTAAAAGTTGGGTTCAAGTCTTTCGGGATATGTCATAGTTAGTATACTTATCACCTTGGTCCATGATACCGGTCTGGACCATTTCTTTTGAACCTTCGAACTGACTAAATAAA
>NZ_JAVKCH010000008.1:0-865 GCF_040222815.1 Imperialibacter sp. | reverse complement strand
AATCACCGGTGATCAACCGAGTGAGGCAACAATTGTGCCGAGAGTTCCCCGAGGCAGCTTTTAAAAACTCCCAGCCGGGAAAGGATGGATTAGTTCCTCTATGGGCATGGCTAGCAAACATCGAACGCCCCGGAGTACGGCGTAACTTTTACTATGACCGACTCTATGACAAGTCAGTAGCACCAGAGTATGGCATCGAAATCAGCCAATTCTCCCAGCGGTATGCTGAACTACTCTGCCAGATCCACGGCTGGGAACACGAAGCGGAGCAGAAACTAGAAGAACTGATTCACCTGTCACAGTTCAAAGAATACAATCGAACCTTCGATAAATTCGGCATTGGACTACGACCACGAGCGTTGCTACTATGCCACATCTACCCACTGAGTAAGTTTGAATCATTAGGCAGTTTTAAAAAACGCTTAGGGATGGCAGGAGACGAGTTAAGCAGCGGCGACCGTAAGGGATGGAACGCCGGAAGCGGTAGTAAGATGTGCCGAACCGAGCTTTACTTATGGATTCTCTGCACCATCGCCCCAGAAAAAAGCCGTCCACGGGGAGGAATCGGAGAAAGGTTAGGAGAATTCTACGACAAGCGCCAGGAGCAATTCGAGCAAAACAACCAAGGCGGGAACCACTTTGGGAAGCTGATTATCAGTCAGACCGCCGCTTACGGATGTAAGTTGCTATTTAAAGAGCTTAAGAAGGCGCTGAAGCTTAAAGGGTAAAAGTTCCAAGCCCGTTATTACCTATGTAGTAACGGGCAAACAATTTTGTACAAAATCCCTAACTACCATCGACAACCCAACACCAAAGCGAAAAGCAACTCCTACCAGCGGGGCAGGAAACGGACAGGGTCGTAAGC
>NZ_JAVKCH010000007.1:0-1043 GCF_040222815.1 Imperialibacter sp. | reverse complement strand
ACGTCAGTTATTGAGTAGTTCTAAAGATAATACAAATTCATGCAGCATTGAGTAGTCGGTTTCTATCTTCAAAAGCGATAATCCTTGGTTGCTGGTCAGCGAAGGTGTATGCGAGTAGGGCAGCAAATACGTTACAAAGATAATTGAGTGGGGCTCGGTGACGTGTATGCTCGAGGTCAATAAGTCCTACACACTGCCCAAAGACGGATTCTATCAATCCTCGATGACGGTGATAGTAGGCATCTTTTTGGTGTATCATCGCATCCTTCTTGCCATTCCGTCGCAGCTTGGCCACTAAGTCTACCCCTTTGGTGAGTAAGGTTTCCTTAAGAGCACTCAGATAGCCTTTGTCGCCGTAAACTTTCCCCGTTACTGCTTGAAGAAGGTAATTCAATACGGTATGATTGTTATCGGCTACATTGCCTGAGGTAAGCAGAAAATTGACTAACTGCGCTTCTCGGTTGATGACCACGTGCATCTTAAAACCGTAAAACCAGCCTAAGGTGCCCTTCCCTTTACCAGCCCAGTCTACCATTACTTTATGCTGATTTTCTCGTTTAATATGGCAGGCTTTTAGAGGTTTACTGTCAATATAGTTTTCTGCCAACGCAGCCTGACAACGGCATTTAAGCAGTAGATAAAGCTCGAGGATAACATGCGGAATCAGGGCTACAAAACGTTCATAGCATGGGGCATCTGGGAACCAACTGCGATAGGGGCCTCGTATATCTTGACAATAAAAGTATTTCAACGTGCTTCTGCCTGAATGGTGGTAGGCTACTAGCACGGTCATCACTTCACTACGAGAAAAGCGGGAATACCATCTGGGTTCAGGCTGGTCATCGCTAGTCAACTTATGCTGGAAGTCTAGCAGAAAGTCATCGCATTCTACGAAAATTTCAGTTAGCTTTGTTGTCGTCAAGATTTGCATATTCTTTGTTTTGTACAATGAGTATTTTACACACTTGCAAATCTTGACTTTTTTTGACTGTTAAGCAATATAACCCTCTATCTATCAGCTATTTCCTGAATAATTGACGTTA
>NZ_JAVKCH010000006.1:0-833 GCF_040222815.1 Imperialibacter sp. | reverse complement strand
GAGTCAGATCAGCTCGGTGCAGATAACCCCGGGCCACACCACTGCCACCGATGTAAAGCTCACCAGCCACACCCACCGGACACAAACCCCCGCTGCTATCTAATATGTAAATCCGTGTGTTACCAATCGGAAGGCCAATCGAAATATTGCCCGTTGTCCCACTCCCACTACCTGCATGAAAACGATATACACTGCTGCCCACTGTGGCTTCGGTAGGACCATATTCATTGATAATCTCTACATTGCTCGTCTCTAAAAAGCGGACCTGGCTGCTATGCAAAGCTTCTCCACCTACTACGATGCGGCAACACACCTGTGTTCCTGTGCTGAATACTCCTTCCATTAAATGAAGGTGTGCAGGCGTGACCTTTAAAAACTCATAAGGCGCATTCGATAAGAAGTCTGGCTCTGAAAAAACATCCTGTGAGCCCGACGGCGCTATCACCAGGCATTTGCCATGGATCAAACAGCCAAAAAGGCTCGTCAAAGAGGCATCAAAGGTATAAGACAAATGAAAATAGCTACCAGAAGCATTTTCTTGCCCATTTTCTATATAAGAGGTCTTATCATTGTCCAGATAACTCACAAGATTCCCATGCTCCACCATCACCCCCTTGGGTCGCCCGGTGGAGCCGGAAGTGTAAATCACATAGGCCAGATTCGAGCTGGAAACCCCACTTGAAACCGCTTCAGTGCTGCATGCATCTATTAAGTCCCGGTCCGATCCATCTACCTCGATTACCTGGCAAGAGCCCGCCAAGCGATCAGACAATGCCACACTGCTAACCACACACGATACCCCGCTGTCATTAACCATGTAGCTGATACGATCC
>NZ_JAVKCH010000005.1:0-54484 GCF_040222815.1 Imperialibacter sp. | reverse complement strand
AAAAATTTGGCGTTTATTTGAAAGTGTTGAATATTCTGGGACAAAACTATGAGGTTTGGCAAGGTTATGAAGAGCGACCTTTTCAAATTTTCGGAGGTATTAAAGTAACTTTATAAGCTATGACGAACGATTTTTTAAAAGTATTTGGGTTAACGATTCGTGATCAGATCATCATGAAGAATTCTGTCGAAATAAAAGGTCTAGGTACTTTTAAAGCAGAACACACAAGCCAGCAACAGGAAAGAAAGGGAGATGGAAAGCTCGTTATGCTTCCTCCAAAAGACAGTATTGAATTCAAAGCTGATATGGGGGAATAACAATGCTGATAGATAATGAAAAATTTATTGCCCTGCTTGCTGATAATTCGGGAATAGAAAAAGAGAAAGTTGAGAAGTACCTGGAAGAGCTTATAAATGAGATGAAAGCTTCTTTTGATGAAGGGGAAGGATATGAAGTGGAAGGGTTTGGGATTTTCAGCAAATTAGGATCAAATATACTGTTTATCCCTTCTGATGAGCTGGAAACGGAGGTCAATTATAAGTATGTAGGTATGGAGCCTATTGAACTTCCCGGAGGAGCACAACAGCAAGAAACTGAGGCGCCTGAAGAGGAAGAAGAAAATCCTATTCAGGGAATTCTTGACGGTGGAGAAACTGAAGAGTACGAAGATCCGTTTGCTGAGTTGTTCAATGAAGCAGAAGAGCATGAAAAAGCAGGTCAGGAGCAGACGGAAAAAGGAGACCTCAGTGAAGAGGAGATTGAAGCTGTTGTTGAAGAAGAGATAGAAAGTGAAGACACTGAAGAAATAACTTCGGAAGAAACAGATAAAGAAGAAGAACCGGAAGAGGCTTTAGAAGATACGCTTAAAGACATATTTGGTTCAGACGAAACTGAAGAAGAAACAGAAACAGAAGAAGAGCCTGAACCGGAAGAGGAGTCTGCACCGGGGCCTGAAAAATGGGGCATAGATGCACATAAAGAGGAAGAACAGGAGGGTGCTTTTTCAGGTTTGTTGGGTGATACTGCAGATGAACCCGAATTAATTGATGAAGACGACATTTTTGCAACAGAAGAAGAAATCACTGCTGAAGAGGAATTGTCTGAAACAGATGAAGGACTTCAGCAAGAAGAAGATGAGACTAAAGAAGAAAAAGATGAGGAAATAGATTTCTCTGCGTTGGAAGATGATAGTTCTGACGAAGACTTCGACGATCCATTTGATGAGCTTATAGAAGAAGATGATGATGAAGATTTTGTACCTGTAGTAACGAATGTGTCTTCAGGAAAAGCTTCTAAAATGGAAGTTGATGAGGATCAAAAGGAAGAACAAGAAGAGAAGACCGAGAAAAAAAGCAGGACACCGAAGAGTCCCAGAGACAGAAAAAAAAGTTCACCGGTGTTTTTATATATGATTCTTGCTCTGGTTTTGTTGGGAGGAACCGGATATCTATTAGCGTATTTTGGTGTTGTTAATATTGAAGGAATTACGCCATCGTCAGCTTCAACACAAGTAGCGCAGAACACTCTGCCGGTAACACAGCCGGAAAGCACGCCACCGCAAACTTCACAGTCAGAAGAGGAGGAGCCGATAAGAGATGTGCCTGAGATTGAAGCGAACAGCGAAAATACTCCTGATGAAGCCGAAGAAAATACCGGAAATATTTCTGAATCCGAATCTGAAGCTACTGACGATGTAACAACTCAAGACCAGGAAAATGATATAGCTCCACTGGTTGCTGATGAAAAAGCTCCTGGCGATGGAGGTATTATTTCTCCGGTAAATATTCAGGAACAAGCCGAAGTATATGGCTTAAAAGGAACTGCAACCGAAGCCGGGAACAATGGCTATACGATTGTACTATATACTTTAAGCCGGAAGTCCGGAGCAGACGCTCAGTTTGAAAAATTATCTAAAGATGGCTTTCGGGTTATTATTAAAGAAAATCCGTCACAGGAATTCGGTGTATTATACAGAGTAAGCATCGGACAATTTGAGTCACTGGCAGATGCAGCTATTGCTGCTGAAAAGGTTGATTCTGAAATACTTGGAAATTATATCATCACAAAAATTTAAACATTTCATTTACATGAACACCCTTCTTTTACTATTTCAAGATTCAACGGCAGTTGCTGATTCGTTAGCAATGGCACTCGAAGGCGAAACAATTACATTATTCGATCTTTTAATTGAGGGAGGGGTTTTAATGATCCCGATCTTCGTGCTTTTTATGCTTTCTATGTACGTAATTGTAGAACGTTGGCGAGCTTTAAACCGATCACATACGGATACAGAGAGATTTTTAAGTTCAGTTGAAGGTTTGTTGAAGTCCGGGAAACAATCGGATGCTATGGCTTACTGTGATGATCATGACAAACCGTTGGCAAGAATTATTAAAGCCGGAATCAAACGTTTAGGTCGCCCGATTCGAGATATCGAAGATGCCATTGACAATGCCGGAAAAAAAGAAATATTCTTTCTTGAAAAAAGAATGAATTGGTTAGCAACCATTGCGGGTGTTGCACCATTACTAGGTTTTACGGGAACGGTAACTGGTATGATCGAGGCTTTCATGGATATTCAATCCCTTCAGGGAAATGTTAACCCAAGCGAATTAGCCGGAGGTATCTGGGAAGCTCTTATTACCACCGCAGCAGGATTGATTGTTGGTCTGATAGCATTCGGGTTCTATAACTTTTTACTAGGTAAGATCAACAGGTCTATTTTTGAGCTTGAAAATGCATCTGCAGATTTTATGGACTTACTTCAATCACCGGCACCTAAAAAGCAGGCATAATTATGGCACGCGATTTTAGACGAGGAGATAAAAGGTTAACCCCGTTATCGCTATTCTCTCAATCTTCATTGACAGATATAGTATTGCTGTTGTTGATCTTCTTTTTGCTGACCTCTTCATTCGTTACAAATTTTGGGATTAAGGTAAACATTCCAAAAGCAGAGTCCGGATCAACTACTCAGAATGAGTTTATCTCAGTAGCAATTACTAAGGAAGGCGAGTTTTATGTGGATGGAGACTTAACGGCACGAGGTTCACTAGCTCTTCAGATCAGGGCAGCACGCAATAATAAGCAGAGTCAAACGATTATATTACGTGCCGATAAGGACGCAAAAGTAGATGATGCGGTGAGAGTTATGAATATTGGTAAGGCCTTGAATTTAAAATTGGTCATGGCTACGGAACAAAGTTCATTATAAATTAATCAGGATGAAGAAAACTAAATTCACACAAGATGATAGTGTTGCACTTACGGTAACGTTGAGTGTGAGCATTATTATGGTTTTGTTTTCTCTGTGGTATACACTGGATATGAACCAAAACTTCCGACCTTCTTTTATTGAAGTAGAGTTCGGTGAGTTTAGATCAGGAACATTAGCAGAGTTTTCTGAAGTTAAGGAAGATGAAGTAGCTACTCGACCAAATCCTTCCGAAGTTAAAACCGAGGAACCCGTTGAAGAAACCCCGATTCCGGAAGAACAGCCCACCAATCCGACAGAAGAAATTACCAAACCTGTAGATCTTCCAGATGAGGTTGAAGAAGTAAAAGACGAAAAGGTCGAAACACCTAAGACGGATGTTGTAGACCCCACCAAAGAGACGGCGGAAGAAGTAAAAGAAGAAATTGAGATTCCTCCGCAGGCAAAAGAAGATCTGGAAGTTAGTGACGGCGCAAAAGAAAGTGGAGATATTAAAGGTAATACCGGAGAAACAAATGCTGATGCCGGCACAGGAGTTGATGATGAGAAGTCTGCTCCTTACGAACTAAAATGGGATGGGAATATCGAAAGAGACCCGATGGTTCAACCTTTACCCGAAAATACTGCAAACACAGAAGGGGTTATTTCCGTAAAATTTCAGGTAAAACCTGATGGTTCGGTAGGGTTGATTATTCCATTGAAGAAAATGAATCCCGAGTTAGAAAAGGAAGTGCAGCGGACATTAAGAAGTTGGAAATTTTCAAAACTTCCAAGTGGAGTACCTCAACAAGCACAATGGGGAACAATAACTTTCCGATTTGTATTCGGATAGTCCGTCCAAAAAAGGAACCATCCTTGGTTGTCTCTTTTTTGTAACTTTCAACAGTTCGTAAAGCTATTAATAAATGTAATCTCATAAGAGTGAGATCAACTAAAAAATGAGTTAGCTTCACAACTTTTTACCCATTCCTTGCTTCTGTACCAATACATTCAGTTATTCAATTCTGTATAACTAACTAAACTAACTTCGGTACTACTATGAAGGCAAGAAAGCTATTCTATTCCGTATTCACTTGTTTAATTGTTTCGTTTTTTGTGGCTGATATCTCTTCAGCTCAGGTTTTCGGGCATGGTGAGGAAACGGAATCTCCTACTTATAAAAAAGAACTCTTTAAAGATTTAAATTATAGAAATATTGGACCATACAGGGGTGGGCGCTCAGTAGCCGTATCAGGTCATGCTTCACAACCATATACTTTTTACACCGGGTTTGCTGGCGGAGGTGTTTTCAAAACAACAGATGGGGGAAGCAGTTGGATAAATGTATCTGATGATTTTTTTAAAACAGGTTCTGTAGGTGCGATTTCTGTGGCACCTTCAGATCCGAATGTAATCTATGCCGGAATGGGCGAAACCGATATTCGCGGAAATATGAGCGCCGGTGACGGAATGTATAAATCTACCGATGCCGGAAAAACCTGGAAACATATCGGTTTAGGCGAAAGCCAATTTATTGGTGATATAGAAGTGCACCCTTCAAACGATGAAATCGTTTGGGTAGCAGCTATGGGACAGATTTTTGGTATGGATGGAAATGAAGAAAGAGGGGTTTTCAAATCTACAGACGGAGGAGCTACCTGGAAAAAAGTTTTATTTAGAAATAATAAAACCGGAGCTGTGGACATCGCTGTTGATCCGAATAACCCCAGAATAATATTCGCAGCACTTTGGGAAGCATACAGAAATCCTTGGGAAATGAGCAGTGGTGGAGAAGGAAGTGGATTATTCAGAAGTAAAGATGGCGGAGAAACCTGGGAAGAAATTTCAAAATTCCCGGGAATGCCAAAAGGGTTACTTGGAAAGATCGGTGTCGCTGTTTCGCCTGCAAATTCGAACAGAGTTTGGGCAATCATAGAGAATCAAAATGGTGGAGGTTTGTTTCGCTCCGAAAATGGTGGAGATACTTGGAGAAGAATAAGTGCTGATAGAAATCTTCGCCAAAGAGCCTGGTATTACTCTAAAGTTATTGCAGATCCGAAAAATGAAAACGGAGTATATGTTCTTAATGTAGGTTTCTGGAAATCAACAGATGGAGGAAGTAAGTTCAGCAGGATCGGAACTCCACATGGCGATCATCATGATCTGTGGATCGATCCAAATGATCCCCAACGAATGATAATAGGTGATGATGGTGGAGGTCAGGTAACGTACAATGGCGGAGAAGGTTGGTCTTCGTATTATACTTCAGCTACAGCACAAATTTATCAGGTTACTACGGATAACCAATTTCCATATATGGTGTACGGAGCTCAGCAGGATAACAGCACGTTCGGCATCAAGAACAGAACGAATGGCTTTGGAATTGATGAAAGCGATTGGTGGCCGGTAGCCGGTGGTGAAAGTGGATATATTGCTCCTGATCCGGAAGATCCGAATGTTACTTTCGGGGGTAGTTATGGTGGATATCTCAATAAATATGACAAAGAACTAGGATTAAGTGATCGCGTTGATGTTTGGCCTGATAATCCTATGGGAGCAGGCGCTGAAAAGCTTAAGTACAGATTTCAGTGGACTTTCCCGATCATAATCTCTCCTCATAATCCTGATGTTCTTTATACCACATCGCAACATGTGCATCGTTCTACAGATGAAGGAATGAGTTGGGAAACGATCAGTGACGATCTCACCAGAAATGACAAGGAAAAGCAGAAAGAATCAGGTGGGCCGATTACAAAAGATGATACCTCTGTAGAGTATTACAATACTATCTTTACTTTTGTTGAGTCGCCAATTCAGGAAGGTACTTTTTGGGCGGGATCAGATGACGGATTAATTCATATCAGCAGAGATAACGGAGAAACTTGGGAGAATGTAACACCGAAGGGATTACCGGAAACAATGATCAGTATCATTGACGCTTCTCATCACGATGCGGGAACAGCTTATTTTGCAGCTACACGATATAAGTTCAATGACTTTGCTCCGATGATCTACAAAACCACAAATTATGGTAAAAGCTGGACGAAGATCACAAAAGGAATTCCTGCAATGGATTTCACTCGTGTGGTTAGAGAAGACCCAAACAAAAAAGGCCTGCTGTATGCAGGAACAGAAACCGGAGTATATATTTCTTTTGATGCGGGCGAAAACTGGCAAGATCTGCAATTAAATCTTCCGGCTGTTCCGGTTACAGATATGGCTGTTCATAAACGTGATAAAGATCTCGTAGTGGCAACTCAGGGGCGTTCGTTCTGGATACTGGATGATCTGCCTGTGCTTCACCAAATGAGTGATCAGATCGCTAAAGCAGAAAACCATCTTTTCCAGCCGGAGAGAACATACTTGTTCGGAGGCCCCAGCTTCAGCAGACCGGGTTCTACAGTAGGGCAGAATCCTGAACGAGGAGCTGTTTTCTTTTACACGTTGAAAGACGAAATCGAAGAAGAGATCAAGCTGGAAATTATCGATCCTGCTGGTAATACCATAAGAACATATTCCAGCATCAAAGATGATAATGACCGTCCTGTAAGAGAATCTTCAACTTTTTATGAAGAAGAAGATCGAACCAGACCAAGTGTGGTAGCAAATCAACCCGGACTAAATAAGTTTGTTTGGGGATTGGATTATCCTGACGTAACCAGAATTGATGGCACACAAATTCTTTGGGCAGGAAATACTTCAGGTCCTTCCGCAATTCCGGGTACGTACACTGTGAAAATGCATATCGGCGATGAGGTTGTTGCAGAACGTAATTTTGAAGTGGTTAAAGATCCAAGATTGGAAAATGTATCTCAAGAAGATTTCGTGGCGCAGTTCGAGTTGGTTAAAACCATCAAAGCAAAACTGGACACAACGCATAAAACCATCAACAGAATTCGTGAGGTTCGCAAAGAGATTAACGAAATGATGGCTGAAGCAAAAGACAACAAAGAGCTTCAGGAAAAAGCGAAAACGATGCTGGAAGCAATGTCAGAAGTTGAAAATGAACTAATGCAAACCAAAGCCGAAGCAACTCAGGATGTATTGAACTTTGAGATCAAGCTGAATAACAAGCTTGCTGCACTGGCCAGCACTGTAGCAACCGGTTACGGCAGACCAACTAAACAGCAATATGCAGTGTATGAAGATCTGGCTGGAAAAGTGGATGCACAATTCAAGCGTTTGCAAGCAGTTTGGGATGGAGAATACGAAAACATCATTCAGGAATTTGAAAGCAAAGGCGGGAAGATTGAGAATTAACCAGAGCTCTAACAAATTCTAAATCATTATACAAAAGGCGCTTTCTGGGCGCCTTTTTTTATTTAACCAAAGAAACGGGAGCTGTAGTAGAGAATTCCTAAAATTAGGATTATCGCCATAGCTAACCCTCCTCTTGTTCTCCTCCCAAGAGGAGAAACTCGTTGGTTTGATTCAGTATCTGAGCAACGAGCTTCCCCTCCACCGGAGGGGGTTGAGAGAAGGGTAGATACTCTCAGCAATATTATATTCTTAACCCACTTTATTATTAGAAATTAAAGTCCCCTCTTGAGAGGGGATTTAGGGGTGTGTTTAATTCCTTTATCATCTGACAGATAACCAGCCTGATGGGGTTTTCTAGGGCAATGAATGATTATTTAAATGATTAAGGCGCTTAGAAGCGCCTTTTGCCTGGTTCCGACGCTCTGCGTCGGAACCAATCTCTAAGTTTTTTTCTTAAAGCAAACTCAGAATTAATTAAAATTCTCTTTCTTATACTCAGAATCATAATCTGACTTTTTACTGATAAGCTTGTTAAGGTAGCCGAAAAGATAATTTACGATGACAAGAATAAAGGTAGTTCCAACCCCTAGCCAATATTGCTTAAGCGCTATACTAATTCCGATTCCGGCAGCCATTAAAATAGTTGCTGCGGTGGTTAGATATCGCACAACCTGACTTGAGGAGCTCTTTAAAATAGTTCCTGCGCCAATAAAGCTGACACCTACTACAACGGCATGAACCATACGAATCGGATCAACACCAAGTCCTTCCGTTTGGATGAGCTGATTGAAATCTATGATCACTATTCGCCCCAAAGAAACCAATAATGCAGCCGAACCGGAAATGATCATATTGGTTCGGAATCCGGCCGGTTTCTGTTTCCATTCTCGTTCTAGCCCCAGAATCCCTCCCAGAATAAGAGCGATGGTTACATCTAATAAAATTTGCGCTTGTTCATACATGAAAACCCGAAATAAGTAAAAGAGTCTCTTATTCTAATGGGTTAGAGAAGATTTTGTTCCGTGTTGGATCTCCGGACATCGAAATATTAGAACTGTTTTTGCGGTCAGAAGGGCTACATCCGTCTGAACTTCAAGGTATATTTAATTCCATCTGAAGGAAAAATCTAAGGCGATAAAATTCAGGATTGATCAGAATATTCGGTTAGAATTATTTCTTTATCCGAGCTGTCTAATCCTATCCATTCTGTGTTGTCAGATAATGCCAACTGGATTCCTGTTTTATTTACTACTTCTACTATATGAGAAAACCATTTTGAATAAGAGCAGTCTTTTGGTTCGGTAGAAATAAAGCCGTTTAAAGATGGGTTCCAGTAAACCCCTGCAGCTTCACGATAAACAAACTGGTAATAACTTTGACCTTTGTTTTCTAATATCAAAATTAACTTACCAGATTCTAAAACCTCTATTTTTTTAAGAATCTCTTTCTTCATTATTTTAACCGATTATTCTCACTCATCACTCATCACTCATCACTCATTAAAAAGCTTCTCCGATGGTGAGGTAATAGCCACTGGTTCCCTTCCCAAACCCGGCGTCGATCCGGATGTTGATCTTCTTTTCCTGATCCAGCACAAAGCGTAGACCGGCCCCTCCGGCCAGCTTAAAATTATCCAGCGAAAAGGCCTGAATCTGCGGAGCCACTCCACCGTAACCCACAAAAGCGACGGCGCCAATGCGCCAGAATAAAGGAGCCCGGTAGGCCGCCTGCAACAACATCAGGTTCTTATCCCGGAAGCGTCCTTCAAAATAGCCGCGTAGCTTTTTGCTGCCTCCCAGCATGGCCAGCAAATGAAAAGGCGGCTCGCCCTGTTGCATCACGGCATAGCCATTGAGCGCGACCACGTGCTTCCAGGGAGTAGTGAAGTAGGTGCTGGCATCTACGGAAACAGTAGTGTAGCGAAAGTCGCTGCCGGTCCAGCGGTTATCATGTTGCACGAGTGTCTCTATGTACCAACCGCTACCGGGAAAGAATATGTTGTTGCGGGAATCATAAATGAGTACCAGACCAGGACTGGAGGTAAGGCCGCCCCGGTTGCCGGTAATAGCCTCATTGGCCAGCCGACCATCGGGGTCAGTTTTCACAATCTTGTAACTTTCAAACCAGTAACGAAGTCCGGCATACAGATTGGGGCGTACCCGCCGGAGCAGGTTTAGCCGGATGCGGGGGAAATTCACTTCATAAAACTCTAAAGCTTCCAAAGGGGCCGGATTGCCAATGCCGTAGAACTGGTACACGTAGCGGTAGTATCCCACTTCGCCGTAGCTATAATACTGATTCTGATGCCAGCGAAGCTGAAACGGAGCGTATAAGAGCAACTGCTTGTTAAGTGTATAAATGGCCAGTGCCTGCACTTGCGAATCAGCCGTATCGTTGGCAATGCGGAAGGCATACACCCCCGCAACCCCAAAGGCCAGTTTGGTTTCCGGGGTATAAAATGCCACGGGTAATCCGTAAATCCGGTTGCGGGTAGAATCCTGTATGGATGTGGTGTCAGCAGTTTGTGCATAGAGGGAATGCCAACCCATCAGCCACACTATCCAGAAACCTACGGTGCGTAATGGCATTACTTTCGCATCTTCGTGAAAAAAGACTGGATTAGCTGACGGCTCTCTAGTGCTAATATTCCCGACGTGACGAATGTTTTCTTATGCGGGATGCTTTCGTGGTACTGAGTATAGCCTTTATTTTCATCGGAAGCTCCGTAGACCAGACCGCCCAACTGTGCCCAGTGAATAGCCCCGGCACACATCACGCAGGGTTCCAGTGTAACGTAAAGCGTACAATCCGGCAAATACTTGGCGCCTAAGAAGTCAAAGGCCGCGGTGAGTGCCAGCATTTCGGCATGGGCCGTAGGGTCGTTCAGCCGCTCGGTTTGGTTATACGCTCTGGCAATGATGCGCTGATTGGCTACCACAATGGCTCCGACCGGTATTTCGCCTTCTTCAAAGGCCTGTTCCGCCAGCATGAGCGCCTGTTGCATATAATCCTCGTGGTTTCGTATTCCTATCAAGATTGTTCGTGGTTACGTTCAAGAAGTGCTTTTTCAAACGCCTTTATGTCATCCATCGGTAACGCAAGGCTAGTGGTTGTTTTTTCTATCCCGTACAATCCCTGAATCACGACGGGCTCTTTGAAGGTGATGAGTAAGTTTGGGGAGGCCAGCAGGGCCAGATTGAGCGTGGATTTACTTTTATAATTATCTGGAATGGGCTTGATGGCTTCAATAAGGGGCAAAGGAATGGTCGCGCGCCATCGCAGTCCTATCCGAATAAGCAGGCGATCTTTTTCCAGCACAATCGGGCGTTTCAATACCGCGACCAGATCAGCCCACAGGAAAAGAAAAGAATAGGCACTCAGTAGAGTAAACCCCAGGGCAACGCCTTCGCTCCAGCGGCTCAACAGCAGATGAATACCCACCGTTTCGGCCACCGTTACCAGCAACAAAGCGCCTGTCAGGGCAGGATAAGCAGACTCCCGGTGGTAGGTAAATGCCGTTTGATGATCCATGACCTCTTTCCGGGCACGCCAGAAGAACAGTCCGTAATAGAACATGGCGACCTCATTTACGATAAATACGATCCCTTTATGCTGGCCTAAAACCTGTTCTAAACCGTACTGCAAATTCTGAAGCACATCCGGGTTTTGACGGGCTGAAAATCGGTACGCAGCGATGATCTTACGAATGCGGCCTAGCCCGTACAGTAACACCACCGACTCGGTGACAATAACTGCTTTCTCGGCGAAGCCTAAAAAATACTGATGCGTATCGGGCAAGATCCAGTGAGCAACCCCAACCGCCAGTAGAAATACCAATAGCGTGGTAATCCAGTTGACCGATCGCTTGCGGACAATCAGGAAATAGTAGAGGAGAGGAATGCCCAGCACCAGGTCAGCCGTAATGCCCAAGGATAGCCAATGGGGCGAAGTTGTGAATGTGGAGCTTTGTACAATAAATGCCTCGCAAAGAAGGATACTCAGAGCAATTCCGAAAAACCAGACAAATGGGCGGGGTAACGTAAAGGTCATAAGCTACAAAGGTAAAACAGATTGGTGATTAAGGGAGTCATACAAACCGACCAATATCAGAATGGTTCAGCGAAAGCCTCCCTTCAGTATGTAACGATATTCCTAAGTCCAGGATATTGACCGTGAGAATTTGCCGAATTGGAATTAATCCATGCATTCAGGCGAGCCAGAAACAGACAGGTTCGTTCTATGCAAATGCTTCTAATAACATGCCTTCTTGCCCACATACCCAGCAAAGGCTCTTTACTATAAATCAAATAAATCATTGAATTTTTATATTATTCTCTTGTAAGGTTTATCGCTGAATGATTGGCAGAAGCACCACCTATCGCCTTTTCTGGGCCCCTTTTATTTTGCGAAGCTCATGATGACTGATTTTTTTTTCAGGTTTTATAACCTGCTGAAAAATAGTCATATATCTTGATTACAAGACAAGCGCACTGATCGAGTTATTGCATAATTTTTAATCTGGGCATGATTTTGGTCACTATATTAATAAAATGTAAGTTTTTACCCTTTTTGGTTAAACACTTCTCTATGTGTCATCTAAAATTCCCTCATTATGAAAACGCTTCATAAACATACTATAGCTGGGATTCTGTTAATAGCATTTACTTTATTCCTTCCCCTTTCAGATACTAAAGCGCAAGGCCCGATCTCTTTTGATGTTTTTTACCACGAACTGGCCCCTTACGGGAGTTGGGTTCAAAATCCAGGTTTCGGCCAGGTGTGGGTTCCCAATGCGCAGTCGGGCTTTCATCCATACGTTACTCGGGGCCACTGGATTATGACGGATTACGGTAATACCTGGGTATCCGATTATTCGTGGGGATGGGCCCCTTTTCACTACGGACGTTGGTATTTGGATGACTACTACGGATGGGCCTGGGTACCTGGCTACGAGTGGGGACCGGCCTGGGTCGCCTGGCGTTCGGGTGGTGGCCATTACGGATGGGCACCCCTGTCTCCCGGATTGAATGTCAATGTATCGATAAATATCGGACGCCGTATTCCTCGAGGTTACTGGACATTTGTTCCGCAACGCTACATTACGAGCCACCGAATTTACGACTATTGTTTGCCATCTCGCCGAGTAACCCGCGTGTATAATCATACTACGGTGATTAACAATACCTATGTATACAATAATCAGCATCACTACTACAGCGGACCCCAAGTTCGAGAAATTGAGCGCGTTACCCGCCAACGAGTAACCGTACGTCAGGTAAGACCTGCTCGACGACCCGGATCACCCGCCTTACGTAATGGTTCAGTCACCATGTACCAACCCACATCTCGGGGTACTCGAGGGGCATCAACCCGCGTTACTACGGCTCCAAGATCCTCAACGCCGGAAAGTTATCGTGGAAGTGCGGATCAACGATCCACCTACGGAAGAACATCGCGATCTTCATCAGCAGTACAATCAACGACTCCCCGCACGCGGTCGCCTCGCACCGATTACCAAGCAACACCTCCTACGAGTACTTCCCGCAGTCGTAGTGCTCAGGATGCAGGCATTGGTAACAAACAGAATACAAGCTCGAACCAGCGATCCGCAGCTTCGCGGGGTAATTACGGAACTACTACCCGCCCGGAGCGATCATCGGTAAATAAAAGCAGTAACAGCCGCACCTCACGTCAATATGATAGTGGAGCGAACCAACGATCGTCAGTTTCACGCTCTGGTAACAAACAGCCTTCAGCGGTACCATCAACGCGATCAAGCGGGTCACGATCAAGTAAATCACCGAGTAGCACTTCTCGCTCCAGTGTGAGTCGATCTGGTAATTCGCGAAGTCAGTCAGCCGTTTCTAGCAGTGGTAGTTCACAAACTAAAAGCTCACAATCATCCACAACCCGGTCAAGAAGAAATCCCCCGAACTAACTTTTGTAGGGTATCGAGAGGCTTTTTATTCAAACGTTCTTTCAATACTTTGATAAGCAGTTAGATTTAACCAATAGGTCAGGGTCAGGTAAGTAAGCACTGTGACAAAATGAGCTTATATTTTTAGCGTCATAGCCAGGAAGAATGACGAAGCTATCTCCCCGCGCCACGCCGGCTCATTAGCAGCAGATTGCTTCCTCGTGCCTCGTCGCAATGACGTTATCATTATTTTCGGCATAGTGCTTACCCGACCAGAAATAAGCATAATCAATACGTCATCGCGAACGAATGTGAGGCGATCTTACGCCACGGCAGACCGCTTCGCAGAGCCTCGCGGTGACGTCTGGAGAAATGATACTTTAATTTGGTCGGATACTTAAGAGCGCGATGGTAACATCATATTTCTTACCTGACTAATTCATTTTCTTTGGTTGTGCTTCGTCAGTATCCATCGTATAAGGCAGCCGCCAGTAGTTACCTTCGCTATCTCCGAAATACATATCGGATCGGCTGAGCGAATCCGGGTTGCCATCGGCCCAGAAGTAGAAAAACGGGTCTTTGCCGTTTACCACGCGTCGCATGTAATTATGGTTGCGCTCACTTTGCTGAGTCACCTGCGTGGCCTGGCTCCAGCTTTGTCCCTGATCCGAGCTTTTCCAGATGACGACCTCGCCTCCGCCGCCGTAGCGTTGCGGACTGTTCTCGGTCGGGCCAATAACCGTCCACCCATCCTCCTCAATGAAAAGACTGCCCATATCGTAGTTATGATCCGAGGTCGTCACGACATGATCTTCCCACTGGTCTCCGGTCCAATGGATCACTCGCCACTCCCGGGGATCGTTAGACGGGCCAGGTTCGTGTCCGCCACTGGTAATGTACAAGCCTATCGGATTTCCGTCAGCATCAAAATTAACATCCTTCAGGTACACATTCTTTCCCTGGCTGTAGTAATCCCGGATGCGGGCGGCATCGTCTACCTGAGTGAGAGGAAGAGATGTCTGGGTTCCATCAATGGTGGTCCAGGTTTCTCCCAGATCGGTGGTTTGCAGATAGTAAAGATTGGTGCGTTGGTCTACATCTCCGTTGGGGTGCCAGTTGAAAAAGGTGACCACCTTATCGCCCAGCCGGTTGCTCATCTGGTAATGACCTCCTTTTTCGTCATCCCCTTCACGGATACCGGAAAGCTTACGATCTTCTGTCCAGCTAAGGCCATCCGGACTACTTTCGTAATACAGCTCCCGTACGCCGCTGTATTTGGTGAACAAATGCAGAAATCCTTTACCAGGAATGTATGATGGCTGAGGGTAGGTCATCTCTTCCTCAGAAATCTGCTCAAATGCATCAATGCTGTATGGTTCGCGGCTCTTGTATTTAAATCCGGGTCTCTTGGTGCCCCGGCCACTCACAAATACCCAAAGGTATCCCTCTGTATCGATGGAAAGACTGGGGTTGTCGTGGGGATCGTCCACTCCTTCTTTGTCGTGTACCACGGTTGGTTTGGTTAGCGTGTTGGTTGCATGGTCATAACTTCCAATCATGCAGAGCAGGTATCGATCCTGTTCATCGGTGGTGCCACCGTACACGAAGAATGTTTTGTTCACCTCAGGGGCGTAGATGGAAAGCGGAATATGTTTGGCCGTATAGGTGCCTAGCCCGCCGGAATATTTATCTCCATATTCGTACATCTGACCGAGGGTAAACCAGATGCCTTTATACCCGTCGGCTTTGCGGCTCGTTTCTGCATCGGTTGTTTGTTCAGAGGCTGGTGCTTGTTCCTGCTGGTTGGGAGAGCATCCGGCTAGAAGATAAATCGTGAGCGAAAAGATGAGCAGTAAACGTTGGTTCAGATAAGTAGTGTCTCGGAGGTTTGGCATAAGTATTGGTTCAGTCAGCGTATATTTTGGAGGCCTGCATCATTCAAAGCAGGGTTTCCGATAAAGTCATTCCCGGTAAGCACGCTTATGTTAGTAGTACTTTTTCTTGTAGTGACCTATCGATTCGATTTTATGAAGCTCAATGTCCAGATATGGCATGTATCTCTGGACTTGTTAAATTTCTACTAAGGTATCGGTTTTACTTTTCGTCATCAAATAACGCAGAAGAGGCATGGTACTATATCGTTTGTTATTTGCTATCTATGACTCTTCCACTCTAGGCCACTTCCAGGCATAAAAGACAATTAGAATAGTAATTATGCTTTCAGTAATAGCTAGAAAAACATAAAAACTATACCAGGGAGTGATTGAATTTATTGCTATCAATAGCATCATTAGTGTGAATAAAGTGCCAAAAATGATGTTGAGTGCTCTGTTGAAAGGAGCTTTAAGTAAAATGGACATGCAAATCATTAATGCAGGAATGGCCAGCACAATAGATGCAACAAGTAATTTCATGGGGTTATCTAATATGTTTTCACCGTTAAGAAGCCCATCTACTTTGTCAGGTACATATAGTTCAAAATAATCACCATACACATAGCAGAACATTACGGATGTCCATAAAGCTGACAGTTTATATTTGATATTTATTATGGGTTCCTGAAGTGTTTTTTTAGTCATTTTCCTTGGTATGATTATTCGCAAGATGCTTCGAAGTATGAAGAGGTTGCATTTCTGCTGCATTGGCAGATTACAAGAAAGATATTATTTGTTGCACAACCTTCTTATTTGGATGAATACCCTGGAGAAAGAAATACTGAGCGTTAATTTTTGATGAGCGCCACCCAGTTCCCTTGTTGGGGCGGAGCGAGGGGGATGATGTCTTCAGTGCCAACTTGCTTACTTTCTGTCCATTCCGACGTGAGTACATTCAGCCAACGGACCGTTCGCTCGCTCGCTAATCCACTCAGATCAAGCGTGACTTCACCGCCATCAGGGAAGTACACAACATACGCTTCTCCGGCAATGGCGCGGGCATAGGCTTCGTTCTCTTCTCGTTCGCTCAGCAGGTGCATGCAGGGTTCAGCCGAAAAGTGATCGTAGGCATCGGTGAGCATCCGCATACTTTGGATGACGGTCTGGGCAGTATCGCTCAACCCCAAACCGGAGGGAGGACGGTGAAAGCGGGTAGAAGCTGCACCCAGCAACACATTGCGGACAAAGCGCTCCAAAGCGTCCTGATGGTCGTGACCGAATTTGTTTCCGTTGGCCCCGTACACTTTAATGTTATTGGCTGGGCGGGGGTGTTCCGACTGATGTATCCGTTGGATTTGCTTGATCCCGGTGTCCCAGTGTAGTTGACCTTTGTTGTGATTATTCTGAGAGATGTCTACAAAGTCGTAAATCTCGGGATGATCGATGGTGGAACGGTGGGCCACGTGATTCAAATCCCAGGGATCCCACATTTCGGTGGTATAAACCGTTTTATTTTCCTGTTCCTGGGCAGTACGCTTGATGTACTCCGACCAAAACGCTCCCCACTCTGAGGTGACGGAGGTTTCGTTATCCATGCAATATAGTACGTGATCGTACTTCAGCGTGTGTTCCAGTAATTTATCCACAAAAGCCTGCTGATATTCCAGCACTCTGAACAGGCTCATTTGCGAAGGCACCGATCGGAAGAAGTTATTTTCGGTATAAATCGGATGGGTAGCAACCACGGTGTCCAGCTTGGAACGGTGTGCGTCGTAGTTCTTATTATTCTTCGGATTAAATGGGTTGACATCCCAGATCTCCCGGTAAAAGTCGAAGGTGGCCCATACTTCCAGTTGCACCACAATATCGCGTTTGGCAGTTTCCTGCAAAAAAGTCTCAAAGCGCTGCCAGTATGCTTCGTTCCAGGTTTCCAGATCGTAAATACCTTCCGCCGTTTTACCAAACGCCCACACATTCCCCACATCCCGACTCGACATGGTGCAGCGGACATAGTTACCACCCGCCGATTGTAATTGGTCCAAATGCTCAGGCAGCCCATCAATCTGAAACAGGTTATCTTCTACCGAACCGCCGAGCAGTAAGGTTGGCTTGCTATCGTAGGCCCAAAATTGAGGGTGAGACTGGCTCATAGAGATGCCCGCAGTGTTTGATTGAGCCAGGGTAGAGGTCAGCAGCCCCAGGCAGGCCAGGAGCAATAGTACAGATTGTTGCATGTAGTGATAAGAGTTGTATTGCTGTAAAATAATAAAAATTTAGCAACAGGGTAAGCTTTCATCCGCTCAGGCACCTGGGTAAAGTTGTTTGATACGGCTGTGGTGTTTTTGCAAGGTGCTGGTAAAAAAGCCATGGAAATCCAACGACTTCGAGAATCCGGTAAGCTGCCCTTCCCTGGTTTTTCCCTTATTCCTGTACGTATGAAAAAAAAACAGCTATCCGATAGTAGGATAGCTGTTGATCATGAGATTGCTTAGTATACGCTGGGCTACCTCGATCAGGTAATCAGGTTGCCATCATCGTCCCACTCGGCCAGCACGTCTCGTTTGCTTTGGTCAACGCACTTGGCCAGCCATTCTTCTTCGTACTCCATGCCATATTGCTGTAAAACATCATCGGGTACTCCATCCCATACGTTGGGGCGGTTGCCCACATACCCCAGTTCCTCGATACCCATTTTAGAGGTATAATAGCCGGTAAGAGTAAGATCTCGCATCCTGGAGAAGAAGTCAACCCCTTGCGCTACTTCCGGCGAGGCTTTCTCCGGGTACGCTATTTCGTCCAGCAGTTCTTTTTGCTGGGTTTCGGAACAGTCATTAAATCCCTTGGCGAATTTCTTGTTGGCCCGGTGATTAAGCCACATAAGCCCACCCCGAAGTGGAGTTTGATAAGCGGTGATATCTTTTACAATAAAGGCAATAAACTCCGGTACTCCAGCTTCGGTAGCCGAGCCAAAGTCCTGAGTGGCTGGTAAGATCAGGTCGCATAAGGTGGCGATGGTGCCGATCTCCGGCTCCGTGAAAAACTCGCCCTCCATAAGCTTTTGGTCACGGGCTTTTTCTTCGTCGGTTCGTCCGTATACGCCAGCTTCTGCCGGAGCGACGGGTGCCTCAGGAGTTTTATCGGGAGCGCAGCCATTGATGACCAGGCCACCGGCTAAGGAGCCCAACAGCATTGATTTCATCGATTCTCTTCGATCCATAACTTGCGGGGATTAAATATTTTGCTTTTTGAATTGGTCTATAATGTAGTCTGAGGTTTTCCAGGATAGGGCCAGAATCGTCCAGGTAGGGTTTTTATCCGCCTGTGATACAAACGGTCCACCATCCACCACAAACACGTTCTTCGCCTCATGCAGTTGCTGGTGCTTGTTGACGACTGATCTTTTTGGATCGTCGCCCATCCGAGTCGTACCCACTTCGTGAATAATCCGGCCCGGTGCTTCCAGACCATAATCCTGATCCTTGCCAGGTGCTTCGCCCATCACCTGAGCTCCCATGGAGTGGAAGATTTCTTCGAAGGTTTCGTGCATGTGCTTAGCCTGTAGGCGCTCATGGTCCGACCAGGTGTAGTTAAACCGCAGTACCGGAATACCCCATTCGTCCACCACATTCGGATCAATCTCGCAGTAGTTGTCTTCCCGGGCAATACACTCGCCTCGTCCGGCCACGCCGATAAACGCTCCGTAAAACTTCTTCACATCTTCCCGCAGCTTATCGCCATAGCCACCGGCCTGCTGACCGATAAACTTGTTCATCTCCGTCACGCCGAAGCCAAAGCCGTAGTTAGGCATACTCATGCCGCCGCCCACTTCTATATGGTAGCCGCGGGGGAAATCCAACTTTTTGTTGTCCAGCCACCACGGACTGTACACGTGCATACCGGCTACACCGTCTTCGTTGTATCGCTTACGGTCCATCAGTTCGGGAATAAACGCACTACGGCTGCTGCCGGTAGAGTCGTGCAGGTATTTGCCTACCACATTAGAGCCATTACCCAGTCCGTTAGGGTGCTGCTGGCTTTTGGAGTTAAGCAGAATACGCGCAGAACTACAGGCGGAAGCTGCCAGCACTACGGTTTTCCCTTTGAGTTGGTATTCCTGTCGGTCTTCCTTGTTTACATAAGAAACACCAGTCGCCAGTCCTTCGCTGTTGGTGGTCACTTCCCGCACTACTGAGTTCACGAACAGATCAACCTTGCCGGTTTTCTGAGCTGGAAATACCAGTGCGGTGCCGGACGAAAAGTCAGCCTTGGCCGAGCAGGATCGTCCGCATTGTCGGCAGTAAAAACAGATACCCCGGTAGTCGTTAAGACGCTTGGTAAGCACCGACTTCCGGGCAGGAATTACAGTGACTCCTGCCTTGCGGGCACCTTTGATGTAGTACAACTCGTGCAGACGAGGTTTGGGAGCGGGTAGAAAGAAACCGTCCGGTTCATCGGGCAGGTTTTCCTTACTGCCGAACACGCCAATCAGCTTATCTACTTTGTCGTAGTAAGGGCTGATATCTTCGTAACTAATCGGCCAGTTGTCGCTTAGGCCGTCAAGGTCTTTTCGTTTAAAATCTTTAGGGCCGAAGCGCAGCGAGATACGTCCCCAGTGGTTGGTACGCCCGCCCAGCATGTGTGCCCGGAACCAGTCGAACTCGGTTCCCTCGGCGCGGGTATAGGGTTCACCATCGATCTCCCATCCGCCGTAAGCGGCATCAAAATCACCAAATGGGCGAGTGGTGCTCGCTCCCCGACGGGGCGATTCCCACGGCCACTTTAGTTGGGTCATCTGGGCAGGATCAGTAGGATCAAAGAAAGGTCCGGCTTCAACAATAGCGACGTTCAGTCCGGATTCGGCCATCACTTTGGCGGCCATACCACCACCGGCACCAGAGCCGACAATGATGGCATCATACACTTTAGAAGATTCAATAATATGCATAGAACAATAGTAGTGAGGCGATAAATATAGGTCAATTCGCTTAGGGGAGAAAATTTCGTTAAAAGTTAGATGTAGGTTTTTTCTTGTTTTAAGGCCTTAAGGGAGGTGAAATACTATATGGATTAGCGAAAAAATAACTTCTTTATTGTCTAACCAATAGCCTGATTTCCTTTTGCACCAAGCGGAAATACTCAATAGGTATTTGCCTCCTACCAACTTTGACGACTAACGAAGTACCATTATATTTATCTATATCAACTCAAAATAGAGTACTCTCAACTTATCACAACAACCTACTATTACTATGCCTTCTTTAGTAATCCGACTGCTTCCCAGTCTGCTCCTCACGATCAGCTTTTCTACTTGGGCGCAGGAAGTCCAGACTCCCCGGCAAGCATACGAATATCTGCAAAACGAACGGCACCGGGCCCAAGCATTGGGAATAGAAACCGAGCATCCTCCTGCCGATAGCCTGCAGAAAGCCATCCGCATCTTGCAGGAGGCATTGCAGTATTATCATCGTCCGGAAGTTGAAGCGCTGGCCCAGGCTTATGATCCTCTTTTTTATCGGGAAAGCGACATACTATTTGATCTTGCCAAAGTTCAGCTGAATGCCGGTCAGCCCACAAGTGCCGTGGAGTCGCTGGATAAAATTCTGACAAAACCCTATGGTCACATATATGCTGATCTCATTCAGAAGGATACAATTTTCTCGCCTATCCGCCATGATTCCGCCTTTGTATCTGCTTTAGCGAAGAGCCAGGCCGTGCGCCGAGTATTTCATTCTGATGCTCTCAAAACCCCTTATGCACCCAATATTAGCGAGGCAGAGAAGATCGCCGGACTATCAAAATTCTGGGCGGAGGCCAAGTACAATTTTGTTTACTTCGATCAAGTGCCTGAACTGGAATGGGATCAGTTATACCTAGAATACTTGCCAAAAGTGCAAGCCACAAGCAGCACTCTGGAGTATTTCCGAGTTATGCAGGAATTTTGTGCCCAACTGCAAGATGGCCATACGTCTGTTTGGCCTACTGCCGAGCCACTGGCCAATTTGGTGTATGGCCGTCCGGCTTTTCTCACCAGGCTGGTAGAAGATAAGGTGCTGGTGGATGAAGTATTTAGTGATAGTCTGGAGCAGTTGGGTATTCGGTTCGGTGTAGAAGTGGTTCACATCGATGGCGTTCCGGTTCAGGAATACGCCATTCAGCACATACAACCTTATCAAAACGGGTCAACGCCGCAGAATGTAGTAGTGGGCACCTACACCTATGAGTTGCTTCGTGGTCCAAAAGATCAACCCGTTGAAGTAACGTTTAAAGGAGCCAATGGCTTGTTCCGCCACTCGCTGCCTCGCTCGGGGTATTCAGATTACCACGCTACTCCTGCTTTTCGGCTTCGGGTGCTTCCGGGCAATATCGCCTATGTTGAACTAAATAATTTTGATAATGATGAAGCATGGAAGAGATTTGAAGTCGCTTTTGATTCAGTGGCAGCCACCGACGCGTTAATTCTGGATGTGCGCCGTAATGGCGGGGGTGATAGTAGTTATGGGTGGAATATATTAGGCTGCTTGACAGATTCTGCGTTTCGCATTGGGGCATATTCCTGGAGACTTTACAGCCCAATGCGTCGCAATAATATTTTAGGGCAACAGTACAAAATCAGCTCTCAAGGCACATGGTTGTCGCAAAAAGGGAAAAGCTACACCAAGCCGGTAGTGGTTTTAACGAGCGGACGAACTTTCTCCGCCGCTGAGGATTTTGTCGTTGCTTTTGATGCGATGAAACGGGGAAAATTAATTGGAGAAACTACGGGTGGCAGCACCGGCTATCCGCTGGAGTTTGATTTGCCAGGAGGACTAAAGGCCAGAGTATGCATGAAACGAGATACTTACCCGGATGGACAGGAATGGGTGGGAGTCGGTCTGAAACCTGATATCGTCGTACGCCCGAAAGCCGCTGACCTTCAGGCTGGACGTGATACCGTGTTAGAGGCAGCACTGGAATATCTTGAAAAGCTATAAGCGGACTGATTTCTATAATTTTCAGGTTGGAAAAATTTTGTTAAAAGCAAGGGCAGGATTTTCCTATTCTAGGCCACTACAGAGCGATGAATAATAAACATTTTGTGAGAAACCGAAGACGAGGGGTGATAAAGTACTATCACTTTTAAGTTATTAACCTTTTCGTGAAAGCTTAAAAATTATTCCAAAAGTTGATTACTGAGTTGTTGCAAACCCGCTTATGTTAAGTCATCTGCTTCCTTCTTTCCAACCGTCGAAAAGCTGAGTTCCATTAACTACTTATTTACCATCATTCTGAACAGCAGTGAGAATTTTTTACTTCTGCTTGCACGCTACGTAAATCGTCTATAATTTGACACAGAAACAACCTTTCTACTTATGCAGATCAAAGAAAACGGTACGGAATACGATGTGTGTGTGGTAGGTTCGGGAGCGGGTGGCGGAATGGCCGCCAAAGTGCTGACCGAGGCCGGAGCCAAAGTGGCCCTTTTAGAAGCGGGGCCGATGTTCGACTCAGCGAAGGCGGATATGTTCAAGTGGCCGTATGAATCGCCTCGGCGGGGGGCGCCCACCCACAAGCCTTTTGGTGAGTTTGATGCCGCCTACGGAGGCTGGGAAATTGACGGTGAACCGTATACAAAAGTAGGCAATACTGAATTTGAATGGTTCCGTTCGCGGATGCTAGGCGGGCGTACCAACCACTGGGGGCGTATCTCGCTGCGCTTTGGTCCTAAAGATTTTCAGCATTACAGCGTGGACGGAGTAGGGCACGACTGGCCGATTACCTACGACGATATTAAGCCTTACTACGACAAAGTGGATAAACTGGTCGGAGTATTCGGGGCCAACTTTCCCAAAGAACTGGGGCTGACCAACGAGCCGGACGGGCTCTTTATGCCGCCCCCCAAGCCACGAGCATATGAGCTGATGGTGAAGAAAGCTTGCGATCCGCTGGGCATCCCGGTATTACCTTCCCGGC
Organism: Imperialibacter sp.; assembly: GCF_040222815.1. GTDB lineage: Bacteria > Bacteroidota > Bacteroidia > Cytophagales > Cyclobacteriaceae > Imperialibacter. Next base: position 31,290 of record NZ_JAVKCH010000005.1, on the reverse strand, counting down.
TTTCTATTCTTACCCAGCCCCTTAATGGCCGAGCGGCCTGTCACTACTGCTCGCAGTGCGGGCGAAGCTGCTCTACGCACTCTAATTTCTCTTCTCCCTCGGTGCTTATTCCCCCGGCCATGAACACGGGCAACCTGACGCTCATTACCAATGCGATGGCGCGGGAAGTGCTCACCAATGACGAAGGATTAGCCACGGGCGTATCTTATGTCAATAAAGATGATGGGCTGGATTATGTGGTAAAAGCCAAGGTTGTGGTGCTGGCGGCCAGTGCCTGCGAAACCGCCCGCTTGATGCTCAACTCTAAATCATCCCGCCATCCGAACGGAGTGGGTAACTCCAGTGGCATGGTAGGTAAGTATCTGATGGACTCTACCGGAGCTTCCATGATGGGGATTTTTCCCCAACTGATGGATCGTGTTCGCTATAACGAAGATGGCACCGGTGGTATGCACATGTATGTGCCGTGGTGGCTGGACAACAAAAAACTGGATTTCCCCCGAGGGTATCATATAGAAATCTGGGGAGGCATGGGAATGCCGAGCTACGGCTTTGGCTTTGGCCTGCAGCGGTATAATGGCTGGTATGCCAATGCCGGTAAGGTTTATCCGAAAGGCGGTGGTGGCTACGGGGCAGGTCTGAAAGAGGATTATCGCCGCTATTATGGTTCTACGATTGGATTTTCTGGTCGAGGCGAGCCGGTAGCCCGGGAGGATAACTACTGTGAAATTGATCCTAATCGGGTAGATAAATGGGGTATCCCGGTGCTGCGTTTTCGTTATGTGTGGAGCGATTACGAAATTCAACAGGCGAAGCACATGCAGGATACTTTTGAGGAGATCATTACCACCATGGGCGGGCGCGTCGTAGGAGAGAAGGCCGGGGCTGATCGGAACTACGGAATTACTGCCCCGGGGCAGATTATTCACGAAGTAGGAGTTGCCCGGATGGGAAAAGACCCAAAGAAAGCCCCGGTAAACGAATACTGCCAGTCGTATGACTGTAAGAACCTGTTTGTGGCCGATGGAGCTTCCTTTGTATCCAATGCCGATAAAAATCCTACCTGGACGATTCTGGCGCTTTCCATGCGCACTTCTGAGTACATTGTTGAACAACGCAAAAAAATGAACATATAATGGAGTCTAACAATAAACTAAATATCAGCCGCCGCGATTCTTTGAAGATGCTCGGAGCTGGTTCCCTGGCCGGGCTGACCTGGGCCTGTGGCTCTGAAGAAACGGTTGAAGAGCATGCCCATGAGCATGTGGCACCTGACTCGTCTCAATTGAGTGAAGCCGACCAGCAGCTGATGGATCAGCAGTTTTTCAACGAGCACGAAATGAAAACGATCCACGTGCTTTCGGACCTGATCATCCCGGCCGATGACCGTTCAGGCAGTGCTACTGAGGCGGGAGTACCAGATTTTATTGAGTTTATGATGAAAGACCAGCCCTGGCACCAGACCGGCATGCGCGGTGGTTTGCGCTGGCTCGATTATACCTGTCAGCATCAGTTCGGCAAGCCGTTTGCAGAATGCAGCGAAGGAGAGCAAACCCAACTGCTGGATCAGATCGCCTATCCTGAAAGTGCCGCTCCGGAGATGAGCCAGGGAGTGAATTTCTTCAACAACTTCCGCGATTTTGTGGCAACAGGGTTCTTTACCAGTAAAATGGGCATCGAGGATCTGGGATATATGGGTAATAAGCCAAACGCCTGGCAGGGGAGCCCGCCCGAAGTGATGGAAGCCCTGGGAGTAAGTTACGATATGGTGAAGGAATATACTTTTGTGTCATAGCTCAGACATTTTTCTGCTATTGAGTTTGAACAGAAAAGAGAGCATAGGTATTCAGGAGCATAAGATGCATTAATGCTTGGAGAGTGTCTGCTGGCTTTCCCGTATTTTTTTCTAGTTTTGCGCACATTTTATTTACTTTAAGAACATTAACGCTATGAAAACCGCAGAGATCATCACCGAAAAGGGAACCATGAAAGTGGAATTTTTTGAAGACGATGCCCCTAATACCGTTGCCAACTTCTCCAAGCTATCCGAAGAAGGTTTTTACGACGGACTGACGTTCCACCGCGTCATTCCCAATTTCGTCATTCAGGGCGGTTGCCCCAAAGGCACCGGAGCGGGTGGCCCCGGCTATACCATTGACTGCGAACTGGATGGTGAAAACCAGTACCACGACCGAGGAGTACTTTCCATGGCGCATGCCGGGCGCAACACCGGGGGTAGCCAGTTTTTTATCTGCCACAGCCGTGATAATACCGCGCATCTGGATCGTAACCATACCGTATTCGGCAAGGTCACCGAAGGCTTAGAAGTGATTGATGGCATCCGGGAGGGCGATAAGATCGAGAAAATCACTATAAGCGAGGAGTAGAAGCGCTTTTTATTGTATCAATTGCTGCTGGGTTGCCTGGTATATAGGCTATCATCAAGGTGATAGCCTTTTTGATTTTTGTAGTAATCAGGAAAATCTTACCCCTCTAAGATTTCACGAGAATCCCTCGTTTTTTGAGGCAGTACTGCCGTCATATTTGCTCTGTACTTTATCATTATTTACCCCTACAGCGCATTGAATATGACCTGCTACAAAAATCAATATGTGACTATTGAGATTGACCCTGAACTGCAAGCTCTGGTACAAACCTGGCACGGCTTTGCCAAAGGCGAAGGATACCGACAGGCCTGGGATGAGTCTCTCAAGATTGCCAAAGAACATCAGCTGACCCGCTGGCTTATTAATCAGTCTGATTTAAAGGGCGTGAATTACGAGGACTGGCAGTGGGTAAACGAAGACTGGAAACCTCGCTTCGAGCAGGAAATCAGCGAAAATTTTACTGCCATTGTGCTGGCCAATAATATTTTTGATGAGATGGCCGGTCGCATTACTTCCCGGAAGGTAAACGGAAAAGCCCGTAAATCAACTACCGGATATTTTGCAGATAAAAAACGTGCCGAAGCCTGGTTAGAATCACTGGTACAGCCAGTAGCGAAGTAGTTAATAAACAGGCTGTAGCCAGGGCGTGTTGACATTCAGACTGAAAACGGTCCAAAATCGCCGTCCTAGTTATTTACTTCTTTTCTTCTCTGAGCAGGGCTCCGTTTTTATCATAATATTTCCAGGTGCCTGAAGGCTCACTACCCTTGTATTCCCCTTCTTCTTTTACCTGCCCGTTTTCGTAGTACAGTCGGTAATCTCCCTGACGGGTTCCGGCGTAGTAATTGGTCTCGCTTTCCAGATCACCCGAAGCATAAAATGTTTTGCTGGTTTGGGTCCGTCGGCCATTTTTGTACACTTCTATCTTCTGTATTTCTCCGTTTTCGTAATATTGCGTAGTGGTACCGTTAAGCTTGCCTTGCTGGTAATGCCTTATTTCCTGTAGTTGGGCGTTCGGGTAATAAGTTTTCCAGGTACCTGCTGGTTTACCGTCTACCCGCAACTGTCGGGCGTGCAGCGTGTTGTCCTGGTAATATTCTTCCAAAAAGGTAGTATCTGCCCCGTATTTGGTGAGCAATTGCAGCGGGCCATCGGCATAATACTCCCGGTGTTCTCCCACTGGTCTACCATGCTGGAACGACCGTTCGGCCTTCAGGGTACCATCGGGATAATAATAGCGGGCTTTACCTTCCAGAAAACCCTCTTTGTACCGTTCTTCACTGAGGGGTTGTCCGGTGGGAGTGTACGAGCGAGACTCTCCGTGGCGCTGACCTTTCTGAAAATACGTCTGGTCGGCTATTTCTCCGCCAGGGTAATATTCAGTATACAAGCCTTCCAGGCTGGCTTTTACGTAGTTGCCTTCGTTGCGAAGGGTGCCATCTTCGTAAAACTGGCGTACGGGGCCTTCCTGCTCACCTTTCTGGTAGGTCAGTTGCTCTCGAAGGTTTCCGTTGGGAAAGTATGACTCAATCAGACCATCGGGCTTATCATCTACAAATTGCGTCTTATTTTTGAGTGAGCCATCCTCGTGGTACACCCTCAATTCCCCCTGCATCTGATCGTTCTGGAAAAAGGCTGTCTGTAAAGTGTCACCGAAAGGGGTTAAAACCACCACAGCACCATCTTTTTTTCCTTTTTTGTAGGGAATGACCCGCTGCACGGCTCCATTGGGGTAAAACTCCCGAAAGGTGCCAATCATTTTCCCATCGTCAAAAACACCTTTGGCCGAGATGCTGCCGTCGGGAAAGTAGCGGACGTAGTCGCCGTGGGCCCGGGTGCTGTCGTTATCCAGGATATAATATTTGACTTTCGGCAGGGTCTGGGCCGAATCGTAGTAGGTAATCACCTGGGTGGTATCAAGGGACGATTGGGCAGCAACGTCCATTCCCCCTACGACCAGGCTAAGGATGAATACAATAGTTCGCATAAATACACCTGCTTTTTCAATGCTCTAACGACGAAGCATCCTATTTAATTCGAACCAGGGTAGCTCCATAACCAAAGGTATCACGCATGGTATCTTTGAAATATTGAATATTTTTTATTTTTGATAGCTTTTTGTGAATAGCGGCCCGCAGCACGCCGCTTCCTACTCCGTGGATAAAAGTAATCTCATCCATGCCGGTGGCGATGGCCTGGTCCAGTTTATCCTCGAAGGTGCGCAGTTGCAGTTCCAGCATTTCCGGATTGCTCATGGTATCGTATTGCTGGGTGAGCTTTTCAATGTGCAGGTCTACTTCGCGGGGAGGTCGCTCGAGGCGCAGGGTGGAAGTTTCCGGCCCGGTATTTTGTTTGGCGTACATACCCTCCTTTAGTTTGTCCGGGTCGAGGGGCTTGCCCATTTGTTCGTCTAGGCGAAAGACAAAGGCCGGTTTCTGTAGCACCGGAGCGGTGCCCTTGCTCTTAAAAAATGCATTGGCCTTAAAATTCATCCGGCGTTGCAGCGGTTCTCGTAAGGTAAAATAGCCGGTACGGTGAAAAAGCAACTGAATAACCAGTGTAGACCATTGGTCAAATTCAGCTACCCGTACATCTTTCAGTTTAGCGGTGGTCTGCGGAGCCAGTACTCCGGCACTGATGCCCTGATAATTTCCTTTACTATCTTCACCGGCTGAGTAGGGAAGTTCAAAGTCCGTGGCATTGACCAGGTGTAGCGAAAGCTGCTGGTCATTGATAGACACATAGGCCAGGTAAATGCCCTGCTGGGTGGGTTTTGCCGTGCTTTCGTCGGCCATAGAGCGGGGCTTCGAGGGGCGCTCGGGACGATCAAAGTAGTCCTCTTCTTCGCTGGCCACAACGACCAGCTCATTTTTGAGTACCGGAATGCCAAAGCCATCTTCTATTTCAATCTCGATCAGGTTTTTATCCAGGAAGCGAACAATGGTGCCTTCTTCGTTTCCGTGCAGTGTGCGAACTTTGTCTCCTACTTTCATGAGCTTATAACAGTTGGTGTGTACATAAAACGTCTGAAGGGCTGGTTTGTGAGATTTTAACGAGCCACTTCAGCAGTGTTGCTACCTATCCATTTTTTACTCATAACGAAGTTTAGCTCGAAAGGATGAAATTATCTAGCGGAAGAGGCCGGAGGAATGCACCCCATCACCCAGATTGGTAGCTTCAGCAGAAAATGAAAGAAGGATTATTTATCCGAGTCCAGGGTTACATCGTCCAGAAGTATGACAAAAAAATCTTCTCCGGCGATCAGTATATTCGGGTAATATTTTTCCTTGAGGGGCTGGCCTTCCCCCGAGAATACAATGCTTTTCTCCTCGCCTTCCAAGTCTTTCGTAACGTTGCAGATAACGTAAGTGCGAAAAGCATCAATTGTGCCTTCTACATGGTGCCGGACCACATAAGCATCAAAGCGATCGTCAAAAAATATCCAGCCCTCCTGGTTTTCCACGTAAAACCGCTGGCCCGTGCCTTCATCACAGCTCACTTCTCGCTCATGGCAGGAGTTAAAAAGCATGATCAGCAAGAGGGCATGCATTAGTTTGTTCATGGCTTCTCATAGTATTTATTTTAGGGACACGCCTCTTTGGTCAGGGGTTGTAAGGTAAAGGGGATAAATTGAAAAAAAACGGCTTACGGAAGTAGCACATTTGGCCCAGGCAATCTGGCTGAGAATTATACAGGCTTTTTCAGATTCTCCTCTCCGGGCCGGTGCCGATTTAGAGGCTCATCTATTGCATGCCGTCTGAAAAGGTTTCAGACTCACAATTTCGGTGAAATCAGCGTTGGCAGAGCAGTGTACTAAGCAATTATATGATGCGTTCGTATCAAAAACAGGTTCAGGCCGGGGTTGCGTGGTGAACAAAAAAACACGTATCATTGGCACATGATGAAAATAATTTCCATTCTCTTATACCTGCTCATGGCGGCATCTGTGGTCATGGCACAAAACCAACCCCGGCCCAATGTATTGCTGATCTTCACCGATGATCAGGGCTCGCTGGATATGAACTGTTATGGCTCGGAAGATTTGCAGACGCCCCATATGGATGCGCTGGCTGCTTCCGGCGTTCGCTTTACGCAATTTTATGCAGCGGCGCCGGTATGTTCTCCTTCCCGGGCCGGCTTACTGACCGGGCGTACTCCCCTGCGAGCCGGCTTACCCGGCAATGTGCCCCTTCCCATTCATCAGGAGGGAGCCGGGTTGCCTACTGAAGAAGTAACGATGGCTGAGATGCTGAAAGAAGGCGGTTATAAAACCGGGCACGTAGGCAAATGGCATCTGGGGCATAGCCCCGAAAAGCAGCCCAATGGGCAGGGATTTGATTACAGCTTCGGCCACCTGGTCGGTTGCATTGACAATTACAGCCACTATTTCTACTGGAGTGGGCCAAACCGACATGATCTCTGGCGTAATGGCGAGGAAGTTTTTTATCCCGGCCAGTTTTTCCCTGATCTGATGGTGAATGAAGTCAATCAGTTTCTGGAAGAAAGCCAGGATACCACGTTTTTCCTGTACTGGGCCGTTAATGTACCGCATTATCCTTATCAGGGAACTCCGGAGTGGTTAAAAACCTACGCTGATCTGCCCTCGCCCCGTAAGGAATACGCGGCTTTTGTGTCTACCATGGATGATAAGATCGGGGAAGTGATGGCCAAACTGGATGAACTGGGCCTGCGAGAGAATACGCTGGTCATTTTCCAGTCTGATCACGGGCATTCCTGTGAGGAACGGGCTTTTTTTGGCGGAGGTAATGCGGGTCCGTACCGGGGAGCTAAGTTTAGTTTGTTTGAAGGAGGGATTCGGGTACCAGCCATTGCCAGTTGGCCCGGCACATTGCCCGAAGGCGAAGTACGCGATCAGATGGCGATGGGAGTAGACTGGTTGCCCACCGTAGCCGAATTATGTAAGGTAAGTGAACCCCAAACCGTACTGGATGGAAAAAGCCTGGTGCCGATGATTAAAGATGCTTCTGTTGCCTCACCGCACGAAGTGGCTCACTGGCAGATTGGGCGGGGAGAAAACAGTCAATGGGCCGTTCGGCAGGGCGACTGGAAACTCATTGGCCACCCTCGTGATCCGGCGCAGCCCGAAAGCCTGCTCGCCTCGGATAGCCTGTTTCTTAGTAATCTGAAGCAGGATGTTTCCGAATCCACCAATCTGGCAAGTGAAAATCCGGAAAAATTACTGGAGCTACAGCAACTCTACGAAACCTGGCTGGATGAAATTCAGCAAGAGAACCAACTCAGGAATTACGGCCAATAATAGATTACTGATTCAACGCCTTTTTGTACGTATTGATCGCCCGTTCCCGGGCTTCTTTATGATCGACCATCGGTTCGGGATAATCGTCAGTGCCATATTCCGGGACCCATTTTTTGATATATTCTTCTTCTTTATCAAACTTATCCGCCTGACTGTAAGGATTAAAAACCCGGAAATAAGGCTGGGCATCTACGCCGCTACCTGCGGCCCACTGCCAGCCACCGTTATTGTTGGCCAGTTCGTAATCCAGCAGTTTTTTGGCAAAGTAGGCTTCGCCCCATCGCCAGTCAATCAGGAGGTGCTTGGTCAGGAAGCTGGCGGTGATCATGCGCACGCGGTTGTGCATATAGCCAATTTTATTCAGCTCCCGCATACCAGCATCCACGATGGGGTAACCCGTAGTGCCCGTACACCAGCGTTCAAATTCATCCTCATCATTGCGCCAGGGAATGCGGTCGTATTTTGGCTTAAACGAAGTGTCTACCACCTGAGGCGCATGAAACAGAATCTGCATGTAAAATTCACGCCAGATCAATTCGTTTAAATAAGTTTGGTTCATTTCTTTCGCTTTCCGGGTAAGCTTGCGAATGCTCAGGGTCCCGTGTCGTAAGTGGATGCCCAGGCGGCTGGTGCCATCCAGTGCCGGATAATCTCGCGTTTTGTCATAATGGTCAATGGTTTCTTCGTCAATCCGGTTCGGAGGAATCTCAATATCCGCCCGTTCAAATCCTAAATCCGGCAAAGAGGGCAAACCCAGAGCTTTGGTCTGATACCAGTTGTCAAAAGACAGGGCGGAAGTATAGGGCTCCAGCAGGCTATCGCTAAGTTGGCTAAGCCAGGCATTTTTATAAGGCGTAAACACTTTGTAATAACCACCCGAATTGGTCAGCACCTCATCTTTCTCAAAGATGACCTGATCTTTATAAGTACGAAATGGAATATCGTGTTTGGTGAGGAGCTGGTTGATTGTCTCATCGCGCTCCCTGGCGTAAGGCTCGTAATCGTGGTTGGTGTATACGGCTTTGACGGGATAGTCTTTTAAAATATCTTTCCATACCTGTTGGGGAGTGCCGTGCCTGATCAGTAAGGAGGAGCCTTTTTCGCCCAGGCGATCATGCATGGCGCTGAGCGTATCGTGCAGAAACATAACCCGAGCATCGTTTTTATCTTCCAGGTCATCTAAAATGTGCTTATCAAAAATAAAAAGTGGTAGCACGGGTAAATCAGCTTTCATGGCATGGTATAGTCCTGCATTATCCTCAAAGCGCAGGTCACGACGAAACCAGAAAATAGCGATAGCTTGGTCAGGCATAGGGTAATTTGTAGATTTTTTGTCAACAAAACCGCAAAAACCCCTTAGTGTTTACACTCTCGCCGGGAGTGGGTTCGATAAGAATGCAAAAATGTGTAATTTGCCATCCAAATTTCTTTGACAACCAATCTTTCATTAGAAATGAGCGAACAAAAAATTACAATTCAAGACGGCAACCTACAGGTTCCGGATCAGCCGGTTATCCCATTTATTGAAGGGGATGGAACCGGGGTGGATATCTGGCCTGCCTCAAAAAAGGTGTTGGATGCTGCGGTAGAGAAAGCCTACAGCGGAACCAAAAAAATTAACTGGAAAGAAGTTTACGCCGGCGAAAAAGCATACAATCAATCCGGCGAATGGCTTCCCAAAGCAACCCTGGATACTTTTCGGGAATATCTGGTGGGCATTAAAGGCCCTCTGACCACTCCGGTAGGAGGGGGAATCCGGTCGCTGAACGTCGCCTTACGGCAGGAGCTGGATCTTTATGCCTGTGTACGTCCGGTACGTTGGTATCAAGGAACTCCTTCTCCGGTAAAAGATCCGGGTACTACCGATATGGTGATCTTCCGGGAGAATACCGAAGATATTTACGCTGGTATAGAGTTTCAGCAGGGAACTGAGGATGAGAAAAAGTTTTCCTCTATGCTGAAAGAAAATTTTCCGGATCGTTTTAAAAAAGTGCGTTTTCCTGATACTGCCGGATATGGCATAAAGCCGGTTTCCAAGGAAGGTACCGAGCGCCTGGTTCGTTCGGCCATTGACTATGCTTTTCAGTACAAGCGTGGTTCTGTAACGCTGGTACACAAAGGCAATATCATGAAATTTACCGAAGGCGCATTCCGCGACTGGGGGTATGAACTGGTGAAGAAAGAGTTTGGAGCTATTGATTACGAAGGCGGCCCCTGGCAGGTTATTGAAAAAGACGGACATCAGATCATCATCAAAGATGTGATTGCCGATGCTTTTTTACAGCAGATTCTGCTACGCCCCGCAGAATACGAAGTGATTGCTACCCTGAACCTGAATGGTGATTATGTGTCGGATGCGCTGGCCGCAATCGTCGGTGGTATTGGTATTGCTCCCGGAGCAAACATCAACTACATCACTGGTCACGCTATTTTTGAAGCCACACATGGTACTGCTCCCAAGTATGCTGGTCAGGATAAAGTAAATCCTGGTTCAGTCATGCTGTCTGGTGCAATGATGTTCGATTACTTAGGCTGGACTGAGGCTGCAGCCTTGGTAAGAAAAGGTATTGAAGGATCTATTGCCGCCAAGCAGGTAACTTACGATTTTGAACGTCTGATGGACGGTGCTACATTATTGAAATGCTCGGAATTTGGCGATAGCGTCATTAAGTGCATGTAAAATAAGAAAGGTGGCTTTTAGGGCCACCTTTCTTATTTTTTCTAGTAAAGCTATAAAGCTACTATTAAAGTATCTTTTAGTTTTTTGCCCAAATGAGTTTAATCTCATTGATGGTTTCTTCTACTTCTGTCTTCTCGAAACCCAACCGACTTGCCATACTTACGCATAGTTGGTACTCTTGGTCAGCAATCTCTCCGTCAACAATAGACATAAAGATGGCATCCATAATCTGATCTTCCGGTTGAAACTGATTAAGCGGCACGACATTTTGCAGTTTGTCAGCATCTTTCATGATACTGTCGTACTCATCGGCCTTTACTCCTGTTTCTTCTGCTCTCTCTGCTAGAAACTCCCGCTCACGTGCATTGAGGTATCCATCTGCTGCGGCTATTGCCACCAAGTTCACAAAATGCTCTAACTTAATTTTTCGATTTGTCATAATTACTACGGTTCTTCTGTCAATCCGTAGGCAAGATAAGGGGGATTCTTATCCTAGCCAACTAACTGATTTTCAGCGCATGTAATGTGGAAGAAGCGGGAAAGTTTTTTTGTTTTTTTCTGAGGAAGCCATTCGCAACATTACTTTCTTTTTTTAAACGAAGTGATCGAAATTAGTACCTCATGAAGTAACAAAAGGCTTGCTACAGCGTATAATAGGCGTTTTAGCCGTTTCAGGACATTTCCGCAGCCTCAAAAAATGACATTCGCTGCGTTCGGCAAATAAAAGGTGCATTTCGCTTTATCATCAAAACGAATAAACCCCTTAGAATAGGATAAGCCGTGGTGAAGGAAAATTTGCAACGGCGTGCATAAGGAGCGTAAACAGCAGAATATTTTATATTTTTATGCCGGTCAGAAGTAAAGAATTAAACGCTATGGCGCAATATTGATGGCGATCCGGGGGCAAGACATTCGGCAGGCGAAAGCTTTGCTTAGGGAAGGGGAGTTGGTGGCTATTCCTACGGAGACAGTTTACGGGCTGGCTGGCAATGCATTTAATCCCCACGCCGTAGCCAGCATCTATGAAGTAAAAAATCGCCCCACATTCAACCCGCTTATTACCCATACCGACCGACTGGAGAAAGCTGCTGGTTATGTGCAGTCGGTGCCGCCACTGGCAAAGAAACTGGCGGAGACATTCTGGCCCGGCCCGTTGACCTTGCTATTGCCCAAAGCAACATCTCTGCCCGATCTGGTCACGGCTGGTTCTGATCTGGTGGCGGTGCGCATTCCCCAACATCCGCTTACGCTGTCGCTTTTACAACAACTGGATTTTCCGCTGGCTGCTCCCAGTGCCAACCCCTTTGGCTATATCAGTCCTACTACTGCTGAACATGTAAGCGAGCAGTTAGGCTCCAAAATAGCCTATATCCTGGATGGTGGGGCTTGTTCAGTAGGCATAGAATCTACCATTGTCGGAGTAGAAGATGATACCATCGTTGTATACCGCTTGGGGGGTATCAGTACTGAGGACTTACAACAGGTAAGCCAACGGGTACGCATGCATGAAGGTCAGCGCCATGAGATGCCAACAGCACCGGGTATGTTAAAAAGCCACTACGCTCCTGCCCGGAAAGTAATTATCGGGAATTTATCGGAACTGATCCTCCGTTACGATCCTGAGCGGACAGCGCTGATATCCTTTCGCAATCTCCATCCGCAAATTCCTGAAGCGCATCAGCGGGTTTTATCAGCATCGGGTGATCTCAACGAAGCAGCTCAGCAACTATTTTCGGCACTGCGCCAGTTGGATAAACTTCCAGTAGAAGTCATTCTGGCAGAATTTGTACCGAATTACGGGCTGGGGCGGGCTATCAATGATCGACTTACCCGCGCCTCAGCATAGCACCATTGAGATCAGGTACTTTATTCGCCCTGCTTCAAGCCATTACCGGCTCTTCGGGAGCCAGGTTGGCTGATTGGGTGTAAGTATCCTGGGCTGCGCGGCGAATGTGATCCCACGTCTCCTCATAAGAAGAAGCAAAACTTACGGTGTGATGCACTCCCAGGGGCGCTGCAGATTCACCCACTACCGGGGTGCTAGATTTCCAGAAAAACAATAACTTTTTCATAATGAATTAAATTATTACCTAAACATTACATTACAAACATACAAATAAAAATTGAAATAATACAAAAATAGTACAAGAAATTTTTAAACCTGTTGTCTTTGTGCCCCATTGCAGTACAGAGGCGTATTCAGAGGAGGAAGAAAAACCTCAAAAAAGTACGTGAGTACTGATTGCATCCCACTCCTTGTTTTTTATTTTTGCTTCAGGCCTGAAAAGCAGGAAAAGGGGCCAACTTTTTTAGAATGCGGTGCGTTACCTCCCTGAATCCCATCCAAAAAGAAAGAAAAGCTGGGTTTCTGCGCGATTTTGTACCGATTAATTAGATATATTTGCAGCGCATTCCATAGTGTAATTCAAACAAGATAGTCTAATGACGCAGGTTGTTATCACAGCGATTGTAGCTTTTACTTTAATCATTTTGCTTTTGGTGGCGCTATTATTATTTGCGCAGTCCAAACTAGTACAGCAGGGTGATGTGAAAATTATTATTAACGGGGACGATAAGAACCCCATCGTGACCAAAGCAGGAAGCACCTTACTTTCTACCTTGTCCAGCGAGAAAATATTTTTGCCTTCGGCTTGCGGTGGTGGGGGAACCTGCGCTATGTGCAAGTGCGCCATTGACGATGGCGGCGGAGATGTGCTGCCGACGGAGGTGGGCCATCTGAGCCGAAAAGAGCAGCAGGAGCATGTGCGACTGGCCTGCCAGGTAAAAGTAAAGCAGGATATGGAGATCCGCATACCGGAAGAGATATTCGGTATTAAGAAATGGGAGTGCGAAGTGGTATCGAACTACAACGTATCTACCTTTATCAAAGAATTTGTCGTAAGACTGCCCGAGGGCGAAACCTTAGAGTTTCAATCCGGGGGGTATATTCAGATTGATGTACCGGCTATAACGGTGGACTTTAAGGGCATGGACATTACTCCGCATCCGGAGCTGGGCCACAAGCCGGATGTGTACCAAAGCGATTGGGATAAATTTAATTTGTGGGACCTGACCATGAAGAATGATGAACCTATCTTCCGGGCTTATTCTATGGCCAACCACCCGGCAGAAGGTAACATCGTCATGCTCAATATCCGTATTGCTACTCCCCCCTGGGATAGAGCCGCTGGCAAGTGGATGGATGTAAATCCGGGAATATGTTCTTCGTACGTATTTTCCCGAAAACTTGGCGACAAAGTAACCATTTCCGGTCCTTATGGTGAATTCTTCATCAATCCGACCGGTCGTGAAATGATTTACATTGGTGGAGGAGCCGGTATGGCGCCGCTTCGTTCGCATATCTTCCACCTGTTCCATACCGAGAAAACTGACCGGAAAGTATCTTACTGGTACGGAGGACGATCCAAACGTGAGCTATTCTACCTGAATCATTTCAACAAGATTGAGGAAGAGTTTCCCAACTTCCGGTTTTACATTGGCCTGTCGGAACCTTTAGAAGAAGATAACTGGAAAGTAAAAGAAAGCCTGGAAGATTCTGGTGACGGCTACGTGGGATTTATTCACCAGGTATTATACGATAATTACCTGAAGGATCACCCTGATCCGGAAGAAGTAGAGTTTTACTTATGTGGCCCGCCCCTGATGAATGCCGCTGTGCTGAAAATGCTGGATGATATGGGAGTGCCGCCTGAAAATATTCGTTTTGACGATTTTGGTGGATAGTATCCGCACATAAAAAATAGGGGAAGGGAGCGAATTTTCGTTCCCTTTTTTTATTTTGGCAGGAAGTTAATTCGCATCAACCCAACCTGTTCCTATGAGCCTGAGTCTTTTCTTTCGTCCGGTGGACGCTTCTGTGTACGAGTGGGTCTCGAACCGCAATACCGCCTTCAAGGCAATGGAGGTTTATACTGATGAATTCCCGAACTACGCAGAAGCAGATATTGCTCTTATTGGCATCGGCGAACATCGGGGTAGTGAGTTTAACGAAGGCATTGCCCGGGCAGCGGATACCATACGACAGGCATTTTACCGGCTAAAAAAAGGAAGTGGCGCTTATCGTATTGTGGATTTGGGAAACCTGGTAGACGGGCATAGCCTGGAAGAAACCTACGGGCGGGTACGTGAAGTCTGCGAAACGTTGATCAGTTACCAAACCTTTCCCATACTCATTGGCGGTTCGCACGATGTGGATTATGGACAGTATCAGGCATACGAAACCCTGGAAAAGCTCATCACCATCCTCAGCGTAGATGCCTACATTGATATAGAGAAGCTGACCGATTCGCCGGATACACAGAAACCCTCCCAGCATCATCTCCATAAGATACTGATGCACGACCCTAATTATTTGCTGAACTACAGCCACTTGGGGTACCAGAGCTATCTGGTAGATGCTGAGGTCCCTGGCTTACTGGATAAATTTTACTTTGATGCTTACCGGCTAGGATTGGTCAACCAAAGCATTACCTCCATGGAGCCGGTGATCCGCAGTGCTGATATGCTGAGCTTTGATATTTCAGCCATCAAGTCGGCAGACGCCCCGGGACATGCGCGGGCACAACCGTTTGGGTTAACCGGACAGGAAGCCTGCCAGTTGTGCTGGTACGCGGGGCACAGTGAGCGGCTTACTTCCGCTGGTTTCTATGAATATAACCCGGATTTTGATGACGAGAAGCAAACTACTGCCTCGGTGCTGGCCATCATGATCTGGTATCTGATTGAAGGCTATTACCACCGCACCTACGAAGAAGATTTTGAAAGTAATGATTTTATTAAGTATTTAGTCCCACTGCCGGTGCGGCCTGAGCAAATTACGTTTTACAAAGCAAAGAAGAGTGAGAAATGGTGGATGGAAGTACCAACACCACAGGCAGATCGCTTAAAAGAGCGTAAAAGTATTGTCCCCTGCGATCCTTCCGATTATGAAATGGCCACCAAAGGAGAGTTGCCTGATCGATGGATTCAAACCCAAGCCAAGTATTTATAAATAAGTTAACATATCATGATCAAGAGATTACACTATCATTTCCTTCCCATTGTATCGCTACTGTTGCTTAATCTGGCCGTTTTTGCTCAGGACAAAGGATTTAAACCTATTTTTAACGGTGAAGATCTGGATGGCTGGAAAATCTACGGCACAGAGAAGTGGTACGTAGAAGATGGCTTGCTGATCTGCGAAAGCGGACCCGATGCAGCCTACGGGTACTTAGGTACTGAAAAATCTTATAAGAACTTCATACTGACCCTGGAATTCCAGCAGGAGGCCAACGGCAATAGCGGGGTGTTTTTCCGATCATCTATTGAGGGAACTAAAATTTCTGGCTGGCAGGTAGAAGTTGCGCCCCCCAACCACGATACCGGAGGTATTTACGAATCTTATGGAAGAGAATGGCTCGTGCAAATTCCCGATGAGAAAGAAGATATACTAAAAATGGGTGAATGGAACCAGATGCGCATTGAGGTAGACGGAGACGAAGTACGCACGTATCTTAACGGTGAACAGATGGTCGATTTAAAGGATGAAAAGATTGGTAAAGGCAATGGTTCTATTGCCCTACAAATTCATTCCGGAGGTGGTATTAAAGTTCGCTGGCGCAACCTGATGTTGAAAGAACTGTAAGAAGTTCTTAGATAGTAACAATATACAAGACAGGCGAGGAACCCCATGCTGAATGAGGTTCCTCTCTTTATTATTAAAAAAGCCTGAGCTGATTGCGGATTATCCTTCTGGCTCTTCCAACCACGCGGCTCTTTTCTGTAGCTGCTTCTCACTGGGGGTTTTGCCCTTATCCTCCATTAATACCAATTCATAAGTAGGGTCCTGTCGAATGGTGAAGCTGCCCTTCTGCTCCAATCCGTTTTGCCGATACGTAATATTGTGGGTGCTACCCATATCCCATGTTCTCTCAAAGTCTGCTGCGGAATTGACCGGCTCTCCGTCTATGGTCAACACCAGATTGCCTCTCTCCAATCCGCTTTCGTAGAGGGGGTTGCTTTTCAGCATGGGGCTTTTCACATATAGCCCTTCCTCTTTTTCTTCCCAGGCTAAACCGGGAAAACCAGCTTTACCTGGATTTTTTAGCTGCATGATAATTCCGAACTCCTGTAGGAGAGGTGGAAGATCGGGAATTTCATTGCCATATATACTTTCTTTGAAAAAGGTGTCGGCAAACTTTGTGTCGCCTGTAATGGCTCCCAAGGCGGCTTGAAGATTAGCTACAGTATAAGGAATTTCACGCTGGCCATAATTTTCCCACATGTATTTCATCAGGTCATCCAGCGTTTTTCCTTCAAAGCGGGTACGGATGCTGAGATCCAGGGCCAGGCCGAGCGCCGCTCCGTAGGAGTAGTAACTGACAAATGTATTTGCATAATTGGTTTCATCATTGGCGGTACCGGCATCCACAAAAGGAGCCTGCTTGCTCATAGCAACAGGGCCCTGTATCTGCTGCCCCGGTGAATTGAGTACATAGTTCAGTCCACCAGCAAGGCCACCTACATATTCAGCAGAATTTTTAATGCCAGCGCGTTTCAAGATTAAATCATCGTAGTAGGAAGTGAAACCTTCGGCAAACCACAAAGCATCGCTCATATTGGCCCGGTCAAAGTTAAAGGGCTCCAGGGTTTGAGGGCGAATGCGCTCCACATTCCAGGCATGGAAGAACTCATGGCTGATGGTGCCGATCAGGTCTTGGGCATTTTTTGCCAGGCTTCCCTGGCTGGAGCATACCGTTGAGTTGCGGTGTTCCATGCCATCGCCAAAAATCCACGGATTATAGCTCACCAGAAAAGTATAACGATTATAGTCAAAATCCGGGAATGATCCGAAAACAGAAGCCTCTTCATTGACTACCTGCTTCACCCAGTTGGTGTAGTTGTCCAGGGCTTCTTCACTGTCTTCTACCATGGCGGCAATTTCTACGGTGTACTCCTCTCCATTATCTTCTACCTTCCAGCGACGCCAGCGCATGGGACCAATCATGGTCGGGCTGTCGTAGAAATAATAGTAATTAGGAGCGGTGAAGGTATCATCATCCTCAGCAACCAGTTGCGTGGCTACATCCCAGTCGGGTTTATCGTCAAGCCCAAAAGTAATCTCGATGGGTCGTTGATCAAGGCCTACCCCATAAACGAAGGAGGCAGGCATGTTCAGATGGGCTTTGCGGTTATCGATGCCGGTATAGGTGCCATCTCCGTGGTTTCCGTACAGGGTATAGGTAAATCGTACTTCTCCATCATGTCCGCTCACTTTCCATTCGGAGATGTCAGTTTTGGTGAGCGTGATACTCTTGCCTGAACCATCCGTAGCTGCCGTTTCGTAAATGTTTTTGGCAAAATTGTGTACTGCGTAGCGCCCCGGAGATGATTGAGGCATTCGTAACACCAGAGTATCTTGATCAAGATCCTGAAAGCGGATAGAAATGCGAAGCTCATGGTGCTGTACATTGTCAAAATTTACCTGATAGCGAATAGGGATTGAACTCGCATCTGATGCGGCTGTCGTACGGGCTTGCTCCAGCTTACAGGCCAGCAATGGAAGCAATAACAGCAGGATATAATTTTTCATCAAGCTCATTGAGTCAGTAGGTTTGGTTTCATTTTTGAAAGAGGCCGTTATAATCGCTGCCCATATAGGCTCCCCAGGGAAGAGACTTCGGTAGTGGAGTTTCAGTGGCAATGCGGTGGATCTGAAGCCCGTCGAAAGTATAGGTATGCCGCAGGCTGTTGCCATGGCAGTAAATGATATCCAGGTTGTGGTCGCCATCCAGATCGCCTATCCAGGGGGAAGAGGAGATATTACTGCCTTCAAATAGTTCTCCCAATTGCTTCACATCGTTCCGGCTAAAATCAATGGCAACGAGTATGTTATAGAAAAATTTCTGAAATAGCTCATTGACTTGCTGATAATTGACACTCATAAGAATTTCATCTCGCTGGTCTCCTGTTAAATCAATAGCGACGGCAGTGCTGGTCTGGTAAAATCCCAGTGAATCGGTGAAGGCAATTGTGCCATTAATGCCGTTGATCATAAACTGTCGGTTCCATTCCAGTGCGGGCCATTCTCCCTGTGCAACGGAGGCAAAGAAATCGGGAATGGTATCTTCCGTAAAATAACCCACTGCTAACGAACTGTAAGCTTCCGTATCGGGCAGCGTGGTAGTCCAGAGGGGCTCAAAGCGTTCACCTTCAAACGCCAGCACATCACCGGCTACCGAAATGGCGACTATATCCAGTAAGGTATCGCCGGTAAGGTCCACGGCTACCGGAGGAGCGATAAATCCCTTGTCCGGGCTGCTGGCCAGCCGTCGGGCCGATGATAGATCTTCGCGCATGACATCGGAAAGTGTGGTAGCATACAGATTGCCACCGATGGTTTCGCCGCCAGTGCCAAAAATAATGGTCCTGTCCTCTCCTCCCTTATTCGGAATGGCGATGACTGACATATAAATCTCTTTACCGTCGGGCATGGGGGCTTTGGCTAACAGGGAGCCATCGCGGGCACTGAGCACCAGCAGATGACCGGTGGGGCGGTCAGGGTCGTAAGCTTCTACCAGTACATCTCCACCATTGGACACCAGAATATCTTCCAGGCCATCCGCATTCTGGTCAGGAATGAACTGAGGGTTGTAAAAATTATACCAATTTGCCTTACGGACCTTCTTCAGCCGGGAAGCTGAGAAAAACTCCCAGAGCAGATCCCCGCTGGCTCCATCAATGGCCTTTAATTCAGCGGATCTCCCTCCGATAATCACATCATCGATGCCATCGCCGGTGATATCTTTGAGGGCCGCAGAACCAAAAATCTGATCCCGGGCAGCTACCCTCCACAGCAAACGGCCAGTGGCTCCATCCAGCGCAATAATGGCAGAATCCGAAGCATGTAATTCTTTACGCCCGGCTCCCAGAATAATATCCCCAATACCATCTCCGGTCAGGTCAGTGACGCGGGGAGAGGAGAATGTGCCAATGCCCGGAAGCTGCGTTGTCCAGGAGGATTGCCCCCTAAGAGTAGCAGATGCCCCCGCCAAAAGCAGCGTGACAATAGAAAAAGTGTGCGCATAGAAAGCAAATTTGTCCATTATGCACTCAGATGAAGTATATAGGTCAGTCATCACCTCAGCCCCGCTTGCTTCTCAGATACAGATGATTAGCCAATAATCAGGACCTGAATTAACTATTTCCGATAGTCCAGCGGTGGTTCCCGATCGCCCAGTAAAGATTCGTAGGCAAAGTCCTCTCCGCGTTTCTGCATAAGTTCTTCGCGAGCTTCCTCGGCAATTTTAGGATTCTGATAGACGTCCAGCGCCGTTAAAGCCAGGGTTTTGGCGGCGACCATCATACCTTTGTGACCAATGCCGGTACCTCCGGCCGCTACGGCCTGCCAACTGTGGGCGAAGGTGCCCGGAACCCAGGTGGCCGCCGACATACCCGCCGTCGGGGCCAGCCAGCTAACATCTCCTACATCGGTGGAACCCCCTGTTCCTCGATTACTGACCGTGTACGGTTGAATTTCATTGGCCGAGGCCAGCGTAGCATCACCGGGGTCGTAAGTCTGCCGGATCTGCTCGGCAAAGGCTTTTTCTTCTTCGTCGTAACTCACTCCGCCCACGGTCTTTAGGTTCTCATACATTTTTTCAGAGAGAGTTTCGTTAGGTAGTACATTATAGATGCCGTGGATTACTTCGTATTCCATCTGGGTTTCGGTACCCAAAGCAGCTCCTTCCGCCGCTTTTACCACGCGCTCAAAGATATCGCGTACATCCTGCATCTCGGGGTGGCGTACGTAGTAAAAAACTTCAGCAAAGCCGGGGACAATGTTAGGAGCATCTCCGCCTTTGGTAATCACATAGTGAATTCGGGTCTCGGCGGGAACATGCTCGCGCATCATGTTGACCATGTTGTTCATCGCTTCTACTCCATCCAGTGCGGATCGGCCCATTTCGGGAGCTGCTGCGGCATGGGCCGGCTTTCCGGTAAAGCGAAACTTGGCTGATTTATTCGCCAGAGAAGAACGGGCACTGGCCGAATTCTGACTGCCCGGATGCCAGTGAAGCACCACGTCCACATCATCGAGCAAACCTTCTCGCACCATGTATACTTTTCCGGCACCGCCCTCCTCAGCCGGAGTGCCGTAGAGGCGAAGCGTGCCGCCCGTATTGGTTTCTTCTAACCAGCTTTTTACGGCAATGGCGGCCGCTACTGACCCGGTTCCAAACAGGTGGTGCCCGCAGGCGTGTCCGCCCTTTCCTTCTTCTTTAGCTTCTCGCTCCGGAGTGGCCGTTTGCGACATCCCCGGCAGGGCATCAAACTCAGCCAGCAGCCCAATAACCGGCTCACCTGATCCGTAAGAAGCCATAAACGCCGTGGGAATACCCGCTACACCCTTCTCGATAGAGAAGCCTGCATCAGCCAGAGTTTTTTGCAATAGCTGGGAGCTTTGTTCTTCCTGATAGCCCAGTTCGGCATAGTTCCAGATCTGGTGGGCAATTTCGGTATACTGCTCGTATTGAGCGTCCAGAGAGGTCAGCAGTGCTTTCTCACTTTTAGACAATTTAGACTGGGAAAATCCCAGGGTCGCCAGGCCTAAACCCAGCGATAGGATAAATAATATTCTCATAAATGACAGGATAGGGGTAGTACGAAAAGCCTAAAATAAGGATTGCCCTACCAATGAGTCAATGTCTGCCAGTAAATTTGTTGGAAGCCCCGAAGTTTTTTATCGAGTGGTCGGTGACCATAACGAATTAATGATCGTTATGGCAGTGGCAGTAATCCTCCCCGAAAGGGCAGGTTTCTAAGTCGTTCTGGCAAAAATAAATGGGTTGAGAATGGTCTTCATAAAAGGTTTCAGCCACATCGAGTCCTTTAACGAGCACCTCGTAGGCCATTTCGTGCGGGAGCGGATTGCTGGAGTAATCGTGAAAAAGCATGGGCTCAAAATTGAAATGCCAGTAGAGTTGGGTGAGTATCTGCACCATAAATTCTAACTGTTCGGCATTCCAGTAGTCAGCGGGAGGAAACATCTCCTTACTTAGCCCAAACCATTTACTGAGTGGACGGCTGATCATGTAATCAGCATGAGGGTATTGCTCTCGCCATTCATTCGGTACCAGTGCATCGGGGATATGCTGGTCGCCTTCGGGCTTGCGCTTGGCGGCTTCCCGGATTTCATCAACCAGTTGGTCAAAATAATTTGCCATAGCCTTATATTTGGATGATGCTTCAAATTGGGAATTTGGGCGTAGGTGTCCAAATCGAAAGATGCACGATAAAGTTCATGTAAGAAAAAAACCGTTATCTTACTGTATTGTAAGGATAAAAATAACGTATGAGGCTTTATAAAAAGCTTGTTGAGCCGTTGGGAATGTGGTAATGGAATGTAGAGGTGTTTTCAGTGCGCAAAACGACTGGAGCAAGAAATGATGACCATCTGCTAGTTTTCAGTCTGGAATCTTACTCATTTTCTGGTGGATACCGGAAGAGCATGTGCTGAGACGATGGGTATTGACCGGCAAAACGTCGAATTATTACTAAAAATAAAATAGTTGACCAGATTGGACTTATATATAGAACGCCTTCTCCGGCTGCTTTTAGCTACAGTGAATCAACGATCTTTCTTCAATTTTGAGAGACTCTATCCTTTTTTTGTAAGGCCAGCAGATAGGTGAATGGAGCAGTAAGGAGCAGTTTACACGAACGTTTTCGTTTGGCAACGCAGAAAAATCGTATCTTTCCGCCTAACCTAACTTAATCATTTCTATCATGATACAACGAGCCATTTTACTTTTCTTTCTAACCTTTTGCACAATGACTGTTTTTGCACAATCCGACATGTCGGGCGAGTTACGCCACGTAGTAGTATTCAAGTATAAGGCCGATGCCTCAAAAGCCGATATTCAAAAAGTGACCGATAGTTTCCGGGCTTTGCAGGACAAGATTCCGGGTATCGTTTCTTTTGAGCATGGGATTAATAACAGCCCTGAGGGAAAAAATATGGGGTTTACCCATGTGTATATGCTTACTTTTGAGAGTGCCGAGGACCGCGATAATTACCTGCCCCACCCCGAACACAAAAAATTTGGCAGCCTGTTGGGTGAACTGGGGGTCATGGAAGATGTTTTTGTCGTGGATTATGCCCCTGGAGAATAAATACAAGTCAGCTTACCAAAAGGAGCCCCGGTTTATCCTGAGCTCCTTTTCACAAATTAGGGATTGATTTCTAACACAGCTTCCTGGTTTCCTGTAGAGCCATTAATACTCGGATACGGTACAACTGCTTTCAGGATCACTTCGTACATCTGCCCGCCCACGGTTACTGAGGTAGTATCCTGTTCAATAAATCCTGGGTTCTCTCCTGAACGACAATCACCCAGGCAAAGCGTCAGCGGCTGAGTATCGGCCCCGTCAGACAAAGAAAGCGATACCTCAGCATTTCCGGCCCAAATGCATTGAGCGCCCTCCGGGCAGCGGCTATCCGTGATACTTTCTACCACCACATTCAGACTCTCGGCGGGTGGCTGCCCTGCAATAAGTGCTTCTTGCTGAATCCCCAACTGAAAGGGCTTACCAAATTTTTCGGCCGTCGTCGCGTCGTTATCAGATTGGCATCCGGTAAGCCAAAACAGGCTTAGAATGCCTAAAATTAGCGTTTTCATTTTTTTGCTTCTAACTACTTATCAGACACTAAAAACTCGCAAATAGTTGGGTGTAGCGGCTAAATTCTTTAGCGCCAAGAGACTGCCATTTTGCCATTGTCGGAGTGATGATTGTGAATGTTAAGTCGCAATATAGCCCTCCTGACAGGGTAGCATCGGGTACCACCTGCCTGTGCTAATGTTTTTTAATGGCTTCTTCTTAATGAGATATAAGAGAGCGTGTAAATAATACATCGTTGACTTTATCTTTTCGATACATATCCAACCTGATTTTCTTTATTTCCATATCGTTTGGCGGCCTTTTTCTCCCATTGCAGCCATCAGAAACTTAAATACACTCACTTTATCTCAGGTGAGGTTGGTTAAAAACTCAAAAAACTTACATCAGATAAAATACTTACAACTGTTTTGCACTTTTCTAAGTCTGTATGTAAAATAGATCTATTATTAATTTAATAAATTTAATGAAAGGCTTATTTATTGTAATTCGGAAACCAGACAGGATATGAAAAAAATTTACGAATCAATTCCTCTTCCAGTACTGATTTTATTGAGCTTGCTGATAAGCTATCAAAGCCAGGCGCAAACAAAAGCCAATACTCAGGATTCGCTGGTGCTGTTAGCATTTCATCAGGATGTTCAGCAGCACGACTGGCCGCAGTTATGGGATACCCAGCAGTCGGTATCTGCTTGGGATGGGGTAATCCTGAATGAGCAGGGAAAAGTAACCTCATTAACGTTCGATTCTGACTTGCTAGGAATGGAAGTGGATAGCTTACCAAGTTCGGTGGGCATTCTGAAAGACCTGAACATGCTGAATAGACTAAGTGTAATAATGTTGGAAGTCAAATATATTTCGCCAAAGCTGGGTGATCTTAGTCAACTGGGATTCCTTAGCATGGATTATAATGACATTGAGAGCCTGCCGGAGGAGATTGGCAATCTCAAAAACGTAAGTTGGTTTACACTTACTTATAACGAACTTACGAGTTTGCCCGAAGGTATCGGTGGGATGGAAAAACTCAGTACGCTGTATGTGTCTCACAATCATTTAACCTCCCTGCCCAACGGCTTAAGCCAGTTAACCCATCTGAACTACATTAACTTCTCATACAACGAGATGGAGGCATTTCCGGAGGCGCTTGTAAATATTGAGTCACTGTCAGAGATCACCGGTACGAATAATAAGATGCAGGGAGGAATTCCGGCTGCATTGTGGGAGAGAGGCGAAAACCAGCTAGTGCCGGTTCCACTATCGCTGAATGTAAGCTATAATGAGCTATCCGGTAGAGTATTGGATGAAACTACGGATGAGTATTTGGTCGGATTGTTAAATATTAGTTATAACCATTACCTGTTGCAGGATATTTACCCTGACTACGAGCAGTTAAAAATATACTGGTGTAACCTTACCTTTATGCCGCAGAGAAAAATTGGCTCTCATTTACAAACAGTAACTCCCGATAAAGATGGATTGTTGAATATTCAGATAGAAGATTACACTCCGCTGGAGGGAAGCAAGGTTCAGTGGTACTCCTACGGCAGCATGTCGGAGCGAGGACAATTTGAATACCGGGCCGGGTCTGCGTATCCGCTTATCAAGAATAGCGGGCAAGGGTTTTATTATTGCAAGATAACCCATCCGGACTTACCGGATTATGAGATTGTCAGTAATCCTGTGCGCGTTATTTTAAACAATAAGCCTCCGGTTTTAACATCTTCGGATATCCGGTTCCGCCAGGGAGAAACACCCCCGCTGTGGCTAAGTGCTTCCGATGACTTTTCTTACAGTGAACTACTAACGTGGACAATTCCAGACGAGACCCCCCACCTACAAATTTCATCCGACAATATGATTATACCCAAAGACCCGGCCTGGACGGGTACTGATACATTATACATTAGTATTGAAGATGAGCACGGGAGTGTTACGAATGATTATATTCTTATTACGCATTTGCCTTCGCAGAACACAAAGCCCGTGGTGAATCTTTCTACCGTATATATGA
This sequence comes from Imperialibacter sp., assembly GCF_040222815.1. Lineage (GTDB taxonomy): Bacteria > Bacteroidota > Bacteroidia > Cytophagales > Cyclobacteriaceae > Imperialibacter. Next base: position 6,256 of record NZ_JAVKCH010000005.1, on the reverse strand, counting down.
ATTTTTATGATGAGTCTCCTTGCGAGGCCGAAGATGCCAGCTGTGAGAAATATTACGTTTGGACTACCGCTCTTCAGTTTGCTCCCTTTGTGCACGATGATTTTGATGATCTGGACGACATGCAGTTCTCCATCGTGGAGTTTGAAGGGGCTGAAACCCCACCTAAGTATTTTTATGCAGGGGTTGACCTAAACTACGGAATCTTTCTGAACTCTTACATAATAGCGTACCAGGATACCAGCGCTACGATCACCTTGCGCGTAACCGATAGCGAAGGCGGCGTGACTGAGCAGGAAATTGAATTGATTGCCAAAATAGACAACCAGCCTTTTCAGCTAGCCGATATTCCGGAGCAGAAGGTTGGTGTAGGAGAAACCTTCCCGCCCTTAGATCTGAAACAATATGCCTCAGACGACTACACCCCAGTAGAGCGTCTGGTATGGAAAGCATATCCACGGGGAGATGTCCGAGTCGAGCTAAAAGGGGGAGTAGCTACGGTAACTCCTTTTATTCCAGGTCAGGCGCAGAGCTTTACCGTTGTTTACGAGGCTTACGAAACAGATTTGAGTTCCTACAAGCAGGTAGAGGTTACTTATACGATTACCGAAAATGAAACCGATGAAGGAAGTGTATCTATCTCAGGCACCATTACTTCAGAGGCTCAGCAATCTCTGGCGGGAGTGCAACTTACCGGTTTGCCGGAAACCATCGTTACGGATGAGCAAGGGGCATTCACTGCCGAGGTTGCGGCTGACTGGTCCGGTACTATTACTCCCGTGAAAGAAGATTATACTTTTTTTCCTACTTCAATTGAAATTACCAGTCTGGACGGTGATCTGGAAAATCAGGATTTTACCGCTACTTATACCAGACATTATGCCATCTCGGGAGACATACTGGATAATCAGGGTAACCCTTTGGCTGGGGTAAATCTTCAAGGTGCTCCCACGGCAGTAGTCACCGATGCTGATGGTCATTATGCCATTCAGGTGCCAGCAGGCTGGACTGGTTCTATCACGGCCATAAAAGAGCAGTATACATTCTCACCGGCTTCGCTTGATTTCACGGATGTGCAGGAAAATCATTCTTCTCAACAATTCGTAGCAAGTTTCATTACTCAACCTGAAGAGTCCGAAGAGTCCGAAGAGTCCGAAGAGTCTGAAGAGCCTGAGGAAACTGAGGAGCCTGAAGCCTCTTATACCATTTCGGGCATCATCACTGACCAGCACAATAACCCGCTGCCTCATGTAACCCTGGCGGGACATACTACTACTATCATAACCAATGCCCAGGGGCAATATACGATTACGGTGCCGGCTCTCTGGAGTGGCACGCTTACTCCCACCATGCAGGATTATGCTTTCTCTCCGGCAAACGTGGCGTTTGAAGATGTACAGGAAGATGCCGACACCCAAAATTTCACCGCTACCTACACCGGCACCTATCTCATTTCGGGTATAGTACTTGACAGCTCTAACGAATCACTGGCATCGATAACGATCAATATTGATGGGTTGGATCAATCAGCAAGTGTTCAAACCGATGAAGCGGGGGGATTCTCTTTAAAAGTACCGGCTGACTGGTCTGGTTCGCTAACTCCCTCTGACGAACAATATAGTTTTGAACCAAAAAAATTAGTATTCAGTAACCTTCAGTCTGATCAGGATGAACAAGAGTTCATGGCTCAGGCTATTACAATCGTAGAGGAAACAGAAACGAACAATCCATTGGATATTATTATATACCCTAATCCAACCCCGGGAGAAGCTGTTATAGTATTGGGCAAAACTTTAAAACAAGAAGGAAGCATGCTAATTACGGATATAGAGGGAAGAGTGGTATGGCAAGCTACTTTGCCTACCGGAAGTGTGCGGGCGCAGTGGCCAGGTACGAATCAGGCCGGTGGAGCTGTCGCCGCGGGTATCTATCAGCTTCGGCTTATGGAAGGAGGTACCCCTCTAAAGTCATTGAAAATAAATGTGATTAGATAACGTAAGCCGAAGTGATTGTAAGTACCAGCATCAATTATAATGCATATAACAGCCTTGGGTTTAAACCCAAGGCTGTTATAAAACGCACAAATCTCAGGGAGTTTTTGGCTCACTCTTGATGCGTATTTTAAAATACCTTTTTCTCAAAAAACCGAGCCAGCGCAAATAAAACAAGGCCATAGGCAAGCAGTCCCAATGTGTAAAATAGCCAGAAATTACCCCCGGTTGCCACAGCTTCCAGGCTGCGAAACGACCAGTAGGTAGGAATAATGGCAAAGCCTTCCAGAGCCTTAACATCCAGAAAGTAGCGCAAGATGGGTAGGTTGAGCAACAGGTTGAATATTTTAAACTGGGCCAGTCCTTCCATTTTATTGCGGGCAAAAGTAGCCGTCATCAGTGCCAGTAGGGGGGCAATGAGGCTATACTGAATGGCCAGCAGCAGGGCCGTACCAAAAGCCATCTCTACCAGGCCACCTACCTGCAATAGTAGTAAATTGACCACAATCGAAATCATCACCCCGGCTGCCAGCCGGAGCAGCACAAACGTACCCGCTTTGATGGGGGCCACCCGCAAGGCACTAAACACGTTCTCATCTTTTTCTTCCAGAAACAGAAAACCATTGATAAAGCCAAACATGGTAGCCGCCTGCATACAAGACCACATGAGAATCACCGAGTGGTAGGGTTCAAAAACCGGATACTGCTCGCTTAGGTAAGGAACCAAAAACTTGACAATAGCCAGCGCCACCAGCGGAAAGAAAAGCAGCCCTTTCAGCATAGGGTCGCGGAAGGTGATGCGAAAATCGTTTTGACTAATGAGCAGCAGTTTATTCATGACCAGATGTGTTTACGAAAGGAGTTTCGGGCCAGATAATAACTTCCTATGATAGTCAAACCTGCATAGCAATAGGCATATACCAATAGAGAAAAAGAGAGTTCTTCAAAAGTAGCCTGTAGCAACAAAATCCCAGGATACGAAGGAATTGGGTAGAACCACATCGGAGAAGCCGCCTCGAAAAAAGGGATAAACGGCAAGGCCATCAGAATCAGCAGCGGGATGCATCGCACCAGAAACTGATTGAATGAAATAGTCGGTGGTACTAACCAACAGCCTACGAAAATGAAGGTCAGGCTGGCGCTGATTACTCCCACCACAAAGTGCACATAGTTAAATTGCCATCCGTAACCGGCCCAGGCCATCGCCAAAGAAGTGCCCAGCGCCACGATAGTAAGCGAAACGGCTTTAGACCACAGATAAGCCTCGGGCGATAAGGGCGAAACGGCGAGCGCTTCCAGTGTATGCTGATCTTTTTCAAAGAGCACCAGTACTCCGGCAAACAATAATCCGGTCACTACGGGGTCATTGAAAATCAAGAGTACCAGTATCTTTTCCAGGCTTCCCAGTTCCTTCAGCAGATAGAACAGGCCCAGATACACTCCGGCCAGCACCGCCGAAACAATGATCAGTTGGTTACGATGCAGTAGTATTAAATCCCAGCGTAGAAGGGTAGAGAACGTTTTCATACTAGGCGTTGTCCGGTGAGTTTGATAAACACATCTTCCAGCGTAGCTTCTTCCGAATGAATCGTCTTGATATTGTTCTGCTGAAGGATATTCAGAAACTCCTCGTTCTGCCCGAGCGTGTCCAGCGCGTATTCGTAAGGCGAAGGAGCATCATGTACTTCTACTTTCACTTTGCGCTGCCCGTGCTGCAATTTCAAGGTAGCCGGGCGGTCCAGGGCTTTAATCTCTCCATCAATGATCAGGGCAATTCGATCGCAGAGCGCATCGGCATCGTACATGCTGTGGGTGGTGATGAAGATGGTTTTTCCCCGAGCCTTCAGGTCCAGAATCATATCCTTGATCACCTTTCCATTCACCGGATCCAGGCCCGAGGTGGGTTCATCTAGAAACAGAATGTCCGGATCGTGCATGAAGGAACGGATGAAATTCAGCCGCATCTTCATGCCTTTAGAAAAATCAGAAACCGGCTTGTTAGCATCTTCTTTAAGCCCTACTCGATCAAGTAATTCGTGAAAGTCAGCCGGACGCTTAAGGTAAAAGTTGGCGAAGAATTGCAGGTTCTCCAGCGCCGTGAGTTTCAGGTAATGATTCGGGAGCTCAAAGCTTACTCCGATCTTCTCATAAAAATCTTTACCCCAGGCGGTCAGGTCGCGTCCTTGTACCTGCACATTTCCTTCATAGCCATCCAGTAGCTTGTACAGAATCTTTTGCGTGGTACTCTTGCCGCTACCGCTAGGGCCCAGAAATCCAAAGATTTCTCCGGGTTGAATGGTGCAGGAAATGCTCTTCAGGGTAGGAGCAGGATTCTTTGGATAGGTATAACGCAGATTGTCTACGATAATCATAGGTAGCCAGTTAGTGAGCAGTAAGTTAAGCAATATGCTATTAATGGACTACTTATCTCGAAAGCTGAACTGCCAATAACGCAAACGCTGTTCTTACATGCGAAAGACTGTCCAATAGGCTAAAAAAAACATCCGAAGTTTTAGAAACTTCGGATGTCTGAGCACTTGATCTATTGTTTTGCCACTCGCTGTACGGTACGGAACTGACCTTGCGTAATCTCAACGAAGTACATACCAGACTTCCAATGACTAATATCCATCGCGTCTTCTATCACCGGCTGATTCTTTATAAAACTTTGATCGAGTTGCACCTGCCCTAATGTGTTGAAAACTCGAAGTTGCACTTCACTGTATTCATCGTTCTTGAGGGTAAACTGCAATTGACCTTGGGCCGGATTGGGATATAGACGTAGTAATTCGGATACTTCGGCTAAATCATCGCCGATGGCGAGTATTTTATCAATGGTTGTGGCAGAAGCGGTATCACTTGGATCGCTTTCACGGCCGTTGTATGCGCGAACATGATATATATATATTGTCCCGAACGCCAAGCCACGGTCAGTATAACTGGTTTCAGTAGTAGAGCCAACTTGTTCAAAGTTACCACCAACCTGGCGGTATACATTGTATGAGGTAGCTCCTTCAACGACATTCCAGTTTAGATCAAGCTGTGTTTCTTCTCTATCCGGAGTCGATGCAACAAGTCCTGTGGGCGCTGGTGGTGGGGCGGTCGGTGGTTCACCTCCACAGTTATCACTGACAATAGCTGTGGCAGAAGCTTCATTAGAATAAGCGGAGTTACCCAATGGACTGAAAGCGCGTACCCGATAAAAATATTCGGTGCCATTTTGAAGTACCCTTGCTTCATCAGCATAAGAAGTACTGTTAGCACCCAATGTAGCTATCTGAGTAAAATCAGTAGAATCTACCATGCGACGTTCCACAATAAAGCCGGTTTCATTGCCAGTTGTGTCTTGCCAGTTGAGAGTGATAAAGCAACTTACCGCTTCAGCAGAGAGTTCATACGGAGCCGCTACTTCTTCGGTAGAAACCACAAAATCATTTTCACTAGAGGTAGTCCCTTCTTCATTGGTGACACTAATTTTTCCGGTTTCCGCCCCTGCCGGTACTTTGACAATCAAAGTAGCTGAGTCTACCACTATAAAAGTATCTGCTTTTATTTCGTTGAATAGTACTTCCTGGGTATTGGCAAAATTACCTCCACTGATGGTTACTTCTCTGTCTACTGGACCGATTCCAGGTGTAAAAGCAGTAATGTATGGAAGTTTGGAGTTACGGACAAATACATTATCAATACGAATACCATCTTCATCATTGGTGCCATTGAAGTCCGCATTATCATGCTGTTGAAAACGAATGACAAATCTATCAGTCAGTTGTAGTCCATTTTGGATGGCGAGTAGCCCTACGTTTACGGAAGGATGAGTAAACCAAGTGTTGTCAGTCCAACTTTCCGGGTCCCAATCAATGACTTTAATAAAATTATTACCTCCATCTTCACTAAAATAGATACCATCTTCAGCATGTGTTTCGTCAAAAAAGCTATTAATGTCAAAAACCAATTCTACCTCACTTTGTCCTGAAAGGTTTAGGTGTAAGTCTAAGGCATTGGTGGCAAAAGCATTGTTATCACATAATTTTCCCATGAATACCCAAAAGCTATTGCTATTAGCGCCAGAGGTTAATCCATAATCGGCGGATGGAATAATGGTATTTAAATCGGTGACTGTACTATCCGGCTGTACCCATGCCCAGGGGGATTTCATGGTTCCATCATCAAAGTTGTCTTCAAAAGGAAGTGTGGCATAAGTGACCGGGGGTTCCCGGACAATGACATTATCAATATAAAAACCATCTTCATCATTGATGCCATTA
>NZ_JAVKCH010000004.1:0-28818 GCF_040222815.1 Imperialibacter sp. | reverse complement strand
GTCACCTGCTGCCAGTCCTGATATAGAAGCAGTGCCGAAGCCTTGCGCATTAGAACCATTACCAAAGTTTTGACCATTGGCAGTAAACTCAATCGTTCCGGGAGCAGCAGCATCGCCAGGTGTATCACCCAGGTACCAGGTGTAAGTATAGCTTGCAAGAGGGGATGGGTTGTTGATGGTGATATCAGCACCACCGACAGGGTTTCCGCCACCGGTACAAACTGTATTGTCGTCCACGCTTATAGAAAGGTCAGGCGCTTCAGAGTCGTCGGCGATAGAGAACGGAATAGAAGCAGAGCTACACTGTGAAGAAGTGCGCTTAACAACCACCGAGTAGTTTCCGACAGCAAGTCCTGTGATGGTAGCAGTTGTTGAAGCCGCCTGAATGACAGCCCCACCATTGTTGAAGAACTCATAAGTATAGGCATTCACAGCAGCGACCACGGTGGCACCTGATCCTGAATCTTCAGTAACAGAAGTAATGGTATACGAGCCGTTGTTCGGTGTGGGGCAATTATTAGCATTCACCGTTGTGGCAACCACAGCAATGGTAGGGGGGGCTGCTGTAATTTCCACCGTCTCCGTATCAAAGCAGCCATCACCAAGAGAGGCATTGTCCGTTACCAACACAGTGTAAAATCCGGCGGCAACACCCGTCAAAGTAGCTGTTTCTGCTGAAGTATTAAGCACCGGGTCGATGGGGGTTGAAGTGTCTGTGCCGGTATGCCATTTATAAGTGTAATCAGTACCGCCGCCAGCGTTGGTCACAGTTACTGTAGCTTCTCCATCACCACCCGTTCCACCCGGACAAATTGAAGAAGGCTGATCTTCTGCGATCGACAGCGTAGGTGATACCGCATTGTCGGCGATGTCGAACTGCAATGTTTCAGAGTCGCAGCTGGAAGATTTGTGGGTAATCACTACATAGTAGGTGCCAGGCATCAAGCCACCGAAAGTCGCAGAACCATCAGTGTCTGAGTCGGTGATGTCGGCGTTGGATGCATCCTGCAATGTGAGGTTGTAGCTCGCCAGAATAGCCGCCTCTGTATTAGCTACCACAGGTGCCCCGGAAGTTGTTATGGAGGCACTGGTAATAGTGATACTGCCATTGCCAGAGCAGTCTTCCGAGTCAGCCTTGGTTCCGGCTCCATCGATATCTGCCAAAACCTGAGCAACAGAGCTTGTAGCCACCTGCACACAACCAGTCGATTGATTGGTAACTCTTACGGTATAGGTACCAGCAGCTAAATTATCTATCTGACGGTTCGTTGTAAGTACAGCACCACTGACTGAACCACCAGCATACCATTGGAAGGCATAGCCGACTCCAAGCTGAGGAGTACCGCTTACTGTTACGTCAGCACTTAGAGAACCATTGTTGGGAACATCGCAATTTGTTTGATCCGACAGCTTGGTGATAACAATATTTGGCAAAACGGGGCTGTCAACAATTGTAACAACAAAAGGATCTGCTTCGCAACCTGTGGTTGGGTTAGTGGCTACAACTGTGTATTGGCCGCCGTTAAGACCACCAATGGTTTCGGTTGTTGCTCCGGTAACACTTCCACCAATAGCGCCATTGTTGCCATTAGAAATTACCGCTCCCCCAGTACCACTGCCAACACGCCAAACAAAGGTGTAGCCAGCAGCTGATGGGCTTGCTACAGGCGTTCCATTAAAGCTTACATTAACTGTTGCTCCGCCATTGTAATTGGCAACCAAACAGCTTGTATTGGGATTCTTAACATTAAGTGTTGTTACTGGCTTAACCGGGTTACTGTCAATTTCATAAGTAAGGTCGTTCACACAACCCGTCGCCGTGTTTGTAACCAGCACAGTATACTCACCAGCAGAAAGGTTAGCGGCAGTTTGAGTTCCGGTTGCAAAACCGGTGCCGGCCGTTCCGGCAGTTGCTCCGGTAAACCATTCAAATGTGTAGCCAACGGTTACGCCCGGCGTTCCATTCTCAGTTACTGATGCCGAAAGCTGGGCAGTACCAGCCCCACCGCACGAGATGTCTGGCTGATCTTCAACAATGGTGATATCCGGGATGGTCTTTTCGTCAGAAACCTCGAGGGTGTATTGAGGAGACTCGCAACCAGTAGAACCAGCAGAAGTTTTGGTGGCAACTACGGTGTAGAACCCGGCAGCCAGCCCTGTAACAGTATTACTGTTAATCGCCGGAGTAGAGCCATTCCCAGGGTCAACACCGTTTACAAGCAGGTTTGGTGCGGAAACTACACTGCCAAGGTACCATTCAAACGTGTATTCAGCAGGGTCGTCAAAATTACCAGCGCCGTCGTCCACCTGCACGGTAAGCCTGCCATCAGGCGTGTCGCACCCATGATTAGGCTCGTTGGTCGTGCCTGTCACCACAAATTGAGGATCAACGGAAAGGTCATCCAGCGTAACATCCTGCTCGAAGGTACAGGTCTTGGCAGGGTTGGTTGATTTTACCGTGTAGGTGCCGCTAAGGAGGCCGGTGAAAGTATGCCTTGCTTTGAGAGTAGCATTTTGCCACATCACTCCGATCTCTTCATCTATTTTCACCCCACCTTGCCATAACTCCATATTGTAGCCTGCCGCCGGTTCGCCGTCGGGTGTGAATTGAGATTCCGAAACCAGCAGAATCTCTCCATCACCTACCGTACAACCGGTATTGTCGACCTTAGTAACTACAGTATTGGGCACATCCTGATCCAGGCTGACAACAAGGTCAGTTGCTGAAACAAAGCAGCCGGTCAGGTTATCGAGAAACTTGATGGAATAGGTGCCTTCGTCAAGCCCTGAGAAAACACCTGTTTCATTTGAGCTAATAGGAACGCCGTTGGTGTCATTTCCCAGGAAAAGCTCGAATGTGTTAGCAGCTGCCTCAAATGTGATGGCATCCAGAAAGTTACCAACCGACTTGTTTCCGCCCGCCGTACTAACAGCTTTATAAAAGAACCTGGTCACATATTGGCCAGCAGGCACTACGTAAGTGCCTGAGTACAGGCTCCACGCCGTGTTGCCAGTGCAAAATTGATTAATCTGATTGTCGGGTGCGCCGGGTGCATTGATCAACAGAGCAATACAATCTGTTCCTGCTCTGCCCCTGTGAGCAAACGACCAGTTCATGGTCACACCTGGTACAGTCACCACATCAAAGTAAAGTGTGGCGTCGTTGTTTGCATTGATTTCAGCGAACTGAGTGCCCTGATAGGCTGGGACACCCTGAGCACCACTTGACCAGATTTCAATTCTTCCATCAGGTGATGTGGTTTGCCAGCCCGGTACATTCGATTGGTTGTATGTTTTAATTGTTCCGCCAGCAAACGACTGAGCAAATGGGGTCGATCCAAAAATATCAGGTTGATCAAAGCCTCCATTTGAACTGCTTGAGATTGCAATCGGGTTTCCGTTGGAGTCAAAAGATGAACCACTACCGCCGGAAACGGCCGCAGAAGCGTCAATAGAACCATCGGCAGTAGGTCCGCACCCCTTATTGGAGTTGAGGTCGATCTGCGACGGATCGATAGTAAGGGTCGAAGGGATGTCAGAAATGGTTACTTCTTCAGTTGAGAAGCAGCCCGTGGCTGTCTCTGTTACTTTTACGGTATAAATACCACCCTTAAGTAATGAAGCAATATTGCCGTCGTTACCAGTAATCTTATAAGCAGGGACGCTGTTCGTCGTATTTTGCCCTATAAAATACTCAAAGGTAAACCCAGTCGTAGCACCGCCTGAAGTAGTCGTGATCGTTCCGTTACCGTCCACCCGGCAAGAGGTATTTTCTGTGAATTCTGTCTCAAGAACCGGTCCTCCCGAAGTATTAGTAATCTCAACAGTGACCCCCTCAGATACGCAACCTGACGAATTGATGGCCTGAACGGTATAAAACCCTGACACCAGATTAGATACAGTAGCTCCCGTGTAGTCTGCAATGGCCTTAATACTAGACCCTTTGTACCATTTGAAGGTAAAGCCCGCTGTAGCACCTCCGCTGCTTGCGGACACGGCACCTGAGTTGGGCGCTGTACAACTCGTCACATTGGCAGTTACTGTGGCCTGAACGGTAGGAGCCGTAAGCGTAGAGGTCACGGTTTCTCCTTCGACGGCTTCGCAACCACTTGTGTTGTTGATTACTCTGACAGAATAGTTCTGCGCCTTTAGGTTGGTGGCTGTGGGGCCTGTGGCAAAACTTGATGTAAAGTCCACACCCACATACCAGAGGAACGTGTAACCGGCTGTAGTAGGAACACCGTTAACATTCACATAGGCCTCAAGTACTCCGTTCGGGCTGGCACAGTTGGTTACTTCCTGCACCTGGTTGATCACTACAACAGGAGCATCAGTAACCTTGTCTATAGTTACTGTTAGAGGTGTTGCATCGCATCCGTAGGTTGAAGTTGCTTGCACCGTGTAGGTGCCTTCAGCCATGGTGTTGTAGGTAGCACCTGTATAGACTAAGTCAGCTGCATTAGTAGTTCCGGGGGCACCATTGTACCACCGGAAGGTATAGCCTGCAGTGATATATGTTGTGGTTGGAGGTGAGTCTCCGGTAACGAGCACATCATCAATGCTGTAATATTCGCTGCCGCTGTTATTGATGAATTCGAATATTACCTTTACAGTTGACCCCAAACTGCCATCGGGAATGGTCACCGAAGCGGACGTTGAGCCTCCAGAGATATCATCAGAGTGGTTGAAAAATTCCACCCGGGTGTCTGTTCCCACCTGGTAGAATGCTTTAACATTATCGTTCCCCTCAAGCGTACCCACCTCACTGATACTCGCCTGTATTTTTACATTGGAATACCCCGTCGTTGTAATGGCTCCTGATGTCCATGTAATAATCTGATCGGCATCATTTACTTCGAATCTCTTATTCCCGCTGCTATTAACAACCTTCGCATAACCGTTTGCATTCCCGGATTTATTCCAGGAAGTCGTTCCATTATCCACCGTGGCATTGGTCGACAGGTCGTTGAATTTCTCTTCCCATATGTTGACACTGGTGCTGGTGACCGTTGCGGAGCTAATGTAAGCCCTGGCTGACCCGTTGTCAGGTAGTGCGTCATCACAAAGCTCGTTGTCGGTTAATTTATCGAGCATGAAGTTGTAGGGCACACATTGGACATCAATATAAGCCCACTCAGGAGAACAAAGACTGTAGCAACGGCCAACTGGCACGTCACATATTTGATATTGAATGGAGTCAAGCCCGGCAAACCCAACATTTGGGGTATACATGATGTCAAGCGTGGCTCCATCAATGTAGGAAGAGCCGTTAGCTGCGGGAGTTAAAATCGTAAATGTCCACAGCGAATCCAGATCAGGGTTGAGAACAATATCATTAGCTCTAACCGGGAGCAATTTACTTGTGTTCTGAGGAGTGGTGAAGTTGTCCTCGGCAGTAAGTGGTGGCTGCTGACCCCCGCTCAAACAAACGGTCTGTTCGTTGCGGGCGCCGCCAGTGGATCCGGTAAAACCATAATTCACGTTAGTGATACCGCCGAAAACTGTCGTAATCATATTCGCAGTATGTGAGATTCTCAACTGCTCTTCAACATACATTTGAATTGTTTGCGTACCGTCGGCATTGGGCTGCCACAAAATCACGTAGTCGTAGCACGAATTATCCTCAATATTATCGAAAGTAGGGTGTACTCTTGGCGTTTTATTGGTAGATAGTTCGTTTGTTTGCGGATCGCAAATATTGCCATTGTAGGCCACGGCCGTGTGGTCGTGGGCAGGATCGTCACCAGCGGTGCCAGGGCACTCGGTGTTTCTCCATGTGTCAAATTCGATAGCGACCGATGGAATGATTTTATTGGCAAACTGATAGTCTCCAAATCCTAGTCCACCACCTGCACGACCAGTGGCTTCAAAACCCCTGGGGTCTGTTTGCAAAACGAAGCCAAATCCGTCAGCGCCACTGCCGTCTTTGTCCCCAGCGAAAATGATAAAGTCAAGCCTGAAAGGCTGAGTAAGATCTAATTTGGTGTTCCACCAAAGGCGGCCAAAACGATTGTTCTGGTCTTGAGTTATGAGGTAACAGCGCTCTGAAAGTGCCGATGCGTCTCCCCTGGTGGCAAAACCATCCTTGTAATCAGGGATGAAAAAGGATGAAGTGTTCGGTAATGGACTCCCCTCGGTTTTTGGCAGCTGGGCCATGGCCTGAGAAGTACATATAAACAAAATTAGGGCAAAAGCAGAGGTGGCTAGGCTGTGTCGTCTCATGGTATTTTTCGAAATCGTGGCGTTTCTCAAAACTGAAAATACTTATTAGGATAAACTCAAAGGCTATAAAAGCATAGTTTTTTACTTTGAGCGCTTTCCGTTCTTAGATTGTTAATACAATTTAAAGAAAAAGTGTAACCCATCTAAGAGTAAAAGAATTGAAAATAATTTTTTGAAGAAAAAATGTGATAATTCTTATATGCGTCAGGCATATACACTTGCAGGTGATTGAAAGGATAATTTAAGCGTCGAATATACACATAAAAGTTAAATATCACTGAGCTGGCTGTGTTGTCATCTAAATAGCAAAATGCTCCCGTTTTGACTTCTGGTGGCGTCGTCGCAGATGAAAACGTAGTAGTAAACACCCTGTTCCACCTCATTTCCATTGACCCTGCCGGCCCAATCGTTATTGTATGGTTTCTTCTCCAGAATGGCACGACCCCGGCGGTCGTAGATCACCACTTTACAGTCCTGGTTGAATTCGACATTTTCGACGCTCCAAAGGTCATCTATACCATCTCCATTGGGCGAGAAGGATTTCATTGGCTGGGGAGACTCGTCGGGTATTATGAATAAAGGAATGCTGGCCTGCACCTCACAACCATTGCCATCAAGGGCTGTCACCACGTAGAGGTATTCTCTTTGGTTGGATGCATTCAAAACATCGCCAAACTCATAAGTACCTGTTACAATCGGATTGCTGATAGTTGGGTCGTCCATGCCGGTTATCGGCGTCCAGTCAAGTATCTCCGAGGCTCCAGTAACATTGAACTGAGTAGTGTCAAATTCATCTATGACGGATCTGTTCGACACAGCCGTTATAGAGTTTGAGGTATCGAAGTTTACTATGTCCACTGTGCTGTTGATGATACACTGGGCATCATCAATAATTGTCAGGGTGTAGGTTCCTGGATCTATTACGCTAATAGCATTCCCAGTTTCTGAGGTACTCCATGCGTAGGACACAAAGTTGTCGGGCACTTCAAGAATCACTTCATTTTCGGGACATTTTTCAGTTCCATCTGGTGTTTCGATGGCTACAACAGGTAGGGCTCTTACTTCAATTGATTTTGTGGCTGAACTGACGCACCCGGCAATTTCATCATAGCCGGTTGTCAGGTTTACAATGGTTGTCCCTGCTGTTGCGAAGGTATTCGTTGCATTTGCGTTGGTGTTGTCTGTTGTTCCGTCACTTGTAAAATCCCAGGCGTAGTTAAGCGTGAGGCCGGCTTCCCCGGTAGATTCGGCAGTAAATTCGGTATCCACATTCACGCAAATGGCATCTACTGCCGTAAACTGACTCGCTGGAAGTGCCTTTTTTGTGAGCGCCACGGCCAGGCTTGTAGTGGCACAACCAGTTGCCGCATCCGAGATTTTTATCGCATAGTTGCCACTTGCGCTTGCTGAAAGTGATGTAGTAGTTTGACTGGCGATATCTGCTCCGTCAGCCACCCATTGGTAGTTATAGCCCGTATAGGAAGCGGCTGAAAGAGCTACTGTAGCATCCTCGCAGAAAAGTCCGCTGCCGTCGAATCTGACGGCCACCGGTGGAAGGCTTTTTATCTCAGCTCTTAGCTGCGTAGGGGGGCTCAGGCAGTCCGATGCGGTTACATAACGAAGGGTGTAGATTCCGGCCTTGGCAGGTTGAAAGTTAGCGACACTTAAAACTGCTTCTGTGGATGCGAATCCGTCGGGTCCTGTCCACTGGTAGGATTTAGCTCCGGCAATTGTACCATCAATTTGCAGTGTTTCTCCGGCGCAAATTGGAGAAGGGTCAACAACTCCAGGTGGAGTGGGAGGGGTTCCGCTTACGAGCAGTTGCGAAGAGTTGGCCGAATTGGCGTCACACGCTCCGTCGTTCGACTTGATATTGACTCTGATGAAGAGGCTGCCCTCGGGCAGGCTTGACAGGTTGAGAGATGATGAAGTTTCTGCCTGAGCCGTAAAGGGGCCAGAGGCACTGGAAGCGGTTTCCCATGTGTAGGTATGCCCTATGCTTTTTGTTGCCTCTACAGTGAAATCAGTGCCAGTACAAACAGTGGCACTGCTTGGTGTTATTGTTGGCGAAATACAATTTCTGTTGGCAATAACAATCAGTTCGTTATTTGTGATGCCGGCTGCCAGCAAGTCTGGCTTGCCGTCGGCATTTACGTCGGCGATCTTTACGTTTCGGGTTGCGGTTCCAGTGGCTATATTAAACCTTTCAAAAGTGAGGCCGGTCGTCGACGTATTGGCAAGGACGGTCATATTGTTACTAGTGGTGCTCGCTACCAGCAGGTCAAGCTTGCCGTCACCATTCAGGTCGCCAAGGTCAAGCCCCCAGGCGCCCGACGAGACACTAAATGAACTTGCGGCACCAAAGGAGATAGCGCCGCCCACTTCACTGGTTTGGTTAAGGATGACAGATACAGCATTGCTGGCAATCTGCGTTGTGGCAATGTCGTTCAATCCGTCTCCATTTAAGTCGCCAACCACAAGGTTGGCAAGGTTGCCAGAGACAGGTAGCGTGACCGAAGGGCCAAAGGCGATGGTGCCGGCACTGCTAATATTGGGCAGCACAAAAATGTTGGGTTGTTGAAGCGCACAAGCTACAATCTCAGGAAATCCATCATTGTTTAAGTCCTTCACGTCCAGGCCGAATGATCGACTGCCACCTATGCTGAATTGTGCGGGCTGAGCAGCAAAGCTGAGCGTGCCGACACTTGATGTGTTTTTGAATGCATCTATTTGATTATCAACCTGGTTGGAGGCAATTACCTCTGGCTTTCCATCCCCGTCAAGGTCAATAATGGAAATCCGGCCAACATTCTTTCGGTTTCCTGCCGCATCAGGCGGGAGTGTCAGCGAGATTGGTGACGCAAAGCTTATGGCTCCTACGGTACTTGTGTTGCGGAAAGCGAAAATTATATCACCTGGGGTTACACCGGCAATCGCTCGGGTGGCCAGCAAGTCTGGCTTTCCGTCTCCGTCTAAATCGCCGCAGGTGATACTCAACGTTGCTTCGTTAATGAGCAGAGAAGGCAGGTTGATTGTAGTAAAAGTAAGTGTGGAGATATCACTTGTATTTCTGTAAACAGGCACCCTTGAAGCCTGGTCGTTGTTATGTGAACTTGCTGCATCAATCACCCCGTCGCCGTCAAAATCACAAGCGCAGAGGTCATACATGCCGTTTTGACCAGAAGCGAACTTTGCTGAGGCATCGACCGATGCT
Source organism: Imperialibacter sp. (assembly GCF_040222815.1). Taxonomy (GTDB): domain Bacteria; phylum Bacteroidota; class Bacteroidia; order Cytophagales; family Cyclobacteriaceae; genus Imperialibacter. The sequence goes on along the minus strand of NZ_JAVKCH010000004.1, from coordinate 19,382 downwards.
GATAGAAATGAAGTGCCGCCAAAACTCAATGTGAAAAACTCGGATGAATAGCCGATCAGGCCGTTGGTAAGATTGGTCACCGATACATTGCCAAAGGTTGCATTGCCAGGGACGGTCACCTCAAGTAAGTTGGTTGAGGCGTAGGTGACAGTGCCGACACCGGCGCCAAACCGCACCTTGATGTTAGCTGCGGAGGTTGGGAAATTAATGCCCGAAATAGTGAGTTTGTCACCTGCCGCCGCCGTAGTTTTATCCAGGTTTGTGATGAAAGGCCGCTGGGCCATCACGTTGAAAGCAAAGAACAGTAAACTGACTATCGTTAACACAATCCGCCTCATATCCATTTTCTGATTTCTGACACTACGATAAAATTTCCCTGAACTCAAAGCTTGTTTTGATGTCCACCTGATGGGGTTAGACGACAATTTAAAATGGCTGTTAATCATCTTCATTATCATTTAACGGTATATACCCATGCCTTGCTTAATGTGGGACTCTTTCTCAACCTGTCTCTTTCCTTTTCAGCTTGTGGCAAACTTTGCGAACTGTAAATCTGCACGTAGTACAAGTTTTTGGGTGAGTGATAGCCTACCTGAGTAAAATAACCCTCATCCAATAAGGTGTCGCTATAGTTTTGGGCGTTGTCGAAATTGGCAAATGCCCCAACTATCACATAATTGCCAGGGGCCATTTCCAGAAGGTTTCTACCACTTCGTGGCGTTGGCGTAGTCGGAGTGGCCACAGGCACAGTTTCAGTGTTTTCAACATTCCGGGGAGCAGCACTTACTCTCGTCACTGGCTCATATTGAACAAGCAACTCCTGACTCCCGTCGGCATGAATTTTTTTCACAGTGAATCCCATTTCTTTCTGCCCTGAACTTCCAACCCTAACCAATGGCTTTTCTCCTTCTTCTGCAATTTCCCATTGCTCGCCGGTGGTTTTGTCCGGTGCAGGTACCCAAATCGTGGATTCCTCCACATCACCATTAGGGAGAGTGTTTCTGAACAAATAGCCAACCTGATCTTCTCCTTTAATCGTTCTTGTCGGCTTGTTACCGGTGTTGCTTACAAGGTTGAAGTTGTTGTTCGGGTCTGTCTCCTCTTTTCTTCCCTGCACACCAATTTTCACACCCTGTTTCCTTAAATCCTCTTTAAGGAGTGCTTCACTCGAATAAGCAGGAGACCATACAGTAGACACCTTTGATGGAAGACCCGGCCCTGAAACTCGCCATTTCAAACCGACTTCTTTCTGTCCATTTGGGGCAGTTCGCTCTTCCATGTCGTCAATAGAGTTGACAAGCGACCACCTTTCTTCAGAGTTGAAATCAGCTACAGGAATAAAGCTTACTGTGTACTCAGTGTTTCCCTGGGCGTTTTTTCGGGAGAGTGTTATGCCCTCTTCTTTTACGCCGTTAACTTCTCTTTCTATGGGCGCTCCCTCGTTTTCGGAAACATAAATCCAGTTCGTTGTTTTTGGTGCGGCGGCCACGTTAGGAGTGGGCTTAGGTGCTTCTTTTTTCACCACCGGCTCGTATTCTACCATCAAGTCCTCAGTGCCGTCGGGGTGGATTCGCTTGAGAATTACGCCAAGCTCTTTTTCGCCATTGGGCCCAACTCTCACCGCAGGCTTCTCGTTAGGATCCGCCAATTCCCACCTTTCGCCAGTATTTGGATCGGGAGCAGGCACCCACACAGTAGTTTCCTCTACCGTTCCGTCTGCCAAAGTATTTTTGAATACAAAGCCTACCTGCCTTTCACCGTTAACCGTTCTTTCGGGCATAGTTGAGCGGCTACTTGTCAGTGCAAAATTATGAGCGGCATCTGGGTTTTGGCCAGTAGTCATGTCAACGCCAGAGGCGACCATCCCAGCCTTCATATCGGCTTCGGAGGTATAAACTGGGGACCAAATAATTTTGTCTTCTGTGGTGCCATCTTCGTGCTTCACACGCCAAAGTACACCAACCTCCTTTTGTCCATTGGCATTCACTCGCTCCTGCGCAGCTCCTGCATTATTTACCAGCGACCATGCTTCCTCTGACCCAAACTTCGCTTCAGGAATAAAGCTGACAATAAACTCCTTGTTTCCCTGGGCGTTCGTCCTGGTCAGTGTCACACCTTCTTCGGTTTGTCCGGCAGCATCTGTTCTTGCAATGGGCGCACCATTGTTTTCAGAAACGTACTGCCAGGCAGAGGCTCCTGCGGGCTTCTTTTCCTCTACAGGTTTTTCAGGCGTGTCGTCAGCCAGCAGCGCACTCTTCTTCTCTTCCGGCTTAGTATTGTTCAAGGCCTGTAGCCTTTCTTCTTCACGTTTTTTCCTTGCCTCTTCAAGCGCTAATTGCCTGGCTGCTTCTTCATCTCTTTCCGCTTTTGACTTCGAATGGCTCTTTATGAAGGAAGAAACATGCTCAGCGTGCTCTTTTCTGGTGCCCAGGTGAAGCCCCAGGTGTATTTCATGAGATCCGGTGGAGAAAGTTGCCAGGTCAGAAGAAGGCAAATCATAAGCATAGCCAACCGCCAGACGCTCCGCTATTTTTATACCTGCCAGTCCCACAAAACCGGCATCTTGCCGATACGAAGCACCCACCCACACAAGGTGCTTGATATGAAAGATGTTGGTGACTTCGTACTGGCTATTGCCGACTCCAGAATATTTATATAGTAAATGCGGCTCCCAGGCAAGGGCATCGTCAAAAAGACTCTGACGATAATTGGCCTTGAATAATATATTGTCGATGGGCGTAACTCTGACCGGGCTAAGCGTTTTTTGACTGAGTACGTCGTGACTGATGAGGCTTGGTAATGAAAAACCGGCATTGAACTTGCCAAAGTGATAGGTGACACCAAAGTCGCTCCTCATATAAAAATTATTATCGAGCAGGTTAACCAACGCAGGGTCAGAACTGTTGCCAATGGCGTCCAAATCTACCGCATTGTTTCCCGCACCTAACGAAAGACCGAACCTCAAATAGTGTTTCCTGTCGAGAGGCAGCAGGTAGCCGCCGGTTACTCTGAATGAATTATCCGTCAACGGCCCTTGCCTGTCCGTACTAATTTCACCTCCCAGTGCGAGTCGGTTTTTTAAAGGGGTATGAAAAACCACGTGGGAATATTGAGGGGCTCCTTCAATGCCAACCCATTGTTGCCGGTGCATAAAATAAACAACAGTATGCCCTTCAATACCCGCAAAAGCAGGGTTGTAGAGGTAGGGATTCATGAAGAACTGGCTATAAACAGGTACTTGCTGGGCTTCTGATAGAAAAGGTAAAAAACTCAGAAAAAGCCAAAGTATACGTTTTCTCATGTCAACGCTATTGGATAATATTACTATTCTTTTAAACCAGTTCTCAGTAGCGGGTCAAAAGCAGATAGAAAACAGAAATCGAAATTTATCAAAATTAATTTACAGCTTATAATAATCTTTACAGAACCGGCCTAAAAAAGGCAATTCCTAAAGAACAGCACTCACTTTTAACGCAAGCTAGCGAGATTTATTCTTATAGTAAAATTTCAACTTCAAATTAGATTTTTTTAATTTGAGAGTAAAAATCTGTTTTTAAACCCTAAATTTCGGATAATTGAATAAATCGCCTTCAGGGTTTTCTATGACAAGAACCTCATTTGTTATTCTAGTTACTTTATTTTTAAGCAGTTACCTGGCAAAAGGGCAGATATTGACCGGGCCAAAGGTTGGGATCAACCTCTCCACTATGCATTTCGACGAGAAGCAATATACCCGGGACTACGAGACCGTTTGGAGACCAGGGTTTAGTGGCGGGTGGGTGTTCAACTATTCTGCTTCAAAGTCGACTGTGTGGTCGTTCCATGGAGAATTGTATTATTCCACAAAAGGGAGGACTATTCAGAAAAGAGGTTTGGACTACGTGAAAAACGTAACACGATTCCATAATATCGATATGCCAGCTATGTTCAGGGGCACTTTTCAAATGGGGTCGCTCAAATGGTACGTGAATGCTGGCCCCGCCCTAAGCTATTGGGTGTATGGAAATGGTCAGATATCGTCATCCGAACTGGATGAGGGGAAGGTGGGTACGGTGAATTACCATTATGATTTCACAAAATATGATTCCCCACGCCCGGATGAAAGAGACTATCCAATCGCAAATGGTATCATAGAAGTGCCAAATGCCAACAGACTACAGGTGGGACTCAGTTTTGGAGGTGGTTTTGAGTTTCCAGTGCTGGAGGATCAAATTGTGCAACTCGATTTCAGGTACAATATGGGTCATACCAATATTGGGGAAAAGGAAGATAACTTCTTCGGGCTTAATAAGTACAAAGAGAATTTTGAAGGCTCAAACCGGAACGTTGAAATATCACTGGCGTTTTTGTTAGACTACAATACACAGCTCAGGAAAAAAGGCCGCAGCACAAGCAAAGTAAAATGATATGAGAATAAGTGAATTTGAGTTTGACGAAAAGAGTATTGGGAAGGTGAAGGAAGAGATGAAAGCGCTTGATTCCAATTATGTGATCAACGAAACCGACGACAACTCAGACGACTATTTGGAGTTTCTTTTTGTCGGCAAACACAACGGTGCAGAAATGTTGTTTGATGCTGCCTTGTATACTTTACAGCTACATCACGAAAGTGAGTTGTATGATGAAGCTGAAAAGCAAGCCATGAAGAGGTTCCCGGAGTACAGGGATTTGGTCAACAAAGGAATAGAGATTCGTGAAGGTGTGTTGCCGGCAAAACTTGAAGAAGAAATAGGCATTTTCATAACTGAGACAATGCTTGATCTCGAAGAGGAGGAGTCAGTAAAGGTGAAAGAGCACATGGAACTGGACGAGGAGCTTGAAGCCCGTGTGGGAATCGATGTCTGCCTCAACGTAGATAAAGTTACTCCAGCGGTGGTTGAAAAGTTTATCAGCGACTTTAACTCCGGTCAGCTCAGGCTTGATCCCACACTCTACAGCTTCGAATCGGATGAAAGCGACGACTAATTAAAAAAAAGGCGGCATGCTTCGAGTGGCCTGGTCAAAGGCGTACAACCATCCGCTACCTGACAAGCACAGGTTTCCGATGATGAAATATGAGCTGCTTCCGGAACAACTCATTTACGAGGGGACTATCAAAGAAAGTCAGTTGTTCATCCCCGGGCGCCTCCAAACTGAACAAATCCTCCGGACACACGACGCCAACTACTGGCAGAGGTTAAGCAGCCTGAACCTCTCGTCAGCAGAAGTAAGAAAAACTGGTTTTCCGCACTCCGAGGTACTTATTGATCGAGAAGTAAACATTGCGGCTGGCACTGTTGAGTGTTGTCAACATGCGTTGAAGCACGGTGTGTCATTCAATATTGCCGGAGGCACACACCATGCCTTTACCGATAGGGGAGAAGGTTTCTGTCTGTTGAACGACATGGCCATTGCAGCCAGCGATCTGCTGGCAAATTCCCTTGCCTCAAAAATCCTGATGATCGATCTGGATGTTCATCAGGGCAATGGAACCGCTCAAATATTTACCGGAAACAAACAGGTGTTTACGCTGAGCATGCATGGTGCCAGAAACTATCCTGCCAGAAAGGAGCAGTCGTGCCTCGATATTGGGCTGGCCGACGGTACTGACGATAAGCTGTACCTTAAACTACTTGAGGCGAACCTTAAGAGCGTTTTGGATGACTTTCAGCCTGACTTCGCATTTTATCAGGCTGGTGTTGATGTGTTGGCCACCGACAAGCTGGGTAGACTGGCCTTGAGTCAATCAGGATGCAAAGAAAGAGATCGGTTGGTCTTGCAGCTTTGCAAAGAATGTGGGCTCCCCGTAGTGGTGACCATGGGAGGTGGTTATTCTGAAAAAATCACTGACATTGTGGAGGCGCACGCCAATACTTTCAGGCTCGCACAGGATATTTACTTTTGACCCAAGCTTACAATTTTGCCAGAAAATAGCTTAATTCAATAATGAACGAGCGCAAGCTTTTCAGAGAAAGCGTTTTCATCACACTTGCTTTTGTAGGGGTGCTGTGGTGTATCAAGTCATGGGAGTACGCAACTTCAGTTGACCTGTCTTTTCTTGGCATATACCCCAGGACTTTGAAAGGCTCTCTGGGGATTGTTACGTCCCCGTTTATCCACGGCGATATTCAGCACCTGCTCTCCAATACGTTTCCTCTTGCGATCCTTGGGGTAGGGCTTTTTTTCTTTTTTAGAAAGATAGCCTTCGAGGTTTTTGTTATTGTGTACCTGTCTACCGGCTTTTGGGTTTGGACAACAGCCCGCCCGGCTTTTCATATCGGTGCCAGCGGTATTATTTACGGGTTGGTTTCCTTCCTTTTCTTTTTCGGGCTTATCAAGCGGGATGCGAGGTCGTTGGCTGTAAGCATGATTGTTGTTTTTCTTTACCACGGCCTGTTTGCAGGCATTTTTCCTTTTTCAGACCAGATAAGCTGGGAGTCACATCTATTTGGTGGCTTATCGGGGCTTTTTTGCGCCATTCATTTCAGAAACAAAAATGTTGCGGAAGAAGCATTAACGGCAAACCAGGCCATTCAACATGATGAGAACGCCGGGGCGGATCCAACGGGTGATAGCGTTGGGATTCCCGGTGCTGTGCCAGATAAGGTTCAAATACCTCCGAGCCTTCAGATAAGATTCACAAATTCGACTAAAAACGAAGAAGACGCCAGCGACGATATTATCTCATTGCATTAACCATTGCTGTTCAAATAGTTTCTATATATTTGCCGCTTCTTAATCAAAACTAGAGCGTGAAAAATCTATCCACTGTACTTAGTGTCGTCCTTTTAGCAGCAGTTGCTGTGTTGTTTTATCTGGTGCTTAGCAATAAGAATGCATCTTCAGAACCTGAGGTAGCTAGTCTTGATTCTTCCATTGACAGAATCAGTGGAGATCTTTCGATTGCCTATGTCAACTCAGACACGCTGCTGAGTAAATATGAATATTTCAAGGATATCAGCAGTGACCTCGAAAAAAAGAGAGCGAAGTTGGAGTCTGAGTACAGGAATCGGGCGGAGGGCCTCCAGAGAGAAATACAGAACTTCCAGAACAGTGCCCAGAACATGACGATGAACCAGGCCAGGGCCAAGGAGGAGGAACTCACTGTTAAACAGCAAAACCTCTATCAGTATCAGCAAACACTGGGACAGCAGTTGGTTGAAGAAGAGACCAAGCTCAACGAACAACTGTATAATGCTGTGAGCGGCTACCTGTCTGAGTTTAGCGGAAGTAACAAATACCACCTTGTTTTAACCTATACGAAGGGGAGCGGCGTTCTTTATGCCGATAAGAGACTCGACATTACCGATGAGGTAATTAAAGGGCTGAACAAAGCGTACCTGCAGTCGAAGGGCGTCATCCCCTCTGACAAAACTGATTCTACTGCCACCACCAAATAGGCGTAATCTATTAAATAACACTTTTTTTTAGAGCCAATTGGCTGTTGAAATATTTTTATGTAGAATTGTAATTGTATTTGTTGGCTATTTTTTGGACGCTGCCCTGTGAGCCGACATCTTATTGGTTGTATGTTTCCTTAAGACGATTTTTTTTGGTACTTTGGCAGTATTCTGGTGCATTCTGTGCGCCGGAAATGTCAACCTAACTATACTGATACGTGCTGCAGGCTTTCTTAAAATTTTTAGGAGGTGAGCCAGGCGAGGAGAAGCAGATGTGGCTGCTCCTCGGTAAAGGCTTTTTTATGGGTATCTTCCTGGCTACCTATACGGTTGGCGCAGAAACGCTGTTCATCAGCCGAATGGGAGAGGGTTTGTTGGGAATCGCCTTTTTTACTGGTGGGTTCTTAGGCATCGTAAGTACCATTGTTTTTGTTTCCCTCCAACGCAATATTAATTTCTCGAGTCTCGCCATTACCAATACCTTCTTGATCCTGGCGTATGTTACCTTACTGAGAGGAACATATGAGTTTTACGATAGTCCCTGGATCAGTTTTGCCTTCTTTGTGATGATGGGCCCCATAACTGCAGTTACACTGCTGACTTTTTGGGGTGTCTTTGGCAGAATGTTCAATCTGAGAGCCTCCAAGAGAATAATGGGAGGGATTGATACAGGTCAGCTTCTGGCGACTTGTCTTGCTTTCTTTTCAATTCCAGGGTTAAGGAGACTTCAGTTGATAAATGATACAACTGATTTGTTGTTTATTTCCATTGCCGGTGCCTTCGGTATTTTTATTTTTACTCTTCTTATAGTTAAAAATTACAACCTTGATGGTGCGACCAAAAAGGTTTCCAGGGAGAGGCCAAATACCAGCTATTCCGACCTATTCAAAAGCAAGTACCTGGGGCTGTTGTCAATGTTTTTGATTTTTTCGGCGTCAGCCAACGTATTTGTTGAATACAGCTTTTATGAGTCGGTGAACGTTATGTACCCGAACGAAACGGAACTCTCCAACTTTTTGTCGTTCTACGACGGGTCGATCATCGTTATTAGCTTCATTATTCAGAGCTTTCTCAACGATCTTATCATAGGTAAATTTGGACTGAAAGTATCGCTTATGGTAATGCCGATTGTACTCGCCGGACTAACAATAGGGGCCATCGTATCGGGGCATATTTTTGGTTTCGAAGTAAAAAACGAAGAATACATCTTGTTCTTTCTTTTTACCGGACTAGCCAGACTTTTGACTGCCTCCCTGAAAGACGCTTTGGAAAACCCGGCCTTCAAGATATTCTTCTTGCCTCTGGATATTAAAATCCGGTTTGATATTCAATCCAGGGTTGAAGGTGTAGTGAATGAATTTGCTGCACTCATCTCAGGCGCCGCATTGATTGGTCTGGGTTTGCTGAGTTTCTTCAAATTGATTCACTTTTCGTACATCATCATCTTTTTGGCAGTTGGTGTCATATACGTAGCCGTGAAACTCTACGATGAGTATAAGGGAACATTGAAAATTACTTTAACAAGGCAAAAGGAGGCACTTGGATCCAAAGGGAAGAAGAATGAGAATAGTACAGTTAATGTCCTTCAGAGAGAATTTGATGAGCACAATGCAGAGAGTATTATTCTGTCGATGAAGTTATTTGAAAAGTTGGAACCGATAGAATTCAGAAAGATTCTGGTGGAAACGCTCAAGAGCCCTCATCCAGAGGTGCGAAAATATGCCTATGCCAAGTGCAGGCAGGTAAATAACTTTGAGAAGCTGGCAGAAATCAAAAAGCTGGCTTCCTATGAGCAAGAAGAGCAAATAAGGAACCTGGCGATAGAAGTAATTGCGTTCCTGCAGTTGGCTGAAGACTACAAACTGAACGAGGTCAGTATTAGAAAACTTGTTAGATCTGTTGACAAGGATGATCGGGTATTCGCAGCTCAGGTATTGGCAAAATTGGACGAAGAAAAGTATATCCCGTTGCTCGTGGAGCTTGCCAGAGACATCAATGTTAATGTAAGGACAGCAGCCATTGCTAGTGCCGGAATTAATAAGTGGCCGGAGCTTTGGCCCATTTTGATTGAGAACCTTCATGTGCCTATTTATTCTAACGTTGCCAAGGCAGCGTTGACGGCCGGGGGGGAAGCGACCTTGCATACCGTGGATACCGCTTTTTACAAAACCGGGCAGCAAGGCAGTACAATGTTCAGAGTTGTGCAGATTCTTGGACGAATAGGCGGCCCCGAGGGGGTTGAACGCCTCTGGAAAAAGATTGACTTCCCTGATAAAGCCATCGTTTCAGAAATCTTGTTATCGCTAAGCTATATTGGCTACCACGCCAAGGACTTTCAGGCGGCACGAATCAAGATTCAGATCGAGGCTGAAATTGGTGACTTGGCCTGGAATATTAAAGTGCTCACTGAAATTCCAACTGAAAATGAAACCGACCAATTGCTCGTTCAGGCAATGGAAGAGGAGAATGCCCAAAACTATGATGATATTTATATGCTTTTGGCGCTTATCTACGACTCTCAGGCTGTGGAGCTTGTCAAAGAGAATATCAATGTAGGCACCAGTGAAAGCGTCACGTTCGCAGTCGAAATGCTCGATATTATCCTGGAGGATGAATTGAAGCCAAAGTTATTTCCGGTTTTCGACGAACTCAAACCCCAGGACAGGTTGAGCCAACTCAATGACTTCTATGCACCTGAGACTTTTAGAGGTTATGAGGACTTGCTCCTTTCCATAGTCAACAGGGATTATAACCACATAAACAGGTGGACCAAGGCAGTGGCATTGTACAGGTTGTCCATGATGGATGAAACAAAAGTTTCAGCAGATCTTATTGCCAATCTTTTCAACCCGGATAAGCTCATTCTTCAAACATCTGCCTGGATCATTTATCAAAAGGACAAGGCAGAGTATCAGCGTCACACCAGAAGAATACGCCCGGGTGTTAAGAAAGACCTGGACAGGGCCATAGTGCCGCCAACATTTGTTGAGACTGAGGAGGATCTGCACATGAAGATGCTGCTCATTGAGAAGGCTGTGTTTGTGAAGGGATTGGATTTATTCAAAACGATCCCTGGCTCAGTGTTAACGGACGTGGTAGACGCCTCAGAAGAAGTAAGAATGAGGGAAGGGGTAACCTTCATCAATAAAGGAGATAATGGCAATGCACCAATTTACATTATTGTAAAGGGCAGTGTGCTTGAACAAGACGACAATGGGCGTGAGAGAACACTGGGCAGTAGAGATGTGATCGGTTTCAATAAATTGGTTGAGACAGACCAATTTGAATACAACTATACAACGACCAGCGAGGCGATCTTTTTGACTATTTCAATGGAGGCACTGTTCGATTTAATGAGCAAAAACATTGAGATGGTTGAGGCAACACTTTTGTCAGTGAAAGACTCTGACCAGATCGAGGCGGAAGATGAGGTGATGGATGAAGAAAGACTGTTGCTTTTTAGTCAATAGTAGGACAATATTTATCGAGTTTTTAAAAGGAATATGAGATTTTGACCTAAAAAAAATGGCAGTTGGAAAAGAAATTATAATTAGTTTTTCCTCAGAAGATAACCATCCAAGGATAGCGGGCGACAGAGGCTGGGTGACGAGCTTTTGTAAGTTCCTCACCACACTTCTTACACAAATAATGAAGGAGGAGCCTCATGTGAGAATGATTGACGAAAATCAGCAGCACCCGGAGGAAATCGAAAAGGCAGCTGTTTTGATTGCCATACTGTCAAACAACTTCAAGGCAGACGCCAAACTGATAAAAGGCATTACACACTTTGGCGATAAGGCCACTGATGAAAAGAATCTAAGTCTTGCGGGGAAGTCAAGGATGTTCAAGGTGTTGAAACACCCGGTCGAGATTGACAGTGTCCTTCCCAATTACGAGGAAATTTTACCGTACGACCTGTTTCAGATCGATCCAATGACTGGTGAGGCGCAGGAATACACCCGGTATTTTGGCTCGGAGGCAGAGAGAAGTTACTGGCTGAAATTGGTAGATATGTCGTACGATATTTACCAGATCCTCGAAAAAATTGGATCCACAAAGAAGATTGCAAAAGATACGGTTCCGAAAGAACGCACAGTTTACCTGGCTAGCACAGGTGTAGATATTCTGATTCAACGAGACATTATCAAAAGGGAATTGTTGCGCCATGGTTACAGGGTGCTGCCTGAACAGTCTCTCCCGAAGGAAGCCAAACTGCTGGAGGCAATGGTAAAGGCGGATTTGGAAAAGTGCCGTTTATCCATTCACCTGATTGGGGAGGACTATGGTTATAAGCCGAAGGGCTCTGACCTGTCGATCGTAGATATGCAGAATAAGATAGCCTCGGAATATGTGCTGAAGGTAATCGAGCACAATAGTAAAAGTGCCAATAGAGAGCCTTTTTCAAGATTGATTTGGCTTTCACCCGACATGGTCAATGTGTCGGAGAGGCAAAAGATTTTTATTGAGGACTTAAAGTCTGATGCCGCTGCTGTTGAAGAAGCCGAGGTTCTTCAAATTACACTGCAAGAGCTAAAATCCATTGTAAGGGAGGAACTGCTTACCGGCGGAAGGTTCAAAACAAGGGATCATTACGCCAGGGAGGAGGAAGAGAGCAAAGGAGGGAAAATGATCTACCTGATTTGTGATAAATCTGACGCCGAGGCGGCTCAGCCCATTGCTAAGGCGCTGACTGCCAAAGGATGCGAGGTGATGACGTCCCTTTTTGATGGTGACCTGATCGATTTGCGATACCTGCATCAGGAAAACTTGAGACGCTGTGATGCTTCGCTGATTTATTTCGGAAAAGCCAATCATCACTGGATAAAAGCCAAGCTTCAGGATCTTTTGAAAGCACCCGGGTTTGGCAGAATTAAGCCCTTAAAGGCAAAAGCAATTTATGTGGCAGGGGAGGCCAAAGTGAAGGCTGAGGAGTTTAAAGAAGAAGGCACCCTGATTTTAACTGGTAACGGCGAATTCAAAGCCGATTCTTTAAAACCATTCCTGGAGAAAATTGAAAAGTAAATTATGAGCGCTAGCAACCTTGACCCCAACGAGTCCGACGGAAGACCTGATCAGGTTTCGTCTGGCACTATTTCAAGAGGTAGCACCACTACCTTGTTCAATCCATTCCCTGGCCTTAGGCCATTCGGTGTGGAAGAATCCCATCTTTTCTTTGGCCGTGAGGGCCAGAGTGATGAAGTCCTTGTAAAGCTGGCAGAGAACAGGTTCTCGGCAGTGTTGGGATCATCGGGAAGTGGTAAGTCGTCGTTGATGTATTGTGGACTGATTCCAACGCTCTACGGGGGATTCATGACACAGGCAGGCTCCAACTGGAAAATTGTGGTATTGAGACCGGGCGGGGGGCCGATCGACAACCTGGCAGAGTCGCTGGTAGAAAAGGACGATGAATACGCAGGGCTGGAAGAAGAGGAACGGCTGATAAGGAAGACGATTACCGCTACCGTGCTCAGGAGTAGTTCTCTCGGACTGGTTGAGGCGGTTAAGCAACTAAAAAAATCGGAAGATGAGAACATCCTGATCCTTGTCGATCAGTTTGAAGAACTCTTCCGCTATAAGAAGACTGAAAGTATGACTTCGTCTCAGGACGAGTCTTCTGCATTCGTGAACTTGCTGATGGAAGCAGTTCATCAGTTCGATGAGCCTATTTACGTCACCATCACCATGCGGTCCGACTTCATAGGTGAGTGCGCAGTTTTTCCGGAGCTCACACAAATGATCAACGACAGCCACTACCTCATCCCGCAAATGACCAGGGATCAGAAGAGACTGGCGATTGAAGGCCCGGTGGCCGTGGGTGGAGGTACCATCGCACCTCGTTTGGTACAACAGCTGTTAAACGACGTGGGAGACAACCCCGATCAGCTACCCATCCTTCAGCACTCCCTGATGCGAACCTGGTCATTCTGGGCTGATAATCACAAGGAAGCCGAGTCAATGGACATCCGGCATTATAATGCTATTGGTACGCTGAAAGAGGCGCTGTCGCAGCATGCCAACGAGGCCTACGACATGCTTTCCAAAAGGGAGAAGCAGATATGCGAGACCATGTTCAAGGCGCTCACCGAACGGGGATCAGAAAACCAGGGCATTAGAAGGCCAACAAAGCTGAGTGTCATTGCGTCCATTGCTGGCGTAACCGAGGACGAGGTGTACCGGGTGGTCGATAAATTCCGTGAACCAGGCAGGTCTTTGCTGATGCCACCTCATGGCAAACAGCTGGAATCTGAGACAGTAATTGACATTTCTCATGAAAGCTTGATGCGCATCTGGACCAGGCTGAAGTCGTGGCTGGATGAAGAAAGCAGGTCGGCTGAAATGTACCTCAAGCTGTCGGAGTCGGCGGGAAGGTATCAGGAAGGACGGGCCGGTCTTTGGAAAATGCCCGATTTGCAACTGGCCCTCAACTGGCAGGAGGAAAACAGACCTACGCTGGTGTGGGGTCAAAGGTACAACACAGCTTATGAGCGTACGATTGTTTTTCTTGAAACGAGCAAGCGTGCCTACGAAACCGAGCAAAGAAACAAAGAGCTTCTCCAGAAGAGGCAGATACGCCGGTCCAGGATCTTTGCACTTGTGCTGGCTGGTGCTGCGCTTGTGTGTATTTTCATGATGATTTATGCGTTTATTTTGGCGGCTGAGGCGACCAAGCAAGAGGCACTTGCTGTTACCGAGGCTGAAAATGCAAAAATTGCTCAGGCCGATGCTGAAAAGCAACGGGGATTGGCAGTGGAATCTGCGAAAGACGCCAACGATCAACGGGAAAAGGCCGAGCTAGCCACTACCGAGGCGATTGAACAAAAAAACGAAGCAGAACTACAAAGAAGAAATGCTGAGGATGCTACATTACAGGCTGAGGCTGCCAGAAAGGATGCAGTGATTGCACAGGAGGAAGCCGTAAAGCAAGCAACAATTGCCAACGAGCAAAAAGACCTTGCCACGGCTGCCAGAGTACAAGCGGACGAAGCGAGAAAAAATGCAGAAGATCTTCGTTACCAGGCCATTGCGCAGTCCATGGCGATCAAAACCGCACAGGTGAAGGATACTACCCGAAAGACGCTAATTGCCATGCAGGCATTCAACTTTTTTAGAGAATATAGTAACAAGCCGTACAACGGTGATATTTATCAGGGTCTCTACAACGCATGGACAACGGAGAACGGGGCGGACGTTGTAAAATGGAAGGGACATACTGGTGGAGTTAAGTCGGTAGTTTACAGTAAAGACGGTCAAAGTATGTACACAGCCGGGTCTGATGGAAGAGTGCTGAAGTGGAACATGTCCAACCACGCCAGAGAAGGGGTTGACGTGCTACCCGTTCCAAATTCCAGCATAAACAGGGTTGTAGCCGTCAGCCCCGATGAAAAATATCTGGCGGTTGGCAATGAAGACCATATACAGCTAATTGAACTCTCTAACCCTGAAGCATCCAACTTACTTGACGCACATGGAGGCACGGTATATGATTTGGTCTTCCTGCCTGATGCGAGTGGATTTGTGTCAGCAGGAACCGATGGGAAAATTCAAAGAAGCAATTTCTCTTCTTTTTCTTCGATTGCGAGCCTTGATCAGCCAGTGAAAAAGCTGGCGATCAGTGACGATGGAAAAACACTTGCGGCAGGAGGGACTGATGGCAATGTATACTTATACAACATGGCTAATAATAGCCTACAGGCCACAATTGTCAATGCCGACAATGTTCCAATCACCTCGGTGGCCTTCAGCCGAAACGGACAGTTTCTGGCTTATGGCGATCAATCCGGCAGAATCGTCATTCAGGATATCGTTGCAAAGACGCCTCTGGCGGAGTTAAATGGCCATGAAAGTACAGTCTCGGACCTTGAATTCAATGGGCTTACCACCCTGCTGGCATCATCAGGTTGGGACAAAACGGCAAAGCTTTGGGTGCTTAACGACATTTTCGGATTGCCTACGATTTTGAATGACCACGGCGACTATGTCAACGCTGTTTCATTTTCTCCCGATGGTCATTATTTGGCTTCGGCGAGCAATGACAAGTTCCTGAGGGTGTGGCCCACCAAACCCGACATGATTGCTGCTGGATTGTGCAACGAAATTGACCGGAACCTTGACCAAACAGAATGGAACCAATATGTTGGCAGCGACATCGAATACGAAATTACCTGTCCGGATTATCCAAGCGGGGCTGAACAATAAAATGATGAAGGATACAAAGAGAAATGTGTTACTGGTAATCGCTTTGTTTAGCGTTTTCATTGTTCTGACTTCCAGAGGGACATTTGCGCAGAGCGTTGTTTGTACTCAAAATTTGGATCGGGCGCAAGCGATGTTTGATATCGGCGACCTTCCTGGCATTCCAACTTTACTAATGCCTTGTATTAAAGGTGGAGGCTTTTCTAAAGAAGAGACGATAAGGGCGCTTGAGATAATGACAGAGACTTACCTCTACCAGGACGATCTGGCCAATGCCGATATTTGGATGATTGAACTGTTAAAGGCAGACCCAGAACATAAGCTGGATCCTTCTTTGGATCCGCAGGAAATCATTTTGCACAAGGAGAAATTCAGGTATAAACCTATTTTTAGGGTGAGTGGCAGTATTGGGTTGAACCGGAGTTCCTATAGGTTGATAACAAGTTACTCTCTTTGGTCAGAAGATGATCAGTCGGTTTATACGCCCGGCATACAATTCAATGGGTTTGCCCAGATCGAGAAAGAGGTATATCCCGGCTTCGATGTGGGCCTGGGCTTAGGCTATGTGTTGAAGACATTTTCGGCAGAAAGTGAGGTAATATACGGCAAGGCCGCCAGCGACGCATCTGACCCACTGGCTGTTGCGCAAGGTTTGGGTAACCTGGCTACTTACTCAGAGAACTACGCTGTATTGGAAGCTCCTGTTTTTGTAAAATACACCTATTATGGAGATGGAGAGAGAACATTCAATCCGTACGTTTTTGCTGGGATGAGTTTTGATTACCTGGTCAATGCCAAGCAGACCTCAACAAGAAGAGCGAATCAGTCAGAGCGTGATGGGGTGAAGGCGTCGGCTACACTCCCTGACCCCAACCTGGTAGCGGATGAACGAAGAAAAGCATTGACTTACTATGGTTTTGCCGGATTGGGCGTAAAAATCCGAAGAAAGACACATTTCTTTTTTGTAGAGGCCAGGTACAACTACGGCATGATGAACATCGTCAACGGTGATAATAGATTTCCGTCAGAAATCACCGCTGATGGAAATAAGCAGGAGAGTATTTTTAACATCGGTTTGGTCGACAATGATTTCACACTTGATGGCGTCACAGTTGTAGGTGGGTTTCAGCTATCGATCTACAATCCACAGAAACTAAAAGAGAAGAGACTTAAATGAAGAGGATATTAAGAGCGATGTGCTTTGCGGTAGTAGGTGGTTTAGCGGGATGCACACCTGAAGACCCCAACTCTTTAGCCCCAGATGAGGTTTTTGTTAAATATTTTGGCGGTGAGGGTATTGATAAGGGAGCAGACTTTGTCGTGAACCTGCAAGGGTCTGAAGTGGAAAACTATGCCATTTTCGGGTCAAGTGACAGCTATTTGCTGACAGAGCAAACTGGAAACACGGAGTGGGTTGTGCTTTTTGCAGATAAGGGTGGTAATCTCTTACCAAATGGCATCAGGCGTTTTCCTACGGCAGACTTTCTCCCATTATTGCCTTATTTTTCGTCCACGGGGAAAGTGACGTGTAGCCCGGTTCGAATAAAGAAGACAGCAAATGGGGGATACTTGCTTATTGGGTGGATCACCTATGGCAGTTTATATGAAAATGAAAGTACGAATAGTTTTCAACAATCTGCGATGCTGATAGTGAGGTTGGATGCCAACGGAAACTATGACCGTGTTTCAGATGTCCGGGTGTTTGGTAGCAGTTATAAAACAGTTGAGATAGGGTCGAGCGGATTATTTGATACATTATCACTTAGCCAAAAAGGGGCTGATATAGTAGAAATAGCCGATGGATATTTCGCTGTTGGTTCAACCGAAAATGTTGAGTTAAGAAATGCCCAGGTGCAGGACTTAAGTGATTTTTTCCTGGTGAAGCTTGATACAGACTTCAATACAGCATGGACGAAGAGCGAAGGAACGGCAGCCGATGATGTTGGGGTTGCTGTGGTAAGTATTCAAAATGGCAGCCAGGTGGTTATCGCCGGACAGACCAGAGGAAACAATCGATCCATGCTGAATGCTGCTATTGCAACAATTCCATTGCAGGGCTCAACAAGCCCTGTAAATATTGAATTTACGCAATCAGGAACTTCGGACGCTAATGAGCAGGTGGTTAGAATGCTAAAGTTGTCAGACGCTGACATCTTTTTGGTAGGGAACAGGTTGTCACTTACGATGCAAAATTTGACACCTTTTTTGATGAGAATTACTAGTGGTGAGATTCAGCTCTCAAGCCAAATAGATGTACCGGTTGGGGTTCAGGTGGCTGATTTTTATAGAACACTTGGTGGTAGATTCGTATATGCGGCTACTACAGCAGAAACGGATGAAGGCGGAGCTAATGGATCGCAGTTACTTCTCATGAGAACTGATGATTTTGGTGGCGAGACCAGCAATTTTGGTGAAGCCGGTTACCTGGGGCACAGGTATGGAGGAAGTGGCAATGACCAAGCCAATGCCATTGTTCAACTCCCGGACGGTAAGTTTGTCATGCTAACAACTATAGAAATTGATAACAACCCGCAGACAGTCATTGGTTTAATAAAAACCAATAAAAACGGTGTACTTGGGAAATAATTGTATAATTCCTGCATTTAATTTCACTTTTTGTTTATTTTTATTGATTGATCAATCCTCATTACCATGAGAAATATATATCGACACATTGGCCTGATTTTTTTAGCTGGAATGTTTTTTAGCGTTGGAGTATATGCCCAACCGACCTACAATAGTGCCAGTACGATTAGCGCAACGCAAGTAGAAATAACCTTCAACACCAGTTTGACAGCAATAGGGGCTACCGGATTATTCACTATTCCCGGTGTCAATATTACCGCAGCCATTGTTGATCCGGGAGACGATACGAAAGCGCTTTTAACTTGTGACCCATTTGGTACCGATTTTTCGTTACCGGCCGGGCCGGGAGGAATGTCACTGGCAGCGGGTGCCGTCAGTGATGCTGGCGGTGCCAGTGTGCTTCAGGACGAATTGGCCGTTGACGACGGTGCGGCTCCTGTGTTGTTAAGTGCGCAAACGACGAGTTTGACCAACATCAGGCTTACTTTTTCGGAAGATGTCACTGTATCAACCCCAGCGGGTACAGAATTTACGTCAGGAGATTTTACAGTGTCAGCGGCAACCTCAGCAGGCGGTGCACTGGTAGATTTAACTGTAGCCGGGATAGGCGATGGTGCTTTCAGCTCCACAGATTTGAATATAGCAGTTGACGCTGTAAAAGACGTAAGTGCTGGCACGATAGGCAATGCGACTGCATTGGGTCAGACGGTTGATGACGGCATCGCTCCAACTTTTGTAAGTGCCCAAACAACCAACCTGACCAATATCAGGGTGACGTTTTCGGAAGCTGTGACGGTTGTAACTGCCTCAGGAGCCGACTTTGCGATAGGTGGTGTGACGATAACAGGCGCTGCTTCTTTTAGTGCTACAGAAGTTGACTTAACAGTTGATCCGTTAAGCGGAACAGATTTTACATCGATAGATTTAGACATATCAGCCGGAGCGGTCGAAGACGGGGGGGCTAATCCAATTGCCTCTACACCGGATCAGATAATCACCGACGGTGCTGCTCCTGTGTTATTAAGTGCGCAAACGACGAGTTTGACCAATATCAGGCTTACTTTTTCGGAAGATGTCACTGTATCAACCCCGGCGGGTACAGAATTTACATCAGGAGATTTTACAGTGTCAGCGGCAACCTCAGCAGGGGGTGCACTGGTAGATTTAACTGTAGCCGGGATAGCCGATGGTGCTTTTAGCTCCACAGATTTGAATATAGCAGTT
>NZ_JAVKCH010000003.1:0-36438 GCF_040222815.1 Imperialibacter sp. | reverse complement strand
CTCAGCAGGGGGTGCACTGGTAGATTTAACTGTAGCCGGGATAGCCGATGGTGCTTTTAGCTCCACAGATTTGAATATAGCAGTTGACGCTGTAAAAGACGTAAGTGCTGGCACGATAGGCAATGCGACTGCATTGGGTCAAACGGTTGATGACGGCATCGCTCCAACTTTTGTAAGTGCCCAAACAACCAGCCTGACCAATATCAGGGTGACGTTTTCCGAACAAATTACAGTAATGACAGCGGGTGGAGGCGATTTTTCTTCAAGCGGAGGTGACTTCACAGTGACCAGCGCAGTGGTATTTGGAACTAGCCAGGTTGATCTGACGGTGAATACGTTGAGCGGAACAGATTTCACTTCTACCGATCTGGATATAGCTGTTGATGCCGTGAAGGATGTCGGGGCATTGACCAATGGCATAGCAGCGATAGCAGATCGAACGGTAGCAGATGGGGTGGCACCAACGGTTGTCTCGGCTGTAACCAAAGACAACACGCCCGATGGTTATATTGACCAAATCGTCATTACTTTTTCAGAGGACATTGCTGCCGGTTCTATTGATGTAGACGGTGGATCCGATGATTTCTCCGTTGCAGGTTATACCATTTTATCTGCGGCAGTATCTGCTGCCAATGAGGTAACTTTGACACTCAATACTGGTGGCTCTCCGGATACTGGAGTTACCCCAGATGTGGATATCGTCGCTTCTCAGGTGACAGATTTAAATGCCGTTGCAGCCATTGCAGCGACTGTTGGTACCTCAGATGGGGCTGCACCTTACATTGTTTCCTCTTCCGTCCAATCAGCAAATGCTTATTTTGAGGTGGTATTTTCGGAGGTTGTTGTAAAACAGGGCGGCGGCACTTTGACGAAGGCTGACTTCACAACTGCTACTGCGTCTAACGGTGGAGCAACTATTTCGATTGGTTCAACTCTGCAAGACGATCTGGATCAGGACTTAACTGCGACCAGTAGTGCCATCATTCGGTTTATCCTTACTGCGACCCCAACCGTGCTTGACGTCACCGGAGCTGAGACGGTAAGTGTTGCAGTGAATGGTACCAATGTCAAAGACGGCAGCGATAATACGTTAGTAGGGAATACGGGTAACCAGAACTTAAATTTGATTGATGTTAGCAACCTCCTAAGGATTATTAGCGCAGTCCCTCAGCCTGACAACTCGTATGTAACAATTACCTTTTCTGAAGAAGTTTACAGAGACGGTACCAGCGATAGAGTTGTACACATCGCCAATTCGAATAATGGCCAAATAAAAAGGGATGACTATACCAATGGCAGCTCGCTTTGCGATGAAGATGAGCTCTGTTTGATTTACAATGACAATGGAACAGGCGTTGTGATCAATGACAATGATGATGCAGATATCCAGTGGGCCAGGAACCAAAGCCCAAAAAGTATCTTTGGTAATAATGACAACTACTCGGGGCCGTCATTCAGGCTCTATTTGAATGATATAGTTGGTACTCCTACAGGAAAGGAAACATATACATTAAAGGTCAGGAACAACTCCCAGATAAGCGCCAAAGCGGATCCCACCAAATTTATGTTGGACATAGCCGCCAACCAGTTCACATTTTATCTCGCTGATGAGGCTGCTCCTGTTTTCTCACCAAATCCGGTGGCAACAGGAAGTAATGTCATAGGATCGGCGGGCATCTTCAGCTCCGATGAGCTCATCACAATTTCAGCAGACTTAGGAGAGTCTGGGCTGACCGTCACAGCTGATTTGACCAACCTCCTTCTTTCATTGTCTGCAACTCAACCTATGACAGAAGTAGGAGCTACGGGCGTTTATACTTACCAATTGCCCATTCCTGCCAAGTTCTTAAACAATGGGGTAAGAAATATACCAATCACGGCGACCGACGCAAGCGTTAACCTTAACTCCACAACTAATTCGACGCTTAATGTGACAGTTGACAGTCAGGGGCCTGCACTTACAGTGTATTCTCTGATTACGATAGACCAAACCCCTCTTTTGGAAGGTCTTGCTACCGGTGCTGCATCTGTTAGCATTACTATCGATGGCCCGGGCGGCCCTTATGGCCCCTACGTATCAGGAGGTGCTGTTACGCTTTCAGGTGGTAGCTGGTCCCTGAACGTGCCGACTACCCTGCCTCTTGGAACCTTCAGTGTTAACGTAACCGGCCTCGACGCCGAATCAAACAGTTCGGCCGACCTTACCGACAACGAACTCCTGATTTCAAACGGGGTTAATATCACAGACTTAGACCTTACCCAAATATGTGTGGATGGTGGGTACCAGACAGGGTCTTTTGCCATTACCGAAACACAAGATGGTGATATTCAGCAAGGCACGAGTAAGGTGTTCAGTGTTCAATTGCCCAATGGGTTTGTTTTCAATACTGCGGTGATACCGACATTTACGGATACACAAGGCGGTGGCAACCCTGTCACAGGCTCTGTGAGCTTCCCGGCCAGCAATGTGCTTCGTGTTACTTACACTGCCAGCGCCGGTAGCCTAGGGCAACTAAATGATATCACGATAACAAACGTGCAGGTAGCCACGAATTTGGCGATTGCCACTGCAACGGATGATTTGCTCAATCTTGGTGGCACAGCTAGTATCCTCGGCTTGGACGTGGGAACAGACCTGGGTGATGTGGGGAGTATTCAACCTGGGGCGCCGGTTGCAAGCACTTCATACTATGAGTTTTACCATTTTAATTCTTCGGTGCCGGCCGCTAATGCAAATCCAATCAATATTACTTCGAACAATGTAGGTCTCCAATGGTATGAGGACGCAGCCTTAGCCATTGAAAAAGTTGCTTTGAACGGACTGACGAATCCAAGTATCACGCAATGGGGATTTGTTGATGGGGTTGATGCAAACAACGGGGTGCCGGATGCCCCCGGAGGGGTTCTTACTTATTGGGTAACACAAACTCCTGCGTCTGGCTGTCGGAGTGTAGCAACCGAGGTCACTGTTGCCTCCATCAGACTTACACAAAGCCCTGCGTCGACTAATTTTGCTTCCAACTCTGAGAACCCGGTAGCATTAGCAGGAGGACTGCCTTCAACGAATCACACAGGTATTTTTAGTGGGCCTGGTCTTGGTTCCCAAAGTGCAGCTGCCAGTGCGGTAAATGTGAACTTCATCCCCAAAACAGCTGGACTTGGTAGCCCTCACAATATCAACTACACGCTTACTAATGACATAACCGGCAAGTCTGTTACCAAAACCAGACAGTTTTATGTGACAACCGCAGTTTCAATTTTTGCTCAGAACACCGACGGAAACCCTGGCAATGATATTGGAAATTCTTACTGTGCAAATGATGGAGTGATCAGTTTTGACGCTTATGATGGTGATATTTCTGGCAATGGGAGATTCTTCTATCGTTTTCAGGTATATCCTTTGCAGAATAATACTTATGACCCACTTCAACCCGAGGATGTTGACTATCCGTATGATAATACAGGGGTTACTGGGACACCTGGCAATAAGCTTGGCTGGTCAGTTAATATTCAATACTATAACAATAAATATGGAGTTGGCAACTATTTCATTGATCGATTTGACTGGAACGGTGTTGATCCGATACTCGGGGGCTCATATTTGAACAACTATGTAACATGGACAATAAACACTATTCCAACACTTACCATTCAAAATCTTTCAAACAGTTATTGTGTAGACGCTGATAGTGAGTATAACATAGAAGCTATTATTTCCAATGCTGGTTATACATCTGCAACACCAATCACTTCTTGGACAGGATATACAATAGAAAGGTCGGCGCTTGCTGGTGGAGGAAGTAAATTTTTTTCTGGCTCAACTATTGATATGGAGGCACTGGGAAACGACCTGGATGTAGGTCTTCCCTCAAGCCTTACTACTGCCTCTTACCGGTTGTATCTCCAGTCTGATAAAACTGAGGATCCTAATCCTGCATCCAGCTGTTATAGTTCGACGACTACGGCAGTAGGGTCTTTTAGGCTGTATAAGGTGCCATCTCCACCTGTCTTAACCGGTGGTGTATACAACTATGATTTTTGTAGCGATGGTGTAGTTGATAACTTTGATTTTGACTTTGAAAGCCCGTTTGTAAATGGTGATATCACATTTACATTTTATGAAGATGATGGCGGGGCGCAAGGATTGCCAGTAGCGCAAAACAGCTCAGGCAAAATCACTCCAGACTTGATTGGTCTTGCTAACCCTTCATCTTTAGTCAACTCCGTGCAGCGGAAAAAGACCGTTAAAGTATATGTTACGCAAACATTTAGTGGATTGTGCGAAGGCCCGGCCAGAGAACTTTTTGTCAATATTTATTATGAACCGCAAGCGCCTACGGTCGTTGATCATCCAGCGTTGGGTACCGGAGAGGTAGTGATTGAATACTGTCAGATTGATGATGTTCAAGACGTTGCAATAAATACAGCCACTTTGGACAACCCTGCGAACTCTGCTTTTAGCTATTTTTCGTGGTACGCTAACTCAGACCTATCCGGCCCAATTTCAACTACAGCAGGCGGAAACAATGCGGTAGCGACTAAGGATGATTTGGGAATCACTGGTATAGGGGAGTACGATTTTTATGTAACTCAGACAGACTATTTGGGTAGTTTTGCCTCTGGGTGCACTTCTTTGCCCCGGAAGATCGTAGTGAAAGTTGTGGCAACCCCCTCTGCTCCCATCTTGGCGTCGGATTATTTTACCTGCGAAGGAACGCTATTGCCAACGATTGTAGCTCCGACCGAGGCTGGAATTACGTACAATTGGTATTACGACAATGGCGATGGGAATTTTACATCAGCTGATGAAGAGCTTAAATCTGAATCGACATCAGTAAGTAATGCTGACCTAGTAGGCGCCGGGATCGGATATAGTGAGAATAGTAGCCAAACTACTGTTCTATTCGTGACGAAGTTAAACGGTGTAAATGAGTCTACGGGCTTTGCCGGTTGTGAAGGTGGATCTACAAAAATTGCAGTGACGGTCTATCCAGAATCATTACCACCAACTATAGATACCGATAATAATGTCAATCATGTAGGTGAAGACCCAATAGCTACAATTGGTGGGATTGATGTCTATGAATTTAAGTATTGCGCAGAGGATTTAACCTCCGACATAACATTTACGCTGGGTGACGGCCTTTTCGACGATTACGATGAAACCCCAGTTTCTGAAACCAGGCGCTATGATTGGTTTCAGGCCTCGTTAGTTGGTGGTGGTACAAGTATAGCAAAATCAGTCGCCACACCGCTTTATATTTCTGGCGTTGAAAGTGACCCTGAACAAAGAACCGCCACAGCCAGTGATTTGTTCTTGACCGGCGGAGCCGCAGTGGAGAGGTATTTTCTTGTAAGTAAAACAACAAATATAAGTGACGATTATGCGGGATGTGAAAGCGATTTTGTCGCCATAAAAATAGTATCTTATAATACTCCGACCACTCCCACCTCCGTAGGTGGGGCTTATGATCAATATTACTGTTTTAATGACCCGCTTAATACAATAACAATGAATAATCCAGGTGGGGCATTCACGTTTAAGTGGTATACTGAGAACCCCTCAGACAATGCCTCAGCGTTAGCTGTTCATACCGGAAGCTTTGCTGATGAGACTATTTTGGCAAATAAATTAGGTGTAGACAAGGCACCTGCCGGACTTGAAAGTTTTAAAGAATACTCTTTCTATGTAACCCAAACGAACAACACTGATAGTGGAATTGATTTTGAAGGGTGTGAAAGCTTGACGAGGAAATTTACAATTACTGTTACTCAAATACCTGAGAAACCTCTTATGCTCAATGCAGTACTTGATGGTGGCAGTTTTGTTTATGCCATTTGTGAAGGGGAGGCGGCACCTACTTTTTCAATTTCAAACAGAGCAGCCGGGGCAGTGGTCCAGTTCTGGAGCAAAGACGCAGTGATAGGAGTCGACGCACCTCTTGCTACTAGTAACAACTTTGCACCTGCAATAAACCTGCAATATGTCCCTAGAGAAGAGGCTTATGAATTTAAGGTGACTCAAACGACCGGAACGGATAATTTTGATGGATGTATTAGCGAACCGCTCACCTTTAAATTCAGGCATGTGCCTACTGCCTCCGCTCCCCACACAGTTGGAAATGATGGATCTGATAGATATGTCTATTGTATTGGCGATGAAATAGTGAATCTACAGATCGACAATGTTTTGGATGGGTTTACTTACAGGTGGTATAGGGATCCTGATAAAGTTAACTTGTTGGGAACCACGACTGTAAATAATAATAGCCTTCCTGTTACCGCAAATACAGCCTTTAAAGCAGATGTGCCAGATACTTACAGTTTTTATGTCACTTCTGAGGAAACAACACAAGGTTGTTCAAGCCTTACAACAACGGAGGTACAAGTAATCATCAATCCACTTCCAACGGTCACAATGACTTTTGACGATGATGATAACACACCTGTGCCAGGTACCTATGCCATTTGCGTGGACAACAGCCCTTTTAACCTTGTAGGCTCTTTGGCGGGAACACTTGTCGGCACCTTTAAGGGAACTGGTATTACCGACAATGGCGATGGAACCGCCACCTTTGATCCTTTGTTGGCAGTCGGCCTTACGGATCCGCAAGAGCTGCCTGCTGATGAAAACCCCGAATTTACGGTTACCTACACGTTGACAAATAGCAATGGTTGTGTCGACTCTCTCCAAAAGGTGGTTCGGGTAAAACCTTTGACAGTTGTTGACTTTTCCAGCACAATTTCTTTTGACGACGAAAATAGCAACCTGTTAGTAGATGTGTCGGAAAGTCAGGTAATTCGTTTTACCGGCAATCAGAGCAATGGTACATTTACCGGCACTGGTACCACTACTACAAGTCTTACCACGGCCGTATTTGCTCCTTTGGCTGCGAGAGGCGAAGATTTGTATGGAGCTAACACCAGTTACCCGATAACCTACGGGTCTTCAGGCACAAATGGCTGCTACAATGAGATTACAAAAACAGTTACTGTGCAGCCCATTCCTCAAATTGATTTAGTGGTGACTGGAGGATGTTCATCGTTTGATATTGATTTAACAGCCAATGTTGCCAACGCAGAAGCGTTAGGTGGTGTTAGCTCAGTAGAATGGACGATTAAGGGAGATGCTTCAAATGCCCAGGAAACGGTGATTGGTGCTGGCATAAACTTCACCTATACTGAGAAACCAACGCCTGGCAACTATATTTTCAAAGCGAAAGTTACGGGGGTTAATGGTGCTGTTAATTCGGCAGAGGTAGTTAGGAATATTGGTAGTTCGCCCGACCCCTATATCGCCTGGAGGCATATCGTGGCTGGTAGCCCCACTATTTTCTCTTTTGATAACCGCATACTTCCTGATCAGTTTTTAGAATATATGAAACTGGAATGGGTAAAGCCTGATGGTAATGTTTTGATTATGGAGCGAATGGGTAATGATGGTACTCTAAATAGTAACGACTCTGCTAGGGTCTACTTTGATGCTGAGTACAAAGACTTTTCTTTCCCCGGAGAAGGAGACTATACAGTGCTGCTTACGATGGTTTCCAGGAATAAGTGCGTTGCCACTACCGAGAGGGTGGTTCATATTTTACCCCTTGTTAGTGTTGGTGAAAATTTTACTCCGCACAGCTTTGAGGCTGGGACTGATGGCTGGTGGGTTGATAATACGCTGCTGTTTACTCCTACGTCCGACAAGTTTTCAAAAGCTATCCGTCCCAATGATTGGGAGACAGGTACCAGCGGCGGACAAAATCTCAACTCAGCCAGTGTCGGGCAGAGGGCGATGTTTACAAAAGCCGGAGGCCTCTATCAAATCAATCAAACCGCATGGGTGATGTCACCTGCTTTTGATCTCTCAGCACTTACACGCCCTATGGTCAGCTTCGATAGGATGTTTCTAACGGAAGCCAGGAAGGACGGTGTTGTATTTCAATACTCTGTCGACAATGGAGATACCTGGAAGGTGCTTGGAAGCTATGAAGCCGAAGAAGCTCAATCGACTGGAGAGAACTGGTATACAATTGACGGCATCTCTTCTGATCCTGGCAGCCAGGATTTTTTCAGCACCTCAAGTAGCAGAGTGGGTTGGGCTGGAACGAGCCTGAAGACCGGCGAGGTAGACTTTACCTACGCATCGGCCCGACAGAAACTGGATCTGATTCCTGGAGACAAAAAGCAGGTTATTTTCCGGTTTGCGTTTGCGTCCAATGCCTCAGAAGATCCGACCGACGAGGGCTTTGCGTTCGATAATTTCTGGATCGGCAACCGGACCAAGCAGGTGTTACTCGAGAAATTTAGCTCAACAACTAATTCGTTGAGCAACAACGTGGACACACAATTTCAGAATGAACTGGCTGTTCTTGCCAATAACAACAATGACATTATTCCGATAGCCTATCATACTGAATTCAAAGGAGGAGAGGGCAGTGATCCGTTTAATCAGCTTAACAAGGCCGATGCCGGGTCGAGGGTTCTTTTTTATGGTATTACCGATGTGCCCACCTCAATTCTCTCAGGCAGCGTGTCGGAAGAAACCTATCGGGCAGCAGGTGCTAGCGGAAGGCCTTTTAGTGATCTGGAGTTATCCAGGTCGTCGCTTCGGGATCCATTGGCAAGTATCTCCATCGAACAGCTAAGTGCCGGTGATACTGATCTCTCGTTCAATGTTAAGGTAAGCAGAAAGGTTTCTACAAATGGAGCTTTACCATCAAGCGGTGAGCATCGCTTGTATGTAGCCATCGTAGAAGATTCTCTTGAGTTTCAGGGCAAACCATATCAAAGTGTAATGCGCAAGCTATTACCCAATGGTAATGGCGAGATCATCAGTGGGTTTGCCGGGCTAAGCACGGAAACAGTGCTAACCTTCCCTTACACCTGGGAAATTAGTGGAAAGCTCGTAAAGGATCCCGATCACTTGAAAGTAGTGGCATTTATTCAGAGCAACGACACTAAGCTGATTTATCAAGCTGCGTCTCTGGACATTAAAGGCAAGCAGGCTACAGAAACCGGCGTCGATCTCCCGGGTGAAATAGCTTCGTCTTACGCTCTTTACCCGAACCCAGCCAATACAGAAGTGGGTGTCAGGTTTGATAGTCAACTAAACAACGACTTTGAATGGAGGCTGATTGATCAGGCGGGAGCTACCATTTCGAACGGAAGAGTCCAGAAGGGGAGTGAAGCGGCAACATTCGACACAAGGTCCGTGCCCAGCGGCATGTACTTTGTGATCATCAGCAATGAAAATGCCAGGTTCGAACCTAAGAAGCTGTTGATTATTCATTGATCAATTGGTGATCTGAGCATAAAAAAGGCGGCGCTTCTCAGAAGTGCCGCCTTTTTTATGCTTTGCAATAGCTTGGCTAGAAGGTCTTTAGCAGTTCACCCAATTCAGCAATGGCTTGGGTGGTAGTGCCGTCTACTTTGCCAACAAGTACCTTTATTTCGTCAGGCTTTTTCCCCTCTTTGGCAAGCGTTTCCAGCTCAAGTACATTAGCTTTTAGCTCCTCTATGCCCATAAATGCGATGGAGGGCTTCATTTTATGAACTATTCGTGCAAGCAGAGGCCAGTCGGCGGCATTGTGAGCGTTTTGCATCTCAGTCAAATTCTCTGGAATAGTCTCGACAAATGCCTCGATCATTTCTTTCATGAATTCAGTATCTCCTTCACAAACTTTTTCCAAATAAGATAAATCTATTATGTTGGCCATATTTTCTTTTTAGCTTTCCAAGTCTTTAAATTTAAGTAAAACATTAGAAATACAGTGAGGTTTAAATGTTTGTTAGTAAAAGTGATGACTCATCGTTTTCAGTAACGCAAATTTTGATATTTTCGCATAAGACATTCATTTCAACAAACGATATCTAATGATACCTGAATTTGAGAAACTTCGTGACGACGAAGTAGAAATTTTGCTAAAGGCACCTGCCTATGTATCGGTGCTGATTGCGGGCGCAGACGATAATATTGATAAGTCAGAGATTCAAAAGGCAATTCAGCTGGCTAAGGTGAAACAGCAGAAAGCAAGGGAGTCGCTGCTAGGCTACTATAAGGCAGTAGGGGAGAGGTTTGAAAACGATTTTATGACCATGATAGAGGAGCTGCCTCACAACGCATCCGAGAGAGGGCCGGCCATCAACAGAGAACTGAAAAAGTTGAACCTCATTTTGCCAAAGCTAAACAAAACCTTTTCTACTGAATTTTATGCCAGTCTGAAGGATATTGCCAAGAAGATTGCTGAATCCTCTGGCGGCATTCTGGGATATTTGTCGGTTAGTTATGAGGAGGCCAAATTGATGGAGTTGACGATGATCAACGACCCGGCAAAGAAGTAAAAACCTATTTGACAATAAACAGCCCAGGCAGTCCCTGGGTTTTTTTATGCTTAACGGAAAGTACATTCTTCCCCCCCTCAGGCTTGTCTTCTTAATGTGGGCTTTTTTTGCTGTGGAAAACTACGTGTCTATTGATCTTGGCTTTCTTGGCATTTATCCAAGGACGCTCCACGGATTGATCGGCATACTTACCGGCCCTATGATCCACGGTAGCTGGATGCACATCACATCCAATACACTCCCTTTACTTTTTTTGGGTGGAGCCCTTTACTATTTCTATGACAAGATTGCCACAAGGGTATTTCTCCAGTGTTATCTTTTCACGGGGATATTTGTATGGTTGTTTGGCAGGCCTTTCTACCATGTTGGTGCCAGTGGATTGATATACGGGTTGGCTTTTTTCCTCATTTCCTTTGGTATTTTTCGGAAGGATTTCCAATCATTGTTCATTTCTATTGTAGTGGTGGTGCTGTATGGCAGCATCATCTATGGGATTTTCCCTTCGCAGCCGGGGGTGAGTTGGGAGTCACACTTGATGGGCGCTATTGTGGGTGTGACAACGGCTTTTACGTTGTCGAAAGTAAGATCAGTTTCCTCGTCCTAGAGTGGGGTAAGCGACTGCATGATCGACGTGACCTGCTCAAGGGTGATTGGCTTAGAAAAAAAGCCTTTTACAATATCGATTTCCTTTGCTCTTGCCCTGTCGGAGTTCAGAAGTGACGAGCTGATGACAAACACAGGTATTTTTTTGGCAAGAGATACCTGAAGATCTACGAAGCCTTCCAGAAACTCCCAGCCGTTTAATGTCGGAAAATTCAAATCAAGAAGGATTACATCCGGCAGATTCTCAGCACTTTTTTTGTGGAGCATGATTTGCCTTAGCGCATCATAAATATCTTCAAAGTCCTCTATCCGACCAATCGAAGGTTCCTTCTCACACAATTTTTTTGTTATGAAACGAAAAGATGGATCATCGTCTACAATGAAAACATGAAATTTCTTAGCTGCCATCCCGGGTCGTTTAATGCTGCCTCAGTGTCCAGAACAAATTGGCTAAAAAAAAGCCCTATCGCAAGACAGGGCTAAGTTATTTTGATGAAAAACGATCTTATCTCTTACCAATTGGGACGTAGTTTCTTTCCACCTCTCCCACATATACTTGCCTTGGTCTGCCGATCGGTTCACTGTTGGCTCTCATTTCCTTCCACTGAGCAATCCAACCCGGAAGCCTTCCCAGTGCAAACATCACAGTGAACATTTCTGTAGGTATGCCAATGGCCCTGTAAATGATGCCACTATAGAAGTCTACGTTAGGATATAGCTTTCTTTCTACGAAATAAGGGTCTTTCAATGCCGCTTCTTCTAACTCTTTGGCTATATCGAGCACCGGGTCATTCACTCCCATTTTCGCCAGAACATCGTCAGCAGCTTTCTTGATAATCTTCGCCCTCGGATCAAAGTTCTTGTATACTCTGTGGCCAAATCCCATCAAACGGAAAGGGTCATCTTTGTCTTTCGCTTTTTCCAACCACTTTTTGCTGTTGCCACCATCTTCTTTAATAGCTTCCAGCATTTCGATAACTGCCTGATTGGCACCACCGTGGAGCGGGCCCCACAGCGCATTGATGCCTGCAGACACCGAAGAGTACAGGCTTGCCTGAGACGAGCCTACGATTCGCACTGTTGATGTGGAACAGTTTTGTTCGTGGTCCGCATGCAGGATAAGTAGCTTGTCCAAAGCGCTGGCAACTACGGGGTCGGCTTCATACTGATCCGCCGGAAGAGCAAACATCATTTTGAGAAAGTTGCCGCAGTAGTCGAGGTTATTGTCAGGGTAGATGACAGGATGCCCCATTTCGTTCTTGTATGCCCAGGCAGCAAAAGTGGGCATTTTGGCGATCAGCCTGATAATACCAAGATTCACTTTGTCCCACGAC
The DNA here is from genome assembly GCF_040222815.1 of Imperialibacter sp. Lineage (GTDB taxonomy): Bacteria > Bacteroidota > Bacteroidia > Cytophagales > Cyclobacteriaceae > Imperialibacter. The sequence goes on along the minus strand of NZ_JAVKCH010000003.1, from coordinate 24,166 downwards.
CTGTTTGGGTCGAGCGATTCAGGGTAAAAAGCGGTAAGCGAACAAACCAATGAAGAAAGTACGCCCATTGGGTGGGCATTGCTTGGAAACCCTTCCAGTATTTTCTTGATGTCCTCATGCACTAGTGTATGGTGCGTGATGTCTTTTTTGAAACTGTCGAAGGTTTCTTTTTTTGGTAGCTCTCCGTAAATAAGCAGGTAGGCCACCTCAAGGAAAGTCGATTTTTCAGCGAGATCCTCTATTGGGTAGCCCCGGTACCTGAGAATGCCCAACTCTCCATCGAGAAAGGTGATGGCTGACGTAGTAGAGCCCGTGTTTTTGAAGCCTTGATCAATGGTGATCAGCCCGCTTTTTGCTCTGAGGCTACTAATGTCGATTGCTTTTTCATTTTCTGAACCCTCAATCACAGGCATTTCGTAAACCTGGCCGTCGTAATGTATTTCAGCAACTTTAGACATTGATTCGAATAAATTTATATGATACTAACGATAAATAATGCTGCCCTAAAATATGTAAAATTATTGGATCAGGAAAGATCAATTATTTCCCAAAATAAGAGGGAGTCCGTCCTTTGCACTGCCAATAACTACAATTTTTGCGTTAGGCGAGTTGGCTAATTGTTGAGTGGCTTCAATACCCCTCATCTTAAGCAACTCGTCCGTCAAACTGCTGTTAATAATTTTGTTAGCGGCAGCTTCGCCTTCTGCACCAATTCGTTTACGTTCTGCCTCACTTTTTTCTCTGTCGAGTCTGAACTGATAGGCCAGTGCTTCCTGTTCTTGCTTCAGCTTATTTTCGATAGCAAGCCCTATTTGCTCCGGCAGTTTGATCGACCGGATAAGAAGTGCTCTCATTTGAATGAAGTTTCCTTCAGCGCCTAATACTGCCTCTGTTTCAGTTTTGATAGCGCCTTCTACCTCTGGCCTTTTGGTTGAGTAAATCTCTTCAGCCGAGAACCTGCCCATTACCTGACGAACGGTAGACCGCACCTCTGGCACAACCAGTCTGTTGACGTAGTCTTGCTGGAATGTCTCCTGTATGTAACCAATTTTGTCGAACATTGGGTGAAACCTCACTGAGATATCGACGCTGATAGACAAACCGTTTCTGTCAAGCACGTCGAGCGTTTCTTCCACCTGATTTTCAGTTACATCATAGGTATACAGTTCATTGTAGGGTGCTTTGACATGAAAACCAGGCATCAAAATATTAGCCTTGTCAATGCCATTTCCAAATTTGTAAAAGATAACGCCTCTTTCGCCCGGGCGAAGTGTGAAGAATATACTTGATGAAAGATAAATAAGAAGAATAACGGCGATAAGTAAGACGACGATGACGGGGACAAAACGACGATTTTCCATGATTTGTGATACTCTTTAAATTTTAGACTCTGTGAATTTTACCGAAAGGTAGGCAACTATATATCAATACACGTTTTATTACAATAAAATTCTGTTTGCTTCAAATAATTTGAGTAGCCATAAAAGATCATTCTGGATAAACTGAAAAACTTGCTTGCGAGCGACCCTCCTTCATTATATCAAACTTCAGTTGAATCACGGAAAAGATAGCTGTAATATCTGACATTGAAAATGATAGTTGTTCGTTTTAGTTAACTTTCAATTACATTTAATGTTTGTGGAAAATCATCAAAGCATTTTTTTCGGATGAAGAGTAAATGGAGGTTCATAGTTGGTGCGGTGGCAGCCGCCGTCAGTTTGGTTGGGTATTGTGCCGATGCGCAGCGTTACAGGCTTGCGTGGTCGGATGAATTCGATTATAAGGGGTTGCCGGACAGCACTAAATGGACCTACGATGTTGGGGATGGGTGCCCTGTGTTCTGCGGATGGGGAGGCTCTGAAGAGCAATATTACACCTACAAGCGAACCAACAATGCGAGAGTTGAGTCAGGCTATCTCGTAATTGAAGCACATCAGGAAAAATTTGGAGACGCTGACTACACGTCGGCCAGGGTAGTTACCCGTGGAAAGAACGAGTGGCTATATGGAAAAATTGAGGTGAGGGCACGGCTCCCGGGTGGCTCTGGCACTAGTCCTGCTATATGGATGCTCCCTTACTTCGACGACAGGCCTGTGAAGTTACCTGAGGACGGGCAGTTGGACATCATGGTACATACAGGTGCTGAGCTGGACGTGATACACGGGATGGTTCACACTTCGGCTTATAATTTGTCTCTTGGTACCGAAAGAATGGGACACATACAGCTAAGCTCGGTCGATAAGAGATTCCATACATTCTCTATAGAGTGGACTCCCACCAAAATCGAATGGTTTGTTGATGGGAAGAAGTACCACAAAGTGGTGGATGACGGTACAGGAAAAGATGGCTGGCCATTTTTTAACCCTTTTTATCTCATTCTCAATTTGTCTGTAAGCCAGGGTCAGGGCTTGGAGTCTACCAGTTGGCCCCAGCGGATGGAAGTAGATTTTGTTAGGGTATATCAACGAAAACCGAAGAAACGGCCTCAGGGAGATGAATTTATGGATGAAGGCTTTTGATGCCTTTTCGAAAAAAGTGCCTCTGAAATGTAAAACTTACATTCGGTAATGTTTAAGTGAGCGCAGTATTGAGGATAAAGGCCTGATTTTCCTCGTGTTTATCCAATTTTCTTACTTGGGTTGTAAATTGCCGTAGATGAGTCAGTTATAAATTTTTTATGGGAGCACCTTTGTGAAGGTTTAAATTATGCTCTCATGATTCGATTCTATCTACTGTTTGTTATTTGCTTGCTCACTGCTAAAAGTTATGGTCAGCAAGTTATTGTTACTGACGACGACAGCTATACCGGAGCTTCGTCGGCTATGTTGGATGTTAAGTCCACTACCAAGGGCTTCCTGCCCCCCCGGCTAACAACCAGCCAACGAACATCCGTTTCGTCCCCAGCCGAAGGGCTTTTAGTATTTGACTCTGATTTTTCGGAACTGATGATCTTTAGGAGTGGCGAGTGGCATGAGGTTTGGAATACCGGAAACTTGCACAGACCCAGCTACGGAGAAATTCACCTCACCTCAAATTTGTCGTCGGTTTTGCCAAGCAAAACATGGATTGGGTTTGTAAGCGGTTCTGCCAGCCAAGCAGCCGGAGGTGATGAATTGACCATTACCGAGGGGTCTTCGGTGAGCGTTCCTGATAAAATAGTAATCGGCTCCGATGGGGCTGGTGTTTATATGGTTCAAGTGTATCTGGCTTTTACAATGTCGGGTATACAAACAGACCGGGAAGTTTGGGCCGAGGTGCATAAAAATGGAGCAACTGCCACTAATCTTACCGCAAAAAAGACAATGAAAACAGGTACGACTGACGTTGGGAGCTTTAGCGGACTGATATCGCTTGCTGCCGGTGACTACCTGGAATTATGGTTTTATGTAAACCATATGAGCAGTACAACCTTTGATGCCACTTCGATGAATTTCATGATTTACAGAATTAATTGAGCGACCTCATGAAGATAAGAACGCAATTTTTGTTTTTGGTCGTTCACCTATTTAGCACAGAGCTGCTAAGTGCGCAGTCTACTGGTGTTTTGAATAATGGGGCCATCATTGCCGTTGAAAGTGGAGCTTTTTTTAAGGTATTAGGTGGTTCGGCAGCGTCAGTAAATATTGCTGATGATGGCATTTTGCATGGCGATATAGCGTTGGAGGGAACGATCTACCTTGAGGGAAATTGGATCAATAACACGACTGTGATAAATGTGCTTGACGATGCTACAGGAACAGTCGTTTTTGGTGGAGTGTCGCCAGTCATCACTGGCGCTTCGAAGACACATTTTAAGAACGTTGGCGCAACCAACGATTTGACCCTTGGGCGAGATGTAAATTTAAGAGGTGTTTTGTCGATGGGGGCTTCCAGCGTTGTGCTGGGCGACTATGACCTGACCGTAACTCAAGATGGTGCTATCGACTTTACCAGCGGATGGGTGAAAACCACAGGCTTGGGAACCTTAACTATGCCTGTAGCCAATGATAATACGCCCGTTGTTTTCCCCGTAGGCGAGGCAACTTATACGCCTATTGCTATCACCCAGTCGGCGACAGGTGCTGCCGGCAACTTCTCCGTAAGGGTGCACGACAACGTGCTGGAAAACGGGGTGATGGGCGATCCGGTTTCGCTGCCACGGGTAAACAAAACCTGGCAGGTTGGAAGCGATGCGGCAGTCATCGATGTGTCATTTACAATGTACTGGAATACGGCGGATGAATCTGCATCCTTCGATAGAGACCGTTCTTACGTTAGTCACTATACTGGTGGCGCATGGGACGCTAACTCGGCAGCTTCAGCAAGTGGCCTGGGGCCCTTCTTTACCACCCGATCAGGTATTACCTCACTGAGTCCCTTTTCTGTATTGGGAGAAGAGGAGGTGCTTCCTGTTGAGTTTATTGACGTTTGGATTGAGGAAAAGGGCCAAAAGACAGTGTTGAATTGGAGCACGGCCTGGGAAGAGAATAATGACTATTTCAGCGTCGAAGAAAGTACCGATGGTGTTTACTTTGGTACAGTTGCAGAATTGGACGGAAGTGAATCCACCCAGGGCATTAACAGGTACAATAGCCCGCTAAGCCCGAAAGCTGGGTTATCTACTTACTATCGGGTCAGGCAGACTGATTTTGATGGCAAATACAGCTTTTCTAGAACCGTACGCTATAATAATGCCGATTTGCGCCAGGCTGAATTGAAAGTGCACAATGTTAGCTTCGACAAGCAAGGGCGAAGCCTAACCTTCGACGTATTCGCTGCTGATAGTGACCAGGCTTATTTAACCCTTTTCGGAACAGGAGGAAATGTGCTTGCCGAAAGTGGTGTCTATTTGCACAAGGGACAGCAGCATATCACTCTACCAATCTCAACTGACCTGATATCAGCTACTATGTATGTCCTGAAAGTATTCGATGGCCATGCTGAAAAAACAGTGAAATTTGTGCTCAAATAGACAAATTCCCGCTGACATTTGCTTTACACTTCTTTTGCCGACAGGGATAGTTAATGCTCCCTGCAGAATACAACGCCGTGTTCAAAGCTCCAGGTTCTCGCTACCCGAGTTTTTCTATCAATTGCCCACTAGAAAAACGAAAAAGGGGGGAGTGACTACTCCCTCGGCGGGCTAAGCATAATATGTGCTCTGTGAGTGCCCGGGTTCATGATCCATGGCTGTCCTGCAAATTCTGGTTTTGTAGGAAGGCCGGTTGACTCAGAAGTTTCAAAAGGAACATACACCACATATCTTAAGTAGCCATTAACCACCTCACCGGAAGACCAGGTAACATCGCCATCCTCAGCATTGTAAACATAGAGTGTACTGCCCTTGGGAATATTTATTTTCCCAGCTTTTGTTTCAGTTTCTCTGATGTCGAATATTTCCTGCGAGGTTTTGCCTTCCTTTTTTAATTCTCTGCCTCTCGCCATAAACGGATCGAGGTCTTTTTGATAACACGCCACATTGAAGCCTTTTGAATTCGGGTCGTCGGCGAGGCAAATTAGCCCATTTGTTCCCTCACGGAGGGTGATGAACTCTCCTGCACTATCGTACCCGTAAATTTTGGCTCCGTCCTTAAGCTCCGTTGGTGCGGCAAGCAAGGCTGTTTTCATTTGAATATCTGATGAGGGAACGTCCTGACCAAAGCCACTGACGTAAGTAAGAAGTAAAAGACCAACAAGTGTAATCGTCTTCATAATTTTGATTTTTAGAGGATGCACAACCCTGGCGTAGGAGGAGTATGCCTGCTCATTCACTAGCAGCCAGGGGTTTAGTTAGGTGAATTTAGAAAAAACTTAGGTTATTATTGGCCTTGCTGGTTGTATTGTTTGTCGAAACACAATTCGTAATAAGGCCTCTAAGCAGTGTTGGGAGACTATTGGAGTTTTCATTTGTCGAATTTGGGATACGCTTAGGCATCTTCCGGTCTTGCCATTCGTTAATTTCGTTGTACAATTAACTCCTTCCATCAATCTGAGTGAGGTTTTTTTATGTTCAAAAAATTCGCTTTTAGAAAGTAAAAACGTTGCATGAGTATTTGGTCAAAGTATAAGGAGTTGGTAGCGTCAAGGCTATCAAATGGGTCTGTTCCTGATGTAAAGGGAGTTGACTACTGGCGAGACAAGCTGTTTCATGTCATAGTGGTCTACACATTACCTGTGTGCATGATAGCCTATATTCCAGCAATGGTTCTATGCTATTACCTTGATCAGCCCTATATAGCATTTTATGACAGCCTGGCTATAGCGTTAATTGTACTCGTTACGTTTTCAACGAAACTAAGTCTTCGTTGGAGAAAGCTCTTGTTTGTGGGCACAATGTACCTACTGTCAATCACCCTGTTGTACTATATGGGGGTATACGGGCCTGGTCTTCTGTATTTGTTGTCTACCGTCATTTTTGTGAGTCTCATTTACTCCAGCAAACTGGCATATTGGTGTGTTGTTGTCAACGGAGCTATCTGTGTTCTGTTTGCGGTTTTTATGCACCTTGGTTTGATGGATTCTGCTCTGGTGAATATTTACACGCCTGAGGCCTGGCTGGCTGTTGCTTCAAATCAGGTGCTGTTAAGTGTTTTGTTTGCAGTCTCTATTCAGATACTCACCTCGGGCTTTGCCCAAACACTTGAAAAGGAAAGTATACTCAAGGAAAATATAAAAAATGAGGTGGTTGAATCTGAGAGGCTTGTCAAAGAGCTGAAAATCAAGAACGAGGAAATGGAGCAGTTCACTTATATAGCTTCACACGATCTTCAGGAACCCCTCAATACCATACTGGGCATAACTGAAATACTTAAGCTGCCGAGTTCAAAGAAAGGAGAAGGAGATTTTGAAAAGAGCCTGGATTACATTTCTTTTTCGGTCGAACGATTGAAGCTGTTAATTAAAGGGCTTTTGGACTATTCCCGCATTGGCAGGCAACTGGCAGTGGAAGAAGTTAGCAGCGAAGCGGTGATAAAAAATGTTGCCAGCGACTTGTACTCGGCCATCTCAGAAAGTGGCACAAAGGTGCTGATTGATGAGTCAGTCAGGCGCATGGGCCCGATAGCAGTTTTTCTGCTAGACTTCAATCAGTTGTTTCAAAACCTGATCAGTAATGCTATTAAATTCAGGAGCATGTCTGTGAAACCTGTTATAGAAGTGTCAGTCAAGGAACGAAGTGATTTTTTTGAATTTTTAGTGAAGGATAATGGCATAGGAATAGATAAGGATAATCTCGATAAGATATTCGTTATTTTTAAAAGGGCCCACAGTGATGCCTCTTACGAAGGGACCGGAATAGGGTTAGCATTCTGCAAAAAGATAGTGGAACTCCATGGAGGTCAGATTTGGGTGGAGTCAAAAGCAGGCAGCGGAAGTAGCTTTTACTTTACTATTTCCCGGCATCTCGCAAAATGATGGTCAGACTACATTGAAGTTATTTATTGTTGTATTTCTAGATGTGATTGACATGCAGAAGACCGCCCATCCTTTTCATATAAATATTTGAAGGAAAATTTATGTTTTGCCAATCCACAACTGCTAGTTTCGTGCGTATATAGGATTGAATCCTATTATGAATAGACTACTTTTCTATCTTTTCTGGTTTGCATTTTTTTTAACTCCAACGATGGCTATTTCTCAAGATTGCCTGGAACAGTTGGATAGCGCTAACTACTACTCAAAAATAGATAGGGTAAGGGCCTTGTACTTTGCTGATCAACTCATCGCAAAGCTCGACTCCGGGCTTTGTCAGAGGGAGGTGGGGTACGCAGAGGCATACAATAATATTGGACTTATTTACCTGGGCTTTGCAGAGCACAACAGGGCCATCAGAGCCATTCAGAACAGCCTGAAGCAAGAAGTGGAGCAATATGATAGCCTGAGCCCCGGGCTTATCAAGATATGTTTGAACCTTTCCGTGGCTTATCAGAACAATAGCGACTACCTGGCGGCTGAATCGTATCTGCTTTGGGCAGACTCGCTTGTGCGAAAGAATTATTCCGAACAGAGCCCTATATACCTGGACGCCACTTACAAAAATGGTCTCTTCTATATGGAAGTTGGTCAATATGAAAAGAGCCGACTCCAGTTTGAACGGGCACTTAAGTTGACCTCCCAGTATTTTTCAGAAAATGACTCCATAAAGGGAGCCTTGCTGACAGAGTACGGAACACTGCTAAGGGACATGGGCGACTTTGAGGAGGGTGAAGCAGCATTGAACCAGGCGATAGAGGCGCTTAAGGGAAAGAATGAGGTTATGCATCTGCGGGCACTTGACAGGTTGGCAGCGATAAAGCTTGATAGAGGTGAATTTTCCACTTCGGAGAATCAACTATTGAGCAACCTACAGTTAAAAAAGGAACGCTATCCTTCGGACTCACTGTTTAGAATCGAAACACTTAATAGCCTGGCTGTATTGTACTTTAAGGTCAATGACCTTGTGACCTCAGAGGCATATTTTGAGAACTTGTTGAACTATGCAGGCAGCAGGACTGAAATATTGCCCTATGTTACCAATAACATCGGCGCCATCTATTCGAAGAAGAAAGACTACAAAAAGGCTTTTGTCATGTTTCAGGAGAGTGCTGCGGCTATGCGGGAGCTGTATGGGGGCGTTCACCCCGACTATGCTAACGTGCTGAGTAATTTGGCAAATTGTCAGAAAAGCCTGGGAGATATTAACAGCGCTCTCAATATGTATATGAGAGTGCTTGACCTGGACAAGACTATTTATGGCCCCGAAAACCCCAGGTATGCTACTACGCTTAACAATATAGCACTGATTTATCAGGCGTTTGGGTATGTAGAATTGTCGGAGAAGCTTTTGCAAGAGGCGCTGAAGATCAGGAAGGAAAAGCTGGGAGAAAAACACCCGATGTATGCAAAGAGCCTCAACGACCTGGGTGTTCACTTCCTGAATAAGGGTGATACACTTCAGGCACTTGAGCATTTTGACGTGGCATTAAAAACAGAAATTCACCATATGCAATCGGTGTTTCCTGTACTCACAGATCAACAAAGGCAGCTATTTTTTGAAGACATCAAGTTTAACCTGGAGCGTTTTGCGAGTATTTCTTTCGGGAAAAGATATTTTGAAACAGAGTGGACTGAGAAGGTTTATAATTACTATTTGAACACAAAATCAGTTTTGTTTTATGCGGCCGACAAGATGCGGACTACCATGTTGGAAAATTCAGATCCCGCCGTGAAAAATAGCTTTATTAAATGGAGAGAGGCGAAGTATACGTTGGCTCAAAGCTACCTTCTTTCCGAACATGAGCTGGCGCTGAGGGGGATCAATATTGCAAGCCTGGAAGATCAGTGCAATAACCTGGAAAAAAAGATGGCGCTCCTCTCATCAACGTTCTCTTCTCAGAGTGAGCTGTCTTTCTATAACTGGCAGGACGTTGAGAAAAATATTGCTGACAGCGCAGTACTTGTAGAAGTGATCGAATTCAGGAACTACTCGTTTAAACTGGGGAAACTGGGAGCCGAGCAGGGGTTTGATGACCAAAGTAGTTACGTGGTGTTCATTCTGCAGGGGGGCTCTAACCAGCTGAAAAGGATCAAGCTTGACGGCAGTGAGCAGCTGGTGGATCAATATGCTTTCTATAAAAACTCCCTCAGGTATGGCCTTGATGACGCTTCCTCTTACAATGTTTTTTGGAAGAAAATTGATAGTGAGGTAAAAACTGACAAGAAGGTTTATTATGCTCCGGATGGCATTTATCACAAGTTAAACCCGGCCGTTTTGTATGATTCAGCCACACAGCAATACGTGTCGGACAAGTACAAGCTAGTGCATATTACCAGCGGCAAGGACTTTATCCAAACTGGTAAGGTAGCTGCGAACAAGCTAAACACAGCGGCTATTTTTGGTAATCCGGACTTTAGCAGCCTCAATTTGACTGAGCCACTCAATGCATTGCCGGAAGCGGAGCGGGAGGCGGATGACGTCACTGAGATTCTGCAGGGAGGAAAGTGGAAAGTGTCGGATTTCTATTACCTGAATGCAACAGAGAGCAATCTCAAACTTAGTCAGGATCCCGGCATACTTCACCTGGCAACTCATGGCTATTTTGAGGAAGACAGCAAGCGGCAGAGTGCGTTGCTTAACTCAGGCGTTTATCTGGCCAGGGATAAGAGCACACAAGAGGATGGAATATTAACTGCCTATGAGGCTATGAACCTAAAGCTTGATCAAACGAGGCTGGTTGTGCTCTCGGCTTGCGAAACGGCACTGGGAACGGTTAAGAATGGGGAGGGTGTTTACGGCTTACAGCGTGCCTTTTTGGTAGCAGGAGCAAGCAACCTCATTATTTCTCTGGTAAAGGTGAGTGATACCGCCACCAAAAACTTCATGAACATGTTTTATTCAGAGTTTGTGAAAGAGCATTCCATCGAGGACTCTTTTTTCACAGCAAGACAGCGTTTTAAGGAACAATACTCTGACCCATTTACCTGGGGTGCTTTTATTCTCGTAGCGAAGAAGTAACTACAACATCACTATTATTTCGTCGCCTGGTTTCAAGTCTTCTTCCAGCTGATTTATTTCGAATATCAGCTCTTCAATGGTTTTGAACTTCCTGGCGATCGATTCAAGCGACTCACCTGGTTTTACTGTGTACAGAAAGAAATTATCATCTATGTCTTTTTGATTGATCAGGTTGCGCATGCTTGGTGTTCTGTGCTCAGTACCAAAAACTCTCAGTGTGTTTCCCTCTTTGACAGTCCTGGCGTCTATTCCATTCCAGCTCAGTAGTTTTTCAGGCTCAATACCGAGGTTTTGAGACACTATCTCGAACTCAAGCGTTCTCATCACAAGAAAAATCTCAGGTTTGGTGTAGTTGACCTCGGATTTAGTGTGGACAATAATTTCCGCTCTTCTGTTGAAGAACTGGGCATACCATGAGTCTCTTTCAGATATCGGTTTTTCCTCCCCGATGGCAATGACCCTCATTTTTGATTCAGGAACTCCTTTGGAAAGGAGGTATTTCATAATTGAAACACCTCTGTTTTCGCTCAGCGTCAGGTTATAATCTTTGTCACCTCGGCTATCGGTGTGTGTCGCAATGTCGATCAGTACAATATTGTCCTGATCGAAATGACTTACAAGATCGTTAAGGGCCACTACAGTTTCATTTCGGAGCTGGTAGCGACCGTAGTCGAAGTATACTTTCTCGAACGAGTATTCATAATAGGTTCCAGTTGTGTCGACTTCTGTTACACTAGCATTTTGGTTGCTCGCAGTAGTTATGGTGTATTTACTAGAAAGGCTGTCTGGGGTAAGCAGATAGGTAAACTGTCCGGCATTGTTAGCGAGTGTCAAAATCTCCGTCCTTGAGTCAATAGTCAAGCGGACAAGCTCACCCGGAGCCACATCAGTGCCATGAATATTGATAAGATTGGTCGCCGCTCCATTTGTGGCAGGACTACCAGAATCTCGGCCTGTTGGAAAAAAGATGTCGTACCCCTGGTAGTCGTCCATCCGGAAAGTGTAAAGATCAAGTGACGAGGCTGTGTAATACTGAAAGTCAATGATCGCATCGTTGGTCATGATGTACTCAAAAAACTCCTTAAGACTGCCGTAAGGAAAGGTCATGACGTCAAGTTCTTTGCCATCTCTGTTAGATGAGAGATAGCCGCTTTTTCCAAGGAATAGATAGGTGTCGTCCAGAGTGCTATTAAAGGGCACTCCGAGGTTAAATACTTTGGGTTCAAAAAAGGACAGTTGCTTGGCCAGGTACAGATCAAAACCACCGTAGCCCGCCAGGCCGTTGGAGGCGAACGTCAGGCAGCTATAGGCAGGGGAGTAGAAGGGCGTTATTTCGTCGCCCTGCGTATTGATTCTTTCCCCGAGATTGATAGCGGTTGTCCATCTGCTGCTGTCAATCCGAAGGCTCATCCAAATATCAAGACCGCCCTGACCTCCGGGCCTGTTGGAGGAAAAAAAGATGGTGTCGGCGCTTGCTGTTACAAAAGGATGCTTTACATCGGTGCCAGGCATGTTGATAGTAGTATCAAGCTCTACAGGCGCTGTCCAGTTTTTTCCATCCCAGGTGGTGACAAGTACTTTGCAGGTGCTTTCTTTGTTGCAGTCGCTATAGTAAAACCTACGTCCGTCTGCGGTAAAAGACCCGGTTCCCTGCGACCAACGGGTGTTGAGCTTTTTGAAAAATGAGGTCTCTTTCCATTTATCGTTGTTGGCCTTGCCGTATGACATAAGGCTGGGCAGGTAGTCGCCAAATTTAGGGTCATAGTATTGGAGAGAGTGTACTTTTCGGGTTGTGGACATCACAAGGTTGCCATTAACCGGCCACTCTATTACCCCAAGGTCGTTTTGATCCGAATTAACGTCTGTTAAAGAAGTCAGTTTATACTTGGGCTTTGCTCGCTGGAGCCTCATGCCCAGCTCACAGCCAGCCTTCTGAAACTTAACCAGCGACAAAAGTTTTTGCTGGCTGGCTGGTTCGAGCTGGAGGAAAGTGCTAAAGATGGAGTCCGCAGCCTTAAAGTCTCCCTTGATCTTTGTCAGAAACCCATGGTAGTAAATGGAGGACGGTTGATGAGGGCCGGAAACCAAACTCAGCGCACTGAATTTCTCTTCCGCCGTGCTGTAGTTGGTGCTCTTTAAGTAGCTAAATGCCTGCCTGTATCTCGACTCAAGGTCGCTGGGTGAAAGGGAGATGACTTTCTCGTAAAACTCAGCAGCTTCCAGGTATCTTTCTGCATCGTAGTATTCGTCCGCCACCTTCTTCAGTTTATCGACAGACTGACCGGAGACATGCAATGAAAAAGCAAGCAGCAACGCAGACCAAAAAAATTTCATGTGTATAAAATTTGTTTTTCAGCGGCCACATGGAATAGCTCAAATCCCTTTGAAATGAAAGTTACTTGCTCTACGACTTTATTCATTTCCGATGGGTATCGCTCTCCTTATGGCTATTTCATGTTCTAGAATATTGGGCTGTTAACCTTGAACGGGTTATTGCGAAAGTTGAAGTCATATCCCAAAGATACTTCAAATGATGGTGCAATTTGACCATAAATCTCATTGTTACGATAAGTATTCGAATTAAGGTCGTAACTAACGCCAGCGCTAAAGTCATTGATTTTAAAACCGCCCAATACGATGAATGAATCAAACAACCGGTACCATGTGCCCACTTGCAGGGTCAAACCAACATCGGACATGGTGCTATTGATCTGATGGGACAGGTAAGTGCCGAAGTTCACCTGATAGCTTTGTGATGAGTACGCCACCAGAAGGGAAGGGTGTACGTATGTTTTCGGCGTTACTATAAACTTGGCGTTTGATACAAGCTTGAATAGTATCGGATTATCCGAAAGGTAGAGCCCGCCAAAGCGGCTTTTTGGCGTGTTTAGATTGTCGGCAGAGAGCCCAATAGTAAACGACCGATCCCTGAACATCGCATTGGGATTGTCGATGGCGGAATACAAAACGCCAAAATTGAAAACAGGGTGGTAAGACGACAGCTTGCCTATGTCCTCAGGGTTTTGTGTGTTGTCGAAGCCGATATAGGGATTGTACTGCGAGCCCCACTGCAACCCGTTCAGAGAGATTCTGGTTTGTGTAACGCCTCCCTGTAACCCAAAGATCAAGGTGTTGTTCTTTAGCCTTTTTAGCTTGAGTGCATAGGCGCCTGTAAGTAATATTTTTTGTGTAGAAAAGGCACCCTGAATGCCCTGAGTTTCCTTAAAGAAGGTAAGACCCGCTCCACCTACCTGAAATTTCCTGCTGGTATTTTGAAAAACAGGGTAGGAGACAGTGGCCTGACTGAGGTCGTGAAGGGAACCATCGCCTGCCAGCTTGCTTTTATTGAAGTTAATTCGTGCAGAGAGATACGGGTTTGTTCCTGCAAACGCCGGGTTAACAAAAATGGCACTGGAGTAAAACTGCGAAAACTGCCCGCCCTGGGCTTTTATCTGTCCAATGAACAAAAGAAAAATAAGGCCGGTGAGTGTGCTTCTTTTCATCGCAGTAAAATGAATGATCCTTTTTTACTGAATGACCCTTGCGGAGTAACCACCTGAACGGAATAGTAGTAAACGCCTTCCGAGGCCGCCGCACCACCGTTTGTGGTTCCGTCCCAACCCAGCTCGTCAAGCACCGCATCGGTTTGGTTGACGTGGTACATTTCAACATTATACCCGTCCCAGATCGCCATTGTGAACTTTTCGACGGGGACGCCAGCAAGAAACGGCCTGAAGCGCCTGTTTTCCTCCAGAGAGGCACGAGGCGCAAAGATGTTGGGCACGAAAAAAGCAGGCCCGGAGCTCAAGGGCATTCTGCCAAGGCTGACATACTTAGGCTCGTTTCGCAGTACCAGAGTTTTGGCAGAAGTCAGCATGCCGTAAGTCAGCGAATCGGTGTCGGTGAGTGAGCCTATGCCCAGCTGAAAGTACTTCCCCTCTTCGGCATCTAAATGAGCTACTACCGGCCCGTACCTGTGAGCCCGTATTGTTTGAGGGTTTACCAGAGAGTTTAGCTCAAAACCGTCAAAATTGACCTCGACGGTCGTGGCCAGGTTTTCTTCGCTCTCTTTGGTAACTATCCACTGCGCTTCATCTGCCAGGCCGATCAGTGAATCACCCGGCACCAGAAGGGAAACGTCAGGAATCGCTATTTCAACAGCAATTTTATCTCCCTGTGATGTTTGCAGGAGAGAGAGGCTGTTGAAGTATCCGCCGATTCCCGTAGGGTAGTAAAGGGCATTTCCAGTCGATGTTTGGCTTATCTTTCCCTCAATATAGCTTTCCGACGAACCGCCAGCGATCTGCCCACTGCTCACATGAACCTTTGTGGCTTGTGGGTAAAGGTAGCCTTTGCTCATATCCAGTATACCGGATACTTCCATAGTATTGGCGATCAAAAACAAGCTACCCTGCTTCAAAAGGGTGAGATTGTTGGCGAACAGTGCAGTGCCAGTCAGCTTTTGGTCGATGACTCCAGTAAACTCCATTGAGCCAACTGAGGTGTTTGCGGTAAAGTCGACATCTTTGTTTAAAACCAGTGTGCCTCTGTTATCAAGGGAACCTTCAAAATTTGCTTCGTTGCTGAAAAACACCTTCGCATTCCCTTCTATGTACATAGAGGCATTGGGCTGTAGCGTAAACGGCTGAGCCAGGCATTGCACACCTGCAAAAAAGATCGATATGAAGAAAAGAAAACGCATCTCTATTCCTGGCTGGAAGTAGCAGCTTTTGCGGTAGTTGTTGATTGGATAAGAAGATCCAGTTTTGCTTCGAGGGCTTTGAATCGCTCGTCGTTGGAGGATAGTTGGGCTTTCATTTCTTCAACTTCTTCCTTCAGGTTAGACACCCTGGCGTGTTCTTCTTTGAGGGCTTCTATGAGGATGGGAATGAGGCCCTGGTAGCTCACACTCTTGATTCCACTTGGGTTATTCATAATAAGTTCAGGGAAATACTTCTCCAGTTGCTGAGCGATGACACCATATTGTATCATGCCATTTTCGTCGCTTTTCCAGTAATATGTATATCCATTTACTTGCATCAATTTGTCTAAAACACCTTGAATTTGCTCGATATTGGTTTTTAGAGTTTCATCACTTGGTCCAGTGGCAGTAATCTGCCCCTTGTTGTTGTAAGTAATTGCGCCACCGATTAGGATATTGTAAGTCGTTCCTACAACAACATCTTTAATTTGTAGTTGATCAGAAGAAACCTCAAGACCACCTGTGGGAGCTACATTTGCTGCCAATGCTACACCCCCGCCACCGGTTAGACCATTACCAGCTACCGCTGTGTTGAGGTCGAAAACGCCAACGGCTCCATCTTGAATTTGAGCACTGCTCACGTCATCGGCGAATGCTAAGGCACCGAGAGGCATCCAGCTAGCGTTAGCGCCATTGGTGCCTAAGAAATATCCAGCCAATGGTGCCGATTGGGCAGGTAGTACGCCGAGAGGGGTTAAATCAATGGTTGTTCCTGATCCTGTCAGTGACAGGATGTTGCCAGCAAGGCCAAGTGTCTGGAATTCATTGGTAGCATCGGCATCAGCATCGTTTACATTATCAGTGCCAGCTCCCCAATCTGAACCATTCCATTTTAACACCTGTCCAACACTGGATGGAGCAGTCGATCCTAGAGCAAAAGAGCCACCACTTGTAAGACTAACTGTATTTCCGATTTTGGAAATAGTTTGCTGGTAAGGGCTTAAGTCAATGTTTGTGGCCGATCCGTTGTTAGTGATAGTGAGTGTATTCGCAGTCAGATCCAGGTCTTGAATCTCGTTGGTTGGGTCGAAGTCAGCATCATTTACCAGTGAGCTAAGGTCAGCCGCTGTACCACCAGAAATACTGAGCGTTGTTCCAGCCAAAGACAGATCCTGCGCATCAGTATTGTCCATGTATGGAGTCAAATCCGCCGACAGCGTACCACCAGCATCTGTTAGTTGCAGGTTGTTTCCGCTGAAAGCAAAGGTGGTATTGAGTTCGTTAGTAGCATCCGCATCCGCATCGTCCACATCATCACCATCGGCAAGGTCGGCGGGCACGTTCCCAAGATCACCAAAATCACCACTAAAAAGCGTTGGCAGGTTCGTCAGGCTGTTGTAGTCGCCATCAAAATCGTCGGTTACATCAGTATCATAATTAGATAAGTCAACCTGAGCCAGGGTGGGGTCGTTTGTGAGTTTCAATACTCCGCTACTGAACTCCAGCGATTGAAGTTCATTTTCAGGGTCAGCGTCGCTGGTAGTAATAAGGCTGCTTAAATCAACTGTGTTGCCACGGTCGATGGACAGGTTGGTGCCCTCAAATGTAAGGTTCTGTTTGTCAGTGTCAATACCGGCCAGGTCAACTTCGTTAGCGCCTGACACTTTAAGCACACTGCCATCAAGAGATAACGTTTGAAGATTTTGTGATACCAGCAATTTATTCCATGCTGATCCGTTCCAATAGTAAAACAATCCTTCGGTGTCGTCAAATACCATCAGCCCTTTTTCCGACGCCTGCAATTGCATGGCTAGTCGTTGGGAGGTAGTAAGGCGGGGAATAAGAAGGCCCTGGTTATTGTTGGGTGAACTGAGTTGAAGGACAGCGTTGGGATTGGGTGTGGCGGTGTTGATGCCAACAGAATTGCCCTGGGAAAATGCGTCAGTAGACAGTGCTACAACAATGAGCCCGGCGAGGCCCAAATAGTGACTAAAACGGTACATAAGCTCAAAGGTTGGTACACAAAACTATTTCAATGTAACCGAAATTGTGATATTTTAATAATGCTGGTCTCATAAAGTTAATGGATGCGTGCAATTTCATTAAAATGAACCTCTTTCTTATGTTACAAATTATAACATACTTGGACTATTTGAGGATTTAATAAATAGGCTCTGGAAAAGCGAAAGCCCTGTTTTCTCTAAGTACGAACTTTTTGGCTATGTTGGATTTAGCCAAGTATTAATGTTATTTGCTGAGCAATATTTTTTTGCAATTTTTTTAAAATTATTTGGGTTTGAAGACGAAATCGATACCATATTGCCTGTTGCTTCGTAAGGGTTGATTATTAAAAAAGCACTCGGAGTTACCCACTACATTCGACACTTCAAAAAACTCTTTGATCACTATCTCATTCCTGCTTTTGTATTCTATTGGATAAAAATATTGTAGCGGGTCTTGCCTGCTTCCAAACCACAACCTCTCATCTTCAGCCACATAAATGGCCCCAAGGATGTTGCTGGTTTGCTCAACAAACTCAAAGTCGCTGCAACCGGCACATTTTAAATACCTCGACACAAATAGTATTCTATTGTACAGGCTATCTTTGGTAAAGCTTAGCTCCATATTTACTTCAAGTCGGCCGTAGTCGCCAGCCTCGTAAGAGTATTCGGGTATGGCCTGATCAAACAGGCAGTCCCAATTGAAGGTCGACGTTGGCTCATCTTCAAAAACATAGCTTTTGGAAACCCATGTGTGGGCTGAAAGTAGCTCATGGGGGGTAATGATATTGTCTTCCTTACTACAGCTGAGCAAAGGAAACAAGAAAACCAGTAGCCAGCGTATGGGTTTTAACATAGTATATTGAATGTTGTGAGACGAAACAAAGTAACCCTTGTAAACCTGCGTGTTCGGTGAAAGCATTGAATCGTTCGATAAGGTACCTCTTTTTTATCGATGAATGTTGTGACAACGTATGATACAGGCTGGTTGCATATCTTTAGCAACATTTACCCTGGCAGCCAAAGCTTCTGCAGCCGTTCAAATTCTACATTGTCATGCTGTCACTTACACGGTAATCACAAAAAATCCAAAGGATCAAATGAGCCACCAATAATTGATTCATGTTTCACGTTCAAATGCTTGCTCAACAGGGTGGAGTAGATGGCCCTGAAATCAACCTGATAAATTAAATCCCCGTTTTGGTCGAGACTTGAAAGATCGGGCATGGTATTGACCAGGCCTTGTCGTTTAAGATTGTCTCCAATGACAAAGGCCACATTTGCAGTGCCATGATCCGTCCCCTCACTGGCATTTTCTTGCACTCGCCTGCCAAACTCAGAAAACGTGAAAATCACGGTCTCCTTGAATTTGCCGTTTTTAGTTAAATCATTTACGAATGATTCGACGGCATCGGCGTAAATACTTAGACGAGTCTCTTGAGTTTTGCTCTGATTTTGGTGAGAATCGAAACCACCCAATGAAGCATAATAGATCGACGTTTCGGATCCCCCAATAATTAAATCGGCAATCAGTTTTAGATCTCGTCCCAAACTAGTGCCGGGATACTCCCTGCCGCTTGGAGATTGATCCATCTTTCCTTTGAGGTAAGCTATAGAAGAGTGGGTGTCTGCAATTGTCTTATACAGGTAGCCAAGGTTGCCTTCAGACAACATTTCTTTACCATCTTCTGCAAAATTCTTTGACAATGAATTATAGATTTGATTATTCATTGATCCGAGTGAACTCCCGGTGGCAAATCCATTTACCTTCTCTCCTTTTAATGCAAATGAAAGGCTTGAGGTTGCCTCTACGGCACCGTGGGAAGGGTAGCACTGAGCGTCAAGATACCTGCCTATCCATCCTGAAGACAGGTATTGATCCGAGTCAGAGGCGGAATGCCAGATGTCCATCGACCGAAAGTGCGACCTGTTTGGATTGGGGTAGCCAACAGAGTTGATTATCGCCAGATGGCCCTGGTCATAAAGTCGCTTAAATGGCATGAGGCCACGATTTAATCCAATTTCATCGTTTAGAAGAATAAGGTCACTTTTTGGCAAGCCTATCTTTGCCCGGTTTTGATAGTACAAGTCGTTATTGAACGGCACGAGGGTGTTGAGGCCGTCATTTCCACCTGATAGCTGAATAATAACAAGGTTTCGGCCTTCGAACATAATTGACCCACTACTTTCGAAGGGTTTAAGGAAAAGCGGGACGAATGCAGCCGATGTCGCAAATGATGTCCTCTTTATAAACTGTCTTCTTTTCATGCTTTCTAATAAGTTTGGTATTCGGGTAGACTTAGAACAGCCAGCGTAAATTCCTCAATTGAGTCGGTCTCGTTAAAGGAGTATTCATAGTTCTGAAGTGTCAAAGGGTTGCTTTGCAATAAAAGGCTTAGAATTTCAACATGAGGAAGCTTTTTCACATCTTTTTTAAAGAAATCCCAATCTACAGAGGAAAAGAGGTTTCGTTTGGAAGGGTCACTTTCTAAGTAAGTGTCTTCGTCGCCATCAGTATCCTCCCAATCCAGACTGCCATTGTTCAATATCAATGATGGGAGTCTAAGTCGGTAAGCAAGAGTGGAGTTGTCAATCCACGTTTTCCCCCCAGGCCACCCTGCTACATTTGGAGGATAAAATAGTCTTTGATTTAGAGCTTTTTGAGCTCTCAGGAGGCCGTCTTTCTTGGTGTAGCTAACTTTAAAGGATTTGCTTAGCCCCACTACTAAGTCAATCGGTGATTTGATATTGCAGCCGATGTTGTTTTGGGAGTAAAACCAATCGGACGTAAAGATGAACTCCATAAGCTCCGAAATATTGTAGTTCCGCCGGAATACATCGGCCATTAGTTCCACAAGCTTATCGTCCACTTGCTCATTAACAAATGACTTATAAATCTTTTGGCAAATGAAGATACTCGTTTCCTTTTGTTCAAGGATTATATCAATTATGCCATCTCCATCAAGGTTGCCGGTAACCCCCTTGAAGGTTTTTTGAGAATTGTCATGTTGTTTTGTGTTGATAAAAAAGTCACCATCTTTATTGGTCTTCCAGCCAGTAAAAGCCTTTGCTACTTCTTTGATGTCCTCCTCCGTGTAATTGCCAATACCAAGAGTAAACAACTCTAAAAGCTCTCTAGCGAAATTTTCATTAGGGTGTTCCTTTTGATTTTGTCCGGTGTTAAGAAACTGCATTATCGCCGGCGACTTGGAAACCTCCCTCAGAAGGGTGTCAAAGTTCCCAAGTGCATTCTTTCGTATGGTATTAACCAGGTCTTTCAGGTAATGTGCGTTTCCAATATTGCAAGCAAAATGTCCGTGCCAAAAGAGTGACATTTTCTCATTCAGAACATAGTCTGAAGAGATGATCTCAGTGAGCCAGTCAAAGTTTAGGTACTGTTTTTGTTGTTGCTTAATTCTGGAGGGGCTGATTTTTTTTGGAGGTATTTCTTCCTTAACGAATTCCTCACTGCGCAGCTGCAATTGAGTCACCTCTCTTGGTTTTAGCAGTTGCTTGACGAGGCGGGCTTGTCCTCGTTTAGTAGCTCTTTTTAGTTCCCTGTTGGAAATACCAAAGCCAGCTCTCCAATAAAGATGTTTAACTTGTTGTTGCGTCATTCTACCCATAACAGTAAAATTTTTATGCCTGGTTTGATGATCAGTCCAAGCAACAACTCAGACAAATAGCTTGCCAGTTGGGGTCAGGAGTCGCCAATTATTAACTATTTCGTATTCGCATCGTTAATCTCCACCCAATACCCATCGGGGTCTACGATGTATATTTGGCTGGCGCCATCAATGCGAACATTCGATTCGCCAGGTTTTCCCTGCCAGCTCTCAAAAGGGATGCCTACTTCGGTTAAATGTTTCATATAGGGCTTTATATCTGACGTATGCAGACAGATGTGCATGTTTTTTTCCATCTGTATTTTGCTGTTATCGCCCTGAATGATGTGAAGCTCTTGCCCATTGCCCAGGTAGAACCAACGGTGTCTGCCATCCTTGATAGGACAATCCATTTCTTTCAGGCCAAGGGCTTTCATGTAAAATTCAGCACTAACGTTCATGTCTTTGACGTAAAGGGCATAATGATCGAACGA
This sequence comes from Imperialibacter sp., assembly GCF_040222815.1. GTDB lineage: Bacteria > Bacteroidota > Bacteroidia > Cytophagales > Cyclobacteriaceae > Imperialibacter. Next base: position 2,894 of record NZ_JAVKCH010000003.1, on the reverse strand, counting down.
CAGGGGTGGCAACTTCTGAGCGGACTGGGCAAAGCTGCCAGCGCAGAAAATAAGTGACACAGCGAGAATGGAGAAAATGTGTTTCATGTTAGGTGTTTGTTTAAGATCTGTTTTATTGTGGTGTGTCCGTCTGGCTTGCTAAAGAAATATAAGCCACCTTCCGGTAATTCCCTGGGCTCTTTCTTTCTTTCTTTAATCGACTGTTCATCACTTGACCAAAGCAAATTAATTTCAGGAACGACCTGAACTACAAGCTAGCACTTTTATTGTTTTTATGACAGAAAAGAAGGTTTTAACCGGGCCCTGCATTACTGGAACAGTTGCTCGTCGGTGTTCTGGAAATTAGTGCTGAGTGATACACCCTGCAAGGTAAGACGGAGAAACAGGGGAATCTGCATCAGAAAGATACTCGGAGCCACCGCTTCAGGTATTCTCGTCTTTTTCTCACCGTCTTACATAGCGCTTATAGCCTGGGCGTTGCTGTCGATTCCTGTTGCCAACTACCTCCTTGCCGAGTGCCTCGTTAGCTTCGCCTATCGCATTGAGGTAGGCTGGTGGATGCTGATGTTGCCGTTGGTTGCGCTTGCGGGCATTTGTGCAGCGGTTATCAGCATCCAGCCGGTGAAGGCTACCAGGGTTAATCCGGTGGAAGCGCTTAGGTGTGAGTAACACGATTTGATGCATGGCGAACACAAATAGTTTTTTCATTCAGGTGGCATAGGAAACATTCTTGTTGCTGTTACCATTCATGGTTAAAGAAATAACGCTAAATTAACAGCTATTTGAGTAGCTCCTTACGTGTATTTTGTGATTAGTATGTATATTAAACGCATTAAAATTTCAGCGTATTTTTTATACACATCTCAATCTAATCACTATGAAGACTTTTTTTACTCTTTGCCTCTGTCTGATTCTGTCAGGGGAGCTTTTAGCATCTGACTACTACTGGGTAGGTGGTTCAGGCAACTGGTCGGACTTCAGTCACCATTGGGCGACTACTTCGGGCGGCATCACCTTTCACACGTCTGCGCCGACTACCTCTGATGATGTTTTTTTTGATGCTAATTCTTTTTCCACCGGCAGCATTGTTGTGGTCAATGTCGATGCCTTCTCAGCCAGCCTGGATTTTGAGGGAATTACCAAGCCGCTAACACTGGGCTTAGCGAATACGTTAACAGTCAGCGGTTCACTAAGTCTTTCGAACCAGATGACGCTGGCAGGTTACAAGAATGTTGTATTGGATTCTCCAAACACAGGGCTTTTGGTAAAAACCGCCGGGAATACCTACCCAGCCTCTTTAGTCTTTCAGGGCGGTGGTTCCTGGTCTTTGGTCGACGAATTGAAGACCAACACAACTACTGCGGGGCAGGGAATTAGTATTATACATGGTATTTTGAATACAAACAACCAAAAGCTCATTGTTGGACGATTTAACGGGAACACGAACAATGGGCTTTATAAGGAGGTAATTTTAGGTAACTCTGAAATACATGTTTCTGAGAGTTTTATATCCAGGCGAATAGACGTACTAAGTGCAAGTGCCTCGAAGATATACATGATGGGGCTTTTAACAACCAGCACTTTTACGGCTAAATCGGGCCAGACATTTGGTGATGTTGAGTTCCTCAATTCATCGCTTTCGTTCACCGCCACACCTTATAATGCGATTTTCAATAAAATGACTGCATACGGTTCAGTGATATTTGCGGGCAACTTTAGAACAGATTCCTTGATTTTGGCTGCAGGGAAGAGTTATAGCTTAGCCAAATCGGTTACCTCGACTGTTTACGATCACTTCGAAATTACTGATAATAAAGATTTTCCTACTACGCTAAAATCTAACTTGGCAGGCACTCTTGCCACACTAATTTTGCCGGAAGAAATTTGCGCTGAAAACCTATCGGTCCAAGATTTGAATCTTACGGGGGGCAGTTTGAATGCGGCTAAGGGGTCGGTGGACTTGGGGAATAATACGAATGTTATGTTCTATCCAACCGCAACATGTGAGGAACTCGACAATCCGCCGACAGGTACGTGGTATTGGGTAGGTGGCTCCGGTAATTGGAGCGATTATTCAAATCATTGGGCGACATCATCTGGGGGGACAGTGTTCGCTGATTCTGTGCCGGGGGTAAATGATAATGTTGTATTTGATCAAAATTCATTTAATGATGCTGATACTGTAGTATTGGATATAGAAGCTTCGGCAAAGAACATGGAATGGGTAGATGTCGCCCACTCACCATTATTCAATAGGCAGAGTAACGGGCTGACACTAACGGGTAGTCTAAAGTTTAGCTCCGAAATGAGTATATCTGGTGGAGGGGCTTGGAAATTCGAATCAGATACAATAAGCACAATAGATTTCGCTAATATTCCTGTGCTTGGAACATTTACCTTCCTTGGAGACGGCGAGTGGACTCTTTTAAGTGATTTGGTTACCAGTCAAAATATTAGATTATATCGTGGAACCTTAAATACAAATGGGTTTGACATGTCGATGAATCAATTCGATGCTACAGGATTTCAGGGATTTACCTCACTCATTTTAGGGTCATCAACACTAACTACTGGTTACCAATTTAATAGTTACGGTCTGACGGTGATGGATGCTGGAACGTCGACGATTATTTGCAATGGGTCTGGGTTAATGAGAAATTACACCTATCACAATATTGAATTAGCCCCGTTTGGCGGAGAGCTATCAGGAAACTTTACAGCTAATAAGGTGTCGATTTCAGATAACCAATATCTGGGGAACAGTTATAATGGAGGAGCTAGTCCGACCATAGATTCCCTAATTGTAAATGCTGGATCAACCCTGCATATCGATCCTGTCGGAGTGGTTACAGTGAATAGCTTCCTGGAAGCATCTGGAAGTACGATCAAATCAG
>NZ_JAVKCH010000002.1:0-1593 GCF_040222815.1 Imperialibacter sp. | reverse complement strand
CCACAGCTACACCGGCACAGTAACAGTGGCAAGCAGCGGAGCCAGCCTTTTCTACGCCCAGGGCGAAACGAGAGAAGGCTATTTTTTAACCTCTCCGCTCGATATTGAAGTGAACCTGAGCTACACCAAGCTGGACGGCACCACCAATGACCGGACTTTCACGGCCTCCATAGCCGATCCACAACCCAGAACCCTGTACAATATCAATGTGGACGCCACGCTGGAAGATGGCAAGGTGGTGTTTAATATCACTGTGGATGAGGGTTTTGATACGGTAGATATTGATTTGGGAGATGCGACAGGCAACCCAAATGCCAATTGGACGCCTGGAGAGGAATGGATTGATGAAAGGGACGGTGAAGTATACGGAACTGTGCAAATAGGTGATCAAGTTTGGATGAGTGAAAATTTAAGATATCTGCCTGAGATTCATAATAATCAAGAATTTGTATCAACGGGGGCTAGCAAAATTTCTGGATACGGAATTTATGACTACGACGGCAATGATAGATCAGTGGCAATCCAATTACCTAATTACGAAACTTATGGAGTCTTGTATAATTGGTATGCAGCTATGGAAGGTGAAGGAAGTAGTGATGCTGTTCCAAGCGGAGTGAATGGTGCATGTCCGGCAGACTGGCATATACCCAGTTTTACCGAATGGTATAACCTTTCAACAACACTTGGTGGAACTTCCAGTGCAGGTGATAAACTAAAAGAGGCAGGAGAATTAACCTGGATGGCACCAAATGAGACTTCTACAAATGAATCAGGATTTAGTGGGAGAGGTGCTGGATTGAGAAATAGCGGAGGTTATTTCAATAGCTTAAAAATTATAGGACGATTTTGGAGCAGCGCAGCTTCCGCTTCACATGCGAATGTTGCTCAATTAACTATTGGTGCGCCTTATCTACTGCTTAACAACAACGAAAAAGAATTGGGACTTTCCATCAGGTGCATCAAAGACTAATTGAGTTCAATTTGGCGGTAGAAGAAAATATGTATATCAATATAACAAAAATGAAAAAACTAATTCTCGCTTTTGCTATGAGCATATTTTTCATTTCCTGCGACCGAAATGAGAAAGATACGCCGGAACCTCTGGACTACGGCTACCTGTCCCTCAACCTATCTCTCAACATCACCTCCGAACCAGCCAATGGCCGAACCCTGGCGGTCAACACCGACGACTTCCGGGTTACCATTTTCGCCGCCAACGGCACCGAAGTCATGGTGTTTGATCCCTTTTCTTCCGCACCCGCAGAAGTATCGCTGCCCACCGGCGAATACTATGTGGAAGCCCACAGCAACAACCTGGTGGACGCTGCCTTCGAAAACCCGTACTACTTCGGCCGATCCGACAACTTCACCATCGACAAAGAAGAGCTCAAATCCATCGACATTGAGGCTGAACTGGCCAATACCAAAGTGGCCATTAACTATTCGGCCAACGTGGTGAACACCTTCCACAGCTACACCGGCACAGTAACAGTGGCAAGCAGCGGAGCCAGCCTTTTCTACGCCCAGGGCGAAACGAGAGAAGGCTATTTTTTAACCTCTCCGCTCGATATTGAAGTGAACCTGAGCTACACC
>NZ_JAVKCH010000001.1:0-317491 GCF_040222815.1 Imperialibacter sp. | reverse complement strand
TCTCCGATAAAGGAGACCTTTGCTTTTTAGTGAGCTGTGAGCCCAACGCATTCGGTAAGTATATCTGTTTTTGACTATTTCAAATGGAAAGCACAATGCCCAAAAAAGCTACCAAGCCCAAAATCAACCAATTGATCACTCGCTCTTTTCTCTTAGGCTTACCCAGCACCAAATAGTCCAGACTATACTTGAACCTGCGCTCATACAATCCTTTCATAATGGCTCCTTTCTTTTAATGTTACCAAATTGTTAACAACAAATTTAATTAATTAATATTAGGTTAACAATGATTAACTGAATAATTCAAAAAATTAAAGGAATTGTATTAAATACAGGCTTGGTCTGGTTTTGCATCATCCAATGCGAATTATGAAAGCCCTGGGTTGAAGTTTTAATAATTGTTCACCCAGGCGAACGTGTCCATTGCTTTTACAAAATCAGGCGACAGCGGGGCTTGAAGCCTTACCTCTTGGGTTGAAAACGGGTGAATAAAAGTGAGTTTGTGGGCATGAAGAAGGAGCGAAGTGATGCCCCATTCTCTTTCGAACATCCTGTTGTGTCTGAGGTCTCCATACTTGGTGTCGCCAACTATCGGATGCCCCATGTGATTGAAATGACGTCGGAGTTGGTGAGTGCGGCCTGTTTTTGGCAGCATTCTCACGAGGGAATACCTTGAGGTTGGGTATTTATTCACCGAAATGGCGACCTCGACAGTATTTAGCCTTTCATAGTCAGTCAAAGCGGTCTGCTCAACCCCTGTTTCATGTTTAACCAACGACTCGTTTGTCGATCCTGTTTCTGCTACAAAGCCCCGAACCACTGCCAGGTATTCCTTCATTACTTCGCCTTTCATAAAGAGCGATTGGGTCATGGCTACTCCCTGAGGAGAATAGGCGAAAAGCAATACTCCCGAAGTGGCCCTGTCGATTCGATGCACCGGATATACCTCGCAGCCTATTTGGTCGGCCAGCAGCCTATTCGCAAAAAAATGCTTTTCCTCTGCAATTCTGGTTTTGTGAACGAGAAGCCGATTAGGCTTATTGATGGCCACCAAATACTCATCCTGGTAAATAATGCTGAGTTTTCCGTGCGGCTCTGGCTCGCTGTGGATAAGTTTTTCTTCACTCATGGTTGACTGTAAAAGTAAAACGGCGGATTTTAGAATCCGATTATTTATGCAGACTAAAACCCCACTTTATGCAATCGCCTGATTCTCTTAATGATGTAGCAAAATTTCACCGGACTTTTGGCCACCCGATACTGCCAGAGGCTACTGTTCCTTCTGCTGACCGGTGTGCCCTCAGAGTGAACCTTCTGGCTGAGGAACTAAAAGAATTGGAAGAGGCTATTCAGGCAAAGGACATCGTAGAAATAGCTGACGCTTTGTGCGACCTGCAGTATGTGCTCAGTGGTGCTGTGCTTGAATTTGGCTTGGGTGGGCAATTCAAAGAGCTTTTTGATGAGGTGCAGCGCTCCAATATGAGCAAAACCTGCAAGACAATTGAAGAAGCTGAAGCCACAGTCAACCACTACAAGGCACAAGGTGTTGAATGCCACTATGAGGAAGCGGACGGACTGTACCTCGTGTTCAGAACCGGGGACAGAAAGACCCTGAAGTCTGTGAAATACTCTCCTGCCGACCTTAAATTTATTCTCAGCTAATTTTATGTTGGCGGGTTAAAGGATTAGGTGCGTTTTTGATAAATTGTTGTCGCAACACACCCCAACCTACCTTATGACTTTTAAGCAAACCTTCGTTTTTTCTCTTGTGGTCGTCTTGTCTTCTTGCGCCTCGCAGCGGGACAAAGAAGAAGCTGAGCAGTTAGCAAAAGAGGCCCTGACTTCTTTCGAACTATACGAGGGCCTCCAAATCGAACTTATTGCGTCGGAACCACTGGTGGCAGATCCTGTGGCTATGGAAGTAGATGAGCTGGGAAGAACCTATGTGCTCGAAATGCATGGGTACCCCCTGGACTTGTCCGGCAGCGGTGTGATAAAACAACTGCTGGACACAGACGCAGACGGGCAGTTTGACGAAGCCGTCGTGTTTGCGGACGGGCTTAAATTACCCACAGGCCTCATGAGATGGAAGAATGGGCTGATCGTTGTAGACGTGCCGGATGTACTCTACCTCGAAGATACAAACGGTGATGGAAAGGCTGATAAGAGAGAAGTAGTCTTGACCGGATTTGCCGTGACTAATCCGCAGCACATTGCCAATACACCCGTGTATGGCCTCGACAACTGGATTTATGTAGCGCATCAGGGAATGGTGACTCCCAAAGTAAGCGTTAAAGAATTTAGCGACGAGGGGAGTGAGGTGCATTTTCCAGCCAATGATAGCGCACCAAAGTTGCCAATTGACGCCAATGGCCGGAACGTAAGGTTCATGCCTGATTCCTTCCAATTAGAGATGCTTTCAGGCGAGTCGCAATACGGGCAAACTTTCGACGCCTGGGGCCGCCATTTTGGCACCAGCAATGCTGACCATCTTTTCACTGAGGTGATTCCTGCCAGGTACCTGGCCCGCAATCCCAACCTGGTTGTTGCCGATGCCATGGAGAACATTCCGGATCATGGTAGTGCAGCAGAGGTATTTCCCATCACACAAAATCCTGCCCATCAGCTGTTGACCGATGTCGGCGTTATTACTTCCTCGTGTGGCGTTACGTGGTACCAGGGCGGTTTGATCAAAGGCTTTGAGAATGTGACTTTTGTGGCAGAGCCAGTGCATAATCTGGTACATGCGGATAGGGTTACTGCCAAAGGTGCCTCGTTCAATGCAAGCAGGTTGGTTGAGAACAAGGAGTTTCTGGCTTCTACAGATGGCTGGTTCAGGCCTGTTCAGTTTTATGTTGGCCCCGACGGTGCTTTGTACATGATCGACTATTATCGACAGATCGTTGAGCATCCTGAGTGGATGTCAGAAGAGGTGAATAACTCAGGAGCACTGTACAATGGCTCGAATCAAGGTAGAATTTACAGGATATCGCCTAAGGGAACTGCTCCAATGAGCTGGGCGGACGAAATAGACATTCCTGGTATGAGCCCGGATGAAATTGTGGCGTTGCTGGGCAGCGACAATATATGGTGGCGGAGAAATGCACAGCGCCTGATTGTAGCCAACGAAGCTTTGGTGCCAAACGATATGCTGATTGACTATGTGGCCAGCACTGAGAGTGCAGTTGGGTTTTTGCATGGGCTTTGGGCCCTGGAAGGCAGAGGTCAATTGACTAATGAGTTCATAGAGAGGGGATTGAAACACCAGGTGGCTGGTGTAAGGGAAAATGCCATCAGGTTGGCCGAAATACACCTGACCGCATGGCCAAAATTGGCTACAACCCTGATTGGTATGTCCGGCGATGCTGACGCCAGGGTACGGTTTCAGCTTTTATGTACGCTGGGCTTTGTTGAGACCGAAGAGGCCACTGAGGCTCGTAATGAACTGCTTCGGAAGGACATTGGTGATCGATGGGTACAGGTAGCGGCACTGAGTGCGAGCTACGGGAAAGAAAGTGAGTTGCTATCGGAGGCCATGAGAACGTTGACGGATACTCCCTCGGAGGGAACGGCCATGTTTTTCTCTAATTGTGCCGCTGTTGTGGCCCTCTCCGGAGATAAAGCCGCCACGTCAAAGATCCTTGGGAAGGTACTCTCTGGCAACCAAATAGAGCGGGATGCATGGTGGAAGTCTGCCGTACTTGATGGAATTGAAAAAGTTGTAAGAAGAAGTGGACTTGAGGCTGGAAGTGCTAAAGCCGAGATAAAACTTCTAAAGGCTCAATTAAGTGCTGGCACGCCAGCCGAAATCAGGACAGCCAGCATGAAACTGCTTACCCACTTGCCTGGCATTGAGGCATCGGATTTGGCGGATGTTCAGGAGAAGGCGTTGCAACTGGCACTGAACGATGGAGCCAGTCCGGGCTTAAGAACTGATGCGTTACTTTTGTTAACCAAGTCTGACAATGGGGCCTATGTAGAAAGATTATCTACGCTGGTGTCTGCGCAGGAGCCAGATGCCGTGCAAGAGGGTGCTATCAACGCCATAGTGGCTACCAACAGCCAGGCCGCCTCTCAGCTCATTGTGAAACGCTGGGGCAGCCTTACTCCCGGCGTAAGAGATCATGCTATGGGACATCTTCTCAACAGTGAATCCGGCTCTCATTCATTGCTCGATGCAGTGGAAGCGGGGAGTATTGACCAGGCTACGATTGCCTGGCCACGCAAGGTAAGGCTGATGAACAGCTATACCGACGGCGTGCGGGAAAAGGCGAGGCGACTGCTTGCGGCGAGTAATGAGGCTCCCGGAGAATTAGTAAAAAAATATCAGCAGGCACTTGATGTGAAGGGTGATCAGGTGGCTGGAGCGGCTGTATTTAAGGCCAATTGCGCTGTGTGCCATCAAAAAGGAGGAGAAGGTGGGAGTAGTTTTGGTCCTGATCTCGGCACTATTAGAAACAGGGATGCGTCGTTTATTCTGGCCGATATCATCAACCCCAATCGATCAATCGCCGACGGGTTTGAAACCTGGGAGTTGGAAAATAAAAGCGGTGAGCAAATAACAGGAGTGATTGCGTCAGAAACAGCCTCATCGTTAAGTATCAAAGATGCCGCTGGTAATGTAACGACCGTAAACCGAAATGAAATATCGTCGTTGAGAGCTTCGAACATATCGGCGATGCCTGCGGGATTTGAAAATTCCATCTCCGTTGACCAAATGTCCGATTTAATAGCTTATCTTAAAAGATAGATTGATCAACTAAACACCCTTTTTGAGAAAGACGATCATTTTTGTCATTCTGCTAATCCTGGTAGGTTTTGCTGCTGTTCTTGTCAATTTTTCAATTGACAGGACTCATTATATCAAAACCAGGGAAGTATTGGCCAACCACCCGGATAGCATTGAGCTACTGGTCGATTCGTTGGTGGCACCTATTCTGTATCATGAAATTGAAGGAATTGACCAACTGCCTCCGGATCAGGCCAAGCTAAAGTTCATTTCCGCCCTATTGCCTTCCATTCTTTTGGCGAAGCACAGGATAGAGGACGAACGAAATCAAATCAGAGAAATACTGAACAAGCCCATTTGGCTACAGGAGGACAGTGCCTTTTATTTCGAACAAAGTGAGTTTTATAAAACTGCTTCCGGAGAGTTGTTGCTTCGCCGCATGAAAACCCATCCCAACAGCATCATTCTGGCGCAGGCGGCAGTAGAATCTGGCTGGGGCACCTCACGCATATTTCAACAGGCCAATAACCTCTTTGGTATCTGGTCGTACCGGTCGGGCGAACCGAGAATCAAGTCCATCTACTCAAGGAACGGCCAGGCGATCTACCTTAGAAAGTACGACGATGTGTCGGCTTCTATTTATGGTTACTTTGGATTAGTAGCCAGGAGCAGGGCTTACCGGAGATTCAGAGAAGCGAGAGATACCACTGACAACGTGAACGTTTTGCTTCCTTACCTCAAATACTATTCTGAGAGGCGTGAGGAGTATGTGGAACAATTGGCAACTATCATCCGGCAGAATAGGATGACGCAGTACGATGATTATCGCCTCGATCCGGCGTATTTTGTTGAAGAAAGAACCGTTAAACTTTTCGGCTATGTTATCGATACGGTTGTTGTGGTTGGTGGCGTTATTGTTGACGACCGCCAGTAGTACCCTGCTCGGGCAGATGAACCGGGAGGTGGTCGGTTTTGTCTACCACAGGGTGGGGGATAGCCGGTATCCCTCTACCAACATCTCCATCGAAAACTTTGACGCCCATCTCAACTATCTCAAACAAAATGATTTTAAGGTATTGACCATTTCTGAGGCGGTTGATTACCTGAAAAAGCCAGGCGAGCGGGAACGGGTGGCTGTTATTACCATAGACGACGGTTACGAAAGCTTTTACAAAAATGGCCTTCCCTTGTTAAAGAAATATGGGTTCCCTGCCACCGTGTTCATCAATACTGAAACGGTGGGGGGCAGCTCTTACATGGACTGGAAACAGCTTGAAGATTGCCTGTCGAACAAAATAGAAATAGGAAATCACAGTCATTCTCATGCCTACTTTTTGAATGAGGCAGCACCGGCGAGGTATGAGGCATTTCGCAACGATGTGGAAACAGCACAAGCGCTGATAAAGGAGCGACTAGGTATTACGCCCAAAGTATTTGCCTATCCTTATGGTGAATTCGATCCAAAAATGGCCGAAGTGGTGCAAGAAATGGGGTTTGTGGCAGGGCTGGCTCAAAACTCCGGTGTGATGCATGCCGAAAGCAATTTATTTAGCCTACCGAGATTCCCGATGGCATCGGCCTTTTCGTCACTGGAAAAATTTGTGTCCAAAGCCAATATGCGTGCATTGAAGGTGACTGCCGAGAAGCCGGAGAGCTTCCTGATGACCGCCAATGGTCCATCACCCACTTTACAAGTCACTTTCGATCAGTCAAACCTGATGGAATCGCAACTTCAGTGTTTTGTGCAGGGAGGATCATGTGTACTTGAGAAGAAAAAGAGTGGTGACAAAATAGAGGTCACCGCAAAACCAGGCAGCGCTCTGAGAAGCAGGAGAACCCTGTACACCATTACCATAAAAGACGGCGACGGTCATTGGCATTGGTTCAGTCACCTTTGGGTAAATCCTGGTGTGAAGGAGTAAGCAACAGCTGATTTCTCAGGGTCTTAAAGGCTTTTCCATTAGCGGCTTCCAGCGAAATGGTTCGCTCCCTATATTACCCTATCGTTCAATTTATCAATTATTATATGAAGTTAAACAGATACTATTTACTTGTTACGGGCATTTTGCTCTCGTTTACAATGAAAGCGAGGCAACTACCGGAAGGCTATCCCACGAAGCCTATTACTACCCTTGATACTTTGTTAACCAAAGCCTTTGAATGGAGAAATGTGGGGCCTAACAGGGGAGGAAGGTCGCTGGGTGCGTCAGGAAGTCCATCCCGGCCCAACGAATACTACTTTGGGGCAGTAGGTGGTGGCCTCTGGAAAACTGTTGATGGCGGCACTACCTGGAAACCAGTAACCGACGGCCAGCTGACCAGCTCATCAGTGGGTGCCGTGGCCGTGTCGGAAACCAATCCCGACATTGTGTATATAGGAACCGGCGAAACCCAGTTCAGAGGTAATATCATGCAGGGAGATGGTGTTTACAAGTCGGTAGATGCTGGCAAAACCTGGGAAAACATTGGTTTGAAAGAGACTCAGGCGATTGCCAGGGTGCGAGTTGACCCAACGAATCCTGATATCGTGTTTGTGGCTGCACTGGGGCATCCTTATGGGAATAATGAAGAAAGAGGCATTTTCAGAACAACCGACGGAGGTAAGAACTGGAAAAAAGTGCTTTACAAAAGTGATAAAGCAGGCGGTGTTGATATCATCATTGACAGAACAAACCCAAAGGTAGTTTATGCCACTATCTGGCAAGTATACCGCACGCCCTACAAAATGTGGGGTGGTGGCCCCGACTGCGGCCTTTATAAGTCAATTGACGGTGGCGATACATGGATTGAACTCACCAGGAACCCTGGGTTGCCAAAAGGGCCTGTCGGTAAAATTGGCGTGACAGTTTCGCCTGCTAATCCAAACAGGCTATGGGCTGTTGTTGAAGCCAACGACGGCGGTGTGTTTCGCTCCGACGATGCCGGGAAAACCTGGAAGCAGGTAAATGACGAACGCAAGCTCAGGCAAAGAGCGTTTTACTACAGCCGTATTTACGCCGATCCAAAAGACGAGAACACGGTATATGGGTTAAACGTGGGCTTTTATAAGTCGACAGATGGCGGTGAAAAGTTTGACGTCACAATCAGACCGCCACATGGTGACAACCACGATCTCTGGATTGATCCCAACGACCCCATGCGAATGATTGCCTCCAATGATGGTGGTGGCACAGTATCAGTCAACGGTGGCAAAACCTGGACCGATCTGGACTTCCCGACGGCTCAGTTTTATCACATCATGGTGACTAACGACTTTCCATATCACATTTGTGGAGCTCAGCAGGACAATTCCACGATGTGTATTCCAAGCGACGGTTGGGATTTTATGACCGCCAGAGGACCGAAAACCGAGTACTACTATTCACCAGGTGGTGGAGAAAGCGGCTACATCGCTCAGGATCCTAAGAACCCAGATATTTTCTACGCAGGAAGCCAGGGAGCACTATTGACACGCTATAACAGGGCAACAGGTCATGAAAGAGACGTGCAGGTTTATCCACGCTTCTTTTCAGGTGAACCTTCGTCATCATTGCCTGAACGCTGGCAATGGACATTTCCTATCGTGTTTTCACCTGTAGACAATAACCTTCTTTTTACTTGCTCACAGCATGTGTGGGTGTCTGCCGATGAAGGCCAGTCATGGCAAAAGATAAGCCCTGATTTGACCTACGCCGACCCGGCCACGCTAGGCATGTCAGGTGGAGCACTCACCATGGATATGAACGGGCCTGAGATTTATGCGACTGTGTTTGCATTGGCGCCCAGCTACCACGATGTCAACACGATTTGGGCTGGCTCAGATGATGGCCTGGTGCATATTACAAGAGACTTTGGGAAGACATGGAGCAATATCACGCCGCCCGATATGCCAAAGGACACAAGGGTAAGTATCATCGATGCTTCACGTCATCACCCAGGCACTGCTTACGTGGCTGGAAAGCGCTATCAAATGGACGACAGGGCTCCTTATTTGTGGAAAACGCACGACTATGGCAAAACATGGACAAAAATAATCAGTGGCATCAGATCAGATGATTACCTGCATACTATCAGAGAGGATATCAAAGTTCCAGGCTTGCTGTATGCAGGTGGAGAGCACACCGTTTGGGTGTCGTTTGACGATGGTGCCAATTGGAATGCCCTACAGCTGAATATGCCAGACACGCAAATTGCAGATTTGATGGTGACCGACAGAGATTTGGTGGCGGGTACGCATGGTCGCTCGGTCTACATACTCGATGATATTGGGCCCCTGAGAGAGTATGCTAAGCTCGCTGGTAATCCCAACTATACACTTTTTGAGCCTGACAGGGCTGTTAGACGAGTGGAAAGTGCTACAATCAGCTACTTCCTGCCAAAACAGGCCGATGAGGTAGTAGTTACCATTAAGGACGCCAGTGGTACCGTGATTTTGGAGGAAAAGGGGACGTTACCAGAGCCAAAGAAGGACGAAGATGAGTCGGCCAGGTGGTATGGAAGCCTGCCTACGGCACCAACTACCGCTCAGGGACTCAATAAGTACGAGTGGAACTTAAGATATCCTGGTGCTGTCGACTTTGAGGGCATGATTATATGGTCTGCCAGGCCACAGCTTGGGCCTTATGCGCCTCCGGGAAAGTATACAGTGAGTGTAGCTGTAAATGGTGAAGTGCAAACCAAGAATATTGAAGTGGCGCTTGACCCAAGGATTACAGGCGTGACCGAGGCAGACGTCAGAGAACAATTTGAACTGGCGATGAGGATCAAAAATGCGACTTCCATGGCGAATCAGACTGTAAAAGACATACGGACACTGAAGTCGCAAATAGATACACTAGTGATGCAAAACAAGGCTTTGAAAAAGGACGCCGAGGTGCTTTTGTCTAAGCTTTCTACCGTTGAGGAAGCGCTTTATCAGGTGAAAAATCAGAGTTCGCAAGACCCGTTGAATTTCCCGATAAGGTTGAACAACAGGCTGGCCTACCTGCGAAAGAGTGTAGAAAGTGGCGACGGAAAACCAACCAAGGGCTCTTACGAGGTATTTGACCTCTTGAAAGGGGAGCTGGATGGGCACATGACATCTTATCGGAACATCCTCGAAAAGGACATTGTCTCCTTCAATAAAAAGGTGAGCAAGTCCGATCTTCAGGAGGTGAAGCTTGATAGGAAAATTTAGTATATGAGTAAGTCTGCCTCAAAGTTTGGTAAAGTAGTCAGACTAAGTTTGAGGAAGGTTTTTGAAGAAATAGGGGTATTTTAACAGGTAGGCTGTTGATAGATCACCGAACTATTTTCGTTAAATATATGTGATGAGACATAATCCTTAATACGGTAATATTAAGATTTATTCAAATTTTATTCGATATTTAGGCATTACTGTGCTAATACTCATATACTAAGCATGCCCCGATAATTATCGGGGCTTTGCTTTTCTACCCATTTTTTGTACTCACGGCTTCGGAAGTTGCCCAAAGCATGGGATGACCGTATCTGAAAAATAGTTTAACTTCAGCCCTTCAAAAAAAGAACGCCCTGAAAGTCGCTTTTTGATGGCCCGAAAGATCAATTTCCTTTTATGTTTAGTGTTTGGGTTTCAGGGGTGGCCATGGGTGGCCACTGTCATTGCCGGGAGTGATCCGGATAGCACCTTTTTGAGGCAGGTTCAACTCGCCGTTGACAACGACGCATACTTCTTCACTAGTTATGACAGATACTACTCAAGCGGCATATTTGCGTCATACAGCAGTTTGAAAAGCCGACTACCTTTCAGTCGCCCGAAAGAAGGAAGCATATACTCTTCTGAGGTTGTTTTCTCTCATTACATCTATACACCTAAAAACATCCTTTGGGATAAGTTAGAGCAGCTTGATCGACCTTATGCCGGGATGGCCACCCTGGGAGTTCAGCTGAATTATCTTAGACCATCAAGTGCTTTTACCATGAAAGCTGATGTGGGTTGGCTCGGCCCGGCAATCAAAACGGCGGAGTTGATGCGTTGGTGGCACGGCAGCCTGGGCATACGGCTTCCCAGGGGTTGGGATTACCAGATCAACAATACGCCGGTGTTGACTTTGACACCTTCATATTTAAAGCAATGGGCGATTAGTGAAAAACTGGACGTGGTGAGCTCCACATCCATGTCTGTAGGCACGGTGCTCGATCAAGTATCGCAAGAAGTGACATTGAGATATGGGTTGCCGGGAAGCCTGAATAAAAGTCATTTGACCAACAGTCTTTTGAATGCAGCAAAGGGGAGTGGTAAGCTCATTGAGTGGTACCTGGTGGCAAGCTGGCAAACGAGTTATGTGCTTTATAATGCCACCATCGATGGTAACTTTATTGGGCCTGAGAGCATGTACCATGAACGTTCGGAAAAAGCGGTTTTGCGTCAAACCTACGGTGCTGTGCTGGCTTACAAAAAGGCTGACTTCGAGTTATCATTTAAAACTACTTCCAGAGAAGTGAAGGGCGCTGAAAACCACCGGTATATGCGAGCAAAAATCAGCTATAGATTCTAATATGAAAGCACTTGTTCGTCAGTTGATAGATTTTCAAAAGGCCAATTTTCATCCAGGCCTCTACCTGAGCCTATTACTGTTCATTGGTATCAGTGTTGGTTTCAACTTTTCCCTCGACTTTTACGATGAGTACGTCATTAAAGGTCATAGTCCGGCGTTGCGCTGGGTGTTAGTTGCCGCATTCAATATGTTTCCTTTCATCGTTGCAGCTCTGCTTGTTTATCATTTCAAGGGAGAAAAGGCCTGGGCAAGAGACACTGGCTTTTGGTTACGGGCCGTTCTGGTGTTTGCAGTGTCGGGCTTGTCGCAATACTGGAAACCATTTGATGGATTGGTCGCCGGGCTGAATGGCAACGAATACTATTTCGCCAGCTACACATTTAGAAAGGCAGACAGCCTCGTTAATGTTTTGCTGCCCGTAGTGATCTTATATCTGTTGTTCGAGAGGGACAAGTACAAATCATTTTACGGATTACGCTCTACTCACTGGGACTGGAAGCCTTACGCACTGTTGTTTCTGGGTATGGTGGTAGTGATCGGCCTTGCTTCTTTTTTTCAGGACTTACAGGCCTACTATCCTCGCTACATGCGTACCAAAGGACCGGAACTAGCTACCGAGTTAGGCATAAGTCAATGGTGGCCTTTGCTGATCTACGAAATAGCGTACGGGAGTGATTTCGTGTCGGTTGAGCTATTCTACAGAGGTGTGCTCGTGCTGGCTTTCTATCGGTATTTTGGAGCCTATGCCGTGCTTGTTATGGTGCCGTCTTACGTTTTTCTGCACTTTGGCAAGCCCATGACTGAAGCTATCAGCTCAGCTATTGGGGGCTATGTTTTGGGTATTATTTCCCTTAACAGTCGGAACATATGGGGAGGTGTCGTGCTTCATGTTGGGGTGGCCTGGCTAATGGAGTTTTACGGCTGGCTTCAGTTGGTATTCAAGTAAGCCCGAAGTTCCAATACTGCCTTTCAAAAAGTATTCACAACTTCTTAATCGTTCGCAGTTACTTGGCATTCCGAAATTCCGTAATTTTAGGGTTCGACCTTGATCCCATATGAGACGTTTACTTGTTGGCCTGCTTCTATTTCTGTCAATTACACCTACGGTGGTAGCCCAATCTGGCTACTACTACCAAACTCATTTTACTCCCATTGAAAACAAAAGGGATCAAATCAACTATAGCATCCAGCAAGATGATTTTGGGAGGCTTTACTTTGCCAACAGACAGGGGCTTTTGCAGTTTGATGGCACTAGCTGGGACTTGATAGAAACCCCTGGGCCAACCTTCTCTATTTCTCTTAACGACTCCATAATTTACCTGGCAGGTACGTATGGCTTTGGCATGCTCACAACTGACGGTTTTGGAAACCTTACGTTCAAAAGCCTGAACGATTCTTCAAGCCAGACTCTCTCCATGACGCAGCTCATTAGTTATGGTGAGGAGCTTGTGATGACCGACGGAAAAAGTGCTTTCGCTTATGATCCGTCGTCAAAAAAATTGGAAAAAATAGCTACGGCACTACCTGTCACACAAATTGGTGTTTTTGACTCAAAGCTGGTTGCGTTCAATGCAGACACTACCTTTCTGATCAAAGGACAGGGAGTGCTGCCTTCGAGATTTGTAGAGAATGGCCCGTGGCTGGGGTGGAGCGAGTCGGCCAGTAACCAATGGATTGGGGCCAATAGAAAAAATGAACTCTACCAGATCGTAGGCGGTCAACTAGTGCCGCTAAAACTCGACGATGAGGGGTATCTGGAGGAAGCAAGGATTCTTTCCGTGACATGGATGAGTGATGACCTTGTGGCAGTGGGTACGTTACGAGGTGGGGTTGTGTTCGTAGATGTCAAGGGAAGAAAGCTGGATCAGATCGTCAATTTCCACACCGGCCTGCCCGATAACGAAACCCAGACATTATTCAGAGACAAAGACACCGGACTGTGGGTAGCGCATCCTTATGGATACACCAGAGTGTCACCAAATATCCCGTTCAAGTCTTACAACTACTACCCGGGCCTTGATGGCACGCTGTACACTTCCCGGCATTTCGACGAAAGAGTATTTGCCGGTACCAACCTGGGACTTTTTTATCTGGATCAGGTCAAGAACTTTGACGAGATCGTCTACTATATAAAAAAGAATCCCGACACGCAGCTAACCGTTGCCGACGACAGAGAGGAAGACAAAAAGGATAGCGACGGCCTTTTTTCGTTTTTTCGTTTCAATAAGAAAGATGAGAAAGTGGATGAAACAACAAAGGAGCCTGTGGCCGAAGAAGAACCGGAAGATGATAAAAAGAAGAAGGGTGGTTTGTTTTCCTTTTTGAAAAAGAATAAGGGGGAAGAAGACAAGGAAGAGGAGAAAGAAGAACCGGAGGCACCTAAGAAAGCCGTTGTCGCTTCCGCCATCGCCAAGGCAAGAAGTCAAATTGGAGGGAAAAAGAAGACTGCTACCGCAGAGCCGGTCATGGTGAGAAGGGTGAAGAAGGAGTTGCAAAGCATCACTTATGTTTATAAGAAAATAAAGGGAGTAGAAGGCCGAATCAACCAGCTGGTGCCCATTAATGATGATGAAATGATGGCTGCTGGTCTGGCAGGCGTTTTTATTGTTAAGGAAGACGCAGCAGTTCAAATATATTCAGAGGCGGTGAGGAGAGTGTTTTATGACGATGCTCAGAACCTTATTCTGATATCAACCTACCGGGGCGGGCTGCTAACAGTTGTGAACGAAGATGGAAAATGGAAAGAAACCATCTTGCTTGAGAATGTAGATGACTTTATCCAATTCATTTTCAAAGACAGAACCGGCAAAATCTGGCTGTGTACCTCGCAGAAGCTTTATTGGGCTAAGATTGAGAATAATACCCTTGTCGAGGCTGGGGAAGTCCCCATCAAGAACGACTACCTTGACCCCGTAATGGGTATTGACGATGCCAACCTTGGCGTGGTATTTATGCACGCAAAAGGCTTTTTCAAGCTGACGGGTGATACACTTGAGAAGTTTGACTGGCTGGGCATGTCAGAACCCAGCCGCTACATAAGTTCCGCCGGGCATTTGCTCGTATCTGATGGACGGTTTTGGCATAAAATGGGCTCCAAAACCGAGGCCAATGGCGCCTTTACTTTTCTTAATCTTTTTGACCATATTGTTTCGATTGACTTTGAAAAAGATGGTGATTTGTGGGTGGTTACCGCTGATAACAATTTCTATCGCATAGACCACAACAAGGCATTTGAGGCCAACTATAATCCATTTCTTAAGCACATCAGGTCGGTCAATAATCAACTACTGCCAATTGATACCAAATTGAGAGTGGAGCAGGAGAACAGCTCGCTGAGCTTTTTTTACCATCAAACGGAATATTCGGGTATCCTTAAGATAGAGTACAGGTACCGATTGCTTGGTTTGAATGAGCAATGGTCCGAGTGGTCGCTGGATAACAATACAATACAATTCTCCTATTTGCCGTCAGATAAGTACGAATTGCAGATAGAAACCCGCAATAGCTTTGGCGTCGTGAAGCCACTTGAGTCCATTTTCTTTACCGTTGTGCCACCTTATTGGCAGCGGCCGTGGTTTTATGCAGCGGAGTTTCTGTTTTTCGCTATGCTGCTGTTTTTGAGCTCAAGACTTACGAAAAGCGACCGAATGGTTGTGCTGGTGCTTAATCGCTTGCTTACCTTCCTCACAATCATCATGATCATTGAGTTTATCCAGACAATAGTCGAGGCAAATTTTGAGACAGATTCTTCGCCGGTTTTGTCCTTCTTTCTACAGGTAGCGGTGGCTTTTTGTCTCATGCCGCTTGAGAGCTTTATGAGAAGTAAGCTGTCAGGAAAAGGAGAAAAGGTCGACCGAATGGTACAGGGTCACGTGTCAAAGCTTACCAGAGGCATGGGTAAGCAATCGTCGAGAAAAAAGACAGCAGAGGAGCAGAGCTAGTAGTCTGAATCTGGTCATAGTTTTCGCAGTAAGCTAGTTTTATACAAACGGCTTAACCCTGTGAACCAACTTTTCTAACTTCGGGACATTAGAACAAGCGACCTTACTCATGAAAAAAAGTGCCCTCCTAAATGCCGCCGGTGCCGTTTTTTTGGCTCTTTTGGCTAATTTTCCTTTGCAGGCTCAGCCGTCCGAAAAACAAATATACCAGGCCTTTCAGTTTCGGAATGTTGGACCAACCCGGGGTGGCCGTGTTACTACGGTGACGGGTGTTCCAAGCGAGCCAGGCACATTTTATATGGGAGCAACTGGTGGTGGCGTTTGGAAAACTACCGACTATGGCATCAATTGGAAAAACATATCGGACGGGTATTTTGCCACTGGCTCAATCGGTGCCATCAGAGTAGCGGCCACCGATCCAAATATTATCTACGTAGGCACAGGCACTGACGGCATCCGCTCCAATGTGATCACAGGAAAAGGTGTATACAAATCAACTGATGCAGGGAAAACCTGGAGCCACCTGGGACTTGAGAAAGTTGGGCAGATTGGCGCTGTGGAGATTGATCCGACCGACCCAAAAACAGTTTTTGTGGCAGCCATGGGGCAGGCATTTCAAAACAATGAAGAGCGGGGCGTTTATAAATCGACAGACGGCGGCACTACCTGGGACAAGGTGCTTTATGATTCCGACTCGGTAGGTGCAGTAGATCTTGAATTCGCACCCAATAACCCAAATATTGTGTACGCCTCCATGTATAGGTTCAAAAGAACACCCTGGACAATCATCAGTGGGGGATACCAGGAGGGCGGAATATACAAGTCGAAAGACGGAGGCAAAACCTGGGAAAAAAAGACAAAAGGTCTGCCTGAAGGTCTTATAGGCAAAATAGACCTCGGAGTGAGTGCGGCTGACCCGCTCAGGCTCTATGCCATTGTTGAAGCTCCAGTAAAGGAGCAGGGGCTTTATCGCTCCGATGACCAGGGAGAGTCATTCGTCCATGTAAGCGACAACGAAGACCTTGTCAACAGGCCATTTTACTATATCAATGTGGATGTCAATCCGCTCAATGCATCTGACGTTTTCTCTCAGGCTAACCCGGGCATCAGGTCCAGAGATGGCGGTAAAACCTGGACAAGACTTAATCCTCCCCATGGAGACAACCACGACCTTTGGATCAACCCAAATGATTCGATGATTTGGATACAATCCAATGACGGCGGCGCTAATGTGACCCTCAATGGAGGTATCTCATGGTCAACACAAAACAATCAGCCAACGGCAGAGCTCTACCAGGTGGAAGTAGATGACCAATATCCTTATTGGCTATATGCTGGTCAGCAGGACAACTCAACAATAGCAGTGCCCAGCGCTCCACCTTATGACCATCCGTCAGGGGCTGTGGGGTACTGGATGGCAGTGGGAGGTTGCGAAACAGGCCCGGCAGTGCCAAAACCTGGTGATCCAAACATTATCTATTCGAATTGTAAAGGCCGCTTCGGAGTGTATGACAAGCGGACAGGCCAGGAAAAGCAGTACTACGTTGGTGCGTCAAATATTTACGGACACAACCCCAAAGACCTTAAATTCAGGTTTCAACGGGTAGCGCCGGTTCACGCTTCATTCCACACACCGGGAGTGGTTTATCATGGTTCGCAGTATCTCCACAAGACTGTAGATGATGGCAAAACATGGGAAATTATTTCACCCGACCTCACAGCTTTCGAAACCGACAAGCAGGTGATTTCAGGAAGCCCCATTACCCGTGATGTGACTGGAGAAGAGTACTATAGCACTATTTATGATATCAATGAATCACGGCTGAAAGAAGGTTTGATTTGGGTGGGTGCCAACGATGGCCCTGTGCACGTAACCAAAGACGGAGGCAAGACCTGGGCCAATGTGACGCCAAAGATGCCAAAGGGCGGCAGGGTTGACTGCGTAGAGCCGTCTCCGCACCAGGAAGGAAAGGCGTATGTGGCTGTGCTTCGCTATCAGCTGGGTGACTGGAAGCCTTACCTTTTTAAAACTACTGACTACGGTAGTAACTGGACAGCTATCACCAACGGCATTCCCGACGATCACCCAACAAGAACGATTCGGGAAGACCCGGAAAAGGAGGGGGTACTTTATGCAGGCACAGAATTTGGCCTGTACATTTCTTTCGATGACGGAGCTAACTGGGAGTCATTTCAGCAAAACCTTCCTGTGACACCCATCACCGATATCAAGGTGTTTCGCAATGACCTGATACTTTCCACTATGGGAAGAGGATTCTACATAATGGACAATATTAGTGCGCTGCATTCGATCAAGACAGTTTCATCAAAAGGAGCTCATTTGTTCAAACCCGAAGTAGCTCATAGGTTCCGCTACAGATATAATGGAGAAGGGAAATACCCAGAGTATCCCGACGCTGCCGTCACCATCGATTATTACCTTAAAGACAAAGCCGAGTCGGACATTATTTTGGAAATTACCGATAAAGACGGAAACACCGTCAGTTCGTTCACCAGCGCCAGCAGACCCAAGACTGACAAAGGAACCACCGATATGGCCACCGGCTTCTTTACCAAAGGAGGCAAGCCAGGACTGCCAAACAAAGTGGGTACCAACCGCTTTCAATGGGATATGACACATGTGGGTGCCTGGAGTGCTGACACACGCAGAGCGTTTAGCAACGGCCCTATGATATCCCCTGGAACTTTCACAGCCAAGTTTACCATTGCTGGTAATACCTATAGCGAAAGCTTCGATGTGCTGATCGATCCGAAAGTTGCTGACGCCGGCGTTACTCAGGAAGAGCTGCTGGCCCAGGAAAAGCTGGCACTACAGGTAAGAGATTTATTGTCAGAGGCTAGCCATTTGGAGGATGATATTAAGCAAGCGGTAAAGGCCCTGGACGGAAACAAGTCAGGAAATGCCAGGAAGAAATTGGCTGCGCTTCAGTCGCTTCAGGATCAGGTAACTACCCCGGAAGGAATATACATGCAGCCGATGTTAGTTGATCAAATCCGGTACCTTTCTTTCATGTTGAACAGGGCTGACCAGATGCCAGGAAAAGACGCATATGACCGTTACGATGAGCTGTCGAACTTGTTGAGTAAAATCAAGGCTGATTACAGTGGAATGGTCGACATCAACAGTAAAAGATAGAAAGTACTGACAAAAAAGGAAAAGCTGCCCCAAAAGCCAAGACACTGACTTGAGCTTTCGGGGCAGCTTCATTTTTTGAGTGCCCGTTGCACATTCTTCCATCAGTGGCTACCACTCAACATCTCAAGGAGATTTCTATCAAGATTCTGAGCAAACGAACTTTACATATGTCTATTTTTCGGGGACTTAAATCAACTATCATTTACCAATCATGATGAAAAAGATACTTTTAAGAAGTTTGCTGCTAGTCTTCTGTGCTGCTTCCGTGGCCAGAGCCCAGGAGAAAGCGACAGCGATGCCGGAAAGAACCTTGCCAGCAGAGTCGGCGGTCACTACCACCCATGAGGTAACAATAAAAGGCAAGAGAATTCCATACAAAGCTACAGCGGGTACTCAGCCAGTATGGAGTGAGGATGGCAAAGTGATAGCCTCCATGTTTTACACTTATTATGAAAGAACTGACATCACGAACAAGGCCAACAGACCGCTCGTGATTTCGTTCAACGGCGGGCCTGGCTCAGCATCGGTGTGGATGCACATCGCTTACACTGGTCCGGTGGTATTGAATATCGACAGTGAAGGTTATCCTCTACAGCCATATGGTGTGAAGGAGAACCCTAATTCGATTCTCGATGTGGCCGACATTGTTTATATCGATCCTGTAAACACTGGGTTTTCCCGCATACTGGATCCAAAAGCAGAGAAGTCAGTGTTTTTTGGTGTGAATGCCGACATCAAATACCTGGCCGACTGGCTGGATGTGTTTGTGTCGAGAGTAAGCAGATGGTCGTCACCCAAATACATCATTGGAGAGAGCTACGGCACCACCAGGGTTTCAGGTTTGGCATTGGAGCTGCAAAACGCACATTGGATGTACTTTAATGGGGTGATTCTTGTATCACCTACAGGTCTTGGAATTGACCGTGATGGCCCCGTGCATGATGCGTTGTACCTGCCTTACTATGCCGCTACTGCCTGGTACCATAAAATGCTTCCCGCCGATTTACAGGCCAAAGACCTTGATGATATTTTACCCGAAGTTGAAGCATACACCATCGACGAGGTGATTCCAGCTATGACGAGAGGTGGGTTTATCACTGAAGCAAAAAGGAAAGAAGTGGCCGCTAAAATGTCCAGATACTCTGGCATAAAGGAGTCGGTGCTACTTCAGCACAATTTGGCGATACCTACCAGTGTCTACTGGAAAGAGCTTCTGAGGGATCAGGGAATGACAGTCGGCAGGCTCGACAGCCGCTACAAAGGAATTGACAGGCAAGATGCCGGCGACCGCCGTGACTACGACCCGGCTTTAACCATGTGGAACCACGAGTTTGCTCCTGCGATTAACTATTACCTGAGAGACGTACTTAAATTCAAAACAGATTTACAATACAACCTTTTCGGGCCAGTGCACCCATGGGACAGAAGCGGCGATCAAACCGGCGAGAATCTTCGCCAGGCCATGGCTCAGAACCCTTATATGCATGTAATGATCCAGTCAGGCTATTACGATGGTGGCACCGACTACTTCAACGCCAAGTATTCGATGTGGCAAATGGATCCCAGTGGTAAGCTGAAGGACAGACTGCGCTGGGAGGGCTACAGAAGCGGCCACATGATGTACCTGAGGGCTGAAGATTTGGTGACTTCGAATGACCACATCAGAGACTTTATTCAGAAATCGCTGCCAGGCCCCAACAAGCCTGCTAAATATTAATTACCCAGTGAGTTTATAGAGTGGAGCTGCCTCGAAAGGGGTGGCTTTTTTTCGTTTTCAGGTCACTGGCACATCAGATAAAGCCTGGTCGAACATGTAACCTTTCTGTCTTCATTTAAAGGTTTGTGCCTGATGAGGGAACTCAACAAGTGCTGTGAGAAGCGCCAAAATAGTGCTAATTCCTTCCCCTTTCGGTGATCGTCCCCAATTCCTTCGTTTAGAGCGATTTAACTACGGATGTAAGAAACACCCGTGTAAACCAAAAAATGCCCCCCGGGCGGCTTGTAAATTTACGGTCATATAATTTAGGTATAATCGCATGAATTGGTCGACTATGGTTTTCACTCCTTGCGCCAAACATAAATAACTTGCCTCTCTTAAATTAATGATATGAACACATCAACATCGATCGAACAGCCAAAGTCACTGAATATCGACTTTGAACTTTATGCAGACAATGATCAGGAATTTAAAAAAGAACTGTGCTTTCTCCTGATTGACAATGTAAAGGAGCTTCATAAAGCATTACAAGAGTCAGCTCAGACTGGAGATCTGGCAACCTTCACAACAATATGTCATAAGGTTACTGTAAGTATCGATATGATTAATGATGACGAATTAAATAGATTAATCGAGAAGGTTAAAGACGCATTTTACGCTCAGCATCCAGTGCTGATCGCTCGTTACACTTCCACACTCAGCGCAGCCTTGCTTCAATTGGCAATAGATATCGAACTGGAGGCAGACATAACTTAGCACCGACTCCTTGCAACACATTGTACCTCCTGCACTCACCCTACACTCTCTTATGAAATATTCACTTGCACTCTCACTGCGACCTTTGGCACTTGTTTTTGCCATGCTTCTGCTTTCATCTGACCTTCTGGTGGCCCAAAACAAAAACTTTAAATTTGGCCAGCTTAGCATTGACGACGGTCTTTCCAATACCAATGTTATCTGCATTCTGCAGGACAGCCGTGGTTTCCTTTGGTTTGGTACCCGTGACGGGCTCAACAAGTATGATGGCTATAATTTTACCGTTTACAGCCATGACACTAAAGACAGTACCACCCTGGGCGCCAATCTGATAACTGGTATTGTAGAAGATGAAAATCATAATCTGTGGATAACCACGGAAGGTGGAGGGCTAAATAGGTACGACAGGTTTGCCGATAGTTTTCAAAGGTTTCAACACAACAGTAACGATCCTGAAAGCATTGCCAGTAACATTGCCGTCAGTTTGGCCCAGGATCGCCAGGGTAACCTTTGGATAGGCACAGAGAGTTCTGGGCTCGAGTTTTTTGACAAAAGGACGCAAAAGTTCACCCACTACAGTCACGACCCCGCCGACAGCCGGACGTTAAGTGACAAGAATGTGGAGGCGGTATATGTCGACAAAGACGATAACGTTTGGGTCGGGACAAACAAAGGCGGACTTAACCTTTTGGATAGAAAAAATTCAACATTTACTCACTTTGCCAACGATCCGGCTGACTCAACCTCCCCATTGGCCAGCAATTATGTCAGGGCAATTTATCAGGATAAAAAGGGAAGACTATGGATTGGTACGGGTGGCGGCGGCTTGCATTTATTTGACTACGAAAGCGGGAAAGTAAGCAAGGTTCAAACCCAAAAAAGAATGGGTAACGAAATGATTCATGCCCTTGGAGAAGACGATGAAGGGAATATTTGGATCGGCCACGAGAACGGATCGCTTGTGATTTACGACCCCACAGCAGGCACCTATGTTGACTACGCTAAGAGCGAAGGCGAGTTTGGTCTGAAAAGCAATTCAATTTGGTCCTTTCTCACAGACGCCAAAGGAACCATGTGGATTGGGACGTTCAATGGTGGCGTAAATTTTGTCGACAAGGATGTTAACAAATTTGGCCACTATCAGCACAATCAGTCAACCAACAGCCTTAGCAACAATATGGTACTCTGTTTTCTTGAGGAAGACGAAGGAAATGTTTGGATTGGCACCGATGGTGGTGGGCTGAATTTGTTCAATGAAGCGGATAAGTCCTTTGTTCATTACGAGCACGTCGAAGGAGATCCCAATACTATCTGCGGAAACTATGTGCTCACGGTGATCAAGGACGATGAGGACAACCTTTGGATTGGAACCTGGGGCGATGGACTTACAGTATTCAATAGAAAGAAAAACACTTTTACGCATTACAAGAACGACCCTGCTGACCCGAACAGCCTCAGTAGCAATAATGTATGGAGCTTGTACCAGGACCACGAAGGAACTGTTTGGGTTGGTACCTACCATGGAGGGCTGAACCGATTCGACAAGGAATCTAACGGTTTTGAGCGATTTGTCGTCGAAGAAGGTAATTCAAAAAGCCTTTCGAATATCAATGTAACGTCGTTTCTGGAAGATGAGATGGGCAATCTATTGATTGGCACCCACGGTGGAGGAGTGAACATTCTTAACAGACAGACAATGGAGTTCTCGTTGTTTGACAATGGCAAGATATCAAGCAATATGATATCGAATCTTACCAAAGACTCCAGGGGCAACATACTTGTGAGTACCGACAATGGACTAAACATAGTAGACAAGACCGGGCAGTCTGTCGAAGTTATTCAGACGGCAAATGGGTTGCTGAACAACACAGTAGGTGGTGTGATTGAAGACGAGCTAGGCAACCTTTGGATAGGCACCAATGGCGGTATTTCGAAATATAACCCGGGCAAAAAGGAAATAAAAAACTACACGGCCTCCGATGGACTCCAGAAAGCGGAATTTAAGGACCACGCTTACCTCAGGTCCAGCAACGGAATGTTCTATTTCGGGGGAAATGATGGTTTCAATGTTTTTGACCCGGACAGCATAGAAAGCGTTTCGTTCGATCCTCCAATAGTTTTGACAAGTTTCAAGGTGTTCAATGAAGAACTGCCCATATCTGCTGCCGACAAAAGCAAGTACCAGCTGAAACGTCATATTACCGAGGCCGACAAGGTGATTCTTTCATTTGAGCAAGCCGTGTTAACCATTGAATTTGCGTCACTTAACTACACCACCTCCGAAAGGAAGCAGTACCAGTATATGCTGGAAGGGTTTGATGAGGAGTGGAATAAAGTTGGTAATAAAAATTCCGCCACGTACACCAACCTGGATCCAGGCAACTACATCTTTTTGGTCAAGGGATTGGACAACGAAGGTAATTGGTCAGAAAATGTAGCTAAGCTTGAAATTGAAATTCTTCCACCTTTTTGGCTGACGTGGTGGTTCAAAATATCTTCAGTTATTGGCGTTGTTATTCTTCTGGTCAGCTACTACAGAATTAAAATGGGCAGAGTAAGGAGCCAAAAGCTGCGGCTTGAAAAGCAGGTGGAAGAACGCACGAGGCAATTGGAAACTTCTACTAATCAGGAGCGTGAGGCCAGGCTGGAGGCAGAAAAGGCCAACAAAGCCAAAAGCGTTTTCCTGGCTACTATGAGTCATGAAATACGAACACCGTTGAATGGTGTGTTGGGGATGGCCTCTCTTTTAGCAGAAACTTCCCTCGACGATGAGCAAAAGGAATATTCAGAAACAATCAAGATTTGCGGTGAAGGCCTTTTGAGCGTTATTAATGACATTCTCGATTTCTCAAAAATAGAGTCCGGCAATATCGAGCTCGAAGAAAAGGACTTTGACCTCAGAAACTGTATCGAAGAAGTGCTGGACATGTTCGCTAACAGAGCGACTGTGGCAGGGCTTGACCTCATCTACCAAATTGGCTACAATGTGCCTACGCAAGTAGTGGGGGATAGTCACCGATTGAAACAGGTATTGGTAAACCTGGTTAGCAATGCTATCAAATTCACCAAGGACGGAGAAATTTTCGTCAATGTAAAACTGGGACAAGGCTCCAATGGAAAAGTGGGACTTCAAATTGATGTAAGTGACACTGGCATTGGAATACAAGAAGACAAGATAGAACGCCTTTTTAAGCCATTTTCACAGGTCGATAGCTCAACTACCCGTGAGTATGGGGGAACTGGTCTTGGGCTGGTGATCTGCGAAAGACTTGTTGGGCTGATGGGTGGAAAAATTGAAGTGCAAAGCACTCCTGGCATTGGCACGGTATTTTCCTTCAACATAGTCGTTGGGGTAAGCCAGCAGGCGCTGCGAACCTATGTGCATTTCAATGTTGCAGGTTTGGAGGGAAAGAAGGTGCTTGTAATTGATGATAATTCAACGAATTTAAAAATTTTGAGTAACCAGCTTGAGCTGTGGAAGTTGGCTGCTTCAGTTGCTACTTCGGGTACCGAAGCCCTGGAGCTGGTGAAACGAGAAGGCGCTTTCGACCTCATCATCACCGACATGCATATGCCGGAAATGGACGGAGTGACCCTCGCAACAGGCTTAAAAAAGCTAAACAAGGATACACCCATTATCCTCTTGAGTTCTTTGGGCAACGATCATCACAAGACGTACACAGACCTGTTTGCTGCCGTGCTCACCAAGCCGGTTCGTCAGAGTGTGCTTTACAAAGCAATTATTGATCAGTTAAAGGGCATGACGACGAAAACTAAGGAAGAGCCAACCCCATCCAACCAGTTAAACGTTGAGTTTTCGAAATCGCACGCTCTCAATGTACTAATCGCCGAGGATAACCTGGTCAACCAAAAACTGGCGGAGCGGGTGCTGAGCAAGCTCGGGTACAGCCCTGTAATTGTTCAAAATGGCCAGGAGGCAGTGGATGCTGTGCTTGAGGGTGCATTTGATCTCGTGTTCATGGATGTACAAATGCCCGTACTCGATGGCCTTGAGGCCACAAAACAAATACGACAGATGACCGGAGAGCAGCCAATTATTGTGGCCATGACAGCAAATGCCATGCAGGGCGACAGCGATATTTGCATTGCCGCAGGTATGGACGACTATATCAGCAAGCCGATAAAGGTAGAAGAACTCGTTGTATTGCTCAGGAAAGTGTCGACTATGAGTGTAACAACCTGATTAGTGCCGGTTAGTATGTATTTGCCTTCTCCTGGCTTTTCTCATACCGTTTTGTGAGCTTTAAGAGCTTGGCATTAACATCTTTGTCAAGCAAGCCGCCGTGGTAGCAAACCAGCTTGTCTATCACCAAGCTCTCAAGTTTGCCAACAGACGCAAGAGCTGCTGGCATGTCAAGAGTGAATTGAGGGTTGGCGATTTCCAGCTCCCCATTTTCCACCACCACGGCATCTGCGGCTATCAGGGTATGGCTATCCTTCAAATAGAGGGAAATATGGCCTGGCATGTGGCCAGGCGTATGAATAATCTCAACTCCTTCCAGCAACTCGGCTTCGTTACTCAGCCCAAAAACTTCATCGACCGGAACAGCTTTCATTCGCTTTAATTGGTCAATAAAATAGCGTGCGCCTTCTTTGTAAGACTCCGGGAGCTGATCATAGGTGTCTTCAGCCTGGGTCAGTCTGAGCGACTTTTTGCTACCGTCGATATACCCCGCTTCCTGGTCGGATGACCAAACCTTCAGGTGTGGGTGCTTCGCCTTTATTTCGAAAAGGCCTCCCATGTGATCAATATCATGATGGGTGACGAAAATGCCGGTTAGTTCATTGAAGGAAAGGTTGACCTCAGACAAGGCCTCTTCCAGCTTCGGCAGAAAGCCTTCGTAGCCGCAGTCGATGAGCAAGGTTTCACTGCCCGACTGAATAACTGTTGGGTAAATGGCCTCTTCGGTGCCATTGAAGTTGAATTTAATCTCAAGTAAATGAAAGCTCATTTGAATAGCCGGATAGCGTTACAAATGATCCCATACGAAAAATGAGAGAAAAATGTTGACCAGTCTGTTAGGCCTTAAAGCGTCACAAAACCCACAATGACGTACAGCACTACTGTGATGCCACCAGCCACAAGTGCATAGGGCATCTGGGTTCGCACATGGTCGATGTGGTCAGAAGCAGATGCCATTGACGAAATCATGGTCGTGTCGGAGATAGGAGAGCAGTGGTCGCCGAATACACCGCCACCCAATGCGGCAGCTATGGCCACATGAGGGTCGGTGCCGAACGACTGCGCCATGGGTACGGCAATGGAAATCATAATCGCAAAGGTGCCCCATGAGGTACCTGTTGAAAAAGCAATGAAACAACTCACTGCAAAAACAATGGCAGGCACCAGCGCTGGCGACAACCAGCTTTTTGTTACCTCGGCCACGTAAAAACCCGTACCTAATGTCTTGCAAAGGCTTCCAATGGCAAAGGCAAGCACCATAAGCAACGCCATGGAAATCATACCGCTCATGCCTTTTAGCGTCAGATTAATCATTTCTTTGCCAGTCATGATGCCTTGCAAGCCATACATGGTAGCCGCTACGGCCAGCGAAGTGATAACCGCATAAGTAACCGAAGCGGATCCTGAACCACCGCCTATGGCCTCGAAGACGGCGTCAAACATACCGGGCTGCTGCGACCAGTTGATGCTGCCCCAGCCGGTATAAACCAAAAAAATGGGCATCATCACCACCATGGTCACGATGGGCACCAGCATATTGATGGCCCGCTGAGGCTTGCCCTCAATGGGTGCTATGATGGTAATCTCCTCTGATATCATCGGCGTGGCACCATCTGCAATAACTTTGCCCTCCACACGAGCCCTGGTTTCGGCCTTTTTCATCGGCCCAAAATCTTTATTGGTGATGATAATCCAAAAGAGAAAAGCAACGGCCAGCAACGGATAGAAATTAAATGGGAGCGAGGCAAACAATGTGGAAAAAGGCCGATCAAAACCCTGCATAAGGAGCAAACCCATGATATAGGCTCCCCAGGCATTGAAAGGGATGAGGATACAGGAAGGGGCAGAACTAGAGTCACATATATAAGCCAGTTTTTCTCTGGAAATCTTCAGTTGATCAAAAAGGGGTCTGTATAAGGTACCTGTAGTAAGTACCGAAATATTGGACTCCACGAAAATGAGCATCCCGGTTATACCCGCCAGTAGTCTCACATACAGCCCTTTTTTCTCGGCGTTGTCCTTGTGAGCGCTCTCCATTTTCTTGTTCACATACACGATGAAGCCTTCAACGCCGCCGGATCGCTGAATGAAGGCAATCAGAGCGCCGATAAACAAGGTGAAAATCACCGTTCTGGTGTTTCCGTCATCTTTGAATACGTCCACCATCGCCTGCACGGTATTCAACGACCCTATGAAAGGATTCCACCCCGCCAGAATGACGTAGCCCAGCCAGATGCCTATGACAAGCGCAACAAACACCTGCTTGGTGCGGATAGCGAGAAAAATAGCGATAACAGGAGGGAGGAGCGAAAGAAAGCCGTAGTGATCCATGTATTGAATTAATCGTAGTCAGCTAAAACTACTAAATGATTTTATAAAAATTGTGGCTGATATGATTAATGCGTAAAATCGTTTTTGAATTCAACTAGAAGACCTATTCTGTCCAAACAGCGGTCATCAGAAACTATGAAAATGTATATCAAGCCATTCTTTACGATAATTGTGCTGTCTGCATGTGTGGCAGGTTGCAAGCCGACCAGCGAAGAACAGAAAGAACCCTTTGCAGACGAAAAAATTGCCGAAATGAGGCTGCAATTTGCTCCTGATAAACGGGTGGCTTTGTTTCAGGTGGCATCACGAAATGAAGGATTAAAGACCGTATTAACCGGTGAAACAAATATACCCGAGGCAAAAGCAGCGCTGCTTGACTCGCTAAAAGACCAAGGGCTGTCGGTCACTGACAGCATTCAGGTATTGCCGTCGGCTGCATTGGAAGGAAAAATTTATGGGCTAGTCAACAACTCTGTCGCTAATATCCGTTCGGATCCTCGCCACTCCGGTGAATTGGCCACTCAGGCACTTTTGGGCACTCCGCTCAACGTGCTGAAGCAAAGTGGCGAGTGGTACCTGGTGCAAACGCCCGATAAGTACATTTCATGGGTAGACCATGGTGGTCTTGTTGTGCTTGATAAGGCTGGTTTCGAAACCTGGAAAGGCAGAGAAAAAATCATTTACACCCGGATTGCAGGGTTTTCATACACAGCCGACAGCGACACTGCTCAGCCGGTGTCCGACCTGGTCATGGGCTGCGTGCTGGAGCTGGTGAGCGAAGGGAAAGATTTCTATCAGGTGAAATACCCTGATGGAAGAGAAGCATTTGTAAATAAAAAGGAAGCGAAGCCCGTCGACAGCTGGCTGGCACAGGCGAACCCCACTGGCGATAATTTAACACACATTGCTTTTCAACTAATGGGCGCTCCCTATCTATGGGGTGGCACATCCTCCAAAGGAATGGATTGCAGCGGCTTTACCAAGACAGTATACTTCATGAATGGACTGGTGATTCCACGTGATGCCTCACAGCAGGTGCATGCTGGCCAGCCTGTTGACTCGGAGCAACCATTTGATCAATTGGAAGTAGGTGACCTGTTGTTTTTTGGCACACCAGCTACTTCAGATAAGAAAGAACGGGTGGTGCATGTGGGCATGTGGATCGGTGACAAAAAGTTCATCCATGCGTCAGGCCAGGTACGGGTCAGCAGCGTTGATCCAGATGACGAGCATTATGACGAATACAATGTCAATCGTTTTTTGAGGGCCCGTCGGTATGCCCCCGGCTTAGAAGGAAGTATTCTTGAACTAAAAAATGAAGTCCTTTTCTAATGCAAACCCCTGGCTTAGGTGCTTAAACCTTGGCCTCTAAAAAATGCCCTCAAGGGTTATGAAACGGTCACTGTGTACCTTTTTTCGCCCTTCTTTTTCTCTGTCTGATGGTTGACTGAATACCTGACAGGTTTTTCTTCAAACCTAATGAGACCTTTTCTTTGATGAAAAAATCTTGCGGCGTCACTAAAGGGTGATTTTGGTGCAGTTATCTCGCTCATTTTTTATCTGGTTTATCGTGTCTACATGGTAAAATTACCATGAGGCTCTCAACCAGAAAATGAGATCGATCAACTGACGAAAAAGACTTTTGTCAGTTTTTTCTGAGAGGTGTTACGTCAACTCCTTTTTTGCAGCGAGTGCTGCTCCAATAATGCCCGCATTGTTCCTGAGTTTCGCAGGCACCACCTTGGTGTCCAAGTCCAGGTACCTGAAAAATTCCTTGTGTTTTTTGGAGATGCCGCCACCCACGACAATTAGATCGGGCCACAGCAGAAATTCCAGCCTCTTGAGGTATTCATTAAATCTTTTGCCCCAAACTTCCCAGTCAAGCTCTTGTTTTTCCTTCACACTGGCAGATGCATAGTGCTCACCGAAGGTGTTGTTCACCATGATATACCCCAGCTCAGTATTGGGAAAAAGCCTTTTCTTGTAGAAGATGGAGGTGCCTATGCCCGTTCCTGCAGCCACCATGATTACGGATCCTTTTTCCTTTTTGCCAGCGCCAAACTTCACTTCGGCTAATCCAGCGGCATCCACATCGTTGATAAGGTGTGTAGGGCAGCCTGTAGCCATTTCGAAGGCTTTACCAGCATTGAGGCCAATCCACTTTTCGTCGATATTGGAGGCGGTCATCACAATTTCTTTCTTGATGGCAGCCGGGAAACCAATGCCAATGATGCCTTTCCAGTCAAAGTGTTCAACAATGGCTTTAACAGTGGCAATCATTGCATCTGGTGTGGCTGGGGAGGGTGTAGGGATTCTGAACCGATCTTCCATGAAGGAGCCTGTTCTTGTATCCACGGGAGCTGCTTTCATGCCTGTGCCACCAATATCAATGCCTAAAACCACCATTGTACTCTGTTTAAAGGATGTTTCCGCTAAGCTATAATATCTCTTTCTATATAAAAATTATTCTTTTGCTCTCTTTTGTAGAACAAATATCCCCTTACCTTCGTATTAGTTCTACAAAATAGAGTGACTATGAAAGGCGACGTATTGGGTGAGTTTGAAGAAATCATCTTGTTGATAGTAGGGGTGCTTGGCCAGGATGCCTATGGACTGGGTATCCGAGACGAGCTTGAAAAGCAAACAGGGCGCAGTGCTGCCATTGGTGCTGTGCACGCCACGCTCAACCGCCTGCAAGAAAAGGGATATGTGGAGTCCGGCATGAAGGAAGGCACGCAGGAGCGGGGAGGAAGACGAAAAAGGGTCTTTCAAATGACTGGTTTAGGGAAAAAGGCCCTGACTGATTCAAAGGATGTGCGGGTTAATTTGTGGAGTCAGCTCCCCGATTTGAATATTGGAAAAGTATGAACAATTCGTCTCCAGACATCGGAAGACCACCCATTTGGGCCGACAGGTTGCTGGAATTCTTCTGTAAGGGCGAGTTGCTGGAAGAGGTGCAAGGTGATCTTGCTGAGTACTATTTCAGAACTTATAAACAGAAGGGAAGGCGGAAGGCGGGTATCGTCTATTGGTACCATGTGATCAACTTTCTGCGCCCTTTTGCATTGAAAAAGCTAAAGTCAAACTCAAATACAACAACAATGATTCGTTTCAACCTAATGATTGCTCTCAGGAACCTGAACCGCTACCGGTTCTATTCTTTCCTGAACATCTCCGGCCTCGCCATAGGGTTGGCAAGCTGTCTTTTTATCATGCTTTTTGTGATGGATGAGCTCAGCTATGACAAGTTCCATCCCGACTATAAAAGGATATACAGGGTGGCGTCAGACCTGAGGTTTGGCAACAACCAATTCGATTTTCCTGTCACGCCTGCTCCTATGGCAGAGTCATTTTTGAAGGACTTCCCTGAGATTGAAATGGCCGGCAAAATGCGAACCTACGGTACTGGCCTCGTTAAAAAAGGAGATGCTTTCTATAAACAAAAGAACATATTTTATGCTTCGCAGGGGCTGCTGGATATTTTTCGGTTTCCCACCATATACGGCTCCCTGGATAATGCCATTACCGAACCCAATACTATTGTATTGTCTCATTCTTCTGCTAAAAAGATATTCGGCGATATGAACCCCGTTGGGGAGAGCGTTAAGATAGATGAACGGTTAACCGTAAAGGTTTCCGGCGTGTATGAGGATCTGCCTGAAAACAGCCATTTTCATCCGGAGCTCTTGATTTCGATAGAAAACGACCGGGGCAATGACAATGTTTGGCTGGGCAATAACTACTACACCTATTTTTTGCTGAATGCCCAGAACGACGAAACAGGCCTTGAAGCGAAATTTGCCTCGGTGTATGAAAAGTATTTTGCTCCGCAGCTCAAGGAAATGGTGGGTGTGGACTTTAATGAGATGATGGCAAGTGGCGATCATATCAACTATTACCTTCAGCCAGTGGCCGACATTCATCTTAATTCTCATTTGGCCGTTGAAGTGGAGGCCAATGGAAGCATGGAATATGTTTACATTTTCAGTGCCATCGCTTTATTTATTCTGGTTATTGCCTGCATTAATTTCATGAACCTGTCTACAGCAAGAGCCGCCATGAGGGCCAAGGAGGTAGGGATCAAGAAGGTGCTCGGATCGGTGCGCCGACAGCTCATTAGCCAATTTCTTACTGAATCCATTCTGTTCGCCTTTCTGGCTTCCCTGGTCGCTGTTATTCTCGTGGTATTGCTGCTGCCGCTTTTCAACAGCTTCAGCGGAAAAGAAGTCGGGCACATCCTACTCGATCGGCCAATTGTTTGGGTTTATCTCGTTGCCGCCGTGTTTGGCATTGGTGTATTGGCCGGGCTTTATCCAGCCTTTTACCTGTCGAAGTATCAGCCGACTGCGGTTTTGAAAGGCACTTACCAGGCAGGTAGCAGGGCTAGCTGGTTTCGAAACGTGCTGGTGGTTTTTCAATTCGCCACTTCGTTGTTCCTTATTATTGGGTCTCTTACGGTGTACAGTCAATTGAATTACACTCAAAACCGGGACCTGGGCTTTGACAGAGAACAGGTAATAATACTTGAAAATGTTGGTAACCTTGGAGACAAGAACAAAGTGCTCAGGAACGAACTAGCCAAGAATGCTTCTGTCGTAAATACCTCTATATCCTCTTTTTATCCTCTGAGCGACTTCCGCTCCGACCAGCCGTTTCTCCCCGAGGGCACAACCAGCATTGAAGAATCAGTTTCGTGCCAGGTCTGGTCTGTTGATTTTGATTACCTAAAGACCTTTGAAATGGAGGTTCTCAGCGGGCGGGACTTTGATATCCAAATGCCAAGTGATTCTTCGGGGGTTGTGATCAATGAAACTGCTGCGAAAAGGTTTGGCATTGAGCAGGCTACGGGCCAAAAGATTAAGGTGCTGGGTGATTTCGGTGTGCAAGGTAAAAAGGAATTCACGGTTCTTGGTGTGGTAAAGGATTTTCACTTCGAATCGTTGAGAAACAATGTAGTGCCTGTTTTACTATTCATCACAAAATACTCAGCAGACCACATGGCTGTAAGACTAAAGACAGACAACCTTTCCAGGACATTGGCCGACCTTGAAGAAACCTGGAGTCAGGTCGCCGGGGGCATTCCTTTCGAATATCAGTTTCTGAACCAGTCTTTCGAAGCAAAGTACCGGTCGGAGAGCCAGCTAGGCACTATCTTCGCCGTTTTTTCAGGGCTAGCCATCTTTATAGGCTGTCTGGGGCTTTTTGGACTCTCGGCCTACACTGCCGAAAGAAGAAAGAAGGAGCTTGGTATTCGCAAAGTGCTGGGTGCTGAGGTGTTCTCGCTGGTGAGGCTGCTCTTCACCGAATTTTCTATCCTCCTGGTGATAGCCATAATTGTCGCCATTCCATTAGCCTGGTATGCGATGAACCTTTGGCTGAACGATTTTGCTTACAGAGTTGGCTTGAGCCTGGGCACTTTCGTTGTGTCCAGCCTGATAGTCATCCTTGTTGGGTTGGTCACTGTCAGCTTTCAATCCTTCAAGGCTGCGAGATCAAATCCGGTTGATAATCTGAAATACGAATAGTAAGTTGGCAGGCAGGCGGTCACACCAACTTGTTCCTTTTCAAGCTCTCCCGTAGTTTTTCTATGGGAGGGTTTTTCATTTTGTCGTCACCCACCACAACCATCGGGAATTTGACCAGCCCTCCGTTCATCGCCTTCACTTCCTCCATCGCCTTATCGTCTTTTTCGATGTCCAGAAATTCGAAGTCTACCCACTCACTTTGAAGATAATTACGAAACCCTGATGTTTTGGGGCACCAATCGGCACCATATAGTTTTGGTTTTTCGCTCATGCAGAAGCTGGTTTAGCAAAAATGTTAGAAAGCCTGTCGGCGTTTTGAATGACCAACGGAGTAATGGCCATCGTTATGATAGCAACCGGAATGAAAACCTTAAAGTTCGTTTCTGAAATCAGTCCCTGATTGAATCCAGCTTTGACCAGGATGAAGGAAAACTCCCCAACCTGCATGATCATAAGAGAGGAAATGATTGCAGTCTTCGTGGGTACCTGCAGCGACTTTCCGGCAAAAAAGCCACCGAAAAACTTAAGGATAAGAACGAGAAATACTCCCATCATCACAAGCAGTGGACTTTCAAAAAATATGCGATAGTCGAGGAGCATGCCAAGCGAAATAAAGAAGAAGCTGATAAAGACATACCTGAAAGGTAAAAAGCAGCTAATGGCCAGTTTATTATAGTCGGTTTCAGCCACAATCAAACCCGCAATAAATGCTCCCAGTGCCAGCGAAAGGCCAAGGTAGGACGTGATGGTGGTTATCATGCAAACAATAAAGATGGTGGCAATCAGAAACACCTCCTGGCTTTTAGTTTTCATCACAATCACTAAAAAAGGTGGAATAAGGTATCGGGCCGCCAGCACAGCACCTGCCAAAAGTGCCGCAAGCTTGAGTACCAGAATGGCAATGTCCATGACCCAATCGCTGCTCTGCCCCGAAAGGATAGGTACCAAAAGCATCATAGGAACGATGGCAATGTCTTGAAACAACAGAATGGCAAGGATCAGCTTGCCGTGGCTTGTAGGAATTTCTATTCTGTCCTGGAGCTGCTTGATCACTATTGCAGTGCTGCTGCAAGTGACAATAAACCCAAGGAATACTGCCTGATTCCATGAAACACCAAAGAGCCTGGAGAGAAGCGTTGAAAGCAGAATTGTGAATATCACTTGAAGCGTGCCTCCCACTAGCACATATTTCTTAATCTTCAGCAGGTTCTTGATCGAAAACTCAAGCCCAACCGAAAAAAGAAGTAGAATGACACCAATTTCTGCAAACACTTCCACCTCGGTAGCACCATTTAAGATACCGAAGGTGGTGGGGCTTACAATGATTCCTGTGAGAAGAAAACCAACGAGGTAGGGGATTCTAAAATTATTACATACAAGTACAACCAGGATAGTTATACCGAAAATGATGCCTATAGTAAGTAAAATAGGAAGATGCATAAAGGAACTGGGTTGGTCGTATGCTTTTAGCTAAAATTTCATGAAATTTCCTACAATAGCAAAAATTCAATCGCAGAAGTAGTAATTTGAAAGGCTCACACCTGAAAAATGGACATAAAAGGATACGCCCAGCGGAGAAGGCCCTGCCGGAGCAGAATTGAAGGGTTGCTCTTGGAACTGGTAATGATAGATACTCCGGAGATTGTGTTTTCATCAGTTGATTGAACAAAACTAAAAAAAATGCTTTCAAATAGCTTTGTGTGCGCACACATTTTTTATACCTTGCAACAGATTTGGAAACAAACGACACCAAGATGACAACAAAAACCGCCAAAGGATACGACTTCGTCGCTGTGCCTGACATCAGAACAGTAGATAAAAAGGAACTGACTCGTTTTGAGAGAATTCCCACAGAGATTTTGCCCACCAGTCAGCTTGCTTCGCTCAATGTGGCCAAAGAAATTGCTGAACTGATAAAAGCTAAGGCTGCCAAAGGAGAAAAGTGTGTGCTGGGGCTTGCCACCGGTTCCACCCCAACCCAGGTGTACAACCAGCTCGTAAGAATGCACAAGGAAGAAGGGCTCAGCTTCAAAAATGTGATCACATTCAACCTGGACGAGTATTTTCCTATGCAGCCGAATGAACTACAAAGCTACGTGCGGTTCATGAAAGAGTACCTTTTTGACCATGTGGACATAGACATGGCCAACGTAAATATACCTGACGGCACCGTAGCTAAAGAAAACGTTTATGAATATTGCCGCAACTATGAAGCGAAAATTGACAGCGTAGGAGGTATTGACCTTCAGCTTTTGGGCATTGGCCGCACAGGTCACATCGGCTTCAACGAGCCGGGTTCTTCCATAACCTCACCAACAAGAATGATTACCCTTGACCACATCACAAGGGTAGATGCTGCAAGCGACTTTTTTGCGCAGGAAAATGTCCCTCGTCATGCCATCACCATGGGTGTAGGCACTATCATGAAAGCCAAAAAGATTATTCTGATGGCCTGGGGTGAAGGAAAAGCCAAAGTTATAGCAAGAACAATAGAAGGCGACGTGTCTGAGCAAGTGCCAGCTACGTATCTGCAGCGTCATTCAAACACACAGTTCTATCTGGATATTTCTGCTTCGGCCGAACTGACGAGGGTGAAAATGCCATGGCTGGTAGGTGAAGTAACCTGGGACGACTACCTGACGAAGAAAGCCATTATCTGGCTTTGCCAGAAGATGGATAAGCCTATTTTGAAATTGACCGACAGAGACTATGCCGAACATGGCATGAGTGATCTGGTGACAGAACATGGCCCTGCCTATCAGATCAATATCAGGTTGTTCAATGAGCTGCAGCACACCATTACCGGATGGCCTGGAGGCAAGCCCAATGCTGACGACACGCATCGTCCGGAAAGGGCAATGCCTGCCACCAAACGTGCGATCATCTTCAGTCCACACCCCGACGACGATGTAATCAGCATGGGCGGTACGTTTATCAGGCTGGTTGACCAGGGTCACGAGGTTCATGTAGCTTACCAGACATCTGGCAATATTGCGGTGTTTGATGACGATGTGATCCGTTTTGCTGACTTTTTCCGTGACTTGAGAAAAGAATTCAACTATTCCAATCCTCAGGAAACAGATCTCTATAAAGGAGTGAAGGAAGCTTTGAAAAAGAAAAAGCCAGGAGAGGTAGACACACCAGAAGTGATGAAGATCAAAGCATTGATCAGGCGCTCAGAAGCCAAGGCTGGTGCTCGTTATGTGGGCATTCCTGACGAGCAAATGCACTTCCTGGATATGCCGTTCTACGAAACAGGTAAAGTAAGAAAGAAACCGATTGGTGAAGATGACATCAAGCTCATCATGGACTTGCTTGACAAGGTGAAGCCTCATCAAATCTACGCAGCTGGTGACTTGTCGGATCCACACGGCACGCACAGGGTATGTCTTGATGCCATTCTCCAGGCCGTCGACAGAATGAAGGGTGAGAAATGGATGGATGACTGTAGGGTTTGGCTCTACAGAGGTGCATGGCAGGAATGGGAGATTGAGAACATTGACATGGCCGTGCCTATTAGCCCCGACGAGCTGATGAGAAAACGAAAGGCCATCTTCAAGCACCAGTCGCAGAAAGACGCTGCTGTGTTCCCCGGCAACGACGCCAGAGAGTTCTGGCAACGAGCTGAAGACAGAAACCACGACACCGCCAGGATTTACGATTTACTTGGCCTTGCTGAGTATGAAGCCATTGAAGCATTCAGAAGGTATTATTTCTAACAAAAAAGGGGCTTCGAGCCCCTTTATTTTTCTATGGAAAAGAAGCCGATAAAAATTGCAGTTGCCCAATTTCAACCTAAGGATGGCGACAAAGCTTACAACCTCTCAGTGATTGATAAGCTCACCAAAGCTGCCAGCGATAAGGGTGCCGACGTGGTCAGCTTTCATGAAATGTCCATTACTGCCTACACCTTCTTCAAGAACCTTTCAAAGGATGAGGTATTTGCTCATGCCGAGACAGTTCCTGATGGATCAAGCTGTCGGCGGCTGATAGACATCTCCAGAAAACACAACATAGCGGTGCTGGCCGGTCTTGTGGAGCTGGACGGAGATAAAGTATACAACACCTATGTGTGTGTAACAAAAGATGGTGTGATAGCCAAGTTTCGTAAGCTTCATCCATTCATTAGTGAGTACCTCAGTCCAGGTAACGAATATGTTGTTTTTGACCTGCTGGGTTGGACATGTGGCATCCTGATTTGCTACGATAATAATGTGGTAGAAAATGTGAGGGCCACCGCACTGTTAGGTGCTGAGGTCATTTTTGCGCCCCACGTAACCATGTGCACACCTTCGGCCATGCCTGGCAGGGGGTATGTTGACGATGCACTCTGGCAAAAAAGAGACACCGATCCTGTGCCGCTTCGTATGGAGTTTGACGGGCCCAAAGGCAGGGCATGGCTGCTTCGCTGGCTACCCGCAAGAGCCTATGACAACGGCGTGTACTATGTCTTTTCCAACCCCATCGGCTACGACGGAGAGCACCTGAAAAATGGCAATTCCCTTGTCCTTGATCCTTACGGCGAAATATTGACCGAAATTCGGAGTTTTGAAGATGAAGTGAGTGTAGCCACTATCACGCCGGAGAAGCTAACACTGGCAGGAGGCTACCGATACAGAAAGGCCAGAAGACCGTCGCTCTATAAGGATATTATTGGGAAAGAACACGAGTCGATCACTAAGCCGACGTGGCTGAAATCATAGTACCGCTTGCCGTGAATTGCATGTCTGCTTCTAATTGCTTGCCAGCATAATTTCCCGGTACGGGCCCCACTTTAACGGCTCTTCCTTTTGCTGTTTTCTCTTGAGTACGACCAACCTGTCGCAGGTAAAGGATTTTTGAAAACGCAGGGTCTTAATATCATCCCAGGCTTTCTCAAACAAATCAATCGGGATCGTTCGTCCAAGGGTAATGTGCGGGTCGTAGCTATGTTTCCGTAGTCTGAAAAAATTGGCCAGCCACTTTTGAAGGTAAACGATACTGTCCTTTCTCTCTATATTCACGTAGAGCGTCCGGCTTTTTTGCCCATGAGAGTAATAGTCAAATCCGTTAACATCTACCTGAAATGAAGGCATCCAGCTGATATTCATCAGCTCCAGCATGTGATCCATTTGGTCAGTGCTGGAGATATTAAAAAGAGAGATATGTGGCGTGGAATGGTGACCCGCATATCTGCTGCCAATGGCGTTAAAAACTCGATCTTTCAATGCTACAACATCTTTTTCTATCTCTTTCAAATGGATCAAAAACAAATATTCGAACACCTGCTGACTTCTCTGGGCTGGAAACAAGGAAGAACTTTCGCTCATCTGGATCAAATTTTAGTCTTGGTTTTCATATTAGTAAAAAGAAACGATTTAATTCGCCATAAGTTTACAGATCATAGGTTTTCGAAGATAATTGGATGCAGTACCTCGTCGGTTTAGATATTGGCACTACCAGCACAAAAGCAGTTGCATTTGGCATTGATGGCAGGCAACTCAAAGTAGTCAATAATAATTACCCTCTTATTTCTCCACAGGAGGGTTGGTTTGAACAGGCTCCAGGGCAAATTGTTCGTGCATCGGAGACTGCATTGAAAACGCTGATTGAGCAGCTAGGAGAAGAGCCGCTGGCTGTAAGCATTTCATCGGCGATGCATGGACTAATGCTGATAGGTAAGAATGGCGAGCCTATCACCAACCTGATTATTTGGGCAGATAACCGAAGCGACAAGGAAGCCAGACAGCTAAAGGCCAGCGACGAGGGTTCAGCCATCTATTTTGCGTCAGGCACGCCTATTCACCCGATGTCACCGTTGTGCAAACTGCTCTGGCTGCAAAAAAACCGACCCGATCTGATGCAGCGGGCAGAGAAATTCGTGTCGATCAAAGAATACATTATTCATCGATGGACAGGGGAGTACCTGTTGGATCAGTCGCTGGCTTCTGCCACCGGCTTGTACAATAACGAGTCGACAAAATGGAATGACCTGGCATTGCGGGTGGCCGGAATAAACGAGGGGCAGTTGCCTGAGGTAGTACCAACAACGACAATTCTCCCGAAGCTCAAAGTCGGCGTCGCTCAGCAGCTTGGTGTTGAAGCCGATACTCCGGTGGTTATAGGGGCCAGCGATGGTTGCCTGGCCAACCTGGGATCAGGTGTGCTCGACGCAACGACTGCCTCGCTGACCATCGGAACCAGCAGCGCCTACCGTAAAACCATCGATAGATTTGTCATTGATGACAGGCAAAGTGTGTTTAACTATATCCTTACAAGCGACTTGTACGTTGTTGGCGGGCCGTCTAACAACGGAGGTGTGGTGGCACAGTGGTTTGAAAAGGAATTTGGCGACGGTGAGTTTGATGAGCAGGCACTCAGGTCGATCAAATCCGGTAGTGACGGTTTAATTTTTCTCCCTTATCTGCTCGGCGAAAGAGCCCCGATATGGGATCCGGAATCAAAGGGTGTGTTTTTTGGCGTGCAGATGAACCACACCAGAAATCATTTCTATAAAGCGGTGTGGGAAGGTGTTTTCCAGGCTGCACATCATATTGCGGAAACTGTTGATCACGTAACGGGAGAGGTGGAAAACGTGGTAGTAAGTGGTGGTTTTGCGAAGTCAGACTACCTGATTCAAACCCTGGCCAATGTGCTTCAAAAGCCTTGCTGGCTATGCAACTCTGCCGAAAGTTCATCTTTTGGTGCCGCTATTCTTGGCCTGCATGCCATTGGCGAACTAAAGGACCTGAAGGACGCATCCGGGCTGGTACATTTTGAAAAGGAGTTTTTGCCAGATCCGACG
Source organism: Imperialibacter sp. (assembly GCF_040222815.1). Lineage (GTDB taxonomy): Bacteria > Bacteroidota > Bacteroidia > Cytophagales > Cyclobacteriaceae > Imperialibacter. Next base: position 277,850 of record NZ_JAVKCH010000001.1, on the reverse strand, counting down.
GAGGCGCAAGTCTATCAGGAAGGCCTGGAAAAGTCGAAAAGAATTTATAGCAAGCTGAAAGATGAGTTCAGATAAAGTACCTATAGGCAGTTCAAAGGCTGTATTTCATCAGTCGTTGGTATACTTCCTGAATGGGTAAACCCACCACATTAAAGTAGGAACCCTCTATGCCCGTGATGCCAATCATTCCGATCCACTCCTGTATACCATAGGCACCTGCCTTGTCGAATGGTTTGTAATTACTGATATAGTAATCAATTTCTTCATTGGTCAGCTCTTTGAAGGTTACCTGGGTTGATACCGAAAAGGAGTCAGCCCCGTCTGGTGCTGCAATGCAGACGCCCGTAATTACGTCGTGCGAACGGCCCGATAATCTGCTGAGCATTGCAAAAGCCTCTTTGCTGTCAGCGGGTTTTTCCAGCAGCTCATTGTCCAGCACAACTGTCGTATCGGCTGTTACAATGATGGCATCTGAAAGTTTTTTGCCGTAAAAGGCACTTTTTTTCCTGGCCAGGTATTCGCCGACCTCCATTTTTTCGAGGGAGGCTGGATAACTTTCATCCACCTGCTCGGTGTATACTTCAAAACTAAATCCCGCCTCTCTTAGCAATTGCTGTCTTCTGGGAGAGTTAGAGGCTAGAATCAAAGGGTGACGTAAATTCATCTTCTTGAATGGATCCAAATAGAAAACCGCAAATGACTTTGGGGTAAAAATAAGTAGACTTTTGAGGGAGGGTATACCCACTCAAACACACTTCTTTGATTGTTTCGATAGATATGTCTTTGGTAATCACCGCAAAATGCGCCTCTCCGCTCAATACACTTGAATGGCACTCGGTGAAGTTTCGCTCGAACGATATTTTTTCAGACCTCGTTTGATCTTTGCCAGCGATACCCAATATCTTTTCAAAAATGAAGAAATGCATGACTGTCAAATCGAGTTCTTTAATTTTATCAGGAAAGTTCCATTCAATAAGGCCGATGCACTCCGGTTTCAGCCTGATTTTGTAAGCCTCGTCACCCATGAGTAAACCAAAAGCCCATTGCTTACCCAGGATAATCTCATTGACATCAGAAGCATTTTCCACCGGCTTTATGATAAAGTACGCTGCCAATTGAGTAAGCAGGTGTGCCGGATCAAATTTTGGCAGGTTTTTCACCAGGCGATGGGTAGGCAAAATTCTTAAATCGTGCGCCTCCGTGTTGGTGAAGTACATCATGTGGTAATTGAAGGCTTCTTTGCCGGTAGCCGTAGGCTCTGTAGCCAACTGCATTTTTTTGTATCGCAATGATCCTTCGTACCTGTGGTGGCCGTCGGCCAGTATTATCTGCTTATCTTTCATGATGGAAACGATTTTTCGTATCGATTCCGCATCGTTTACTACACCCAGTACATCCCGTACTCCCTGATAGTCCTCTGCTTCATAAATTGGCCGTTGTATGCTGGCATCCAGAATAGCCTCTATTTGGAAGTCCGGGTCGGTATACAAACCGTGAGTGGGGCTCACGTTGAGTTTCGTTTCTTCAAGAATGGCCACCCTGTCGTCAACGGAATGCTGCATCGTGCTTTCGTGTCGCATCAGCACTTTGTCCGACCAGTCGTAAGCCCGGATAAAGGCGACAAATCCCTTTCGGCAGTATTCTTTACTCTCACCGGGTAGAGTAAAATACTGGAAGTAGCTATAAATGCCCGGCACCATGTCCTGAACAATCACTTTTTCGTCCTTCCAGTTTTGAAGGGTTTGCCCTGCTTTCCAGGCGGCGTTTTCTCCCTGCGGCACCGACAAATGGATACTGTTGTGTGGGTGCTGATACAACCTGGCCCTCTGCTTCTCAGAAACGACGTCAAAAAGGGGGGAAGTTAGTTCGTCAATTTGTTTTCGCAGCTTGTAGTTATATCTCCAGGCTTTAAAGGGTCTTATCTCTGCCATTCCTTTTTGCTACAGTTTTGCTCTTTGTTTCCACCGGCTCAGCTTTACATCCGACGGGGAACTGGATGTACTTTGTCCGGAACTATTTTGAGTGACGGCTATTTGCTTTACTCCCAGGAGGGCTGCTATCTGCGCTTCCTGTTCCGTTAGGTCAACATCCAGCGACGCCGGAGTGAAGTATTTCTCAACAAACCGGGTATCGAAATTTCCAGATGCAAAGGCCTCATGCTGAAGAACAAAGCTGCAAAATGGCAGCGTCGTTTTTATGCCTGATATTTTGTACTCGTGTATGGCCCTGAGCATTCTCCCGATGGCAAGTTCTCTTGTTTCAGCATGCACGGTCAGTTTGGCAATCATTGGGTCGTAATATATAGGTATATCCATGCCTTCCTCAAAGCCATCATCCACCCGCACGCCAAGCCCTTGCGGGCGCACATAGGTAACCAGCTTCCCTATGTCAGGCAGGAAGCTATTGGCAGGGTCTTCTGCGTATACCCTCACTTCCAATGAGTGGCCATGTATTTTTAAGTCCTCCTGTTTGATTTCCAGCTGCTTTCCTTCCGCAATCAATATCTGCTGTCTTACAAGATCTATACCTGTGATCTGCTCAGTTACCGGATGCTCTACCTGCAAGCGAGTGTTCATTTCAAGGAAGAAGAATTCCAGATTTTCATCCACTATGAATTCGACCGTGCCTGCGCCGTAGTAGTCGCATGCTTTGGCCACTCTAACTGCTGCCTCGCCGATGGCCATTCTTTTCTCATGACCATAGACAGACGAAGGCGCCTCTTCGATGACTTTCTGATGCCGCCGCTGAATACTGCATTCTCTTTCAAAAAAATGAATGGTGTTGCCATGCTGGTCACCCAGCACCTGCACCTCAATGTGTCGTGGCGAGGTGATATACTTTTCGATAAAAACAGCACCATCGCCGAAAGCTGATTCTGCTTCACTTATGGCCCGCTGCATTTGTTCTTCAAATTCACTCTCTTCGTTCACGATCCTCATACCTTTGCCACCGCCTCCTGCACTGGCTTTAATAAGTATGGGATAGCCCACCTCAGCGGCCTGTTTTTTGGCTTTAGGTATATCCGTGATGGCAGTTTGAATACCAGGCACCATTGGTATGTCGTAGTGAGAAACAGCCTCCTTGGCCGCCAGCTTACTGCCCATTACCTCAATAGAAGCTGGAGACGGGCCGATAAAGATCAGTCCGGCTTTCGCTACCTTATCTGCGAAAATGGCATTTTCAGAGAGAAAGCCGTAGCCGGGGTGAATGGCATCGGCCCCGGCTTTTTTCGCTACGTCAATGATGGTGTCCATCTTAAGGTATGACTCCTTTGATGGTGGGGGGCCAACGCAGAATGCTTCGTCCGCATATCTAACGTGTAATGCTTTTCTATCTGCTTCGCTGTAAATCGCCACAGTCTTTATCCCCATTTCCCGGGCTGTTCGCATCACCCGCAGGGCGATCTCACCTCTGTTGGCAATTAATATCTTCTTAATGTTGGGCATTGATGTTGTTTTCACAGTCAGTAAGCACAATGCTACCTATTTCAATTTTAAATTCTAAACTCCACATGTATTATTTAAAGTTGGTTTGATATGCCGAATTATTCCTATTAGATTTGTGTGTTTTTTGAAAAACTCGCACAGATAACACTAAATTAATAAATGGATCTTTTTGAGAAACTTCTTCAGGACAAGGGACCACTAGGTCGTCATAAGTTCATCGATGATAATTACTACATGTTCCCCAAACTTGAAGGGGAAATAGCTCCAAGAATGATGTTCAAAGGCCAGGAGGTACTTACCTGGAGTCTCAACAACTACCTTGGTTTGGCTAACCACCCGGAGGTGAGAAAAGTAGATGCCGAGGCAGCTGCCAACTGGGGACTTGGTTATCCGATGGGTGCGAGAATGATGACTGGTAATTCAAACTACCATGAGCAACTTGAAAGAGAGTTGGCCAAGTTTGAAGAAAAGGATGATGTGATGCTGCTGAACTACGGTTATCAGGGGATCATGTCGGTTATAGATGCTCTTGTTGATAGAAAAGATGTTATCGTATACGATGCAGAATCTCATGCATGTATCATAGATGGTCTTCGTTTGCACATTGGCAAGCGCTTTGTGTATCCACACAATGACATGACCAGCCTTGAGAAGCAACTTCAGAGGGCAACGAAGCTTACCGAAGAATCTGGTGGGGGTATCCTTGTCATTACCGAAGGTGTTTTCGGAATGAGTGGCAACCAGGGTAACCTGAAAGGTATTGCAGCGCTCAAGAGCAAATACAACTTCAAGCTTCTTGTGGACGACGCACATGGTTTTGGCACTATGGGCAAAACAGGCGCTGGCACAGGAGAGGAGCAGGGAGTTCAGGATCAAATCGACCTTTACTTTTCTACTTTCGCCAAATCTATGGCGAGCATCGGTGCTTTTGTGGCCGGTGAAGCAGAAATTATCGACTTCCTTCGTTACAATACCAGGTCTCAAATTTATGCCAAGTCTATCCCAATGCCTTTAATCATTGGTGGGCTTAAGAGATTGGAAATACTAAGAACTCAACCTCAGCACAAGGACAACCTATGGAAGATTGTTCACGCTGTGCAAGACGGCTTCAGAGCCAAAGGCTTTAACATAGGAACTACTACCTCACCGGTAACGCCGGTATTGTTAAAAGGTGATCTTTATGAGGCAGCAAACCTTGTTAGAGACCTGCGAACTAATCATGGAATTTTCTGCTCAATGATTGTTTATCCAGTGGTTCCCAAAGGAGTGATTATGCTCCGCATTATCCCAACTGCTGTGCACACTCTTGAAGACGTGGAACTGACCATTGCCGCCTTTGAAAAAGTTAAAGGCAAATTAGATGAAGGAATCTATGCAAAAGCAGGGTCAAAAGGTGCTACAGTTGGATAGTTTTCCACAAATTAGCACTCGGGATATGCATTTTTAAACAATTTATTTATATTGCTCAACCTTTTTAATTCATCAATAACCTAAAATTCTTACATATGAAAAGATTTGACCAAATCAGAGATTTAGTTATGTCACTTGAAGGAGACTTCGTGAAATTTTATGACAAAGAAAACCAAGCTGCCGGTACGAGAGTACGTAAGGGTATGCAAGAGCTGAAGAACTTAGCTCAAGAAATTAGAATTGAGGTTCAGAACAAGAAAAACGGTTAATTAGTATATAACCTGCTTACTTAATAAAGGAATCTATGGCCTTCGGAATTTTTTCCGAAGGCTTTTTTATTGCCAATACTATTGGTTGATTTCTATATGCTGCGAACAGCAGACTTTATCTTTTCCCTCAGTGCGTTACTAGCTGAAACCAATGGCATTCTCACCCGGTCATTGCCAATACCGAGCTCACTCACAATGGCCTTGATGCCTGTAGGGTTTCCTTCTTCAGTAGTGAGCTGAATTACTTCATACAATTTGTGCAAAATAGCGCTCGCCTTTGCCGTCTCTCCGGCTATTGAATGACGAACCATTCCACTGAACTCGGCTGGAAATGCATTGGCTATGACCGATATCACACCGCTACCTCCAATCGAAAGTATGGGTACAGTTAACACATCATCTCCCGATATCAACTGAAAGCCTTCAGGCATTGACCTGGCAACTTCTATGCACTGCACCAAATCGCCCGAAGCTTCTTTGATGGCAATGATATTGGGGTGCTTTGCCAGCTCCAGCGTAGTTGACGCCTTGATATTGCAGCCAGTTCTTCCTGGTACGTTGTACAGTATGATGGGCAGCTTGCTATGGTCAGCCAGGTAGGTGAAATGTTGTAGCAAACCTGCCTGGTTAGGTTTGTTGTAGTAAGGTGTAACAGAAAGGAGTGCCTTCAAAGGATATTGCTCCAACTGCGGCATGAACTCCACAAGCTCTTTGGTGTCATATCCTCCCAGGCCAAACACCACAGGCAGGTTCTTGCTGTTGTTCTTGAAAACGAATGAAAGTATTTTGTGTTTTTCCGCTATGGAAAGAGTAACAGACTCACCTGTTGTGCCCAGCACCACCAGGTAGTCAACCCCGCCTTCGCTTACGTGATCAAGCACTTTTTTTAAAGCGTCGAAATCTATCTCCAGCTGTTCATTAAAAGGAGTAATCAGGGCTACCCCAGTCCCACTTAACCAATCATGCATTTGCCCTTAGTTTTTTGATATAGAAGTAAATCTTGTCGAGGAATACCTCGAAGTCAGTAGAAGGGTCAATGTGTATCATCAGTTGGTAGAAGTCTTTCCTTTCTACCATAAAGTGTCCAATCTTACACTTTGCATTCGCTCTGGATAAGATGTTGTCAACGAACTCATGAGATTCAGTATCTAAATTGATAAGGAAGTCAAAGTTGCGAGTCAAAAATAGGTCTATTTCTTCAGAAGTTAGCTTACCCCACACAGATAAGTTGTCGGTGGAGTAACGAGGAATTCTATATTGGGACATGGCTTCCTTTTTTGGAAAGAATGCCAATGTGGTCACTTCTTTTTTGTCTATTTGAATTTGGCGAACAAAGCTCAGCACCTTTTCATAGTGTTCGTCGTTCAAATACTTAAAAATGACCCCTATTTGATCGGCGTCGGAATAACCAGGCGACACTTGCAGTGTACTTTTTCTTATTGCTTTCTTCGTATGAACCGGTAGTAATAGTTTTCCCAGCATTAGTTGATCATTTTTAGGAAGTCGTCTTCTGAAATAATTTTTACACCAAGCTCATTGGCCTTCTCAAGCTTTGCAGGCCCCATGTTGTCGCCCGCCACCAAAAAGTTGAGTTTGGCCGAGACTGAGGATACGACCTTGCCTCCATTTTGTTTGATGACGTTCTTCAAATCGTCCCGTTCAAAACCTTTGAACACGCCACTAATAACAAAAGTTTGTCCGGCTAGTTTGTCGCTGGAAGCAACGAAAGCTCCACCCTCTGTTTTGAGTTTCAACCCGGCTGCCGAAAGTTTGTTGACGAATTCGACACTTTTGTCCGAACCAAAGAAATCAATTACCGACTGAGCGATTCGTTCGCCAATTTCCGGTGCCTCCAGTAGCTGTTCGTGGCTGGCTTTGCTAATCTCCTCAATGCCACCAAAGTGAGTGGCTAATTTTTCGGCCACTGTTCTTCCCACATACCTGATGCCCATGCCGAAGAGGACATTTTCGAAAGGCTGTTCCTTAGACTTTTCAATTGCATCGATAATGTTGCGGGCAGACTTTTCTCTCAGGCTTCTGGTGACTATATCGCCTTTTTTCTCCGAATAGCTGGAAAATTCCAGGCCATTGAGCTGTTCAAAGGTCAGGAAGTAGATATCCGCCGGGTCTCTGATCAGGCCGTGACTGAGCAGGCCAGCAATAGTTTCCGGCCCCATACTTTCGATGTTCATGGCATTGCGCTGAATGAAATGCTCAATGCGGCCTTGTATCTGCGGTGGGCAGCCGTCGGTGTTGGGACAGTAGTGGGCTGCTTCGCCTTCCGTTCTTACCAGAGGGGTTCCACATTCCGGGCACTTATCAAGATAAACTACCGCCTGGCTGCCCGGTTTCCTTTGTGCCGTGTCGACACCAGTTACTTTGGGAATAATCTCACCCCCCTTTTCAACAAACACCATGTCACCCACACGCAGATCGAGTCGGGCAATTTCATTGGCATTGTGTAACGACGCCCGCTTCACAGTGGTGCCGGCCAGCAGCACCGGCTTCAATTCTGCCACTGGGGTTACTGCGCCAGTTCTCCCGACCTGATAGGTGATGTCGAGCAGCTCCGTAACAGCACTCTGTGTTTTGTATTTGTAGGCAATGGCCCAGCGGGGGCTTTTGGCCGTGAAGCCAAGCATCCGTTGCTGAGTGATAGCATTCACTTTGATAACGACACCATCGGTATCAAGGGGCAAGTCGAGCCTTTTTGTTTCCCACTCAGCAATGTACTTCAGCACATCGTCTATAGTGGCACATTTACCATAAGTAAGAGATACGTTGAATCCCCATTTTTCCAGCAAATGCACGGCTTCTTCATGTGTTTGAATAAGGCTTTCTACGCCAAGCAGTGAGTAAACATAACAGTCGAGGCGGCGCTTCGCCACTGCTGCCGAATCCTGCTGCTTGAGCGTGCCTGAAGCAGTATTTCTTGGGTTAGCCAAAAGCGGCTCACCTATATCTTCCTTTTCAGCATTGATTTTGTCAAACATTTTCCTCGGAAGGAACACTTCACCCCGCACTTCAAATTCCGATGGATAATTACTGTCGTTGGTGAGTCGCAGCGGGATACTGTGAATAGTTCTGGCGTTGTTGGTCACGTCATCGCCCCGGGTACCGTCACCTCTGGTTACCGCCCGGGAAAGACGACCGTTTTCGTAGGTAAGGCTGAGTGCCACGCCATCAAACTTCATTTCGCAGAAATACTCATAGGGTGCACCCTCCAATGCTTTGGCGACCCTTTGATCAAAATCACGGAGCTCCTGCTCAGAGTAGGTGTTTCCCAGCGACAGCATAGGATACTTGTGCTCAACCGTTTCGAAGTCTTTGGTGACAGTACCACCAACCCGAAGTGTGGGAGAGTTTTCATCCACAAACTCAGGAAACGCAACTTCGAGTTCCTGAAGTTTTTTTAGTAGGGTATCAAAATCAAAGTCGGAGATTTCAGTCCTGTGCTCCTGATAGTAGAGGCGATTATGGTAATTTAGCTCCTGGCTAAGCCTGGCTATTTCTTCTCTGGCTTCTTCCTTGGTCATGATGGCAAATTAAGGCCCTTAAATTTCTACAAATAAGCCATCAAATGCATCATTCTTCTAACTTTTTCATAGCCTCGGTCAGCTGGGCTTCTGTTTGTGTAAGTCTTTCTTTGCAGTAGAGGATCAAATCAGTCGCCCGCTGGACCATTTTCGTTATTTCATCCACATCCAGTTCTGCACTTTCTATCTTCTCCACTATACCCTTTAGCTCTTCCAGTGCCTCAGAATACGATAATTGTTTATTACTCATGGTCATCAAGGCTTTTTATTTGAGATGTTAAGACCCCATGGCTGTAGTGAGTCACGATGGAATCCCCATTCTTTAATTTACTGTTCTTCAAAAGTTTCCCCTCCAGGGTGGTAATGCTGTATCCCCTTGCTAATACTTTTTTCGGGTCGCTGGCTTCAATCGACTTTTCCGCCATAGCCAGCTGGTTTTTTGCGGCTTTCAAGTGCTCATTCACTGTATGGACAGTAGTGGCTGAAACTTCTCTAAGGCGGTTTCGTTCCCGTTCTATCTTCCATTTTGCCGACTGCGCTATATCTCTTTTAACGCTGTTGATATAGGAGAGGCCCTGCGCCATTTGCTGCCTGGCCAGGTAGTTTAGGTCTTTCGAAAGTTGACCTAGTAAGTGCTTTTGCCCCGTCATTTCTTCATCGACCTGCCGCAAGAGCCTACTCGCCATCCACTGAATAGATTCAGTGAACGACTCGAAACCCTCCAGGATAAAATCGGCCACAGCGGTGGGGGTCTTGAGCCGGGTGTGAGCCACCATATCGGCAATGGTTTCGTCCCGTTCGTGGCCTATACCGGTGAGCACAGGCAGGGGAGCATTGGCTATGGCGGCGCAAACATTGTATTCGTTGAAAACGTCCAAATCGAGCTGCGCACCACCACCACGGATAACAACAATGGCATCGAAGTCATCTTTTTCCTTGGAAGCGTCTCGAATAGCGGCAAGGATGGCTTGCTCGGCCTCATCGCCCTGCAAAGTCACAGGAAAGAGCTTGGTTGATACAGCATAGTGCTTCTTGTTATTTTCCAGGTGATGTAAAAAATCGCCATACCCGGCAGCAGTGGAAGAGCTGATGACCGCAATGCGCTGCGGCACGACCGGAAGCACCAAACCTTTGTTGCGATCAATTAGGAGCTCTTCAGTTAACCGTGATATGACCTCCTGCTTTTTTCTTTCCCTTTCTCCAATGGTGAAATTGGGGTCTATGTCTTTGATCGTCAGATTAAGGCCGTACACTTCATGAAAGCTCACCTGTGCATTGGCAAGGATCTTAATTCCCTGTCTCAATGAGTTGCCGGTTATTTTTTCAAACCATTGATTAATATTCCTGAAGTCGTAGGCCCATATAGCGGCCCGAAGTTTGGCCTTTACCTGCTGATGGTCTTTTTCAAGCAGCTCAAGGTAGCAATGCCCCTTGGCATTCACTTTCATGTCGCCAATTTCGGCTGTTACCCAATAGGAGGGAGCGAGGTTGCCGGAAATGGCATCCTTGATAGTAAAGGCCAATTCTGAAAGGGTTACTGTCTGCATTTGAACACGAAAACCCAAATATAAAGAATCTTACTTCTTTTGGCGGAGTGGAATCATATAACCCAGGCTTGTGCTGAAATAGCTGTTGGGCTTGGTGTCAGCCAGTGACTCTCCGGGCAATTCAACTGGTATGTTGTAGGTATAGGAGAGGAGCAAGCTAAACTGTTTGTACCTGAGGGAGATGGGTGTAGAAAAGCTGACGTTCATCAATCCAAATACATCGTTCGTTTCGGGTGTCACCACTCTTCTTCGTAACCTGGGGAAGCGCCTGATTAAACGTTGGACTCGTGGATCGGTCAGATCTACATTGAAGCGGTAGGAGACAAGCTCCTCGTTGCCAAATAGAAAGTTGGCGGAGGGGAACAGCGTAATTTTATCGATAAACCAGACTTTCCGAAACACAATGTTCCCTGACAAAGCACCGGAAAGACGGTGTGCATCGCCATTGCCAAAAAGGTATGTATAATCAATAGTGGCATACAACCAGTCGGCGTCAAAAAATAAAGTGCCATTGAGCCCATTAGGTGGTGCCGCAATGACAGAATCGGAGGCAGCCTGGGCGTAAAAGGACCTTTCGAAGGCAATATTGTAGGAGAGCCACTTGGTGGGAAGACCAAGATAGCCAGCGCTCAGGACTGTCAGGCTGTAGTTAGGTTCAAACTGACTGTTCCAGTAGCCGGAAACATCTGCAAATGCTCCACTGTGATGATAAAAAGAAACGCCTGGCGTTAGCCCGTACTGTTTCACACTAAAATCTCTGCCAGCTGACGTGACCCTGCTTGTGTAGGAAAGGCGCACATTCAGTGTTGAAGATTTTTGAGTAGCGGAAAGCACACTGTCGATCAATCTAAAGATTGACAGCGAGTCCATGTCGTCAAAAATGGACAATGAGTCTTCATAAGTTAGGTGATAACCTGTAGTGGTGTCCTCCTGGGCCAGTGAATTGAAACTCAAAAAGGCAAAGCCTGCTATCAACGCAAGCTTTGCCCATGCCAAACGGACAAAGTGTTTTCTCCCCCTTATGATACGCAGTGCTATATAAATTCAGTTACCTCTTCTACCATTAATCCTGTCCTGGTTTCTCTCCCGAAGATTCTCCCTCATGTTTTGTTGCCTGGCCCTTCTCTCGAGCTGTTCCAGCACCATTCGTCGGAAATCGTCTTCAGCCTGCCGCAGTGAAACCAGCTGTCGGGTACTAATCACCCGGAGCAGTTTTTCGGAATATTCTTTTTCCAGATTAAGCTCTCTTTCTTTCACCTGAAAGTTCAGATCCATCATAGCCCTGTTTTCTTCCTCAGTGGCTGTTTGAGGATTGAAGTCTCTCCGTGCATCTCTCATCTCTCCCAAAATGCTTCTTCTTTTATCACTAAACTCCCGGTAAATAGGCCAGAACTGCTCCGCCTGTTCGGGTGTTAAGCCCAGCCGCTCGGTTATCACCCCGATTTTGGCGGCCTCTACTTTTTTCATTGCCTCTGGGTCTTGCGCCTGCAAATAAGTGGCTGATAGCAAGATCATTAGGACTATATATGTAAAACGTTTCATAATCATTCAATTAAAGGATTTCATCCTGTGTACTTAACTGATCATAAAGCAGTAGCAGTTCTTCATCAGTCATTTCTTCTTCTGGCAACAAATTTAGCTCACCGTCATTCCAAATTGAATCTTCTGCTTCAGCATGATTCATCAATTGCACGAGCTCATCGGCACTGACAGATTCGATTTCCAGATAGTAGATAAGGTCAGCTGTGGCGACTGCGTCGAGAGGGTTCAAATCTACCTCTGTTGCCTTATCGTTGTTCCAAACAAATAATCCAACACCCAGCATAAGCACCATGCCAAGCGCCGACAAAGACCATTTGGGAGAAAGCAAGAGCTGCCACACTGGAGAGCCAGCAGCTTTTACTTCTATCCTTTTCTGCATCCTCAACGGGAACTCATCGAAGTACTTTTCAGGGGCCTCAAACGGCTCTTTTTTTTCTATGTCGTCGAGCTTGAACTTGTTCATCAGAAGTCAATTAATACTTTGATTGTTTTTTGGGCTAAAGGTTTAATCAGCAGTAACATATTCCTCTATTTTTTTTGCTGCCAGGTGATAACTCGCCTTCAGCGCACCAACGCTTGTGCCGGTTATACTGGCTATCTCTTCAAATTTCAATTCATCATAATATCTCATGTTAAAAACGAGACGCTGTTTATCTGGTAGTTTCAAAATGGCCTTTTGCAGCTTCAGTTCAATCTCGCTACCAGACAACCCCGGCGACTGCTCCGCTTTTGCAAACAATTCACTGCTAATGTCATGAATAGGGAGGAAGAACCGCCTCTTCTTTTTCGCCAGAAACTGCAAACACTCATTACTGGCTATCCGATAAACCCAGGTGAAAAGTCTTGCATCTTCCCTAAAGTTATCAATTCCTTTCCAAACCTTTAAAAAGACCTCTTGAAGCACATCGTCAGCATCATCATGGTCTATTACCATCCGTCTAACGACGGCATACATTGGCTTCTGGTAATGGCGTACAAGCAGAGAGAAGCCAAACTGCTTCGACGATGGGTTCCTTATTTTCTCAAGAATGTCTTTCTCCTGCAAAGCCAAATTTTAACTATTAGATAAAGATACAAAGGCAAGGTTTAAAGAGGGAGGCGGTTTTTTTTCCACAAAAAAAACATGTACCTACAACTATCCCGTAATATATTTCGTTGTTTTCTTACAAATAGGTGTCGACAAAGGAGTTATATAGTAATTTAGAGCACCTGGAATATAATTTAGTAAAATGGGAATAGCCGAAGACATCAAACAACCGAAATTTAAAAACGAGTTTCAGAAGGCGACGATCAACCTCTTTTATACTGCTAGTTGGGTTGGGGAAAAACACCATACTTTTTTTAAAGGCTATGGCATTACAGCGGCACAATTCAATGTGCTCCGCATTTTAAGGGGCCAGTACCCACAGCCATCTACTGTGAACCTGATCATTGATCGCATGATTGACCGGATGTCGAATGCCTCCCGGATAGTGGATAAGCTTGAAAGCAAGGAACTGGTGATAAGAAAGCAGTGTCCCAACGACCGCCGTGCTGTTGACGTATTGATTTCTGACAAAGGACTGAAGCTTTTGAGTGAAATGGATGACGAAATGGAGGTTTATGAAAAGAAGATCTGCAACCTGACGGAAGAAGAAGCTGTTCAGTTAAATGATTTGCTTGATAAATTCAGAGCCGTTTAGCTAAGATCGGATTGTCTCAGACAAAGGATGTTACCCTTTTCAGCGCTTCATCAATGGCTTGTGCTTCTGAATCTATTCTGGCCTGATCCCATCCAAACTTTCCTGCGAAAAACTTCAGAGTTATATCGGAGAATTCATGGATACTCTCAATGTCAAAGTAAAGCCTCCCGGAACGTTGCACCAGATAGTCGACCGGCCTGCAAATCATTTCATTTTCAAACGAGAAGTCCAGTTCGGCCATTAGCAGCTTCTCTCTGATGTCGTCCACCTGCTGGTAATCGGGCAGCATGCTAAGAATAGTGTCTGTCTGTTTCCCATAAGTTGACACCAGGTACCATGACTCATAGGGCGACGCTCCAAGCTTTTTTAGCGCTTTTCCAATTTCGGAGATGTATTTTTCAACGGCCTTATAGTTCTTAAAATCACCGCCAGGCAATGTAAGGCTGTCTGTGCTGCATTTTACGAACTTGTGTTCATTCTTCTCGTACATCCGCTCCATCACCACATCCACAATGCGCTCAGCCATCTTTCTATAACCGGTCAGCTTGCCACCAGCAATGGAGAGCAGCCCGCTTTCTGACTCGAATATCTCGTCCTTTCTTGAAAGCTCGGAGGCCGACTTGCCATCTTCATGAATCAGAGGACGAAGGCCCGCCCAGGAAGAGCACACATCTTTGATAGTGAGATGTACGGAAGGGAAGGTATTCATCACCGCCGAGAGCAAGTAGTCTGCATCTTCTTTTTTGGTAAGCACGAGGTCTTTGTTATCCTTATAATCGGTATCGGTTGTACCTATATAAGTGATTTTTCCTCTTGGAATAGCGAAGATCATTCGGCCGTCAGGCACATCGAAATACACCGCTTGCTTAAGTGGAAACTTGCTGTGTGGCACCACTATATGCACTCCCTTGGTGAGATGAAGCCGCTTGCCTTCCAGAGAATGATCTTGATCCCTTAGCATGTCTACCCACGGGCCGGCGGCATTGATGATATAGTTAGATTTTACTTCAATCTCCTCACCGGTAATTTCATTAAACACCTTTACGCCAACAGCCTTTGACTTTTTGTAGATAAATTCCTTTACATGGCAGTAGTTGTACGGCATGGCACCCAACTGGGCTGCCTTCTTCATGTTCTCGATGGTGAGTCGGGCATCATCGGTTCTGTATTCTGCGTAGTATCCGCTACCGATAAGCTTCTCCGGGTTGAGCAGTGGTTCCTTTGCCAATGTTTCCTCATGGTTGAGCATTTCCCGACGATCATCGCCGTCAACGCCGGCCAATACATCGTACACCCACAAGCCGAGGGAGGTAGCCCACTTTCCAAAAGTGCCGTCTTCTACCAGGGGAAGGAGCATTTTTTCAGGAATGACCATGTGTGGGGCCATTTTGTGGACAATGGAGCGTTCCATGCCTACTTCTCGCACGAGGCCAATCTCCAGTTGCTTGAGATAGCGCAGGCCGCCGTGTATAAGCTTGGTCGACCGGCTGCTGGTGCCAGAAGCAAAGTCGCCCTTTTCAAACAACACTACTTTGAGTCCTCTTTTCGCAGCATCTACAGCAATGCCGGCTCCTGTGATACCGCCACCAATAACAATGACGTCAAACCGACCGGTTGAGAGCGATTTGAATTGGTTGAAATGAGACGACGCCGAAAATTGGAATTCCATGCCAGCAAGTTATGATAAGAGGGCTTATTATAAAATCACATTGCGGCAAGAATGTTTTAAAATAGTTACAGTTCTTTCAGGTACTCAAGCAAACCCTCCGTTCTTCCCGTAGGTCTTATTACCAGGATGGGGATTTTTGAGTCAATTTGAACCAGTTTCTCTGCATTTGTACCTATGAACAAGGCGGCTGTTGCCGAGCGCCCTTTGGCACCGATGATGATGATGTCAGCGAGACTCTTTTTAGCAACGGCAAAAATAGTCCCCATTACGTCGTCGTGCTTGTCGAGTGAATAAATCGGTTCAATGTCAATGCCTTCAGTATCTATTTGTTTAATAAACTTCTCATAATTTTTTTCTGCATTGGCTTTCATTATGGCAGCAAATTCCTTGTAGGATTTGCCCGTGTAGTGGTAGCCCTGAGGCACGTTGTAGACGTTTTGCGCTATGATTTTTACCGGCTTAGTATTGGATCGGGCAATTGCCACTGCCTGTTGCATGGCGTCAAGTGAGTAATCAGAAAAGTCGATAGGTACAAACAGCTTCTCAAGCGCATGGTCATATTCTTTGGGCACGATAAGCAGAGAGCATCCTGCACGCCTTGCAAGACGGTTGATAATGATGCCGCCGCTCTTGGGCTTTGGTTTCCGGCCCACCATGATCAAGTCTATTTTTTTCTCGTCAGCAAATTTCATGATCTTTTTGGTAGGCTGTCCCTGCTTCACAAGGAAGTTGACCTTTATTCCGTCCGGAAAACTGTAGTACTGATTGACTTTATTCTCCATCTCATGCTTTCTGTCGACAATAAGTTGTTCCACAACAGTTGGGAATTCCTTGATAAGCTCTTCAGGCACGCTGAAGTCCCTGATCACATTGTAGAAGTAAATCTCTTTGGACTTAAACGCAGTGGTGATGAATGACGCTGCTTTGATCAACTGCTCATCAATATCAGTCAAGTCGAGTCCTACCAGAATTTTATGAAAATTATGCATCTACTTCATTAAGGTTTTGTCAACACAAAGTTACTTTACTAAAACTAATTTATTCTTGAAACAACTCCGCCTAAGAAGTATTTGTACGGTATTTTTTTAGCCATTAGCAGTTAAATGGATAAAAATCACTGCCGGAAGGTGTCAATCGTATCGACCAGCAGTTCGATGCTTTCTTTTGAGTGTGTTGGAAAGTTGGCGACCCGGATATGCGAATCTTTGAACGGGCCATAGCCGCTACCCACCACCATGCCTTTAGTTTTCAAAAAATCGATCAATGCCGCTGTGTGTTGCCCTGTTTCTGCCACAATCACGGTTTTGGATCTGGCGCCTGCATTTTTTACAAAAGGAGCAAACAGTGGATGACTTTCGAAGTAGGTGTACAATACGGTTGCTTTGTATTCCGCTTCGATTCGGATTCTGTCAAGGCCTTTGGACAGCATATCGCCAGCGACTTTGCCAAGCAGGTAGATGAACAAGACGTTTGGTGTTTCTGGCGTCTGTTTCTTGAGGCCACCTTCGTGCAGCTTGAGCAGGCTGTGGTAGGAGCCAATGACCTGACCTTTTGCCTGTAAGGCCTTTGCTCTTTCGAGGCAGCGATCATTGTAAAACCAAACACCCAACCCCGCCGGCAAGCCGAAGCATTTCTGCACTGAAAGGTAGGCAGTGTCGATTTTGCTAAAATCGATATTGGAAACTGGGGCTGAGCTTACAAAGTCTACCGCAATCAACGCATTAGGATAGGCAGCTTTAAGCTGTTCTATCTCATTTTGCGGGAAGGCAACGCCCGTACTGGTTTCATTTTGCGTCACCGAAATAAGCTCTGCGGAACCTGAAATGGCAACATCGCTGATAGGGGTGTAGCTGCCGTAATCGGCCTTTGCCATTTTGGCTGTCCGGCCCAGCTCTCCGGCTATTTCATAAAATCTCTGAGAAAATGAGCCATTGACAAAATGGAAGGATTCTTTCTCTACGCAGTTTTGAATCAGTCGCTCCCACACCTCGGTGGCGGAAGCGGTAAAAGCCAGGTGAAAATCGTTGGGCAGGCCAAACAAGGTGCGGAGATTGCTTTCAGCTTCCGCATAAATTTCCTGAAACCGCTTACTTCTATGAGAAATAGCAGGTATTTGCTCTTTGAGGGCGTTTTTCAGGTGCTCCTCCACAGTGAAATAGATGTCGGAGGGGCCAGGGGTAAAGTAAATTTTCTTTGCCATAAAGGGTGGATAAAAAATCGATAGAACCGTTGCGCAAAAATGAGGAAGTAATGTGGCTCTAACAAAGAAATAAGCCGGGAAAAGTGTTCGTGTCTGACAATTTGCTGAGGGCATCAAAAGCTTTCATCCTTCAAATTTTCCATTCATAAACTCTAGAATCAGAAAGCAGCGAGAATAGCCTTACATTTAATTGCTTAAGCTACATCCTATGAAACTACTTCTTTACTCCAGGCGGCTCCTTTCTGGCTATGTTCTTTTACTTTCACTGCTAACGCTTGAATCGTGCGACAGTGGCTCAAACGGCCCAAGGGTGCTGGTTTTTTCTGAAACCAAGGGCTACCAGCATGGCTCAATTCCCTATGGGATAGCCGCTATTCAAAAATTGGGCGAGGAGCACGGCTTTGCCGTAGACACCACCAGTAACTCTGAGGCATTTGCCGACGACAACCTAAAGAAGTATAAAGCAGTAGTGTTCAATTGCACGACCGGTAATGTACTGAATGCCAAACAGCAGGCGGCCTTCGAACGCTACATTCAGGCAGGTGGTGGCTATGTTGGTATTCACTCTGCCGCCGACACCGAATATGACTGGCCGTGGTATGGCAAACTCATGGGAGCCCACTTTTCCAGCCATCCCCGAAATTCCAATATCCAAAAAGCCACTGTGCTTGTCTCCGACACTACGCATATTTCAACAAAAGGGCTTCCAGTCAAATGGGAAAGAACGGACGAGTGGTATAGCTATAAAAGCTTTTACTCCGAGTTGAATGTGCTCGCCTACCTGGACGAAAACACCTACAATGGCGGCACCAATGGAGCCAACCACCCCATTGCTTGGTACCATGAGTTTGACGGTGGTCGAGCCTTCTACACTGGCGGCGGTCATGTGGAAGACAGCTTCAGTGACCCCTTGTTTTTGCAGCATATTTATGGTGGTATTCAATATGCTATGGGAGAAAATGTGACCCTGGATTACTCTAAGTCATATGCGGTGGAGGCACCTGAAGAAAACCGTTTCGTGAAAACGATTCTGGTGAATGACCTTGATGTGCCGATGGAAATGGCCATTGCTGACGACGGAAGGCTTTTTTACACCGAAATGTTCAACGGAAAGGTGTGGATGTTTGACACAAAGAGCGGGGAGAACAAACTGGTTCATCAGCTTGATGTGATGAACAAAGGCGGCACCGGGTTAATAGGAGTGACGCTTGACCCCAACTTTGCCAGCAATGGGTATATTTATCTGTATCACTCACCGCCGATGGAGGGAGAACCATTTTTCTTCCATTTGTCCCGATTTGTGGTAACTGCCGACAACACGTTAGACCTGAATTCGGAAAAAGTGCTCTTGAAAGTGCCTGTGCAGATCAACAGCGGGGCACATCATGGTGGCTCACTGGCCTTCGACAAGGACGGGAACCTGATTCTATCGACCGGGGATGGCACAACACCATTTCCCTCCAATGGCTATGCACCCATCGACGAAAGGCCTGAGCCGGAGTACTTCCCTATGGATGCCCAACGGTCAGCTGCCAATACCAACGATTTCAAAGGAAAGATTTTGCGGATCCGTCCGCAGGAAGATGGAACTTACACTATCCCAGAAGGAAATTTGTTTGCCCCTGGCACAGAGAAGACTTTGCCTGAAATTTACGCCATGGGTTGCCGCAACCCCTACAGGATAGCCATCAACCCTAAAACAGGAACCATCTATTGGGGCGAGATAGGGCCGGATGCAGGTGAGGACAGTATACAAGGCCCGAGGGGCTACGATGAATTTAACCAGGCCAAAAAGGCAGGCTACTTCGGCTGGCCATACTTTGTTGGCGATAACTATGCCTATACCGAGTGGGACTTTGCCACAAACACCGCAGGGCCGAAATATGACCCGGCAGCACCGGTGAACAATTCGCCGAACAATACGGGCCTTGCTAATCTGCCGCCAGCCACGCCGGCAATGATTTGGTACCCTTACGCTGCATCACCCGACTTTCCTGAGCTGGGCAAAGGAGGACGAAGTGCCATGGCGGGGTCTTTTTACACATATAATGCTTCGCAGAAGTCGCCAAATGGGTTTCCCGAGTATTTCGACGGCAGCTTGTTCGTGTTCGATTGGATGAGAAACTGGGTCATGGTGCTGCGGTTCGATGAAAACGAAAACTATGTGCGCAACGAGCCCTTTATGACCAACAATGGCGACTTCCGAAGACCGATTGATATGGTGTTCAGCAAGGAAGGCGTGATGTACATGCTGGAGTACGGGTCGGTGTACGGTGCCGATAATGACGATGCGAGGTTGGTCAGGGTGGAATACAATACCGGCAACCGGCCACCAATTGCCAGGGCAAGCATTGTCGATTCCGTAGCTATGGCGGAAAAGAGGGCCAAAGCTTTTGTGACGTCTGAATCACGCTACAGGGGCCCGTCGGAGATCGCTGGAGTGGCACCACTGGCGGTAAAGTTCAGCAGCGCTGGAACAACCGACTATGATGATGACGATGAAATAAGCTTCCAATGGTTGTTTGACGGGAAAACGGTGGGAGCTACTGACCGCAACGCAAGCTATACCTACGAAACACCCGGACTGTACAATGCGGTATTGCGGGTAATTGATAAAGCTGGTGCCGTTGGTTCGGACACTGTGCTGGTGAGAGTGGGCAACGAGCGGCCAAAGGTGGCAGTTGAAACGGCTGGCAACAAATCATTTTTCTGGGACAATAATCCGTCGTTCTCTTACAAAGTGGTGGTAAACGACAAGGAAGAAGGGACTATACCCCCCTCAGCAGTGACTGTATTGTTTGACTACAATCCCACGCCAAGTATGGCAGCGGCGGAAGCAGTTGGCCATCAGGCAGTGCTGAGGGATAACTCTCTGGGTAAATCACTTATTGAGGCCAGCGATTGCAAGGCCTGCCATACGGTAAAAGACATTTCCGTTGGGCCCGCCTACCTGAAAGTGGCAGAAAGATACAAGGGAGATCCTTCGGCAGTCAATACATTGGCCAGGAAGATTATTCAGGGAGGGGGCGGCAATTGGGGTGATGTGCACGTGATGGCAGCCCACCCACAGATTCCCATGGACGACGCCAAAGAGATTGTTAATTATATTTTATCGCTGGCTAACCCGTCCACAGCTACTACGTTGCCTGCAGAGGGTAAGGTGGCTTTGAGCAAGCACAAAAAGGACGACAGGCGTGGTGTGTACAACCTGTTGGCTACTTATACCGACAAAGGAGCTAACGGTGTGGAACCTTTGACCGGCTCTGAGATAATTTCGCTTCGAAATGCCAGGGTGAGCACAGTATTTGCGGATGCGCATGAAGGCTTTCCCAGGTGGGGCAATAGCCTGAGTCAGGGAGGCCATAAATCCTATATTCTCCTGAAGAACATTGACATGACTGGCATCAAAGGATTCAGCTACGAGTATGCGGCAGACAAAAAAAATGGCTATATAGAAGTGAGACTGGATTCATATGCCGGGCCCATTGTCAGCAAGACAGATTTTGTTGCTACGGGCTCCTGGGGTGATAGCGGTACTGTTCAAGGAACACTGAAAAAGCCCTTGGAGGGACGGCATGATATGTATTTCTTCATTATGAAACCAGAAAAGCCGAATGACAACCTGGCCGTATTGAAAACGATTCAATTTGAAAAATAACCTTTGCTATGGTAAGTTTCGCCTTTGGAGTCGACAGCAGGTAATACAATTTAATAGCTAATACAGATATACTTAAACAATAAGCAACAATGAAAAGAATGAAATTAACGGGGGTATCCCTGGCGATTGGCCTGGCGCTTTTGATGACTAACGGGGCGTTTGCTCAAAAGTCCATTTTCAATGGCAAGAACCTGAAAGGATGGACGATTTACGGCACTGAAAAGTGGTTTGTAGAGGATGGATTACTGGTTTGCGAAAGTGGGCCAGATAAAGGATACGGCTATTTTGCAACAGAGAAAACTTACAAGGACTTTGACCTTACGCTCGAGTTTCAGCAGGAAGCCAATGGGAACAGCGGTGTGTTTTTCAGGTCGAGCATTGAGGGCACAAAGATCACTGGCTGGCAGGCAGAAGTGGCGCCTCCTGGACATGATACTGGGGGAATTTACGAATCCTATGGCAGAGGTTGGTTGATCAAGCCAGACCCTGAAAAGGACAAGGCACTGAAGATGGGGGAGTGGAACACCATGCGCATCAAGGTGGTGGGCGATGAAGTGACTACGTGGGTGAATGGCACCGAGATGATCTCTTTCAAAGATGAGAAGATTGGGCAGGCAACGGGGTCAATTGCCCTTCAAATTCACGACGGAGGTGGTATTCGTGTGAAGTGGAAAAACATCAAGATCAAAGAGCTTTAAGGCGCATGTAAACGATGCTTTTTGCCATTTATTTCGGTTCGAAAAATTAATAGAAATATTGGTTCCTTCTCTTTGTCAAAAAGTATCGAATGCTCTAACTTCGTATTAAATCCTGAGCAGGCAGATGGTCCTAAACCTAACATGAATACAATACCGGGTTAACCTTCTTGCCAAAACCAGGCCTCATCCGCCAACTGGCGGACCTCGCCCGCCAGTTGGCGGACAGGTTAACAGTGGAAGGTTGCGATAAGGAGGAGCCTAAATCTTGTCTAAAAGAGGTTTAGTTACCTCATTCCTGAGCAGGTAAAAAGCTTTCGGGTTCGCCCGAAAGCTTTTTTGTTTTCAGTCTCACCGGGTAGAAGGCAACGATTACAGGTCAGGCGGAAAATCTTGGGGGGATTACGGATCAAGCAATAAATCTGGGGAGTAAAACTCAAAAATAGAGTTATCCTATTCAGCGATTGGAGATCATAAAGAAGCAAAAGGTCCAAGCGGGACGCATTGAACCAGTTTGCTTTTTTATTTAGCTGCACACCGATCCATTCAATCCCCAAGAATACAGATTGATTGATACTCGATCCGGCAGAAATACCCGCTACTTTTTCAGTTTGTGCCCTTGCTGGCTGGCTTCAGAACTTTGTTGATGGAGTTTGTGCCCACAGCCCGGCCTTGCTTCACACCCTCATCGCAGGCGTCTCGGTAGTGGATGCCGCCGTAAAGCCTTGAAATGGCCGCTTCGGCTGCAGCCTCGTAAAAGGAATTGAAGTCCCTTTCCGGTAATCCAAAATACACCTCAGAGTCGTCTCTAAAAGCGAAATTATCGCCGAGAAGTGTTGTGAGCACAACAGAAGAAGCAGCAGACACTACGCTGTGCCCACTGGTGTATTCAGGAAACGGAGGTGTTTGGAGAATTGGTCGCCATTCGGAATCAATGTACTTGTTGATCATGGTTTCAGGCCTGATCCTATCACTCCGGTATTTTTCATCCCAACAGCTTATGAAAGCATCGTGCAGGGTAGTGCCCACCATGGCATGCACAAAAATGGTAGAGTCGAAGGGTATATCTGCCTTTTCACAAGCGATACCGGTAATACCCATCCAGTGGCCGCCAGGAGAGATCTTCTTCAAGCCGATGGCCATGTGGCCCGAATAGGCTACGGCAAAAGGGTTGCAGTCCCAAAAGCTGGCGACAAGCTTCTGCTCAGGCGTCAGGTTCCTCACAACGTCATACACCTCCATGGTTTGCTTAAAAAACGAGCTGGCGGTGTCAAGGCTGAAAGGAGCAGGGGCTGTGGGTACAAACTGGTCGTACGACTCAAGAAAGAACGGTCTGATGGTTTTCCATTGCGGCTCAATGGCCGACATGTATTCAGGAGGCGTAGGGTACCACCGACCTTCCTCTTTGCTTGGCGTGTATCTGGTGTAGGTGCTCAGCTTATTGTACCCATCGCTTTTGGCATACCGAATGATTTGGTCTGCTATTTCAATGGCGTACTTCTTGTTAGCTTCAACAGACCGGGCTGAAAGCTTGTACTGCTCTTTGAACTGTGTTTCCAGCTGCTCCTGATTGGTTTTTAGCAGGTAGCCCGACGGCATGATCTTTTTTCCCACCTCCAGCATGGCATAGGTGGCTGCAAAGGTCAGGTCAAAGCCTTTTGCGGAGTAGGGGGCATGAACGCCCGGGTTTACTTTGAAGTTTGGGCCAATTTGAGGAATGTTGCTACCACTGGTGGTCGCTGTGTAGTAGGCACCCAGCATTGCATAAGCATAAAACCGGCTGGCGGCAGGTGGGTTAGCCACATCGTGAAGCATCACTTCCGACAGGTGGAAGGCGTTCTCGGCGAACACTTTGGCCGCTTCCGTATTGCTCAGGCTGGTCTGCGCAGAGGCGGTAAATTGCATAGTGCCCAACAAAACACCCAGTATAACAGTCTTTTTCATCACTTATTCAATTTATACGCTTCGATACCCACATTATTCACACCCACGAGCAGGAACTGCTCACCTGCCACATCTATCACGTCAAGTGACTTGGTATCTCCAGTGAACCTGAAGCCAGATTTTGACTGTGATACATATTTGAAATGTCCCTTGCCGTCACCTTCGTACAATTGCCCAAAATTGGCATCGATCACTCCCATGCGAATGCGAATAGAGCTTTGATTGCCCGCCACAACGAGATCCATGTTGCCATCTTTATTGTAGTCGACCAGCGCCATTGCATAAACGGGAGCGAACTGTGCCTCATCCGGTAAGGCGTGAGGAATGAGTTTGCCATCTCTGTTTTCCAGGTACATACTGCGCAGTTCGGTGGCCTTCAGCTCTTTGGCATCTTTTAGGTCAGCTTTTGAGAAGATGGTGCTCAGCCTGGCATCGGCATAGGAAGAATAGTCAGTATACTTGCTTCGCATGGCGTAAATCTGGTCAAGCAGTTCGTCTCTGCTGGCAAACGGTACCGATTCACCTTTGATATAGTAGTTGAGAATGGGATCCACAGAACCATTGTTGTCAAAATCTTTGTAAACAAGAGTCATGGGTTCTTTTTCGCTTGCATGGAGCTGGGTGTTTAGCCCGAAGTTCCCCACAACAATATCCGGGTCGCCATCTTTGTCGAAGTCATGAACAACCATCTTGCTCCACAAACCAGAAACTGGCTTGTTGAAATACTGGCTCGTTGAACCCTCCAGCGATTTCCCCTGCTTGTTAATGAAAACTTCAATAGCCATGAACTCTCCAACCACTACCAAATCGTCCCATTTGTCGCCATTCAAATCCACCCACGAAGCATCAGTGACCATGCCTATCGCACCCAGCTCTTTGGCCTTTGCGGCAGTCACATCCACAAACTTGCCGTTTCCTTCGTTCTCGAGGAAGAAGCTTTGAGGTACTTCCGGATACCTGCCGGGAATCACCCTTCCGCCGAGCACAAGATCCATGTCACCATCTTTGTCAAAGTCGGCGTAGGCGATACATGATTTGCTCACGAGCATGTCAGGCAAGGCATCTGTCGCTTTGGTGAAATTTCCCTTTCCGTCGTTCAGGTAAAGCCTGTCTTGTGTGGCTTTATCTTTCTCACTGTAATCATTGTAGCCACCGCTAACGAGATAGAGATCGAGGTCTCCGTCCTTGTCGGCGTCAAAGAAGCTGGCACCAGCATCGGTATACTGAAGATCGGCTTGTGTAACAGGGAAATTGCCAGGCTCGAACGAACCAGTGGCTGATTGAATGAATAGCATGCCAGGGTTCTCCTGGGCGCCACCCACGAAGATATCTTCTCTGCTATCGCCATTCACGTCGCCTGTAGTCATAATAGGGCCGCAGTTAGTAAGCATGGTCATTAGCAGAGGTTGTCGCTTGAAGTCGTTGAAACCATACTCGAGATGTTCGTAATAGACAGGGCATTCCACTCTGGAAAAATTAGTTGGCTCAAATGATGCTTTGGCAGACGCAAATAGGTAAGGCTTTTCGAGATTTTTTTCCTCTATTGTGATCGTTTGATTCGCAGCAATGCCTGAAAGCTTCTGCTCGGCACCAGTTAGCCATTTCACTCGGATTGAGTCAATTTTGCTCTGTTGCCCAAGCCCGACATGAAGCCTACCGGTAACCGACGATTGAAAGCCTCTGGTAGGCATTTGCTCAAAATACTGCACCTGTCCGCCTGCATACACATGCACTTTGGCACCGTAGCCCCTTGAGTTTTTAGAAAGTCCCTTGAGCGTAATGTCGAGGTAGTTGCGGTCGGGATGCCTTTGTTGGGTTTGATTTCTATAGATTGAAACAGCGTTGTTTTGATTGTTGACGATCAGGTCAATATCGCCATCGTTGTCAAGGTCGGCATAAGCTGCGCCACTGGAAAAGCCCGGATTGGCAAAGCCCCAGTTGTCGCTCATATCGGTGAACGTCAGGTTTCCATTATTTTTGTAGATGTAGTTATGTACGGGGGTGGATGTCATGGTGGAAACCAGATGAAAGGTGTCCGCAGGCTGTTTTTCTCTCGCCATATCAAAGAAGTAGTCGCCCTTGTATTTCAGGAAGTCACGGTTGGTGTAGTCACGGAAATAGCCATTGCTGATGAACAGGTCTTTCCATCCGTCGTTGTCGTAGTCGGCGAAGAGGGGGGACCAGCTCCAGTCGGTGTTGGAAATGCCGGAAAACTGCCCAATCTCGCTATAGGTTCCATCGGTGTTGTTCAGATGGAGCATGTTCCTCATATTCTGGAAGTAAAAGCCGTTGATTACAAGCAAGGCAAAATGCTCGTAATTTTCCGGCCCGTAAAGCAGCTTTTGTCGCTTGTTGTCTTCCGGCAGCATGTCGAGCGTGTAAATGTCGGGCCAGCCGTCGTTGTTGATGTCGCTGATGTCGCAGCCCATGGAGAAATAGGAGATGTGCTGCATGTAGTTGGTCATCTCATCAGTAAATGTGCCGTCGCCGTTGTTGATGTAGAGGTAGTCGGGCTCTACGTAGTCGTTGGATACGTAAATGTCCTGAAAACCATCCTGGTTCACATCGGCAATGTTGACGCCCAAACCGAAACCAAGTGGGTTGCCTTTGATACCAGCTGCGGCGCTGATGTCGACAAAGCGCCCATTGTCGTTCCTATACAGCTTGTCGCCAGCGTAGGGATCACGTGTTTCTTTTGCCTTGGCAAACTCAAACTCACGGATCACAGTAATGTTGTGGTTGAGCAGGTACATGTCCAGGTCACCATCATTGTCGATGTCGAAAAAGGCTGAGTGCGTGCTGTGCGATGGGTCATCCAATCCATATTCCGCTGCCTTCTCTGTAAAGGTCAGGTCTTTGTTATTAATGAAGAGTTTATTACGCCTGGTATCGGGAGCAGTTTTTCCTGAAAGGCACACATAAATGTCGAGCCAGCCATCGCCGTTAATATCCACCATGTTTGCACCAGTTTTCCATCCCTGGCTTACAGCAGTGCCCGATGATTTTGTGATGTCTTTGAAAGAGAAGTTTCCCTGGTTGAGGTAAAGCTGATTTTCTACCATATTACCAATGAGGTACACATCGTCCAAACCATCGTTGTTGATATCCCCAATGGCCACGCCGCCGCCGTTGTAGAAGTATTCGTAGGTAAGTACGTTGGCAGTCGGGCTCTCCGTCAACATGTTCTTGAATGTAATGCCTGTTTTAGCTGTGGGCATCAGCTCAAAAAGCGGTCCTTTTTGTTGGGCAAGGGACAAATTGCTTATGAAAGACAGTGCTATGATTAAATTAACAATCAAATAATTATTGATCGAAATAGCGCTGAATTGATTCAATATATATCTACGGGTGTCCATCAGGGAAGAAGTAAAAATCCAACATCGCAATTCGTAAGGGTTCAATTCTCAAATATGGCTGCATTTTATCAAATGCGGGTCAGAGATTTGGATATTTCTTCGATCCAAACCAAACACAAGTTAATGTTTATAAAAAGCATATGGTAGTGCTTAAAAGGTTTTTTAAACAGTGTTGTTGCACCTGCTGCGCCGGGGCCTATTTTACCGGTGTTGAAAGGTGTTGCTAGCCCCCATTTGTTTAGCTTTATGTTCGTTTTTCAATACTTTAGCGGCCGAAACGGCCATCACTATGAAATTTTTCCATCAACTGTTGCTCTTGCTTGTTGCGTGTTTCTGCGTGGCAGTTACCTCCTGCAAAAAAAAGAAAACAGAAGTAGCCTGGGTGCAGGATTTCTCAATCATTGGTTCTCAGTCGTCGCCACGTGCCGCTGACCTTAATCGGGATGGTGTGTTGGATATTGTGATGGGTGCCGGGAAGAACGAATACCAAAAGTCAGAATTTGGTGTGATGGCACTGGACGGAAAGACTGGCGAGTTGATTTGGAGGCAAGAAACCACTGACCAGGTGTTTGGTTCGGCGACACTCTACGACGTGAACGGAGACCAGGTGCCAGAGGTGTTTATTGGTGGGAGGTCGCCTCACTTAAGGGCGCTGGATGGAAAAACCGGCAAGGTGATTTGGGCCTATGACCATGAGTTGTACCAGGAAGACTCCATCCTTCAGTATGCTCGCTTTAATTTTTACAATAGCGTGCTGGTGCCCGACCAAAATGGGGACGGACTCAAGGATCTGCTGGTTGTGAACGGCGGAAATTCCAAGGTTGAGCCATTTTCCACCAGCAATAGATTTCCTGGCGTATTGATGCTGATGGACACCAAAACCGGTGAGATTCTGGCAGCAGATACGATGCCCGATGGTAAAGAGTCGTACATGTCGCCGATTGCGTTTCAGCAGCCAGGCAGCGGCGGCGTTACTATCCTGTTTGGAACAGGAGGGGAGACGATCTCAGGGAGTCTGTATGTAACTACCCTGGGAGCTTTAAAAGCTCGTCAGCTCTCTAAAGCCAAAATCCTGGCGACGGAAGTTGGCCACGGCTTCATTGCACCGCCTTCTATAGCAGATATCAATGGAGACGGCTTTTATGACCTTGTAGCTATTTCACATGCCAGCAGCATATTTGCCATTGACGGCAAAACAGAAAAGCCTGTTTGGACAAAAAGGATTGACAATTCAGAGTCGAGCAACAGCTTTGCAGTAGGCTATTTCACTGACGATGACGTGCCCGACTTCTTTACGTTTGTGAGCAGGGGTGCCTGGCCGGAGAATACCGGATCAGTGCAGGTGATGGTTGACGGGAAAACTGGTGAGGTCGCCTACATGGCCGAAATGGGCTGCACAGGGTTCTCTTCACCAGTGGTTTATGACCTCAATGGCGATGGAATCGATGAGGCGATTATCAGTATCAACGAATTTGATTGTGCCGAGGGGTTTGTGAACAAGAAATCGAGCGAGATACTTACAAAGCTTGTTGCGATTAATTTTACAGATAAATCAGTCATTCCCATCGATCAGCTCAATGGGTTCAAGAATATCTTCTCAACACCTTATATTGGAGACATGGACAATGATGGCTACCTCGATGTTGTTCATTGTCAGTACTTCAATCCAACCTCTGACCTGATGGTTTTTCTTGGCATGAAGATCAAGCGCATATCAACGGGTATCGAAATAGAAGAACCTGTGCGATGGGGGGCTTATATGGGTTCGAATGGAGATGGGGTGTTTCCTGCAAAGTGAGTATTGCTCTCAGCGGAATTCACATACGATATTTGCGACTACTTCGCTTTAGACCATTTAAATCTCTAGCTTTGCAGCCGAATTAACAGAGGGCAGCAATGAAGCGCATCAATGAATACAGGAAACTGTTTAATGCTGAGGCAGATACAGACCTTAAACAACTAAAAAGCACTTACCGGAACCTGGTGAAAGAGTGGCATCCCGATAAGTTTCAGCAGGATGATGAAAAGGCTGCCGAAGCAAAGCAGAAGAGTTTACAAATCATCGACGCTTATCATTTTTTGGTGAGCATAGCGCCCGAAACCAAGGAAGCCAATTTGGCTGAGTACACCACTACCACAACCGAATCCGGCATCGTCGATTTCAAGCTCAAAGGATTGGTACTTGAAGTAACCTTTCTGGATGGTACCACCTATGAATATTTTGGTGTGACAAAACACGTCTATCAAGGCCTGATCAATTCAGACAAGCCCTACAGGTTTGGCAAGCGCAACATCTTCAATTCATTTCTTTACAGAAAGTCAAAAAGGGACTTGGAGCCGGCGTAAATTTTTCTGCTCAGGAAGTTCCGGTGCGGAGTGGTAAGCAGGGCGAGTGAGGTGTATCCTGTTGAGATGGTTAATGAATTGTTCGAAAGGCTTTAATCCACACCTAATTTCTAGCGGCAGGTGGTGATTTTTTTCCAAAAATACCTCCCTAGTAATTCACTAATGGATTATATACGTATTGTTATATAAAATATTCGTATAATTCAATATTTGTCAGACTGGTATTTGATTGTTAATTTATTGAACTAAATCAATTAATTAACCCATTATCTACACAGTTATGAGAAAACTAATCACATCATTACTAACCGTTCTTTTATTCATTTGGAGTTGCGAGCCAAATGAGAATACGCCACAAACCGTTGAATTTAACCCTAAGCTAAAGGACAAGCTAACAAGGGTGGATCCATCATCAGTAGAAAACAGGAATGGCAGAACTGCCGGCTTAGAACAATGGATTGCCGGTGTCAATGAAACGATAGCCTCTCAGGGCTTAGCCATAGAAAAAATGGAATTTCTTGCTGCTGAGCAGGCTGGGAACACTGTTTTTTTTGCCAACAACGGTAATAAGCAACTATCGTCCGACTTCGTGCCGAACGATCCACGCAATGGTACAGGGATTGAGGTTCCCTATGTTATCGACGGCACGGAATTAGGGACATCTTCCGGGATGTCTGAATTTGAAACCTACAATGCAACAGTGACTGCTATGGAAACGTGGGACAACGTTGCCTGCTCGTCCGGGTTGCAGATCCCGAATTTGGGTGTTACTCCCTTTGATATAGGCTACGTGCAATACCTGCTTGGTTTTGGTGGGATTGCCGGATACTTCCCTGGCACTGTAGTTCACGCAGGCATCTTGCCTGGTTCGTTTTTCGATGCAGTTGACCCTGGAGGAGCAACCTCTATTTTAGGTGTGACATTTACCTTTGTATGGCTCGATGACCTTGATGCAGATGGAAAATCTGATGTGGCCATCAAAGAAATCTACATCAACGATGGATTCAACTGGCAGGATGCTCCCGATGATGTGCTTGGCAATGGCATTTATGACCTGGAAACCGTCATTCTTCATGAAGCAGGCCATGCGTTGAGCCAAGCCCATTTTGGCAAGGCCTTCGTCAGTGGAAACGAAAAATTACACTTTGCGCCTGCGGCACTGATGAATGCCGGATATAGTGTTGCCCGAAGAAATATATCGGGAACTGACAATGCCGGCCATTGCAGCAACTGGTCAAATTGGCCAAGCAATTAGATTATAGCGATAAAATGATAAGAAAGGCCTCTATTTAGGGGCCTTTTTTGTTTTTCCACCGGTGCTTGATAATCGCACTTCATCTCCGGATAACTACATTTATTCCCACGCTGCGACGGGCCTGTCGTCAACCGCTAACTTGCCAGTGAAAGCTCCAATCGCTTGTGATAGTAAATATAGGACAATGCCTCAATCCCAAAAATCAGCACCATCATCAGCATGCCAGGATCAAATCCATTGACGGCAATACCTGAGTAGGTAGCGCCGATGAGGTCAAAAGTCAGTCCAGCATAAGCCCATTCTTTGACCCTTGGGAATCCAGGTATAAAAAGGGCAATTACACCAAGTGCTTTGGCCACTCCAAGAAACGGGATGATATATTCTGGGTACCCTAGCTGGCCCGACACCATTTCAACGGCTTCTGGCACAGAAATAATGTCGGGGATAGCGGAAAACATCATGAAGCCGCCAAAGAGGCCGGTGAATACCCAGTAGAGTATGTTGATTCTTTTCATAATAGTTGGATTAAGTGATAAGACAAAGATAGCACCTGTTAGCACAACTGTCGCTGCGTGATAACGTCATTTTAGTGGGGCGTTTGCGGCATGGAGTACCAGGAATTGAACTCGTGGCACTCACTATCTGCTCCTGCTCTCACCGCAGCATTCTCTTTTGCTCTAAATTTTCCTATTTTGTTGAACGGAATTCATTCCAACCTACTTCAACCAAACTATGAAAAACATTCTTGTCTACCTACTTATAGCTGCGGCCCTTGGGCTGGCGGCCCTTAGCTTTTTTCAAAATAAAAGGATCAGGAACCTCAGGGAGATTCAAAAAAACTACGAGGCTTTGACAGAGAACTTTGCTGAGTTAAGTAAGAACTACAAAAGCACCCTTTTGAAATACCAGGAAATTAAAACGTCACTTGACCAGACCACAATGAGCCTTGACTCCATTAGCCAGCGGCTGGACAGTGTAAATAGGCAGAGTACACTACTGATTGCCTCTGCACACGCCAATATCGTGGAGATCATTCAGGAAGTGGATACCCTTGAGTTGGACGATGTGGAAACGATAAGAAGCCTTAGAACGCTTCTCAATGAAAAATAATTGGATATGAGATATTTAGCCATTCTGTTTTTCATGATTAGTTACAGCGTGGAAATCCAGGCTCAGGTAAAGCCGTTTACGTCACAGGACACAAAAATGACCTTGTTTCGGGGCGACACAGTGGCCATAGAGGCCGACACTGCTTCTTTACTGAGTTCCAGTGTGATATATCAGATCAATGAGCTTACCTATAAGTACGAAGCATTGCTTCAACGATACAATACGAACATTGGTGTAAACAAGCGCTTGCTGGCGCAACTCACCACAACCAAGGAGTCGCTGGAGAAGCTGCTGGACA
Source organism: Imperialibacter sp. (assembly GCF_040222815.1). Classification (GTDB taxonomy): domain Bacteria; phylum Bacteroidota; class Bacteroidia; order Cytophagales; family Cyclobacteriaceae; genus Imperialibacter. The sequence goes on along the minus strand of NZ_JAVKCH010000001.1, from coordinate 245,887 downwards.
ATAACACCGAGGGCAACGTCCAGATTGGAGCGTTAAATGATGTGGTGGCCAGGCTTACGAGCTTGTCAGTCAGCCTTAACGACACCAACAAAAACCTCGAAGCAAACACAACCGACCTGGATGCGATGATTCAGGAGTTAAAAGAACAAAACAAGGAGCTGAAGCGGCAGATCAACCTGATGGGCTTTGATAAATTTAAAGACAGGTTGTTGTTCGGCGCCATTGGGGCCGCCGTAATAAGTGTTGTTTGGTTGGTGGCAGGCTAGATCGGTCAAACGTTCCTTTAATGCCAAATTCAAGATAACATCCCACGAAGTGGCAGGCACAATTGACGGAAATCTGGTACTTTAGCACCAACACGTAGCATTGTTTTCACAAACACCCTCCTGAATGAAAAAGATTGCTTTTGTTTTCCTGTGCTGTCTTGTCGGCGCTGCTTCCAGCAAAGCCCAAACAAGCAACCAGTATTTTCTTTTTATAGGCACCTATGCCACTGAGGATGGCCCCAACGGCATCCACACTTACCATTTCGACGCTGAAGCGGCCACGTTGAGAAAGGTACAGCCGGTTACCGAGCTGGATAATGCTTCCTTTCTGGCGGTTAACAACGACCATTCCAATCTGTACGCAGTAAGCGGTTCCAGGGTGAATGCCTACACTTTAAATCCTGGCACTGGTAAGCTATAATTCCTCAATAGCGTTCCTTCAGCGGGATCTTGCTATGTATCAGCAGCTCCCGATGGCAGCACTGTTTTTGCAGGCAACTATGGAGGCGGCAATACGGAAGCTGTTCGCACCAATGCCGATGGATCGTTCGACGAGGCAAGTGTGCAGCTTCTTCAGCACCAGGGGAGCAGTGTGAACAAAGAAAGACAGGAAGCACCTCATGTGCATGCGACGGTACTGTCCCCCGACGGCCGCTACCTGATGGTACCCGACCTGGGAACGGACAGGGTGTACCAGTACGAACTGACTACCACATCAGGCCAAATACTGGCGCCAGCTTCGAAGCCATGGTTGTCGGTGCCCAAAGGTGCAGGGCCAAGGCACCTTGAGTTCCACCCCAATGGTCAATACGCCTATCTGGTACTGGAACTACAGGGTGCCGTGATGGCACTCGACTATCGGGAAGGTATGCTGAAGGAAAAGCAGATCATCAGTATGGTAGACAAAGGCTTCAAAGGCCGCCTCTCTGGGGCTGACATTCATGTGTCGCCCGATGGGAAGTTCTTGTATGCTTCGAACCGGGGAGACGCCAATGAAATTGCCATCTATTCTATTGATAGGAACGGTAAATTGAACCGTGTAGGCAGACAGCCTGTAATGGGGAAAACCCCCAGGAATTTCGCTATCGACCCGACGGGCAGGTTTCTGCTGGTAGCTAACCAGGATACGAATGAAGTGATAGTTTTCCGGCGAGATGAAACCACAGGTCTTTTGACTTCTACAGGCCAAAGTATTGCTGTCGATAAACCGGTTTGTCTCAAGTTCGCTCCGGTGCAACAAGGGCCAGAAGAAAAACTGGTGGCTGAGGCTGTTGAACGCTTCCGCCAGGCCATGACCGACCCTGACAGCGAGGTGCTGGCTTCCCTTGCCAGCGACGACCTGGAGTATGTGCACTCCAGCGGCACTGTCAGAGACAAGCAAGGCTTTATTGACGAATTCATGAAGCGCTGGACCAACTTTAGCAAAGTGGATATACTGAATCAAACGATCAAAATATCCGGCGACAATGCTATTGTGAGGCACAGGCTGGTGGCCGATGCCAACAACCCCGGCTATCCTTCAAAGGTTGACATTATCATTTTGATGGTATGGAGAAAGGAGGGCGTTCAATGGAAAATGCTGGCGAGGCAGGCCGCCAAGATACCTGAATAGCCGGGCATCAGTAGGCCTTTATGATCTTCCAGATCCTTCCGTCTGCTTTGGTTATGACATACATCTCTTTTTCGACACGATCGTAGCCAATGCGCAAATGCTGGCGCTTGATGCCTGTCAGCTCCTGCATGGTGGTTTCCTTTCCGTTTTTGGCAACGGAGAGTTGGTAAATAGTCGAATCGCTGAGCTGGGGATTGATATTGACAAAGAACAGCTTGCCGTTTACAACGTCGCCGAACACATACTTGTCTTTGAGGACTTTCAAGTTTCCTCTATACACATAGCCACCGCTGATGGCATTGCCTGTTTCATGGTCGTATTGGGCAAACGGGCCTTTGTACAGCAACTGGTCTGTGGAGCTGAGCTCGTAGACTGCTTTGAGGTTCTTGATGGTATTGATGCCGCAATTGCCTTCCCGCACCGGCCAGCCATAATCGCCGCCAGCCACTACTATATTGAGCTCTTCGATATTCGCTTCACCTATGTCGGTGACGAACATTCTGTTGTCATTGGCTTCATCCCAGGCCATACGGTGAGGGTTGCGGAAGCCGTAAGCATATATTTCCCTGACCACGCCATCACCAGTATCCTGTGAGAAAGGGTTGCCGGCTGGTATCCCGTATTTACCGTTGTTGCTGTTGCTGCCAGCAGGATCAATCCTCATGATGCTCCCCAGAAACGATTGAGGGTGATGGCCCAGCTCGGGGTGATGGATGTTGTTGGAGCCGCCGTCGCCATAGCCAAAATACAGCAAGCCATAATCGGGATGGTTTTTATCCAACCCAGGAATGAACCCGATGTCCTGCATGCCATGGGCAAAGGTAGGGGCATGCACCCGCAATAGTTCTCTGTAGGTTCCTGAGAAAACCGTGTCCATCGGATTGTTAACCTTCCACTCACCAACGATCCACTGCGCCACCGACCGAAGTGTGTCGGAAATGACGTAGTCCGCTGGCTGGCCCTTATAGGCTTCGGCATGGCCGATATAGAGCAGACCATTGTTCTGAAAGTCTGGGTGAAAATCGAAGCTGCCAAGGCCGGTGGCGATACCCGGGCCACTTTGGAAGTCGGGAAGAACGTTTCTGAGATCCATAAACACCGCCGCCTTTCTATCTTTGATGCGATAGATGACGCCATGCTGGTCGCTGGCAAAGATGGCACCATCACCAACAGGAGAGGAGCGCAGAGTGACCACGCCGAGGTCGGAAGATTCACCCAAAGCTGGTAGCTGAACGACCTCTTCCAGTTCTATACTGATACCTGATGGTTGAGGTTCACTTACCAGTTGCCCTGAGAGTCCTGCTTCTTTGCTTTGTTGCGCCACATCCAAAGGGGGAATATCGAACAGCTCAGTTTGCTGCTTAAGGTAGGCCACAATAGCGCTGATATCTTCTTCCGGCAACCATTCAAAAGGTGGCATCACCAGCTTGTACTTTTGCTTAAGTAATGAAAACCTAACATCCTCTGAGTCAATATATTTTGATGGGTCTTGAATGAACGCAATGAGCTGCTTCTCTGCCAGTACTGAAGTCACGCCCCCAAGCGGTGGGCCTATGCCGTCATCCTGTAGTCCGTGGCACGACATGCAGTGTTTGGTAAACAAGTCCTTGCCTTTGGCCAGGGTAGCCTCATCAGGTTGTGGGTTACAGCTAATAATGGCGAGGGCGAAACCAACGGGGAGTGCGAGGGTAAGCAGCAGACGTTTAGACATGGAGTGAAGATAGCAATCGTCTTCCAAATATGTTGTCACGTGCTCAACTCGCCTTGTGAAATGTTACATAAGACCCTGGCAAGCCGGCTGTTATTGAAAGCGCCTTTTTCGAATCCATTTCATTGAATAGTGCGTGGAATAGTTGATAATGATATGATTATTAGGTTGTTACCTTCAAAATACCGATAAATAGGGATTGCAATAGCGTGAAAATTTGCTGAAATTCATTGTCTTATCAACCACCTACTGCAATGACCGGACTTGTTGTGCTCGATGTCTTCATCAGCCTGATATTCATTTTTTTGTTGTACAGTCTTTTTGCTACCACCATTGTGGAGTCCGTCACCTCTTCGTTTGGCTCCAGGGGCAAAAACCTTCTCGCAGGTATTGACAGGATGCTTTCGGATGACGGTAACACCAATAGATTCAACTACACTTTTCTCAATCTATTTATTGCCTTTCGTGGCAACGGCTTCACAGAAGCCTTCTACAAGCATCCTTCTATTAAATTTCTGGCACAGAAGGGGTTGGTTAGCCTGGCAACCAACAGGCCTTCTTACATTGCACCCGAGAGGTTCAGTGCTGCCATGATCGATCTGTTGAGAAGTGGCGATTACGACGACGAAGGAGAAAACATCAGCGCCTCGCTCGGCATCATTCCCCGGTTTGACCTGAAAGAATTGCAAGGCCGGATCGATCAGCTCGAAAGCGACATCAGCCAGCTTGACGCCAAAAAGGATTTGTTTGAATTCGAGGCCTTTTCTGAGGAGTTAGCCTACCTCAAAGGTGATCTTCAAAAGAAAGCCAATCGCAGTAGTGCGGACATCCTTCAACCCTTTACTATCGACAAGGAAACCAACTACCAGCTAAAGTCACTTTGGTTTGATGCTGCAAATGACATAGACAAATTCAAGGCATTGATAGAGAAATGGTACAACGAGCAAATGGACCGCATTGTGGGCTGGTACAAGCGCAAGGTGACTTTCCTGACCTTCCTCGTCGGGCTCGGCCTGGCGATTACATTTAAAGTGGACACTATTCAAATTGCTTCAGACCTGTCGAAGAACGAAGACATGCGGGCAATGTTTGTTGCCGGTGCCACACAGTTTCTGGCCCAGCACCCCGACAGCCTTGATGTTCAGACTTTTACGCAGCAGAAGCAGTACATGGACTCCGTGAAGAGCGAGATTGCGAAATACAATGCTGTGTTAAGCAGTCAAAAAGAAGAAACCAACACCTGGCCCGGATTTGGCTACCTCATTACAGCCTTTGCTATTTCGCTGGGCGGGCCCTTTTGGTTCGACCTGCTGAATAAACTGGTGAAAATCAGAAGCTCTCTGCAAATGCCGGTGGCAGCGAAAGAGGACGAGAAGAAGATGGTGACGGTCAGCACAAAGGCAGTTGGGTAATGGAAAAGATCAAAGGAACCGTCACTCAGCTGGTGAATGTGAGACTGGACAAGCCTACCGTCAGAGCGAAAAGAGCACCGGCGTTGCCGGTTGGAACCGTGGTAGAGGTTTCGCATGCCATCAGAGGCGAGAGGTATAAGGAAGTTGACATTTGGTACGTGCTAGCCAACCAAACCTTTGTGTGGAGCGGCGCCATCAACGCCAGTTCTGAAATACCATTTATAGAGAAGAAACTAATTGTCACCGCTGATGATATTGGTGTGGTGGACGACATTGATATGGGCGCTAAAGTCGCCTTGAGATATGGTAGGATCAATTCCATCGCCGTGTTCGTTAACCGGCCCAAAGATGCTGATGGTGCCTATCTCAAAGGCTGGTACAACTTCCTGCGCAGCTATGAACGGGTGGGCGACAGCCGTAAGCTTTACGAAACCACCCATGTGGGGCTGCACTTTACCATCACCTCAGGAGAGCCTGTCTCTAACCCGCAGGGAGTTGGCAACCTGCTCATTGGCAAATACTTTCGCAAGTACACCGATTTCGATACGGACTACGAGCGGGAGGCTTTTGTTGATCAGATCAAGGCCGAGCTCGATGCCCAGTTCGAGAAATTTAAGGCGGTGTTCAAGCGCAAGCCTGACCATTTGACGTCGCATCACGATATACTGACGTTCAACAAGCCTCTTTTTCGATACATGCAGGAATGGTCACAGACAAACGACGTTCCTCTCAGAACGCACAGATTCCTGCCCGCATCGAAGAGGTTTTGGTACGACACGCTGGTCATCACCGACATTGATCTGCCTTCGATTGACAAAATGAATGCATGGGAAGAAGAGTTTGGGTCGAAAGTAGAAGGGGCTCAACATACTATTGTTGACCACTATGGGCCATTGCCCCCTTTCGCTGTAATTAACTACCTGAGCCAGGTGAAGAAAAAGCAGGGTAAGCTACAGGAATGGCTATTCGATTTTTTGGTAAGTAAAGACCACACGAGGGAGATCGTTATTCACCTTCTCAAAACTACTTTGCGGCGGCAAAGGGATCTGGTACGCCATTACAAAGACCTGGATACGTCTTACCCGGGAGTCAATATCAAACATTTCGACGGGAGGGTGGCTGAATACCTGTCGCTTGAAAAAGGCAGCCCCTGGAAGTCGGATCCAAGTTTGGCATTAAGCCCTGTGGTGGTGAGGAAGGCGTGATGATCCCTGAGTGCCAATTTCGCAAGAGGTTTTCGTATTTAGTATATTACATAGACAAACCAGCTAATAAGCTCTTATGAACGTCAAGGGAAAATACATACTGTTGATTGTTTGCGGTTTCATTCTTGTTCTAGTGATTTGCATCCAACAAAGTGCGACAGCACAAGACAGAAAAATTGACCGGGACAAGCTTGGCAAGATTTTCAAAGCCAATTCCACACAGCTAAGAGAGGCCACGTTTCAGCAGCAAGAGACTGTGCCTGAGATCAACATTGTTGAAGACGGTGAAATCACCCTGCGGCAAAACCAATTAAAGGCGGTTCGCTTTGGCGACAAAGTGGAAGTGGCTGGTGCCGAGGCCAGGGAGGTACTCCAGCAGCAGGAAACAAGGCCAGTTTTCACAACCGGCGACACAACTGTATCCCCGGAACAACTGATCCCCGAAGTGTTTGTGCTGCCGGGCCAAACTGAAAGCCAGGACATCAGATACTACATCTTTTTCACCTCGGCGCTGCCGCTACAGTACGACTTTTCTCAAAACGCCTTTTTGGGCAGCATCAATTTCATTTTACTGCCTGAGTCGGGCGGTGGACATTTGCCTACAATCGACCCCGTCTTCATTGAACCTGCCTCTCTGGAGATAGGAGGCATCAGCCCCGGCTGGATAGAGATTGATCATCTCAACCTGCCCTCGTCAAGTATCAAACTCACAGCTACCGACAACTTGAAGGATTCGGCAGAGCTGAGGCTCCGTACCCGGCTGAACCCTGAAGGATATATCACCAAAGTGGGGGTGAAGTCACCCCTTACGATCAAAGCCCGCAAGAAGTTCGCACAGGGCTATGGCATACAGGAGGTGCCCGTTGAGGTGATATTGAAGGGAATAGGAAGCGGCAACGCTGAGATCAGGTTCTCGTTTGAAGAGGGAGCAGGCACATTGTCGGAGGAGAGCTTTGTATTGAGCAACAACGAAACAAAAACCGTATACATCCGCTCCCAGGGCGACGGGCCGGTGAAGCTGGCCGCCTTCTCCACCGGCTTTAGCTCCAACCTGGAGGGCTTTCAGTACGACTTTCCTTACACCTTTCTCCTTTTCACACTCATAGGCGGGCTCATTGGAGCCAGCGTTAAATACCTGAAGAGCGACAGCAAGTTTTCCTGGAAATCGTTCAGTGGCGGCGTGCTGGTAGGTTTGCTGGCCGTTGGGCTTTGGTATGTGCTGGGCATCAATATCCTCAGCATCTCCCTCGACGACGTGTACAACGAAGGCTCCGTACTTCTTATCAGTGCCGTTGGTGCCTGGGGCGTGGGATTGAAGTGGGGGTGACTTCGTTTACCGACGCTAACCCCTTGTTCACCGACTTCTCTCGGGCGGTGGCCTTTTTGCTGTAGCCAGGGTCGTTTTTCTGCCGTTACTTTCAGAAAAACTTAATCAAATGGATACACGAAACACTTCTCCGGAAAACGCCCAAAGGGCTTCTCCAAAATCTAATCGCCCGCTTGCGGGAGTAATTCTGATAGTAATTGGCTCGGTGCTGCTGGCCAAACAGATGCACCTCGACGTGCCCCGTTGGATCTTCTCCTGGGAAATGATCTTGATAGGTATCGGTCTGTTTGTAGGTGCCCGCAGATCGTTTCAGCCAGGTGGATGGTTGGTGCCGATAGCTATTGGAACTATTTTCCTGCTTCAGGATGAGTTTTTGGGTTATGAATATCGCCACTTTTTCTGGCCTGTCATCATTATCGGTATTGGTCTTTATATGATCCTAAGGCCAAAACAAAACCGGTGGGAGAGAGGCTATACCACCGAAAACTCTTCTGATGACTTTGTCGACTCATCTGTGGTTTTCGGCGGTGTGAAAAAAAAGATAATCACTAAGAATTTCCAGGGCGGAAGAATTGACAACATATTCGGCGGCACCGATCTGGACCTGATGCAGGCCGACTTCACAGGCACTATCGTGATGGATTTCAATGTGGCTTTCGGTGGTGTTAAACTGGTAGTGCCCCCACATTGGAATATCAAGAACGAGGCCACGGCCATTTTGGGGGGCATCGACGACAAACGACCAATCGTGCAAGCCGATGACCACAACAAGGTGCTGATATTAAAGGGCACAGTAATGTTCGGCGGACTGGACATTAAGAGCTATTGACGATGGATTGGTACTTGTCAAAAATCGTATTTGAGATTTGTGCAGGTGATCGGCCGCAGTTTGATGAAACGCTGCGGCTGATACAAGCCAGTAGTGATGAAGAGGCCTTTCAGAAAGCACGAATGCTTGGCCGCAGTGAAGAAGATACTTTTGCCAACGTGCATAATCAAACAGTGAAGTGGAAGTTCATCGACGTTTGCGATGTAATTCCGGTAGACGAATTAAAAGACGGAGTTGAATTATTTTCGCAAATTCACGAGCCGGAAGAAAGTAACGCATATATTCATTATGTGCATCAAAAGGCGGCTTTGCTTCAGCTGATGCATAACCCTGCGTTATAACATGACCAAACCAATCGCTTCCTACTCCACCATTGCTCTGATCTACCTGGCCTGGTGGGTGTTTTGGATGGCCGTTCAAACCTATGCCATGGTGCAAGTGGGCTTTGACTGGGAAACGGCATTGACCGATGGTGCCATTACCCAGTTGATCTATGCTGTGGCGGGCTACACCATGAACACCTCCATGCATGCCTATCAGCCTGGCCGACGCACGGCAATATTTGTGCTTATGCGGGCAATTGTCTTAAGCATTATTTGCCTTGTGGCACAGCAATTTATCCTCGAACAGGTCAATGCCAAAACGCCTGGCTATGAGGAGTTTCTTGCCAGCACCCGGTCGATTCGGGGCACCGTTGGGTTGCTTATGATGCTGCTGGTGGCCATACTCACCTGGTTTTGGGTGTATGTCAGCGAACGGACGGAAACAGAACAACGGAAGGAGGATGCCATGGGGCTTTCCCGTGAGGTGGAGCTCAGCCAGCTCAGGCAGCAATTGCAGCCGCATTTCCTGTTCAATAGCCTCAATTCTATCAGCGCATTGGTAGTGACACGCCCGGAGGAAGCCCGCAGCATGATTCAGCAACTCTCTGATTTTTTGCGGGGCACCGTTAAAAAAGAAGACGGTAAACTAGTGACGCTGGAAGAAGAACTGAGGCATTTACAGCTTTACCTGGATATCGAAAAGGTGAGATTTGGTCATAGGCTACGAGTAGAAATTTTAAAAAATGATGATTGCATGACCCATAAACTTCCCTCTCTGCTGTTGCAGCCGATAGTGGAGAACGCCATTAAATTTGGGCTGTATGACACGGTGGGAGAAATCACGGTTTCAGTGAAGGCCGCCATGCAGGGTACGATGCTGCATATTGAAATAAAGAACCCTTACGACCCTGAGACATCAGTCACTGCCAGAGGAACTGGTTTTGGATTGTCGTCGGTAAAACGCAGATTGTACCTGCTTTATCATAGAAACGATTTACTCCTCACCTCGCAGCAGGGGGGAGAATTTACCACCACCATTAAAATTCCGCCATCGATATGATCAAAGTGATATTAATAGATGACGAGCCCCTGGCCCGCAGCATGGTAAAGGAATATCTGGGCGCTTATGCCGACATAGCTATTGTTGACGAATGCAATGACGGCTTTGAAGGTGTAAAAGCCATTGCGCAGCACAAGCCCGACCTTATTTTCCTCGACATTCAAATGCCCAAAATTAATGGCTTTGAAATGCTGGAGTTGTTGGAGAACCCTCCCGCAGTCATTTTTACCACAGCCTTCGACGAGTACGCTATTCAGGCTTTCGAACAGCATGCGCTGGATTACCTGCTCAAGCCCTTCAGCAAAGAGCGGTTCGACAAGGCCATTCAGAAATGGCGAAGCCAGCAAGGTGTTGCGCCGCAGGACACCACAGAACTGCTCGAAAACACCTCATTGCCCGAAGAGCGGCTACGGATTGTTGTGAAAAAAGGAAATAACATTGTGATCCTTCCCATTCAAACCGTACACTATTTGGAAGCCTACGACGACTATGTGAAAATCCACACAAAGGAGGGTTTTTACCTAAAAAAGAAGACCATGGGTCACTTCGAAAAAGTGCTTGACCCTAAGCAGTTTGTGCGCATCCATCGCTCTTATCTGATGAACCTGCAGGAACTTACCCGCATTGAGCCGGCAGAGAAAGACAACCATGTCGCCCTTTTAAGAAGCGGTACACGCATTCCGCTGAGTCAGAGCGGGTACGGGAAACTGAAAGAGGTGTTGGGGATTTGAGGTGTGGAGGGCGATAGGGCAATTCAAAAACCAGATCTACCTGCGACTGCAAAAGAAATAAATGTGATTGTGTATATTCGGTAGGTCAATTTGTTTGAATTGCTGTCAGTCAAAACGATCAAAACCTGATAAAGGCTCAACCAGTACACAAACCAAAAACATTTACCATGCCCAAACACAGCGTAAAACTCAATTTGCCTTCCACTGAGATTGGAAGTTCCGACGTAATCATTGATGTGACCCAGGACGGTGGCAAGCTAGGCACCTTAAAGATATCAAAAGGAGGACTTGACTGGACGCCCAGGTATGCCAAAATCATCTCCCTCAACTGGACACAGTTTGACAAACTCCTTCAGGACAATACAAAGAAATAGGGCAGTGCAGACGGCCACTTATTTAACACCACCTACTATGCTTTTAAAATCATTTCTTCTGCTGGCTATCGGCTGCTGCCTGCTAACCGGTAGCCTCGCCGCACAGTCAAACAATGACAGCGGCAATGGCAATTTTGTCGTTGGCCCCGACTATACAATTGACCCGGCACTTACCGACCTCGGCAACCCAAAAGGTAAACTCTTTGAGTTTTCGATGCGACTGGCCGATAGTAAGATTTTTCCAGGTACTGACGCCACACTCGACCCGAAAAAGCCAGTAAGAGAAACTCGGCAGATTTTTGTCTACGTGCCCGCTGCCTATAAGGACGGCACGAAAGCACCAATCCTGGTCACTCTTGATGGGCCCAGTCGACTAGACCTTGTGCGGAACGCCCTGGACAACCTCACAATTTCACAAGATGCGGCTCGCAAGTTGCCCGCCTTCATCACCATCGCCGTGCAGAATGGGGGAGATGACGCCAAAGGCAGCGAGAGGGGTCTTGAATACGATACGATGTCGGATCGCTTTGCCCGCTTTATCAATGACGAAGTTCTGCCTGCCGTGCTTAGCAACCCAGCCATCAAAGCGTCCTATCCCAACATCGCCTTTACTGCTGACCCCTGGGGAAAAGCCGTGATGGGTTGCAGCTCAGGTGGTGCCGCTGCACTTACCATGGGCTGGTTCAGGCCAGACCTCTTCAGGCGACTGATTACCTACTCTGGCACCTTCGTCGACCAGCAGGACGATGATGCAGCCGAAGAAGCTGCCTATCCACTGGGGGCCTGGGAATACCACTCTGGCATGAAGCTCATTGAAACTAGCGACAAGAAGCCGCTGCGCATCTTCACACATGTATCAGAGTTTGACCTGCGTTACGATGATGCGGAAGAAACCTACCACAACTGGGTAATGGCCAATAACCGAACTGCTGACGCCCTCAAAGCCAAAGGCTACGACTACCGCTATGTTTTCAGCAAAGCCACCAAACACTGTGATACCAAGGTATATGAGCTGACCCTGGCGAACACACTGGTGTGGATGTGGAAGGGGTATGAAGGGGGTAGTAAGTAAATGGTAAATAGTCAGTAGTAGGTAGTAAGGGATCGGTATAGCAAGCCTGGCATGAGGCGACACTAAAAAGAAAACTCTTTTGGAGGTGATGCTTAACTTTGCAAAAAAAACGAGAACATGAGAGTGACCAAAACGGTACTTATCATCTTTTTTATGATGGGTGCCAGCATTGTATCTTGTTTGAATCGAAATGGTAGTTGTGATCCGGTGCCGCCTCATTTTAGGATCAACGATATTGGATCTACTAACATGATGCTCATAAATTCACAGCCAAATCCCTGGCGAAGAATCGCCGAAAACGAAAAGGCTCCGTGGGCTGGTTTTTTTATTAGGTTTAATTTTGAAGTAGAATATATCGCTGCTACGTCATCGAATCACGGACAATCTGCAATGGCCCTTTCTTGCATTGAACAGGGTTATGCCGGTGACAAAGTCGGAGTAGACAATATTATCGTTCAAACGATTTATGATTACAACGATAACTACGTTGCTGGCGATACTATCAACGAAATAGTTCTTACAAATGACTGGACTTACTTTTACGATGATTTCGAAAAGTTTCTACCACTTTCGAATTACATAGCCGACAATCGTAAGGGTGTTCTTTTTGAGGTTTTTGAACTCAAATTGTCCGAAGCCCCGGCTGAAAGCGATTCCTTCTCTCTTCAACTATCCTTTGTCCTCAACAACGGCGAAACATTTCAACACACTACAAGCCCGCTCGTTTTGACGAAATAAATGTTAACGTTTCTTTGAAAACGTCTATCTCCAGTAAATTCATGACTGAAAGGAAGCAGGCCAACTATCCAGGCTCACAAGCAAAAGAGCAGGTTTGCCAGAGCAAACCGCAAAGTTTTTGATGTACTGTACTTCGAGCCTTATTGCCTTTGTGGCTAAAAAGAAGTGCTTTCGTTTGAAAGCCAGCTAAGCACTCACGCAAAGGCGCAGCGGGTCAAATCAAGATGTTTTCAAAGGTTCTATTCATGCTTTTGTATATTCGCCCATCACCTAAACCTGATTGAGTGAAATATAAAGCAGATATCCGTTCCGTTGCCTACATGATCATCACCAGCCTCATGTTTGCCTATCAATGGCAGGCTGGGTTTACAGGCTTCGGGCTGGGCAATTGGGCATTGTACATCGTCTTTTTACATTTTGCAGTGGCTGTTTCGGTCATTACCCACAACCACAATCACCTTCAAATCTGGAACAGCGAAGTATTGAATGTACTCACTGATTGGTGGCTAACAGTGTTTTACGGCATTCCTATTTTCACCTGGATTCCCACGCACAATCGCAACCATCACCGGTTTGTCAACAAACAAGGCGATAGCACGGCTACCTATCGCAAGACAGAGTCGAACGACCTTTTCACTTTGGTGAGCTACCCAGGCATGAGTAGCTACTATCAGATCACAGAGGGCATTATCCCCTTTATGAAGGAGATGAAGCAAAAGGATAAAAAGCGCTACTGGGAATACTTGACTCAATGTTTTGTACTGATTGCTTGGTGGCTTCTTTGGATAGTAATCGACTGGAAGAAGGCCCTGGTCTTTGTCATTATTCCACAGCAGGTGTCGGGGTATATGGTGCAGATTTTTAACTATGTGCAACATGTACATGCCGATGAGGAAACGAAATACAATCACTCCCGTAACTTCATGGGAGTGAACCTGTTTTTGTTCAATAACGGCTATCACACAGCCCATCACGAACGTGCCAGCATGCATTGGAGTGAAGCACCCGAAGGTCATGCGCAGATCGCAGATAAGATTGATCCGTCACTCAATGAAAGGAGCTTTTGGGGCTATATCTTTCGAACCTATGTAGTTGGGTCAGTTTGGAAAAAATACAGCTCTCAGTCTATGCGCCTGGCGAGGCAGGAACGGGAGCAGCCTTCTGAAGTTGAATGACCGGTATCCATCCTAAATCGTTCGAAAGCTTACAACGTGCCAATCATATCGACCTCTTCCTGCTCCACCTCTTTGAGCGTAGCGGCAGCCTTGTGCTTAACGATGCTTCTCCCCAGATGAAAAATACTCAGTGACGACAAAGCGCAGCAGGCCATCACGCCCGCCATGGGCAGGGGAGTGGGGTCGTGGAAAACACTCACCAGCACTGAGGCTCCTGCGCCAATGGCCATTTGAATGGCACCCATCAGCGCCGATGCGTTGCCTGCATTGGTGTGGAAAGGAGCCATGGACAGCGCCGACGAATTAGGGAAGATAAAGCCCTGGCAGCATAGAAAGACAAAAACAAGAGTGGTAACACTGTAGAAGTCAGCCAGACCAAAGAAACTTAAAGCTACCAATCCCACTCCAGCGGTCGCCTGAATTGCGAGCCCCACCCCAATGATCTGTTCGCTGGAGTACTTCTTGAGCATAAGGTTGTTTAGCTGCGTAGAGCCAATCAACCCCATGGCGATAACAGCGAAGACCCAGCTAAACTGACCTTCCGTTAGCTGAAATACCTCCATGTACACATGGGGCGAGCCGCTAACGTAGGCATACAAGCCAGCTGCGGCTACTGCACCCGTAAAGGCAAATGTAGTGAACTGGGCATATCTGAACACGCTGGCAAAGTTTCGCAGGATAGGCCTGGGCATGAGCGAAAAGGAAGGGTCCGGCTTTTTACTTTCCGGCAACAACCAATAGACTCCCACCAGAACGCCAATGGCCACCACAACAAGGGCGACAAAGACATAACGCCAGCCAAACACAGAAGTAATCAGCCCGCCGACTGTGGGCGCAATAATGGGCGAGACCGCCACCACCAGCATAAGCGACGAAAATATCTTGGCGTTTTCCTTTACTTCGAACAAGTCACGCACCATAGCACGGGCCGCCACCATGCCGACACAGCCACCTAGTGCCTGCAAAAACCTGCCAGCAATTAGCATCTCTACCGAGTTAGCCATTGCACAGCCTACCGAAGCCACCAAGTACATGCTCAGTCCGAAGTAAAGAGGGTTTTTGCGCCCAAACCTCTCCAGCAGAGGGCCGTAGAGCAATTGCCCGACTGAAATACCCACGAAGAAGCTGGACAGCGACAGCATTACCTGGTCGACACTGGTGTTGAGTCCCCTGGCAATACCCGAAAAAGCAGGCAGGTACATATCCACCGAAAAGGGGCCAATGGCGGTAAGCAGCCCCAGAATAAAGATCAGAGAGAATTTACTTTTGGGACGGTGGTTGGTCATTGAACAGTTGAGGCGAACCTTGTGGCTTAACAAAGCTCTATGATACCAAAGGTAAGCATGGAAATCCTTTCCTGGCAACGTTTATCCAACAACGGTTTATATGTCTGAACAATTTACTGTGAACAACGGTTTTGGGTCAAATTTATTACTGCACCGACTGGATACCCCCTGGTTATTCTTTTGCCTGTGCAAACATCCAGTCCATCAAACCGGGGGTTTCTCTTACCTGCTTCCAGATATCGTGCCCACGGTCAGGGTACTCAGTGTAGCGAGGGGAGCCGCCGGCATTCTTCACCGCCTGAATGATGTGCTGAGAGCCTGATACCGGCACGTTCACGTCAGTTCGCCCATGGAAGGCCCAAACGGGGACGTCGACAATTTCCTTAGCAAAGTCAGGATCACCCTCGCCGGATATTGGAATGGCAGCAGCAAACATTTCGGGCCGTGTGCTGATAAAGTGCCATGTACCATAACCACCAAGCGAAGAGCCCATGACGTAACGCCTCTTTTCATCGATGTTAAATTCCTTTTCGAGCTCAGCCATTGCTTCAAACACCAGCGAGTCGATGGACTTATAGGCAGGTATGCCTCCCCAGCTGTGCATAGGCGGACATTGGGGGACAAAGAGAAATGCCCGGTACCTTTCCCTGCTGGGATAGTCGGAGAGCATTTGCGCTGCCAATGATCCATCAAATTGCCTGGTGTTGTCCGTTCCCCATCCAGCACCACCATGCAGGCAAACGACCATCGGATATTTCTTCCCCGGCTCGTAGTCGAGAGGTTTCAGAAACCTGTACTGCAACGTTTCACCTTTGTTGCTGGTGTAGGAGCGAAATTCGTAAGGATTCGCCATTTTTCGGGCGGCAGGGGTGGGGTGAGTATTGTAATAGCCTTGCTTGACTATCATGAACCCAAAAAGGAGGATAAAAAACACCCCCATAAAACTGAAGAAAGCGTATAGATCTGCGATCGATTTTCTGCCTTCCGTGCGTACAGGTTCTTCTTTCAGCAGACTGCGCTCTTTCATAAACTGCCCAATGAACAATGCCCATACCAGCCCACCGGCAATGGTTGTCCATTCCGCCAGCTTTTGGACAAAGCTACCAGTGGCAGAGTTGTTGCCCGAAAGCAACATCCAGGTGAGGAAAATGAGTAAAGTCACATTCACTATACCCATCACGAGGCCGACGATCTTGAGCAAGGGCTTCTTTCGGGCATCAGAAGTCAAAAGACCTGCAGCGTGAAGAAGGCCGGCAAAAAGCAACAGGTAAAGAACTGGGTTGTAAAAATCCTGCAATTGCCTGGTTCGTAATATGGTTGTTAAGACAATCACTTGTAGCAACACCATGATGCTGGATGCCACAGTGCCGAAGAAAGCCAACCGGTACTGATTTTGGTGATAGTACTTTAAGAGGAACAGGGAGGGAAGCAGGTAAATAGCACAAGTAACAAGCAGCCAGCTACCAAACGACGGCAGCCAGAACATTTGGTAGCCCACCCACATTTGGACACCTGTTTGGAGTGTGTTAGCGACAATGTACAGGCCAATAAGAAAGCTTCCAAAAAAATAGAAATCTCGGTTGATGGGAAAAGCTTTCATAGTGGTAAGTGTTTAATGGCCAGTGAATTCAATGAAATATACGAAAGATAACGGTAATGTTTCGTTCAAATTATGTTCACTCAACAGGAGCATTCTGCCTCCAATGGGCATTCAAACATCTCCACATCAGGGTTAGGTGGTGGCAAAATTTTACGTCTCATTGTTACCTTCTCCATTAATCGCAGTTATACCATCATGAAATCACTGAATTCATGTGCATCACCATTAAGATTACTTTTAGGATTTAAATATTTTAATTACATTTAGTATTAAAATAACAATCATGGGCAAATATTCAATAGGGGAGTTCGAAGAAATTGTGTTGTTGACGGTGGCGGTGCTGTACGAAAATGCTTACGGCATTGCTATTAAGGAAGACATTGAGACGAGGCTGAAAAGGTCCGTAAGCGTAGGCGCCATGCGAATAGCACTAAAGCGCTTAGAGAAGAAAGGATTCCTGACGTCTGAATTCGGAGAAGCCACTGCCGTAAGGGGAGGGAAGAGGAAGAGGTACTTCAAGGTAACGCCCTTCGGCAAGAAGGCACTCGAAGAAGCCATGGCTGCCCGCCAGCAACTTTGGGAGGCCATTCCGTCAGTCGCCTTCGACTTTAAGTTTATATGAGCAACAAACCTACAGAAAAGCCCATTCCATCGCCGCCCAGGTGGCTGCTGGCGTTTCTTTGCTGGTTCTGCGAGCCCGACCTGCTGGAGGACGTGGAAGGCGACCTGACTGAATTGTTCAAGCGCCGGGCGGAAAGCAGTCTGACAAGGGCTCGATGGCTATTTGTGCTGGATGTTTTAAAGCTCTTCCGGCCCGGCATCGTCAAAAACTTTGCATTTGTCACAACTCAAAATAACAACGCTATGCTATTCAATCACATTAAAATGGCGATTCGCCATGCGCTGAGGTACAAGGGTTACACTGCGCTTAATCTTTTCGGGCTCGTTGTGGGGCTTACTTCTAGTATCCTTATTCTACTGTGGGTCAACGACGAGGTAGAAAAGGACCAGTTTCATGTAAATGCCGACCGCATCTATCAGGTATGGCGCAATATGTACCAGGCCAACGGTGAAGTTATCACCACCGGAAGCATTCCCGGCCCTTTAGGAGAGGCACTGGCCAATAACTACCCTGAAGTGCATGAAGTAACCTACTACAGCTGGGAACTGGAACTGTTGTTTCGCCTCGGCGAAAATGTGTCTTATGAAAAGGGAAGGTATGTGTCGCCCGAATTCTTCAGCATTTTTAGTTTCCCTTTTGTCGCAGGAGACCCGGCTAGTGCTTTGAAAGACCCACATTCGGTGGTGATCTCTGAAAAACTTGCTGAAAAGTATTTTGGAGAAAACTGGAAAACAGATGCGTTAAGTAAGATGATTAAAATAGATGAAAATCAGGAGTTTACAGTATCTGGTATTTTCATGGACACTGGTAGCCAATCGTCAATGACTTTCGACTTTGTTCTCCCGGCCCACGAATATATTGCCCGTAACGAGTGGATTAAGAGCTGGTTCAATGGTGGTTTCAATATTTACTTTACGGTGAAGCCCGGTGCCGACCTTGCTGCCGTACAGCAAAGGATAGAGCAGGAGATCAACAATAACACTGACCATGCAGCCGACGAACGGCTCATGGTGCTGAAAGCGACAGACAGCTACCTGCACTCCAATTTCAAAAACGGCGTGCCCTCCGGCGGACGTGTGCAATATGTTAGAATACTTACCATCATTGCTATTTTCCTGCTCGTCATTTCCTGCATCAACTTCATGAACCTGTCCACAGCCAGAGCCAGCCGGAGAACGAAGGAAATTGGAGTAAGGAAGGTGCTCGGTGCCCAAAGGCGCACGCTGGGACAACAGTTTTTAGTTGAATCGTTCATGATCACTGTCGCAGCCGTTACACTGTCCATTGGGTTTGTGCTGCTTATCATCCCTTACTTCAACGGCCTTACCGAAAAGCAACTTCTCCTGGATTTTACAGATTCACGGTTTTGGATCGGCATAAGCGCTTTGATTGCTGCTACGGGCTTGCTTTCTGGAAGTTATCCAGCCTTGTTATTGCCCTCCTTCAAAGTCACCAACTCCCTCAAAGGAACAATCAAGCAATCCACCTCAAGCATCTATTTCAGAAACGGCCTTGTCGTTTTCCAGTTCGCTTTGTCCATCATCCTGATCATCGGAAGCCTGGTGGTTGCCCGGCAGATGAACTTTGTGCTCAACAAAAACCTGGGTCTCGACAAAGAAAACCTGGCATACCTGTATATGCCGCAGGATCTGGCTAACCGAAGGGACGTATACAAAACCGAGTTGCTCAATATACCAGAGGTAAAGGAGGTGTCTTTTGCCAGCGGCAATCCACTACAGTACGGCCGCTCGACTGGCAGCTCGCAGTGGGATGGCAAAGATCCCAATGCAGAAATAGAAGTCAACGTGTTGATGGTTGATTTAGGTTTTTTATCATCCATGGGAATGGAGATAGCCAAGGGTCGTGATTTCTCAAAGGATTTTGCTTCAGACACCACCAATTATATCATCAACGAAGTAATGGCCGACATCATGGGTTTCGACGAGCCACTGGGCCAAAACCTGTCTGTTTGGGGCAGCAAAGGCAAAGTAATCGGCATCGTGAGGAACTTCCACATGCAGAGCCTGTATGAGCCAATTGCGCCTCTTGTAGTTGCCTACAATCCCCCATACACCTCGGTAGCACTCATCAGGCTTCAAAACGACATACCCAAAGCCATCACAGGTATTGAAAAAGTAACGACGGCGCTTAGCCCTGCCTTTCCCTTCCAGTATGAGTTCATGGACACCAGCTATGCCGCTTCCTACCGCACTGAAATGTCGCTCAGTGCGCTGGTGAATATTTTTGCCATTGTCTCCATCTTTATTTCCTGTTTGGGGCTTTTTGGGCTGTCTTCCTTTTCTGCCGACCAGCGATCCAAGGAAATTGGCATCAGAAAAGTGCACGGTGCCAGCGTACCAGGGCTCGTCATGCTGCTTTCCAGAGACTACGCACGACTGATGATCGTCGCTTTTGTGCTGGCAGCACCAGTAGCCTGGTATTATATGCAGGAATGGCTCAACGGTTTTGCCTTTAGAACTGACCTAACGGTGACAGCATTTCTGCTGGCTGGCCTCACAGCATTTGTGGTGGGGGCGCTTACAGTGAGTGTGAAGTCATATCAGGCAGCCATTGCGAATCCAACGAGGACGCTGAAGGATGAGTAGGTGTCAGGAGCCCTTATGTCAATCCTGTTGATATAAGGGCATTCTTCCTTGGCTAGAAGAAATACCACGCCCAACAAGCACCTTCGTATAGCAAGTAATCACGGAGAAACCCTTGAAATCAAACAATCCGCCCATCTTCCATTTCTATGATCCTGTGCGTCTTTTCAGCGAACTCCGGATCGTGGGTGACTATGAGTAGCGTTTGATTCAACTCTTCAGACATTTCCTTGAAAATATCGAACACAATTTGACTATTCTTTTTGTCAAGGTTGCCGGTTGGCTCGTCACCCATAATGATGAGAGGGTCGTTGATCATGGCCCTGGCAAGTGCTACCCGCTGTTTTTCCCCGCCTGATATCCTGTTGGCTTGTTTCAATGCCAGGTCTTGCATCCCAAGCAGCTTCAGCCGTTCCATGGCATTGTGCTCAATTTCCTTTTCGGAATACTTGTTGAGTTTCAAGCCGGGCAGCATCACGTTTCTCAGAACAGTAAACTCGTTCCACAAGTAGTGAAACTGGAAGACAAAACCGATTTTTTCGTTGCGGATGCGGGCAAGGTGAGGTTCATTCTTACCCTTTGTTGACTCCTGATCAATCAGCAGGTCTCCCTTAAAATCGGTGTCCATGGTCGAGAGAATGTATAGCAGGGTTGACTTACCACAACCGGATTTGCCCATCATTGAGACGAACTCACCCTTATTCACCTTGAAATTGATGTCTTTCAACACCTTCACAGCGACGGGGTCACGAAAACTTTTGTTGATATGCCTGGCTTCTAAAACTACCTGTCCCATGCTATTTCCCTCTTATAATGATGACCGGATCGATATGACTGGCTTTGCTGGCAGGGAAGAGCCCCGCCAGGTAAGTGGTGACCAGGGAAAAGCCCAGACCAATGCCATAATAAATCAGGTCGTAGTTGACCGGATAGGTGGTGATGGTGGGCAGGGCAGCTGTGTTAAATGGAATATGATCGATCCCGACTGACGCCAGCAGCCCGAAGAGCAAGCCGGCAAGCCCTCCCGAGACACCTATGCTCAGGGCGATGAGAATGAAAATCCGGTTCACATCCTTGCCGGAAAACCCAGTAGCTTTTAAAATGGCAATGGAATCCATCTTCTCATAAATCATCATGTTCAGGATATTGTAAATCCCAAAACCTGAAACAATTAATAGCGTAATGCCGACGGCATAGGAAATAAGAGATCGCACAAAGCTGCCCGTTTCAAACTGTGAATTGGCCGTTTGGATGTCCTCCGCATCTACCTGAAATAATCGCTGATACTCCTTAGCCACAGCCGGTGCCCATTCCAGGTCATTCAGCTTCACCTGTATGTCGGTTATGTATGACTTACCCCGGCCAAAGAGTTTTTGGGTGGTGCTTAGTGAAGCATAGCTTTGGGTCTTGTCAAACTCCTGAATGCCGGATTGGAAGTAGCCTACCACCTTCAACGGAAACCTTTCGCCCCCAGGGGTAGTGACATAGATAAGGTCGCCGATACCGGCCATGAGCTTGTCGGCCAGAGCCTTGCCCAAAATGATACTGTTGGGAATGCTGGCAATGTGATCAGGTCTGCCTTCGGTTACATAGTCAGCGAAGTGAAAAAGCCGGCTTTCAGCTTCCGCATCTATGCCGTTTACCACCCCGGTGATGTCGATGGTGCCAGTGTTAAAAAAGAGGGGAGCACTTACCTTGGGCGCCACGCCAAGCACCCGCTCATCCTGCCTGATGGCATGTAAAACAGCCTGGCTGTTGTATATCTCCTGACGAGAATTGGTCGGCTTAATCGACCGGACAAAATTATGGCCCGACGTAAACCCATTTGCTCTATCAATTGGCTGATTGGGGTTGACCTTCACTTCGGAATATAAGCGTACGTGGGCCGTTCTGTTGAGAATGAGGCCGTCAAGCAAGTCGTTGAGGCCATTCATAAACCCGAGCAAGGCAATGAACATAGTGATGCTGAACATGACGCCAACGGCAGCCACCAATGTTTGCTTCCAGCGTGCCAGCAGGAGGGAGAGGGCAATTGAAGATATGAGCTTGTAGTTCAATTTTCTGGCATTAAAATGTACTCATCTGCCGACAAACCACTAATGATTTCCACTTTCTCATAGTCCTTTAATCCGGTAACCACAGCCCTTTTTTCGCCGTTTTCCAACAAGACAGACGACTCATCCACCAGGTATTGCCGGGGTATCGTTAGGGCATCTTTTTTTGTTTGAATCACGATGTTTGCTTCAGCGGTCAGAAATGGGTAAAGCACCTGAGGTTTGGAAGCGAAATCAGCCATGACCGTGAAGGACTTACTCCGTTCGTTCATCGCCGGAATCACCCTGGTGACCACTGCCTCAAATACTTCGCCTTTGTAGCTGTCCATGCTCACAAAGACCTGCTGGCCAGTTTCAATACGAACGATATCATACTCATCTACCTGAAGTTCGAGGTAAAACTGGCTGTCGTCGCCCAGCAGTGCCACCGGACTTTGCACGCTGACCAGCTCTCCAACCTCTTTCGAAATAGTGAAGACCCTTCCATCAATTTCACTTTTTATGATGTACTCGTCGGCCAGTGTGCTGCTTATTTGCAGGTTATTGCTTGACTGCCTGGCATTGAGTGCCAGTTGACGCTGGAGATCATCGTAACGTGTCTTGGCTGACTGGTACGCCACAACAGCGTTTTCGTATGCTAAAGTGGCTTGCTCCAGCTCCACCCTGGTGCCGATATCCTGTTTCCACAAGTGCTGCTTTCGTGCTAATAGGGAGGAGTCATTGGCTAGCTTTGCCTTTGCAAAGTCCAGGGACATTTTTGCTTCATCGAGTTTTTGCTTGTTTTCGCTCAATTTGGCATTCTCAGCAGTAAGCTGTGCGTTTCTCACATTGAGGAGTGAGGCTTTATTGGATATTTTCAGCAGTGGCGCTCCCTTGGTCACTTTGTCACCCTCTGCTACAAATATGTCTTCTACAATTCCGTTCACCGAAGAAAAGGCCTGATATTGGTCACTGGTTTTCACTGTTCCCGAAGCGTAGACAGATTCAGAAATGGCTTCCACAGCAGGCTGTACTTTTTCGGTGTCGTCCTTACAGCCAGCTGTTAACATCAGGACAGCGATTATCATAAGACCATGTCTTCGCATAATTCTTTTTATCATTTGAACTATGCAAGATGGTTAATCCAGTGGGCAGACCTCATGAGGATTGTCACCCTGTGAAATGACATACAGCAATTGGGGCAGATGGTTGGTTTTTGATGTGTCCAGATGTATGGGAGATAACACACGCCGATGCGATAACAGAATCCGAATATTGTCTTTAGGGACGATTGACCTTAACTTCAATAAGATGGAAAGGAACTTAACAAAATTTATACTCCTCTGTGCTGGTTTGTTGGCAGGCTGCCAGCAGAGCTACGAAATCCAGGACATTGAAGGCCTCTGGCAACTTGAAACCTACGAACAGGATGCTTTGGCGAAATCATTTAGCCCTGTCTTTTTAGAAATCAATGACAATAGAAGTTTTGCCGTTTCCCGGGTAAAAGGAGACCTGACGGGCGTGTACAAACTACAGTCAGACAAGCTGGAGATGTACAGCACGGACGTGGAGTGGTTCAATTCCACCTGGTCAGTTTTTCGATACCAAGACCTCCTTAAGCTGAAAGGGAAAGATGACAGAGACCGAAATGTAACGTTGTCTTTTACCCGAATAAGCGAGGTGCCTGGCTTCGAAGAATTCGAGCACACCATTGTAGGGGAGTGGGAGCTTTACAAAATAAGGAACCACAACAAAGTAGAGCGATTAAAGAATACCCTTTTCAGTATTGACAATCAAGGCAATTACACCATTCTGGCGGCAGGCGATGTTCAGGAAAGTGGCCTGGCAGTCATCAACACAAGGCACCGGAAAATCATTTTTGAACATGACAAAACCGAGTGGAAAGCGTGGTTGTACGGTAGCGAGCTACGGCTTACTAATGAAAAGACGGGAGTAGAGTATAGCTTGAAAAGGAGGGAGCTGAGTTTGAACTAGTTGTTCAATGCCCCATCGTCTACCCAGCAGGCAATCATGTCTATTTCGGCCGCAGTAAGTGTTCCGTTTCTAGGCATGTCCCCCGACTGCGTGCGTGACTTGATGTCCGATGGGTTGAGCTTAATATTATCGAAATCATTGTAGTCGATGTTCCCCGATCCATCATGGCAGCCACTAATGGCGCAGTTGGTTTCAATGATTGGTTTGATAGACACTGAAAAGCTTATGCCTGAATAGATTTGAACGTCCAGCGAGCTGGAGCATCCCTCTGAATCTTCTACGCCGACGATGTATTTTCCTGGTGCTACGCTACTGAAGACTCCGCTATTTTGAAAGGCTCCATCGTCGATTTGGTAACGGTAGCCATCAAAACCGCCAGACGCCGCTACCTCAAACCCACCGGCCGAGGCCCCGCAGGAAGTGTCGGTCGAACTAAGTAATGTCAATGTCAGTCCGGATCCGCTACAATCTTTATCAATTCCATCAGCTTCCTGATCACAGGAGGTTACCATGAGTAGAAAAAGTAATAGTAATAAGTTGTTGAGGCGATTGACATCCATTCCCGTAAAACAGGAATACCGTGAAATTGTTTTGGTCGGCAGGTGATAAGGTGGAAAAATATCGGGTTTGCAGGACTAATTGAAAAGCGCCCCGTCATCTACCCAGCAGGCTATCTGCTCAATTTCGTCATTCGTTAAGCTGCCGGTTTTAGGCATGACTCGTGCCCCTGTAAGCCCCTTGATGTCGGCGGCAGATTTTTTAATGTTTGCAAACACCTTAAAGCTAATGCTACCGGACCCGTCATGACATGTGCTGATGATGCAGCTATTCTCGATGATGGGCTGTATCGATTCTTTGAATGAAATTCCGGATGAGATATGCACGCTCACTGCTCTGCTACAGTACAATGAGTCCATCACGGAGACAGAATAGATGCCTGGTCTCAAGCTATGAAACACACCTGTTTTTTGAGCCGGGCCATCGTTTAAGAAATAGCTTTTGTCGCCAAGGCCACCTGAAGAAAATACCTCAATCCTCCCGTTTGGTATGCCGCAATCTGTGGAGGTGACGTTAATAATGGAAATAGCCAGTCCCGACCTTTCACAATCTGAAGTGGCAGGATCTAAAGAATCCAGGCAAGCGACTGTGGAAACAACCAAAAGAATGATAAAGAGCTGACCGAATTGCTTTCTCATTATTCAATCAAGTTAAATGAATTTCTACTGACCCACAAATGAAAAAAGTCCCCGACAATAATCAGGGACTTTTCCACTATGTTTTTGATTTATGGTTTATCGAAAATCAATTCACATCCCACCATACCCTAGTGGTTGGCTGATCAGGCAAAGTAGCGCCTGCATTAATATTATCCACATTCACAGCTACTTCATGCGTTGGAAGCCTCAGTTTTACTGGAATAGTGCCACCAGTCACATTGCCTTGATAGTCGACAGGAATTAACACTGGAAATCCAGTTCTTCTCCAATCCGACCAGGCCTCCCACCAGTTGAAAAACTTGCTGACCCACATTTGGTTGCCAATCATTTCAAGACCAGCAGCACCAGCTGTGTAAGGACGGGCCGCAAGATATGCGTCCACCTGGGCATCAGTAACAGTAAGGGCCTCTTCAACGTCGGGATCGCCCTGTGCAAAAGGAGTATACATTTGCATGGCAGCACGCACACCAGCATTGTAGTGACCAGCAGCACCAGTTACTCCACCAATTCCACGCTCAGCTGCTTCGGCAAGCAAGAACTCAACCTCAGCATAGTTCATCAGCATGTATGGATCGTTGTCGTCTAACAGAGCTACATTAATGGAAGAGAAAACGGAACTCGGACTTAAAGTAGGGTCACCAAACTTCTCACCAATATAAGCACTTATGGTACCTCCATCTTGTCCGTTTGGCATACCTTCCTGAACCAGTGGATCCTGATCCCCACCAACACCATCAGTAAAGATGAGAAGTCTTGGATCATCATCTGCTGTGCTTGCAGCATTTGCTCCCTTGAGCATGTCAATAAAAGTCTTGCTCAAGATCGATGGTTGACCACCGTCACCGGAAGCAAATGCTCTCGAAATACCGTTCTGGTTAGTCCACTCACTTGGGCCTAAATCCATAGGTACCCATGTGTTGTCGTCGTTGCTGGTGAAAACACCACCGGAAACAGCCTTACCTACATAGGTTGCAGCAGTTGTGGCGTCCACATTAGAGATACGCATGGCCAACCGAAGCATCAGAGAATAGCCCCACTTTTTCCACTTGGTAACGTCGCCGTTATAGTACAAATCGGCCGCCGCAAAACCTTCGTCAGGATTGGAAGCACTCAAGGCAGCAGTAGCCTCATCCAACTCCTTCAGCAGATCCAAATAGATGGATTGCTGATCGTCGTAGGTTGGAAGGAAAGTACCCTGTATTCCACTCAATGCGTCGGAATAGGGGATGTTTCCGTAATAGTCGGTTAGTCTGTGGAAATTAAATGCACGAAGGATTCTGGCAGCCTCACGCATATTCTTTCTTTGACCTGCTTCAAACCCGTCAGGGCCGGTTTGTCTTAGCACCTCAGCCAGGTTCTTTAGCTGATCGCCATAGATAAACTCCCATGGTGCGTTGTAGGATTCAACGTTGTCAGTGTATTTGTCACCGGGAGCTATGCCGCCACTAACGTTGGCCAGCTGCTGAATAGCATGCGCACAAAGGCCAATGTTTGTTCTCCAGTCAATATACCTGTTGTCGCCAGCTGAACCACCCGCTGCAGAACCAAGCTGAGCCGCAGTAAACAAATAATTCATGTTTACTTGATTCAGGGCCTGGGGGTTGATATTCAACTCATGCAATTCATCCGTATCGCAGCTTGCCGTGAATGCAAATATTGCGACAGAGGCGATGATGATCTTATTTATTTTATTTCTAACGTATTTCATTTCTTAGCTATTTAATGGTTAGAATCCTACTCTTAAGTTGACGCCGTAGCTACGAGTAGTAGGCATCGCAAAATACTCAAGGCCCTGTGCACCAGCATTAGCTGAATAGGCAGATTCAGGATCTACGTTGTCGATATTCTTGAAAAGAATAGCAAGGTTTCTTCCCACAAAAGAAAGTGACACATTCTGGAAGGGAGTATTCTCAAGCATAGTTCTTGGCAGGCTGTAGCCTAATGTCAATTGTCTCAACTTCATGAAAGAAGCGTCGTACAGGAACATGCTGGAGATGGCAGTACTTTCGCCACCAACCGAGCCCCAATAACTGTTGGCTTCATGCGGAGTAAGATCTCTATCCACTGGGGTGTAAACTGGAGCATCAGATGTTCCGGTATTAACAACTCCCTTAATGTGTAGAGGCTTTTCACCGTCACGTCCGATAAGTGACTGCTGATGCAATCCCCACTGAGTCAAACGGTTGTTAGTTCCAGAGAAGATGTCACCACCTAATTTGATGTCGATCAACATGCTCAGGTTAACACCTTTCCATGAAACAGAGTTGTTGATACCACCTGTCCAGTCAGCCAAACCATTGCCAATAGGAACGTAAGTGGTTGACGCCAATGGTCTGCCATCTGCAAGGAAAATAGGCTCGCCAGTAGGGCTCATTTGCTGCACACGGCCAGTGATGGTGCCAAAGGGCTCGCCTACTATATGCTTAATGAATACGTTTCTGGTACGGGGTTCTTCCAGGGTAAATTCTGTCACACCGTCTACAAGGTTTATCACTTTGTTGACGTTTTTAGCAAGGTTCACCGAAATATCCCATGTCACTTCTCCTCTTACTGGTGTTCCAGTCAAAAGAAGCTCAACGCCCTTGTTCTGAAGCTCACCAACGTTCACATTGGTAGAACCAAAACCTGAAGCACGGGAGATAGTGACGCCCAAAATATCATCAGTTGTTGTTTGATGGTAATAAGCTAAATCAACGCCAAATCTGTTGTCAAAGAACTTCGTATCGAAGCCTATTTCAAATTCAGTAGAAAGTGCTGGCTGTAGCTGAGGGTTAGGAATATTTCCGTTGTTTCCACCTGCTGAAGAGAATGTTCCCATGGTACGCCCTAAGTGAGAGTTACCATTCAGAGAATATGTCAGGTTCGCAGCGTAAGGATTGATATTTACGATACCCACTTGTGCCCACGAAGCTCTTGCTTTACCAAAGCTCAACCAGCTAGGCATTCCTGTGAATGCATCAGTGAATACGAAGCTAGCACCTACAGAAGGATACAAAATGCTATTGTACTCAGGATTCAATACTGAGAACCAGTCATTTCTGGCAGTCGCAGTCAAGAACAAGTAACCATTGTAACCGATCTCAGCTGAACCAAACATCGAATTGATGCCAGATTCTGAGAATCCATAACCATAGTTTCTCGTAGCTGCGTTGTTAATAGCAGGGAAGAAGTCCACGTTGAAGCCATTACCGTTGGCAGCGATTCTCTCGCTTGATCTTCGCATCACGTTACCTCCAACGAAAGCATTAACACTAAACTGGCTGAAAGTTTTGCTTCCGCCCAATATCCACTGAGTGTTGGTTTCACGCACACGATCCTCACCTTCAGACATGGATCCGCCCAGCTGGTAGCCGGTTCCCTGAGGAGTCAATGACTTGTCTCTTCTGGTATACCAGTCCATTTGGATACTTCCTGAAGCGTACAACCAGTCGGTAATGTCATAGCGCACCTCGCCAGATCCGATCAAACGGTCTCTCGTATCGTCGTTGATGAACTGCTCAGTAGCCCAGTAAGGGTTTTGTCCCCAGTTGTTAGCAGCAGGTAGCAATTCCTGGCCTGCTCTTCTGGCATTTGCGTCGCTTCCTTGTCCATAAATGATCAACTGCTCCTGAGTTGTGCCTTCGGGGATAGCCCCTAACTTGTTAGGGTCACCTTTATAGGTTTCCACATTGATGTTCCCTGGCGTTCTCCAAATAGACTGAACAGCATTTCCTGGTGAATCGGAAAGCACCGGACGGTTATGCGCCGTTTCATGAGTGTACATCATTTTTGATGTAACAGTTAACTTGTCGGCAAACTTCGAGCTTGTAGACAAAGTAAGATTGGTTCTGTCGTACCCCGAATTAGGGATGATACTATTACTTCTCAAATCAGCTGCTGACAATCTGAAAGTCTGCTTGTCACTTCCACCACTGATCGAAATGCTATTAGTGAGAGCATTGCCTGTTTGATAGAAGCGTTTCCAGTTGTCACCCTGATAAGAGTAGGGGCGAGCCACACCATCGAACTGCAAAACCTGGCTACCGTCAAATTTAGGTCCCCAGGCCACATTGCCCCACCCAAACGCCTCACGGGCATCTCTGGGCTTTGTGGCAACTCCATTACGAATACCATCATTGGACTGATCAACATAGTTGCCAGTGCCATAGTCTTTCTGAAGGTCACTCAGGTTGATAGCAGTTTCCGCCACATAGTTTGAGTTGAACTCAATACCAAGACCTTTTCTTTTGGTACCTTTTTTGGTTACTACGTTAATAACACCATTACCAGCACGTGAGCCGTAAAGGGCAGCGGCGCTGGCACCTTTTAGCACTGTGATAGATTCGATGTCGTCGGGGTTGATACTGGTCAAACCATCTCCTTCGTCACGACCACCCCAAAGACCAGCCTGACCGAAGCCAGAGTTGTCCATAGGCACACCGTCGATTACATACAAAGGCTGGTTTTGTCCACCCAGTGTTTTGTTACCACGGATAACGATACGTGAAGAACCGGCAGGACCACCAGAAATTTTGCTAACGTTTACACCAGCAATTCTTCCTGAAAGGGCATTACCAAGGTTGTTTTCACGTGCCTGAGTGAAGTTGTCACCTGACACAGTTGTCACCGATGACTGAAGCGCTTTCACACTTCTTTCTACACCAAGGGCAGTTACAACAACTTCGCTAAGTTGGGTAACGTCTTCAGCCAGTGTGATGTCCAGAACAGAACGGCTTCCAACAGTTACTTCCTGAGCTGAATATCCAATGAAGGAATAAACCAGCACGGTGTTGTTGTCAGGAACGGCGATTTTGTACTCGCCATCCGCATTGGTAGTGGTACCGGTAGCAGTCCCTTTAATAATTACGTTGACACCGGGAAATCCTGTGCCATTAGGGTCAACTACTTTACCACTTACAGTTCTTTGCTGAGCGAATGCTGTTGAGCATGCCAGAAAGAATAGCAGCGATAAGCTAATAAGTAGGTAATTGTTTTTCATAACATGAATGAATTGGTTTAAAATGATTTAACCAGTGTTTGTTGTATACACCGGGTGTGCGGGGAGTCATGAACTGAATCCTCCACATTTGAGTTTTAAGGATTTTGCTTTGGGGGTTAATTTCATAGGCATTATTTTATTTAAGCTTTACGAGGTTATATTACAAGATAATATAAATATTAGATTTTTCGAAGTGTGATTGTGCCAGGTGTTAGGTTTCATACGCTAAACGGTAACACATGCATAACATAGCACATTTTTGCATTATCACAATTGACACAAGTTGAGAAGAATAAAACAATTGAGGAGGTATAAATCCTTCAAATATAGATGACAAATGTTTCCAAAACCCATACGGGGGCTTCTCGGGGGCTGACTGCGGATACGTCAACCTTCGTTGTTATATTTGCGGATAATTGTACAATTGTGATATCGAAAACGGTTTGCTTTTTTTGCGGGAGACTTAGATGAAGGCTGCCGTAGCCTTTTAATGCTTACATGCTATTTGATCAGAGATTAGACTTTTTTAAGATATTCAACTAAATTAGAAGGGTTCAGTGATTAAGCCGGAATATTGTTTTGATCTGGTTGCGCCTATTTGACTTTTACATATTTTATGAAGCCATTTTACCTGCTTTCACTTTTTTTTGGAATTTGTTCTTTGTTGCCGTTGGCTGTACTGGGGCAGGGCAAGAATGAGTCTTTTTCGAGCCTATCGGTAGAGCAAGGGCTTTCGTCGGTCACTATTTCCGCCATCCATAAAGATAGCAAAGGCTATTTGTGGGTAGGCACCGAAGACGGCCTCAACCGCTACAATGGCTATGAATTCAAAATATACAGGAACGATCCGTCGGACGAGCACACTTTGCTTACGAATCGTGTGCTTTCAATTTTTGAAGACAGCAGCGGCACTTTGTGGGTAAGCACAGCAAAGGGTACTTTGCACCAGTACAACAGAGAATTAGACACCTTCATTCGGATTCCTGAATTTAATAACCTGGTTATCAACGACATCAGGGAAGACAGCGAGCAGCGGGTGTGGTTTGTGGGCACTACAATAAAATCGCTTTACCTGCCAGACAATAGCTGGACTGACCACACAAACAACTTTAAGGGGCGTTTGTCGATCATAGGCATTGAGCAGATTCATAAGAGTGATTTTTGGATAGCGGCAGATACTGCTCTTTACAGGTGGAATCGAAAGACAGGCAACCTCAAGGTATATGCCCATGATCCCAAAGACCCCAATTCGCTTGGCTACAATTATTTGTATTCAATTGCCAAAGACGAAATTGGGAACTTGTGGATTGCTACCAGGGGAGGTGGGCTAGATAAGTTCGATGTTAAGGCCAACAGATTTATTCACTACAGAACCTCCGAAGTTAGAGAAAATGGCCCTTTGGTAAATGTGGTGAGAACTGTTTGCCCCGATGGGAATTACATTTGGGCGGGTACCGAAAATGGTGGCCTAAGCCGGCTCGACATTCGTACAAACAAGTTTGAGCACCATGTAGCCGACAAAGATTATCCTAAATCGATCAGCGACAACTCCATCAAGGCGCTGTATAAAGATAATGAAGGAAGATTGTGGATAGGGACGTTTTCATTTGGGTTGAGCGTGATAGACCCCTATCAAAACAAATTTACGTCGTTTAAGGCGGCCTATCAGAACACCGTAGTTAACGCATTGTATAAGGATTCGAAAGGACGCTTCTGGATAGGCACCGAAGGCGGTATTATGAAGTTGCACAAAGGCAATACTTCTTACTACCTGAATGATCCCATTGAATCGGGGCAGAACGGAATCCCGGTGCTGGCGATTTATGAGGATCGTGACCACAACATTTGGGTGGGAACGTGGGCCGAAGGTGTTTTTGTTTTTAATGAGACCACACAAAACTTTGACCGGTATGCTACAGCGGGAAATTCAAGCCAAGATTTAAGTAATCAAAATGTATATGCTGTACGTCAGGACAGGCAGAGTGCCAATATTCTGATGGGAACATATTATGGACTTAACCTACTTTCCTCAAAAGATCAAAAATCATTCACGCATATTGTGGATTCAACCTGGGCGGAAGACGCTTCCATCAACAACTTGAGAATAATTTTCGAGGACAAACATTTCAATACCTGGATTGGAACAAACAGCGGCTTAAAGCTATATAACTCCGAAAAAGTGAAAATGGAGTCGGTGTTTTCAGAGAGTGAAAATTATAGTGAAAACATACTCTCCGTTATTTTTTGTCTGTTCGAGGACAGTAAGGGGCGTCTTTGGGCAGGCACAGAATCTGGACTCTATCACCTGAAAAGCAAAGATTCCTTTGAGAGGTACACCATTGACAATGGGCTGACCAATCACAACATAAAAGGCATATTGGAAGACAGCCAGGGGCACTTCTGGATAAGTACAAGCAATGGCATGAGTGTTTTTGATCCCGAAAATGAAACCTTTAAAAACTACGATGACTCCGACGGGTTATTGGTCAATGGCTTTAAGGGAAATTCATCATTTAAAGACGCCGACGGACTTTTGTATTTTGGAGGAAGCAACGGAATCATCACTTTCAATCCGTCAGAAATTCTTGACAATCCACATCCTCCTTTGGTGGTGCTGGAAGACTTTAAAGTGTTCAATAAGTCGGTCAGGGTTAACAGCAAAGACTCCATTCTAACCAGGCACATCAGTGAAACGAAGGAGCTGAGTCTGGAAAGTGATTTCAATATTTTCAGTATTGAATACGCCGCTCTCAACATGTCGGCCAGCGATAAAAACCAGTATGCCTACCGGCTGATTGGTTTTGACGATAAGTGGAATTTTGTGGGCGAAACCAGGTCCACAACCTATACCAACCTCGATCCGGGAAGGTATGTATTTGAAGTAAAAGCAAGTAACAACGACGGCGTTTGGAACAACGACCCGACCCGCCTGACCATTACTGTGCTTCCTGCCTGGTGGGAAACATCCTGGGCTTATCTGGGGTATATGACGATTGTGATATCGCTTCTTTACCTGTTTCGCAGGATAACGCTGATCAGGGCTCACTTTATCAATGACTTGCGACTGGAGAGACTAAAGCTCGAAAGTGTGGAGCGACTGAACAAAACCAAGCTTCAGTTTTTTACAAACATTTCCCATGAATTCAGAACACCTCTGACACTGATTATAGGCCCGATACAGAACCTTATCGACTCCGAGGGAATTGAGAAAGGGGTAAAGGGAAAACTTCAATCGGTTAATCACAACGTGCTGCGGCTCCATAAGCTGGTTAATCAATTGCTCGACTTCCGCAAAGTAGAGTCAGGGAATATGAAAGTGACGGCCATGGAAAGCAACCTGGTCAGCTTTATCAAGGAGATCAAGTATTCTTTCGATACACTGGCCGAGGAAATGAACGCCGACTTTACATTGCAAAGCAGTCATGAGGAAATCATGGTTTGGTTTGACCCGGATCAAATGGAAAAAGTGATTTTCAACCTCCTTTCAAACGCATTTAAAAAGATACCCAAAAAGGGTGTGGTTAGTATCAAACTGGAGCAAACTACTGACAATGTTTATGTTTCCGTTTTCGACAATGGCACGGGGATAAAACGGGAACACTTAACGACTATCTTCGAGCCCTTTTTTAGTTATGATGAAGGAAAGCATTCTACCGGAACAGGTATCGGCCTCTCCCTCAGCAAGAGCCTGATCGAATTGCACCACGGATCAATAGGCGTAGAAAGTATTGAGGGACAGTTTGCAAGATTTACACTGACGCTTCCTCTGGGCAATATTCATTTCAAACCTACCGAGGTTGTGGAAGGAAAGATAGAGGTGCCTGTAGCCTCACCCCGTGACTCAAATGTGCTCGGCCCGCCTGTGGTTACCCTACCCGAACCTGTGCAGCACTCTGACGACACGCCGACAGTTTTGATTGTGGAAGACAACAGGGAGGTATCAGCCTATATTCAATCTATTCTGGAAAAAGACTTCAAAATACAGATAGCATTCAATGGCAAAGAGGGGCTTGAGAAAGCGTTGAAGACGAACCCCAACCTCGTCATTTCTGATTTGATGATGCCGGTGATGGATGGCATTGCTCTTTGCAATGCGCTTCGGCAAACAGAAGCTACCTCTCATATCCCAATTATCTTGTTAACAGCAAGAACTTCAGAGGTATATAAGATTGAGGGACTGGAAACAGGTGCGGATGATTACATCACAAAACCATTCAATAGCAAAGTGCTGGCACTCAAGGTGCGGAATTTGCTGGACGGAAGAAAGAAGCTAATAGAAATGTTCGCTGACAGCAGGACATTGACGCTGGAACCTAAAAGTATTACCGTAACCTCAAGAGATGAAATATTTATCAACCAGGCACTTAAGAGTGTTGAGTCGAACATATCTAATACCAACTACTCTGTCGACGACCTGTGCAAAGATGTAGGGATGAGCAAAGCCACTTTGTTTAGAAAATTGAAAGCCTTGACAGGGCAGTCGGCCAATGAAGTAATACGAACGATCAGGCTTAAGAGGGCTGCGCAAATATTGGCGGAGGGCGACTTTTCAATCTCGGAAGTGGCTTACATGGTTGGCTTCAATGATCCCAAGTACTTCAGAAATTGCTTTAAGAAAGTTTTTAGCCAGAGCCCGTCTGAATATGCCGACCAGATGAAGACCGGCCAGTCAAAAGATATAGCGAGCTGAAAGCCTGCCCGGCTTATTTTTTTCCGTAGGTACTCAGTGCTTCGTTGTCTCCAATTGACGATAATATAGCCTGCAGGCCTGAAAGGTTGCGCTGCAAAACAATCGCCACATCCTCATCTTCAATGTGCCCCAGGACACCAATCTGGCCTTTGAAGCCGACTTTTTTCAGGTAGGACATCATCTCGGTTTCCCTGTCCCCGGAACCGATGGGTAATATCTTGGGGCCTTCTCTTTTCATGCCATTCAGGTTTACCGCCCATAAATAGGGGAGTGCTGCATCGATAATGTCAGTATACCTGTCGAGTTGCTCATGGGCATGATGGAAGTTGTAGATGATGCCTACATCTTTAAAGCCGCTGGCCTCAATTACCTTCACCTGATTGGCGGGCTCTCCAAGCCAGTCGCCATGGTTATAAAGTGCTATGGTACACCCGACCTCTGCGGCTTTTGCGTGAAGATAGTCCAGCATCTCTTTAGATTTGCGAACTTTCGCCTCTTCATCAAGCCCTTCCAGAAAATTGGCATGAAAGCCAACCCATAGCTGCGTTTTCAATTTGGTTTCCTTTAGATAGCTAAGTAGCTGGAGGTTGGCGCTGCTAAGCTGCTGAGGGCTATCTGTATTGGCATCTATCCAGATCCAAACAGCATTGACTTTGATGTTGTTCTTTTTTGCCAGCTTCCACTCTTCCACCGAAGTGGCCAAATGTTCCGCCCTCCAATCGTAGGCATATGACTTGAAACCCAATTCTTTAAGCATCGCTATTCTCTCGGCCGGGCTGCGGTGTTTGATATCGTAGGGCACAATGCACCAGGCAAAGAGGTTGCTCTTACTGTAGATACTTTGGGCTGTTGCGTTGCTGAGAAGCATCAGAGCAAGACTAACGGTGGCAGCAATGGTCTTGAAAGATTTCATATTTAAGCAGTTTGGCATATCACCAAAGATAGGCGCTACCTTGACAAAACCCTGATTTAAAACAAAAGCCCCGTCCAAAATCGTTTGAACGGGGCCATAAGGTGTTTTGGAAATTGTTGTTACTACTTCAGCGTGCTGGTAAAGCCTTCCAGTTTTTGACTCACCTGAGTGTCGACCATAAAAGAAAGCCTCACTTTATCCCAGGCCATCGTTACTTTGGCTACTTTGTTGTCTTCAGCAGATACAGAGTAGGCAAGCCTTTCCATCGAGTCAGCTGCCATAACAGGAGTTGCTTTCACGGAAACAACATCATCTTTAGCTACTGCCTCTTCATCAATTTTTCCATCCTTCATGTAGGCAAATACTGAATTGCCTTTGCTGTTCAAGTGGATCGTCCACTCACCAGATGCCTGCGGAGTGATGAAAACAGGGTATTTACCTGCTCCTACATTTTTTCCACCGATACTCACACTAGTGCTGAATTCAATTATCGTTGGTCCGTTAGCGCCAGCTCTCCAGGTTACACCGTACTTTTCCAGGTCACCAAAAACTTTTCTGCCTTTTACTGCTGGCGATGAATAGTCAACGCTAATTTTTGTAAAGCCAACATTCTGCGAAACATAACCTGCTGGGCTGGGCGCAGGAGCTTGAAGCTGAGCCATTGCACTTTGGCTCGCCGTAGCGAATAGGATAACAGCCAATACACCAAAAAATAATTTAACGTTTTTCATTACTTATAAGGGTTTTAGTTAATAACAGGTTAATTGATCAAATATACTAGAGTTCTTTGAGTGCTATCATTGCTGTGTTAACAGCATTGTCGGAAGTCCATGCAATAATAAGGCTTTTTCCGTCAGAAGTCAGCTGTGGAAACCCTGTCTTCCTCTCGGTTGAAATCTCTGTGATGTCCCATTCTTCAAGCCGCTGACCATCTATGGTGAACACGGCCACTTTCAAAACGCCGACTTCTTC
Organism: Imperialibacter sp.; assembly: GCF_040222815.1. Taxonomy (GTDB): domain Bacteria; phylum Bacteroidota; class Bacteroidia; order Cytophagales; family Cyclobacteriaceae; genus Imperialibacter. The sequence goes on along the minus strand of NZ_JAVKCH010000001.1, from coordinate 209,146 downwards.
AACTACCTCTATCCAGCTTACGGCCACGTAGTCTTTGTCGATAAGTTTGACGTCTGCTCTTCCAACAGTCGACTTATGGCTGACTTTGATAGGAACCGAGGGATGCTCCCCAGCATCACCGGACAGCGAAAGCTGCACCTTGGGGTTCTCATCGGCTGCTGTAAACCAAACAACAGCCACCTGCTCATCTATAGCATCCGACTGAGGGCCATTTACCGGACAGGCCATGATGTCCCAGCCATCCTCACCAAGCAGGCTGGGCGCTGTCCATCCTTCTTCTGTCCATCGCACCTCGGCTATATCTCTCACTTCATCACCGGAGCGATCCCGGTAGAAAGTAATCAGGCCGTGGTCACTTAAAACAGAACTTGTCTGACAACAATCGCATACCCGCTCGTCAAGCAGTTCTTCTCCTTCAACATGTCCGTCAACCGCCACATAGCCGCCCATAAGGGTCATTTCGTTACTGAGGTCGTGTCCGCCATGTTCGCTGGCAGGTGGATACTTGCGTCCGTCGAGCCATGAAGCAAACATACGGCCACTGGGGAAGGGAACAAGCGAAACGAAGCCATGCTCCCTCGGAAGGGTGTCGCTGTGCAAAGTAACTGGTGTGTTCCAGGAAGCACCGAAGTCCTGCGACCGACTGACTTTTACGTGGTAGTTTGTGCCTCCCGTCCAGTTTTTCTCCAGCCAGTGTGCAGCCATTTTGCCATCTCCCCAGGAAATGACCGACGGGAAGTCGGCCCAGTTTACAAACCAGTTGGTGTCTTCCGCTACTTTCACCGGTGCACTCCACTGTTGGTCAGCAAGTGTGGTGAAATGCAATGCCGCCGAAGAATCATTATCCACTACATAAGAGAGGATAACCTTGCCGGAAAAGTCGGTTGACAAAAAGGGTAGGGAAGCTCCGTTTAGGTGAGTGGCCTCGAGCCTTTGTACCGGCATCCGCTCTTCACTCGGCGCTGGCGCACATCCTTTTAAAATCAATCCACCAACGATGATGGCTCCAAGTAACTCTTTCTTCATAGCTTATTTGTCTCGTTAATTAGCTTAATGCTTTCTGGGCTATCCCATTCCCGGGCCCCAGTTTCTTTGAATACCAGTTTTCCCTGCTCATCGAAAATGAAAGTAGTAGGCAAGGCAAATATTTCCAAAACACCCAAGTCGGCTTCTGTGGCAACAATATTAAAAGAATAGCTATTCTTGTCTTTAAACTTCGATATCCTGTCAAGCTTTTCATCCGAGGCTGCCAGCATCACGACGTTTTTCGCCGCAAGTAATTCGGTTGCTCTTTCAATGGAAGGCATTTCGGCCAAACAAGGCTTGCACCAGGTAGCCCAGAAATTGACAAAAACCCGCTTGCCTGCCAAAGTGGTGACATCCAACTCGCTACCGTCGAGGTTTCGAAGCTTCAGTGTAGCAAGAGAAATGTCTTTCGCAGCCAGCTTTTGTCCGGAGGACGTCGCTGTGCCAGACTTGTTTCCGTCGCTACAGGCAGCCAACATAAAAACCGCACAGACCAATACTATATGAATAACTCTCATCATTTACTTTTCTGCAGGAGTTTCTTCAACCGCAACGAGATCCATTTTGCAAACAGGACACTTGCCAGGTTTGTCACTTGCGCTGCCTTCGCATTTCATAGGACAAATATAGGAAGCGGCTACCACAGTAGTGTCGGAGGCAGCTGCTTCGTGCTGATGGGTGTCATCATGTGTCGCTGCTTCTTCAGTAGTTTTTGGGTTGCTGTTGCATGCACTCAACGCCAATGCTGCAGCAAAAAGGGAAGTCAATACAATGTTTCTCATAATAGGGATTAAAATTAGTTAATAATTATTTTACAGGGGTAATTGTTCTTTCTACAGACCCGCAGGAGAGCATAGCATCTCCATAGTAGGGGTTTCTTATTTCTTTCTCCAGGCTGAGCCAGTCAGCACCTTTGTTGCTGTCGGCCATAGGGCAATGCTGCTGATAGAAGGTCGTGTTCGCTACGCCAAATTGCTCCACTGCCTGAATGAGTGCAGAAGAAAGGGGCACGAAGGCTACTCTCTGAGTGGCCAGTTCGCCGGAGTTGGCGATCACAGCCAAGTTTTCTTCCAACAACTCCAGTGTGCTCATCCAGGCCATATGAACCTGGTGGTCGCTCAAGAGCTTCATGTCAATTTTCGATAACTTTTCCTTTGCTGCTCCCGCCAGTTTTTGAGCCTTTTCGGGGTCGTCGTTGACCAACTCATTCTTTAGACTGATGTAAGCCATGGCGAAATCCGTCAGCTGGTTTCTGAATGCCGGAGGCACACCCGAACCAGATTGACTCTCGGCTGTTTTCTGAGCAGTTAGTGTGACCATGTGATCATGATTAAAGGCCGCCTTACCATCAGGCTGACGATTCATCATGCTGGGCTTTCCTGCCAGCTGTGCGGCTGCGTCGATGCTGAATGTGCCATTGACTGCAATCTCCACGCCGTTTTCGAGCCCTTCCTTCACTATGTAACTATCGCCAAGGGCAGGCCCAAGCACCACGTCTCTGATGATAAAGCTAACTGACTGGTTGCTCGCCACTTTTACGTACACCACCGACCGCTGACCTGTCCACATCACTGCAGTTTTAGGAACGACGATGTTTTCAGCCTTGCCGGGAAGGTTGGCCTCCAGCGTACCCGACACAAACATTTCAGGCTTCAGCTTCGATGCGCTGTTCTTCACTTCCACTCTTGCTTTTGCCACCCTCGTTTGGGCATCAATAATGGGATCGATGAAAGAGATGGTGCCGCTGAAGGTTTCGCCGGGCAAGGACGCCACAGTAAAAGGTATCTTGTCGCCTTTTTTGACCCACGTCATATCCGATTCATAAACATCAAAAAGCACCCATACGCTGGATAAATCGACTATTTCGTAGATCACCTGGCCCTGTGCGACGTGGTCATGCCGGTTCACTAGTTTGTTAGTTACATAGCCAGAGTTATCAGCAAGCAAAGGAAACGATTCTTTGACGACGCCGCTTTCAAGTATTTCATCGATCTGGCTATTGGTCAGCTTCCAATTTCTAAGCTTTTCTTTGGCTGCCTCAAGAAACTGCGGCTGGGCGGCCTTCATTTTCGATGCCTCCAAAAGCTCTTTTTGCGCATTCACAAGATCAGGAGAGTACAAAAAGGCGATGGTTTGCCCTTTCCGTACATATTCTCCCGTAAAATTGATGAGCAGCTTTTCAATGCGGCCAGGAATATGAGATGATTGCGAAAAAATCAGGCGCTCGTCGGCCTGCACTTTGCCAATGAGCTTCACCGATTTGACTGGCGCCATTGAGCCAACCACAGCTGTGCTCACGTTGGCGAGCCGCATAGCCACAGGCGACATGCTGATGGCCATTGGATCAATGCCTTCGTCCATGCCACTTTCAAGTGGGATAAGATCCATTCCGCAAATGGGGCATTGCCCAGGCTCATTTTGACGGATCTGGGGATGCATTGAACATGTCCAGACTGTTTCTTCTGCTGAACTATGCTGATGGTCTTCATTTGCTGATATTTTTGGTGACCCTCCAAAAATAAGCCACCCAATCAATAGCCCCATTACCAGGGTAATCAGGCCGGTTATTACTGTTTTTTTATCTATTGTCATTTCAATAAACTTTAGCTGTCACATAATACAATTTGGCGAGTGCCGTCTGGTAAGCTGCGGCTGCCTCGACTTTCATTTTCCGATATTGCAGCAATTGTTGCTCCGTGGCCAGCACTTCTTCGAAACCAGCTTCCGAATTACTGTAGGCTGTGAAAAGAAGTTCCAGCATACGGTCAGTTTGAGCGGATTGTTCTTCGTAAAGACCTATCAACTCCCTTTGTTGAGCAAGCTCAAACCTTGTGACTTCGTAGTCGGTAGCAAGGGCATTGACGGTGGCCTGCTTCTGAAAGGCATAGCTTTCCTGCATCAGTTGTGCCTCTTTCACAGCCGCCCGGTATTTCTTTCTGAAAATGGGGAGACTGACAGAAACCATTGGCATGATGGCGTCCTTGCCGTTGTCGGCTGGCGGTGCAGCACCTGCAGCTAAATCCGTCCTTTCCCCAACGATGATGTAATCGAGTCCGACGCCCAGTTTCGGAAGCCCCTGCTTTCGGGCTGCATATTCAGCCGCCTGGCTCCCCTCAATTTTCAACTCCAGTTCGGCTATCCGTGGGTGGGTGGCGGGCAATGAATCGTCGGCAGTTAGGGCGTCGTCCACTGCCAGCGAGTCGATAATAAATATGTCCTCAGCTACATCCCGATTCAAAAGGTTGTTGAAGGCAGTCTTCAGCGACGCCTCTTCCTTGTTAAGAATAGCCAACCTTGTGTTGGCACTTTGGAGCATGATGTCCACCCTGAGCACATCCACCATCGTGCCGCTGCCACTACTGAATTTTGCTGTCGCTATGGCCTTGTATGATTCCAGAAGCCGGATGTTCTCTGCTTCGATGGTCTTAAAGGCGTTGAGCTTGTAAAGTGGATAATAAGCCGCCGCCACCTGATAATACAGCCTGTTTCGGTCTTCCAAAAATGCCTGGTACTTCGACTCAGCCATCAAGGCGGCCACATGGCCCTGGGCCTTCAGCGTGCCAAACCATGGGAACATTTGAGAAAGACTGAACCGGGCTCTTTGGGGCCCTACACGGGTTTCGATCATTTGACCAAAAGCACTGACGGTAAGATTCGGATCCTGCAGGCCACTTGCCTGCGACACCTGCTCGAGGGTTGCTTCAAATGCCTTGTGAATTGCCTTCAGACCAGGATTGTTCTCTGCGGCCATTTGCTGGTACTCTTCAAGCGTTTGTGCTTGTAGTACCCCGGCGGTCAAAATCAAGATGATATAGATGATACTTTTCATTTTGCCTCCCTGATTTGTTTTTTGATCACTGTTTCCCTCCAAAATGCCTGTAGCACCGGCACTACGAACATGGTCATGATTTGAATCGTCATGCCGCCGAACGTTGGGATGGCCATGGGCACCATGATGTCAGACCCCTTACCGGTGGATGACAGCACTGGCAGCAGCGCAATAATGGCAACAGCCGCCGTCATCATGGCTGGTCGGACTCGCTTTTTGCCCGCCTCCAGCACTGCTTCACGAACTCCCTGAATGGTCGTTGGTTGCTTTTCCTCAAATACCTGATGGATATAGGTTCCCATGATCACGCCGTCGTCGGTGGCAATGCCAAACAGGGCAATGAAGCCCACCCAAACGGCCACACTCAGGTTGATCGTGTGCATTTGGAACAGGTCTCTCAGATTGACATCAGCCACGGAGAAGTTCAGGAACCAGTCCTGTCCATAAAGCCACAGCATAATGAAGCCACCTGCGAAAGCCACAAACACCCCGGAAAAATGGATCGAGGAAGCAATGACCGTTTTGAATTGGAAGTAGAGCAGCAGGAAGATCACCAATAAACTGATGGGGATAACGATAGAGAGTCGCTTCACAGCTCTTACCTGGTTTTCGTAACTACCTGAAAATTTGTAGCTAACACCGGCAGGCACCTTGAGCTGTCCGGCATCGATCTTTTCCTGAATAGCGGCCTGCGCCCGGTTCACAACTTCCACCTCGGCAAAGCCATCCCTTTTATCAAACAGCACGTAGCCGACCAGAAAGGTTTCTTCGCTCTTGATCATTTGTGGACCTCTTACATACTCCATCTCCACAAGTTGGCTCAATGGAATCTGAGCGCCGGAGGGGGTGGGGATCAGGATTCGCCCCAATGTTTCGGGGTCGTCCCGCAGCTCTCTCGGATAGCGAACCCGCACCGGGAACCTTTCCCTTCCTTCCAGCGTCGTCGTAATTTTCATACCGCCAATGGCCGTTTCGATGCTTTGCTGCACGTCTTCCACTGTCAGGCCATACCGGCCAATCGCCTCCCTGTTGATATTGAGATGGAGGTAGGGCTTGCCAACAATCCTGTCAGCAAAAACAGCCTCCGCTTTTACTGACGGCACTTCTTTTAAAATACTTTCCAGCTGCATGCCGAACGCCTCAATGGTAGGGAGGTCGGGGCCATAAACTTTGATGCCCATAGGCGCTCTCATGCCTGTTTGAAGCATGATCAGGCGAGTTTCAATCGGCTGAAGCTTCGGAGCGGACGTAACGCCGGGTATCTTGGTCACCTGCACAATCTCGTCCCATATATCGTCGGGTGACTGGATGTGGGGGCGCCAGTTTCTAAAGTACTGACCGTCCTTATCTCGGATGAGCTGGCTGTATCTTGTTCCCAGCCGCAGTGCCTCTTCGTTGGATACCGCCGCTCCTGATGTCAATACAAAATTACCGTCGTTGTCAGTTTTGAACCTTGACCTGTGCCCGTCTTCATCCACCACGTACTCCGGCTTATAGTTGATGATGTTTTCGTACATAGATATTGGTGCCGGGTCAAGCGCCGACTCCGTTCTTCCCATTTTCCCTACCACCATATCGACTTCAGGAATCTGGCTCACCATCATATCGAGCTGGCCAAGCACTCTTCGGTTTTGCTCCACGCCGGCATGAGGCATGGAGGTGGGCATTAGCAAATAACTTCCCTCGTTGAGCGAAGGCATAAATTCAGACCCTACACCAGGGAATTTTTCAGCCATCACCTTCCACGGTCTGGAGGCTCTGACATTTTCGCCAGCTACGCTGAAAACCGTGTCGAACCCGAGCCAGATCACAACGCCAAGCAAAATGGTAAATGCGGGGAGAAGCATGAACTTGCCTTTATTCACCAGGCACCATTTCAAGATCGGTTCATAAAAATGAACTACAGAAAGGAGGGCAGCCAAAATCGATCCTATCAACACCATGACAAAGAGGTAATTCAGCACGAGGGAGTTTCCCACACCCAGCGGCATCCATTCTTCAGCCAGAAAATAGGTGGCAATGAGGACTGCCAGTGCCAGGTTAAGGTAGCTGGTATATTGCCTGATCTGTTGAGGCCACTTGCTTTCCAATATGTTGTTGATACCTGCAACGGTGAGTGTCAAAGGCAACCACATCTGAAAGTAGGCCGACAGCATGATTCCCGCCGCAATGAACGTCCAATTCCAAACCCGTCTTACTTTCTTTTTGTCGTAGTTAATGCCGAAAATGAAATAGGCGAGGGTAGGGAGCACCACAAGGCCAAGTACAAACGAGGCCAGCAGCGCATAGGTCTTTGTGAAAGCAAGCGGCTTAAACAGTTTTCCTTCAGCCGATTCCATGGCAAACACGGGAACGAAACTCACCACTGTGGTGGCAAGGGCAGTGGTGATGGCCGACGCCACTTCCACTGTGGCTTCATAAATTACCTTTAGGAGCGCAGTGCCGCTGACCCCCTCGTTTTCTGGCATTTCCAGGTGACGAATGATGTTTTCCACAAAAACAATCCCAACGTCGACCATCACTCCAATAGCAATGGCAATGCCCGACAAGGCCACCACATTGGCATCAACGCCTGAGTACCGCATCACGATAAATGTGGCAAGCACACCCACGGGGAGCAAACTGGCGATAATAATCGAGGCCCGGAGATTGAGTAGGAGAATGAGCACCACAATCACACTGATGAGTACCTCGTGCGACAGGGCGGTTTCAAGCGTTCCGATGGTTTCATGAATGAGCTGAGTACGGTCGTAAAATGGCACGATGGTCAGCTGACTTTCGACGCCATTGGCCAGCGTCTTTTTGGGAAGGCCCGACGCTATCTCTGCTATTTTGGCCTTCAAATTGTTGATCACTTCCAGCGGATTCGAGCCATAACGAGCCACTACTACGCCGCCGACCACTTCTGCGCCTCCTTTGTCGAGTACCCCACGCCGGGCAGCCGGGCCAAGGCTTACCCGGCCAATGTCGCTGATGCGGATGGGTACGTTGTCCTGCACGGCCACCACAGCCTTCTCAATATCTTCTACCGACTTGATATAGCCGAGCCCTCTCACCAGGTACTCGGCCTGGTTCATTTCAATGGTTTTGGCACCCACATCCCTGTTCGACTGCCGCACAGCCTGCATCACTGCCATCAAGGGAATATTGTAGGCCTTTAGCGCATCGGGATTGACGTCGATTTGATACTCTTGTACAAAGCCGCCTATGGAAGCCACTTCTGATACACCTTCGGCAGCGTTGAGCCCATATTTCACATAGAAATCCTGCACAGTGCGGATCTCATGCAGGTCCCAGCCTCCTGTGGGATTGCCCTCTTTGTCTCTGCCTTCGAGCGTATACCAAAATACCTGGCCTAGGGCTGTGGCATCGGGCCCCAGCATGGGTTGCACGCCGTCGGGCAACAATCCGGATGGCAGCGAGCTTAGCTTTTCGAGTATCCTGGACCTGGACCAGTAAAACTCGATGTCTTCACTAAAAATGATGTTGACCATCGAAAATCCGAAAACTGAGGAGCTTCGGATCGATTTTACGCCGGGTATACCCAGCAGGTAGGTAGTCAACGGATAGGAGATCTGGTCATCGATGTCCTGCGGCGACCTGCCCGCCCAGTCGGTGAAAACAATTTGTTGGTTTTCGCCAATGTCGGGGATGGCATCTACCGGCACAGGATCTCTGGGGAGAGCGTCTACCTTCCAATTGAATGGCGACGTAACAATGCCCCAACCTACCAGCACTATCAATATAAGGATAGTAACCAGCCTGTTATGTAGAAAAAAGCGAATGATTTGATTTAGCATAAAGTAAATTCATTGGTCTGATGCAAATGGATATTAAAGCATGGGAACATGCTTTGTGCAAAAGACCAACGGCTAAATCAAGAGGGCCCCGAAGGAAATATAGGCCGGATACAAAGGCAAAGGTGGCCCCGTATCTACAGCAAATGATAGTGAATGAGTTGAATATGCTTCGTTGGAGGAAAGAAACTCGGGAAGCTCAATAGCGTAGAGCACCAAAAGGGAGGGAGACCCAACCGCCAGTTTCTCCACTTTCACAAAGCTTTCATCCAGGCTCTGGTACTCTGTTGTGTTTTCACAGCAATCGTTGGGTTCGTCGGCAGCATCCATGCAGCAGTGCTTGGTGGAGTGCCCCAGCTCAACGTTCTTCAGGAAAGGGCCACAATAATGCCTTGACACGACTACCCCTGCAATGGAGAGGAGCCAAGTGAAAACAAGCGCTATTTGTAGGATTCTTCTCAAACTGGGTCAAAAATCGACAAAACAAATAACGAAAGCAAACCCGCCTGGGTTTTATCAGTTGTGTGACTGAGTGCTACTTTTTCGAAAAGACACTAAAAAATTCGCTTAACTTTATACTTTATGATTGATTGTTTATTTGATTTTCAATCAATTAGTTACAGTAAAATAATACTATGCTTCGGTCTACAGCCTTTGTATAAACCTTCGCTTGATATTTTTTCCGGACCGCACATATAACAGAGCTGTCGATAGCACTTGGCTTCCTTTGATGTACAAACATTGATTAATCTGCAAAATTGCTCTTAAAAGCACTATATTAGCCTCTCAACGAAGGACTACACCTATCAAAAGCAAGCTGAAAGATGATCAAGAAAACATGCCTGTTGCTTTTTGCTGTATTGGTAGCCTCCGGCTATTTGCAAGCCCAGACAGATAGCCTGCAACAGCTTTTTCAGGCTGCCAAAGAGCCAGGTGTGAAAGTTTCCTTGTTGATTGACATGGGACAGCAAAGTGCTGAGACTGATTCTTCGTCTGCGTTAAATTACCTGAACAGAGCGCTTAAACTTGCGAAAGCGCACAACCTGACAAAAGAAAGTGGAGACGCCAATTTGGCTCTCGGAAAGTTTCACTATGAGCATTTCAGCTACGATTCGGCAAAAAAGTATGTTGATTCTTCCCTTGCAGCCTATCGTGAATCGCAAGACAAGGAAGGGGTTGCCAGGGCTAATTTGCAACTCTCTGAACTGTACGAAGAACAAGATCGAAGCGCAGAGGCCATTAAGGTGCTTTTTGAAAACCTTGCCTACTACGAAAGTATCAACGACTCCCTGGAGGCTGGCAAATTGCTCAACAGAATTGCCAACTCACAAAATTATCTCGGCTATCACGACGATGCTATCCTTCATTACACCCGTGCCATGGATATTTTCGAAACCATCGGGTATCAGCGAGGAGTGGCCGTGGTGTTGTCGAACATGGCTATCATTTATGGGGAAGAAGGTGATTCAAGAAGGTCTGTCAAAAACTACCTGAAAACCATTGCCATCTATGAGGGGCTTGACAATGAGCCCAACCTGCCAAGCGCCTATAACAACCTGGGCAATGACTATACCGAGCTAAAAATGCCGGACAGCGCTTTGTACTACTTTAACAAGTCGCTGGCGCTATCTAAAACCAGGGGGGATCTTCGATCGATGGCCTTTAGCTATTTCCATCTGAATAGTTTGTACAACAGCATTGACATACCGGAAAAGGGAGCTTACTACGGCAACAAGTCTCTCGAACTGGCCGAAAAAATAAACAATCACCAACTGAGAATTAACCTGAGCCACAGCCTGTCAGAAAGCTATGAAAAGCTGGGTAACTATCAGCAGGCACTGCGTTACCATAAGCAATATCAGCAACTGGAGGACTCCGTCTACAATATTGAAAACAGCCAGGTCATTCACGATATGCAGGCTAAGTACGAAACTGAGAAAAAGGAAAAGGAGTTGGTACTCAAGCAGGCTGATATCGACAGGCAGCAGGTATTGCTGACACAGGAAGCCAGGCTTCGGTCGCTGCTCATAGGAGGGATTGTCATTGTGCTTTTACTGGCCGGGCTCATTTATAGGGGTGAACGTGCCAAAACAAAAGCGTATAACCAGCTAAGCATTCAGAACCAGGAAATAGAAACCAAAAATAAGCTCATTGAATCGGCCTTGGCAGAAAAAGAGTCGTTGCTCAAAGAAATACATCACAGAGTAAAGAACAACCTTCAGGTGATCAGCAGCATTCTGAATATGCAAAGCCGGTCTACTGCAAGCCCCGAAATGCTCACCGCCATTCAGGAAGGGCAGAGCAGGGTGAAGGCAATGGCCCTCATCCACCAAAAGCTCTACCAAACTGAAAAGCTATCAGAAATTGACTTCAAAGAATATGCCGAAGAACTCACCGATCACCTCTCTTCTATTTTTGAGTCGTCTACCGGCGAAAGCATAGTAAAAACGGTTACCTCACCCGACATTAAACTGGACATTGATATGGCGATTCCTTTGGGGCTGATTCTTAACGAGCTGATTTCCAACGCATATAAGTACGCCTTTGAAGGAAAAACTGGAGGTGCCATCAGCGTAGAGCTGAAACGGGTAGGAGAGGATCAATTACAACTTGAAGTGGCTGATAATGGCAAAGGTCTTCCGGCTGATTTCAACCTGGAGAAGGCGAAATCTCTGGGACTGAAATTGGTGAACATACTTACACGGCAACTCAACGGTCAACTCACCGTGCACTCAGTTGGTGGTGCCCGTTTCTCAATTGTCATTCAAAACATGAAAGTGAGCGTATGATAGGCTCCTCAACTAATTGGATGCACCGCTGCAGGGTGCTCTTTGTTGCCTTCCTGATCCTTGTCTCTGTGACTGCTATCGCCCAAAACGACAGGTTTGACAGCCTGAGGCAACAGCTCAAAACAGCCCCCACGGATTCTCTCCGGCTGGTGTTTTTGGATGAACTCGCATTCAGCTTTGTGAGACAAAATTTTGATTCCACTGTCTATTATGCCCACTTACAAAAAGAACTGGCGCAAGCAGCCCACGATAGCGCAATGCTTGCCTACGCTTATAAAAATTACGGACGGGCTTTCGAAGAACAAGGAGAGATGGACTCGGCAATACGCTATATTGAGAAAGCGCTAACGATAGAAAAAGCCAGCCACAACGAAAGCGGAATGGCAGGCTCCTACCATAATATAGGCCTGGTGTACGACCGGCTGGGCAATATGAACCTTGCCATGGAGTACTATCTAAAGGCACTGGAGATAAAGGAGAAGTTGGGGAATCCAGTTGCACTTTCTTCCACCGTTAGTGCTATTGGGTTTGTTTACAAAGCTCAGGATCAGCATCGAAAGTCTCTGGAACAGTTCCAAAAGGCACTCGATCTTCTCATTGAGGGCGGAGGTTCCAGTAACAGAATCAGAGGTGCTTACAACAATATTGGTCTGGCTTATATGAATTTAAAGGAGTATGATTCGGCACGGAGCTATTACCGCCGATCAGTGGCCGGGCTGAAAGAAGACGACAACCTCCGGGGCTTCGGTGCCTTCTACAATAACATGGGAGTTACCTACGACGAGAATCTTCAGTTCGACTCAGCACTCTATTATTACACACAATCTCTGCGTGTAAAGAGTCGGTCGGGCGATAAATATGGAGTGTCGAGCACCAACCACAACCTGGCTGTTAACTACCGGCGGGGTGGTTTTCCGGAAAAGGCCATTCCGCATGAGAGGGCTTCGATAGCATTGGCCAAGCAGTACAAATTTCTGGAACTACGCATGAAATCCACTGATGGGCTTCGTGAGTCATTTGCTGCCACTAATCAAATAGACTCAGCCTATTTTTACACGCTGGTTTGGAAGGAGCTTTCGGATTCTCTTCAGCGCATTGAAAGAGGAGAAACAGTGATGCAACTTGAAGCCAAATATGAAAGTGAAAAAAAAGACAAGGAGCTGGCCCTGAATCAGGCGACGCTCACCCGGCAGCAGTCAGCCCTCAGGTCGGAGGCCCGGCTTAGGTACTTGTTGCTTGGCGGCCTTGTTTTATTGACGGTCTTCCTGGTTTACGCTTATCGCTCTGAAAGAGTCAAGTCAAAATCCAACACTTTGCTTCAACAGAAAAACCAGGAGATTGAGGAAAAAAGCCTGGAGCTGGCCCGGTCGCTGGGCGAAAAGGAAGCCCTGCTAAAAGAGATACACCATAGAGTGAAAAATAACCTTCAGGTAATCAGCAGTATCCTCAACATGCAGAGCAGGACAACTGCCAGCCCTGAGATGATTTCCGCCATTCAGGAAGGGCAGAGTCGGGTAAAAGCCATGGCCCTTATTCATCAAAAGCTTTACCAAACGGAGAAACTTTCCGAGATAGACTTCCGGGAATACGCTGAGGAGTTGGTGCAATATCTCTCCACTGTTTTTAGGCAAAGTGGGCAAGCCGGAATTGTGAATAAGGTTACTGGCTCAAACATTAAACTAGATATTGATCTGGCTATACCATTAGGCCTTATACTCAACGAGTTAATTTCAAATGCCTACAAGTACGCTTTTGAAGGAATGCCTGGCGGAGAAATAAGCATAGAGCTGACAAGAACGGCGGATGGTCAACTGCAACTTGCGGTGGGCGACAACGGAAACGGCTTGCCTCATGACTTCAGCATAGACAAGGTGAAATCACTGGGATTGAAACTGGTAAATATTCTTACCCGTCAGCTGAACGGACATTTGTCTTTTCACTCGGTGAAAGGGGCTCATTTCTCCATTGTACTTCATGAGGATGGGCTTACCACTTAACAAATTTCACAAAGGAATAGGTGCTGGTTTTAGTGCCGACTGGCTACAGCGCTACGTTTATACTAAAACGTTTTGCTATTAAACCACCAATCGTTACCATTACAGCCCAAAGCGAGAGTTGCTATTTAGTAATGCGTATAAAGCAATTTTGCAGCATTGAAAAAACAACATTAAGCAGGGAGAAACATAGTTTTTTGCCCTGAGGCATTCCCCAAAGGTTTTCATTTTTAAAAAAGCATTTACCGTTTAGTCTTTTTGGTCTATATTAGATTCTAGCCGTGTAGAGGGATTCGCCAAGCCGATGAGTAAAGTAAAAATTCTGATTGTAGAAGATGAGTTGATCATAGCTGAAGACATGCGTGAGCTGCTTGAGGGCATGGGCTATGAGGTGCCTTTTGTGGCAATGAACCTCAAAGAGGGGCTGGAAGCTTTGGACAAATATCAGCCAGACCTGGTCATGCTGGATATTATGATGGGAGGGAGGCCTTCTGGTATTGAGCTGGCTCGCCACATAAGAAGCAACTGCGACCTTCCCTTTGTCTATTGCACTTCTCATGCCGACAAGGCCACCGTGGAAGAGGCCAAGTCCACCAAGCCCAATGGCTACCTTGTGAAACCGTTTAATGCAGACGAACTATATTCATCCATAGAAATTGCCCTCGTCAATTTTGCCATACCTGTTAATTCAAACGCTGCACCAGAAGCTTCCCGGCAAACAGAAATGCTGGTAAAGGACGGCATGTTTGTTAAAAATGGGCAAATGTTTGTAAAGGTGAAATTTGACCAGATGCTTTGGCTGGAGCCGGATGGCAACTACACCAATATTGTTACAGGGGCATCAAAGTATGTCGTTCGATCCAGTCTGAAGGATATTCTGGATCACCTGCCGAAAGATGCATTTTTCAGAGCCCACCGATCTTATGTGATTAACCTCGAGCACGTGCAGGCCATCGACCTGCACCAGGTAAAAATCGCCGAACACCTGATCCCACTGGGAAAAGTATATCGTGACGAGTTAATACGCAGACTCAATCTGATGCAGTAAAGGCGTCAATTGGATCGTTCAACTGCCTGGCTCAGCACTTTAGTCACCCCGGTAAAGCCATATCTTTTTCTTAAAATCGTCCAAAAAAGAGAAATCCTAAATTTTCGTCCCCTGTTATCGGGTGTTCATCGATTATTTTCTGTCTTTTATCCCAAATAGTTGCCAAAATAAATATATGTTGATACTTTAGTTATGGTTCTACACAAACCATAATGCTCAAAGGTTAGGCTGGTAGGGAGGGAAAATACAGTCATAGAAGCTATCGACATGGATTTCCTTCCCTTTTTTTAAGCAAACGCCAGCAATTGACTCACCTCTCGCCTGCGTCAGCAGACCCAACAAACTCCTTTCAAATAAATACCAAATCAGGCACTTATTTTTATGAACAAGTCATTGATAGGCGGAAACATTTAGCCAATTCCAATTTTGCTTTGCTTTCTGACGGTTTTATCTGCTTTGTATTAATAACAAATCCTTAAAGACTTTTTGAAGGTTTTATTGGTAATTTGAAATTCGGAAAAGAGGCCGCATGCCGGGCTTAATATATAAACGGCTCTAAGTCAGTTGTGTATCTCTTCGCCTGCCAGGCCACACATAAACCATTGTCCATGAACAGAAGGAAATTATTCAAAATTTTGGGAGCTGGAGTAGGCTCGTTGCCACTGATGGCTTATGGCAGAAACTACGACAGGGAGCTGTCGGCTAAGCGCCCAAATGATTTGTTCGAGCAGTGGGAAGGGAAGTTCAGCGAAACTATCGTGAACGACGAAGCTTTCTGGCAACGCTTCGCTGTAGATTTTTATGACATATCGCCTGACTTCATCAACCTGGAAAATGGTTACTTTGGCGTTCAGCCTATTCCTGTCAATGCCGCCTACCACCAGTTTGTCGACAAAGTCAACCGTGAGTCGTCCCGCTACATGCGAATGGAGTACTGGAACGACTGGCAAAGGGTGATGAACAGCCTCGCCGGTTTCACTGGTGCTTCAAAAGACGAGTTGCTGGTCACCCGCAACGCCACGGAAGCTTTGAACATTCTGATCAACGGCTTTCCGCTCAAGGCAGGGGATGAAGTAATACTTCAACACCACGACTACCACAGCATGATTGAGGCCTTTCAAATGCTGGAAAAGCGGAAGGGCATAAAGCTCAAATTTATCGACGTACCACTGTTGCCAAAAAGCAACGATGAAGTAGAAAAATTGTACGAATCGGCGATTTCACCCGTAACAACCCTCATTTTGGTCACACATTTGACCCACCTGACAGGACAGGTGCTGCCAGTGAAGAAGATCTGCGACATGGCTCGCAAAAAAGGAATAGAGGTGATGGTAGATGCAGCACACAGCTTTGCTCACCTGGACTACAAGCTGGCCGACCTGGGCGCCGATATGGTTGGGGTCAACCTTCACAAGTGGTATGCCAATCCGCTTGGAGCTGGCTTGCTGTATGTGAAAAAGGAAAAAATCAACAAGCTATCGCCCATGTTTGGCGACTTCACGCAAGCGGCTGACAGCATCAGTAAACTGGGACACTTTGGTACACTGGCCAGTCCTGCACTACTCACGATTCCCGTGGCCGGGAAATTCAATAACCTGGTGACGATCAAAGTTAAACAAGCGAGGCTCCACTACCTGAAAGCTTACTGGGCATCGAAAGCTGCTGACATGAAAAGGGTAGAGGTGCACACTCCGATGGATCCCGGACAGAGCGGTGCCATAGCTGCGTTCAGCATCGCTGGTATCAGTGCTGACGACACAGTGAAAAGACTTTTGGATGAATATGGCGTATTTACGGTGAAGCGCAAACTAAAAGACCGGGAGGTGGTGAGAGTGACCCCCAATCTTTATAACAGCATGGCGGACCTGGACAGACTGCTGGAAGGCATCGAGGGACTTAGTCGGGGATAGTGTGTAGCATACATTCAAGCAAGAACGTATGCCACAACTAACAACTTAGTTTTTAGGAATTGAGAACCTTATCGTTGTGCCGCTGCTTTGTTTGGAGATAATTTCGAATGTGCCGTGATGAAGCTTGATAAACTCTTTGACCAGCATAAGTCCCATTCCTGAACCCTTTTCTTTGTTGGTGCCAGGCGTGCTGGCCACATAGCCTTCATTGAGAATGGTATCCACGGTTTCATCATCCATCCCAACACCTGAATCGGATA
Organism: Imperialibacter sp.; assembly: GCF_040222815.1. Classification (GTDB taxonomy): domain Bacteria; phylum Bacteroidota; class Bacteroidia; order Cytophagales; family Cyclobacteriaceae; genus Imperialibacter. The sequence goes on along the minus strand of NZ_JAVKCH010000001.1, from coordinate 192,493 downwards.
TTTCTACCACAGCTGCGTCGTCTTTGCTTTCTGCGTGGATATTGATCACGCCACCTTCGGGAGTGAACTTGATAGCATTGTTGAGCAGGTTCCTGATCACCATTTCTATCATTTCACGGCCAGCCTTAATCTGAAGGTGCTCATCGGAATCGTTGGTGATGGTTATGTTTTTCGCTTTGCTAGTCTCTCTGAAGACTTTGGTGAGGTCCGTAAGGCTTTCAGTGAGGTCAAAATCGTCTTTTTCCAGCGATATGCCCTTCATTTGACTTTTTGACCACACAAGCAAATTGTTGAGTAGCTCATTGGTTTGCTCAAAATTTGTCTCCAGTTTTTGCAGCAACATGTCCGATTCCTCCGGAGTAAAAATCTTATTATGGAAGCCTATGATGGCACTTTGCAGGTTATTCAGTGGTCCACGCAAGTCGTGAGAGAGCACAGAGAAAATTTTGTCCTTCGCCTGGTTCACAGCCATGAGCTCCTCGTGTTGTGACTCAATAATGCTCATTTGCATCTTAAGGGCCTTAGTTCGCTCTTCTACCTGGCTTTCGAGCTCTTGATTTTGTTTTCGGATCAGCTCAGCACGTGCATCCCTGGTTTCAATCAGCTGCGCCGATACCCGGAGCGACTTTCGGAAATAATAAACGTACAGCATCATTGTGGGGAACAACACCAGGAGCAAGCCAATCTGAGCCAGGTAGAGGTTCATCGATGCCGACTGATAGCGCTCATCTGCTTTGGCTTTCACCTGGCTCTCAAACTCATTAACCTTTTGACTGAATTGTTCATATTTCAGCCACAAGTCATATCCTAGGTCGGGGTGAAGCATGGCTAAGAATATTGAGTCGTTACCACGGTCAAGCTCCATTCTCATTTGCTCCACATAGGCGATATAGGCATCCATGGAATCTCTGAACTGGTAATACACCGGCATATCAAACTCCTGGTTGAGAAGGGCAGTTTCAACATCAGCAAACAACGAGTCACTTTGGCTAAGGGCGGTAGTCATCGGATCGATAAAACGTTCCTCACGAATAAGGCCGTAGCCACGGATCCCCAGGTCAATACCCTGGATGGTTCCCCAGAGAATTTCCGAAACATTGCTGCGGATTTGCTCGGCCTCAGTTTCAATCACATGGTTTTCGTAAATGACTTGCTGGTTGTAGTACGTGTAGAAGATACTTAACGAAAGCAGAGCCGTAACAAGCGCAACAGGCAACCAGATGAGGTATGGTTTCTTATCTGCAGTCATAAGTATAGTAGGTAGGTATAAATTTCAATAGCTGTCTCATACAAAGATAACGATCAAGTGTTTGATAAAAAATACGTCTCAGCGCCATATAGTAACCAGCAGGACAGGGTGTTATAGATGAACGAGGAGCATGATTCGATGAACAGCTGATTTTAAGTGAGGAAAGAGCAGTGTAGTATTTGACAATACTACTTAACATAATATAAATTATATAACATTCACGAACGTTAAGAAGGCTGCCAGTGGCAGGCTTTAGTGAGTGAAAGCTTGTAGGGTTGGCTTCATCACGAATAAGCGGATGATTGTTAAGATACCTACCAGAACCAGGCCAAAAGCAAATCACAGCTCCCAAGACGAGTTATTCAAAGTAGTGTGATCATCAGTCTTCGAATTGACACAGCTACAGGTGGCCCTTTCTGCCGATCAGGCAGATCCGACAATGACTGACTTCTTAACTGTGTAACATAAAACTGCTGACGTGATATAACATCTATTGATCGTTCTGCAAGAACAAACTATCCATCATTATATTACCTTGCGATAGTTGTCAAAACAAGGTCATTTAATATGAGGCGAAAAATCCCGGAATCAACGCTGCCAAAACTCAATCGCTCGCAAATGATTACTTCCGAAGGCTTTCAAAAATTAAGGGAAGAACATGATCACTTGTGGCGGGTTGAACGTCCAGACGTTACCGAAAAGGTTACATGGGCAGCAAGTTTGGGGGACCGCTCAGAAAATGCCGATTACCATTACAACAAAAAACGTCTTCGGGAAATTGATAATCGGCTTCGTTATTTGCGGAAGTGTATTGATGACTTTAAAATCATTGACTACCACCCCAACCAGGAAGGGAAAGTGAATTTTGGTGCCTGGGTAGAAATTAAAACCGAAGAGAAAGGTTTTCAAAACCGTCTTCGTATTGTTGGCTACGAAGAGTTAATAGGTAACAAAGATCATATCTCTATGGACTCCCCAATGGCTAAAGCACTTCTTGGTAAAACTGTGGGAGATGAAGCCATCGTAAAAACCAAAATGGGTGATTTTGTATGGAAAATTCTTAAAATAGAGTATCAGAAGTGAGAGTGTTACAATAACTGTGTCAAGTCATTGATTTAGTAAAAATCGATAACTTGATATAAATGGAAAAAGGAAAATTTGACTATGAGACCTTCAAGAAGAGCGCTACTCAGCGGCTCAAGCAAGGAGACAGCCTGTTAGGCAAAGAAGGTGTCTTCACTCCATTACTTAAGGAATTTCTTGAAGAAGCTCTTTCGGGTGAGTTGGATGCTCATCTGGACGAGGAAGTGCCTAATCGCAAGAATGGTAAGGGCAGTAAGGTTTTGAAAACGAGTCTGGGCAATGTCGAGATAGACACGCCCAGCGATCGCAACGGCACCTTCGATCCAGAGATGGTTCCCAAGCGCCAGCGAACCTTAGGTGTTGACCTGGACAGGCAAATACTAGCCCTGTATGCCCGTGGAGCCAGCTATGGTGATATCAGCGATCATTTACAGGAAATGTATGGCCTAGACGTGTCTACCGCCACCATAAGCCGTGTAACAGACAAGATACTACCTCTAGTGCAAGAGTGGCGCAGCAGGCCTCTGGAGTCGGTCTATCCCTTTGTTTGGCTGGATGCTATTCACTACAAAGTTCGTCATGAAGGCAGGGTACTCAATCGTGCAGTGTATTGTATGATTGGATTGAATCAGGAGGGCTACAAAGAGCTTCTGGGCATGTATATCAATGAAAATGAGGGCTCTAAGTTCTGGTTGCAGGTGCTTACAGATCTGCAGAACCGTGGTGTTGAAGACATCTTCATTGCTAGCATAGATAACCTGACAGGCTTTGCTGATGCCATAGAGTCAATCTTCCCTAATACTGAGGTACAGCTGTGTGTGGTGCATCAAATCCGTAACTCTCAGAAGTACTTGTCCTACAAAGACCTCAAGGCATTTATGAAGGATCTTAAGCCAGTCTATCAGGCTTCCACCAAAGAGTTAGCAGAGAGACAGCTGGATCAGCTAGCTGCTGTCTGGGGCAGCAAATACCCTAAAGTGATCGACTCCTGGAGAAAGAACTGGGCCAGGCTTTCCTGCTACTTCCAATACTCCAAGGAGATCAGGCGTATCATTTACACTACCAATATCATAGAAGGGTTTTACAGACAGATACGCAACGTAACCAAGAGCAAAGGAGCCTTTACTTCTGAAGATGCTTTGATGAAACTGCTGTTCCTGGCTCAGGAGAATATCTGTTCAAAGTGGAACAGGCCAGTACACAACTGGAACCAGACTTTAGCTCAACTTTCCATTATCTTTGGAGACAGACTGAAGCTTAATATTTAAAGACTGACACAGTTAATGTAATACTACCTCAGAAGTAGTATAACCAAAACAGCTCTCTGGAGCTGCTCGGCCTACGCTAGTGGCTGACGCTGGCCGTGTCCTTTGCCAATGGTATTAATAGTTTTCCTTCCAACGGTCTTTTGCCCGCCGAAATGCCCGGGCCACGCTGGCTGGGCAACTGCCGGGCACTACACATAGGAACAGTTACCTGCAAATGAGCTTCGTGAGATTTGCGTGTACGATGCCAATACTTTGTTTTTCCCCATTTGCATTGTTCTAAGTGTAAGCTGGTTTAGAAGGAGTTTATGTAAGCATCTCACTATTGTCCTCTATAGCCATTTCAGCTCACGATTGATGAGAAAGGGGAATTTTGCCACAAAATAAGTCATTAAACCTGCATTTACTGAAGCAATGACAGCCACTGCCCTATAAAACCAATCAACCTGGCCATTGATCAGAAGCAAAACAAACGGAATTAGGACACCAAAAACCAGACTTATGGAAACAAGCGACAATATGAGAAGGTTTATACTGGTGATCCCCCTCTTCAGTACTAATAAACATTTGTAGAGTTCTTTTAAGTAATGATTTTCAATATCATCCGCCATTTCCTTAAGGAGATTATTATCTAATTCGTAATCAGTATATTTTTCATCAAATCTTGCAGCAGCTTGCTTGATATATTCTTGATTCTCTCTTCTAAATCGACCGAAATAAATCCAATTCCTATCTGGAGTCAGCCAATACGAAATTGTATTAAAGATGTTTATGTCGATCCACTTTTCAACTATGTTTATATTATAGATTCCTTTGGTATCAAAATGCTTGTAGAGTTCTTGTTGCCATCTATAATCTTTACCTCTATCTTCAACTATGGAGATCATAGCCAAGTATGTCATCGAAACTCCTTCAGAAAAATCGTCATGGTTATAGAGTTCATCAAAAAGCTCATTCTTTTTGCTATCGGTAATTAGATACAATCTAAAGTCATAAAAATCAATTTTTCCGAATTTGCCATGGTCAAGCAACGATTTGGAATGTCGATCTTGATTGACCCATACATTGTAATAATCTGTGAGTACCTTAAGGATTCTTCTAAACTCTGTTATTTTCCGGGATATTCTGATCGCTTCTTCTCTTGTTTCCAACTTTCGATCTTTTGCCCAAGTTATTCGTGTGAATAAGTATGTAATTAAAATAGCTGAGAATACTCCGTTTACTGTTAGTAGATTTGATAGGATAGATTTATGATCAAATCCAATAAAACACTTCACCCAGAAGAAATAAAACATCAAAAGTGAGACTGTTAAGGCAAGTGCAATCAATGCAAAATTTATCCAATCAAATCTTCTTGCTCTATAAATGAGATAAAAAAAACTTCCCTTTACCGACTTTAACTTTTTTGATATTCTTTTCTTTAAGTTCAATTTGACAAAAAACTGTCTCATTCTGCTCATTTCTTTGAATTTATTAGAAGTTGAATATATATAAATCTCTTATAACCATTTCACTAAAAGAAGGGTTGGGACATAACTTGAGTGTTACCCTTCGGTCCGGATTTCAACAATATATGCTGTCAACGCAGGCAAGATCCTTTGCTGCATCCCCCAAACCCCAACTCATTTTTCACCACCCCTACTTGATTTTGAATCTCGTTTTATTCGCTACATTTCGCCATGAAACGACCCTTTGTCATTTTGCTTCATGTGGGCTTTTGGGCCTGCTACTTCCTGCTGGTGTTTATAGCACTGGGCCTGTATTATCGGAGCCATCATGATGTAGGTCGTCTGATGAATGCGCTGTACAGCGTGCTGCTTTTTGCTGCCGTGCCTTCCGCCCTGTGCTTCTACTCCTACTACTATTTCCTGTTTCCCGGCTACCTTCAGAAGAAGAAAATTCTTCAAGCCATTTTTATCGGGTTGCTGATGGCCATCCTGGCGGGTGTTGTGAGCTATATTTTAATCCGCTTTTTTATTGAGACGGGTCGCATTGAGGATATGGATGAAGGAGGACGGCACGGCAGGTCTACAGCGTTTCAAACCATCGTGGTCATGACGGTCATTGGCCTGGTGAGCGGAGGCGTGGCCCTGGTGATGAAGGGATTTGTTACCTGGTTCAATGAGATCAAACTGAAGGAGGCTTTGCGGGAGAAAAACCACGAGATGGAGCTGCAACTGATTAAAAACCAGTTTGATCCCCACCTTTTCTTTAACACCATCAACAATATCGATTCGCTGATACTGAAAGACGCCGTGCTGGCCTCCGACTATTTGAACAAGCTGTCCGACATTATCCGGTTTGTGCTGTACGAAACCCGGGCCGATAAAATCCCGCTTTCGAAGGAAATCGAATACATGGAAAAGTACATTGCCCTGCAAAAAATAAGGACGGCCAATGAAACCTATGTCCACTTTTCGATAACAGGCACGGTTGACGACAAGTTGATTGCCCCCATGGTGTTTATTCCCTTTGTCGAAAACGCTTTTAAGCATACCACCAACAAAAAAGTGGAGAATGCCATTACCGTACACATCGCCATTGATGACACCTGGGTTCGGCTGACCTGCAGCAATAAATACGACTCAAAATTGCCTGCCCAGCCACACGGCGGCCTTGGCAATGAGCTGATCAAGAAAAGGCTGAACCTTATTTACCCTGGCAAGCATGAGTTGGTAGTGGATAACGACAATGAGTTATATTGTGTAAACCTGGCCATTCAACATGGATAAATATACCTGTGTGATCATTGAAGACGAGCCCCTGGCTTTGGAGAAAACAAAGGCCTTTGTAGAAAAGGTACCTTTTCTGCAATTGAGTGCCACATTTGATAACGCCCTCACCGGCCTCTCCTATCTCAACAGCCACAAAGTGGATGTGCTTTTTCTGGATATCAATATGGACGAGCTATCCGGAATAGAGCTCCTGGAAAGCACAAAAATCAACAGCCAGGTGATCATTACCACTGCCTACCAGGAGTATGCCCTGAAAGGTTACGAGCTGAAAATAACGGACTATTTACTGAAGCCCTTTACGTTCAACCGGTTTATACAGGCAGTGAACAAAGCGCAGGAGAACCTCTCCTACCGCCAGTCGGAACCGGCCCCGGAATTTATATTCGTGAAAACGGAGAACCGGCTGGAAAAAATCATGCTCAATGAAATAGTTTATATCGAAGGGATGCGTGACTACCGCAGGATCCATACGCCAACGAAGAAGATCATGACCCTGCAGAATTTCAGCGAGTTCGAAAAACTGATTCCACCGGGCGAAATTTGCCGGGTGCACAAGTCGTACATGGTGTCGTTGAGCAAAATAGTATCCGTAGAGCGTGGCCGCATCAGGATAGCCGACCAGCTGATACCGATTTCCGATACTTACAAGGACGTGTTTTACCACCTGATCCAAAGCAAGGCGTAATTTCCCCATTTATTTCGCAGACTAAAAGTGGCACTATGCAGACATCTTTGCGGCTGTTGCATAATAAAATTTCAGGACCAAGGCCGCTCATTTTCCTTTGTTAAAAAATAACCAAGGAACAATGAAAAAAACAATCAAGAAGGCTATCGTACTAGGTATGGTTGCCTTGTCCGGAAACGTAATGGCTCAAAATGCAGACTCTCTGTCTGCGCAATTCACCGACAAAAAAGCACCTGTTACGTACATGCATCCACTGCTTAACCTGGCAGCCACCAGCCTAAGCCAGGAACAAGGAGCTATTGGTGGCGATAAAAAATCGGTGATGTCTCTTCAGGCAGGCCTGGCATTTCAGGGTGGCATCTCGTCTCACTTTTCAGTAGTGTCTGAATTGTATTATCTGGTAAAGGGTGGACAGCTTGGCACCTACAATCCCCTGACTGCCGAGAATGGAACGCTTCGGCTACATTCGGTCGAAGCGCCTGTGCTGGCCAGGGTTCATTTTGGTAAGTTCCATGTGAATGCGGGCCCTTCAGTAGCCTACAACCTCGGCGGCAAAGTAAAAGCCGACGACAAATCGAGCAAAGTGTCATTTGATGACAGCGACGGGCTCAAACGTTTTGAAGCTGGCGTGCAGGTGGGCGGCGGATACACTTTCCGCATCAAGCAAAAGCAGTATGCGCTGGATATCAGGTATGTGCACGGACTCACCAATATCGTCCACGCCGATAACCTGTACAACCGCAACCTGAACATCAGTGTGTACTACATACAGCCCTGGAAGAAGAACCCACTTGCGAAGTAAGAGGCGAATGATGTATTCGGATGGTCATTAAAAAAAATGGCAAAACTTATGAAAGCATTCAATTCAAACAGAAAAGCCTCGCTGACAGCAGGCATTCTGTACCTGCTCACCTTCGTCTCCGTGCCCACGCTGGCGCTTTATGCGCCGGTGCGTGAGGCTGGCTACCTGGTCAGTTCTCTTTCGGATACTCCCGTGCTCATCGGGGGTATTCTGGAAATCGTAGTGGCGCTCACCGGCATTGGCACCGCATTGGCGCTTTATCCGGTATTAAAATGGCAAAATGAGGGCATGGCGCTGAGCCTTGTCGGCTTCAGGGTGCTGGAGGCGGCAACCATCTTTGTCGGGGTGATGTTCCTGCTTACGGTGGTTGCACTGCACCAGCCGGGGGCCGCAGCCGAAGCGCTGGTTACCGGCCAAACCCTGGTGACGATGTACGACAGGATGTTTCTTATCGGCCAGAGCTTCATGCCTGCCATCAACGACTTTGTGCTTGGCATCTTGCTCTACAAGTCTCGTTTGGTGCCCAGAGGGCTGGCTGTGATTGGGATCATTGGCGGGCCGGTGCTGCTGGCGGGCACGTTTTCAGCGATGTTTGGCCTCATCGGGCAACGGGATCCCCTGGCCGGGCTGAGTGCTGTGCTGGTAGCTGGCTTCGAGCTGTCGCTGGGGATTTACCTGATAAGCAAAGGGTTCAGGCCGTCGGCTATAGCGAACCTTGGGCCACAGCCTTTAAACCCTCTGAGCTGATCAGCAGAAGGTTCGATAACCCGGGCAGGCATGGAGAGGCTGTCTCAAAAATCTCGCACCAGGTTTAGGGCTTTTGAGACAGCTCCATTCCTTTGTCCAGGGTACCCTTTAAAATAGACTAACATATAATTAACATTTTGACGAATGAAAGCTGTCGTTTATGAAAAATATGGTTCACCCGATGTGCTTGAACTAAAAGAGGTGGACAAACCATCCCCAAAGGAAAATGAGGTTCTGATAAAAATTTACGCTACCACGGTCACGGCAGGCGACTGGCGGCTACGCAAGGCCGACCCCTTTCTGGCCCGGATTTTCAACGGGCTGCTGAAACCCAAACGGGTAAAAATACTGGGCTTTGAGGTGGCCGGGGTAATTGAAGCGGCGGGCAGCAAAGTAAGTAACTTCAAAAAAGGAGACGCTGTTTTCGCCTCGTGTGGCCTGCGGTTTGGCGGATACGCTGAGTACACCTGCCTGCCTGCCAACCACTTGATGGCCATAAAGCCCTCGAACATGACCTTTGAAGAAGCTGCTACCGTTCCCGTTGGCGGGTTGACGGCGCTGAGATTTTTGAGGCAGGGCGGCATCAAACCTGGCGACAAAGTATTGATTTATGGTGCCTCAGGTAGCGTAGGCACCTTTGGTGTGCAGCTTGCAAGGGCTTTTGGAGCAACGGTGACGGGGGTGTGCAGCACGGCCAACATCCCGCTGGTTGCCCAGCTGGGGGCTGAGTCTATTCTGGATTATACAAAAGATGAACACACAGCGACACCGGAAAGCTTCGACGTTGTTTTTGATGCGGTGGGAAAGGCGACTAAATCGCAGCTCCGTCATTTGCTGAAACCAGGCGGTAAGTACGTTTCGGTGGCTGGCAATGCGAAAGCAAAGGATGATGACCTGACAGTGCTGAAAAACCTTATCGAGGCCGGAAAGTTGATCACAGTCATTGATAAACGATACAGCCTGGAGCAAATCAGGGAAGCCCACGCCTACGTGGAGTCATTTCGAAAAAAGGGCAATGTGGTGATCAATGTGATCGATAACGAAAGGCGTGCGGGCTAGAAAAAAAGCTCTTTTGACTAAAAAATAGCAGGCAACAGCTCCATTGTGGAGCCGTTGCCTGCAAACTACTCTGGTGAGAATTAAATGTGTGCCCGGTTGTCGGTTACTGTTTACCTATGTACTCTACGTTGTTATCGGGGTCTGAGATTCTCAATAACCTGAGCATCCACCCAATAAGGTTTTCCTACCCAATTGGTGCTTCCATCTTCTCTGACCTCCCACTCTCCTCTCGAAAAAAACAGATATTTCCCATCGTATGTTACCGATGGGGAGCTTTCCTGGAGTGCTGTGTTTATCTTATTACCCATGTTCATTGCAGGTTGCCAGGAACCGTCTTTCGCTCGAAAACTGATATAGATATCCGACCCACCATACCCATCTTCTCTTTCAACGTCCCACATTAAATAGGATTCATCCGGAGCAATGTAAGGATGCGCAATATCTATTCCGGTATTAATTTCTGTACCCATTTTGACCGGTGTTTCTTGTTTGCCGTTTATGAAACCAGAATAATAGATAGCGCCGTTTACCCCGCTATCATTGTTTTTATAAACAGCAAAATAATAGGTTCCCCGAGAAGAAATCGACATACCATGTGCCTGATCTTTTAAGAATTCACCCAGACTTTTGAGTTCAGACCACCCTGTTGCAGTTCGTTCCCTATACTCCTTTCCAAGGTACATTGTGTTGCCATCCTCAGAGAACCCCGGCCATTTTATATCAGTCTCTGTTTCGTTCCCCCATTTCCCATTTTCATATCGAATAACAAAAAAAGTACGTCGCTCATATTTTCCATTTTTCCTGGTGAAATAGTATTCCTTCATGTCTGGAGAATGGTTACCACCTTCAAAAAGTCCTTCTGGAGAAACAATGTCAGGAGCAAAAAGTACAGGAATCAGGCCCGGTGGTTTTTCTCCAAAATAGCGATCCTCTAAGGGCGGTTGGCTGGCATCGTTTTCAATTTTTTCCTGAGCAAGAGCTGTATTGATTGAAATGGAAAATGCCAACATTAGTAATTTCATTGCATTCATATTTGCTTCCTTTTTTTGATGAGTTGTTATTGGGGTCTGAGAGTTTCAATGATTTGTGCGTCAACCCAGTAGATGTCCGTATTTCCGCCGCCCACCTTTCTATTGAACAAAAGGTATTTGCCGTCAGGGGTAACGGTAGCATAGGCATCCCATTGAGCGGAGTTGACCTTGTCGCCCATATTGATGGCAGGCCCCCAGGAATCATCTTTTTGTCGGAAGCTGATGTAGAGATCAGAGTCTCCATAGCCCCCTTCCCGCTCGCTGTCCCAAATGAGGTAGCTCTCGTCTGGCGCAATAAATGGGTGAGCGGTCTTTTTGCCTGAGTTGACCACTGGCCCCATTCTCGTTGGCTCCTGGCGCTTGCCATCTTTGATGGTCGAAATGCGAATCGCATCTTTGCTTTTATAGTCATCAAAAACATAGGTGCCCTTTGCGGATGCCGACAGGCGCATAATACCCCAGTCTTCCCGGTCAAACATGGGCCCAAGGCTTTTGCGTTCGGACCAGTCATCGCCCACACGATCTTTGTACCCTTTGGCCATGTGCATGCGCTGGCCGTCTGGCGAGAAAGTGATCTCTCCCCTTCGCTTAAACTCAATGAATTTCTTCCAGACATTGTTTTCCTGCCGGAAGCCAATTACAGTTGGGTGGAAATTGTCAGGGTTGTAGCTTGTGTATTCACCGAGGTCTCTCGTGAAGTAAAACTCTTTCATACCCGGGGCAAAGACGCCCTCTAGCTCCCAGCCTTCTTTGGAGATGATACCTGGAGCAAATGGTTCTGCCACCATGCCCGGAGGCTTTTGCCCCATATTGGGCCCCTCCATGAGTGGAAAATCAGTGTCGCTTGCAATGTTTTCTTGAGCAAACCCACTACTTAGGCATACAACGTTCGCAAATAGGAGCATTTTCGTGATCCGCATTCCCCTCCTATTGTTGATATGTTTGATATACTTGTCTAAAATGGTCATAAGTTGAGATTGAGTTTTTGAAGGGTATACACCAAAATTCCTGTGAGAGTTGTTGATGTGCATTGTTTATTTTGCCAACTGCTCTATGCATGAATGAACTACTCAAAGAAGCCATATTATAATGGTTTCTTTACGTCAGTAAAACCTTGACAAATGAATTTGAGATCGTTACCCTGTTTTTTTTTAGCATTGATACTTGTGACATCTTGCTCCCAAAGTCCCGTTTTCAAGGGGTACGAGACGGTATTCAAAATAGGAGATCAACAAGAGTGGGCTGCAAAAAACTGGAATGATGAGGGCTGGAAAAGTGGAAGGTTTGTAGTGGATGGCGGTCGGGTTTTCTGGTCCCGAACTAAAATTGACATTTTGAAGGCTCCGGAATCATTACATCCCTATGGTCTTCAGTTACATGTATATGGTGAGTATGAGGTTTTTTGGGATGGAGTATTGATTGGGAAAAATGGGAACCCCGGTCAAGAAGAATTGCTTGGGCCTGAAGGTAAAATGTGGGCTACTTTTAGCATTCCTACTCACCTGACGGAAGCGGGAGAACATTTACTGGCCTTGCGATCGAGTCTCTATTATTTTCCAAATCATACAAGAATAGAGGAGCTGGACATCGCTTATTATGATGAGTTATTAACCGACCGGCTCATCGAATCTTCCTATATGCATCTGTTTGCAGGAGCCTTTCTCATCGCAGCATTCTATTTTCTTTTTCTGTTTCTGAGTGACAAAAAAGAGTATGCAATGCTAATTTTTAGTGTAAGCTGTTTTCTCTTTTTTCTCCTGATACTTGCGGAGTTTATTAAAGCCTATGTTCCCATCCATTACAGTCTGCATGTCATACGTTTACAGATCATAGGCATTCTAATGCTCGGTATTTCTTTTTTGATCCCGTTCTATTTTTCCATGCAGTTTCCTTTCCCTAAGCGAAAATTGCTGCTGATCATTTACGCCGGAGTTCTATTGTTCATTTTCCTTTCAAAATATGATTATTTCGAATTGACGGCCAATAATATGACTTTAAGCATGTGGCTTTTTTCTTTTGGGATAGCGGTGTTTGGAGGTTACAGAAAAATGAGAGGCGCCCGCCTCGTGCTGCTGGCGCTACTATTATCCGTGCTTATAAGTTTTGTCACTTCCTTTAACAAAAGCCTGTTCGCAGGTTTCAGTCTTATTCTCCTCAGCATGTTCTATTTGCTTTCTCTCCGAATCAAAGAACAACGGTTGGCCTATGAAACTTCTCTCGTTCAATCCACTCGGCTACGCCTGGAACTGCTTAAAAAGAATATTCAACCTCATTTTCTAATGAATACCCTGACCTCATTAATAGATTGGGTAGAAGAATCTCCCAAAAAAGGAGTTTTGTTCATAGAAGCGCTCGCTAAAGAGTTTGATCTTTTTAATCAGATAGAAAATCAAACATTGATCCCTATTGCTCAAGAAATAGCGCTTTGCCGTGCGCATCTTGAGATTATGGCGTACAGAAAAGAAGTCAACTATTTCTGGGAAGAAGAAGGTATAGACCCTGAACAAAAAATACCCCCCGCCATTCTTCATACGCTATTGGAAAACGGCATTACGCACAGTTTGCCTTTGGAAGATAATAGCATCAAATTTAAGTTGATATTTGAATCGAATAGTCAGTACAAGTGTTTTACCTTTTTGACGTTTGCTGCTGCTGTGAGGCAAGCATCGGGAGATAGAGAAGAAGGCACAGGACTGAAATACATAAAGGCTCGATTGACAGAAAGTTATCATTCGAATTGGGATTTCACCTCCGAACCGACAAACCATGGTTGGAAAAACGTCTTAAAAATATACACTTAAGGAGATGAATGTTTTAATCGTTGAAGATGAATCAAGGATTGCCAAAAGAATTGAAAGGATGACCCGTGACATTCTTGGCAACAACTTACACTCTCTCACCCACATTAACACACTCTCTGAGGCATTGAAATTTATTGAAAAGAGCTCACTGGATCTGGTTCTCCTGGATTTGAATCTTAATGGAGAAAGTGGTTTTGACCTCCTGACGACGGCGGTTTCTGAGTCGTTTCATACCATCGTAGTTTCCGCTTACAAAGACCAGGCAATTACGGCTTTTGAATATGGGGTGTTAGATTTTGTACCTAAGCCCTTTAACAGAGGTCGGCTGGAGCAAGCTTTCAACCGTGCCATCACCAAAGAAAAAACAGCGGCGAATAGGGTTAGGTTTCTAGCTGTAAAAAAAAGACAAAGGATACAGCTGATCCCCATTGAAGATTTGCTTTTTATTAAAGGAGCAGGAGTCTATTCCGAACTCTTTCTGACGGACGGAACAAAAGAACTGCATGATAAGTCGCTTGAAAAACTGGAGCAGCTTTTACCTCCTGCTTTTGAACGTATCCATAAATCATACTTGCTGAAGATGTCTGAGGTAAGGGAAATTATTGTGAAACCCGGGAGCAAATATATGGCCGAGCTTAAAAATGGGGCGCTTATCCCTATCGGAAGAACAAAATACAAAGACATAAAGGCGAAGTGGCTTTAAACACTTTGTTGATACGGAAAGAAAACCCTCGAAACAATTCCGATGACACAAACCACAAATTTTTTAGCATCCCTCAGCCATGGGGAGGGCATAAACAACATCGCCGGAAACAGATAAGCTGAAGACCCTTTCCCCGATAGAAGGGCGCACCAGTTCCCATGACTGTCCCCTGTCCGATGAACGAAAAATGCCACCAGGATGACCGCAAAAGAGATAGTCGCCCATCTGAACAATGGAGGTAATGGATAGGCTTGCCGGAAGGCCGGCATCAATGGCCTGCCAGGTTTCGCCGCCGTCGTAGGATGTTCGCACCCTTCTGGTCTCCGACGCTGTGTTGTAAGTAATAGCAGCAAAGCCCCCATTGATAGGTTCTACAGCGATGCCGACACCACCCTCGCTGATCACCAGGTCCCAGGTTTCACCCTCATCGGTCGACCGTATGATCCCCTCCTGACTCGTGGCCATCAGTATGCCGTTTTGCTCTACCAACTTCATAGCCCAGCCTCCGGCTCGAACTTGTTTCCAGGTTTCGCCACCATTAGCAGACTTAAAAAGGCCGTTGTCGCAGCCAATGAAAACGGTGCCTCCATCGCTTTCAAATACGGTGCGTACTTGTTTCTCCGGAAAGTTGGTGTACATAGGCCACCATATACTCGTTGCGTTTTTTCTTTTTAGAAATTGGCCATTCCAATAGTTGTAGGTATAGATTCCGGTCTTGCCAGGCGCTATGCTACTATTTTCATCGGCGAGTATCTCTTTTCTCCAAAAAGGAGTTGTCGAATTTGGTTCACTGCGATAGAGCCCATTTTCTATAGTCAAATAGAGCTCACCATTATTGGCAATGAAACCACTACCTGCCTGCAAGTTTTCGGGCAACCCTTCGCTGATGTCCTGCCATGTTTGTCCGCCGTCGGTAGACCTAAAGACGATATTGGCAACTGCCGACTTATGGCTACGTGGTTTGTGCGTATCTTCTGTAACTGGAAGTGACGGCGGATATTCCAAAACCTCATTACAAGCAAAGGTGAGTGGAAAAAGGAGCAAAAGAGAAAGGTTGCGGATTTTCATGACGATAAATTGCTTTGCTGAAACAATGTCATGAAGGTATTGGGTGCCAATGACCTCGCAGCTTTTCAATTGTAAAACGTTTGTAAAATGATTGTAAAAGCTCCTCGTGATACTCAGCTACGATGTGGGCGATGGCAACTGACAGCATTGAATGGAGCCACCTAAGGTGTGCGTTAGTTGTACAGTGCAGGCCAAGGTTCCCATTTTAGAATACCTCATCGAACCCCCCAATTTCTTTACGTGTTCATTTTATGTGTAAAGAAAATGGCACTTTTCTTTACTTGTTTTGATTACATGTAAAGAAAACATCATTTTCTTTACATTTTGGCTACGCTCAGAAGCAGGTCAAACAAGGAAACATTGATGTAAAAGCTCTCTTTTCCAAACTTCTCTCGCTTCAGAATCTTTGTACGGCACATTTCCTCCAGGTACCTCGTAGCAGTAGGTCGGGAAACACCTAAATCTGCCATCACAAAATCGATCTTTGTATATGGATGCCTGAAAATGTTGTTCAACAAATCCTGGCTATAGATTTTAGGCAATTCAATGCGCATTTGCCTTTTACGCTCAAGCATTAGTTCTTTAATATTCTTTATCAAAACGATGGTCTGACTAGCTGTTTGCTCTATCCCTTCAAGCATAAACAACACCCATTCTTCCCAAGAATCTTCACGCCTTGTTTTTTGAAGCAGCCTATAATAATCTCTTTTGTTTTGATTGATATACCTGCTTAAATAGAGGATTGGCATATTCAACAAGCCCTCTTTTACCAGATAGAGTATGTTAATGATCCTTCCAGTCCTACCATTGCCATCATAGAACGGGTGAATGCTTTCAAACTGATGATGGATCACTGCCATTTTCACCAAAGGATCCCAATCTGACCAGTCTGGTGAGTTCATAAATCCTTCCAAATTACCCATGAGCTCTTCAATCTCTCTTGGGTCTTGTGGCGGAGTGTAAACTACTTCTCCCGTTTGCTCATTTTTTAGCGCCGTGCCCGGAAGCTTCCTGTAGCCGGCATCGTTCTCCTCAATGGTGGCCTGAATTTTCCGTATGTTATTTTGTGTCAATATGCCGGCTACTTTGACGGTCTCATATCCGGCTGTCAATGCCTTCGCATAGAGATGCACCTCCTTTGAAGCCAGTGTCTTGAACTTATTGCTAGCAACATCAGACTGATAGAGTTCATCCTGTGTAGTGATGATATTCTCTATAGCTGAGCTGTCTTTTGCTTCCTGCAGCGCCAGCGTACTAATTAATATGCTCTCATTCGGGATGTTTCCTGCCACACCCTTCATTTCCGCCAATGCGGCACGGGCTTCCGCTACTTTTTTAAGTACAGCTTTGGTTTCCACCTCTGTATCTAATGGAAGTAGCTTCATTGTATTTATATTTATTGATACGCTTCTTCTCCAGACTAAGGGGTTTCTATCTTTTTTAAACAACTAGCCATCAAACCATCTCAATACTTCAACACCCAAACGCCTTCTCCAAACGCACTGGCCGATGAGGTAGCTGCTACGGCTTCGTCCCAGGTGGGGTAATCGCCCACGGACACACGGTGAAATAGCTTGTTGGTGCCGGAAGGGTTAATTATTTTCAAGCTGTTTCCTTCCTTGGCCAATTTGTTGGCATAGTCCATGGCCAGGTCGCCATCCACGCTGCTGGAAACGACAACGTAGAAACGTCCTGTAGGTGAAGCAACAGTTTCAATTGTCCCGGGTGTTTGTTTGGCAGCTAATTCATCAAGTTTGGCCCTTACCAGTGCCAACTGATCTTTGGCATATTGCTGATCCGGCAAAAGAGCGGCAGCTTCAGCATAAAGAGAATTTGCTGTTTCCCAGTTTTCCTCTGCAAATGCCGCATCGGCATTTTTAATCAAGTTTTCGTATTTAACTTTTTTCTGAGCCTCCAGTTCCTGTCTCTTTTTCTCGACCTCTTCTTTGGCTATTTGTTCCAACCGTGCCTTCTCTTTTGCCTCTTGTGCGGGCTTGTACATGAACAAATAATATCCGCCCGCCAATACCACCAGTACCAGCACCAGGATAATAATGACGCTTGCGGTCTTGTTATTACCGTTAGAATTTTCAGCCATTGGTCAATTAACTTTAGTTGAAGGTTATACAATGATAAAGAAATTGGCATTAAATCCATTAACTGGCGTCTGGTAGTTTCTACTCCCTTTCACCTTTAGCCCAATTTCTATCTTCTGTCACTTTTGCATCGGATAAAGCCTAATAGTTGGGTTTTGTACAACTATTTTGATAAAAAATATGACAATTCGTAAAAGTAGCCTACCTTAACGCCAACGCCGCAGTGTAAGTTGTCCTGGCGTTGCGCAGTTTTATCCGTCCAATTTAATATTTCACACCAGCTTTCTGACAGGTTTAAGAGTTTGTTTTTTAGTAAATCTGAAATAACGAGAAATGAGATTTTTGGCGATGCGTTTTATATTATTTCTGGCCTTTTCGCTATCAATTGGTGCTTCCTATGGAGCTGAATTTTCCAGGAAACAATCTGGCACAACTACGATAGCCAATGGAAGTACCACCAGGACAATTGCCATTACCGCAATTGACAGGTCGAAGTCTTTTCTTGTCTTCTCTTCCACCATTGATTCTAATCAACCACAGCACTTTCAAGTTGGGGGTGCCATCACCAATGCTACTACGTTAACCTTTGCACGAACGGGGAATACAGGCGTGGTTTCTATCAGCTGGGAGGTTTTTGAGTTTGAAAGCGGTGTTTATGTACAACACGGTTCTTCCACAAATATTGCCAGAGGAACGCCCGTTGATGTGACCATTGGGTGTGTGGATCTCACGAAAAGTTTTGTGCTCATTAGCGCACGAAAGAGCGGTTCGCAGCTTGGTGCAGATGACGGGGTGTCAGCCAACCTGACAACGTCAACTAATATGCAGCTAATGATTAGCAATAATGGCCCCGGTGGAGCTAATATGGAAGAAGCCTATTGGCAGGTGATTGAATATCAGGGGGCTGTGGTGAAAAAGCTGGTGACGACACTGGCAGCCGGATCGCTGTCCACAACCGCAACGATTTCCCCGGCCATTGGCACACTTTCGAAGGCATTCGTTGTAAGTAATCATTGGTGGGAGGGAGACATAAATGCCTTTGATTTACCCCGTACTGAGCTAACAAATGCGTCAACCGTGACTTACACGAGGGCAGGCACAACATCCAATATGAACTTTGTAACCTACGTAGTTGAATTTACGGATGGCTCAACTGTGACAAGGGGTACACAAAATTTCACAGCAGGCGTCACTACACGACCCGTTGCCATTACTGCCACAAGTGCATCAGGGGTAATTGCCCCCGGAAACTTTGGCCGACAAGGTAGCACAAGCTTTTCCACCGACGACAACTCTGGCCACAACTGGTTTACCTATCAAATTACGAGCTCCACAAACCTCCAAATCACCCGGGGTGCCGGCACAGGTTCAACGGCCGATGCACCGTGGCAAATTATCACCTTCGAGGATACGGGGCTTCAGGGAAATACATTTTACTCACGCCTGGCGGGGCCAACTGCCTGGGAATCGAATACGGCATGGTCTTATACTCCAGATGGTTCCAGTGGGGCCGTGCCGGTGGGCGTTTATCCGAGAAGAGCCAATAATGTGGTGATTCAAAATGGGCATACCATTGCTATTGATAACGTCAACGACAACGATCCGTGTTCGCAGTCACCTGATGACTTGCCACTGGCTAATGTTGGCACATTCACGGGGTCAACCGATCAAATGTTCTATCATACAGGTGATATTGTGATAGCGGACGGCGGATTGCTTACTTCCACCGAGGAGCTGATGCTCGCCGGATACACACTCATAGCAGATGGCGGAACGCTCACTGTGAATGAAGACCTTGTTAATTTGGGGTACTTTGAGGTTGCTGAAAATGGAAATTTTTCAAATTCCGATGACCTGGTATTGTCTGGCAACAGCATCACTATTATCAATAACCTCTCTTTCGGCGCAGACGATATCTACATTGACTGGACAAATGCTACCTTATGCGGCGAGGGCGTGATGAACCTGGGGAACGGCGGAGCTGACCCCACCATCCAATTTTTCAATGGTGGATCGCTGAGTCAGGTTTGTGGTACATTTGCTGTGACTTGTACGGCAAATTGTGGAGCGTTTCCTATTGCCCCTACCGGTAGCTTCTCGTCGGGAAATTCCGGGCCAGGCGGGATTGGGAGTACCACCGCATCGGGCGATGTCAGGCTTTGGCTAGATGCCAATACGATTAATCAGGCAACAGGCACGAATGTGACGGCATGGACTGACCTTTCAGGATATGGCAACGATGCTGCAGCCGCCTCTGGAAGTGAACCAGTTTTTAGAACCGGCCAGTTAAACGGGTTTCCGGCAGTTCAGTTTGTAAACGCAAATTCTGATTATTTGCAAGTTGCTGACGATGCATCCCTTGATATTCAAAACGTAACTCTGATCACTGTGGGCAATTTGGCAGCTTCTTCTACTGCCTATGCGTCGTTTCTTTCCAAAATTCAATCGGGTGTTGCTGGGTTTAATGGATATGCGCTGCTAAGAAACAATAATCTACAGAGCGTATCGTTTGCAATTGACGCACTGGGTAACGAAGCGCAAAGTGCCATTTCTTACGGGGTAAATGCCATTCACACGGGTATATATGCTGATCCGGGGATGCAACACTTTGTCAACGAAAGTGGCCCTTCTACGGATTCTTATGCTGGTCCGATCACCTCTCACAACACTCCGTTATATATTGGTGGAACTGTTAATGCTGCCGGTAGCACTCCGGATCGGTTTCTTGAAGGTGACATTGCTGAAACGATAGTTTTTAGTTCTGTCCTGGACAACATTAAGAGAATAATTTTAAGCAATTATTTATCCTCAAAATATGGAATCGCTATTGCCAATGATTTTCATGCGATGGACACGCCAGGCAATGGGAACTTCGATTACCAGGTAGCGGGCATTGGCCAGGCCAGTGATGGTAGCTTTCATAAAGATGCCCGGGGGTTTGGCATCGTGAGAATGTGGAACCCCAGCGCACTTGGAAACAACGAGTATTTGATGTGGGGGCATGACAATGCCGCCCTTACCGGTACCACTTCGGGTGTCGATGGAATAATCATTGAACAGCGTTATGACAGAATTTGGAGGGTCAGTGAGACGGGTGATGTGGGAACGGTTTCTATATCTTTTGATTTCAATGGCATAGGAAATCCCCTCGGCTCTAACCTGAGGCTCCTGATTGACCGGGATGGCGATGGTTTTGCTGACAATGATGTCGCTCCTGTCGTTGGCACTGTTTCCGGTAATATTGCTGTTTTCTCAAGTGTTAACTTCCAGAACGGAGATCGCTTTACCCTGGGCAACACTGATATATCTTCACCTTTGCCTATAGAGCTCACTTCATTTGAGGCATTTGCAAGTGGGTCTTATGTGACTGTAAAATGGCGTACGGCTTCTGAACTCAACAACGATTTTTTCACTATTGAAAAATCTAAGGATGCTGAAAATTGGGAGCAGGTGGCTATTGTAAATGGAGCAGGAACCACACAAACACCACAACAATATGAGATAGTCGATACCAGTCCATTTACAACGAGATCCTATTATAGACTGAAGCAAACCGATTTTGATGGAAAATTTGACTATTCGCCGATTGCACTTGTGAAGTTTGATCACACAGATGTCCTCCATGTTTTTCCCAATCCTTCCGACGGGAGGTTCACATTGTCAGTGGATCATTTTAACTTATCTCAAATCAGGCTATGCAACAGTCTGGGGCAGATTGTGCAGGCGTCAATTACAATCAAAGACAAATTTGCGTTAATCGATATTTCGGATGCCAAACCCGGGGTTTATGTCCTTCAGGTCTTTGATGGTAGTTCTGTTCGCTCTGCCAGGTTGATCAAGAACTAGCGCCAGATCACCTTTACACTTTTAATGGGTCATACTGCCCCGTAGACAATCCCTTGTGCTTTCTGCTCAGGCAAGCCTTTTCGGCCTGGAAGGCTCTTTTCAATGGCCTAGCGCACGATCACTTTATCCTGTGATATGTTTTCATAGAAATAGCGTATGTCAAACATTTGCTGCCCTCCTTGCTTACGTCAATAGTTAAAGTCAGTATTTTGTGATCAACTTTCCTGTATCTGGCAAGTCAGTTCGACAGCTGATGTTCCGGACAATCAATTCGCAACTCCGAATTTTCCAGGTTTTTATTAAGTAGCTTACAGAAGTGAGGTTGCTTTCCTTCCCCTGGTTTAAAATGCACACACGACAAACACATTCGCTGAATTGTAATTACACCAGTCTTATTCAGGTGATCAATGACGCCTATCAAACTCAGCAATAGGTTTTCCTTATCGTCAGCTTTCAGTTTGTTAATGGGCACTTGTATTTGATTGGAAAATGCAGCAGTTCTCCCGGCTATGGCTTTGCCTTCATTTGTCAAATGAATGATATAGCTTCTTGTGTCGTGTGGTTCGTAGGCTTTACTTATAAGACCTTTTTGTTCGAGAGACTTTATCGTATCGCTGATCGTCGGTTTCGTCATATTAAACTCATCAGCCAAATAGGTTACTTTTCTTTTTTCATCACTATGGTGAAGCAGGAAAATAAGTACCTGAATTTGTATGGGGCTCAAGGAAAGCTCCTTGCTTTCATTCCACAACAACACCCGAAAAGCCTGCGATATTCGCTCAAGTGCGGCGATGATCCGGCTGTCTGTATTTTCGTTTTGTTGGTCGAGGTTAAAAGGCGATTTATTCATGGTTGTAACCGGTATTCATAACAAAATACTCCCTCAGTTTTTCTTCAATCGTAGGGCTATCCAGGTGCCCAAACCATTGAAAGAGTATCTCCATCCGGCTGTCAAATAGAATAAAAGTAGGAGTTCCACGCAATAAATTGGTAGCGAAAGTAACCCACATTGCTCGTAATGATTGAAATAGTTCTGAAGTGATACTTTGACTTGTGCCAATTCTGGTTGTGAAACAACACCAAATTGACGATGATTTGAAATGACTCCCTCTATATAATGCGGCTGGAGCATTTCTGCTCTGGTAGTCATGGTGTCGATAAGCACTGGAAAAGGGATGTGCGCTTCCCATTTGAGGTTCCTCGCATCAAATTCTTTTTTAGTTTCACCCACCAAAATGTTCTTCTTCAGGAGGAGTCTGGTATTTTCTATGGTATTTAATTCAAAATCCTCGAATGCTGTTGACAGGGCAAAGCAAGATAGCTTGTCCTTATACTTAGAATGCCAACTCATGATTTGCGGGAAGCCCTGCAAAAAACAACCCGGGCAGTTCACCTGAAAAACCATCATCAGATTGAGGTCA
The DNA here is from genome assembly GCF_040222815.1 of Imperialibacter sp. Classification (GTDB taxonomy): domain Bacteria; phylum Bacteroidota; class Bacteroidia; order Cytophagales; family Cyclobacteriaceae; genus Imperialibacter. The sequence goes on along the minus strand of NZ_JAVKCH010000001.1, from coordinate 169,902 downwards.
GCAGGTTTAAACGAGCCTTGCAATACGTCAGAGTACTTAAGATCAAAAGTCACTGGCAATTTTTGAGTTCAATAATAAAGTACCCCTTGTCATCAATGCCCTGGATGATCTCATCCGTTGCCTGCTCAATATGACAAAAAGCGCATTCTTCGGATGTAAGTTCATAACCATCGATAGATTTAGTTTGCAAGTACTCTTTCCCATATCCGTAAATTACCTTTTCGTCTTTTAGAGAATCAGGAACCATGATATCAAAATTCATTACTGTTCCATTTTGCTTTTTCACATAGGTATCCCAAACTGCTACTTTCATACTGATCAGATTTTAGAATGGATAGCTGGATTAGATGCTGTATCATAACCCAGCTATTTTAAAGTGCTTAAAATTCGTTCTTATTGATATAAGGATAAGTCCAGAGAATGACCGTTAACGTTACTGCTTTGAACCAGGCCGCATACATTTTCTCTACCGTTTCAGCATCCTGCCCTTTTTTTGTAAGGAAGTCTTTGATTGTTGCGGTAATTGGAAAAATGAATGCCACCAGGTAGCGATAGTGAATGATAGGCACTGCCTCTGCCCCATCGGTCTTGTTTTTCTTCGTACTGTGATGACGCAAAGCAATTTCGTGCTGGTAATTAAGCCAGTCCTGGTCGTACGGCCTGTTGCACAAGTCCACAATCCACTGGCCAAACCGCACCCTTACTGCCGCCAGATAATCCATGTCCGGCTTGCCGCCCTTTCCGAAGTAGTGAACTAAGTGTTCGTTGCCTCCAACAAACCCATACCATAAATCAAGTACTTCATTCGTTTGATCTTTTAGTACCTCTCCTGCCAGCCGTAGATATTTCTCGTCATCAGCTGAAAAGAGCACTGTTTTTTTTAGCAAGTCCAAGTCCGTTAATGATACAGGCGATTTTGCAACTTGTCCATACGTGTAACCTTTGATTTTTTCCATCGTGGTGGAGGGTTTTGTTAAACAATGTTCAAATATAGTTAGGATTCCTAACTATTCAAAATCCTTCTTTTTCAAATAGAGGTTTATTGCAATTGAGAGTGTCTACTGCATGAAAAATGGAGTGTCTCGACTAAATAGACGAACTCGCTGTTACGAAAGCACCTTGCTCCTATTCGCCTCAAACCATCACTCCCCGCTACCTGGCAGCATTATTTTGCCATTGGGTTTAATGGTCCAATGCACGTCGGTCAACACTGCTACCATTTTGTGATAGTGAAATGCCTCCCAGGGTACTTGTCCGGGTTTAATGTTTGGGTATTTTTTTGCCGAGGAAATCGTGTAGGTGTCTTCCAGCGGGTTCAGCAAGGGAGGATATTCGTAAAACAGCCACTGCTGCTCCTTCTGGTCATTCTCATATTATAGCTTCTAACTTTTAGTTCATGTACATCAGCCATACTCAACGATAAAAGTCATATTAATAACCGAACAAATCAGCAACCACCACCACCTAAGAACAATCGCTACACACCCCAATAAGCACGCAGTTTAGACTTCCGACTTTGTAGCCTGTGGGCACTGAAAAGTGGACAAGGGCCGGAAGGCACTCGATGGTTTCGCAGTTGGTGCAGCGAAAATGAAAGTGGTTGTCGGGCAATTTGGCCTTATCGTCACACTTCACACATACGGCAAAGTACTGCTTACCGTCATCGGCCACGATTTTGTGCGCAATGCCATCTTCGCAAAAGCGATTGAGTATTCTGTAAATGGTGGCCCTGTTGGCATCCACGTCTATTTCCTTTTCAATGGCATCCTGGCTCATTGCTTTTCTTGCATTGGTCAATACCGACAGCACTGCCTCTTTGGATGTTGTGTTTCTTCTTTTCATACTAATGCGACATATTTGCAATTAAATATTGCGACTATGTTGCAATAACGGAAGTGATGCCTAGCTTTGCAAACAGCTTACAAAAAAGTGACTAGGAGAAACCTATTGAAACATGGCGGGCTTGCTCTGACAGCATGGGCATTACCTCGTTCAACAACAGCATTTACACAACTTGATGAAATGACAGACCAGAAGCATTTTGAAGTAATCATTATTGGGGGCAGTTATGCGGGGCTCTCTGCCGCCATGGCACTCGGGCGGTCTTTGCGCCAGGTATTAATTATCGACAGCGGGCAGCCTTGTAACCGACAAACGCCCCATTCGCATAACTTCATTACCCAGGACGGCGAAAAGCCAGGCGTAATAGCCGGGAAAGCCAGAGAACAGGTTTTGAAGTACAGCTCGGTACAATTACTGAATGACCTTGCCGTTAGTGGGAAAAAGACTGCCACCGGTTTTGCCATCACCACGCAAGCAGGCCAGGCATTCACGGCGAAGAAGCTGGTGTTTGCCACCGGGATACAAGATAGCATGCCTGCCATCAAGGGCTTTGCTGAATGTTGGGGAATTTCGGTGGTGCATTGCCCCTACTGCCACGGATACGAATTACGAAACCGGAAAACCGGCATTATGGCCAATGGAGAAAGGGCCTTTCACCTGGCCTCGCTGGTCAATAACCTCACTGACAACCTCACAGTCCTCACATCGGGAAAGGCAGCGTTTGAGCCCGGGCAAATCACAAAACTCAAGAGGCACAATATAGAGATCGTTGAAACTGAAGTTTCGGAAATTGAGCATCATAACGGGCAGGTCAAAAACATCGTCTTTAACACCGGCGCCAAGATGGCCTTTGACGGCCTTTACGCAGCCCTTCCCTTCACCCAACATTCGCACATTCCAGCGTTGGTGGGTTGTGAGCTGACAGAGCATGGTTATATCAAAGTAGATAGTTTTCAAAAAACGACCATTGAAGGTGTTTTTGCCTGTGGCGACAACAGCTCTATGATGCGGTCAGTTGCCACTGCGGTTTATACTGGAAACGTGGCAGGAGCCATGATCAACAAGGAGCTGACCGACGAACAATTTTGATTGGGCCCTAAAAAAAATGGTAGAGGTTTTTGTCACAAGTATTCGGAATGAAATGCAGGCAGAGCGCATTTTAGCTGCTCTTCAAACTGGCTTTCCTGCCTTGAGAGTCAATATTGACCTATCTGATTCAGCAGCTGGTTTTCCCTGCGGTCACAGCATTTTGCGGGCTGAAGGGGCTACCTTTCAGCCAGAAAACATAAGAGTAGCAGTAAATGAAGCAGGGTTTATGTGCGATGTGTTAGAAGATAAAATTTGCAAATAACATGGGGGAGTTTTGGGAAACGAGCTTTGTTGAGAAGCAGGCCATGTGGGGCTTTGAGCCATCGAAGTCAGCGGTGTTGACAAAGGAATTTTTCGTACAGAAATCGGTGAAGAACATGCTTATTCCTGGCATTGGCTACGGAAGAAATGCACAAATTTTCAGAGACAACGGAATTGCGGTAACAGGGATTGAAATATCAAAGACGGCTATTGTGCTGGCAAAAAAGCATTACGGTTCAGGGATGACCATCCATCACGGTTCCGTGGTGGATATGCCGTTTGATGCTCATCAGTACGATGGCATATTTTGCTATGCGCTGATTCACTTACTGGACGCCAGCGAAAGGGAGAAACTGGTTCGTGACTGCTACAATCAACTGTCACAAGGTGGCTACATGGTTTTTACTGCCATTTCGAAAGAAGCGCACACCTATGGAAAAGGCAAGCTTGTGAGCAAGGACAGGTATGAAATATTCGAAGGAGTGAAAATGTATTTTTACGACAGAGCATCCATTCACGCAGCCTTTGACAAGGCCGGGTTGTTTGAAATAACCGAAGTCAATGAGAGCTTCCCCTTCTTTCTGATCAAATGCAGAAAGGCTGAGCAGGCGGGTTAAAATGCACCGAAATGCTATCGTTCATATCAGGCCTGCCTATTCAGCAGCTATCAAAGGCTCCATCAAGCGTTTGTTTGGCTCCTCGTAAAACAAGGTCGGTGCCTTTAGTTTTTTGATCGCTGCCTCCAGGTGGGTGAAATTGGACTGCGGAATGTGCACCGGTATTTTGTAGAGCCTGAGGTCGTTTTTCTCAAAAGGGCATTTCACCTTCGATTGATACAAATAAGGGATCAAGGTCGTATTGCAGTTGAGCGCCAGTCGGTCGATGGTATAGGTGTCCAAAATCTCCGTTAAAGTCAAATTGATCTTTTCAAAAAACTCAATTGTTTCAGCCAACCTCACTCTCGAACCGGCCCGGGATCTGCCTTTCTTTTTCAGGTATTTGATCTGGCTGAATCCCTGCTTCTTGCGGGTCATATAGGCCCCAAACGTGGTGTGATACACATTCTCCCCGCCCTGCATCATGCTGATCGTGGCATAGCCCGATTCCATGCTTATGTACAACACCTGCGCCTGGTCGGTGATGATGGACAGGTCCCCGTTCAGTGAAAAATGAAGCGGCAGCCGAATGTTTCCCAAGGGGTTCTGGTCAGCATCTTTCAATACGATAGTGTGTTTTTTGAAATGATACTCGTGTGCCGGAAAATGCTGCTTGACCAGCTTGCAAAGCTGCCTGATGGGTAGGTGGTAAAGGTTGGCACTTAGCTGACTCATCGCTTGAGCAAGTAAATGATAATCATCTTAATATCAATTAGATATACTACGCTTGTTCGACCTTTGGCATTGTTTACAATCACCTGACAGTCACATGAATGCATTTCGTCTGACTCTCCAGCAGCACATAACACTTGCCTTCCTCCTGCAGCTTGATCAATTCACGCAACAATAGATTTCTCAGGCGGTAGGAATACACAGGCGTGCTATTTCCTCTCTCAAAAAACCGTGTTTGGGCAATGTCAAACGTTCGTCCGTAATAATGCGACGAATTATTGGCCGTAGCATTAAGGTTGTTTTTGCGGAGCGACTTTTGATCTTCGATGGTTCGCAAGATAGATGTAACCGAAAATCGATAATTGATCATTCCTAACTCTTCCAATTGGTCGCAAAACCTTTCCCCAACAAGAGTTAGGAATTCTTCAGCAGGCGGCTGCAGGTAAGGCAGTGAATTGGTTAGGTGGGGAATTTCATAGTACTTGTTATCGGTTATTTCGACAAGTTTGTATCGGCTACCAAAAGCTTTGGCGTCTGTTTTATGCTCCGCTTTTGATGCCAATGGCTTTGCAAGCCCTTTTGCCTTGGCTACCTCAAGATGATAGTCGTTTATGTATCGGTGTACAGCTCTATTTTCTTCTTTTGAAAGCACCGCAACGGGCACCATATCTTCAGTTTTGCCTTTTGCTGTTGGACTTAGCGCTTCGAACAGTATAAACAAAGCCCCCGTTACCACTCCCGTAGCTATGAGGACTTTACGAGGGCTATATCTGCTTCCCTTTTGATTGGTGGCAAGGTTCCCCTGGGGAAGCCGTGGAAAATTCCCATGTCTATTCATGTGCAAAGCATGATTTCTACTGCGAAGTGAACACTTTATGCCGACTTTTCAGCGAAAGGGAGAATATTTAAATCTCTTTCATTGGCTGACGAGTGGTGATCAACACTTTCTTGAGCGGCGTGTCCCTATTTGAGGATGTCTGCTTTATTCGGGCCGTAAGTCCTTTTGAAAATGGCTTGGATAGCCCTTCCGACCAAAGGATAGCTTTTCACTATCAATGAATGCTATGCTCCAAGAAATCCAACTTGAAAGCATTTAGCTCACAATCACTTTATCCCGAGTGATATCCTCATAAAAATGATGAATATCAAACATCTGCTGAGCACCAAGCTTTTGACCAGCCTGGCTGAAGAGGTATAAACCTACTGCAAGCGCTGCTAGCACAGGAACGCCCCACAAAACCGAGGCATCTTTACCCAAACTCCAAAGACTGGCTCCCCATATGCCAACGAAGAGTGAAAGGATTCCTGTGGCCACGTACCCGAAAAAGAAAAAAGCCCAAACGGTGGGATTGGGGCCATATAAGCCTCTTACAATCACATCGTTGCCCTCCTGGTCAAATGACAAATGCAATTGCGGAGACCAAAAATGTCTTTCGCTGGGATGAATCCTTATATACAGGTGGTCGGGCAAGTGAGTACAGGTGAATTGTTTCCCCAGCTCCGGCGCCGTACGGATGGTTACTTCCAGCTCCTCTTTTTGGGTGTTTTCAATGCGGTGCTTGAACCGGGGTCTTATCCTAAAACTTGACATGGGGGAAAGTTAAGTGTTAATCAAGATTCTGGCAATGAGTTCTGTCAGCTGAGTAAGAAACTAATGCAAAGCTTCACTTTAAGCCATATAATTAATTGTTAATGAGCATATTAAAATCAGACAATCACTTCCATCCGTCACATGCCACGGCTAACTGGCATTTTCCGAAACACCAGTTGGAAATGATTCCCCATTGCTTACAATATTCCGAAAATTGATTATTTTTCTAATTATTGCTCGATAATTTCAAGTAGTTCCCATTAAGTAACGTCAAAGCTATGTTCCGATCAAGAAGAATGATTGTCTGGTACGGTCTGTTGCTCATTGGCTGTACACCCAAAGAGGATGCTAAGCAACCTGTTGATTCGCCAGAATTATTCCCTACCTGGTTTGCTGAATTGAGGCGAGGTAGTCTGGAACAAAACAATAGCCCTGAAGATGTAAATCTGACTACTTCGGTGGCTTACAAGAATGAGGCTGAAGGGGTTGTTGTTGTGAATTTTTCAGAAACAGTCGGTTCTGCCACCCATAACTATGCGGTTGTATTGGGACTAAAAACCAACAACCTGGACGAGAGCGATGCGTTGGTTGATGTTCGTGAGGCGCTGAAAAGAGAAAATTTTATGGGATCTCTTTATAGTGGAAACTTTAAAAGCCTCGAAGCTGATTTCAACGGTGACACAATTCCCGAATTGGTTTTGGATGGAGTGAGAAATTTCAGGACAGATTTTCAGGGAGAACTATCGGTGTTTACTTTTTCGAGAAAGAATGATGGTTATGCTTTTGAAAGTGTCTTTAAGGAAACTGTTAGCTACGAGGCAGGAATTTGCGATGGCGTTATTGGCAATTCTGCCAATATTTCTGTCGATAAAAGCGATCCAAAAAAACCTATGTTGTCTGTAACTCGCCAAAGCGGCTATAGAAATGATAGCGAAAGCTGTAGCGACTATGAGCAAGCTGAGTTTCGAACTGGCTATTATTGGAATGAAGATATTGGGTCTTTTGTGGTGACATCTGGCCCATCCCCGGATCCGTTTCATCTGCTGTCGGTACTTCAGGCGAATTCGTATGAAGCCGACAAACAAAGATCTCAGGATAGTGAATCAGCCTATTCGACAGCGATAGAGCTTTTGCAGTATTCGAAAAACTCAGCGGTATACAATCAGCGAAGCATGATTTGTAGTGCAAGCTGCAACGCTCGGGATGAGGTTATTCTAGCGTTTGTTGACAAAGGTGTTTGGAGAGTTATTAACGCAAGTTTAAATGGAAAGTTTGCAGGTGAATTGAAGCTTGACGAAAACCGACGCCTTGTTCTCACAAAAGATCAGGAATTGCTTAACGCTGGTACGGTCGAGGCGGAGTACAACTTTCTCCTATTTCTTGTCGAAGGGAATACAAAAAGCACGAAAATTGACATAGCTGCCTATGGCAATGACCATTGCGAGTCTGAGCAATATCTCTTTCCTGAGCGTCTGGCGTTGATGCAAAACGGAAATAAACTGTGGGTGGAGAAAATTTATGAGGAGCGAACAGGAACAGAAAGTGGTTCTATTTGTGAGAACTTCGAGGTTGCCGTTACCGGAAGCGAACGATATGTATGGAATGAATTGACAGGGCGCCTGGAATTTGATTTTGGGCTTACGGAGATTGGTGAGGAAGACTTCGCAACCTCTGTCCCTTCTCCGTTTGACACTACCAGTCTCTCAAACCTTCTTACACCTGTTCCAGCCGAGTGGATGATAGAATCAAAAGGCGAAGCCACTGAGGTCAGGCTACCGGGCCTTCAGCCCATTGTTTTAGACGGGATGCTCATTTCAGACACTGATGGTGGAGATTATTCGGATAAAGAAGGGAAATTTCTATCTTTTGATGGCGTCTTGAATGATAATATTCTGGTGGTAAGCATTACCGGTTTTGAACAAGGAGGTATGCTTTTTATCGAAAGTAAAACTGGTGCAGTTTTTTCTACCGAAGCTTATATCATGCGAGCGGTCGTATTCCCCAACATGCGCCATATAGTGTTTTTTGTAAATGATGTTGTAAGTGAAGGAGGCTCCATTAAAATTTTTACAATGAGCGGCCCCTTGCAAATGGAATCTTTGACGGATTACAGCTACGTCGGAGGAAATGAATCGCCCCGGTTGACAGGGGACTTTACTGTGGACTACAGAAGCGCCGCAAACGGCCGATACAAGAGACTGAGGATTGGGGGGAGTTAAGCGAATTGCGTCTGGAGCAACTTGGATTAAGGCCCCCCTTATCTGACGCTGAAAAGTAAAGCTCACCCCACTTTCGACTCCGAATACAAATCATAGGCCGCTATCAATGATTCATTGCTGCTGGCAACGGGGTACCTTTCGTAAGTCTGTATTTTCTCTCTGGCCTCGGCGTATACTGGGAGATACTTTGAGTCCAGCTCGTCCCAAATGATCAGCATATAGGTGTAGCTGAGCTTGCTGTTTCGGCCCGCTTCCAGCCAGTCATTAAAAACCTGTTCGTCAAGTGTTGTGGGGAAATCTGAGCCGTGAAACATAGAGGAAGGAGAATGAATTGTGTGAATTTTCACGCAAGTTAAGGAGCCACCCTGGTTCACCAAAATAGCCCCTTTTTTTAAGCCAGTAAATTACACTACCTGAAGCTTTTCCCACGGCCCGGTGATAGCCAGCGTTTCCCCATTTTCCTGCACATTGACAAAGAGTGTTTTGCCTGAAGGTGAAAAAACGGCACCGGTCAGCTCCGATTTCGAGCTTTGGTTGACAGCAAACAAGCGCAGCTCCCCTTCTCTGTTGATGAAGTGCATGCGGTTGAGCTCACCGTTGTCTTCACAAACCAAAACTTCTCCCCATGGAGCAATAGTCACATTGTCGCACATGTGCAGGACGGTCTTGTCTTCTGATTCAGCGAACAGTTCCAACTGTTCTTTCTCAATGTCGTATCTAAATATTTGCCCGAAATTTTTGGGGCCACCATTGGTGCAGGCGAAGTAAATTTGGCCGTCGGCATGCCACATGCCCTCGCCCCGTGCAAAGCAGGCTGCTCCTGCTTCAAATCCCCTGATTCTCAGGTCGTCAAGTGGAGAATCGACCCCGTCCACATCCTGCCATACCACAGGATAGCCTACCCCCTGCTCTACACCTCGCTCCTTCCAGTTTCTGGTGTCCAGTTTGGGGCGGTTGTCTATGGCCAACGCCTGAAGCTTTCCGCCCTGATGCAGGTCTTCGGGGTTTTCAGGAATAAAACGGTAGATGAGGCTGTCAGATGCATCTTCAGTCTGGTAAATGATGCCCGTTTGCGGGTCTACAGCTACGGCTTCGTGATTGAAGCGGCCCATGGCTTTAATAGGTCGAGGATCTACCAGCCCCTTGGCGTCAGCAGGCACATCAAACACATAGCCGTGGTCTTTTTCGATATTTTCGCCATCCGCTTTGGTGGTGTCTTCCTCACAGGTAAGCCAGCTGTTCCATGGTGTGACTCCCCCTGCACAGTTGCGGTAGGTTCCCGCCAGACTCATGAACTCTTCTACTACCTCCCCTTTTTCTTCATCGTACACCAATGTGGTTGTACCACCCAGCCCCGGGAGCTCGCCTTTCCCCGCATCATACAGTTTGGATATATCGACCAACCCAAGCAACTTCCCTTCCAACCCAAAAGGGCTGTTTTCCAGTGGTGCTGGGCTATTCTCGTGATTACGAATAATGACAACCTTGCCATCAGCCCGTGCAAATGCACCCATTCCATCTGCTCTGCCGGGAATCCGCAGGCCGTCGCTCATTGTGTTGCCCGCTTTGGAAATGATTTTGTAGGAGAAGCCTTCCGGCAAATCCAGGTATTTTTCCGGGTCGGATTTTAACAGCAGAACGTTTGATTCGGCGGTGTCCCGACCCTTTTGCACGCATCTGGACAATGACAGGAAACCAAGAGATACTACAGAGGTTTGGTAAAGGAAAGTGCGGCGTTTCACTGGCTTAAGAGTTTAGTTAATGGTTATAAAGTTAATAGGATTTGTTCACGAAGGGTATTTAAACATTCGTATTATGGCAGATCGCATGTTGATGATTTTGTCAATACAGGATTGCATCGCTGATACCTGCCATCACCAAAAACAATCTCAAAATCTTTATTGGGACTGAGCGACTTTAGGTAGTAGTCGGTGGTAATTACCTGGGCTCCCGACCGCATGGCGGCGTCAAACCTGGTTTTGTCTCCCAGCCGTGCCTCTCTGGTGTCGGCATCTGAGCGGGTGCGAACCATGAATCCCTGTTTTACCAGCCCGGCGATCTCTTTCTCCTGCTTTACGGGGTCGTTCATGATAAAGAATGCTGCGTGAGGGTTGTCGCTTTCTGCATTGGCAAACATTGGCCTTGCATAGGCCTCGTCGTTTTGCAGGTACACATCTGTTAGCTCCTTCCCCGCATCGAACACAAAGAGGATTTTGCCTCTGGCATCCGACAGATCCGGCCAGCCCTTGTCTGCCACCGCATCCCGCAGTGTGGCTTGCTTTCCTCTCAACTGCTTGGGGGTGATCAGCTCACTGCGTTCAAAAACCTCCCATATCTCCCGGTCCAATGCGTCCAGCACCTGCTTGTCGAAAGGAATCACTTTGGCAAAGCCAGGCCGGTCGAGCCCATCGCTTTTTGGGTTAATGGTAATGATGATCGGCAAATGATTGTTATGTGCCTTCGACCAGGTGAGGACATCAGAAAGACAACCTTTGAAAGTGGCACAGTGGCTCCTGAAATCAATGTCCGGCACGTGAAGCACCTTGAAACCAGGCTCCCTCATTGGCTCCGCATCATAAGGCTGTGCGTTTACCCCAGCAGTTGTGAGCATTTCCAGTCCTTTAGGGTTCGAAAACAGTCCGCCCTCAGGGTCATATACTACATCAATTTCGAGGCTTCTCAAGCCCAAATCCAATTGATCGGTGATCGGGATATGGGTGTAGGCCAACCCAATGGCCTCGGGGCGATCGGTCAGGATCATGTCCATCAGAGGCTGTTCTATCCCGATTTTGTAGCTGTTGTGACTGCCAATCACCTGGGTCTGATTCATTTTGAGTCCCTGACCGTTCACAGCAGTGAAGCAGACACTGGTCAATATCGCTACAAAAAGATGCTTGTCTCTCGTTTTCATTTAGTGGGAATGAGTTAAAAAAGGTCGAAAGCTTTGGCCTTCGACCTTTTGTAGTGTGCTCTTTAATTAGTTAGTAGTCAATTAGTATCCTTCATTTTGCACCAGGAATCCCTTTTCACTGGACGCACCGTCGATGGCTCTCTGAGGAATAGGGAATAATCTTTTGCGCACATCTGCATCATCTTTGCCTGTCCAGCTGTCCTCGTACTTACCAAAGCGTATCTGATAATTTCTTCTCAGACCTTCCCAGTACAACTCAAATCCAGTTTCACGGAATAATATTTCCGTATCAATAGAAGTCAATGCTGCCGGCGTCTGCTCAGGACGGGCAGTTCTGGAAGTTCTCAGGGTATTGACGTCAGCCAAAGCTCCTGCATTGTCGCCTTTTCTCAATTTTGCTTCCGCACGCATCAAGTATATTTCACCCAAACGAATCAAAACGATGTCTACGCTACTGTAAGAGCAGCAGTTGGGGGCGGTGTGGCTAAACTGGTATTTTGAAAACCTGTATCCGGTGTTGTGCAAACTACCCTGCTCAGTGAAATCAACATTGAGATTATGATCCACATATCGGATATTGGCACCACTTGTCCTTCTGTTGATGACGGGATAAATCCTTACAGAACCATCATCACAAGTCATGATTTGACCGGTGGCATCTTTTCGGGGACCCCAGATAATACCACGAAGGATTCCCCTGTCAATTTCAAAATCCTGGGCTGGCACACAGTAGTAATGGTTTGAGTCATTTTCCGGCGTCACACCGGAAAGGTCTACCAGTTCATCTGGAATCATCGTGTTTTTCATATAAAAACGGGCATCGGCGTCAGCAGGGTCTACGCTGCCGTATGCATCCACCCAGTGCTGGTAAAAGTCAGGGGTGGCAGCCACAGCGTCCGTTCCTCTCGTGCTTGGAAATTCAGGTCTTGGCACCTGATCACCAGATATTGGCCAATAGGCCCAGCGGCCATGCTCAGTAGCCAGCACACCTCTTTGATCCAGGGCAAAAATAAGCTCAGACTTGGTGTGGTTATCGTCGCTGAACAAATCGAAGTATTCGGCTGACAAGGAATGAGAACCAGCAATGATGCTGTTGGTGTATTGAATCACCTTGTCCATGTCTTCGCTTCGGAAGTCAGGAGTACCGTAAGGATCACGATAAACCGCTGCGTTCAGGTACAAGCGAGCTAACAAGGCACTGACGGCGTCTTTGTTCATCCGGCCAGGGCCAACGTCATTGCTCATCACGTCCACTACCGACAAAAGCTTACCTTCGATATAGTCGATGGCTTCCTGTCCTCTCAAAAGCACAGACACGTCAGAGGAACGGTCCTTCTTGAAAACCAATCCCCAGTTGTCTAGTGCCAGCATATTGAGGTATGCATGCATGGCAATCATTTCATAAAGTGGCCCTTGCGCATCTGCATTTCCTTTTTCTACTTCTTCCCTCAGCCTTTCCTCGGCCACAACGGCCCTCGAAAGCGTCAGGGTAATATATGTCCAGGAATCCGCCACCAGTGAGTTGCTGGGAGTCATCAAATGCTGGTGAACGGCGATGAATTTGCCGCCATCAAACCAGTCGGTACCACCACGGTATGGCAAAATGGCTTCGTCGGAAGCCACTTCCTGAAGCCCGAAGTTGACGGTATGCAGCCAAACCTGACGAAGAAGGCCATATACCGGTGCAATGGAACCGCTAATGACTTCTGCCTCGCCTGTTCCAGTCAGCGACTCGTCCAAAATGTCTTCTTCGAGATCGGTACAACCAACGAATGTGAGCAGCACTACGATGATCGGCAGTACTTTACTAAATCTTATATTTAAAAAGTTCATATGATTTCTATTTTCTAAAGTAATACTAAGAGAACTGAGTGTTTTCTTTTTAGAACGTGGCATTGACGCTGATCAAAAACGTTCTTGCCTTTGGATAAGTGAAACGGTCGATACCAAAGGTTTGAATACCACCTGTGGTTGATCCTGTGTTGATTTCAGGGTCAAATCCGGTGTAATCTGTGATCACAAACAGGTTTTGACCGGTTACCGATACACGGATGTTCTGGAAGGCATCTCCCAAGCCGACCTTGTCTGAAGTCAGGTTGTAGCCCAGTGTAGCATTGTTCAGCCTCATGAAGGAACCATTCTCCAAATATCGTGTGGATACAGTGTTGGCATTTGAAATTGCCTCATTAGGGTATTGAGTCACAAAGTCAGTGGCATTGTTCGACTTGGTGAGTTGCGCCTTGGTAAACAGCGTCATGGCAGTGTGATTGTATATTTTGCTGCCGGCAATTCCGTTAAAGTTGAAGCCCAGGTCGAAACTGTTATACCTGAAATTCAGGTGATAGGCATACAGCAGTTTTGGAATAGCACTGCCCACAACGGTGCGGTCATTATCCAATATAGCGCCATCTCCGTTAACGTCTCTAAACATGTTAAGTCCATCGGCTCCAATGCCGTCAAATTGGAACATGTAGAAAGATCCTATCGGCTCATCGTTGATGTAGCCATTGATGGTTGCACCAGTTTGTCCAGAACCCTGAGCGGCACCAGTGGTCAATACAGCGTAAGGAGAGTCTTTTACCGTGTTCTGGATGGATGTCAGGTTGCCTCCGATGTTGTAGGAGAAGCCGCCCTGTCCTTTGCCATTGTATTCCAATGCCAGCTCAATGCCATTGTTCTGAATCTTCATGTCCTGGATATTAGTCCAGTAGGTGGACGTTGGCTGCACGGGGTCAGCAGGTGTAACTTCCAGCAAAATATTGGACGACTCTTTATTGAAATAATCCAGGCTACCGGTGATCTGATTGTCAAAGATGCCAAAGTCAACGCCGACGTTCAGCTGGGTGGATACTTCCCACTGCAGATCTGGGTTTGCCAGGCGAGTGAAAACAATTCCGTAAGGATAGCTGTCAATTGAATTGCCATCAGGATCCAGCGGGTACGTGCTAAGGCTTTCAGCGCCTGTTATCAACCTGTCTTCCGAATAGCTTGCCTTGGTGATCTTAGAAGGGATTTCCTGGTTACCGGTTTGTCCCCAGCTTGTACGCAACTTCAGGTTATCGAAAAATGAATTGTCCATGAAGTCCTCATTGCTGATGTTCCAGCCCAGGGCAACAGACGGGAAATACCCATACTTGTTGTTCACTCCAAACTTTGAAGACCCGTCAGCACGAAGCGTGGCAGTAAACAAATATTTTTCGTCAAAAGTATAATTAACCCTTCCGAAGAATGACTGCAACTCGTTTCTAATGGCAGACGAGCTTACTGAAGTAGGATATTCAGCTGTGCTGGTTTGATCCTGGTATTTTGGTTCGATATTGTTGTTGGCAAAGCCCCTGTAATCGAAGTTCCTGTTTTCTAAAAGGAATTCCTGGTAAGAGTGACCACCAAGTACGGTAAGATTGTGCACATCCTTGATCCAGTTGTAGGTGATCGTGTTTTCGACCAGACTATTGGTATTGTTACCTATAAGTGTGGACAGTGATCCGTCTGAAATATTCGACTCATTGATCACATCAGGAAAAGGCTCATACTGAGCATCCCTGGTCGTGGCAGAGTAGTCAACCCCAAGATTCAACTTATAAACAAAGCCATCAAACAGTTCAATTGACGGGGAAATACTCGCCAGGATGCGGTTGTTAACAGCCAGGTCACTGTAGATGTCATATCTGGTGAGTGGGTTCAAAGCATTTGTTGTCAACAATGTAGGCTCACCGTCGGTATAGGCCGGAATGGTTGGGTTCAGGCTAATCATGTCTGCAATGGTAGATGTAATACTCGGGCGCAGGTTTTCTGTGTGCGACGCAGTAAGGTTATAGTCTACCTTCAGCCTTCCATTGAGTGCCTTTTGGTTCATATTCAGTTTCCCGGAATAACGTTCCAGGTTGCTATTCTTCAAAATACCTTCCTGATCCTGAACACCAACTGAAGCGTAGTACGAGAACTTCTCAGAAGCGGCCCCGCCAACGGAAAGGTCGAATTGCTTCGACAGGGCGGTTTGGGTCAATTCATCCTGCCAATCAGTATTTCCACCGAAGTCTTCCAGCGTTCCACCTTCACCCGTCACATTCTGCCGAAACTCGTCGGCACTAAACACATCAATTTTCTTAGACATCTTAGACCAGGCAGTAGAAGCTGAAAAATTCATTTCTGTTTTTCCAGCCTTTCCTTTTTTGGTAGTGATAACTACCACGCCATTTGACGCTCTGGAACCATATACAGCGGTGGCACTGGCATCTTTCAAAACGTCGATGCTTTCAATGTCGTTGGGATTAAGGAAGTTGAGGGGATTGGTATCAAAACCTTGAGAGCTGTTGTCAAGCAGGAAACCATCCACCACGTAAAGCGGTTGCGTTCCAGACCGCAAACTGCCAATTCCCCGGATGATCACATTCTGTGCAGCACCAGGTTCACCACTGGCAGTTGTTATGTTTACACCAGCAACTTTCCCCTGGAGCAATTCCCCTGGGTTAGTTACAACTCCACGGTTGAAATTTTCACTCTTCAATGAACCAATGGCTCCGGTTATGTCGGACCTTTTCTGCGTACCGTAACCTACCACGACCAGCTCGGCCAATGTTTCAGAGCTCCCGGCAAGTGATACCGAAATCTCCGACTGACCACCAACCGTTACTTCCTTTGTTTCAGCGCCAACGAAGCTAAATACCAGGACGGCGTTGGCCGACGATACATTTAGTCGGTAGTTGCCATTGACATCACTCACAGTTCCGTTGATGGTGCCTTTTTCCAGAATGTTCACTCCGGGCATGGAAGCACCTTCTTCGTCGGTAACTGTTCCGGATACTATTATTCCAGCCTGGTACATGCTGTTTTTTGCCAACAGCTCTTGTGATGGCAGGCTGCCCAAAAACAACAAACCTGCTATCATTGAGGACTTAAAGCCCAATGTTAGCAAGCGGCGCCCCGTGTGGAGCATCTGGTACAAATTTTTCATAGAAACGCTTTTAAATATTATGGATTACTAAATTTTCCTCCGGCCTTGTTCAGCCGAAATAAAATTCAAAATAAAGGGAGATCGGAAAGACGAAATGAAACTCTCTGTTAAGCTTAGGTTAGTGGCTTACTAAGGTTTTGGACGTTACTTAATGTAGATTTCACCTATGGCCCAAATCGCACTTCAATTTGCTGACCGCCCACTTTTTGGCCGCCTTGGCTGAAAACACATTAAGTGCTGAAAAACAAAATGTTATTGCAAACCATAAGCCTTAAGGCTTTAACTGAAAAAGTTGACAGACTTTGAATAGCACTTAACGGTTGCTTAACCTATGAACAATAGGATCAACGATGTGCATCACCACCAACCGCCCTTCATCCTATAGAGCAAACCATAACCTGAGTCCTTTCAATTTCAGTAGCGATGAAATAGATTGAAAATATCAATCAATCCAAAACCATCTCACATGACTCAAAATGCTTTACTATTAATGAAACGCTTCCTGGGAGCAGTCCTTCTGGCAGCATTTTTAATCCCCTCCTACGCTCAATCACAGGACATTCCCACGCCGGAACAGTTTTTCGGCTTCAAAATGGGTGCCGACCGGAAGCTGGCCCACTGGAATGAGCTGGTGAAATATTATAACCAGCTAGGCGAAGCCAGTCCACGCATGAAAGTGGTCAATATGGGAAAAACGACCCTGGGCAATCCATTCCTGGCCTTGTACATCTCATCGCCAGAAAACCTGGCGAAACTGGATGAGTACAAGGCTATGAACGCCAAACTGAGTGACCCCAGAGGCGTGCCACAGGCTGAAATTGATCAGATCATTGCGGCAGGGAAAGCCGTGGTGGTGCAGTCGTTCGGGCTTCACTCCAGCGAGGTGGCCGCTTCGCAAACGGCAGCAGAGTTTACTTACGACATGCTCAGCCGCAATGACACAGAAATGACCACCATTCTCGACAACGTCATTTCCATTGTGATTCCCTGCTTCAATCCTGACGGTGAAATCATGATCACCGAATGGTATAGAAAGTATGTGGGCACAGAATACGAGGGTAACAGTATGCCCTACCTCTACCATCACTACATCGGCCACGACAACAACCGGGATGCCTACATGCAAAACACCATTGAATCTGTGTACGGTGCAGACATTATTTTCAGACAATGGATGCCACAGGCCTATGTAGATCATCATCAGATGGGTGCTTACGGTGCCAGGATCTACGTGCCGCCTTACGCAGAGCCCATCCGTCCCGACGGCGATCCGTTGGTGTGGAGAGAAATGTCGTGGTATGGTGCACACATTGCCTACAAAGAAGAAGAGAACAACAAGTCGGGAGTGGTGAATGCGGCTATTTACTCAGGCTGGGGCCATTTTGGGTTTCACTGGATCACTCCTTTCCACAATATTGCCGGTATGTTGACCGAGTCGGCCAGTGCCAGGTTGGCCACACCGCTTTATGTGCATCCTGATCAGCTGGAAGGTAGCATTCATGGCATGCCGAAGTACGAGGCCCAGACCTCCTTCCCTAACCCATGGCCCGGCGGATGGTGGCGGGTGCGTGACATTGTAGAGCAGCAAAAGATTGCCGCACTGGCCATTGCGGACATTGCAGGTCGCAACAGAGAAACCGTATTGAAAAATGCCTACCTGAAAGCTTCCAGGCAAACGCAACGTGGTGCCGAAGGTGAAGTAAAAGCCTACATCATTCCGGCGAAGCAGCACGATGCACTCACGGCCAACAAGCTGGTAAATGTGCTACTGGGTCAGGGTGTGGAAGTGAAGAGAATTGACTCGCAGCTGATTCATGAGGGTAAAGTGTATGGCGCCGGTTCTTACGTGGTCAGCATGGCACAGCCCAAGCAAGGCGTGGTGCGCTGGTTGCTGGGCCGTACGTTCTACCCTGACAATGAGTACACCCGTGACCGCAACAACGACCCCATCAGACCCTACGATATGTCGACAGACAACGTAGCCGAATACATGGGTGTGCGGGTTGATCCGGTGGGCACTCCTTTAACTGGTAACTACCCCAGGGTAACGGAAAAAGTGGTGCCTAAAGGCACGGTGTATAAAGGAAGCAAGGGCTACGTGTTGTCGGGCGCTAACAACGATAGTTTTACAGCGCTTAACTTACTGTGGGACAATAAAGTAAAAGTAAGCAGGGTGGCCAAAGCAGGCAGCGGGGTTCAACCTGGCGACTTCGTGGTGGCTTCAGTGTCTGCCGATGTGGCCGAAAAAATCGCTACGGAAACCGGCGTGGACTTTAAGCCGCTGGAAGCAGATGTGGCAGCCATTACCCAGCCGATGACACGCCAGCGTATTGCACTATTTCAGCGCTATATGGGTGGTAACATGGATGAAGGCTGGACGAGGCTACTGCTGGAGAATTTCAAATTTCCTTATACCACTTTGATGGACAAGGAAATCCTGGCCGGCGAGCTTAACAAGAAATATGATGTGATTGTGTTGCCCGACGATGGCCTGGGTGCCATGACAGGTGAAGGTGGCGGTGGCCGCAACCGTGCTGAAGACTTTCCGCCCGAATACAGAAGTGGTTTTGGGCAAAAAGGCGTGGATGCCCTCAAGGCCTTTGTTGAAAACGGAGGAACACTGGTAACGTTTGGTAGTGCCGGTGACTTGCCTATCGAAAAATTCAAGCTGCCAATTCGCAATGTGGTAAAAGACGTAGCCAGTCAGGAGTTTTGGTCCCCGGGCTCTACCCTTCGAATGAACTTCGACAATTCGAATCCACTGGCCTACGGCATGCCTGACTCAGGTTATGGATTGTTTGTTGGCAACAACGATGTGTATGAGATAGTGCGCTCCGACGTAGGGCATACGATAGACCGCATCATCACTTACCCAAAAAGGGACATTTTGCAAAGTGGTTGGTTGCTTGGCGAAGACGTTATCGCTGAAAAGGCAGCGATGGTGTCCGTTGGTTTAGGCCAGGGAAAAGTGGTGATGATCGGCTTCCGTCCTCAGCTTAGAGTACAGACTCATGGCACGTTTAAACTAGTATTTAACTCACTGATTTTAAGCAAATAATATCGCTTAAATTAAAGTGAAAATTTGAGACGTAAGGCAGCGGCTTTACGTCTTTTTTGTGCCTATTTAGGTCTGTCGGTCACTACATTTTAGCTGGCCTTGTAAAGTTCTTTCGAAAACCGGAACGACACGGTATTTCAGGGCTAAGCACTATCTTTGACCCCGACTGGATCGTCCATCGCACAATGAACACCATCTTCCGCCACTCCCATTACCTCGATTTCCATACACACAGTATGCGGCAGACAGACCGTGCCAATGTGATGGAAATTGTGTCGTTGCACCTGAGAAAAGACAAACCACACCAATACTTCACGGTCGGGATGCATCCGTGGTGGACAGAACAACCCGTAACGCCAGCGCAAAGGAAAGAGCTGGAGGTAGCACTTTCCGACCCTAAATGTCTGGCCATGGGCGAAATGGGACTGGACAACCTGAAAGGGCCGGCAATGGGCATGCAAATGGATATCTTGAGAAGTCAGCTGGCGATTGCAGAAGAGCTGGGTAAATCGGTGATTATCCATTGCGTTCGAGCTTTTGGACAGTTAAGCGAAATCAAAAAACAGTTTCCTGGTATTGAGAAATGGTGCGTGCATGGCTATGGCCGCCATGCTACACTGGCTAAGCAGCTGATCGATCAGGGGTTTTATCTCTCGCTTATGCCTGGCCTCCCTCCCACTAAATACATTGAGTTATTTAAGTCCATACCGTATGATCACCTATTTTTGGAAACAGATAGCATGCCTGATGTGAGTATTATCGATGTATATGAAACGGTCGCCGTATTGATAGGTATAGAGATGACTGAACTTCAACGGCAAATGAACAATAATGCAAGAGAGTTTTTCGGAGTATGAGTGATTGGTTAGAAAGAACAGAGCTGTTAATAGGCAAAGAAGCCTTAGACAAACTAAGAAACGCCCACGTGCTGGTAGTTGGTCTTGGCGGCGTGGGCAGCTATGCAGCAGAAACGCTTGTAAGGGCTGGTCTGGGAAAAATCACCATCATTGATGGAGATGACGTAGACCCTACCAACAAAAACCGGCAGCTCCAGGCATTGAACTCCACCATCGGCAAACAGAAGGCTTTTGTACTCAGAGATCGTTTTCTGGACATTAATCCTGAACTGCAGGTTCAGGTAGTGGATAACTTCATGGAGCCTGATGTTATGCATGCCTTTCTGCTACAGAACCATTTTGACTTTGCCTTGGACTGTATCGACAGCATTGTTCCCAAAATGTCGATGATATTGACTTTGAAACGGATGAAAGTCAAATTCATTTCGTCGATGGGTGCCGGCGGCAAGCTGGATCCATCCAAAATACGGTTGGCCGATATCAGCAAGACCCGGGAGTGCAAGTTTGCCCAGCAGGTGCGGAAGAACCTGAAAGGCAAAGGCGTAACCAAAGGTGTTTTATGTGTTTATTCTGAAGAGGTGCAGCCTGCACATTCTCTTAAGCTTACCGATGGCTCTAAATACAAGAAGTCGTTTTATGGCACCATTTCCTATATGCCCGCAATGTTCGGCATGACCATGGCCGCCGAGGTGATTAAAAGGC
The DNA here is from genome assembly GCF_040222815.1 of Imperialibacter sp. Classification (GTDB taxonomy): domain Bacteria; phylum Bacteroidota; class Bacteroidia; order Cytophagales; family Cyclobacteriaceae; genus Imperialibacter. The sequence goes on along the minus strand of NZ_JAVKCH010000001.1, from coordinate 149,090 downwards.
TGACGGTTTAGGAGAGTAAAGAGGTCGCCCGGCTGGATGCTCTATGCTTGCGGACAGAGCATCCAGCCGGGCGACCTCTTTACTTCATGGCCACAATCCTCGCAACTTTCCCCGATCTTCGTACCTTAGCCACCTAAGCAGAACCGTAGAAAATGAAGGTATTATTCATCGGAGGAACAGGAAACATCAGCACAGCCACGAGCAAATTGGCCATTTCAAGAGGGATAGATTTGTACCTACTCAACCGGGGCAAAAGCCCTCTCACAGTCGAAGGTGCCAAGTCCATTACCGGCGACATCAACGCACCAGCCCAACTGGGGCAAGCATTGGCCGGGCATGAATGGGATGTGGTGGTCAACTGGATTGCTTTTACAAAGGAAGAGGTAGAACGAGACATCAAGCTGTTCGCTGGCAAAACCAAACAGTATATTTTCATCAGCTCCGCCTCGGCCTACCAGAAGCCAGCCACGCACTATCTGATCACTGAATCTACCCCGCTTTTCAATCCGTTCTGGCAGTATTCCAGGGACAAGATAGCCTGTGAAGATGCCCTCACCCTGGCTTATCGGGAGCAGGGATTCCCTATCACCATTGTACGCCCATCGCATACCTACGACACGGTGATACCAGTAGCCATGGGCGGCTGGACGGAGTACAATATCGTGGACAGGCTTCGCAAAGGAAAAAAGATCGTTGTACATGGCGACGGCACCTCCCTGTGGACGCTCACCCATTCCGACGACTTTGCTGTCGGGTTCGTTGGTCTGCTGGGCCACCCAAAAGCCGTTGGTCATGCATTTCACATCACCTCCGACGATGTGCTGAGCTGGAACCAGGTTTACGAAGGACTGGCAGATGCCGTTGGCGTTGCCCCGAACTTTGCCCACATTCCGTCCGACTTTATCTGCCAGCACTGGCCCGACCAAACCGGCAATCTGCTGGGCGACAAAGCTCACAGTGCCGTATTCGACAACACAAAGATCAAAACCTTTGTGCCGGCATTTAAGGCCACCATTCCCTTCCATCAGGGTATTCGCCGCACACTGGCATGGTTGGAAGGAGATGCCTCAAGGAAGGTAATCAACCCGGACACTGAAAAGGAACTGGATAAGCTTATCGAAAAGTATGAAAGGCAGCGCTGATTGGAGCCAACTATAAAAAGTAACGCCACTACCGATCACAACATAAGTTTGGCCCGTCAAAAACACGGCTTTTCGCTGCAGTTTCTTTTGTACATTAATGCCGCAAAATGACCAAAATGAAAGAACTGATAAGACAGCTGGTGCCCGGCCTTAAGGCGCTGACAGCCGGAACAAAAACAACGGGCCATATTCCGGTAGCTGGAACGCCCATTGAGATGCCCTTTACTTTGATCTGTGGCACAAAGCAGGGAAAAGACATTCTTATAACTGGCGGTGTTCATGGGGGTGAGTACCCCTGCATAGAAACGGCCATACAACTGGCCAAAGAGCTTGATCCAAAGGAGGTCGCTGGCACGGTGCTTATCATTCACCCGGTCAATACCGCTGCTTTCCTGACCCGAATGCAGTATTACGGGCCATACGACGGTAAAAACCTGAATAGGGTGTTTCCAGGCAAAGCCACCGGCACCGTCAGTGAGCGAATAGCCTACGTTGTACATCAGCTTCAAAAAGAAGCAGACTTTTTCATTGACCTCCATGGTGGCGATATCCATGAGTCGCTGATTCCTTTCGTTATCTATTCCAACGTGGGAAGCAAAGAAGTGGCCGAACAATCTCGTCAGGCGGCTGCCCTACTGGGCTTCCCCTACGTGGTGGGCTCAGTATCTGAAAATGGTTCCATTGGCGGTGCTGCCACAGTTGGCACACCGGGCTTTCTGGCGGAGCTTGGGCAATGCGGGCGATGGAATCAGGACGAAGTAGAACAATACAAAGCGGCTGTCAAAAACGTGCTCCGTTCATGGGCTACGATACCCGGGCAAGTTCAAACGCATCAGGTGGAGTATCTGGAAAAAATGCTGGTAGCCACTGCTCTCCATGAGGGGTGTTGGTACCCTGAAGTGAAACTCGAAGCCAAGGTGACAAAGGGGCAGAAATTGGGCGAAATACGGGACTTTTTCGGCACCAAACTCAGCGAGTATCATGCAGAAGGTAACGGTATCGTCCTGTACCTGGTCACTTCTCTTGCTATCACAGCCAATGATCCCCTGTATGCTATTGGTGTTCAGGCCGCAAAATAGCACTGTGGCTGGAAACTCCGTATCTGAACCTCCAGCCAGCTATTTAGGCACGGCAAAGCCATAAAACGATGCCGGCTTGCCACCACACTACTATCGTATTACACTACCAAATTCTGATTCTCTCCTCTACCGGCTTATAGTTCTTATCGCCGGGCTGCACGTTGAAAGCTTCATAAAAAGGCGTGAAGTTCATCAGCGGCCCGTTCACTCGCCACATCGCCGGAGAATGGGGATTGGTATTGACGTAGGTGCGTAAAAACTCGTCACGTGTTTTCACTCTCCAGATCCTGGCGATAGACAAAAAGAAGCGCTGATCCGGGGTGAAACCGTCAATTTTCGTCGTGTCCTGGCCCTGCGCTGTCAGTTTAAAGGCGTCGTAGGCAATGGCTATACCGCCGTTGTCAGCTGTGTTTTCACCCACAGTCATCGCACCCTTGATATGCACGCTATCCAGCACGGTAAATGAGCTGTAGCGATCAATTACCTGCTGTGTTTTGGCTCTGAATTTCTCAAAGTCCTCATCCGTCCACCAGTTTTTAACATTGCCATCTTTGTCGTATCGTGCTCCCTGATCGTCGAAAGCATGGGTCAGCTCGTGACCTATCACCATACCAATGCCGCCGTAGTTAATAGCATCGTCGGCATTCACGTCGAAATAAGGATATTGCAGAATGCCTGCGGGGAACACTATTTCGTTGAATGAAGGCCTATAATAGGCAGTAACTGTGGAAGGTGACGGCCCCCATTCGTGCCTGTACGGGGCCTTGTTTAGTTTCCCCAATTGATATTGATAGTCATCCTTTCTCAAAGCAAGGACGTTCTCAAAGTATTTGCCCCTGTCCATTTGAACATCATACTCTCTCCAAATATCCGGGTAGCCCAGCTTTTTGGTGATCGCATTCAGCTTTTCTTTGGCCTTCACTTTCGTGCTGTCGCTCATCCAGTCGAGCTGAGTGATCCGGTTTTCGAATGCCTTCTGGAGGTTGTTTACCAACTCCGAAACTCTTTTCTTCGCATCCTCCCCAAAATACCTCTTCACATACAATTGGCCGAGCGCAAAACCCATTTGCCTGTCCACAACGTTGGCGATTACCTGTGCCCGGGGCTTTTCAGTGGCCTGGCCCGACAATGCTTTATTGTACTCGAAAGACGCATCTTCAAAAGCCTTACTCAATATCTGATCGTAGGAGGTGATAGAGCTAGCCTTCAGGTACACCTTCCAGTCGTTGATCGACACAGTGCCCAGCATAGCATTCAGCTTGTCAAAATAGGCCGGTTGCCTGATATCTACTGAGTCGGTATCCAAACCAAGCCTCTCAAGCAAGGCCACCCACCCGATATTAGGTTGCTGCTTTTGCAACGCCGCCACCGCCATTTTGTGGTAATTTTCTTTCACATTTCTGCGTTCTACCCTCGTTTTGTGCGATGTAGCCAGCTGCTTTTCAATATCGTAAACAAGGCCAGCCTTTTTGGCCGCTGCGTCTGGAGCGTCGCCCGTCAGCTCAAACAAGGCGGCTATATAGCCTCTGTAGGCACTCTGAATACCGAGCGACGAGGAATCGGTCTTGAAATAATAGTCTCTGTCAGGTAAGCCGATGCCTGACTGGCCAAAATGGGCAATATTGATGCTGCTGTTGGCATCGTCTGGAGAAATGCCAAAGCTGATGATGGAATTGTCGTCCACTTTTGCTTCTGCAGCCACGAATGTCATGAGCGAGGCCAGGTCTGTAATGGCATCGATGCTGGCAAGAACTGGCTTAATCGGTTCATATCCCCGCTGGTTGATAGCGGCTGTGTCCATGCCGGAGGCAAAAAAATCGCCAACTTGTTGTTCAATGCTACCAGCAGGGTTTTCACTTTCCGACACTTCCTCCAGAATACTTTGCAGTAGTTTTTTCTGAGGAATATTCAGGAAGCTATAGGAGCCCACGCCTGATTGATCGTCAGCAATTCTTGCTGTGTCGTACCAAATGCCGTTCACATAGTTGAAGAAGTTGTCGCCAGGTTTGATGGAAGGATCAAGTCCCGCCACATCCACATATTGTCTTTGTGGCGCACTTTGCTCTTGCTCTTTACAAGCAAACACAAAAAGGGCCAATACAACGAAGTAAAGTATTCTGTTCATAGGTTTGATTAGTTTTTCGGAAGTTAGAAAGAATTCAAAATGGTGCATCGCACTATTCCGTTAGCGGAAAGCATAGCAGGAATTTCGCATGATGACCAAACTCAATATACACCGGTCATTGCTTTTCCTGCCGGGCTTGCAACACAGGCAATACAAACCTTCAGATACTCATAATTATTTGAGTAATTTCAGCCCATGTCTGCAAATGATATTGTGTTGGTCATTGTGAGCGGCCTGGGCGTCATACACGGCCTGTTTCTTTCCATATTCTTGTGGATTTACAGCAAAGGAAATAGCTTGTCTAACAAGCTACTGAGCGTGTTACTGATCGTCCTTTCGTTCAGAATCGGCAAGTCCGTATTTCTGGAGTTTGCCGAACATCTCGATGTCAAGCTAATCTTTGTTGGGCTAGGAACAATTATGGCCATAGGCCCGCTTTTCTATCTGTTTGCACAATCTTGCGTTCGAAAAGCAAAGTCACTCGATAAATTGAAGTGGGTACATTTCGTACCAGCTTTGGTTGGTGTTTGGTTTGGTTTATGGTTGGACGAACCCGATTTAGAAACTATCCCCAAGTGGGTATTCGCAATACTTTTTTTAACCTACTATCTGCATTTTATCATCTACCTTGTTGCTGGCCACAGCTACATCCGAAGGCATCGACTTGAACTCAATCAGGATGTGTGGAAACTTCTTCTCTTGCTGTTTTATGCCTTGTTAGCCATTTGGACTGTGTACGTGTTGAACCTTTTTGATGAGACCGTCCCCTATATTGTTGGACCGGTACTGTACTCTTTTGTGGCCTACGTAGTTAGCTTTGAGGTGATCCGCAAAGGGTATATAGCGAAGATTCACCTGACAAAATACAAGACCACACCAGCGTCGGAAGAGCAAATAGACCAACTATTCGAACGGGTGCTGAAAATCGTTGTGGAAGACTCGCAATATAAAAACCCTGATCTTTCTTTGAACTCACTGAGCAAGGCCGTTCATGCGAGTCCTCAAATGCTTTCTATGGCCATTAACCAAAAGAGTGCGAAGAACTTCAATAGCTTTGTGAACACGTATAGGATTCAGGAAGCCACCCGACTGTTGCAGAACTCCCGGTACGACAACCTGACCGTTGCCGCCATTGCTTTTGAAGTAGGTTTCAATAGTATTTCAAGCTTTAACACGGCCTTCAAGACCCAAACAGGACAAACCCCTCAAACTTACCGCAAGCAGTTACCGAAATGATAGTTTAATCTATCGAAATGGTCATTTCGAAAGCTATTGATAAGGCATAGGCTCACATTTGCCTCAAACAAATATGAAAATGCTATGTCAAAGAAGAAAGCAATTATCAAATGGACAGCTGTCGCATTCGTAGGTTTGATTATCTCTGTTTTTTCGTTCGGCTATTGGTTTTTGAGCCTCATCCCGCCTCCAGTGGTAGCGAAAGCCACCCTGCGGCAGACGGTAACCGACGACCTCCCCTATTTGGCTGAAAACACCATTTCGGGCAGAGGAAAAATTCTGGCCGTTGTCACCAATACTGCCGAGATGGGCGACAGCGAAAAAACAACAGGTTATGAATTAACAGAGCTAGCAAGGGCGTACTATGTTTTTCATGCCAATGGGTTCGAGGTCGACGTTGCCAGTCCGTTGGGTGGCACGCCACCCGTGGTAATAGATGCCGACGACATGAGGGAGTATGACTACGCATTTCTAAATGACAATGTAGCGCAACAAAAGATAGCCCACAGTTTGGCGATGCAAGACGTAAAGCCAGACGACTATCAGGCCGTATTCTTTGTGGGTGGCAAAGGTGCCATGTTCGATTTCCCGCAGAATACACATGTCCAATCTCTTGTCCGTCGGTATTATGAATCAGGAAAAGTGATTGGCGCCGTTTGCCATGGACCTGCAGCCCTGGTTAACGTTAAGCTGGCCAGCGGTGCGCTGTTAGTAGCCAACAAAACAATAAGCAGTTTTACCAATGAGGAAGAGCTTTTGTTGATACCGGATGCCATGGATGTCTTCCCATTCCTTCTTCAGGATAAGCTGATGGAGAAAGGGGCTTATTTTAATGAGGGCAGCATGTACCTGAATCAGGTAAGCATCGACGGGAATTTGGTAACCGGACAAAACCCCTGGTCTACCTGGAGCACAGCGGAAAGCGTTGTGGAACAACTCGGCTACACACCTAAACGCAGGGAAATAACTACGGAAGAGAATACCGTCGCCATTTTACAAGCTTATGAAACCGGGGGCTACAACAAGGCGAAGGAAATACTCAGCAACCACTGTAATTCCAATCCCAATGCCATTGATAGAGAGCTCCTCGCTGTGCATAGTTTAGTGGCGGCAATGCAGTTCGACCTTCTTAAGGCAATCGAGCTAGTACAACTTCTGTCATTTAGTAATGATGCTGTAATCAACAAATCAATATAAACTAACAGGCGCTTGCCAAAACCGTCAATTCCCTATACTATTCAAAATCAAGCGGAAAAATTGCTACTGAAGAGTGGTTTAAACATTTTTCTCTTGCTTATTCATTAGCTCATTTGCGCTTATAGTAGTATATTCAGTGTCATAACGTCTGCAATGATGGTGTCCTTCTTAAGTTGCCGTCCGGGACATCATTGGGTTTCTATACTTTGAAGCCCTGACTTGTGGATTTTCAGCCAACTAGCGGAAAGAAAATGCTAATAGGGATGGTGAGCGCTCTCTTTAGGGTGAAAGATACGGTGCCAGTGAAATTCTCTCAGGCGGCAGTAGAGGTATGGCCATCCACCAGAAGCACCATCCCGATCAAACTCATCAATCCAGCACACCTCATTGAATAGCCGGGCCCTCATATCGACAACTGAGGCAGGATCGCTTGATGATGAAGTGCTTTGGGGGCAATTCAAGGCGGGTAACGAACTGGCATTTTCTGTGCTGTACAAGCGGCATGTGAACAGGCTCTTCAACTATGGGATGCACAACTGTCGTGACAGAGAGTTGGTCAAAGACTGCCTCCAGGAGCTTTTCGCCAGGCTGTGGAGCAAAAGAGAGACGCTGGGAGTAGCTGGTTCAGTGAATTACTACCTGTTCAAATCCTTCCGCCGACTGCTCATCAGTCGGATCATGGCCAACCGGAAATTTACTCTCCCGTTTCAAGGCGACCCCGACAGCATGTTTGAATTCATTCCATCCACCGAAGAATCGATGATTGCCGGGGAAACCAAAAAGCAGCAACTCGAACTGCTAAAGCTAAGCTTTGATGCCCTGACGAAACGGCAACGGGAAGCCATTTTTCTCAAGTTTTTCAACGAGTTGAGCTATCATGAAGTCTCCTCTATTATGGAGGTGCATGTGGATTCCGTCTACAACCTGATATCAAAAGCACTAACGGTGTTGAAGAAAAAACTGAAGGATAATCCCTCCTTCTGACCTCCTTTCGGGCTTTTCTTGCGTGATAAAAAAAAAATTTCAAAAAAAGTGATGAGAAACAGGCGATGCTCTTCTCTTCTAAGTATTAAATAAGTTTCTAGTGAAAGACTATTACCACTTTTCGGCGAACGACTTCGCAATGGACGATTCCTTTCGGACCTGGGTTTGGAAACCCAGCGACCAAAGCAATGCCTTTTGGAGGGAATGGATCGCAAAACATCCGGACAAAGCCGCCGATGTTGAAGAAGCTATTGCGCTGCTGAAAAAGCTCGACTTTCCGGCGTATGCGCTTTCTGATTCGGAAGTATCAGGACTTTGGAACAGTATAAAAAACGATCCTCATCATGCTACAGGAGCCATCCAGGCCGAACCACGCCGTCGACGATGGTTGTGGTCTGCTGCGGCTGTGGTGGCCCTGGTAGCCATCGGGTTGTCGGTATTTTTTATTGCCAATCGGAACGCCACCTTTCGCTACGAGACTGCTTACGGTGAAACCAAGGAAATACAACTCCCAGATAGCTCTTCAGTGGTTCTGAATGCTAATTCGAGCATTGAGTTCCGAAACGACTGGAGCGAAAAAGGGCTAAGAGAAGTTTGGCTGGACGGGGAAGCTTTTTTCGAAGTGGTGCATACCCTTAACCACCAGCCATTCAGGGTGAAAGTGGCAGATGGGGTCGCAGTAGAAGTGCTTGGAACCAGCTTCAACGTATATCATCGCAAAGCCGACACCAAGGTAGTCCTGAACACAGGCCAGATCGCCCTTAGTTTTCCAGGCAAAAACAAAGAAGAAAAGATTTTAATGCAGCCGGGTGAATTGGTCGAATACAAAAACAAGCAATTCAGCAAGCGACAGGTAAACACCGAAGTATATGCTGCCTGGACCGACAAAAAAGTGATCCTTGATAAAACGTCTTTGAGAGAAATGATAGAAATGGCCAACAACAACTTTGGAGTGACCATACGTGTTGACGCCGATGCAATGCTGGATCAAACGGTGTCGGGGTCGATGCCTGTGGGAGATTCAGAAAGTTTTGTCCTTCAGGTAGCTAAGGTTTTTCAGCTAAAAGCGGAAAAAAAGAAGGATTACTACCTTTTAAAGGATTGATAATACTTACGTAAAAAATAATGATAACACCTACTTTAAACTATTATGAGAAAGCTTTATCTGATTGTTTTTATTACCTGTTTGGTGGCACATCAGGCAGTCTCACAGTACGAAAACGTACTTGCGTCAGCTTTTAGACCGCAATCGATTGCGGACACCGAGTCTGAGTCCATTTTACTAGAAAAGGGCTTGGAGCAGCTGGAAAGGAAGTTCAATGTGTCAATTGCCTATCGGGATGAATGGGTAAAAGACAAGAAAGTGCAGGCACCGTCCTCCGACATACGAAACGTTGAGGAAGCGCTTGGTGAATTGTTGAGTGAAACAGAGCTTTACTATGAAAAAGCAGGCTCAGGTTTTTACGTTATCTCCTTAAAAAGCCTCAGGAATGCCGGGCTGTCAGAGTCAGCCTCAACGTCAAAGGCACCTGACCTTTCAGCCGGTGTAACCTCTCCAGCTACCAACCTCGATTTTAAGGTCTTCGGAAAATCAAACCACAAACAGAAACGGGAAAGCCAGCCTGATTTCACAGTAAGTGGCACCGTAAAGGATGAAAATGGAAATGGGTTTCCGGGTGTGAACGTCATCCTGAAAGGATCTTCAAGCGGAACATCTACTGATGCAAGTGGAAAGTATTCACTTTCAGTGCCCGATGAAAATACGGTATTGGTTTTTTCTGCCATCGGTTATGCTACACAGGAAGTGACTGTGGGGGCAAGAAGTGTGATTGACATCTCCCTGCAACTGGACGTTAAGTCGCTGGAGACAGTGGTAGTGACTGCCCTTGGCCTGGAAAGATCGGCCAAAAGCCTCGGGTATGCTACATCAACAATAAACTCTGATGAGCTTTCAATCAACAGAACGCCCAACATGATGAATGCGCTGACGGGCAAAATCGCTGGTGTAAGCATCTCTGGCCTTGGAACCGGCCCTGCGGGCACGTCAAAGATCCGCATCCGTGGTCAGTCTTCTATTTCCGGTCAAAACAACCCTCTCATCGTTGTCAATGGCGTACCCATCGACAATACAAACTTTGGCAGCAACCCCGGTAATTCAGGATCTGACAGCTCAATTGGCGTTAGAGGCGGGGGAAACACTTCCGATGGCGGAGACGGACTTTCCAGCATCAACCCTGATGACATAGAAAGCATGACCGTGTTGAAAGGAGCGGCAGCGTCGGCCCTTTATGGTTCTCGTGCAAAAGATGGGGTTATCATGATCACGACCAAATCAAGGGGAACTGCTAAAGGTCTAGGCGTTACCTACAACATGAACTACACCAACGACACACCTCTCGACTTCACCGACTACCAATACGAATATGGTCAGGGTGAAAACGGTGTACGTCCTACAACAGCCAACCCCACGTCGGGCCAGTGGTCGTTCGGTGAGAAATTTCAGCCAGGCATGACCCATGTGTTGTTTGACGGACTAACGGTTCCCTACGAGCCTCAAAGAGGAAGACTGAAGGACTTTTACCGCAACGGCCAAAACCTCACCAATACGGTATCATTGGCTGCAAATTCAGACAAAGGTGGTCTCAACCTGTCTTTTGCTAACATGAACAGCCAGGGAATAGTACCCAACAACACATATGAAAGAAAAACTATTAACCTCGGCTTTGGCTACGACTTATCAGATAAACTGAGCTTCAAGGGAAATGTCAACTACTCCAACGAGTACAACAAAAACCCGCCAAACGTCGGCCAGCAAGACAACACCATTCCCACCTCTCTGATGGCGATGTCCAATTCAATGCCTCTGGATGTGTTGAAGGCAAATAGCCACGATGCGGATGGGAATGAGTTCGTTTACTCACGCTTTAGAAACAGAACGAATCCTTATTTCGTTTTGTCGGATCAGTTTCAGAATATCCGTCGTGACAGAATATTTGGTAACATTTCCGTCAAATATGACATTACGAACTGGCTCTTTGTGCAGGGTCGTGTAGGTCAGGACTACTGGTCTCGTGACCAGGAATACAACAACTTCCCCACAGGGCAGGCATCACGTGCCACGGCGCCGGCTGGCTTCGTCAATGGTCTGTATACGCAGGATTCTCGGAGGTTTAGAGAGATCAATTCCGACTTCCTGATTTCTGGAACCAAAGAATTTGGTGACATCGGGGTTAACATCACTGCCGGTGGCAACCAGATGTACAGAAGGTCAGACCTAAATAGCGTGCAGGTGACCGATTTCGTTGTGAGAGATCTCTACACGGTTCAAAACGGAAGAGCCAAGGATCCAATTTACGACCTGTCCGAAAGAGGGGTTAATTCTCTGTATGGGTCTGCCGAAGTGAACTACAAGCGCTTTGTTTACCTGAACGCAACGCTTCGTAACGACTGGTTTTCCACGCTGTCTGAAGAGAACCGAAGCATTATTTACCCATCAGTATCAGCTAGCTATGTGTTTTCTGAGTCCTTTGACGCACCTAGCTGGCTAAACTTTGGCAAGTTCAGAGCTGCTTATGCAAGGGTGGGTAGCGACACCGACGTGCCCCCCTACTCCAATGTCCTGTTTTATGGTGTTAATTCCAATTTAGCACTCAACCCGTCGGGGTCAGGTCAGCCCGTTGGTGGTTCAAACGGCAGCACAGTGCCTAACCCGAACCTAAGGCCAATGGAAATTGCCGAAACCGAGCTGGGTATTGAGCTGAAAATGTTCAACAATCGGGTTGGGTTAGATCTTGCGGTTTACAAAAAAATAACTACTGACCAGATCGTTTCTGCTCAAATATCTGATGCATCTGGTTTTGTCGATTCACGTATCAATAGCGGCCAAAGCCAAAACAAGGGTATTGAAATGTTGCTCAATTTCAGTCCTGTCCGAACAAGTGACTTCTCCTGGGACTTTACCTTTAATGGTGCCTACAATATTACCAAGGTACTCAGTCTCCTAACGGATACGCCAGGAGAACGAATCACCGTGGGTACCCACGTGTTTAATGGAGAATTGAGGCAAATAGTGGGCGAGGAAATGGGGCAGATTGCCGGTTTCGGCTACAGAAGGGATGACAGCGGTCGTCAAATATTTGGAACGAATGGTCTGCCCCTGAGAACCCTGGAGTTGGTTAATTTTGGCAGTGCACTTCCAAAGTGGGTTGGCGGCTTTAACAATGCCTTTAATTACAAAGGTGTAAGCGTATCCTTCCTCATCGATTTCAAGTTGGGAAACAAGATGCTATCTGGCACCAACTTCAATGCCTACCGTCATGGTCTTCACAAAGCTACACTTGAAGGCAGAGAAAACGGAGTTGTGGGCGATGGCGTTGACATCGACGGTAACGTGAACGCCGTGGTGGCGCCTGTTCAGTCCTATTGGGAAATAGTGAGGTCTCAGGCACTTATTGAACCTGTGGTGTACAATGGAGGCTACTGGAAGGTGCGTCAAATAACTGCAGGTTATGACTTTACCAGGTTCTTTGAGCCCAACTCATTTATTAAAGGTTTGCGACTCAACCTGGTTGCCAACAACGTGTTTCTGCTGAAAAAATGGGTGGACAATATTGACCCCGAAAGCTTTGGTTACAGTTCCGACAATTTGGTTGGTATGGAATCGCCAGGTCTTCTCACTACCCGAAGCATGGGTTTCAACCTAAATGTTAAATTTTAATCAGCCCTATCATGAAAAACATAAATAGACTCTTTCTAATTGTTCTTTCGTTTGTCTTCATCACCTCGTGTGACAAGGATTTTGACGAAATGAACGAGAGCAAAACGGCTGCAACGGCCATCGACCCTGCTTTTATACTGAACAGGGCCGTTCTTAACTCTTCCTTTCAAACCGCACAGCTTGTGTATGAAATTGGAATTGTACAGCAAATAGTGACGCCCAACTCTGGTGTGCTTACCGGGGCCAATTACAATCAGGACAACCGGGCATCCACTCAGGGAAACTGGCAAAACTATTACCGAAATGTCATTCGAAACACCAAGGACGTAATTGCGCAAGCAAGTGGAGATCCTGCCAGAGTCAACCTCGTAAGCATGGCAAGAATTCTGCAAGCTAACGCCTTCATGGTACTCACCGACACGTACGGTAACATCCCCTACTCTGAAGGAGGAGATGGCTACAACACGCAGATTTTCTTCCCGGCGTATGATACCCAGGAGTCGATCTATCCGAAAATAATTCAGGAGCTCCAGGAGGCATCTGCTGCGCTGACCGCTAGCGGCAGAGTGGAAAGAGCGGATGTGCTTTTTGGCGGAGACGTGGAAAAATGGAGAAAATTTGGCTATTCTTTGATGCTTCGAGCTGGAATGAGACTTAGTGAAGTTTCACCCGCAACAGCGCAATCCACTGTAGCAGCGGCTTTCAACGGCGGGGTAATACTCACCAATGACAACAATGCATTTATCAGGCATGACGCCAACTATGCCAACCCTATGGGGAATACGCTGAACTCTACCGAAGCAGCCAATTTCTACCTGGCAAAACCATTTGTTGATGCATTGCAGTCTACAAATGATCCTCGCCTGTCGGCCATAGCCATACGTTACGTAGGTGCCACCTCCGGGCCCACACAAGTGGTTGAAGTGGGCTCAAAAGCAGCGGCCGACCAAATCGGTATGCCATTGGGTCATGACAACGGAACAGTGACAGGCGCCGCAGAAGACGACGGGCTAGCCAGTTTTTATGACTACAGCCAGGTTGACCGTCGCAGGATGGCCAAATTGGCCTCTCCAGCGTTTTTGGTAACAGCAGCACAAACCAACCTGTTGCTCGCAGAAGCGAGGTTCAGGGGCTGGATTACCTCTGGCACCGCAGCCCAGTACTTTGCAGCGGGCATTAGTGCACACATGGATCAACTGGCTACTTTTGATGCCGCTTCAGCTGTAGCTGCAACCGATAGAGACACCTACTTGGCTGCAAATCCATTAGGTGCTGGTACAGAACTGGAACAAATCAACACGCAATATTGGATAGCTTCGTTCCTGAACGGGCCAGAGGCATTTGCCAACTTCAGGCGGAGCAGTTTCCCAGCGTTGTCACCGAATCCTTTTCCGGGAAGGGAAGTAACATTCATCAACCGCCTCACCTACCCCAACTCTGAAATTTCGGTGAACACGGAGCAGGTCAATGCAGCCATTGCCGCACAGGGGGCCGACGACCTTGAAACCAGGGTATGGTGGGATAAATAGAAATAGCCGGGTTGTAGGAGGTTGATTGTAAACACCTCTTACAGCCCAACTATTCTGACTCGTTTGTAGGCGCCAAAACTAAGAGTGGCAAATCAGAATACATGGCACCCCTCACAATCTTGTAAAATAATTGCTTGAGCCAGCAAGAACAGATGCAGTTGAGTAAGTTCCTAAAGGACATTACCGGGTACTGCCATGCATCCAATGCCCAATGAATTGATTCAAAAGATCATCCAAATAACAAAACAACCCCATGAAAAACATATTACAAGAAATCATCCAAAAGAATAAGCAGCGGGAGAGCGAAGCTGCGCTGTTGCGCCAGGCTGAAATTGACAATGCGGAAACGCCCGATAACAGACGCAGCTTTTTAAAGAAAACTGCTCTGGGAGGTTTGTCACTCGCTGGTTTGATGAGCTTGTCCTTTGAGGACGGCATGGCGCAAACCACCTCCAAAGTTCAGAAGGCGTCTGCTCCCTCCGATCTCAAAATTACCGACATGCGCTATTGCCTTACAGGCGTTATGGGAGGCACAGCCATCATCCGCATCGACACCAATCAGGGCATTTACGGCCTTGGCGAAGTGAGAGATGCGGCAGACCCCCGCTATGCTTTGATGCTCAAGAGCAGGATACTGGGAGAAAACCCGTGCAATGTAGAACGGGTGTTCAAGATCATTAAGCAGTTTGGAGGACAAGGACGTCAGGCAGGAGGTGTGTGTGCAGTAGAAATGGCGCTTTGGGATTTATGCGGCAAAGCCTACAATGTGCCCGCCTGGCAACTGCTTGGCGGCAGGTACCGGGATACCGTTCGAATCTATGCCGACACGCCAGAGTCACCCGACCTGGAAGTTTTCAAGGAAAAAGTAAAGTACCGTACCGTCGACCAGGGCTATACCTGGCTGAAAATGGATGTTTCCATTAATGTGTTGAGAGATATTCCGGGAACACTGGTTAACCAGGCGTTTTGGAGATCGAATGGTTCTCAATTTTCAGGTGACTTTATGTCGTACGCAAATGCAAAGCACCCATTTACCGGCATCCAGGTAACGGAAAAGGGATTTGAAATACTGGCCCAACGAGTGGCCGACGTCCGTGCCGTGGTGGGAGACGAAATTCCAATGTCTACCGATCATTACGGGCATTTTGACCTCAACAATATGATTCGTTTGGGTAAGTCTCTCGAAAAATACCGTCTTGCCTGGCTTGAAGATATGGTGCCCTGGCAATACACCGAGCAGCACAAAACAATTACCGACGCATTGGAAACGCCAACTACCACCGGTGAAGACATCTATTTGCTGGAAAACTGTAAGCCGTTGATCGACGTTCATGCTGTCGACATCATCCACCCCGACCTTGCCTCTTCCGGTGGACTTCTCGAAACTAAGCGCATCGGCGATTATGCTGAGGAAAAAGGCATCTCGATGGCCATGCACCAGGCTGGCACACCTGTGTCTTTTATGGCCAACGTGCATTGCGCTGCTGCCACTCAGAACTTTTTGGCGCTGGAGCACCATTCCGTTGATCTGCCGTGGTGGGAAGGCATGGTAAAAACCACAGACGGAAGAAAGCTGATTGACAAAGGCTTTGCCCCCGTTCCCCTCAGTGCACCAGGGTTGGGGATTGAGTTAGTAGATGATGTGGTGAAACAACACCTTGATGCCCGTGATACCTCGTACTTTGCTCCCACCAAGGAATGGGATGCGAAACGTTCTCACGACAGGACTTGGAGCTAGAGATGAAGTAC
Source organism: Imperialibacter sp. (assembly GCF_040222815.1). GTDB lineage: Bacteria > Bacteroidota > Bacteroidia > Cytophagales > Cyclobacteriaceae > Imperialibacter. The sequence continues at coordinate 133,332 of NZ_JAVKCH010000001.1, read as the reverse complement.
AATACCGGAGTAGAGCCGCCAATATCAGGGCACAAAAAAACTGCACAGCAATCCTGTGCAGTTTTTTTTAACGAGGCCTTTGGGCTCGTGACCTACGCAGAAGCCACCAACTCTTTTTCAATGACCTCTTTCAACGTATGCTTGGGTAAAGCACCAGCCTGCATCATAGGCTGTTTTGTCATTGGTATAAAGAGCATACTCGGGATACTTCTTATTTGAAAAACGGCGGCCAGCTCCTGCTCTACCTCAGTATCAACTTTGTAGATAGTTACTTCAGGATGCTCATTGGACAGCTCCTCAAGCACCGGTGCCACCATTTTGCAAGGCCCACACCAGTCGGCGTAGAAGTCGATAATAGCGGGTTTCTCACCTTTATATTTCCACTCTTTTTCGGTGGTATAGTCAAAAACATCGTCTTTGAATTGTTGCGTAGTCAATTTGACAGTTGCCATGGTTGCTTGTTTTAAGTTTCTACAAAAGTACTAGTTCCGCTAAAGGAATTTTGTGACACATGTCACGTAAGCCGAAGAAGCAGAGTCAACATCATAAAACCTGTTTCCGTTCAGTCAAGGGGGAATAGGCATTATCTTATTTCTCGCCCTTTTAATGTCACGCAAAGACTCCAAGGTACAGAGAAAAGCTCACTGCCCGATATCTCCGCCGATCTGGTATGCACTATGCTGCTGAAACTGCCTTTGCGGCCCGACTTGTCGGGCTTGCGGCTTTGCGTGCAATTTTTTTTTCACGCAACACCCCACTAGGGAAAATAGCAAAGGATTACTATTCCAGCATTCCGCTCTCTCATCGGCGGCTGACAGCCCCGACCCTAAGCCAATCGCTGCTGTACCGACGCCTGAACAATCGATGTCTTTCCGAAACCAACTTTGCGGCCCGACTTGTCGGGCTTGCGGCTTTGCGTGCAATTTTTTCTGCTTTCACGCAAATCTCCATAAGGGGGAAACGCAGAGGCGCATAGGGATCATTCTCCGTCCTCCCTGTTTTTCTCATCTGAGGCTGACAGGTTCAAACCTTGGGCTAGCGCTGCCGAACTCCCTACGTCAGGTTTCCTACTCTTGGAGCCACCGCCCGTAACTAACCGGCTTCCGTCTTTCTCGGACTTCTGCTATTTAACCCGGCGGCTGACGGTTTCCTTCGCACTTTCCATCGCTACCGTACCGACGCCTGACATACCGACTTCCATCTCCTGTCTTCGCTCACCGGTCTTCCATCTCCCGACTCCTTCTGAGCATCCGAGCGTCTGAATATCCGAATGTCTTTCTCCCGTCTTCTAACTTCCATCTTCGATCCTATAACTTCTATCTTCTGTCTTCCCACCTTACGGGCGGCTGACGGTTTCCTCAGCACATTCCATCGCTACCGTACCGACGCCTGACATCCCGGCTTCCGTCTCCGGTCTCCCGACTCCTTTCTGAACATCCGAGCGTCTGAATATCCGAATATCTTCTTTCTCCCGGCTCCGGTCTTCCGTCTTCGGTCTTCCGTCTTCCGTCTTCCCACCTTACGGGCGGCTGACGGTTTCCTCCGCACTTTCCACCGCTACCGTACCGACGCCTGACATACCGGCTTCCGTCTCCCGACTCCTTCTGAGCATCCAAGCGTCTGAATATCCGAATATCTTCTTTCTCCCGGCTTTTCACTTCCGTCTTCGATCCTCTAACTTCCGTCTTCTGTCTTCCAACCTTACGGGCGGCTGACGGTGTCCTCCGCACTTTCCATCGCTACCGTACCGACGCCTCTTTCGGTCTTCCGACTTCCGTCTTCGGTCTTCCGTCTCCCGACTCCTTCTGAGCATCCGAGCGTCTGAATATCCGAATGTCTTCTTTCTCCCGTCTTCTCTCTTCCGTCTCCTCCAACTTTTTAAAAATTCTTCCCCCCTCCTTTTGCATTTCCAAAAAACCTTTTCTACCATTGTACCGTACTAGTGAAGTAATACAGTAAATCACATACAATGATTGACATCAAGAATCTTAACTTTAACTATGGCAACAAGCGCCGACCGCTATTTCGGGAGCTCGACTGCCAGATCAACGCAGGCAGCATTGTTGGCTTGCTGGGCAAGAACGGCGCCGGCAAAACCACGCTACTCAAGCTAATGATCGGATTGCTGTTCCCCGATGGCGGCACGGTAAACGTGAACAATTACGAACCTGGAAAACGACAGCGGGCATTTCTTGAGGATATGTTTTTCGTATCGGAGGAGTTTTATCTACCGGGAATCTCCATTAAGAACTTCATTAAAGCCAATGCAGGTTTTTACCCCAGGTTTGATGGCGCTCTGCTACAAAGGCTGCTGAAAGACTTTGAGCTTCCTGAAACAGAGAGCTTGCAGAAGCTCTCCTACGGCCAAAAGAAAAAATTCCTGATCTCGTTTGCCCTGTCAACCAAGTGCAGGCTGCTTGTGCTGGACGAACCCACCAACGGGCTCGACATCCCTTCTAAATCCATCTTCCGAAGGGTGCTGGCAGGGGCTTTGGACGAAGACCAGTTGGTTATTATCTCCACCCATCAGGTAAAAGACGTGGAAAACCTGATTGACCGCATCATTATGCTCGAGAATGGGCAATTTATTATGCAGAAAGACCTGTATGACATCTCTTCTCTACTCCACTTTTCAACAAGCGCAACGGCTGAAGGGGACGATATTCTCTACAGTGAAATGGTGCCAGGTGGGTACAAGGTAATTACCTCACAGTCGAACGGTAACATGAACTCTTCTGTGGACATCGAATTATTGTTTAACGCCATACTAAGTGGCAACGAAAAACTGAAAAGCCATGTCCAATAACATATTCAACGGCCACCGTTTTGTGCTGCTGTGCAGGCAGCACTTCGTTCACAACAACAAGCTACTACTCTTTTCTTCAGGGGCATATGTTGGTGTGGTGTTTATTCTGCTGTCATTTGTTCAGGCCAGCGAGGGGCTTCGACCTCATGATTTAGACAACTTCCGTGGATTCCTCATCGGCTTTGTCATTGTGTTCGGATTACTCTATGTGGGGTATTCATTTCCAGGTTTTCGTGCGAAAGAAAGCACGATGAACTACCTGCTGGTGCCTGCTTCTCTGATGGAAAAATTCGTATTCGAGTTAGTCAGCAGGATTGGGGGCATGCTACTACTGCTGCCCTTACTGTTCTGGATTACTTTCAATCTGCAGGGGTACTTCTTTACCCTGTTCAATGAATACCCATTTGACCCTATCGGTATTCAACAGCTGGTTACAATCGAAATGCCAAATGGTGTTGATTCTGTCGGTTGGTTCATATTGATGATCACAGCCCTGAGTTTGTTGCTGTTTGTGGTTCCATTCACAGGTGCTGCCATGTTTTCAAAACAACCATTGATTAAAACGCTCTTTTCGGTGGCTGTCATTATCATTTTCTACTCCACTGTCATTTATGTGGTAGCAGATCCGCTGGGCCTCAATCAATACCACCCTGATCCTGAAGAAGGAATGTGGCTGGTGCCAACGAGTGAGCACTCAGCTTTCCGCTTCTTCGCCATAACGGCGGTCTTTGCCAATGCGGTCATGTTATTTGTGGCCTACAGGAAACTTAAAGAAAGGGAGGTGTAGTATGGAATTTCAAAACGGTAAAAGCATTTTTCTGCAGATCGCAGACACCATCACCGACAAGGTGGTGAGTGGTGAATTTCCGGCAGGAGAGAAAATCCCTTCTGTTCGGGAGCTGGCATCAGAAATGGGTGTAAACCCCAATACGATCATGAGAACTTATAGTGAATTACAAGCCATGGACATTATCGAAAACCAAAGAGGTATCGGATATTTTGTCAACAAGGACGCTCAAAAGATTATCCTGGAAAGTAAGAAGCAGGAGTTTTTCACTAAGGTGCTCCCCGACTTCCTGCGTCATGCAGCTATGCTCGGCATTACGTCAAGTGAATTGAAAAAACACATTGAAACTTTAAAATGACCACTATGAAACTCAGCAATAAGATTCTCATCGGGTTCTTCGGATTTATCTTTCTGTATATGATGGCAGCGTTCACTGAGGTGAGACTTCGTGGATATAAAAGAGATTTGAATGGTGTGGAAACTCAAATTGAAACGGCGCCACTGGGAGATATTGGATACATCGTCCTTTCTGACCTTGATCATCGGGTAATCATAAGTTCATCGGATGAGCCCCGCATTGAGGTGAAAAGCATCGGTGGCGGCTATCTCTCCAGCATCGACTACGAGATGACAGGAGACACATTGCGGATCAAAGCTGTTGATATTACGACAGGCAAACCTGCCCATGTTATTGTTTATGTAGCCAATCTCAGAGGATTACATGCTACCCGTGCGTCAGTCAGCATAACAGATTTGAGTCAGCAGGAAATATCCATTACGCAATCTGGCGGCAGCATCAGAATGGATGGAGAAATCAATGTAACGAGCCTTAGCATAGCAGCGTCAGACAATGCAAACCTGGATGCAAGTGGTTTAAGTGTGAACTCACTATCAGTACAGATGGACGACTCGAAAGTGATGATCTGGTCGCCAGTTGTGCAACTGCGTGGCAGCATACTTAACGATTCTTTTTTAAGGATCGACGGGGTCGACGACATACAATTCACTAAAGACAAAAGCAGCAAAATCCAAATCCAGGACTAAGAGCTGACTGTGTATCACGATTTGAATTCGTATTTCAGACAAACAAGTTTGTAATCTCAGAAAGAAAACAAGCACCTATTGTAAGTATTCTGTAGCTGATGAACATTGAAATAAGAGGGCTTTCAAAAATCTATCCCAACGGACATGCGGCCATACGCAATGTCGACCTTGACATAGGCAGCGGCATGTTTGGCTTGCTGGGCCCCAACGGCGCCGGCAAGTCAAGCTTCATGCGCACCCTGGTGACCTTGCAAAGTGCTACGTCTGGCTCTATTCTCATTGAGGGAATGGATATCAACGAGCACCGCCAAGAGATCAGGGCCATGATCGGCTACCTGCCTCAGGATTTTACCTTTTTCTCCAAACTGAAAACATGGGAGTTTCTTGACTACGCCGCCCGGCTGGCCACCAACTTGAAAAAGAAAGACCGGCTGATCAAGGTCGATCACCTGCTCGACCAGGTAGGGCTGCTGGACGTGAGGGAGCGCATGGCCAACAAGCTCTCAGGCGGTATGAAACGACGGCTGGGCATTGCCCAGGCACTGATCGGTGACCCCAAGCTGCTGGTGATTGACGAGCCAACCACGGGCCTCGATCCTGAAGAGCGCATTAGGTTCAGGAACATCCTCTCCGACCTCAGCCAGAAAGACGTTACCATTATCCTGTCTACCCACATCGTAGGCGACATCAGCAGCACCTGCCACAACATGGCGATGCTCAACAAGGGCGAAGTAGCTTTCAAAGGTTCGCCTGAAGGCATGATCGATCAGGTGCGTGGGCACGTGTGGCAGGTGACATTGGGAGATGAAGAGTTTACAGCCATCAAAAACAAGTATTCGGTAGTGTCTACCATTCCCGTGGAAGGCCAATGGGAGGCACAGCTCATCGCTACCGATCAACCGCATCCAAAGGCAAAAACGGTGAACCCTAACCTGGAGCACGCCTACGTCTATTTTATGGAAAATCAATTGGGCGTGTCGCTGGTATGAGTGCTATTTCGAACATACTGACCATCGCCCGCTATGAGTCCAAAGTGGTTTGGCGCAATTGGTTTTTCCGGATTGTGTCGCTGGCAGGAATTGGCTTCGTGGTCATTTTCAACCTGGCCATTTTCTCGGAAATAGACCAGCCAAGGCGGTTTGAGCTTTCCAATAGCTGGATGATGCCCTACACCACCATGGTCATGATCAGTATTGCGCAGGCAGCCGCTGTGGTCTTTCTGGCTACAGGTCTGATCAAAAAAGACAAGAAACTCGATACCAACGAGGTATTCTTCGCCCGCCCGATCTCTAATCTCGATTACGTACTGGGCAAAGCGCTGGCCCTGTTCAACCTCTTCTTCTGGTTGAATCTGCTGCTTTTGTGCATACCACTGGTCGTCAACCTGACCAACCCCAACACTGCTTTCAATCCGCTGGCCTTCGTCATTTATCCCTTGCTCACAAGTTTGCCATCCGTCGTCTTCACCACGGGCATTGCTTTTCTCTTTGTTACCATTCTACGCAACCAACCCATCACTATCGTGCTGCTATTGGGACTGTCGGCTGTAGAGCTCATCTATTACTTTGATAAGTTCTCCTACATCCTCGACTTCATGGCTTTCCGGTTACCCATGTTTGCTTCGGAGATGACAGGCTTCGCCCACCTTGATTCGGCCCTATGGCAAAGGGCATTCTACCTGGTGGCTGGCGTGGCCTTTCTGTTCCTCACAGCCTTCTTCCTTGATCGACTGGCCAGCCACAAAACAACAAAGCTGGTGACTGGCCTTGTTGGGCTTTTATTGGTGGGTGTTGCGTCCTTTATCATGCTTCACCTGCTCGACATGCGACAAACGCCAATTGCTCTCAGGCAAGACATGATTGCGGTGAACGGGCAATGGGCTGAAGTGCCGAACATCGACATTCTCACCCACCACATTCAGCTTCAGCAGGTAGAAGACAAGCTTGTATCCACTTCCACCCTAACGGTGAAGAACAACCACAGTGAGCCACTGAACGGCTTCTACTTTACCCTGAACCCTGGCCTTGACGTCAGCAGCTTCACAGTGAATGATCGCAGCGTGGAGTTTGAGAGGCATTTGCAGGTGATTTCGGCAGACAATACGCTCCAGCCGGGCGAAGAGGCAACTGTCAAAATAGACTACCAGGGCACGATATGGGAGTCAGTGGCCCATCTTGAAGTAGACCAGGAACGATACGAAACGCCAAAGGAGTACCTGATGTTTTCCCTGCCCAAAAAATACGCTTTTTTACAATCCGACTATGTGCTGCTGACCACCGACGTGCTTTGGTACCCCGACACGCAAATTGGCTACAGCCGGGAAGCCCCCAGAAAAGAAAGAACGGCATTCATCGACTTTCAGCTGGAGGTGAAGGCAAAAGATGGTCTGATACCGGTTTCACAAGGCCAGGTGACGCAAGACGGCATTGTTTTCCGGTTTCAGCCCGAATACCCTCTTCCGCAGCTTTCGCTGGCCATTGGTGCCTACGAAAAGAAGGAGCTCACTGTTGATAGCGTGACCTACGCAGTGTATCACTACCCCGATGATGACTATATGTCGGAGCACCTCAGCCAGTTGACCGACACCCTCAGTTTGCTCATCAGAGACATCGTGAATGAATATGAGGACGGGCAGAAGATCACCTACCCTTTTCGCAGGCTTCAGTTTGTGGAAACGCCACTACTGTTCACCGCCTATGACAAAGTGTATGAAAGTCAGCAAGCCTATGTGCAGCCCGAAACGGTGTACTGGCCGGAAGAAGGCGGCGAGATCAGGGAGTTTGATTTCAGACGACAGCTGAAGGACATGGACGAGCAAGCAAAACGGGACAACCAGGTGCTCAGCGACAAAGAAAAGCAGGCCAATGTTTTCAACGACCTGATCAAGAAGGTGTTTACCAAACAGTCGGGCACCGTTTGGTACTATGGTGGCCGAAATGAGGACCAGCCCGATTATTCGCTGTTCCCTCACTTGTACAGCTACAACTCCGGGGTGGTGAGCCAGGACTGGCCCCTGCTCAACCGAAGCATTTCGAGCTTCCTGCGCAAAGACCAGCAGGTAGAGAACGATTATTCCCGAAACATGAATGGCATCTCGTTCGAAGAAGAGTGTAACGAGCTGCTGCGAACGACGATGATCAACGAGATCCTGACCAATGAAACAGATTTCAACAAGATCAGTAAGTCCGTCTCACTGAAAGGCCAGTACCTGTTTGCTTACCTGGGGCAATTGCTGGGGCAGGATGAGTTCAAGGGTTTTGTGCAAAACTGGGTCAACAGCCATCAGCACCAGCTTACTACCTACGATGATTTCCGGGTGGCGCTGCAGCAACACTTTGGGCTCGACATTGACCCGGTGATCAGGCAGGTGTATTTCAACACGGCGCAACCAGCGTTTGAAATAGACGACGTGCAAAAATTTGAAGTGCTGGACGGTGACAGAAAGCGCTATCAGGTGCTGCTGGACATTAAAAATACCGGCGACAACGACGGGGTGATTGAGGTAAAGTTCAATGCCGATGACGGTGGAAACGACAATCAATTTTCCCGGCGAAGGGAGAATCAGCAGGTAAAAGAGGACGTACCGGGCTATCTGTCAGTCATCAAAGTAGGCGAAGCAAAACAATTGGGCTTTGTGCTTGATGAGAAGCCTGACAAAATAACGATTAATACCCTCATTTCGAGGAATATTCCTTCGGTGATCACCATGTCAACGGGCATATTCAGCCCCCGCAAGCTCACTACGCTTTTCGAAGGAGAAAGGGTGCTACCACCCACCGAAGCCACCAGCCAAAGTGAAGTGATTGTCGACAATGAGGATTCTGGATTCAGCACGTTCAGCCCTGTGGAGCCTACCTACCTGCGGGCTTATCTCGATAGTAAAAGCCCTTCTGATCAAAAGTACTTTGGTAGCTGGCACCGCTCCCGCTCCAAGTGGAGGGCCACTACAGGCTCCAGCTTCTACGGCAAATCTGTCCGCTCTGCCCACTTCACCAGGTCGGGCAATGGCGACAAGTTAGCCACCTGGGAGGCTAAACTTCCGGACGAAGGCTTCTACGATGTGTACGTGTACATGATGGGCAAAAACCAGAATGAGTTCAACGGGCGGGACGACGACAACCGGCAATTCGACTACGATTATATAATCCACCATAGCGACGGAGCGGACGATATCAAATTCAATATTTCCAAAGCAGAGTATGGCTGGAACTACCTGGGCTCCTACTACTTCGGTCAGAATGGTGGGAAGGTAGTAGTCAGCGACAAGAGTGAATTTGGAACTGTATATGCCGACGCCGTGAAATGGGTGAAACAATAAACGATATGAGCTTTAAAAGACAAACCGAAGCGAATCCTATGAGACCAAATGCTTTCCAGCGGCCCCTCCTGCTTCTTGGGGCCATAGTGGCGGTAATCGTGCTGAGTCTGCTGTCGGCGCAGGGTGCCTTTGCACAGCAAGTGCTCACACTTGAAGAGGCCATCCAGATTGCCCAAACCAGCAGCCCGGATATCAAGAAATCGAGGCTCAACCTGTACAGCAACCGAAAAAGCCTCGATGCCCAGCGGCTGGCAATGAAGTCGAGGTTTGGCCTGGACGTGACGCCGTTCGACTATAACCGAACCAGGCTGTTCAACGACCTCGTTTCCCGCTGGAACACCAACGAGGACTATAATTCCTTTGCTAACTTTTCGGTCTCCCAGCCCATCGCAGCCACCGACGGCACGGTCTCGCTCATCAACCGGTTTGGATACAGAGATAACTATTCTGAATTTCAGGATGTTAGAACAAAGACCTATAGTAATAATTTATACCTTCAGGTAGACCAACCCATTTTCACCTACAACCGAAACAAGCTGCAAACACGGGAATTGGAACTCAACCTGGAGAACGCACAAATCAGTAACGCCCTTCAGCTACTGACGCTGGAGCGAAACGTTACCCAGACCTTCTATTCGTTTTACCAAAGCCAGAACAGCCTGGAGATTTCCAGAGCTGAACTCGAAAACCAGGAGATCAGCTACGAAATCACCAAAAACAAGGTAGATGCTGACCTGCTGGCCAAAGAGGAGCTGTACCAGGCCGAGCTTAACCTGGCCACCTCCCGCTCGACGCTGGAAAATAACCAGGTAACGCTTGACAATGCAGCAGACGACCTAAAGCTCCTGCTGGGCATTGGCCTCGACGAAGAGATTGCCGTGCAGGTCGACATCAAGTTTGTGACCCGGGAAGTGGACCTCAACCAGGCCATAGAGATGGGCCTGCGCAACCGGGTGGAGCTAAGGCAACGTGCGATTGATATTGAACGCTCACAATTTGAGTTGACCAGAACCAAGTCGCTCAACGAGTTCAAGGGTGCCGTGGCCTTGTCGATGGGGATCTTCGGCGACAACATCAATGCCCCGCAGGTATACGATTCGCCAACAGTCAACCCACGGGTAGCAATATCATTCAGCATCCCGATTTGGGACTGGGGCGAGAACAAGGCACGCATGGAAGCCAGCAACGCCAACCTCGACATCACCAAAATAGACCTTCAAAACCAGAAGAATGATATCATTATCAATATCAGAAAGACGTACAGAAGCCTCCAGAACCTGGAAAACCAGATAGAAATAGCACAGCAAAACGTAAAGAATGCACAGCTGACCTACGAGATCAACCTGGAGCGCTACCGCAATGGCGACCTGACAAGCATCGACCTCAACCGCTTTCAGAGCCAGCTGTCGGACAAGAAAAGTGCGCTGGCCAGTGCGCTTATCAACTATAAAATTGAGTTGCTGAACATGAAGATCCTTTCACTTTACGACTTCGAACACCAGCAGCCTGTTATTCCTAATTCTAATTAAGACCACTACTGATCATACGTATTATGACACGGACGATATACATGAAAAGCGTTAAAAATACTATCGGAGCCCTGCTGGTGCTGCTGGCCGTCACTGCCTGCAACAACGAGGAATCCAATATCCAAACCGAGATAAAAATCCCCGTTTCTGTGGCCATCATCAAGCCCCAGTCGATCTCCCGGTTCATCGAAACCACAGGCACCGTCTATTCCTCCAAGGAAGGTGCTATCAAATCGGAGCTGACTGGTTTGTACAGGCTTCAAACGAATCCTGCGACTGGCAGACCTTTCGCCCTTGGCGACGCAGTACGGCAGGGCCAGGTCATCATCAGACTGGAGGACAAGGAGTTTGAAAACAATCTCCAGCTCGACGGAAAAAAGCTCAGCCTGGAAGTATCGGAAAACAACCTCAACAAACAAAAGTCGCTGTTTGAAAAAGGGGGTGTGACCCAAACAGAACTCAACCAGGCGTCAATTGACTATGTAAATTCGAAATACGCCTACGAAAATGCGGAGATCCAGAAAGCCAAAATGTTCGTAAAAGCGCCATTTACAGGGGTTATTGTATCGATTCCCTACCATACCGATGGCGTCCGCATCGATCAGGGACAGGAGCTTTTCAAAGTGATGGAGTACGAACACCTGCTCATGGATGTGAAGCTGCCCGAGAAGCACCTGCCAGAGGTAACACTCAATCAGCTGGTGCAGATCACCAATTACAACCTGGCCACCGACACCATCATTGGAAAGATCAGCCAAATCTCCCCTGTCATAGACACAGAGACCAGAACCTTCCAAAGCGTACTCCAGATCAACAACGACAAGAAACTGCTCCGCCCAGGCATGTTCATCAAAGCAGCCATCCTGTCTGAGCAGCGTGACAGCACCATCGTCATCCCCAAGGAAACCATCATCTCCCGCCAGGATGGCAAAGTGGTGTTCACGGTAGAAAATGGTATTGCTACAGAGAAAAAGATCACGACAGGCCTGGAAAATCAGGACGTCATTGAAGTACTCAGTGGCTTGAAACTCAACGACCGCCTGGTGGTCACCGGCTTTGAAACGCTCAGGAATAAGAGCAAGGTAAGTGTGATACAATAGTTTAGTTATTAACTGATCCAGGAAATTATAATTGATGAAAAACGTCGATGAATCAAGAAGCCCTGTTTTATCCAAACAATCTGCACAGGTGCAGCCTCTACATGCATTGGTAGATCTGGCTATTTTCCTTTCAGTTATGTTTCTGGTTAGGGAAATCAAATTTGATAGCCTGGGTTTCTGGGGATACTCATTATTCAAGTCGATTACCACGGTAGGAGTAGCCACACTACTACTCTATTTCAGAAAGCAATCGTGGAAAGACCTCGGCCTCTTAAAGCCAGGTAGCTATAAAAAAATGCTGGTGGTGGCAGTCATCATTCTGTTAGGCACCCTAGTGTCAATAATGATTTTTGAAATGTTCCTGCGAGATATCCTATTTACAGGTACAGACTCAGCTTCAAAAGCTAATAGCTTCAGCGAGCTCGAAGGAAACATTCCTTACTTCTTCTCTATCATATTCTTTGTCTGGATTGAGTCTTCTCTGGAAGAATTACAAGATCGGGGATTCTCACTTAACCGATTTGAATCCCTGTTTACTAAAGTCCCACTTTCAACTATACTGGCAGTGCTAATGCAAGCGGCAATTTTTGGTTTTAGACACTCTTATGACTTTTCGCCAAGATCTATAACCACAGGTTTAATCGGGCTAGTCTTTGGGGCTGTCTATGTACTAACTGGCAGAAATCTTTGGCCTTTAATAATTGCACATATAGTACTGAATACCATGTCAATGGTTGAAAGGATTTGATTACAGAAAGTAGATAAAATGAACATACGTACTCATCACCGTAAAAAAGAATCAGGAATAACCCTAAGCTGGGGTAAAATCTCAGTCGAAGGAAGTGAGGAAAGACGGAAGTTGGAAGTCGGTAGACCGGAGAGCGAAGACGGAAGTTGGAAGTCGGAAGACCGAAGCAGGCGTCGGTACTGTAGCGATGGAAAGTGCGAGGGAAACCGTCAGCCGCCCGAAAGGTGGAAAGACAGAAGACGGAAGTTGGAAGTCGGAAGACCGTAGCCGGAAGACCGAAGTGACCAATAACTAATAACGAGTAACATTTAACGAATAACCCCAAAAGCGTGAAAAAGATAGTCTCCCTGGCCACATTTGAACCCCTGCCCCTAAAGGGTGTATGGTGGATCATTTCGTTTCCGTTAGCTACTGGTGTAAAATCTCTGTTCAGGAACACAAATACAGTAGAGACCCCAATCGTCATTATTGCACCCTTTAGGGCCGGGGTAAAATCTCAGTCGAAGGAAGTGAGGAAAGACGGAAGTCGGAAGACCGAAGTGACCAATAAATAACGAGTAACATTTAACGAGTAACCTCAAAAGCGTGAAAAAGATAGTCTCCCTAGCCGTGTCCTACCCCATTACCATTCTCATGATGGTGATGGCGGTCATCCTTCTTGGATCCATTTCCTTCGATAAGCTTGGGATAGAGCTCTTCCCCAACCTGAAGAACCCCACCCTCTTCGTGGAGCTCAAAGCCGGCATCAGGCCGCCGTCAGAGATCGAAAAACAGTTCGTGGAAAACATCGAATCCATTGCCATCCGCCAGAGTGGTGCTGTGGAAGTCAGCTCCATCAGCCAGACGGGCTACGGCAGGGTAACCGTGCACTACGACTGGGGCAAAGACATGGACGAGGCCTTCCTCGATCTGCAGAAGTCGCTGTCGAGCTATTCGCTGAACGACGACATCGACGAGTTTGCCATTTCGCAGTTTGACCCCAACGCCACACCGGTCATGATCCTGGGTATCTACAACCCAGCGTCGAATGACTTTGATGCCCTGCGCAGAGTAGCCGAAACCAACTTCAGGAACGAGCTCATCCGCCTGCCGGGCATTGCCGAAGTGCGCCTGTCGGGAGAGCAGGAAAAAGAGATTGTGCTCGAAACAGACCCTCATCAGCTAGCATCTTTTGGGCTTACGGTGAATGATCTGGTGGCCAAAATCCAAAGCTATAACCGCAACGTTTCCGGTGGCTTCATTGAAGAGCTGGGCAGAAAGTATATCATCAAAGGCCTGGGCATTATAGAGCAACCCGAAGACCTGGAAAACCTTGTGGTGGGCTACACTACCGCAGGAACTTCCACATCGGCAGCCAGCACAACACCCGTAACAACTACTTCAGCTGAAACAGCACAAACATCTAATAATCAACCAGTAAACACTAATCAAGTTCCAGTACTGCTTCGGGAGGTAGCCACGCTCAAAATCATGGACAAAGAAGCTGGCAGCATTGTGCGGGTGAACCAACGCAGAAGCCTGGGCATGTCCATTTATAAGGAAACCAGGTACAACACGGTGAACGCCGTGAACGAGCTGACCGAGGTGCTGGAAGACCTCAAGACGTCCGTGCCGGGCTATGAGTTTGTGATCATCCAAAACCAGGGAAGGTTTATCCAGGGCGCTATCGACGAGGTAAAAGAATCGGGCTTGTACGGTGCCCTGTTTGCCATGCTGGTGCTCTTTGTTTTCCTGCGCCGCATCGGCTCCACGCTGGTCATCAGCATCGCCATTCCCATCTCCATCATTGCCACTTTTAACCTGATGTATTTCAATGGGCTTACCCTGAACGTAATGACGCTCGGTGGTTTGGCCCTCGGTGCAGGCATGCTGGTCGATAATGCCATTGTGGTGGTGGAAGCCATCTTCCGAAAGCGGGAAGAAGGGCTCAGTGTCATAGACGCCGCCATTGCTGGTACAGCCGAGGTAAGCGGGGCCATTACCGCCTCTACCCTCACCACCATCATCGTGTTCCTACCCATCGTTTACTTGCAAGGCCCGTCCGGTGAACTCTTCCGTGACCAGGCCTGGACGGTAGCATTTTCACTGTTGTCTTCGCTGGCCGTGGCTATACTCGTCATTCCTACCTTGTTCGCCAGGGTCTTCAAAAACGACAAGACAGTGCTGGAAGTACAACCCCTGAAGTTTACCCGTTACCGCAGCTTCCTCAATGGCGTGCTTAAATACCGCATCGCCTTCATCATCGCCTCGTTGGTACTGGTGGTGGGGTCGTTTCAGCTTGTGTCGGTCATTGGCAGCGAATACATGCCGCAGTCGGGCACACGAGCCATCTCGGTAGATCTCAAGCTCGCCAACGGCACCGCCCTGGCCCGAACCTCATCGACGGTCGGACAAATCGAGGCACAATTGTTCCAGCTTTTCGAAGGGCAGCTCGATAAGGTGTATGCCCACATCGGGCCGGAGCAAAGTCAGTCGGGTATTGAAAACGAGAATGTGTACGAAGAGAACACAGCCAACCTGAAGCTGATCTTCAACGAAAGCACCGAGTTGGCCATTGCGGCCATCACCGACAGGCTGTCCACTTACTTCGAAAGTATTCCCGGACTGGAAGCTACTTTTTCTAATGATGAAAGCGCCCTGAATGCCGTGTTGGGCGAAGAGCAAATGCCTTTGGCTGTAGAGATCAGTGGCACCGACTTCAAAACACTCGGCTCCCTGTCCGACTCCGTCATAGCAGTGATGACCCGGAACCCCGACATCTACGAGCCCATGTCGAACCTCGAACATGGCGTGCCGCAGATCCAGGTGGATGTGGACAAGTACAGGGCTGGCCTCTTCAAGCTGTCCATCGAAGACGTGGTCACCCAAATCAAAGACCAGCTGGAAGGCAAGCATGCGGGCACCATTGAACGGAGCGGCGAAATGCAGGACATAGAAATAAAAGTGCCCGAGGTATCGCTGGCCGACCTCGACAATATGCGGATCAAAAGCGGGGAGCAGGAAATTCCTTTAGGTGAGATCTCCCACATCACGACTGAGTTTGCCACCAATTCCATTTACCGCAAAAATCAAAACCGGGTGGTGCTTATCAGCGCCAGGGTGAACCAGGAAAAGCCTTACGACAAAGTAGTGAAGTCGCTGGAAGACGGCCTTTCAGGATTGACAGTACCGCCTCAATATAAGATCGACGTGGCAGGCCAGGAGCTGAAGCGCAAGGAATCGATGCAGAACCTTACTTTCTCACTCATCCTGTCCATTGTGTTGGTGTACATGGTGCTGGCCTCGCAGTTTGAGTCGCTGCTCCACCCCTTCACCATTTTGCTTACCATTCCGCTGGCCGGTGTGGGTGCCCTCCTCTCCTTCTTTATCCTGGGGATGCCCCTGAACATGATGGCCTTTATCGGCATCATTATGCTCACAGGTATTGCCGTGAACGACGCCATTATCCTCGTCGACAGCATCAACAAGAACAAACGGGACGGTATGCCCATCCGGGACGCTATCCTCGATGCGGGCCAGCGACGGTTCCGGCCCATCATCATGACCAGTCTCACCACCATTTTGGCCCTGCTGCCCCTCACCTTCGGATTTGGTGAAAGTGCTGCACTCAGAGCGCCGATGGCCGTGGCTGTCATTGGTGGATTGGTAACGTCTACCCTGCTCACGCTGATTGTGATCCCGTGTTTTTACGAAACCATTGAAAGCATTGTCGAACGACTGGCCAATGTGAAACGCCGCCTGACCAAAGCCTCTCATGTCTAACACCGGACTTTTACATACCATCATCAAGCGGAAAGTACTGGTATCGATGCTCTTCATCGGGTTTTCGGTGATGGGCTACATCTCGTACAACAAGCTGCCGGTGGAGCTCTTCCCTAATGTGGAGCTGCCCATCCTCATTGTGCAGGTGAGTTCCGCTTCAGAGGTAGACCCTACCTACATGGAAAGCCAGGCCATCATTCCGCTGGAAGGCGTGATTGGCACGCTGGAAGGCATTGACGAGATCAGTGCCACGGCCGACAGCCGGCAAGGGATGATCTTCATCTCCTTTGTGCAGGGCACCAATACGAAATACGCCTACCTCAAGCTGGAGCAAAAGGTAGCCAGCATCAAGGCTGACCTTACGCCGGAGTTTGTTGTCAATATCATCAAAGTAGATACCGACCAGTTTTCCAACGCCTTTATGGATGTGCAGGTGCTGGGCAGCGGTGGTGTGGACAGGGTGCGGAACGTCACCGACCAGTACATCTTCGACCGCCTGAGTGAGATCGATGGTGTGGGTGGCGTGGAAGTATTTGGTGGCAGGCAAAAGACTGTGGAGATCATCATGGACAAGGCAGTGTGCGAAGCCCATGGCATCACCCCTAATACCATCAGCGGTGTGCTGTCGCAAAACTCCAACAAGAGTGCCTTTGTGGGGCAGGTAGAGCTCAACGGGCAGAATGTGTTTGTGAACGTGACCGCCGAGCTCAAAGACATCAACAATATCGAAAGCCTGGTGGTATCGGAAAAAGGGCCTTTGCTGCTCAGCGACGTCGCTCAGGTCTTCTTTGGGGTAAAAGAGCAAACTACCCTCAGCCGGGTCAATGGCAAGGACGCTGTGTCCATCCGCCTCTCCAAAGACCGGCAGGCCAACCTCATTGCGCTTTCTGACAAGACACTCGCCGCCATCGATGAGCTCAACGACGAGCTGGAGCCCATGGATGTGCAGATTGTGGTGCAAAACAACCAGGCCGAGGCGATGAGCAAAAACATCGACCAGATCCAGCAGCTGGCCATTACCGGCGGACTGCTGGCCATCTTCGTGCTGTGGGTATTCCTGCGCAGGCTCAAGTTCATCCTCAGCATTGCCCTGGCCATTCCCATTTCAGTCTACACGGCCTTTAATTTCTTTTACGCCTACGATATTTCCATCAATAGCCTCACGCTGATAGGCATGGCCCTGGCCATTGGCATGCTGCTCGACAACAGCGTGGTGGTGATCGAAAACATCTACCGCCATGTGGTGAACAAAAAGCCCCCTGAAGAAGCCGTGGTGCAGGGAACCAAAGAAGTAATGCGGTCAGTCATTGCAGCTACTTTGACTACAGTCACGGTGTTCCTGCCCTTTATTTTCTCTACCAACTTCCTGGCGACCACCATTGGCACACAAATAGGCGTTTCTATTATCTCCACCCTGCTGGTGTCGCTGGTCGTAGCCCTGGTGCTGATTCCCATGCTGGCCCACGCCGCCATTGGCAAGACCGATGAGGCCAAAGCGCCATTGATTAAAAACGCCTCTATTCGCCAGCGCACGATCCAGATGTACATGGTCATCCTGAAATCGTGCTTCAGAAGGCCCGCCTTTACCATCATCGGTGGGATTGTGTTGTTCTTCATCACCATTGGCCTCAGCCTGCTGATCAGCGTGGCCAGTCTCAACGAGGTCGAAACCGAGAACATGAACATGTTTGTGACCATGCCACAGGGCGCTACGCTGGCTTCTACCGATTTGCTCACGCAAAAGGTGGAAGAAAAGGTGATGGCCATTCACGTGGTGGACAAGCTCATCAGCCAGGTGTCGGAAGGAAGTTCCGTGCTGACTGTGCAGGTGGTGGAAGGCTTCAACAAACTGGACACCATTTCGGCTGCCGACCTGAGAAACAGGCTCAGTGCCATATCCAAAGACTTTGAAGACCTCGACATCTCACTCGATGCGCCACCTGCTTCCTCAGGCCAGGATGGCAGTGGCTTCTCCCCTTCCGACGACTTCGAGCGCATGCTGGGTATTGGCAGCGCTTCTGAGCAGGTCATCATCAAGGGCAACGACTTTGAAGCCATGCAGTCCATCGCCAACGACATCAACACCTTCGTTGCAGGGCTGCAGTCGGTGGAGCGCAGCACAGTGAATGTGAGCCCGGAGCGGCCGGAAGCCCATATTTTGTTTGACCAGCGCCGCATGAGTGCCAACAGCATCACCCAGCAGGATGTGTCCACGGGTCTCAACGACTTCCAACCCTCTTTTGCCTCCGGCTCCAACTTTGTGAGCGGCGACGAAGAGTTTGAAATCACCATCCGCACGCAGGATCAGGTGGAACTGGCGGCCAAAGACATGAACGATCTGCGGGAAATGGACATCACTAATGCAGCAGGCGCTACGCATACGCTGTCCGACATTGGCTCGGTGATTTACTCGGCGGGTGAAAGCCGGATCAGGCGGCTCAACCAGGAGAAACGCATTGAGATCACCTACAGCTTTATCGACGAAGTGGTGAACTCCGAATCGCTGCTGGAAGCGTCCCGCCTGGAAATCGACCAGATTGTGGCCGGTATCAACATCCCCTCCGGCATTGTGGTGGACGTGGTGCACGACGAAGGCCTGTTCGACGAGTTCTATTTCCTCATTGCCGCTGCCATCGTCATCATCTTCATGATCCTGGCGGCTGTGTTCGAATCGCTCTACCTGCCTGTGGTGATCATGTTCTCCATTCCGCTGGCTGCCATTGGGGCCTTTATCGGCCTCACGTTTACCGGCAACTCCCTGCTCAACGCCAATACCCTCATCGGGTTCCTCATCCTGCTGGGTGTGGTGGTGAACAATGGCATTATCCTCATCGACTATTCCCACCTGCTCCGCCGCCAGGGCTACAACAAATACAGGGCCCTCATCATGAGTGGCATATCCCGCATCAGGCCCATCCTTATCACGTCCATCACCACCATTGTGGCCATGCTGCCACTGGCGCTGGGTGAGGCGGAATACGTGGTCAGCATTGGACAACCTTTTGCTATTACCGTGATGGGCGGCCTCGCCTTTGCCACCATCCTCACGCTGATTTACATCCCTACCATGAGTGCAGGCTTTGAAAGTGTGCTCGACTGGTTCCGGGGATTGAAGCCAGTGATAAAATTCACACAGATCGGGCTGATGACCTTGATTGCCGTTCTCATCTTCACCCAGATAGAAGGCTTCCTCTGGCAGTCGATCTGGTTCCTGTCTGCGCTGATCCTCGTGCCGGGCGGCACACACTTTATCATGACCTCGCTGCGCCAGGCCAATGCCAAAATGGTGGGCAAGGACGAGAAAATGCATATTGAGGTGCAAAACCTCACCAAAGTGTATGGCAGACCCGGCCGCTGGCTGAGGGAATGGAAAGGCAATAAGCACCTGTTCGACGAGCGGGGTGAAGAAATCGTCACCGGCAAAAGCATTCTCCAAAACCTCATCTGGCAGGTGGCCCTGATCGGTTTCCTCGTCTACTTCATCTACTTCTTCCTCGACAAAGCCTTCTGGCAGCTGGTGTTCATGATGGCCCTGCATGCCCTGCTCCTTTCCATCTTCCACGATGTGGAGCAGTGGGCCGACGACAAGCGACCACGACTGTTCAGCTTCCTGAGCGGACTCCTCTACTGGGTCTTCCCCATTGCCAGTGCCGTATACCTCTACGCCGATATCCAGGTGAAGGGCCTGGGCATTGTGTTGATTCTGCTTTGGTTCATTGGCCTGTTCCTGGTGCGCATGGCCAATAAGCTGGCGAAGCAAACAGTAGACCCGCAGCAAATTACCGGGCGCTTCAAAGGCATCCGGCGCCTGTACTGGAAGCTGATCCTGGCCATTCCCTTTGTAAAGCCTAAGAAGTCGCAGTTCAAAGCGCTGAAAGGTGTGAGCCTCACCATTGAGCAGGGCATGTTTGGTTTGCTGGGCCCCAACGGTGCCGGCAAAACCACCCTGATGCGGATTTTGTGTGGCATCATGGACCAGAGCTATGGCAAGATCTGGATCAATGGCCACGACACCACCCTGAAACGGGAGGAGCTCCAGGGCCTTATCGGCTACCTGCCCCAGGCCTTTGGCACCTACGAAAACATGACGCCCTACCAGTTCCTCGACTACCAGGCCATCCTGCGGAAGATCAGCAACAAAAAGGAAAGAGAAGACAGGGTGCAGTACGTGCTCAAAGCCGTGCACATGGACGAGCACCAGCACAAGAAGATTGGTTCTTTCTCCGGCGGTATGAAGCAGCGCATTGGCATTGCCCAGATTTTGCTCCACCTGCCTAAAATACTCGTAGTGGATGAGCCCACGGCTGGTCTGGATCCTTTGGAGCGCATCCGCTTCCGTAACCTGCTGGTGGAGCTGAGCCGGGAGCGCATTGTGGTATTCTCCACCCACATCATCGAAGACATTGCCAGCAGCTGTAACCACCTGGCGGTATTGATTTCCGGTAATATTGAATACAACGGCAGTCCTACGAGCATGGCCGAGCTGGCCAAGGGCAAGGTGTGGGAGTTCCACCTCTCGCCGGAGCAGTTTGAAGAAAAAAAAGGCCATTATGTGATTGTGCACCATATGCGGGAAGGCGACAAGATTCGGGTGAAATGCCTGGCGGGTGAGCAGCCCCGGGCCGATGCCACGCCGGTGCGGGCCAACCTCGAAGATGCTTACCTGTGGTTAATGAAAAGTAAAAACAACAAAGCCAATGAAGAGCTACCTGTTCCTGCTGTATAGACTGATCACCTACAATATCAAGGTGATCTTCGCCAACAAGTTCGTCTACTTTGTGGTGGCGGCCTTCCTGTTCTTTGGGCTGATCATCACCATTGCCATCTTCGACGACCCCAACTTCAACGAGGCCGTTATCTACGGCTTCCTCGTGTTCCCCGGCCTGCTGCTCATCTTCTACCCCATGGCCTATGGCATTCAAAACGACGACGACTCCAAAATGCTGGAAACCATCTTCGGCATTCCCAACTACCGCTACAAGGTGTGGCTGGTGCGCTTTGTAATCACCGCCGGCGTGGCGGCCAGTATCCTGCTCGTGCTGGCAGCGCTGGCCAACTTCACCCTGCTCCGATTCGACATTTTGCCTATGCTGGGTCAGGTCATGTTTCCCATTGTGTTCCTTTCCTCGGTGGCCTTTGTAGTGTCTACACTCATCCGCAACGGCAACGGCACCGCCATCGTGATTGTGATCATTGCCTTTATGTTCTTTGTGTTTGCCAACCCGCTACAAAGCAGCCCCTACAACGTATTCCTCAACCCCTTCAGCGAACCCCGTGACATGAGCGAGTTCATCTGGACCACCATCATCTTCCGCAACCGCCTCTACCTGTTGGTCGCCACCAGTCTTTGCCTGCTGTATGGGATGTATAATTTGCAGTATAGGGAGAGGTTTATTTGAGGGAATTGAAAGTAAACACGAGGATTGGTTCGAATCCGCTCTCGACCTCACTGCAATTATTGTTATAGGAATCTGGTGGGAAGAAGAAATATGAACTGTGGAGAGTACCAGAACACAATCGTCAGCCATACAGCCGAAGCCCGACCAAACTTCGTCATTTCGAACCGTTCGCTGCAAGCGAAAAGGGAGCCGACGTGGAACGGAATCCCCAAGAAAAACTGCCGAAGATGGCTACGGAGCCATATCCTTCAATTAGCCATTACCCCGTGACATGAGCGAATTCATCTGGACCACTATCATCTTCCGCAACCGCCTCTACCTGCTGGTGGCCACCAGCCCATGCCTGCTGTATGGGATGTACAATTTGCAGTTCAGGGAGAGGTTTATTTAGGGGTTGATGGGAGTTGGGCATACTGCAAACCCACTTCCAAAGCACCTACCACCACCTGCCCGTCTTTGCGAAGCTGCCTCAGTGCTTGTCTATTATGTGTGAAATCTCAAGGACAGCTGTGTTTCCCCGTCACGGGCAATCTGTCTAATACGGAGCTCGATCTTTCCGAAGCCTAATACCTCTAAAGCACTGACCCTACGGCACCCCCATTGTCTTCAACTTTGAGTAAATGAAAGCTATGATCGTCGCAATCGTTAAATTGTGTGTCTTCACAAAGCTTTTGTCTCTGATCCCTGCCAACGCAATGCGGTATTAGATTGAAAACGCATTTTTCTTGAGTTTTAGGTGCAGCTTAGGGTTCAATACTTAGTTGAAAAATGGCTCTCTCGTTCATGCTATTTTAAAGCACCATCTCTAAATTACGAATAAAATTATGCAAGGGGTGTGTATTAAATAGATAAATAGAATAGATAAAGTGCGACAATACTTATAAATAAGTATTGATAGGTGTAGTAATAAATACAAAATTTATTGCAAAAATTAGTCTACTAATATGAAAAGCCTCATTCTTTCAATATTTGCCCTCCTATCTTTTTCCACTGTATGTCATAGTCAACTTACTGGAAAAAGGCACCATATTAGTATAAATGGAACTCCTAACGGTTTTTTCCTATACAATACAAAAGATAAAGCTACGTTCGTCGGTCTCTCAGTATTACCTGAGCTAGAGTATTCATATGATTTGAATAAAGTTGCAAGAATATACGTTTCTGCACTGTGGACGGGCGTAAACACCTTGACTGCAACAGAAAAAATCGATGGCCCTCAAGTACAACTTACCAATACAGGGAACACGAACCTAGCCGCATCAGTTGGTTTCAATTTTAAAATATCAATTGATGATAGTAAAGAGTCGATCACAATTCCGATGTTAAATTCCTTTTCTGTTGGGTTAGGATACGGTAACTTTTATACGGAAACCGTCAACGATAAGGATGTCTACACAAATGGGATTTTATTAATAGTTGGCTTCAAAGTGCGAGGACTGTCTTTCAATATAGGGTCAGAGAATTGAGCGGCGAAGTATGTTACCCCATTGCAGGTCGGTTAGGTAGAGCGCACCCCAAAAACCTAAAAGTGTTCCGATAATCGTGATAAATAAGTCGAGCCAGAAAGACCCCGACTCGCCCACCATCGTATCGACATAATATATCTTAAACATGATTGAGGTTTCTTTGACTTATTCCAGTCGTTTCAGAATCTCTATGGCTTCATCTATTATCTTAATAATATCTTGTTGCTCTTTAGCTTCCCAAACATCGTTTTCAAGAGATTTAAGACCATCAATAGCTTTGTTTTCCGGGTTATCAACAATCAGCTTAATTAGAGCTGTAGAAAGAGCCCTTCTTCCTCTCAAAGTAATTTCGCCGACAAAATTATCATACACCTCCTGAGCAGCATATTTAAATGGATCGCCATATTTACCGCAATTGTCAAATGCAGCTCTTACAAGACCCTCATATCTAAATGCAGGATCATCGTCGTCAATGAAGATAGCATATTTCATAATAAGTCATATTTAAAGTTATAATTAGACATTATTTTAAATACGTTACACTTTTTACACTGATAATCAAAGTATTTTATTGTAAGCTCTCAAAGAAAATAGGCTTGCTGGATGCAAGAATCTTCTGCTGATCAAGGGCAGATTCAACTCAAAACTTCGCTACCCATAAAATTAGATACTTATTTCATCCCAGTTATCGTAAAACTCTTGCCCAATTCCCTTCCACCATAATCTTACTCTTCCGTCTTTGGACTCACCCCAGTCTTTCTTTAAAAAATAGTAATCGTCTGGAAATTCTGCCTCAAAAATATTAGTTAGCTCATGGCGACATTGGTAAATATCTTCAGTGAAAGGTTTTATAGGAGGTTTTCCATCCTTTGGCTGGGCGACAAAATGGTTACACGCCACTATTGTTTTGGTTGACAGGCTAAGCAAGTTATTTACGTGGGTATCTCCAAATCCATACCCGATAGTCAAAATCAAATCAGACTCAATGATATCTTTTTGAAATGCGTAATAGAAGTGCAGGAAAGGGCTATACTTCATTCGCTGCATTTTGTTGTAACCGGAAATGATAGGTGTTGGAATAAGAGGCTCTCTATTTAGCCCGTTATCTGACGACTGAACTTGACCTGCATAGTTTGCTACTTTGGCTTCTTTTCTTACTCTGTCAGGATCTATAAAAGTGTCCCAATAAATGCATCCATGTAGATTATAATGACAGTCACAGTTTGTATCCGAAAATATTTTACTTCCGATCAATCTTCCATCTTCGTCGAATCCATCGAAAAAACTACGGTACCTCACAAGCCAATTGTCGTAATTAAGGGTGTAAATTCTTCGAGTGTAATCCGATTCCTGCAATCTGATGGATAAGAAGTCATTTGAAAATAGCTCCATCCCAGCATTGCGCTCGTTCGAATTGAACGCTTCAAGCTTGTGAGTTATATGATGGATGAAATAACGATAAATCATACTCACCAGTGGGTATATAATCGATTCGCTGTTGAAGTCTTCCGAGGCTCTCTTAAAATCTGCCTCTACTACAGCTGATAGCTCCAAAAAAGCCGGCTTTATACCTTTGAAGGGATAGTTTCGGGTTCGATCTGAAGCATCACAAGAATCAAAAGAATGCCTGGATGATTGAAATGCGTAAAGTTCCTCAAGGAAGTGTATGATTGTTTCAAAATTTACCACGTCCGTTCGAGTGGCTGGTGTTGTGGCTTCCAATCCGTAATGGCGGCATAATTTCCTATAGAGATACTCCCCAGGCATCAAGCCACCCAAAGTAATACTATGGATCGATAGTGTCCGGAGCTCATCTGTCAAAGAGGCGGTTTCGACCCCGGCAAATGAATCAGTTGAAGTAAACCCAGCTCCCGTAAGAATAGTTATCTTCTTCTTGATAGTTATCTTCTTCTTGGTCATAATAGCTTAAGTTAAGTTATCCTCCGGTTTCAAGCCGCAAACCCTCTTCCCATCTCCGCCAGTTCATAAAAATGCTGGAAGATAACATCAGACTTCTCGGCAAAAACCTTTCGGTCATACGACTCTGGAAGGGTCTCATTCAAAATCTTTTTGATCTCCTGCCGCACCATCTCCTGAGATGCCTTTTCTCTATGCCATTCCTGGATCAATATTTTTCTATTGGAGTCAAAAAGTATCTCTAGCAGGCTGGACGCTGCTAGCTTCACATTCTTCTCTTCCTCCTTTGTCAGCTTTTCCTTTTTTAGCAGGTCAAACAGTTCAAGCTCCGACTCGGTCATGTCGTTTCTTGCGGCCCGTTCCTGTTCATCTGAAAGCTCCTCGGCTTGCTTTATCAGCTCTTTGTAGGCTTCCTCAATTGAAAGGCTTCCTGAATTATAATCCTTAATAATATCCTCAAACCGCTCCAGAAATGCACCCCTGGTTTTGTTCTGCCCCATCATTTGATTCAACTTGATCTCCATCAGGCCTCGTAAATCAGCAAACTGAATATTCTTGTGTTTCTTTTCTGCAAACTCTGCACGCAAAGTGGCGAAGTCCAGCTTACTCAGGTCTATTTGCCTGGAGGTGTCACGGATGTACACATGATCGTGATCCCGCAAATCACCCATTCCCTGAACGCTCGTATCCAATAAATTGTCCAGCCTCTTTTTCGTTCGCTTTATCGCCTCGTCCTGGTCAACATTTCTATCAACTACCTTCCGAAGGTACTCTAACACGTCTCTGTCAGCTTTTATTTCGGGGTGCTCATATATTTCAGGGCGGGCCGAATCATACAAGCTGCTGATTGTATTGACATAAAGACCTAGCTGCTTGCGGTGTTCATCTTTCGCCAAAATCAAATTGGCGTAATCCCTGAATAGCTCAATTTCTTTAAATCCCTTTTCCCCCAGTACGAGTATCTGTTCAAGATCAGCGCCCAAGTCCTTACAGAATTGCTTAGCCTCTAAAATTGCCTGTACAAGCATTACCAATAGCTCCTCGAACTCCTTCACAGGTAATTCGTCCTCATCTTCTTCGCTGCCTCCCTTGGTTCCCTCAGCATAAGCGGCCAGGGCCTTCTTTAGATTTCGAAATACACCGAAATAGTCAATGACCAACCCGTTCTTCTTTCCGTCAATTACCCTGTTGGCCCGGGCGATTGCCTGCATGAGTGTATGATTTTGCAGGGGCTTGTCGAGATATAGTGTGGAGACGGCCGGTGCATCAAAGCCAGTCAACCACATGGCAGTGACAAACACAATCCTATAAGTGTTATTCGAATCCTTAAAATAGTCCTCAATGTTGCGGCCGTCGTCATCAGGGTATTCCATGAGCTTACGGTGTGCCTTAATGGCAAGCCCTTCTGACTCAAACTTCTTCACTTCCTCCTTTTCGGTTCCCTCAAGGCTGATCACAGCAGCCATCTTGGTTTCCTCCATAAAAGCGATGGCTCGCTTATATCTTTTCTTTGTATCGGTATCTAAAGACAGGTTGATCTTCTTCCTTAGGTCTTTGATTTCCTCCCTTTGGGCCTGCTGCACAAATTCGAACATGCGAACAGCCGTAAACTTATCGATGCAGACCACCATGGCCTTCATGGGCCTACGGGCTCCTTCATCATTGATCACATCTAACCTGTAAGGATAATGCTGCACAATGTGTTTGGCAATCTCTTGTAGCCTGTCTTCTCGTTTTACAATTTGAAAAAGCGTGGTATACTCCCTGTCTAGTTTCTTTCGTTGTTCCTCACTCAGTTTTTCGTCTTCAAGAATTTCGGCGGCATTCCCTATCAGATCTTCATTTACCTGCTCTACCCTTGGCACAGTCTTTTTGTAAAACAAAGGCACGGTAGCACCATCATCTATGCTCTGGGCAAAGTTGTATTCCGACACGTAAGGGCCAAACCAATCCCTGGTAAGCTCATTTCGTAACAATGGTGTCCCGGTAAAAGCGATGTACTGCGCATTGGGTATAGCAATTCGCATATTTTCCGCCAGCCCTTTGTACTGCGTGCGGTGGGCTTCGTCCACTATTACAATCCAATCGTCTCTATCCGTCAGGTGTGGATACTTTTTGCCCTTCTCAATCCCGAACTTGTATATCATAGAGAACAAATAAGTCCGGTTGGACTGCATATATTCCCTCAGCTTGTCCCGACTAGAAGGGCGGTAGTAGTTCTCCTTCTGCTCTTTAGTTTCAATGATTGTGTCTGTTTCCTTGAAGTTTCGATAGATTTGGTCGTCGAGGTCTTGCCGATCAGTAATAATAAGGAAGGACCAATTGCCCGTCATCTTGCGGCGAATCTTCCGGGTAAAGAAGATCATCGAGTACGACTTACCAGAGCCTTGTGTATGCCAAAACACTCCAAGCTTCCCTTTCTTTCCATCTCTGTTCCTAAATGACTCTATGGCATTGTTTACCCCAAGAAACTGGTGATTTTTGGCAATTATCTTTGCCTTATTGTTATGGTAAAGCACGAAGTTTTCATAGTAATCGAGCAGGCTTTCTCTGCTACAAAGGCCTTCTGCGAAAAGCTTCAAACTGAGGTGTTCACCGCTGGCTTTGCCCGCTGCTTCCACTTCCTGACGGCCGAGTTGATCGTGAGTGATGGCAGTATCATGAAGCTTGACCCAGGAAAAAAAATGACCCCAGGGAGCGTTAAACGCCCCAACCCTGGTTTCTATGCCATTGGAAATACATACGAACAAATTGTACCAAAACAGCTGAGGAATGTCCCTCCGGTAGTCCTTGAGGTTCTTATCAAATCCCACTTTCACTTTTTCTGTGGCATTCTTGAGCTCGATCATGACCAACGGAAGCCCGTTGACATAAATTAGCAAATCAGGTCGGCGTGTAATGATATCCGTTTGCAGGTATTCAATGCTGAGCTGGGAAACAAGAAGAAAGTCATTCCTTTCTGGCTTTTCAAAGTCCAGCACCTTCACATAGTCATTTACTTCAACACCATCCTTGTCCTTGTATGCTACCTGAATGCCGCCTTTTACCAGACCATAGACCTCTTTATTGGCCATAACAGGCGTCATGGTTGCCCGGCTTTTACAAAGCTCAGCAACGGCATAGTCAATCTTATCTTCGGGGATGGAGGAGTTGAGAAAAGTAAGTTTGGCCTTCAACCGATCTTTTAAGACCACATCTTTCATTTGATCCCGGCCTACCAACTGCTTTTCCCAGGCGTTGAGGTGCTCATAATTAAGCACCTGTTCAAAAAACTGGATGTCGGACTGCTCTATATGTGATTCATTGATAAAAGCCATTCAGAATTGAAAATATGCAATGCTCTGTATATTTTTTGCTGGAATTTGGTAATTATTTCCCCCTTTGCCATTTCTTGGCTTCTCTGAGGGCTGTCGGCATTTCTTCTTCAATAGCGTCCAACATATCAAAGGCAACTGCAATTACCTTGTCTAATGCAGACTGTCTCGTTTCAGGTAATATCTCATAGAGCTTCTCATGACTTGTGAACTCAAAGGGAAACATCTGCCAAATGACCCACCAGGGATCGTCAGGATCATTTGAATCGTAGTCTTTTAATTTCTTCTTGCCACGGAGGAGTGATTTTATAGAGTCAGTTTTATATTGATTGTTTTCTATATCGACAAAAATGCCAACGAAGGGCCTTCCTCCATAATCTAGCGCTTGAAAAGCTACTGCGATTAGCGGCCCGTTTTTGTCGGTAGGCCATTCCTTCTTATATATCCAAAGCTTAGTCCACTTATCATCGAATCTTCCAGAGAAGTCCACTATGAAATCTCTTCTCTCTTCTTTCATTTTCTCTTTCAACTGCTCTTTCAGCAGCTCCCAAAATTCCCTGATGAGTCTTTTGCTTACAACGTCAAGATGCGAAGCCACCTTCACCATTGTCTTGAAATTCTCCTCCATAGAGAAGAATTCGTAGATTTTGTCTTCATATTTATTTGAGGTCATAATCCTTCAAGTACTTTAATATATTGGAACATAGTCTGGCGAACCGTTGGCGATAAAATGGCAGGAAAACAACCTTCGAGCCACGGGATGATGTGTTGATGATAACCTTTCAATACCAATTGCCCAGTGCCTCGAAGTTTTGCCGCTAATACGGAGTTAATCGAGCCGTCGGTAGGCGGGTTGCCAGTCCTTGTAAGATATAGAAGTTTAAAGCATTGCTCAGAAACTTCCAGCTCTTCTGTAATATACTTAAAATATCTATCGACCTGCTGTGGCTGATCTCCTGCATATATTTTATTCTCTAGCAGAACGCAGTAATATGATCCGTCTACTTTGAATTCTATAAAAATATCAATACGACCATAGTCTGTCGATAGCTCCTCATATATTTCAAAACCTTCCATCTTGCCATAGTTGTATGGCAAGAAAAGTATTTGAGTCATGAAACTATCCAAAAACAGACTCCCTTGCTGATGACTTTCTTCCGGATTTAGTAAATGGCAAAGAAAGGGTGTGTGTAGCCTCGTTTCGTAATGACCGATATTGAGAATATGAAAGACGTTAAAAAAGGGAGTTTCCTTTTTTAGTAAGCCTTGAAGTTCAACATCTAAAGGCGTGTAAGACACTTGTAGCAACTTAAATTGATTAATTTCTTCCTCTATCCGCTCTTGCCAAAATTGTTCCTCAAGCTGAATGTATTCAGTGAAAAAGCGCTTACATCTATTTAGATCAAGCTGTTCTGTCATTTTCTTTTTGCATGATAAATAGCCTCCTCTTCGGCCACCATAGAAAGTGGTTCCTCGTCTATCTGATGAGGTAGGTTCTCTATATCCAACTTGCCACTCATAAGGCGGGGAAGAAGTAAGTCTCTGGTTTGCTGGAGGAGTTGATTTTTTTGAATTAATAGATGTCTTTGATCGAACAAAGGCACTATCAGGCCATTAAATTCTGTAAGAATTTGGGGCAGAGGCTTAAGTAAGCTGATTCGATTTAAGTTTTCTCTATTTATCTTAGGTTGAGCAGCCCCAGTAACATGGCCACTAATAGCATATCTCGACAATGATAGATAAAGATACTCTGTTGAAAAATCCCCCTGTCCCTGTAGGACATGAGCATGATTACTTACCCAGAATTTATCATTGACAAATTGAAGAACTGGGTATCCTTCAGAAGTGATTACTGATCCGTCTTCTGCAACCAATAAGTACTTTCCCTCAAAAATATAGTCATCAATGTAATCGATAATCTTGGCTGCACCATAGTAAGGAAACTTACCATGCATATTTGCCCTATTAATTGAAGAAATGGGTCTACGTTTGCTACTGAGGTTTTTGCATAAAAGGTTTAGCTGCTTAATCTCCCACCCCTCCGGTAAAGCCCCGAGTGTGCTATGCGGTACTATTTTACCTTGCGGATCGATAAAATTAACATCTTTATAGCCAGGGAACCGGAGCCGCACAAACCACTCCCTGTAAATTTCCTCGGCCATTTCTTCCAGCAGCTTAATGCGTTGGTTGTTGTTTTCAATGAGGTCGTCGTAGGCGGAGAGAATGGAGGCTATTTTCTTTTGTTGTGCATAAGACGGGTAATGTATAGGCAAAGACCGAATCATTTCAAGGCTTAAAAAACCCTGGGCCGAACCACTCTGAATTCTTTTTAAGCTTTGCTGAAAAAATTGTCCTTTCATCCAGTATGCCAAATAATTCGGAAGTAACTGGGGATTTGCAACTCTTATTATCGCTAAACTACTTGAAATGCCGAACTCGCCGATTCCTTCTTCCACTCGATAGGGTACACCTAGGCCAGCACCAATGATACCAAGTAAAATATCACCCGGAAGCGGCTTAGTTAATGCTTTGGACTCAGCTTTAAAATATTTCTTAAAGTTTTCTGGAGAAATGAATGAAACATCTTCGAGATTCAATCCTCCAAAGGTTAAATTCTTTGCGGATAGATATATAATACCAGTCGCACACCTCTCAATACTGGCATGAGCACCATCTCCAACTGCGCACTCTCGTCCGATTTTACTATACCTCCACATACCTGATTAGGTTTTCAAGGCCAGTTGAAATTGATCGTTCTATTTCCTCTGATGCACTAGACAGCATCCTAAATCGAAGATAAGCCTCATCTAGACGGTTTCGAAATTCTTCTTGTGAAACCAAATCAGCTTCATCTTCAACGCCTACGAACCTTCCTGCATTCAGTGAATAATCCTGCTCTTTAGCATATTCTTCCCGCCTGGCGGTTTTGCAAAGGCCGGTAATGTCTTCATATTGGGCATCAGGGAATCGCTTTTGCAGCCATTCCATGTTTTCCAGCCAGTAGCCGGTTTCCTCCCTTGTGGTAGTATAGCCTTGAATCGCTTCTTCTATTGCTTTGCCGGCCCTGTTTAGTCCATTCTCCGACCAATCTTTGTCATTCTTCAGCTTCAAGTCATCATTTGCCTGTTTCCAAAGGGCCATCAGAACATCGCTATCCACTTTCAGCGCCTCCCATTGGTATTGTTCCTGCTTTAGCACATCGGCCAAAAAGTTGGCTGCTTCCAGCTGAGCTTCATTTTCGGTAGGTGTTTCATCCAGGGCATGCTTCAGGGGCTTAATGGTGTCAGTCAATCTTTGTGCTTCGGCTTTCTTAAAGTTAGCTAGCTCGCTAAAGAAATTGGCTTCGTCCAACTTTTTGCGCTTGGCAGGAGTTAATTTTCCCTTGGCTTGTTCAGCATTTTTCTTCAAACCGTTTACCAGGGTTTCTAGTTGGCTTTCCAATTGCTTGCGTCGGGGCACTATCTCTTGCAGGTTGTTGTTTGCTCGTTTCAGATAACCATCAATTAGCTCCAGATAGCGTTCTGTTTCGCCTCTGTACAGTCGCACAATGGCCGCTAGGTTCTGTTGTTGTTCCTCCGTCCACTCCCGATGCGCCCTGTCAATCTGCCGGTACACATTGCGGGCATCAATGAATAGTATTTTGTCTTTGCGGTCGGTGCTGACCTTTCCCTTATCAAAAAACCAAAGTGTGGCTGGCAAGGTCACCGTGAAGAACATGTTGGAAGGCATACTTACCATGCAGTCGACAATGCCGCTGTCCACTATCTTTTTTCTTATCTCATACTCTGAGTTGCGGGCATCCGAGGCCGAATTGGCCATCACAAAACCCGCCCTGCCTTTTTCATTGAGCGAAGTAGCAAACAATGAAATCCACAGGTAGTTGGCATCAGTGATCTTATCATCCTTTTTACCTTTGTTCTTTGGCAGGCCATAGTGGTAAAAGCGCTGGTCGTTTTGAACAGTGGCCTCCTTTACCGACTTCACATTAAATGGCGGATTAGCCATTACATAGTCAAATTTGCCAAAGCTGTCATAGGGGTCAGCTTCATAGGAGTTCACTTCGGTTATTTCTCCCCTAAGGTTATTCACCATCAGGTTCATTTTTGCGAGACGCACCGTTTCACCCATAAACTCCTGCCCGCACACATAAATATCGTTGAGATCATGTTTAGTCCGTTTTAAGAACGTGGCCGATTGCACAAACATGCCACCAGAGCCACAGGCGGGGTCGTACAGCTTGCCACTGTAGGGTTCAATTACTTCTACTATAAATCGCACTACCGATGTGGGTGTAAAAAACTCCCCACCCTTTTGTCCTTCGCTGTGGGCAAACTTCCCTAAAAAGTACTCATATATCTTACCGAACACATCGCCAGAGGCGTCCTGAGGGATGTCAGAAAAAGTTTTGAGCAGTTGAGGTAGAATGTCGGCCCTTTTCTTTTCAATCTCATAATATGCCGCAGTCGGCAACACTCCCTGGAATTTTGCGTCCTGGTATTTTTCGATGTCCGACATAGCCTCATCAAGCGCTTTAGCCATACTTACTTTGCCGGGGAGGTTCAACAGATGCTTAAAACGGGCGTGTTCAGGTAGATAAAAGCCGCAGGCAGCCAGGGCTATTTCCTCAATGGATCGCTCCATTCTACTGCCTTTGCCCTTTACATACTCGTCCAATATCTGTGGCTCGTAGTCGGAGTATTTATTATCTGCAAACTTGAGAAAAATAAGACCCAGCACCGGCACTGCATAATCGGCTGCTTTGATGCCGCCATAGGCCCGTAGCGAGTTAGCGGAATCCCACAGCTTATCTTCAAGCTCCTTTAGTTGTTCGTTGGTCATTCTCCTTATGAGTATTAGAAAAATTGGGGCTGTAAACTACAACCATATTCAGCTATTTCCTTTTTTCGATCTCCAAAATACCAAATCAAGATGCACCCTGGCAATGCCTTTTTGATGAGCCAGCTCATTTGCCTTTTGTTGTAGTTCTTTGCTAAAGTCAGGAGTAAGCGATTTAATGCTATACCACGGTGGAAGCTGACGTTTATAGCAGCGCTTTATCCCTAATGCCACATCTCTATCCAGTGGCACTTCAAGGTTAGCCAGGGCAACATGATTTTCGGGCAGACTATCTGGCAATTGATACTTCTCGGCAAAGTATTTGTTGTAAACAACGTCCCGGAAAAAGAGATTGAGCGCCTTGCGAGCCACTCCCCAACTGGTTCGAACCGTAACAGGAAACTCAGCCAACAGTTGGTTCGTTTGAGCATCCAAAAAACGCTGATAGTCAGCGGCATTTGGCATCGCTTCAAAAAACTTTCCCAAGTCGATCTGCTCAAAATAATCTCTACAGCTTTTTACTATTCCCCTTGCCCCTTGATTTCGTAAGGCAGCCGCTCCTACAGCGGTTTGAGCGATTCGGTGCTGGACGGCATGGTGGAATTGAGCTTCTGTCATTGTTTTTAAAAGAAGTAGTGCCATAAATTAGTTACTTTCCTTTAAAAATAGGTTACTTTCAAATAGCAAATAACTTCCTGTTTCTCTTCACGAGTAATCGGGTACAAATCAACGGTAAGAAAATGTGGATTGAAGAGGTATATCTTAGAAATGTTAGGAGCTTCGAAAAAGCAAATTTGAAGCTCTCTAAAGGCATCAATGTTATTATCGGACACAACAATTCCGGAAAATCAACGATTATAAGGTCGATTGACAGATTTCAGGGTGGTCATCATACGACAGAAGGATTCGTACGGAACGGGGAATCTATGGCAGTGGTAGCAGCTAGTTTCGAGGGCGATGGAGTGAAGTATTTTTCATACAAAAATCAATCGGGGAAGCTCAAACGGATAGTAATGGAGCAAAACAATACGTCTATATTACTTGCGAACCGAGAGAAACAGTATTTGGGGCTTCTGGAATCTAACTTAGATGTCACAGAAGAAATTGATAAAATAAGAAGTATCCCTATTGACGAAAATGGCGATACTACTCATGACAGTATTAAGCTTATACATCCTTTTTCAAGTGAAGAACCAAATAACGTTTTCTATGCTGCCTACGGTAGGAAAGGATATATAGATTCTAATATAAGTGAAGAGAGCACCAGACAAATAAGACAGGATTTAGGCAATCTTACCTCTAGACTACACAAACTGAATAATCCAGCTCACCCTTCTCATTCAGACTTTAATTCCGCTTGTGATCGCATCCTTGGCTTTACACTAGGAACTATAGCACAAGGAAAAAATTCAGGTTCGAACCTAACAATTGGGATATACACCGATAATATCGATACGATCAATATTAATAATATGGGGCAAGGTGTTGGACAGGTCTTGGGTCTGCTTTCTATTTTGTACACCCAAAAAGCTAAGATAATACTTCTTGAAGAAATAGAAACGGATCTTCACCCCCAGGCTCTTAAACAACTATTGGATATAGTTGCAGAGAAGTCAAATGAGAATCAATTTATTATTTCAACCCATTCGAATATTGTGTTGAAACACCTGGGTTCTTTATCGGACACCAAAATATTTCAGACGTCTTGGGAAATGAAAAAAGGAGATGGAATCAGTCTCCCATATTCTACTGTAAAAGAGATACCCAATGATCCACAAAATAGATTACAAGTTTTGGCGGAACTGGGGTATGATTTAATTGATTTTGAGCTGTGGCAAGGTTACTTGTTGTTCGAAGAGTCGACTGCAGAACGAATTGTTAGAGATTATCTAATTCCCGTCTTTTTTCCCTATCTGGTTCACAAAGTCAGAACCATTGCTGCGCAAGGAGTTAACGATTTGGAGCCGAGGTTCAAAGATTTCTTACGTCTATTTGTCTTCATACATTTATCAGGTGCATACATGCACAAGGCATGGGTCATTGTCGATGGAGATGACGCTGGAAAGACGGTTCGGGACTCACTAGAGAAAAATTTTCCAGATTGGGATGAAAGTCATTTCATCTCTTTGTCCCACGATGACTTTGAGTTGTATTACCCCAAAAGGTTTGCTCAAAAAGGTGAAAAGGTGCTTTCAATGCCACATGGACAAAAGAAACAAGATGCAAAAGCTGCTCTTTTGAGAGAGGTTATCGACTGGACGAGGGCAAAGCCAGCGGAGGCTAAGAAGGAATTTGAGACAAGTGCGAAGGAAGTAATAGAAATTTTGAAGAGCATAGATCGATCATTGAAGTAGTAGGTGAAATGAGGTAGTAGAAACTGAGGGAACGCTACAAAAAAAAGGCCCGAAGGCCTTTTTCATCATTTTCACCGGCAGTGAAACTGCTCACTTCCGGGGCTTTTTACGTCGGGTCTTTAAAAGTTGGCGGTGAGTTTTGGTTTTCCGGCCAACTTTTCTGAAAAGTTCACCATCTTTTTTCAACTCTTCACCAACTTTTTCAGGCCCCAAATCAGGGAGTAGTACCGTTAGTTGGCTCCGGTGGCATGCTGCCATTGTTTTTCCTTTTGAAATCCGCTGCCTGGAGGGTTCTCATAAAGATTTTACCCGGCTTAAACCTTACTTTGGCTGCCGAGATATTACTCTTCTTGAACTCTTCGGGGCTGGCTGCTCCTTCTGACTTCACACTGGTGTAAAAAGTACCCAGCTCACCCAGCCTGACGATCTTGCCATCGGCAAGCATCTTGGGGATCATGGTAAGCAAAGCTTCTACCACAGCCATGCTGTCGGTAGGTGTTACAGTAGACCTTTCAGCGATTTCCTGGGAAATGTCCCGCTGGTTAACTTCTCCTGTGGCGTTCACCACGGCATAGAACTTTGCCGGTGCACTCTGATCGATGGGATTCCTTCTTCCCACAATGTTGAAAGCGATTGACATGGGTTTAAATTTTGGTGAAAAAATAATTACTTACTGTAATTCAGTATTTTATGTCAAAAATGGAAACTATTTATTTAATTATTTTGAGGTAAACGTATGCTATTTAAAAGGTTAATATTGGATAAATACAAGCTTGTTATGGCAGTTATCATTGACAAAGTATCAATTTGTCTTTGAATAGTTCTATTTCTAGCGTTTTCAAGAAAAATGTAGGGTTTCGGGACTTGGGGGTGGTTGTGGTGGTTTTTTGGAGGTTGCCAGGCATGTTGGCCGGCACTGTGAATAAAGACCTTCGCCACTCCGATCATTAAAGGGGTTACACTTGCGGGGTGGTGAGAGTAACCCCTTTAATTACATTCGGCTCCGAAAGGTGTTACTACTTCCCTACTCTTAGTTCATAGGTAAAGAGGTAGAAAAAGCTGAAGGAAGTTCACTCATATATGCCGTACCTACGGCACTCAGCCTCGCTGCGAACACCAGTTTTACCGGGATGGCGTCCCTATGGGACTTGCGGAGGCCTGTGCGGTGATACTGAGGTAGATATAGACTTAAAAGGAATTGAGTTATTTCTCGGAAAATACGCTACAACCTGGTCTTCAACGAGGGATCACACCAGACTGCTGCCTTTCTGCCACCCTTCCGGCGTCTGACGGTCGCCGCCCAAGAACCCTCCCTGCCGTACCGACGCCTGGCAGCCAAGTCCCGTAGGGACGACATAACGGTCAGCTCAGCCACCAGAAATCCATAAACAGCGAGTGCCGTAGGTACGGCATATAAGCGCTGGTTTTCAAACTACCTGAGCTAAATTGACGAGTCATGACTGTCTACCCAAGCTCCGATTGAGCAAAGCCGGTCGATGCTTCCCCACATCTGGGCCCCGAAATGGGGTCTGGCACCGTGAATAAAGACCTTTGTCGCTTCGACCATTAAAGGGGTTACACTTTCTGGGCGGCGAGAGTAACCCCTTTAATTACATTCGGCTCTGAAAGGTTGCTCCTCTAAATAGCTGCCTTTCTGGCATCACCCCGGCGGCTGACGGCCGCCGCCTTATAGCCTTCCCTGCCGTACCGACGCCTGGCCCCAACAGCGCCCCGAAGCGAAAGCTGGCATCGGGAATAAAGACCATTGTCGCTCCGATCATTAAAGGGGTTACACTTGCAGGGTGGTGAGAGTAACCCCTTTAATCACATTCGGCTCTGAAAGGGTGTTGCTGCTTCCCTACCCATACCTCAGGTTGTAGTTTGTTGGAACCGGAATGGAATCCCCCGATGTTTGCAGTGTATTTGTCCGGCTCAGTGCCATCATCTGGGGGATATCTCCCTCGTTCCTTGGTTCGATATGACGCTGGTGTGGAGGAGGTGGCTGTAACCAGGGAATAAGACCCAATCTCTGATCGGTTACTCCCAGGGTGATGACTATTCCAACTGTATTCCTAACCGTCCTTTACTGGCATAGCCTTCAAAAATTTATTACCTTCCTTTTATGAAACAGCTTACCTGTTCCATATTTTTTCTGTTACTGCTTTCTGCATGGAGGCTTCAAGGCCAGGTAGTAGACCCCACCCGGCTGGAATATGATGAAGACGCTCTTCAGGCCCGGCAGCTGGGCATGACAGTGTCGCCGGATAAAAAGCTGGCGGCCTTTCTGCTGAGTAGCGGAGAGCTTAGCGTACTCGATCTGCTACATACCACCTTCGTTAAAACTTTCAAAATAGAGATCGGGGATGTTAAAGAGATTGTTTTCACGCAAGACCAGCAAAGCGTCCTGGTTGTCGAAGAAAGCAGTTTTCGACTGGTAAACCTTGAAAGCGGGGATGTCACGCTTACACAGACTACCAAAGATTTTATCAAAACTACGGATATGGGGATTGTGAGCAATCACTTTGCCATTGTGTCTGGGAAAGAGGTTTTCATTTGGGACGCCTCCACCAAAAGCCTGACCACCACCATTGCGCTCGACAAAAAAATCTCTATCGTGTCGTTCAGCCCTTTTGAAAAGAAAATACTGATTACCCCTACCATTGGTGCTTTCAAGAAGCGCTACTCCCTTGAATATCTATATGAAACAGGTACACAGCTACAGAAATACGAGGGCATCTACCTGGGAGACTACGACCACCTGCAAAAAGGCCAGGTCATCGGCTGGAAAAACAGGCCGGTGCAATCAGCCATCTCTGTTCCGGTGCTGAGGCATGCT
The DNA here is from genome assembly GCF_040222815.1 of Imperialibacter sp. Classification (GTDB taxonomy): domain Bacteria; phylum Bacteroidota; class Bacteroidia; order Cytophagales; family Cyclobacteriaceae; genus Imperialibacter. The sequence continues at coordinate 95,116 of NZ_JAVKCH010000001.1, read as the reverse complement.
CCCCCAGGCAATCCCGACGCCGGCACTGAGCTATTTATTCTTGGCGTAGTGGATGGCAAATCCAACGAACAGCGGGACGACGTGGGTTTCTACCTGACTTTTCTTCGGGTAAAAGACAAAGTGTTGGGCACAGTGGCTTTCCGTGGCTTTAGTGTGTTCGACGTCCACGGCAGTGGTAAGGTGTTTACCACCAAGGTCAGTCTCAACGATAGAAACCGCAACCTCAGCCCCAAAACATATCTTGCGCATCCACATTACGCCCTTAACGACGATAAGGTGTTAATTAATGCCTACGGTGACAATATTAATCAGATCTACAGCGCCTCTCAGAATGCCATTATCGGTTACATCTTTGTGGATGCTGGCGGCAGCCTGGCGGTAGTGACCCGAGATGGCCGGTTCGACGGCACTGCCGATGCATCAGAGAAGCTGTACTGGGCAGCCAGGAGATCACTTACCCGAACGAAGCTGGAGAGCACCTTCAACCAGCAGTTCAGTCCCGGTTTGTTAGCTGAGCTGATGACGGGTGAAGCCGCCATCCCTGAAGTAGACTTGGAAGCACAGATAGCCAGTGTACCGACTCTCAGGATCAAATCGTTCAATGGTGCTGCTATATCCGGGAGCCAGGAAATACCGAAGGTGAAGTCGGCCACCCGGGCGTCGTCCATTACCCTTGAAGTAACCGAAAACATTGAAAACGCCAGTCAGCTCAAGCTGTTTCACAACAACAAGCTGGTGGGTAGCACTGAGCCGGTCAACGGGACAGCGGAGTTTGATGTGAACCTGACTACTACATTTGGGGAGGAAAACTACTTCTATGCAGTGGCAGCAACGGCTGATGGCATGGAGTCGGAAAAGAAAAAACTCGTCGTGCGCTACCAGGGCAAAAGTGACGACCCACCAAAACTATACCTGCTCACTGTCGGGATTGATAGCTACCTCAACCCGAAATACAACCTTAATTACGCCACTGCCGATGCCGATGCCTTCGCACAAACGATGGAGCAAGGCGCCTCGGGTGTATTCAGCGAGGTGGAAACCATCACTATTCGCAATGGCGACTTTACCAGGGAAAGCGTGATGGAAGCGCTGGAAACTATTGGTCAATCGGCACATGAGCAGGATCTTTTTGTGTTCTACTATGCCGGCCACGGTGTGATGTCGGAAGGAGGCACACGTCCGTCCGACTTTTTCCTGGTGCCGCACAACATTACCCACCTGTATGGCAAAGACGAAGAGCTGTTTGAACAAGCCTTATCTGCTAACGAACTCAAAAACATTGCTCAGACCATTAACGCCCAAAAGCAGGTGTATATCCTCGACGCATGCCAGTCGGCTGCCGCCCTGGGTGCCGTCGCAGCGAGAGGTGCGGCGGAAGAAAGGGCTATTGCCCGGCTGGCCAGGAGCACTGGCACGTTCTGGTTGATGGCGGCAGGCTCTGAGCAGTTTGCAACAGAGTTCGAATCACTGGGGCATGGCGTGTTTACTTATGCGTTGCTGGAAGGCCTCGCAGGCGCTGCCGACGGCGCCAATGCTGACCAGCAGATTACTATCAAGGAGCTCAGCGCCTGGGTAGAGTCACGGGTGCCTGAGCTCTCTCAAACCCACAAGGGCAAGCCACAATTCCCTTCTGGCTACTCCTATGGCAACGATTTTCCGCTGGTGGTGTATGACAAGTAGAGTGCCTGGCTGCTGCTGGCCCTAAATGGGTATCGTCACGATGGATAAAGCCCATATCGTTTTGGAAATTAAAGGGGTTACACTTGCAGAGTGGTGAGAGTAACCCCTTTAATTAGATTCGGCTCTGAGAGGTTGCTCCCCTATAAATAGCTGCTTTTCTGTCATCAACCCGGCGGCTGACGGTCGCCACCCTATAGCCTACCCTGCCGTACCGACACCTGACAACCTAGTCCCGTAGGGACGACATAACGGTCAGCTCAGCCACCAGAAATCCATAAACAGCGAGTGCCGCAGGTACGGCATATAGGTGCTGGTTTTCAAGCTGCCTAAGCTAAATGGAGGAGCCTTGGCCGTCTACCCAAGCTCCGATTGAGCAAAGCCAGTCAACGTTTCCCTACATGGCAGCCCCGAAATGGGATCTGGCGCTATGAATAAAGACGATTGTCGCTCCGACAATTAAAGGGGTTACACTTGCAGAGTGGCTAGAGTAACCCCTTTAATTACATGCTGCTCTGAAAGGTTGCTCCTCTTTAAATTGCTGCTTTTCTGCCATCACCCCGGCGACTGACGGCCGCCACCCTATAGCCTTCCCTGCCGTACCGATGCCTGACAACCAAGTCCCGTAGGGACGACATAACGGTCAGCTAAGCCACCGGAAATCCATAAACAGCGAGTGCCGTAGGTACGGCATATAAGCGCTGGTTTTCAACCTGCCTAAGCTAAATGGAGGAGCCTTGGCCGTCTACCCAAGCTCCGATTGAGCAAAGCCGGTCGATGCTTCCCACACACCGAGTCCCAAAATGAAGGCTGGCACCTGGAATAATGACCATTGTCGCTCCGATAATTAAAGGGGTTACACTTTCAGAGTGGTGAGAGTAACCCCTTTAATCAAATTCGGCTCTGAAAGGTTGCTTCTTTAAATAGCTGCCTTTCTGCCACCATTCCAGCGGCTGACGGCCGCCACCCTATAGCCTTCCCTGCCGTACCGACACCTGACAACCTAGTCCCGTAGGGACGACATAACGGTCAGCTCAACCGATAGCAACCACATCTACAGCGAGTGCCGTAGGTACGGCATATAGGTGCTGGTTTTCAGCCTGCCAAGGCAAATTTAGGAGCTGAAAAAAATTTACGAGCCATGGCTGTCTACCCAAGCTCAGACTCAGCAAAGACAATGCCCTGCTTCACAGTATCGACGCCAAAACGGAAGTTGCCACCGTGAATAGAGACCCTTATCGCTTCGAAAATTAAAGGGGTTACACTTTCAGGGCGGCGAGAGTAACCCCTTTAATTACATTTGGCTCTGAAAGGTTGCTCCTCTTTAAATAGCTGCTTTTCTGCCATCAACCCTGGCCTCTAGGTTGCAATTTACCGAGTGGTTCACTTGTGCAGCGAAGAGTCATATTTCGGCAAAAAAAACACTGAATACCAGAAGGTTAGGTGCTCACAAAAGTTTCTTAACCCAAAACATGGTGAAGTCAAAAAGTCGGAGCAGCGTTGAGCGAGGGTGACGCCCTACGGCACAAATTCATCTATCCTTCCGACTTTTGAAACCAGTTCATCAAAGTCGAAAATATCTTTATCGAATAAATGGGATGGTGAAACGTTCTTTAGGGCCGTGAGCATGATCTCCGTGCGGTCGGGGAATTGCTGCTCCCATTGCTTCATCATTTGCTTGATCACCTTGCGCTGCATATTGGGCTGAGAACCACACAGGTTACAGGGGATGATCGGGAATTGTTTTAGTTCAGCATACTGAATGATATCTTCCTCTTTGCAATAGGCCAGCGGACGTATCACCACGTGCTTACCGTCGTCTGTTCGGTACTTAGCAGGCATGGCTTCCAGCTTGCCGCTGAAAAACATATTGAGGAAAAAAGTTTCCAGCACATCTTCCCTGTGGTGCCCAAGCGCAATTTTAGTGGCACCTAGCTCCTCAGCAGTGGTGTAAAGAATACCTCTCCTGAGCCTGGAACAAAGGCTGCACATGGTTTTCCCTTCCGGCACCTTATCAACCACCACCGAATAGGTATCTCTTTCTACAATGCGAAAGTCAACGCCAAGATTGGTCAGGTAGTTGGGCAGCACTTCCTCAGGAAAGCCCGGCTGCTTTTGATCGAGATTAACGGCTATGATGTCGAAGTCGTGCTGCCTCGACTTCTGCACGTGCAGCAGCATGTCGAGCATGGTGTAGCTGTCTTTGCCGCCGGAAAGACATACCATTACCTTATCGCCCGCCTCGATAATACCAAAATCTTCCTGCACGGCCCACACCTTCTTGTGCAAACGCCTGATTAGTTTTTCTTGCTCTAGCTCTGACAACATGCTGCCTTCAAATTGCTTTTTCCTGCGCAAAATTAAACCCTGAATTTTGGATTACAGCGACCGTCAATCTTTTATTTAGCCAATGGGTGCTTTAAATAAATCATAACAAGAGGCAAAACCATAAAGGTTAGCGCATATAGAGTGAGAAAAGGATGAGAATTGAATTGATGCCTTTCAGTACCATAATGTTTTTATGAACAAGATAAACTATTTCTCAGGCTTTCGATGTTTACTCCTCACACAGAAATGGAACTAAGCACCGCAATCAAATTGATAGAGAATGGCGTATCCAATGCTGGGGACGCCCAATCCTGGCTTGATTTGGGTGCTGGTAGTGGCTTATTTACAAGAGCACTGGCATCAACACTGCCTTCAGGCAGCGTAGTTACCGCCATCGATAAAAGCAGTTCATTCTTCCTCACTCAAAGCGACCACAAAGGCACCACCCGTATCGAAACCAGGTTGGCAGATTTCACTAAAATTGACCTGAAAGATTTGAACGTCCACGGCATTTTGATGGCAAATTCTCTCCATTATGTGAAGGATCAGGAAGGATTTCTTGTCAAAGTGTTGAACAGTTTGTTGCCAGGTGGTAGACTGATAATAGTAGAATATGACACCGACAGGGGAAATGCCTGGGTGCCCTACCCGCTCAGCTTCACTTACTTAAGTGATCTGGTGAATGGAATTTCGGGCTGTACAATTACGAAGCTGGCCATCACCCCTTCTCAGTTTCAGGGAGGCAGTATTTATAGCGCACTTATCAGGTCTGCAAGATAGCCGGCTTCCTGGCCATCGCCACACCAACGGCAAGAAGCCAAATCACAAAAGCCCCGATAAAAATGCGAAGACCCAGCAAATCGGTAAAAACAAACCCGAAAAGCGTCATAGCAATGGCAAGAATGCCAACCACCAATCCGAGAAATCCTAGCCACTTTTTTAGCAGGCCCGTTCTTACGATCGCCCACGACCAGAGCACGGCGGCACCAGACATCGCCAGGATAAAGATGAGGTCGAAGGCTTTATTGAGTGAATAATTGTAGGTCAGCACAGCTCTGATCATGCCACTGTTTTCGCTGGTGATCTCCCCCATTCGCTCCAGGAAAAATGGTACTGCGAGGCCATTCAATGCCGCTGCCATCGTCACAGCTACAGCACTAAAGGCGAACAGCACTGCCCCTCCATAGGACAAAACGATGTCGGACTTGAGCTTGATTGCGAGTCCTACCATGCCGTAGGAAAGCACAATGATGGACAGAATTGCCAGAGAGTGGCTGACGATAATTATGTCAGACATTTGCCTGATGTGGGCTGTATCGCCACCAGCCGGGTGCAGTGCCATTGTAAGCACCATGAATACTGAGCCAATAACAATGGCTACTCCGCTTGATTTCTCCAGTCTGCTGTCCATTTCTTGTTCTTTTGAATGATGAACAATAATAGAGGCTTTACAAATGGAACCACTTGATCGTAATCAAGAAGTGTATCACTTGATGCGGGAGCGAACCCTACTCAGTGTTTCGGGGGTGATCTGGAGATAAGAGGCGATCAATTTCAGGGGAAATGTTTGAAGAACTTTTGGCCTCGACTGCATCAATAGCAGGTACTTCTGGTCAATGGAGCTAAGACTGCCTGCTTCCTCAACGCCATCGAACCTGTTTTCAAACAGTGTTCCCAATCGAAAAAAGAGTTGCGAAATACCGATAAGTTCATGAATAGCATCGATGTCCAGTTCAAAGACCTGACTTTCTTCGAAGGCTGTAATACTTGTGTTTGACGGTCTCCTGGACACAAAACTCCTGTTGTCCATAAGCCAGTCGCCAGGCGTGAACAAACCTGTTACTACCGCTTCCCCATCTCCGTTTCGCTTTTGCGTCAGGCTTCCATGGTCGAGGTAATAGAGTCCGTTACAAACCTGTCCTTCCCTCAATAGCAGCTCACCCTTTTTCAACCTATGAAGCTTCAACCTTTCTTTGATCAGGCCGAGCTCAGCGGTTGAAAAAGGGTGCAACTGTAGGAGGGAATTCGATACCTGAGCAAACATTGTTATCTCTTCCGTCACGAAACGAGGCTTTAGATTGAACTTTTACAAAGCCTAAGTTTGCTAATCTGGCATTTTCCTCCAAATCTCTTTGGCCTAAAGTCCGTGTTCAGCCAACTTTCTTATCGTTTCCAAATCACTTTGCCGGATAGGCATATAGTGCCACGAACAAAATGATATATACCCGCCATTCATACTACCCAGTGGTTTCCAAAAGGCAGCTACCCGCCCATGTTCATTCACTGCCAGGGGGATAATACCCTGACCACCAGAGATCGAAGACCCCAGGGATTCGAAGGACTTTGGAACACCCCATTTCAGACCTTCTTCAGTTGCTTTTGCGTAGTACACGCCAAAATCCATGTTCACATCAAAGTTGATGTTTAGGAGATCGGTGGAATACTGTGTGTTGGACGCCACGATATTAAAGTCCTTGTTTGTCACCCAATAATTAGGGAAATAACCAAGCCAGACAACTCTGCCGCCCGCCGCCATATATTGGTTCAACAGGCTTCCCTCTGCTTCTTTCCCCACCACTGCCCTGGGTATATATTGATGGGCAAATACGATACTGCTCTGCTTTTTGTCTGCAATCCTGTCTTTCATAAACATGGTCAGCGTCGTCGTATCCAGCCGGACATAGCCGAGCGGCTCCAGATAGGGCAAAATCTTTTCTGAGCTTACCATCTCCTTTTGTGCCTTCAGCTCCGGGTAGTAGACAGCAAGCATCCTTTCCTCCCCTTCCTCAAAGGCATATAATGAACCATCGTCGCTGCCAACGTAGAGCGTGCCATCATCCAGGATAGGCGAAGACATGACGGCTCCTTGTGTCTGGTACTTCCACACCACCCTTCCGGTCGTTTTTTCAAATGCATAAACCAACCCGGTAAACGAGCCGATATACACATGTTTTTCGTCCACCACTGGTGTGGAGTAGAAATAGGATCCTCCATCGAATTTCCACAGTTCCTTCCCGCTTGTCATATCCACTGCGGAAACAGCGAGCGCATCGGACCACCCAACATATACCGTATTTCCATCAATAGTTGGTGAGCTCCCTACCCAGGAGGATCCGTAAGTAAACCTCCATCTCTTCTCAAGTGACACGGCATCAATACTGTACAAGCCACCATCCCTTGCACCAAACACCACCTGGTTGTCCTTCATGGCTGGCCTGGAGATTAGTGATGTTCTGTCCCATCCGTACACTTCGGTGTAATAACTTACCCCCTCGGTCTCATATTTCCCTTCCTCTTTGCCGCTGGCAGCATTCACTACATAAAGAAATCCGTTGAAGTCGGGTACATATACTTTATTCCCACTCACCAGTGGTGTAGCCCTGATCTTATCGGCCGTTGAGAATTTCCATGCCAGCTTCCCACTTTGCAGGTTGAGCGCATAGAGATTGTTGTCACCTGAGCCAATCAACACATTGTTGCTATGGGCGACAGGCGATGCATCGTAATAGTCCCAGCCCCAGGTGTGCGGAACAGGCTTTTCCATTTGAAACGACCACAGCAGTTTGCCTGAAAGGGCATCAACGGCATACACCTTGTTGTCCCTTGCCTGGAAAATTGCCTTTCCGCCTGCTAAAAGTGGCTGTGATACAATGGCACCACCTGCTTTGAAGTGCCAGATTTCCCTGGCCGACTCCTTTTCAACGCAGTACAAAGTACCTGCAGAGTTTCCAAAATAGAGCTTGCCATCATTAATTGAAACCGTGCCTCTTACAGGCGCTCCTGTTTCAAACCTCCACTTGACTTGGGGATGGCTGAGTGAGCCATTAGCGATGAGAAGATTCGGAAGTGCTGCGAGCACCAGCAGAATAAGTAGTATTCTTTGCATACTTTTGAGTTTTTGTTTCAACAAATCAATTGAAAAGAATGACAGACTGTCGAGAAACGCTCTTACTTGTCTGTTCAAACCTGCTCAAGTCGGTTCAACTATTTTTTCAAACCCTATTCAGCTAAATTTTGGGCATGGAGTCAGACGATATCAATATAAAAGAATGTCTTGTTGAAATAGAGAGGCAGCTCAACTGGGGGCCTGGCGAAGCATGGACTACCAACGACTTCAAGGCGCTCAGCGAGAAGATCCACGCTGCCACTGGCACCAACCTTAGCGTGGCCACTTTGAAGCGCTTGTGGGGCACCATTGATTACCAAAGTAAGCCAACAGCCACCACACTCAATGCACTTGCTCAGTACCTCGGTCACGAGAACTGGAAGGCCTACCAATACGCCAGCAGCCTGCCGAAAGAAGACATCCAAAAAAAGCATGCTTCAGCTCCGGCGAAAAAAAAGCGTCCGATTGGCATTATCGTTTCACTTCTCATCATACTTCTATTGGGCGCATGGCTGCTGTTTTATATTTCGACCGAAAACCATGAAGAGATAAAATCAATGCCAGATTCCAGCCTCTTCAGCTTCAGCAGTATGCAGGCAGTGTCAGAAGGCGTGCCCAATTCCGTGATTTTCGATTATGATGCATCGCCCGCCAGCGCAACCGACACGGTCTTTATCCAACAAAGCTGGGACGAAAGGCTTCGCCAGCAGGTACCCTACGATAAAAAGGTACACACCTCTATCTACTACTACCCAGGCTACTTTCAGGCAAAGCTGGTCATCAACGACAGTATTGTGAAACAGCACCCTGTTTATATCACCTCAATGGGTTGGTTGCCTTTGGTAGAGCAGGAAAAGGTACCGGTATATTTCAAAGTTGAAGAGGCAATCAAAGGCGATGGAGCTTTGTCGCTTCCACTTGAAAAGCTGGTTAGCAACAATATTCACCTGCAACCAGAAACGCCCTGGACATCCTATTTCTATGTCAGGCCATTTGATAGAGTGAAGTCCGACAATTTGGTGTTCGAAACAGAAATACGGAATGATTTTAGAGAAGGCGCAGGCATTTGTCAGCATACTGAGATTCATCTCCTGTTAGCCGGAGGAGCACTGATTGTTCCACTTGCCATCAAGGGTTGTATTTCTGATCTGGCCATGTACGATGTGGATGGAAAAGTGGAAGACCCTACACCCCTGGGAGTAGACTTTTCAGGTTGGGTAAAGGTGAGGTATGAAGTCAAAGATATGACAGGGCGGCTTTTTATCAATGATGAATTGGCCTATGATAGCCTGAACCTACATTTTGGGCCGGTCGAGGTAGTTGGTTTGAAATTCCGGTTTCAGGGAACGGGAAGTGTCAATTATGTAAAGCTTTGGGGAAAAGATGAAGAGCTCGTTTTCGAAGAAAACTTCTAATTGCCCTGGTCCTTTCCCCCTCAGGTCTGAGACCAATGTCGTTAAGTTAAGCCTTTTCAAGCCCAGCCCTGAAGGGAGAATAACGAACTTTCCTTGTCCTTTGAGAATTGGGGTGAGTGACGTTTATTGTTCCAATTCCTTAACTTAACGACATTGGGCATGAGACTAGCTCTCGGAAATCACGATCACCCTGTCCTTCCAGCTGAACTCTATCAGGTCTGACTTTTTAGGGTTCACCACCACTCCATAGCCCATCTCCACATTTTTGGCGTCTGACATTCGGCGGTAGCCAATGGCAACCTCATTTTGGCGTGCAGCCGACTCCAGCACCGTGTAAAAATTGGTCGTCACCATGCTGTTTGCCTCCAATGAAATGTAATCTGTAATTGGCTTGATATAGATTTCAGCCCCGTCGGCATCAAGCAGTTCCTCGAAAACACGCATCAAATACTTGTTTTCAGCCACCTGGGTCATGAGCAAACTAAGTAGCTTATCACTCACAATAAAGTCATCGGCGCTGGTCACATCTGCCAGCTGGCGATTGCGGATATCCATCATTTCCGAAACCAGATTCACTTTTGTTGGTGCACTTTCCAGTATATTCCTGAGGTGCAGCAGGGTAATCAGCGTTTGTGCGTCTGCTTCCTGAAGTGGAAAGTCGTCCTGATAGCACAGCATGATGATGTAATTGTATTGCTGGCAGTTGAGTTTTTCAAGCTCAGTTCTGTTAGTCGTGTCGCTGTGCTGAAATTCCAACCGGATATTCTCCAGCGAAGCCTGTAGTTTGTCCAGGCGCTCTTGGCTTAGCTTAAATTTTGAAATAATATGCACAGTCGATCCTTCATCCACATACTTATCCAACTCTCTTATCACCAGGCTGGCTCTGTGGTTCCAGCCAATAACGAGAATCGACTCGACAACGCTTGGCTTCTTTTCCCTCCGAACGATGCGCTGCTCGTCAATCACAAACGATTTACCCGATACAACCATCGTATCGTCATCTTCCGTGATGCCGATGAGCTTATCTCCCTTTTGAATGAGTTTGTTCATCGGTGGGTTGATCAGTATCTCAACTTCATCAGCCGACTGCATACCAATGATGGCAGAATCCTCGTAGCTGAAGACGGCCTCTCTGAAGGTTTTACCTACCAGCTTTGGCTCCTCCATGAAATAGATTTCATCACCACCGAAATCCATCAGTTCCGTGTAAACAACAGAGAGCCCCGACTGCAAACTGGTTTGCACCATCACCTTCGACACAAATTCGTCGGAAAGGATCAGCTCTACTTCCTCCTTCCCTACCATCTTGGCCACTTCATAATTCTCGCTGTGCTTTATCTCGGCGGTAATGTGATAAGGCGTCTCCCTTCGGGTATCGCTAGAAGTAATCGCCAGAATTGTCTTGATAATCTGGCTGTCTGAGTTTTCATTTTCCTTGTCAAGAATGATGATCGACTTTGATCCTGCGGGGTTCCCTATATCCAGGTCATGCAGGTCAATCGGATCCCCGGTCCGACAAACAATCTTGGTGTTCTTATGGTCGGGTATTTTATCACGAATCTTGTCCTCCATCTCAATCTTGTCCTTGTCAGCCAAAATCACAATAAGAGGATCTTTCTGGTTTTCATTGGCTATTATTAGTTCAGACACGATGGTATAAATCTTCGATGACCAACCGAGAATCAACACGTGGCCGTCGTCGACAATGCGGGATCTTCCTTTGCGCAGCCGATCAATCTTGTCCATGATACCATTGGAAATAAGACCAATCAACGTACTGAGCGCTATGATACCGTAACCAGTGACCACAAACATCCAAAACTTGTAAATCCAGTCCCCCTCATGCTCTGCCAATGTGCCAGGGTCAAGCGTATGCATCAAGCCGAACCATAGTGTATTGATATAGCCGTCAGGCAGGGCTTCATCGGGATGAATGTTAGCAAAAAAGAGAATGCAGGTAAAAACAGAAAGTATAATTGTAGAGAAAATAGTGAGATAAAGTATGAGGGCCACCGGACCGGCCGACATCAAATTATCGAACTTATAATTTAGTTTTTCCCGAAAAGGGTAATTTTTCATTTGAAGAAACTTTTTGACAGAATTTGCCTTAGAAAAACATTTTTGTCTGCATTCGACTACTCCCAAATTCACAATAAAAGGAAAAATGCCGATGAACTATACCAGGAAACACAAATAACCCATCAGGCTACCCGCTAATTTCAATATAGCAGTTTGGCTGCAGGAGCAGGTCACCAAAATTCCTCAAGTTCAATATGATGCAAAAATGCAAGAGCTAAAAGCTGAACTCAGGAAACTTTGGCGTCAGGCTCTAGCCTTAGGCGGAGGGGAGCTAATCTCCAGAACGTTTTGAGGTATGTGAAGAGAAGGATTTCTGAAGGTATGAACCACAATCACAAAATCGCTGCTGAGCACTGTTGGCACTGGAGTTGGTTGCTGGCAGTAGACAACATGATGGGTGAAAAAATGGCCATTACTGCCATCTTGCTCATCGTGCTCCTGCATGGCGTTTTCAATGCCAAGCACCGATTCCAAAGCAAATTCCAGGATACTTTCAATATCGTTGTGCGTCAAATCTTCGGCCACATGGTCTGGCTGGGCATCCCTGCCATCGATGCTATAGTTCAGCAAATAGAGGGCGAGGAAGTAAGCGAGGAATTTGCGTGTGAATATGTACCCCCTGACTTTCATTTTTGACTAAAATGTAAATATAGGGGATTTAGCATTGGTTAAAGAAATGGAATACCAATCTTATATTTTGGCTTCCCGAAAGGCACGAAGGGCGTTTTCGAAACTTTAACGCATGAAGTGGCCTCTCACTCCAAAAAGAGATTACTTATTCTGAGGATAGTTTTCTCGAAAGGTCACTTTTGAAAACTGGCAGATTTAGCCACCTCAATATCTCTTTCAACTTCTGGAATAAGACTTTTCCATGAAAAGTAGTCTTTCCTTTCATCCTGAAAACCAAAAACACCTCCAACGATGTAGGGCACTTCGAGGTAGTTTTTGGAGGTTACCTCCGAAAGTTCCTTCCAGGTAACAAGAGCCTCTTCCAACGCTTTGATGGCATCTCGTTTTTGAATTGCTTCACCGGTTTTTCTAAAAAGTTCAAGGTAGACACCCGCCTTCAGCTTCCTGGCGAAATAACGGCTCAAGAGCGACCAGGCCCGTAAATCATCTATTTCCTGATTGTATTCGCTGGTGTAAATAGAGCCTTTTGCGGCCAAAGTCTCTATCAGCATGTCTGCCTCCGTCGCATTCGCAGTCAATTCGTTTGCTAAGTCCAATGGCGTCTTTTTGTTCTCGGCCACTTTTTCCTTTTCAGCCTGAATAGCCACATAATCCTTGATAGAAAGGTAGCTAGGATCCAGCACCTTATGATCCATCAACTCTTCCAAAGAAATAAAGAAAGAGATTTTGTCATCAAAACCATACCCCGGAGGCGTCACCGGCGACATAAAACCTTCTGCGTAAAGTGTGTAGTCCCAGGTAGAGCCAAAGAACGAAGCCAGCCTTAAAGGCATCTTACTCACCAGCTTATACGCATGCAGCATCTGCCGCCCCTGATCCATATGGTATTTCCGATTGAACTGTTCTTCAAATACCGTATCAGGCGTGTTGATATCGTACAGTAGCCTGCCCCAAAGACTGTAAAACAACCACTGGCGCTCAAAGGCGTAGTTCCACGTACGACCAATTTCAGGTTTGGTGAAGTATTCGAAAGCAGGAATATAACCCTCTGAACCAATGTAATATCCATTCATGAAGTCAGCCGTATTGGTTTTGATATGGCTCCTTATGAAGTCCGGCTCGCCCCACCGGAGGATGAAAAAGTCTTCGTTACGCACCATCCACTCAATTTTGTAGTTCTCAGGGGCAGGATTCCAATAGCCGGTATTCACAGCCCCGGATTCGCTGGCATGGGTGATCAAAAGCTTTGGTGTTGAATGCCCATGGCTCCAGTTGAACTTCACTTCCACCTGCACAGGGTCTTGAAAATCAGCAGCATCCAATATCCGTCTCATTTCATTGCTTGAGCCCGACAACACTGCCCGGTGCAGAAACTTCACAGGCCTATCTGCCGCTTTCATGCCTGCCACAAACGTCTCAGCAATCCAGTCCTCCCGCTCGGCTGCTGTCATTTTCGTCATCCAGTCGGCCAGCGTTACACCCAGCCCTCCCAGATCCTCGTAGGTATTAATTACGGTTGTTACCGCCTCTTTGGTGTAGTCTAGTACAACTTGAGAAGTGTCATTTAGCGCCTTAATTCCATGATGTTTGGCAAAAGATTCAGGCACTACAATGTTCCAGTTAACGATGAACACTTCTACCCCTCTTTCTTTGGCCATACGGAACAGCCCTTTCCAGAACACCTGCCAGTCCGCCATTTCCTGATCGGTAAAAGGACTGGCTTCCGGATAGTTGGGCAACTTCACCATGTATTGAAATGGGTGCATGTTGTACAAAGCCAGCTGGTTGAAGCGGTTTGCCATCATCATATCCAGAAAAGCCTCCCAAAACTTCAAATCCCGGCAAGTGCTCAGGTGGTAGTCCATGCTGAGGCTTTCTCTGTAGGCATCCCAGGGCAGGTTGAACTTGATAGCCCGGACTTCCATCGAAGGATTGACCTGCCTTCCATCTATTTGGTCTGGTTTCCGACCGTTGGCAATTTCCTCGGTAAAAGCCAGGAGGCCGTACCGGGCACCCGAGAAGTCATTAGCTGAAATGACTGTTTGGTTCCCGTTCCAATCTATCCGGTAGCCTTCCATTTTTAGGGTGGGATAAGCTCCAATCTTAATGGCTATATCATAATCGGTAATCCCATTGGCGGCAAGCACTTCTTTGGTCTTCACAATCAGGCGCTCCATTCCGGGCATTTCCACTGGATAGTTGATGGATTGAGCAGCTGCGTAAGACATCGCTAGCTGAAAGCAGAACAACAGAGTATAATTTCTCAACATGCCTGAAAATAACAAAAAACGCCGTGATTGAAGCATCATAGCGTTTTACAATTGCATAATGATAGGAATGTCATTCCCCCGAACCGCCAAACTTCTTTTTGACTGCCTCGGCCTTAGCTTTTAGCTCAGTCATTTTGATTTTGTCGGTAACAATAGCCTTGGCCGAACCATCAAGCAATGCGGTGGCCTTCTTCACTCCCTCAGCGCATTTTGGAGCCTTGGTGCCGCACTGCGAGCTGGCCTTCGAAGCGCTAGTTCCCTCACTGGAAAGTTGCTTTGAGTCCGCATCCAGGGATTTGTAGGAGCCTTCGAGGTCTTTGAACCTGGTGAGCAGACCATCGATAGCACTCTCGTCCTCCTCCTTTGACGCATTGTCGATATCTCCATCCAGCTTTGCAAGGGTCGAAGACAGCCCTTTTTGTTTTTTGGCAAACTCAGTGACAGAGGCAATGTATTTGTCGATAGTAGCATTGCCGAACTTTTCGGTTTTAGTACCATCATCCTGCCCAATCGCCAGGTGGGCAGTGAGGGACAATAAAATAATAGAAAAAAATGTTTTCATAGTTTTAAAAATCATTGGTTGATGAAAGCTACGCAAAAGCCTCAGAATATCGTGCGTCAGTGAAAAGAAAATATATGTACTTTCGCCTGAATAACTTTTCGTTACTTTTCTACGACAACTGCCTCATATTGCCCAACCTTATCCACCTTCAGAGTAAGGTAGCCGCTAGCCACAGAGTATTCTACTGGCTGCCGACCTACCATGGTAAAAATGCGTCCCGGTTGAAAGTCGCAGCGTATCCTGAATTCCAAATCCCTTACCTCCAAAGGCTCAAAAAACGTATTGCCACTAAACCCTGTAATATTCACCAGATGCAAAATGATGCCGTCTTCGTCCTGCCTACCAAAGTTTTCAGGTGTATTCTCCACATATTTTTGCAACACGGCTTCTACTCTCGGGTGAGCATTGGTCGTTAGCAAATCACTGATGTTAGGCTCCAGGTAATTGATCATATCAAGCAGTATTTGCTTATGCTCTTCATAGCCATGTATGTAGTACAATCTGCCCAGGTTGATGGGCATCAGAACGGCCTTGCTTTTTGGGTGCTGCTTGATACCCACGGCCCGGTAGCCTGTGGGTTCATGGCCGCCAATTTTCTCAGGAGGGCCGGGTCTGCCTGGTGTATAAATAGGCAAATATGTCTCGTCTACATTCTCAAAATCATAAAAGCCAAGATTGAACTTAAACATGATAAAGCTCTGTAAATCAAAATTTTTAAAAATTGATCTATTTTCAGGGGCAAGGTAATACCCTGCTCCGTCGTGATCCGGTTGCACAGCCTTTGCGCCAAATAGTTCCAGCAGTGCCTCCGGGTTCCCACTCAACGATTGGTTGGTCGCAATCAGGTGTGCGCCGCCTGCAACTGCTGCCTTAATTACAGCCAGAGATCCACTGTCCAGGCTCACAATTTCCGGAAGGATGATCACCTTGTAGCCTTTCATCTTATTTCTCAGCTTCGATAGCTGGGCATCTTCTATCAGATCAAATTGAAGGTGAGCCTCTTTGAGCATCAGCTGAATGCCCCTGTATTCCTGCCCACGCTCGCCTCCCGGCCAGTAGCCTGGCGACACCACGGCGATTTCAGCCGACGAGGTATAACGACCATAGTACTTTTCGTTGGCTTTGTGGTGAGCATATACTTCTCTAAAAACTTCATAACTCCTTTCGTCTTCATTCCCTTGAAAATCGCCCATAATGCTCATGTCGAGCCCTGAACCGTTGGCAATGTTTTGATACAACCTGATAGCGGACTCCTCAGGTTCGACTGCATTGTACCTCGACTGAAACGAAATCTGTTGGATACTGGCGTTGCTTACGATATGGTCGGGGTAGCTGTTTTCTACATTGTTCACATTATCAGATGCCGAATAGGGCCAATAAGGCAAGCCACTTGGGTGCGACTCATGTCTGATGATGTCAACATAATTCCCCATATACGTGCAAATGGCGATCTGCTCATTTTTTGTCTTGACCACGTTGTGTAGTCGCTTCATCAGGTCGTCTACAGTAAACTTCTTGAACTCCTGGTATTTTTGAAACGCCGGATCTTTGTCGTCCTCGACCAACGGCAGCTTCATGCCGCTGTACGCCATAAACCGCTCTTTATCGTAGGGATTTTGGTCTATGCCGTGATAAACACCTTCATAAGCATTTCGTGTTTGATAACCCGGCATGTTAATAAAAATGCCATCGATAGGATACATATCTATCACTTCACCCACTATGTCGAACAGGACTTGCTGCTCATACGGGGCATTGATAGAAATAACATACATGTCGTCGTTTCTGATCCTCTCCCCTTTTGGTGACAGGTAAAACCAATCGGGGTGCCTTTCGAAAATGCTTTCATGTGCCCGGCTGAAGTCAAATCGCACAATTACCCTGATGCCATTGTCATGGCACTTCGCAATCACATCCCCCAGCATATTTTCCTTCATAAAGGGATTTGTATACTGATCCGCCAGTTGGGTTGGGTAAAATGCCATAATGCCACCCGCATTGATGATCAATGTATTGACTGAGAACCCTTTGAGGTCATTGATCAGGGAGTCTACATTAAGATCAGCTTCATAGGCTGGTAAATTGGTCTGCATCGTACGAAGGTTGTTTGCCTTCCACCAGGGAATTGAGTCTGGCCAGGTGATTTGTTCACCAACTGCTTTCGTCCCCGACTGTGGAGGAGAACATGACAGGGTAGTTAGCAACAACACTAAAAACGTGGAGAATCTTAGAATTTCCCTCATAAAGCTCATCTAACTTATTTCTATAAATGTAAATCAATATCGAAACAGTTTCCCTGAATCTTATATAAACGTTGGTAACTGGCGCAATAACGGAGGCGAAATACCCACCTTAGCCGTCTCTAATCTGCCCCTATTATCCTTATTATCGGCCAGCGCTACGAAATTGGTTAACGCTCAAAGCCTATTTCTTTATACTTTGAGCCTAACAATTGAAGATCAAACAACTTAACCATGAAAAGACTTGCGCTCCCTTTGCTGCTGTTGACTTTTGCAGTGACCGCCCTCGCACAACGAAAAGCCCAGACAACCCAATCTCCCAAAACCATTGACCAAAAATATTTCTCACAAATGAAATACAGGTCAGTTGGCCCCTCCAGAGGCGGAAGGGCTACTGCGGTAGCTGGCATACCTCAAAATCCCTTCACCTTCTACATGGGATCGCAAGGGGGCGGCGTTTGGAAAACGGACGACGCAGGCTGGAACTGGGAAAACATTACCGATGGCCAGTTTCAGGTGGGCTCCATTGGTGCTATTACCGTGGCTCCCTCCGACCCAAATGTGATCTACGTCGGCACAGGCTCCGCCTGTCTCAGAGGCAATGTTTCTCCCGGCATCGGTGTGTACAAAACCATGGACGAAGGGAAAACCTGGGATTTTATTGGGTTGCCCAATGCCGGGCAGATCGGCAAAATTATCATACATCCCTCTAACCCGGACGTGGCCATGGTAGCTGCTTTGGGCAATGCCTTTGGCCCTAACCCAGACCGGGGCGTATATAAAACGACTGATGGCGGGAAAAACTGGAAGAAAACCCTTTTCGTCAGCGACAGCACAGGTGCAATTGACATTGAAATGAATCCCGCCAACCCTCGCATCATGTATGCGGCGATGTGGCGTGCAGACCGGAAACCATGGGCCATGACGGACGGCGGCATGGAAGGCGGCATCTGGAAATCCAAAGACATGGGCGATACCTGGGAAAAGCTGGAAGGCGGACTGCCAACTGGCCTTCTTGGCCGCATTGGGCTGGCCATTTCACCTGCTCAACCTGATCGTGTTTGGGCATTGATACAAACGGCCGACGAAAGCAAAGGCGGGGTGTACCGAACCGATGATGCCGGTAATTCGTGGAAGAAAATCAATCGGGATCATGAACTTCGCCAACGAGGCTGGTACTATACCCATATCACCGCCGACCCTAAAGATCCCAATACGGTTTACGTCAACAACGTGGGCTTCTACAAATCGATTGACGGTGGCAAAACATTCGATACCCGCATAAGAGTGCCCCATGGTGATAACCACGGCCTTTGGATCAATCCAGACAATACGGACATCATGATCCATTGCAACGATGGTGGTGCTACAGTTTCTATCAACGGAGGCAAAAGCTGGTCGCACCAGCAAAACCAACCTACTTCAGAGTTCTACAGGGTAACTGTCGATAATCAGTTTCCTTACCGCTTGTATGCCGGCCAGCAGGACAACACCACCATCTCCGTTCCCTCCTATTCGTCCGGCTCTCTCACCGACACCGAAGAGTGGTTCGGTGTTGGCGGCGGCGAATCAGCTGACGTGGCGGTGGATCCAACCAACCCCGACATCATTTACGCAACAAGCTATAGTGGCGAGATTACGTTCTACAACAAGAAAACCGGCGAAATGCGCCAGGTAACGGCCTACCCTCACTATACGGAAGGAACTGAGCAGAGAAACTTGAAGTACAGATGGCAATGGAATTTCCCTGTACTGATTTCGAAATTCAACACAAACGTTATTTACGACGGTTCCAACTATGTGCACAAGTCAACCAACAAAGGGCAGTCGTGGGAAGTGATAAGCCCGGATCTTACCACTAAGTTCGCTGAAACGTTGGGTATCCCTGGTGGCCCTATTCAGCACGACGGCACTGGCGTGGAGGTGTACTCAAGCATTTTTGCACTGGAGGAGTCACCCTTCAATGAAGGCGAGCTGTGGGCCGGTTCGGACGATGGGCTGGTGCACATCACCAGAGACGGCGGCAAGTCGTGGAAAAACATCACCCCGCCGGGCATGCCTTCTATGGGCACCGTCAATAAGATTGAGTTGTCGTCTCATCAGGCCGGGCGGGCGTTTGTGGCTGTGTACAAATACCGAAGGAAGGATTTCAGTCCTTACATTTTCATGACCAACGATTTTGGCGCTACCTGGTCGACACTGACCAATGGAAAAAACGGCATACCATCCAATCACTTCGTGCGTGCCATTGCTGAAGACCCTGACAGTAAAGGGCTGCTTTACGCCGGCACAGAATTTGGTATGTACATGTCTTTCGATGAGGGTAAAAACTGGCAGCCGTTTCAGCTTAATTTGCCCGTAACACCCATTACCGATATGGAGGTGCATGAGAAAGACCTCGTCATCAGCACCCAGGGCCGGGCTTTCTGGATACTGGACGACCTGACGCCACTACATCAGCTCAACGATGCCCTGATGGCAAAGGATGCCTTCCTTTATAAGCCGAGAGACACCTACCGAACCAATGTGGGTGGATGGAATGGTCGATCTGCTGATATCAACTTCTTTGTGAGCAAGCTTGACGACAAAGTGACTTTAGAAATAATGGATGCCAAAGGAGTCACGCCGGTAGTTTACTCAAGCAAGCCCGACAAGGCAAAGGGAGAAAAAGAGCTCGAAATAAAAGAAGGCATGAACAGCCTATCCTGGAACCTGATGTATCCCGGCCCAAAAATGGCTGACAACTTTATGGCGATGGTGTTCAGCGCCAACCGAACGCCAGGCCCAAAAGCTGTGCCCGGCACCTACACAGTGAAACTAACGGCCGGAGACTATTCGCAAACAGAGACTTTTGAGTTAAAGACAGACCCCCGCTGGCCTCATATTACAGCAGCCGACTACCAGGCCCAGTTTGATCTCGCTTCTGAAATGACTGACTACATCACCAAAAGCCAGGAGCTGATCAGAAACATGAGGGCTATCAGGGAGCAGGCAAAAGCCATTGCAGAAAGGTCGGAAAAAGCTGGCTATTCGTCAGCAATCAAAGACAAGGCAACTGCGCTGAACAAGAAGCTGACAGAAGCAGAAGATGCTATCTTCCAAAACCAGATTGAAACCAGCCAGGACGAAATCAATTTTGAGCGGAAGTTCACTAACCACATAGCCAGGCTTTACGGTGTGGTGATTGACGACCACAACAAACCGACTGCCGGTATGCTGGAGAGGTACGAGGACTTGAAAAAACAGTTTGAAGACCTGAGGAAGCCTTATGATGAAGTAATAAAGACCGATTTCCCTGCTTTCAATCAGCTCCTTGAAAAAGAAAACGTGCCCAGAATAATTACAGAGAAATAGACACAAAAAAGCCTGGTCGATGCCAGGCTTTTTTTATGCTTTATCCTTTCGGTTCGTCTTTATTGACTCTCAGCTCCCGGCCGTCGATAACAAGCCCCTTGAAGCTGTTCGCCACTTTGCCGGCGCTCTTGGCGTCCACTTCAAAAAACGAATGACTCTTATTGAGCTGAATCTGCCCAATATCGTCCTTTCTTAGTTTCGTCTGATCACAAATGAATTTGAGCAATTCTCCCTTATTCACCTGATCCATACTGCCGATGTTGATGAAAAAGCGATCCATGCCCTTACCTGCTGGTCCCGAACCAGTTTCACTATTTGTCCGTTCCCGTCTCTCCGACCTCACGGGCCGGTCGCTACTCTCAGACCTCACAGGCCTGTCACTTCTTTCAGGTCTCGAAGGCCTTTCAGGTCTGGCTGGCTTGTCAAAGCCACGATCAGGGCGGTCGCTTCGCCTGTCGGGACGCTCGTCTCTGCGGTCGCTTCTTCTTTCGCTGCCGAAATCGTTACGATCTCTCCTGCCATCTCTTTCACGGCGGTCACCCCGGCGTTCCATGCCCCGGTCATTGCCCCGGTCATTACCCCGATCACCGGTACGATCGTCGTTCAGGTTCTTGTCCGATACTTCTTTATAGCCAATGAGCTCCATTTGTCTGGACAACAGCTTGGCAAGCAAGGTTTCCTGGTTCATCTCAGCAAACATGGCTACCACCTTTTCGTGAATTTTGATATCGAGGCTTTCGTTCACCTCGGTTTCCTTCACTTTGTCAGCCCAGTGCTCAAGCCTGCTGTTCAATATCTGGCTGACTGCCGGCACCTGCACCTTCTTCATCCCAATGCCCAGCTTCTTTTCTATGAAGCGAATCTTACGGATATCATGGTGCGTGATCAACGCCAAAGAAATACCTGTTTTCCCCGCCCTTGCTGTTCTGCCGCTTCGGTGTGTATAATACTCTGAATCATCCGGCAAAGAGAAGTGAATAACGTGGCTCAGGTCGTTCACGTCAATACCCCTCGCAGCCACGTCCGTCGCAATCAGCAGGCGAACTGCATGGGCTTTGAATTTCTTCATCACCTGGTCACGCTGCTGTTGCGAAAGGTCTCCATGCAAAGCTTCAGCGTGATAGCCACTCTGTGTAAGCTCAACAGCCAGGTTTTGCGTATCGATCTTGGTTCTGCAAAATACGATGCCCAGCATATCAGGCTGGAAGTCAATAAATCTGCGCAGTACCTCTATTTTGTCGGATGCCCTGATAACGGCATACTGATGTTCAATATTGGTATTCACCACATTGCCCGATTGCACCGAAACCTCCACCGGATCCTTCATGAACTTCTTGATCAACGATCTGATTTCACGAGGCATAGTGGCCGAAAAAAGCCATGTGGCTTTCTCTTCCGGCGTATGGGACAAAATGGCGTCAATGTCTTCCTTAAAGCCCATGTTGAGCATTTCGTCCGCTTCATCAAGGACGACAATGTCAATGGTCTCAATTTTCACGACCTTCCTGTCAATCAGGTCGATGAGTCTGCCGGGAGTTGCCACAATGATCTGCACTCCGGCTTTTATGGCTTTTATCTGAGGCCCGATTGGCGCTCCACCATAGACTGTCTGAATACGTAAATTGGGATAATACTTGGCAAATGCTACAAGCTGCGCTGCAATCTGCTGGCACAACTCACGTGTGGGCGCTATTATCAGCGCCTGTGTGGTAAGGTCACTACTATCCACATGATCTAACAGCGGCAAACCAAAGGCCGCAGTTTTTCCTGTTCCCGTTTGAGCAAGACCGATAAAATCGATGGGCTCACTTATTAATAACGGAATGGACTGTTGTTGGATGGGAGAAGGAGATTCAAACCCCAATTCGGGAAGAACCCTTAGCAAGGGCTCTGATAACCCAAGCTCAGAAAATATACTCATTAAAACTTAATATAGATTAAGCTGCAAAGGTACAGCAAATTATTTGGAGTTGTGCTATTGGCGGATAGCCTTAACAAATAATATTCTGAAACCCACAACATAAAGGGCAACAAGAAACAGTCACGCCTTCAAAAGATTGCGAATTATACCTCTTACAAAACTAAATTATATAGCATTAGTGAGGATGGTTTGGCTAATTAATTTAGTACTTTAGCGGAGTAAACATAAAGCCTGTTACCTTGTACCTGAACACACACTCTTACTACAGCTTCAAATACGGCACCATGGGTCCCAACGAGCTGCTTGAAGAAGCCAGAACAAAGGGCGTGTTCGCACTGTGCCTGACAGACATTAATTCAACGGCTGGCTGCCTTGAGTTTGTGAGAGAGTCCTCCAAATATGGCATCAGGCCCCTTCTGGGGGTTGACTTCAGAAATCATCTTCAGCAGCTCTACGTTGCCATCGCCAGGAACAATGATGGCTTTCAGGAAATAAACGAACACCTTTCAAAGCACCTAAGAGAAGGCTCACCCCCCATTCCCCCAGGTGCGCCTCAAAACTGGCAAAATGTCACCGTTATCTATCCGTGGGAGATTTATAGAAAAAGCCTTCACAACTTGCTTCCTCATGAATGGGTCGGCATCAAACCGCATGAAGTTACCTATCTGCACCTACAGAAAGAGGCACTTCCAAAAGACAAGCTCGTCGCATTGCCAACTTCCACATTCAGACACAAGAGAGACTACAACACACATCGGCTTTTAAGAGCCATTGCTGAAAATGCCCTCCTGAGTAAGCTCGAACCCTGGCAGCTGGCTGGCGATGTCGACCGCTTTTACTCACCCTCGGAACTGGCTGCCATCTATAAAGAAACGCCACAACTACTGCTCAATGCCGAACGAATAGCCGGCGAATCCGGGATATTTTTTGACTTCAGTGACGGCCGACCCCACCAAAACCTGAAAACCTACACCGGCTCCGACGCCAACGATTTTCAGCTCATTTCCAAACTTTGCCAGGACGGTGTCTCCTATCGCTATGGAAAACCCACCCGACAAATTCAGGAGCGCATCAACAAAGAGCTGGAAACTATCCGTGCAAAGGGATTTGTAGCCTACTTTCTTATCAACTGGGACATTCTCCGCTATGCCCGCAGCAAAGACTACTTCTACGTCGGGCGGGGCAGCGGGGCAAACAGCATTGTGGCCTACCTGCTGCACATAACAGATGTGGATCCGATTGAGCTTGATCTGTACTTCGAGCGCTTCATTAACCTTTACAGAACAAATCCTCCAGACTTCGACATCGACTTTTCGTGGAGAGACAGAGAGGATATCACTCAGTACATTTTCAACCGTTTTCCAAACACCGCTCTACTGGCTACCTACAGCACATTCCAGTACAAATCGGTGGCCAGGGAGTTAGGAAAGGTGTTTGGGCTTCCCTCCATCGAAATTGAGGAGATGAATACCAGCCGAAAAAGTGGGAAAGTGCCAGATACGCTGGTGCAGAAAATCATGAGCTATAGTCAGCTGATCCACGGTTTTCCCAGCCACCTGAGTATCCACGCCGGGGGCATTCTTATCGGTGAAAAACCGATGACGTGTTTCACCGCTACTTACCTGCCCCCCAAAGGATTTCCCACCACCATGTTCGACATGGTGCTTGCCGAAGACGTTGGTCTCTATAAGTTCGACATTCTGAGCCAGCGTGGCCTGGGTAAAATAAAAGAAGCCATCAATATTATTAGCGACAACCATCCGGCTGATCCAAAAATCGACATCCATGATATCAAAAGATTCAAAAAGGATGAAAGGGTGAAAGCGCTTCTCAGGGGGGGTAAAGCCATCGGCTGTTTTTACGTCGAGTCGCCCGCTATGCGCATGCTTCTCAAAAAACTAAAGGTAGAGGACTACCTTGGCCTGGTGGCCGCCAGTTCCATCATAAGGCCAGGCGTGGCAAGGTCGGGCATGATGAGGGAATACATTCTCCGCTTCCGTTTTCCAGAGCGAAGAAAAGAGGCCCACCCGGTGATGATGGACATTATGCCTGAAACCTACGGTATTATGGTTTATCAGGAAGATGTGATAAAAGTGGCACATATGTTCGCAGGGCTGTCGCTGGCCGAGGCAGATGTATTGCGCCGGGGCATGTCCGGTAAGTTTCGGTCAAGGGAAGAGTTTCAGGAGGTGAGGGAACGGTTCTTTAACAATTGTTCCGCAAAAGGCTACGAAAAAAAATTGACCGAAGAAGTGTGGCATCAGATTGAGAGCTTTGCAGGCTATGCGTTTTCTAAGGGGCATTCAGCCTCCTATGCCGTGGAGAGCTACCAAAGCTTATTTCTGAAAGCCTACTACCCCCTCGAATACATGGTAGCCACGCTCAATAACGGTGGTGGATTCTACAGGCCTGAGCTCTATGCCCACGAAGCCAAAATGCATGGAGCTGTTATTGAGGCTCCTTGTGTCAATAAAAGTGAGAGCCAAACCACTATCAATGGAAAGACCATCACCATCGGGCTTGGCTCAGTGAAGGACCTGGAAGTGAACACCATCGAGAGGGTGCTGGGTAGTCGGGCGGAAAAAGGAGCCTTTCTGAGCCTGGAAGACCTTGTGAGCAGAACGGGTATTTCGTTGGATCAGCTCACACTTCTGCTACGAGTTGGCGCCCTTCGCTATACTGGAAAGACTAAACAGCGGCTGCTTTGGGAGTCGCACTATATGTTTGGTAAAATGGGCGGCGGCAAAAGCAAAATGCAAGAGCAGCAGTTGTTCGGACTTCCTTCAATCAAAGATTTCGAGCTTCCTGCCTTAACTGTTGATCCCCTGGACAATGCATTTGATGAGCTGGATTTACTCGGCTACCCCCTCTGTGACCCTTTTTTGTTATTGCGAGATATTCCCTTTCAGCCGGTCATGGCGTCGCAATTTCCAAACTTTCTCGGGAAGACCGTCACAATGCTGGGCTACCTGATAGCTACAAAAAACACCAGTACTCTCAAGGGGGACGCTATGCACTTTGGCA
The DNA here is from genome assembly GCF_040222815.1 of Imperialibacter sp. Taxonomy (GTDB): domain Bacteria; phylum Bacteroidota; class Bacteroidia; order Cytophagales; family Cyclobacteriaceae; genus Imperialibacter. The sequence goes on along the minus strand of NZ_JAVKCH010000001.1, from coordinate 69,730 downwards.
CATTCATCGATCAGGAGGGCAGTTTCATTGACACCACGCACTTTCCACAGGTTGCCAGGAAGTATCCCTTCCGTGGCAAAGGGTTCTACAGATTGACAGGAAAAGTAGTTGACGAATTTGGCTTCTATAGTCTGGAGGTGACGGAAATGGAAAAGGAAGCTTTGCTTTCCAGTATCAAAATGGAAAGTGCATAAAAAAGCCCTGCCGGTATTTCCAGCAGGGCATTTTCGACCTGAGTCAAGTATTATTAGTTACAGCCAGCAGCATCTTGCGCATCAGCAATTTCTTCTGCCTTCGCATTCTTCTTCAATTGTGTGTACACCGACATCAAGGGCCCCATTACTGAACAGTCTTCAGGCTCAGCTACATGGGCGGCTTCAAGATAAGGCAACGACTTAGTCAATACCTTGTCGCCTTCTTCTACCAGCTTACCACCTTCTTTTTGATAGGTTTTCAAATCCATGGCTCTCGCCTTGTCGTAGAACACTTTGGCTCTGTTCACCCAGATAACGCCGAGGTTGAAGTTCCCAACATAGTTACCCGGCTCGATAGCCAGTGCTTTTTCATAATTTGTCTGAGCTTTAGCTATCAAATCCTGCGTTTCAGCAGCATTTCCTGCTTCCTCAGTGCCCACACTCAAGTTATCATAAAGAACTGCCAGGTTAAGGTAAAGTGAAGCATTGTCTGGCTCCTTTTCAATAGCGCCTTTCAACTTTTCAATGGCCTCGGGGCCTTTTTTCATAGCGATCAGAATATTGATTTCCTCACGCATAAAGTCTGCATTCTCAGGATAAGCCACCTTCGCTTTTTCAAGAAGCGCCAAAGCCGCAGCATCATTTTTCTTTTCGCTTCTCTCAAGGTACACCATGGTTGAGTAGATGTCCTCATTGGCATCACCCTGCTCAATCAACTTGTAATACACAGTCATGGCTTCATCTGTCATTTCAGCCTGCTGCGCCGCAACGCCAGCATAAAACAAGGTCAATGAGTCGGTTGGCTTGATAAGAGAGGCCTTGTAAAAGTTCTCATACGCACCTTTGTAGTCCTCTTCCCCATAAACCTCTCCGCCTGTGTTCAGGTACTTGCTCCAAAAGTCTTCCACTTCGTATTCGGCAAAGTTGTAGTTTACCGACCCTTCCGACTCCAACATCATCGCCTTTTTGAGTGCTTCGGAAGCCTCAGCAATGGCCTCATCTGTACCCATAAGTCCACTGACTGCTGGATCTTCACTCAGAGCAATGGTCTTATAAATTTTCCCTTTAGTAAGAAAGGTCTTACTCTTACCAGCATTCTTTTCAATAGTAACAGCAACATCTATCTCGGCTTTGGCCTCAGCCACATCTCCTTTATTAAGGAGACTTTCAGCCTTCGTCACATTGCCTTTTTGAGCATAACTCGCCGTGAACAAAAGCACACCAGCGAGAAGTAACAGCATGTTTTTCATAGTGATAATCTTCTTTTGCAGTTTTAGTTTATTTCCTTTGGTTGGTTCGATTGAACAAATTTACAAATCATTTAGAATTATTCGTCTTGTGGCTCATCGTTATTAGCGTTTTCAGCGTCTGAAGCTTCAGGGCTTGTGTTTTCGCCATCAACCTCACCACCCTCTTCCGCTATTTCGTCTTCCTCAATGGCCTCTATTTTCTCTACCGAGGCAATCGCATCAGTATCGTTGAGCTTGATAAGTCTCACTCCCTGGGTGTTTCGTCCCATTACTCTCAGCACCTCTACCGAAATCCTGATGGTGATACCCGAACGGTTCACAATCATCAGGTCATCGCTATCCACAACTTCCTTGATGGCCACCAGCGAACCAGTCTTTTCGGTAATATTAATCGTTTTAACACCTTTTCCTCCACGCTTGGTAATGCGGTAGTCCTCTATTGAAGAACGCTTACCATAGCCCTTTTCAGAAACCACCAACAGGTTGGTGTCCTCTCTTGATACAGCAACCATGCCAACTACGACATCATCTGCTCCTTCTCTGGTAACACCCTTTACTCCAGTCGCATTCCGTCCCATCGCTCTCACATCTGATTCGTGGAAGTGGATTGCCTTTCCTTTGCTCTTGGCAATTACTATGTGGTTGTCGCCGTTGGTAAGGCTCACGCTCAGCAACTGGTCTCCCTCCACCACATTGATGGCGTTGATACCGTTTGTTCTTGGCCTCGAGTAGGCTTCAAGCGAGGTTTTCTTGATGGTACCTAACTTAGTACACATCATGATGTAGTTATTATTTATATAATCCGCATCAGAAAGGTTCTTCACGTTAATAACGGTCCTTACGGAATCACTTGGCTCAATATTAATAAGGTTTTGTATCGCCCTTCCTTTGGTTACCTTACCGCCTTCAGGGATTTCATACACTTTCAACCAAAACACACGTCCCAGTGCCGTGAAAATCAGCAGATAGTTGTGAGCTGTAGCTACAAAAAGGTGCTCAGGGAAATCATCGTCCTTCATGGTCACTCCTCTTGAGCCAACGCCACCTCTGCCCTGTGTTCGGTACTCAACAAGGGGTGTACGCTTGATATAGCCCTGATGTGAAATAGTAATGACCATTTCATCGTCAGCGATCATATCCTCCATGGTGAATTCATCTCCAACCATTTCAATGGCCGTGCGACGCTCATCACCGTATCGATCCTTCATTTCGAGGAGCTCGTCTTTGATAATGCCCATACGAAGCTCTTCTTTCTCCAGGATTTCCTTCAGCCTGTCGATCAGCGCCATTACTTCATCATACTCCTTCTGGATTTTCTCACGCTCCATGCCTGTGAGGCGCTGAAGTCTCATTTCCAGAATGGCCTTGGCTTGTATTTCGCTCAGGCCAAACTTCTCCATCAACCCCGTTTTCGCCGTGTCAGGATCCCTTGATGAGCGAATCAGGTTGATTACTTCGTCGAGGTTGTCCAAAGCAATAAGGTAACCCAGCAAGATATGGGCACGCTTTTCAGCCTCATCCAACTCAAACTGTGTTCTGCGGATCACCACCTCATGCCTGTGCTCAACAAAATAGTGAATCAGGTCTTTGAGGTTGAGCGTTTGCGGACGTCCTTTAACAAGCGCCACATTGTTTACTCCGAATGAAGTCTGAAGCTGGGTATATTTGTACAGCTTGTTGAGTACGATATTGGCAACCGCATCTCTTTTTAGCTCATAAACGATCCTGAAGCCGTCCCTGTCCGATTCATCACGGATGTCAGATATACCTTCTATCTTCTTTTCGTTTACCAATGCGGCAGTTTTTTCAATCATCGAGGCCTTGTTGACCTGGTAAGGAATTTCCGTAACGATGATTTGCTCTCTGCCAGACGGCATTGCCTCGATTTCAGCTTTGGCACGCATCACCACTCTGCCCCTGCCTGTTTCCAGCGCTGCTCTTACTCCGGAGTAGCCATATATGATGCCCCCGGTTGGAAAATCAGGTGCCTTTACGTACTTGATCAGCTCCTCAACAGTAATCTCTTTGTTGTCGATATAAGCAATAGTGCCATCCACCACCTCACTCAGGTTGTGAGGGGCCATGTTAGTAGCCATACCTACGGCAATCCCGCTACTTCCGTTCACCAGCAGGTTAGGAAACTTGCCAGGCAACACAGTAGGCTCTTCCAGCGAGTCGTCAAAATTGGGCTGAAAATCAACCGTATTCTTGTTGATGTCTGCAAGCAGCTCTTCTGCAATTCTTTTCAGTCGTGCTTCAGTGTAACGCATGGCCGCCGGCGAATCACCATCGACACTACCAAAGTTACCCTGCCCATCGACCAGCGGATAGCGCAATGACCAATCCTGAGCCATACGTACCATGGTATCGTACACCGAGGAGTCACCATGAGGGTGATACTTACCCAGTACCTCACCTACGATTCTCGCCGACTTCTTATATGCCTTGTTGTAGTTTACACCGAGATCAAGCATGCCGAAAAGCACCCTTCTGTGAACCGGTTTAAGACCATCCCTAACGTCGGGAAGTGCCCTGGAAATAATCACCGACATGGAGTAGTCGATGTAGGCACCCCGCATCTCATCTTCAATATTAATCGGGATGATATTTGACTTGTCTTCTTCTGCCATAAATTATGTTCAAACGCTCCGAAAAAACAGAGCGCAAGTTAGTTAAAATTATTGTTGACGACTAAAAAAAATGCAATGGATAAGTGATCATTTTCATGACCTAATAAGGCTCAATTTTATTGCGGTTTTTCCACTTGTAGCGGAACAGTTTCCTATGGTTTTGCCCCATTTTTGGATTCTGATGTTTTGTGATGGGTTGGCCTCTTACAATTTCGTTGTTGCCATTGTGTGCATGCTTCAACTGAATGGCACAGGAAGGCAAAGGGCAACGCCGGATATCGGGAATATTGATAGAAACACCAGCTTGAATAAAGAAAGTTTGCTGCTTATGTGGTATAGCAATACCGGCTTCTGTCAGGTTGGTGTTGAATGTGTGGTAGTCAAAAGAGGGTTTCACAATTACCCTGAAATACTCAGAAAGGTTCTTTTCAATTGAAATCCCCAAATTAAAGAAAGCTCCCCGCTGTATCACAGCATAGTCATAAATGGGCTGCTCACCTTTTATTTTACCTCCCCCACGCAAAACGCCTATTTGTGCTTCACCGGCAAAAGAATAGCTCCAGAAATCGTAGAACTTGTAGCCCACCGTGACAAAATACCTTTGGAAGAATACTGGCGACACCTCCGGTTCGAAAGGCCGGATCGTTTCTTTGAAAGTAGTTGGTTTAAAAGAGGTGAAATACTGCCTTTCAAATGTTGCCCCTGCTCCTGCCCGGAAATTTTGATAGTTGAAATGTACAACCACTCCTATGGGGATACTGTGCGACAATGACCTAAACTTCAATGGCATGGTGTCGGTTGCCATACTGAACTCTCTCCTTAGCTCAGGATTGAATACAGGCTCGTCTAAAGGTCTGTATGGTACTTCAAAATAATTTGTGAGGTCAAGGGTGTCTCCGTAGGTGCTTCTGTTGAACCAGTTGCTATTGCCTGCTATTACTCCTGTTGGGGCAGGCTCTCCATCAACAATAGGAACGATGATTTGATTGCTTTGCGACTGATAGAAATAAACATTGTTAAGCTCATGGCTGTACATGGCCAAGCCATAACCAGTTGTTCCGGTGATGGAAAACTGATTGAGCATCACCCTCACAGGGTTTCTGTAAAGGTCGCTCGACTTTCGGCGTGGTGGAGGTACAAATCCAGGTTTTTGCCCAAGCGCAGTCTCGGCGCAAAGTATCCATACACCAAAAAGAATAAAAATAAGCTTAAATAACTTCAACCTGTTTAATTTTCCAGCCTTGAAATTAATCAATTTTTAGGAAAAAGCCCCAACTATTGATATTCAACTACAGTTACGACAAAGATTAATGGCGTATAGGGTGGGATAACTGCCCCGTAGTCAGGAATAATCTGCTTTTCAATCAGTAAATCCTGAAAACCAGCACTATGCGGCACCGTCTGAACGCTCGCTCCATAGGCCATTTCAGACGGGATGAGCAGCTGAGCTTCCTCACCAAGCCGCATGTTGTTCAGCCCTGCTTCTAAACCTGTGATGACTTCATCAGCCCCCATATTCACTTCAAAACCTGATTCGCTGCCGAAAGAGTCACCACTAAAGAATTTTCCGGCCCAATTAATCGCTACGGTGCCGCTCGAAGGCACCTCGGCAGCCTGTTTGTCTCTTTTTGTCTTGATGATAGAAAGCCCGGAAATGAGATTGATAACCGTATCAGGGTTATTACTGATTTCAAAATCGCCGATGTAGTTGTTGATCGACTGTAGCTCCTTTTGTCTGATCTGGTTAATACTTTCCTCCGCCACCACTTCAACTTCGATAATGGCGATGGAATTGGCCGGTAAATCCCCTGACACTTCCAGGCTCCCGTATGCTTTATGCGAAGGAAATATAAAAACATAGCTGTCACCGGTGGCGAGTATCTGAAGGGCTTCGTCGAGCCCCGGAGGATAGATTGTTTTGGTATCTCTTTGTGCCTTAATGGGCTCTCCGCTGCTGGCTGTGTGGGAAGCCACAACAACGCCATCTATGTTTTTTACTGTATAGTAAAACGAAATGATATTGGATGAATTGGGAATAGCGTTTCCCTCTACCACAGGAAAATAATAGAAATCCTGATCCGACTTTGTGGCATTGTCTATCTCATTTTCTACCAAATAGTTCTGAATGGTCAAATCCTGCTCTTCAGGAAGCGGTAGCGGCTCATCCTTGTCCTTGCAGCCTGTCAGTCCCGTCAACAGCCACACTCCTGCCGCCAACACACAAAGTTTATTCATGGAAATCTTTCTTATGCTAACGAAATGCTATCAGAAATAGTACCAACAATCCACAAACCTTTAACCCTTTACTTTGAATGTCAGACAAAACTGCTGAAAAACAGGAATTCTGTGCAAGTCAAGCTTCTGTCCAATATCCAGAAGCCGCTCGTAATCAGTTTTATTCATGGTTCTTCGCTGAATAATATGCTCGTCGTCCTGAAGGAAAAAGGAGGAAATAAATCGAATGAGGATGTAAGGAGTGTTAAGCACCGTCCTCTTGTATTCGTCATAATCACCTTCGACAACAGCTGCCTCTTTTGTCTTTAGCTTATCAATGTCGAAGGAACTGTTCATCGCTATTTTGAGCACGTCAAAAAATTTCTCCTCCCACTTGGTGTAGTTGTCCAACAAAAATTTCATGGCGTAAACTGTTGGATCCTTTTTGAGGAAATAGCCGCCTTTTGACGCCTTCCTGGCCTTTTTATTCAGCGCCAGCTCTTCAAACAGGCTCACACTTCCATTGGCCAGCGCCACCCCCACTGTTGGGGCCAGCATGATAAGTCCAAAGAAATCATGATCACCTATCTCAAGGTAAGGCGCATCAGTCCTGATAAAGTCTTTTTTTAACTTCTGAGTGGCTTCAAGGATGGCCGGAATCTCCATCATTGTCTCAATTTCGAATTCTGTCAACATGAGGTTAGGCGGATATTAAGTGATCCTTTAAATATAGCACTTACTAATTATAAATCACCAGTTGATACTAGTAAGACATGAAAAAAGGGCTGATAACAGCCCTTTGATACCCTATGTTTCGTTAGTTACTCCCGCCGTCGTCGGTTTCGCTTTCGCTTTCGTCAGTACTTTGCATGCCGGCGAGTAGTTCGTCGTATTTTGTTTTAAGCTCAGCATCGCTTTTCATTGCGTTCCTGACCTTATTGTACAACGCCGCACCTAAATCATCTTTTATCAAGTTTGGATATACTTCCTTAAACTCCGCCACCATGTTATCATACTCATCAAGAATTCCCTGATAAGCCGCTTTCTCCTCGTCTGTGGCGCTAATTTCAGCTAGCTTTGCATCGTCGCCCCAGGCTTTTTTCAATTCCAGAAACCTTCGACCCTCATCCATCAGCTCATTATTCTTGATGACCTCATTGTATCTAACCTGTAGGTCCTCCTTCATTGAGTCAATTTTATTCATCACAGTAGCGTACTGCGTCAGTTCTTCGTCGGTTACAGCATCGGCATCTTGTGCAAAAGAGCTTTGAAGGGAAAGGCCAGCTGCAAAAGCTAACGTCAACATAAACTTCGCTTTCTTCGTCATCGCTTTGAACATTGTATTTATTGGTTTTTGTTAAAACTATAATTTTTTCCAACCTCCAAAAAAGGGAAATCTTGCTTAAATACCAACTCCTAAAGGTATTTATACCCTTATACGACTATGAATGGCGAATGAATGGTGCTAAACTACCAGGTGCGGTAAGGATTGGCGGCAGGTATGTCTTCCAACGACTGAAAAACATGAAAGACGGTCTTCCCTTTACGAACGTCGAAAGTAAACTCTTGCTGCTGCGTCCTACCTGTTGCAGAAGCCAGGTTCAATTGCACTTTTTGCTCGCCCTCTGGCAAGGGCACTCTTGAGTAATAGATGGTATGAGGGATCGTTTGCCAGTTGCGGGTATCAGCCTTTTCAGTGAGCGCATTAAAAAGTCCGATAGCGGCACCCAAATCCTGATTCTCGCCTCTTACCGAATACTCCGCAGCCTTTTTTAACGCAACCCGCAACAGTGACTTACCAAACTCGGCCAACATGCGTTCCTGCAAGCATTTAAACGCAATTGCGTTGACATCCTCGGCTGCTTCCAGGTCATACTTTTTCCCATTGGCCGACAAGGTGGCACTGTTGAAAAGAACAGGGCGTTCCACATACTTGGGAAATGCTACTCTGAAAAACTCCAGAGCTGCGAGCCCTTGTTTCTTATCTTCTTCGTTGCTTTCCAGGAAGAAAGGGAAGTTAAAGCCGTAGTCGCTGTTTGCAAACGTAACCAAACCGCCCTGGCCATGAATAACGGAAAAGTTGATCGACCACTCCGCTTTCACCGGCCCCAGTCCGTTGTTCCAAAAGAAAACAAGCTCTCCCCCATTCCTTGGCGAAGGCGTAAATTTCATACCAAATACTTCTTCATAGCGGCGAACTTCATCACTGAAACCATTCAAATACGCTGTTCTGAGCAGATCCTCCTTTAACTGATCGGGAGCCGTCATACCAAACAATTTCTTGTAATCGCCTTCGTAGGTCTCATATGCATTCCGGTAAGCAACAAAAGCGTTGTTGACATCACCCGATGCCTCATAGATAATACCCATCAGGTTGTTTACAAAGGCATCCTTCTTGTATTTATCAGGGTTTTTATACTTGTCCGAAAGTGTACCCAGCCGAATGTTTAGCCTGCGACACTCCACCAATGCCGACTCGTAGTCTCCTAACTTCAGGTAGTTGATGGCCTTGTAGTACAGCAAAAGCAAGTGTTCATGGTCTTCCCCTTTGTACTCTGTCATCGTAGGGTTGGTAAGTAACGAGGCTGCTTCATTGAGGTAATTCATCCGATAGTCCTCACCGAAAATATAGGCTTGCTCAAAGGCTTCGTTGCTGATTTCGTAGTTGCCGAGCAGTGATTGAACGATGCCCTGGTTCAAAAAATACAGGAACCTGGCCTTTCCCTCGGCTGCCTTTTTGTTCTTTTCCAACACTCTTGCTGCCTGCTCCAGGTCACCAGCCTCGAAACTCTGATTGAATTCATAGTTCATTTGGTAATAGGTCGCACAGGAAGCCAGCAGCAGGCCGCTAAGCAATAAGATTTTGATCGGAAAACGCACAGATATTGTTTTTGAAGAGCTTTTTGAGACTGAGCAGCAAGCAGCCGGTACTGTGGAGATATTACTCACCGGCAACCGGATGCTTGTTACCTTATTCTGTTTTGATATTTGAATAGCGTCAGATTAGTTCCTTATGAACTTCTTGATCTCCTTGTCTCCTATCCAAACTTTCTCGTTGGTTTGAAGATTGGCAAGTTCAAGGTCAACTTTGTACAGCACCACTTTTTCTTTGTTGTAAGAGTCGACGATGGAATTGATCGTACCAAACAGCATGAAGTCCGCTCCCAGCTCAGCGCCCCACTTCTTCTGGGTTTCTGGCGAAGCAAATTCCTGCTGATCAGCTCTTTCTTCACGCATTTTCTCACGGAAAACAGAATTTTGTACTACTCTGACCATGCCGGAGTTGATGAACTCTCTTTCGATGTCCTTTATAAAAGTTTCAGATTCAATATGCTCGTGGCTTTTGTTGGTAACCAGCCCAACGATTACCACTGGTTTGGCATTTTTTGCTCTGCTAAAGTCCTCTCTCCATGGACGATTGAGCACGTCACGAATCATTTCCTCCGCCACAAGTTTGGAATCGGTGTCATTCCAGCGACCGCTAAGGTCAATTTGCTGATCGGGGCTTACCCTGGTTACAGTGCGTTGCGAACAACCGGCGGCGATGAATAAAACGGCCAAAGAAAAAACAGAAGCTTTAACTATTGATTGCATTCTCATAATTGTTTGTTTGTCTTGTATCACTTATAAAAATAGGCAGAATACCTCAGAATCTACCTGAAAGCTTCACATTCAAAAACCTTGCCGATAATGAATTGGGTACGGCAAATTGCTGGTCGAACACGTCTTTGACCCAGGTGTAAGAAATTGTGTTCTCAGCACCAAGCAAATTGAGGATTTCGGCGGTCAGCCAGAGGGACTTCAGGCCGCCGAAGATTTTTCCTTCGTTCTTTTTCGAAAACACCTTTGTGAAACCAACGTCAACCCTGTAATACTCATCTCCCTTGAAAAAGTTGCGATAAGCGGCATTATTTGGCGGGCTAAAGGGCAGACCGCTTCCATAGAGCGCACTGACGTAAATTCTAACACTTGGATCGTTGGGCAAATGATCCTGAAAGAAAATACCAAGTGTAACCCGCTGGTCGGATGGCCTGCGAATAAAGCCGAGCGTGTCTCCTTCTATGTCCTCTATGGTTCGAAGCAGACCGAGACTGAACCATGACTCAGTACCTGGAATAAACTCACCGTTTACCCGGAAATCAACGCCATAGGCCCACCCCTTGGCGAGGTTGTCTCCGAAGTATCGAAGCCTGACATTGTCGATATCGTAGGGCACAAGGTGATTCAGATACTTGACGTAGGCCTCTGAAAAGAAAACAAAGTTTCTGCCGTTCATTTGAAACGCATAATCCATCCCCGCCAGCGCATGGTAAGACACCTGCGCTTTCAGGTCACGATTGATAACCCCTTGCCTGTTACGCATTTCTCTGTAAAAAGGCGGTTGCTGATAGACGCCCCCGGCTACCTTAAAGGCAGTTTTTCGTGACCAGGCCGGTGTAAACACATATTGCATCCTCGGGCTCACGAGCAGCTGTCCGTTTACTGTCCAGTAGGCTGTGCGAACGCCGGCATTCAGAATGTGAATAGAATCCCGGGAAAAAACTGTGTGCTGCAAATAACCAGTCAGGTGATACCCATCAACCAGGTTTTCGGCCCAAACCCTGTCGGTGGTGCTGGCATAGCCGGAAGAGTCCTGAAAGATGTATTCATTCAGCACATCTTCGATTCTTTCCTTTCTGGCACCAATGCCAGCTTCGGTTAGCTGGTGGTCGTTCCAGCGAGCAGAAAACCGGCTCTCTGTATTAAATAGCGTCGCCTGCAGCTTGTTGCGGCCGTAGTGGTAATTGCTGCCAACGCCAAGAATCACCACGCAGTCCTTGAACTGGTCGCTGGCCGGGTTGTTGTTCACATCGCAGAGCCGGTAGGCACCCTCGACTTCAAAATACTCCCTTTCGGCTGTGTAAACGCCTGATGCAATCACGTCCAGGCTAAACTTGTCGTCCCAGGTGTTGGTCCATTTCACTCCGCTTTGGTAAATGTCGTAGTCAAGCACCTCTTTGCCATCAAAAGCCGCCACCATGCGGAATGACCTGCCAAACGTACCGAATTCCACTTCCTGTGATTCTGGCTTTGTGAAGTACCTGTTTTGGGCATAGGAGGCAAGAATCGAGATCTTTTGCCTGTGTGCTTCGGTCTGCTGGCCCAATTTAATAGAAACAAGAGACTGAAAGTCGGCGAACCGAGGCAAGTATTGGCCTTTCACGGAAATCGTGTTGAGCAAATACCTGGAGTTTTTGTAACGAACCCCCGCTGTATAGTTTACCCTGTCGTTTTTGCTAACGCCTTCCACATGTGCTGAGCCACCTAATAGCCCCAGATTGACCGATCCAGCTTGCTCAACGGGGTTTTTATAGCCTACATTAAGCACGGACGAAAGCTTGTCCCCATATTTCGACTGCCAACCTCCTGATGAGAAGGTTATGCCCGAAACCATATCGAGATTGACAAAGCCCAATCCCTCCTGCTGACCTGCCCTTACCAAAAAAGGCCGATATACGGGAATATCATTTACGTACACCAGGTTCTCGTCGAAGTTACCACCTCGGACGGAATAACTGGAAGACAGTTCATTGCTGGCCACCACTCCAGGAAGCGTGGCCAATATCCTCGAAATATCTGCTGTGGCAGCCGGGAAATTTGCCAATTCTTTGCTCGATACACGAAATTCACCAGCTCTCGGAGGGCCCTGCTCTCTTTTGCCTACCACGGTTACCTGGGCCAGAAGCGTTTTATCTTCATTCAGTGTGGCCTGGATAACCAAACTGTCGCCTGCGGCAAGGGACACTGGCTTTTGAACTGCCTTATAGCCTACAAAGCTTATTTCAAGCTGATAATTGCCTGGCTCAAGGCATAACAGGAACGTGCCGTCTTTTTCAGCACTGGTTCCTTTAGAAAGGGATGGAACAGATATAGTAGCGCCTTGTAGCGGCACATTCAGGGAATCGAGCACAATGCCCTGGATGCAGGCTTGTTGTGCCCAGGTGGCAAAAGAAAAAGCTAAAAAAGTAATGGTGAGTAAGCTCCTGCGCATCAAACGAATTTTTCCTCGCTGTTCACAGTTTTGAGTTGCGCAATTGTTGCCAATGGATCAGATGCACTGAAAACGAAGTTGCCAGCCACCAGAATGTCTGCTCCCGCCTGGCAAAGCTCCTTTGCATTGTTCATGTTTACACCACCATCTATTTCGATCATGGTATGCGTGCCGGCGTTAAGAATCATCTCCTTGGCATCCCTCACCTTTTGAAATGTTCTCTCAATGAATTTCTGCCCTCCAAAACCAGGGTTCACCGACATCAATAAAATAATATCGGTGAGTTCCATGATGTCCTTCAGTACATTCACGGGAGTGTGTGGATTTAGTGCGACACCTGCCTTGCAGCCCAGCTCACGAATTTCCTGCAACACCCTGTGAAGGTTTGGGCAGGCTTCATGATGCACGGAAATCACCTCGGCACCGGTCTCTACACACTGTTTGAAATAACGAGAGGGCTGCTCGATCATTAAATGGAAATCAAGGGGCTTTTTCGTGTGCTTATTGATAGCTGCTGTGACCGGAAACCCGAAGGAGATATTAGGTACAAAGGTACCGTCCATGATGTCGATGTGCAGCCAATCGGCTTTGCTGCTGTTGAGCATTTCCACATCTCGCTGAAGGTTACCAAAGTCGGCGGCAAGTATGGAGGGGGCAATAAGTGGAAAGTTCATGAATAGGTTTTCTTAGTATCTAAGCAGTTTTACCTGCTTCTCAAATGTGCTTGACGACAACCGTAAAAAATAAACTCCGGGAGTTGTGCCCGAGAATTCAAATATAACAACGTCGTTGATATCGTAGCTATTGTATTCTTTTTGGGCAATCATCTTCCCGTTGGCATCGAACATCTGTACGTAGAGCCCATTGACAGCCAGTTCATTATTGATTTTTATACTCAGCCTGTTCTCCGTAAACGGATTGGGGTATACCTTCACCTTGTCGTTGATCACATCATCCACTGAAAGGATTTTTCCGCCCGTTGCTTTGATAAAATCAGGGATGCCATAGCCAAACAAGGTGTCAGGTTTGGTTGACCTGTTGGCTGAGTTCAGAATATCGTTAAAGAGCTCTTCCCTTGTTTTTTCTGGTTCCGCCTGAATCAATCCGGCCACAAAACCGGCGACCATAGGAGCCGAATAGCTGGTGCCATTCGCAGTGATCAGCGAGCCGCTCTCTGCCCCCACTGTGGCGAAAACACCCAGCGCCACAACATCCGGCTTGATGCGGCCGTCGGCCGTGGGACCGATAGAACTGAAACTCGCCAGCTTGCCGCTGTTGTCAACTGCCCCTACCGACAATACCTTGGGACTGTCGGCTGGCGCTGTGGCCTTTTTCCAGCTATTACTGCCCTCGTTGCCTACACTGGCCACAACAAAAATGCCCTTATCGGCAGCCAGGTTAGCAGCTTGAGTGATGATGGCCGTTTTGCCATCCATTTGCGCCTTTGTGTAGTTCATTTGCGAATCGCTGAACACATTATAGCCCACAGAAGTATGAATGATGTCAGCGCCAAGGCTATCGGCCTTTTCAGCGCCAAAAAGCCAGTTGTATTCCTCGATCCGATACTCGCTTTTCACATCTTCCGTCACGAAAAGGGCAAAATCTGCTGCGGGAGCTGTGCCCAAAATCAGTGTGGTATCCTTGCCTTCTATCTGGACCATTTTAGCCCCAATGGTAGAAAATACCCTGGTGCCATGATCATCAAATGTGTATACCTGTTGCCCATTCGTGACAAAATCGTAGGTCTGGAGTATTCGGTTACTGCTGCGAACGTCCTCAAAAAACGGAACGGCATCAACGCCTCCAAAACCTCCGTCAAATATCGCAATCAGCACGCCCTGCCCGTAGAAACCCTGCCGATGCATGTGCTGAACCGAAAGAAGACTGTTTTGAAATTCGGTGGTGGCGAGTACCCTGGCAGTGGCATTTTTACTCTTGAAGCGGCCGTTAGCTGTTTCGCCTTTGGTAAGCCGTGCTCCCGGTGCTACAAGTTCGACTCGTGAAACGAATGGCAATGCATCCACCGTCAGTACTTTGTTGACGTTGCATTGAATCAACGCCAGGTTCATCCATTTGGAGGTATGATACACCTCAGCGCCGGTTGCCGCCAGCTGATCGAGATACGTTTGGCTGACTGGCAAATCGGTCTCATCTACTTCAACACCCTCTTTCTCCCTCCTTAAAATAGCCTTTTCTGAAAGGAAGTCTTCAGGCCTGTCAACGGAGTAGATGCCTCCTGATTTGTCTGTGAATTGAACAATATACCGATTGACCTGAGCTTTCAGCGAAAGCCCGGACAGTAGTAAAATCGAAATGATCAGAGCTCCTCTACTCCTTACCATGTGCAACAAGTTCCATGTACAATTTTCGGCCAGAATCTATGATCTTCTGACCAAAGCACTCCTCTGTACTGCAGTAATTTAGCTGAATAAATTCTTTTTTCACCAATCCAATCTCCTTGGCAAAGTACTCTCGTCTCACATCCTGAAAAACGATAGTATCCAGCACTTCCCTTTGAAGGATTGTTAGCGTGTTTTCGAATGTGGTGTCACCCACCTCAAGGGCCGCTCCAAGCCCGCTGACCTGATAGGTCTCTTCTCCCCTGTTGTTCAGCGCATTACCGTTCCACTCTTTGCCTTCAGCTAATGGAAAAGTGAGCTTGATAAAGGGCACATTATTTTCAATGCGAACCGCCTGGGTAGTAGAAAGCCTTGCCGTCCAAACGGAGTCGAGCCGCCAGTCTACTTCTGTAGTTTCACGGCTAAAGCGCTCCAGTCTGTAGCTCAGGCTGCCTGATAAATCAGTGAAGGTATCGGCCACCACCTCCCTGAGAAAGTAGTGCGACGGCATAGAGTCCAGCAGGTTGTAGGTAGTTAAGTCTACTTCATATTCCCAGTAGAGGCCCTTTTCCATCGGAAAGAAATCAGCGCCCAGCCTGGAGCTGTCGGGCACAATGGTTTCTTCCTGACAGCTCATTGAAGCCACCAGGAGAACCCAAAGTGTCGATATTTTAAACAGCCTTGGCATGTTGTCTGAAACTTGACTGAATCCAGCCGCCGCCTATTACGTCGTCGCCTTCGTAGAAAACCGCAGCCTGACCAGGAGCAATAGCATTGACTCCGTTGCCGAAGAAAACCTTCATCGTGTCGCCCACTTGCTCAATGACGGCTGGTGCACCGTCGTCGTTATAGCGTACTTTGGTGATAGTATCTAGTCTTTGGCCTGTAAGATCAGTGTATTTCATCATGTTGAGGCCTTTTACGTACATACCGTCTCTGGACAGTTCATCAAAGGTGCCTAACACTACCCGGTTTTTGTCTTTTTGAATTTCGGTCACGTATACCGGATACCCCAAAGTAATGCCCAGACCTTTCCTTTGACCTATGGTATAGAATGGATAGCCCTTGTGCTTACCCAGCACAGTGCCATCTTCCAGCACAAACTCACCTCCGTCGACTTGTTCCTCAAGGCCTTCCACCCTTCTTTTTAGAAAGCCACGGTAGTCATTGTCGGGGATAAAGCAGATTTCATAAGACTCGGATTTATTCACCAGGTCTATAAAACCTCTCTCACTGGCCATCTCCCTTATTTCAGGCTTGCGCAGATGCCCAACAGGAAACATAGTCCGGCTCAGACTCTCTTGCCCCACTCCCCACAATGCATAAGACTGGTCCTTGTTTTCATCTTTTCCTTTGGAAATAATGTAACGATCATTCTCCTGTCTCACCTTTGCATAGTGCCCTGTGGCGATAAACTGGCAGTCCAGCTTGTCGGCACGCCTTAGTAGCGCCTCCCACTTGATGTGCGTGTTGCACAACACACATGGATTGGGTGTGCGGCCTGCCAGGTATTCAGTGGTGAAGTTGTCGATCACATAGTCGCCAAACTCACTGCGAATGTCCAGGATGTAGTGTGGGAAACCCAGGTTGACGGCAATATTCCTTGCGTCGTTGATAGAGTCGAGGCTACAACAGCCTGTTTCCTTTTTGGAGCTGCCTGCGGACGCATAGTCCCAGGTTTTCATTGTCATTCCGATGACTTCATAGCCTTGCTCATGAAGCATCACGGCTGCCAGGGAGCTGTCAATACCACCGCTCATGGCCACCAGTACTCTTCCGTGTTTACTCATTAAGTGTGTCTTTCGCCAGGTTCAAAGCCTGACTTTTACATCGATTAAGTCTCTGAGGACGTCCCTCAAAAAGACGAAGCGAACAGAAATGGTTCGCTTGTGGCACAAAATTACGATAAGTTTTTGGGAAAAACTTTATGTTCTTCGTTCTGCATCGTTTTTAATAAATTAGTTACTTCACATTTCTCCCTTCACCATGCAAATTTTCTGAAACAGCAGCTTATATGGATCCAAAGGTTTTAGGCACAAAATATGATAAAATCGCCCAATGGTGGCATGACGGACACATTGCCTCAAATTATGGCATGGATCAAATCAAAAGGGCGATCAGCTATTGTTCCAACAAAAGAAACGCTCTGGATGTCGGCTGCGGCAGTGGCGGAAGAATAATGAAAGAGCTGCTTGCCAGCGGCTTTAGTATAACCGGATTAGATGTGTCGAGCCAAATGATTGAAATTGCCAGGGCCAATCACCCGGAGGTTAATTTCCTTAACGAAGATATTTGTACATGGCGACCATCAGCAAAATTCGACTTTATTGTTGCCTGGGACAGCATATTTCACCTGCCTTTCAAATCACAAAAGCCCGTCGTTTCCAGACTTTGTGCAATGCTGAATAACGATGGCATACTCATCTATTCATTTGGCAACGACTACGGAGAGCATGAAAATCAATGGAGAGATGACACTTTCTATTACAGCACGATCGGCATCACGGGCAACCTGAGAGTGATCGCCGAAAATAACTGCCAGTGTGTGCACCTGGAGCTTGATCAATATCCCGAGAAGCACGTGTACATAATTGCGAAAAGGATAACACCCCCCTCACAATGAACTCATTAAAGGACATCATCACCCAAATCGAACTCCATTCCATTAAAGGCATTAGGAAGTGCTTTGAAGAGGGAGTCAACCCAAATGGCCTTTTCCGGGATGAGCCCCTCATCTACGAGCTCACCAGCGAGTATACCCGAAGTCCCCGATTTAAGTCGTGCGTGAAGGCTTTTGTTGAAGCGGGGCTGGAGTTTGAGGACAAGGCTTTGCTGGCCGTACTTTTAGATGATGCCGAGGCTCTCGAGCAGGAGCTAGCCGCTAACCCTTCCATCGTTTCCAAAAGTTACTCTTTAAGGTGTGCTTATACACCCTTATTTGAGGCGACCCTTCTTCATATCTGCGCAGAGTTCAATCATGTAGCATGTGCAGCGATGCTGGTTGATAGTGGAGCTGATATCAACGCAAAAGCCGGAGTGGATACACACGGTTTTGGCGGGCAGACTCCCATATTCCACACAGTGAATCAAAACAATAATCAGTCGATTGATATGCTCAACTTTTGCCTGGATAATGGCGCTGACCTGCAAATTACTGCGTCTGGCATTATTTGGGGGAGAGGTTACCCCTGGGAAACCCTCATTCCCTCTGTCAATCCGATCAGCTACGCCATGATGGGCCTCCTTCCTCAAATGCACAGAAACGAGACCACAGTATCGGCTACTGTGAGCAGGCTACTTCACAGGGCTTATGGCATCGATTATAAACCTTTAAATGTGCCCAACGCCTACTTAAGGGGAAGTTGAGTGACTGCTCTTGGTGATGAATGTCGCCAGCGCTACAAATCACTTTCTTCTTTCACTTTCAAATTGGCTGATTGCTTATTATAGGCTAGTTTGATTTTGTAATCAACATGCGGCTCGCTCAAAACACGGGCACTTCCCTGATTATCCACCTATGGCGAAATATCTTCTATCGATAGTTTTCATCTGCCTTTCTCGTTTAGTCATCGCACAAGGTTGCAGCGATGCAGGCTTCTGTACCATGGGAGCCATGAAACCAGACCAGGGCTACAACAGAAGGATTCAGATAAAGCTCAGATCTGTCGAGCTAACCCACTACGTTGGCTTCACCAAATTTGGCGATGTGATCTACAATTACGTGCCAGAGGTCAATATTGGAATGAACGGTAAAACTACCCTGCAGGTGAAACTACCGTATGTTCGGGTCGACGGTGCCCTTGCGACCACTGCCGGCGTTGGGGACTTAAGCCTGAGTTTTACGAGAAATATTATTGAGAAGGAAGGCTATCAGGTAAATACCACCATCGGCACAAAGCTTCCCACTGGTAATTCTAATATAAAAACAGCGGAAGGACTATCGCTCCCGATGTACAACCAAACCGGACTCGGCAGCTACGATGCTATCGCTGGTATTTCCTTTATCAACTCAAAATGGTTGATAGCCACCGGCATCCAAAAGCCGTTTGGAGAAAACAGCAATGAGTTTCTCTGGAGCGATTGGGACGGAAGCCCGCTTGAACGCAAAGCCAACGAATATACACAAGCCAGAGCGCTGGTGAGAGGAACAGATGTCATGTTTAGGGTAGAGCGCAATTTCCGGTTCACCAATTTCAATTTCAGCACAGGCTTGTTACCTATTTACAGGCTCACCGCCGATGTAATCAGATTACCAAAGCTCGACTCAGAAGGAAACTTCATCAAATACTACGATCATATAGTGACTGAATCGACAGGCCTGGCCCTGACTCTGATAATCAGCGGAGGATACGAATTCAACAGCAGGCTGGGCATTAAAGTGATCAACGGCTTCAGGTTGAAACAAAGATTCAAAAACGCCGATGGATTGTCGAGGGAGCTTGTCAATAATATTTCCCTGGTCTACAAATTTTGATTGAACGTTGTCTACTATCTGGCAAACAAGCCGTTACCAGTCACGGAAACGGCTTTCAATGCACTCCAGTCCATCTCAAGAACCCGTGTTACTCCCATTTTTCTTTTAGAAGATCAAGTCAAAAGCGTTACATTTGAACTTTGGTCAATCCGATAATACGGATATTTTTTTCATATTAGTTCACCGAAGCGATTCGTAGAAATCACCATTTATTCTATGAAGTACAAACTTTTATTTTTTTCCTTACTTATCACCCGCTTAAGTTGGTCACAGGGCTGTAGCGACGCCGGCTTTTGTACCATGGGTGCTATGAAACCTGATCAGGGCTATAATAGCCGTATTCAGGTTAAACTGCGGTCGATAGAGTTCACCCACTATGTCGGTCTGACAAGGTTCAAAGACGTGGTCTACAACTATGTAGCCGATGTGAATGTAGGTCTCAACAGCAAAACTACTGTTCAATTGAAAGTGCCTTATGTTTTCGTCGACGGTGCGCTGGCCAACACCAGCGGAATTGGCGATTTGAGTGTCAGCTTAACCCGGAACATTATTAACAGGGAGGCATTTCAGGTAAACGCAACCGTGGGATCCAAAATCCCCACAGGGGATGCCAACATCAAGAATGTCGAGGGGCAATCGTTGCCTATGTATAACCAAACAGGACTTGGCACCTACGACGCTGTGGCTGGTATTTCCTTCATTACTTCCAAATGGCTGCTGGCAACTGGTATTCAACGGCCTTTTGGTGATATCAATAGCACCTTTCTCTGGAGCGATTGGATTGGTGATCCGCTGGAAAAAAAAGCACTGGAATACACGCAAGCCAGGTCTTTAGTGAGAGGAACGGATATCATGTTCAGGGTGGAGCGCAACTTCAGGTTTACAAATTTCAACTTCAGCACAGGGCTTTTGCCAATTTACAGGATCAATAAAGACGTAATTAACATACCAGTGCTGGAAGGTGATCAGGTGGTTGGCTACAAAGACAAAATCATTGATGGTTCGGAGGGTCTTGCGCTAACGCTGCTGATCAGCGGAGGCTATCAATTCAACACAAGACTTGGCCTCAAAGTAATCAATGGTTTCCGGCTGGTGAAACGACCTACTAACCCTGACGGGCTGTCGAGAGAGTTTGTCAACAATGTTTCATTCATTTATAAATTCTAAATGAAACAAATCAACCTATTTTTCTGGCTTTTTCTGTGTATCACATTTGTTACTCAAGCTCAAGAAGCTTTGATGGAGCAGGCAGAAAATGAGCAAATCAAGGCCAACTACTCAGCGGCCTACGATCATTTCGAAGAAGCCTCAGCCAGTTTTTTCAAGGCCAATGAAAAGGAACAGGCTGCACTTTGCCAGCTCCGTATGGCTGAATGCCAGCTGGCCCTGGGCGAGCCACAGCGGGCTCAATCCATTGTTCAGAGCAGCGAGCTAGCAGAGATTATTAAGGGGTCTGGAAGCCTCAGCGCTATCTCCCTGAATATCCTCGGCGATATTTACCTCAGATCTGGAAGAAACGACCTGGCGCTGGAAGAGCTGCTAAAAGCTGAGAAGTTGCTTCCTGCCAACAGCCTTGAACAAGCGAAGTGCTACAACGACCTGGGCGTGGTGTACTGGAACAACGGCAACCGGGAGCTTGCCCTGCAATACCACGAAAAGGCACTAAGCATTCGTCAATCGGCTGGCACTGGCAAGGCGGTGTTGCTTGCGGATTCCTACAACAACATCGGTCTTATTTATTTGCAAGACCTGCCCTCCTTCGCTGTCGACTATTTCAACAAGGCACTGGCCATTTACAAAGACAATCTAGGTGACAACCACCCCAAAGTGGCCAGCGGATACAGTAACCTGGCCTTCGCCACTGCAAACCAGGGAAGCTACGACAAGGCCATAGCTTACCTCGATCAGGTAATGACTATTTGGAATGCCACCTACTCTGGTGACCACCCCAATAAGGCCTTCACCACCAGCAACAAAGGCCGTGTGACTGAGATGAAGGGAGCACTTGAAGAGGCACTGGCATTCCAGGGAGCAGCGCTGCAGATGTACCAACATCTCTATGGGGAGAAACATCCGGAAATAGCTAACACCTATTTTCTCATCGGCTCGATTTACCAAAAGCAGAATAAGTTTGAGTTGGCTGTGGAGAGCTTCCAACAATCCATTTATGCGAATCTTTACTCCCAGAATTATCAGACAATCTACGATTTACCTGAGCTGAGAGATTATTACAATGCAGATATCCTTCTCTCGTCGCTGCAATCAAAGGCCAAGAACATGGAGGCACTGCATTTTGAAAAAACACTGAAGCTCCGGGACATTGACGGGGCCCTTGCTGCCTACGTTGCCTGTGATGAATTGATCACCGGCATTCGACAGATTCGGCTAAACGAAGCCGACAAACTCCGTCTTGGCGCTGTTGCGTATGAGGTGTATGAAAATGGCATTAGTACGGCACTCTACCTGAGCGAAAGAACGTTCAAGAAACAATACTACCAGAAGCTTGCCTTCAATTTCTGCGAAAGAAGCAAGTCGGCGGTACTTCTCGACGCCATCAACGATGCCAAAGCGAAGCACTTCGCTGGTATCCCTGATGAGGAGCTAGCGCTGGAAGACAGCCTGAAGGATCAAATTATTTTTATCGAACAAAAGCTTGCAGGAGGCTCTATTTCCGCTGAAAAAGAGGAAGAGCTGGAGGCAGAACTATTCACCTTTGAGTCCGCCCTGCGAAGCTTTATTGAAAAACTCGAAGATCAGTACCCGGAGTACTTCAAGCTAAAGTACAGCAATACCCTGGCCTCAGTGGAAACGTTGCAACCACTCCTGATTGAGGGTCAAGGCATCCTCTCCTATTTCATAGGTGAGGAGAATGTATATGTCTTTCTGGTAACTAGCAACCGGCTTAATGCCACCACAATCAAGAAAGACCCTGATTTCGCCAGGAACATTGTTGGCCTGAGGAACGCCATTAAGTACAGGCAGCAGGAGGTGTTCCAAAAGGCATCTGAAGCGCTGTACGAACAGCTCATGCCCAAACTGCCTGCCTCGATCAACTCGCTTGCCGTACTGCCCGATGGCCCGATTAGCGCTGTACCATTCGAGTCGCTGGTGACCGGTCGCAGCAAAGATGGCACTATCAACTACCTCATTAGTGAAAAAGTCATTTCGTATGACTACTCAGCTACGCTCCTTGCAGAACGAATCGCCAGTAAATCATCCAGCACGGGAAATGGCATTTTATTATCAGCGCCGCTTTCTTTCGAAAAGAACGAAGTGGTCATGCAGACGCTGCCAGACACGGAAAAAGAAGTGAAGGAGATCAAGTTTCTATTTACCGGATCCGATCAGAAGGCAAACCTTATGTTGAGTGCTTCCGCTTCAGAGAGCTTCATTAAGTCAAACCAACTGGGGCAGTACAAATTTTTGCATTTCGCCACCCATGGCATGGTGAATGAGGCCAAGCCAGAGCTTTCGAGGATTTTCCTGTCGCCAGGAAATGATGAAGACGGCAGCCTTTATTCCGGAGAGATCTATAGCCTCGGTATCAATGCCGATTTGGTCAACCTTTCGGCTTGCGAAACGGGTCTTGGCAAGGTTACCCGTGGTGAAGGCATTATTGGCTTGAGCAGAGCACTGATGTACGCCGGAGCCAAAAACCTGATCGTTTCCCTGTGGCAGGTGGCCGATGCATCAACCGCATCCCTGATGATCGAGTTTTATAAGCAACACCTTTATCATTCTGACAATAACCTCTTCGCAGATGACCTTCGAAAGGCAAAATTAAGCCTGCTCAACTCTGAAAATTACAAGGATCCGTACTACTGGGCCCCGTTTATTTTGGTAGGTTTGTGACGATTACAGCAGTTACTTTGTTCCAATTGGTAGTGAATTGCTAATTTTGTGATAGCAGAGAATCAATACTATCCGGCGCCATGAAATCGCTCGAAGACATCAAACTTACTCTTGGGAAAAATAAGCAATACTTGTTCAACAAGTACCCCATTCAATCGATGGCGGTCTTTGGTTCTTATTCAAGAAATGAACAGGTAGCTGACAGTGACCTTGATGTATTAGTCGAATTCAACGATAAGATTGGCATAAGATTTATTGACCTGGCCAATGAAATCGAGGAATTGGTAGGCTTTACAGTTGATGTGGTGTCAAGAAACGGCATAAAAGAAAAGTACTTCGAAAAAATCAAACCTGACTTGATCTATGTCTAGCCGTGATCTTCTCTTTCTCCTGGAAGATATTCTGGAATCGGCTTTAAAAATCAAAAAGTATACCGAGGGCTTGTCATATGAAACCTTCATTAATGATGACAAAACAATCGACGCTGTGACTCGTAATTTCGAGATCATTGGCGAGGCGTCGAGTCGAATTGACAAAGACTTTAAGATAAACAACCCACATATCGAATGGGATAGGTTAAGAGGCTTCCGCAATCGTATTTTGTTCATGAATACTTTGGGGTAGACTATGAAATTGTTTGGTCGATCATTGAGCAACATCTACAGGTGCTAATCGATAGCATAGAGGGTCTTATTAACGAAACCAGAAACGACACGAAGTAAAAAAGGAAGCATCTTAATGGCATTAAAAGCAATAGTAAAAGTAGGAAGTGTTACCAACCTGAGTGATGCAAGGTATTGTGCTGGCATGGGTGTGGATATGCTCGGCTTTGATATCAACCCGGCAAGCCCAGAATACGTCAATCCGCTAAAGTTTCAGGAAATAACCGGCTGGGTGGCTGGCGTAAAGCTGGTGGGTGAAGCGCATGGGCTTTCAGAAGAAACCATCAGGGCACAACTGGTTCAATACGAGCTTGATTGTCTTGAAATAAGTGATTTATCGCTGTTAGAATCACTGAAGCACACAGACTTAACTTTTATTATAAAAGCCACCACAGAAGCAAGCCTTAATACGGCCATGACTGTGGCCAAAAACACCCCGGCAGTAGCGTATATTTTTGCTGATCTTAATGATCAATTGACCGTCAAGCAAGTCGTTAGTGCAAATTCAGAGGTACCTTTGCTGGTAGGCTACGACGTCAGCCCCGAACAGGTAGAAGGACTTTTAGCTTCAGATAAGGTGAACGGATTTTCACTAAAAGGAAGCCAGGAAGTTAAGCCGGGCTTCAAAGACTATGATGAGCTGGCCGATATGCTGGAAGCCCTCGAAGCAGACGACTGACAAGACCGGGCTGACTAGGCAAACCGAAACTTCATGTACTTGATGGTTTCCCCCTTCTCGGTGAAAATCAACTCGTACTTGGTCTTGATCCCGTAGTGCTCTTCCCAAAGGTCGGACTGATAGAGATCAAAAGTGTACTCCATATCAACGGTAGTGTACTTCTCTTTCAACAAGTCTAATGTGTACTGAAAGAGTGGCGTGTTGTCGGTTTTAAAATACACCCAGCCGTCTTTCTTCAACATGCTTTTGTACATATCAAGAAACCTGGGCGAAGTAAGACGACGCTTCACATCTCGGTCTTTCGGCCTGGGGTCTGGAAAAGTAATCCAAATGGCAGACACCTCCCCTTCTTCAAAAAACTCCTCAAGCTTCTGAATTTGCGTGCGCAGAAACCCCACATTGGTAAGCCCCAGGGCTTGCGCCCGCTGACTTCCCTTCCAAATCCTGTCTCCTTTTATATCAACACCAATAAAGTTCTTGTCGCTGAACCGCTCCGCCAATCCAACAGAATATTCTCCCCTGCCACAGCCAAGCTCTACCACAAGCGGCAAGTCGTTATCAAAAAATTCGTCATTCCACCGTCCCTTAATCGCCTCAAAAAGCGGCTTCCCTTCTTCCAGCACATTCCTGCTTTCACGGTTCTGCTTGTACCTATCGGTCTTGTTTCTCACTACTACAACTGATCAATTTCTGCTACTACAAAAGTACTTCCACCTACAAAAACGACATCCTTTGCTCCAGCTTTTTTGTTTGCCAGGCCAATTCCTTCGTTTACGTCGCTCACCACCTCTCCTGAATATCCCTCCGCTCTTGCTTCCTCATAAAGCCGTTCAGCGGGCAGTGCTCTGGGAATGCTGGCCGCAGTGAAATAGTAGTAGGCATCCCTCGGCAAAACACTCCACAGCTTCGACCTGTCCTTATCGCTCACGACCCCGATAACGATGTACAGTTGCCCATGGATGTTCTCGCTGAGCTGTCCGAACAACTCCCTCATGCCCTCTTCATTGTGGCCTACATCGCATATAATCAGCGGCTGCTGTTGTAGCACCTGCCAGCGCCCTTTCAGACCGGTCAGGCCTTTCACATTACTAAGTCCCTTGGCTACGGCCTCACCAGAAATGTCAAATCCTTTCGTGCGCAGCACATCGACGACGCTGAGAATCCCCGGCAGGTTTTTGAGGTAGTATTGACCGGTTAGATCCAGATTCAATGCCATCAGATCAGAACCACCAGTTTTGGCCACTGTAACCTTTCTTGAAAACAAGCTATACTCCTTATTTTCAACCTTATAGATGTCTCTGGCAATTGTAACCGCACTGTCTTCCCTTTTTGCCTTCGCAATAAACACGGCATCTAGCAACCCGTAATAACCTCCAACCACAACGGGCGTGTTTTTTTTAATAATTCCTGCCTTTTCTCCTGCTATTTCTTCCAAAGTGTCGCCCAGCAAGTCCATGTGGTCATAGCTAATAGAGGTAATGAGCGACACCAGAGGACTGATTACATTCGTAGAGTCCAGCCGCCCACCGAGGCCCACTTCTACCACGGCAATATCGACCTGCTCAGACGCAAAGTGGTCGAAGGCCATGGCCACTGTGGTTTCAAAAAAGCTCGGTTTTACTTCTTCCAGCACCGGCTTCATTCTTTCCACGAAAGCCACCACTTTGTCCCGGGGTATCTCCTCTCCACTGACTCTGATCCGTTCTGTGAAGTTCTTTAAATGAGGGGACGTATACAGACCAGTTTTGTAGCCTGCAGCCTGCAAAATGGCTGCGATAGAATGAGCGCTGGTACCCTTTCCGTTTGTGCCTGCAATATGAACTGATTTGAATTTGTTCTGAGGATTACCAAGGGCCCGGCATAGCGCCAGGGTATTGGTGAGGTCTTTTTTGATGGCCACCTTGCCCACCCGCTGAAACATCGGAAGACTGCCGTACAGGTAGTCCAGCGTTGCCTGGTACGTCATTGGCTAATTAGCGGGATTTGATGATAAAAGTAATTCGGCCCTTAGACCTGGCAGGCATAACGGCGGTAGGATCTTTAGGAATAAAATACAATTTTTCGACTTCACGTTGGTACACCATTGCCACAGCAGCACTAACTCCCCGCTCAATGATTTGAAGTCTGATTATTTCTCCCTTATCGTCCACCTCAATTTCAAATACCAAACGACCACTTTCGTCGGATTTATCATCTGGCCTGGGAAGTTCCTCCCAATCCCAACCCGCCATATCAAGAGCAGCGCCACCTCCGCCACCCGGTGTTCCATACAGCGCACGGGCATCGACAGTTCCTTCTTTGCTTCCTTTATCACCTGTAGCAGCAGTGTTATCGCCCTGGCTGTTGGAGGCTACTACTTTATCGGAGGCAACACCTCCTGATGGTTTCTCCGCAGGCTTTTCTGTGGGCTCTTTCTTCGTTTCTACCGGAGTGGGTTTCGTTTCTGCCACTACGGGCTTGGTTTCCTTTTTCACCTCCTTCGGCTTCTCTTCTTCTTTCTTAGGCGTGGTCACCGGCGTTTTTACAGGTTCTTCCTTCCGCACATCAGGGCTGGCTACATTTTGTGTAACTACAGCTTCCTCTGGCGCATTAGTTGATTCTTCTACCGCCTCTGGCTCTGACGTCTCCTCTACTGGTTCTGTTACCTCAGTCTCGTTGGTCTCCTCAGGAACATCTTCACTGACCTCTTCAGCATCTGACGTGCTTTCGCTTTGCTCCACGGTAGATTCCGGCTGAACAGCGCCGGATCCCTGACTGTCAAGGCCAAAATTCAGCTCGATACCGTATTCAGGAATGGGGGGATTGGGCTCTTTCCAGGCTAAAAGAAAAGCAAATATCAACAAAAGCAAAGCATGGACGCCCAAGGAGACCGCCGTGCCTATTCTTTCATTTTTCTTTTCTTCTTTGCTCTGAAACTCCATTACCTAATTCGGTTTTGTCGCTATCGATACTTTAGCCTCAAGAGCGGTAGCTATGCCTGCCACATAAACCAAGTGCTCCGTAGGAACAGATTTGTCAACATGCAGCACAACAACTCCCTCTTTGCCAGCGAGTTCGTTCCTTAAAACCATTTCCAGGTTGTTCCGGTTCACCAGCTTGTCATTTACATAATAACGTAAATCGCCGCTAATGGTGACACTTACTTTTTGAAGTACAATTGTTGAGCTTTTGCTGGACGGTAAATTTACCGGTAAGCCTGACGGAGTAACAAAAGTGGCAGTAAGCATAAAGAATATCAGCAGGAGGAAGACGATGTCGGTCATCGAACTCATGCTGAATGATGCATCAACCTTATTTTTTGGACGTAGATCCATGCTTCAGTGGTTATTTAGGCTCCTGTAGCAGGTCAATAAACTCAATGGCACTGTATTCCATTCTATGGATGACCTTCTGCATTCTGGTCACGAGGTAGTTGTAGCCAAGGTAGGCAATGATGCCGACCGTGAGACCAGCTGCTGTGGTCACCATGGCTTCGTAGATGCCCGATGACAGCAACTTTGGACTAACCGAGCCTTCTTCCTGCGCAATGGCGATGAAGGCCTGTATCATACCCGTTACGGTGCCCAGGAAACCAATCATGGGGGCTGCGCCTGATATTGTCGCTAAAACACCCAGGTTCTTCTCCAGTTTGTAGATCTCTATTTTGCCGACGTTCTCAATAGACACCTCAATGTTTTTCAAAGGGCTTCCCAATCGGGAAAGGCCTTTTTCGATCATTCTGGCAACAGGTGTGCCAGTTTGGGCGCAAATCATTTTGGCACCATTTACATCTCCAGCCAATACTTTGGCTCGGATGTCGTCGGTAAAGTGGTCGGGAGTCTCACCTGCCTTTCTCAATGTAAGAAACCGCTCCACGAAAATGATAACGGCTACGATGGACAATAATAAAATGGGGATCATCCAGAATCCCCCTTTTAACATCAAATCAATAAGAGTGACCGACTGATCTTCAACGGCAAGATCAGCGGTGTCAATTTGCAGTAACATCAT
This sequence comes from Imperialibacter sp., assembly GCF_040222815.1. GTDB lineage: Bacteria > Bacteroidota > Bacteroidia > Cytophagales > Cyclobacteriaceae > Imperialibacter. Next base: position 41,415 of record NZ_JAVKCH010000001.1, on the reverse strand, counting down.
ATGTTATATCAATACCTTAAAGCCCAAACTTCACCTCCGTAGGTTGACTTAGCTTTTTCGGCTTCATCCACTGCTTCCTGATAAGAGTCGAAATCGGAAATACTCACTCTGTAAAACCTCGATTTCCCGAAGGGCTTGATAACAGTCGAGTTCAAACCCTCCTTTGCCAGCTTCTTACCATAGTCATCGGCTAAATCCCCATCGAAAAAGCTGCCCACTATTACATAAGAACGACCAGTTCTTTCAGTTAGTGTAACGACTTCGCCGGTTGTGTTAACTGGCTTCTTCACAACAGGCTCTTCTTTTTTAACAGGCTCCGGCTTTGGTTCAACCGGCTTAGGCTCCGCTTTCTCGACTTTTGGCGTTGCTTTGGCAACTACTTTCTTGTCATCATCTTTATGATGCCAGTACAAAAAGGCAAAACCTATAAGAACAAAGGCAACCGCCCCTATGATAATAATCCTTGTGAAGCTCTTGGCCGAGTCGCCACCCTCATTGGCTTCCTGATAAGCCTGTTGTTTGAACGATGGAGGGGGAGTTCCGCCAAATACATTTGAAACCTCCTCTTGGCTTGGCTCCTCAACGTCAAAAATTGAACTCACCTGGCTATCATCTTCCTGAAAAGAAGACGTTTCTGGCTCACCAAAAACCGAGCTGGGTTCTTCAGTTGGAGTATCGCTGGAAGAATCGTCCTCAGCTTCGTCTTCATCGTCATCCAGTGCTTCATATTCAAGTTCCGGAAGCCCGAAGTCCTCATCATCCTGGGGTGCGTTTGAACCACTCTGTTCTTCCTTGTCTTTGTTTGCTTTGCTTTTAGCCATTTATTAAGAGGTTGAGAGTACTTTAGATTCGTTATAAGCTAAACTCAGTTGAAGTAACAATTCCGTAAAATAGAAATTTCTTATGTTTTAATGAAAAAATTCCTAGCCGCAAATAAAGAAACTTTTTTGGAATAATTTAAGAACACCTTAGAATGAATAAGAAAAACCTGCTTTGAAAGTAAGCCCCCTTACCGGATAATTTGAAAGTAATTGATACTGCTGGTTGGCTAAATTGTGAAACTGAAGAAATATTGTTGCTCTTTCAGATAGCAAATAATCAAGATCAATGTAAACGTCAGTCGCTGCTTTCAATTCTTTGGATTGTCCTAAATTCCAGTCGTAGGCTTTTATCCCTCCGAGGTATGCTAAACCTGCCTTTGTTCTCATTTTGTTAAAGGCAAGAAAACTTCCATTGAATGCTATTCTGTAACCCGGCATATGCCAGGCTTCTTCAAAAGTATCGGAGCTGTAATTATAATAATTGACTTGCAGACCCAAATTGATGGAACTTCCCAGGTAAAAGTCGCTGGCCATGTACAAATCCAACACCTTGAAATTGGCGGTATCGTAGGCTAAAATAAACTTTGACGGATCATCAGGCGAGTTGAGAAAAACGCCAAATTGTTTGAAGACCTTTTGCGAAAGGCCCACTTTATAGCTCATAAAAGCCAGATTCCCCTGTGCACCCAGCCCGAGGTTCAAGATATTATTGGAATTATGAATATCTACTCCCTGAGCTAGATAAGGATTGCGTGCACTCATGCCCTGCCATGTATTCAACTGGCTGTTTCCTGATAGTTCACCAAAAATGCCAAAGGATTTGCCGAATTGGTATTTCCCTTTCAAAACGGGGTATACCTGCGAGGCAGGCACCAATGAGTCGGACTGATACACATATCGAATACCAGCTGATACCTGATAATTGTCGCCAGTGTACACCACGGAAGGCTCAAGCCCGATTCTTTGCCTGCTGGTGCTCAAAGAATCTTTGTAACCTATTAAGTCAGCAAAAACGCCCACATGCCCGGTGAGTGCACTTTGCAATTCCATGGAAAGATCCGCATTCACTTTCACCCAGTTTTCCGAGATATCCAGGTTGTCATTTTGTCCATTGTAGGCAAGGCCTCCAGAAATACTGATATCAGACTCGGACGATGAGTTGTCGATATTTACAGACACGCCATACTTATTGAAGTTTCTCTTCAGGCTGTCCTCTCCCTCAGTTACTGAAACTGACGGGTCGTATCCATAAAAATTAAAGCGTGAAAGCTTGTAGTAAGCATCTCCCGATACAGTAAACCCATCCCCAAAATAGCTCGCCTCCCCTTTCAGCAGGGTCTCTCCTGATGCGCTGTTCTTGCCGTCAACAGGGCCTTTGCCAAATGAAAGATGTTTTGCCTGAAACCCGGCCAGGTACTGCTTGTTCCTTTTGTTGTAGAGGTAAAGCTCACCCAGCGGGGAGTTGTAGTTGCCATAGCCAAGCTTCACCAGATTACCATAATACTTTTCCAATGGCTCCGCCTGAAGCTTCAACGCCTTGATGTCGACGGTAGTAGGCGGAACCGTTACGTCGAGGGCGGGGAAAACGTATTCCTGCTTGATACCACCCGTTTCAATGGCTACAGGAGGTATTTTCTCAAAGCTTCGGGGCTGAAAGGGCAATACTATTTCCCTGTCCTTTTCTATTACAACTTCTGCTTCCTGTATTTCCCCTGCTTCTTCCCACTGCTCCTGCGACCAGGCCGACAGACTCATCAAAAGACAAATGCAGAACAGTAAGCTTTTATACATTTTCGGCATAGTTAATTTCTCTTTTGACTTGTGCTATCCTTTTTAATCGGCGACTCTTCGGTGTCTTTTTGTGTTACCGCTTCGGTCTCTCTTTTGTCCACTTCCTGCAACTTGGTTCTTGCGGCCGCTTTCATCTCGGGCAGCGGGCTGTTAGTAATCACCGACTCCAGCGTTGCCTTGGCCTGAAACAGCTCATTCAACGCCAGGTAGTTATCGGCAATAAGCAAAAATGACTTGCCTAACCAATAGTCATAAACTGCATATGACTTATTCAGGCCAAACAACGTTTCAAGCGAGCGCTTGTGCTCTTTCTGTCTGAATTGAATCAGGCCAACGTAATATTGTGACTCTGCGGCATTTATATCCTTAGCGGCATTTACCACAGCCAAAAACTCATCCAATGCAGCGCCATACTGATTACGCTCGAAAGCGATTTTTCCCATATAGGTGCCGGCTTTGTTCTGGGCATTGAATGCCACCTTATCGTCGCCCAGGATTCTCTCAGCATACAGCTGGGATGAATCCAGCGCATTGGCGGCAAAATGAGACTCCATCAGTCCTTCTCTGGCGGTGTACAAATCCCGTTTGCTATCGGACGACACCCTAAGCTTGTGCCAGTATTTGATGGCCACGGGATAGTTTTTGTTGCTATACTCCAATGCGCCGATCCGCTGGTATACCTTGGCCGGAGACACCGTCTGCATGTCTCCAATCAGCTGATAATATGCCTCTAGTGCTGGTGCTGTTTGATTGAGCCTGTAATAGCTCTCTCCTACGTAATAAAGTGCCTCGGCAGCATTGATACTTTGTGGGTACGACACCCTATAACCCTTTAAGGCGGCGATGGCTTCAGTATACTTTTGTTCAAAGTAGAGGTTTCTGGCCCTTTCATATTCGACACTTTCCAACGCTTTGTCATCGGGATTGGCCTTCTTATAAAGGGCTATGTATTGATCAACTTCATTGGATTTACCCATCAATGCCAATACCTCTTGCAGCCCCAACAGAGCACTATTGGCCAAAGTATGCTGCGGGTATTCTTCCAGCACTTTCTTATAGTCGTTGGCTGAGGCAGGATACTCTTTCAAATTGTAGCTGCTCGATGCCCTGCGAACCAATGCGTAAGGCATAAACCCACTGTTGGGGTATTTGCTAATAACGCTGCTAAAACCCGCTTTGGCCCTGGCGTAGTCGCCAGCTTCGAAGTCGAGCTGAGCCGATTGGAACGTGGCGTCGTCAGCATAGCGAGAGTTAGGAAAAGCCTTTGTCACCTGATCAAGCTCTCTCTTTGCATCTTCTCGCCTATTCTGAAAACCAAGAATCACCCCCCGCTGATAGAGCAAGTAGTCCCTTTCCTTAAATCCGTTAGAGCCTGCCTGCTGGTAGAAGGTCAGGGCTTCATCGTATTTCTTCTGAGCATAAAGGCAGTCTGCCAGCCTCACCTCTGCATCACGGTTGTTGTCGGGCCGACGGTTGTTTACATAAGCCTTGAAATAGGTGACAGCCTCAGGGTATCTGTTCAGGTTAAAAAGGGCATAGCCCATGCCATAGTTGGCTTTGTGGACGGTTAAGGAATTGCTCCTCCGTCCCTTTTGCAGTGCCATCGTATAGCTGCCAATGGCGTCTTCATATTTTTTTCCTGTCGAGAAGGCCTCTCCTTTCCAGAACCATGCGTCAATTTCTAATTCTGGATCCAGCGGGTAGCGCAGAGAGTTGTCGAACATCTGCACCGACTCATAGAACTTACCGCTGTTGAACAACTGAGTGGCATTGAGAAAGGCTGCTTTTTGATAGGCCTTTTTGATCCGCTGACTTCCCAGGCCCACTTTCTCGAAATAGGCCAGCGCCCTGTCGTAGTTGCTGGAGTTGACGTAGGCCTCGGCTATCATGTCCTGCGCATCGCCCTTGTCAGACGACTGAGGATACTCCCGCATGTATTTTTCAAGCACAGGAATGGCCTGCTCGTAGTTGCCCAGGTCCAAGTGCACCTGCGCCAACTTAAACATAGCCCGTTCCTTTACCTTCTCGTCGTATTCAGTGTCGGCAGCTTGCTGGTAGGCACTTACTGCAAATGACTTATTGCCCTCCATGATGTAGAGATCGCCCAGGTAATAAGAGGCAGCCTGCCCTATTTCATCTTTCTCCAGGGCCACATACTTAAAGTTCTCAATAGCTTTGGCGGGCTGTTTTGCCTGCATATAGCTGTAAGAAATCCTGAAGAGCACCGGCGCTACAGGCTTCTTGCGCATCGGCTTCATGTACTGCTCATAATAAGGCAAAGCCTTTGCGTAGTCCTTCTGCTCGTAGTAAGCTTCAGCAGCATACAATGCCACCTGATCAACATTCTTCGCTTCCTTCGTGCCCGCCAGGTAAGGCCTGGTATAACTAATCAGTTCTTTGAAATCATTTTTACGGTACAGTGTGGCCGCTACCAGTTCAGGAACAATCGTTTCATAGCCGTCGCTTTCTCCTGCCACCCTAAGGTCAGCCAGGGCATTGTCGTATTGCTTGAGCTGGAAGTAGATGTAGCCTGCGTAGTAATGGGCTGGCGCTTTATATTCTCCATCCGACTTCTTCACCAGATTAAAATGTGGCAAGGCTTCTTCAAACTTCTTCAGCGTGAATAGCGAAAAACCCCAATGGAAGTAAAATTCAGGTCTTTCGGCCGTGGGGAGGCGCTCAGGTTTGGCTTTGGCATAAAACTCTGCTGCCTTGCTATAGTTTTCCTGGCGGTAATAGAAGTTACCAACCTCGTAATAGCCGGTAAGCGCTCTTGGATGGTTTGGATATTCTGTAAGAAACCTCTCGAAAAGACCCTCTGCATCGGCATGCTGTAGTGAGAGTCCGCAAAAAGCCTGAAAATAGAGCGCATCAGCCACATTCGAACCACTCGGGTCTTCTTTTAAATAAGCTTCGAATGATTTTCGGGCTGCCGCAAACTTGTTTTGATTGAACAAGTTTACCCCTTGCTGGTAAAAATTCCCCTCACGGGAGTCGCTGATAGATGTTTGGGCCAACAGGAGCTCGAAGCTACCTGCTAACATCATTGCCATCAATATTAGAATACCTGTCCTTATCTGTTTGGTCACTTGAAAGTAGGTTTAACCCCTTGAACGATTTAATGCATCAACTTGTATACCAATTCTTTCATTAAATCCTCTTCACTTATTGAATTGCTGGTAACGCCCTTTACCTGAAGGTCAGCATTTTTCAGCAAATGGATATTGCGAATAACCATCATAGCGCTGTAGTTTCTGGCTGCCACCTTGTACTCTTTCACAAAGAACGGAGAAACTCCTATTTTTCGTGCAAGTTCGTCGTCGGACGCCTGGTTATTTTTGTGCAAGAGCAGCAGCTTGGTGAAGTAAGTGAACAGAATAACCAAAAGCGGGATAACTGGGTGACTCTTCGTGTTGGCTCCAAAGTACTGGACAATTTGAAAAGCCTTTTTATGGTCTTTCATCCCAATGGCCTTCTGAAGCTCAAATTCATTAAAGTCTTTGCTGATGCCCACAAACCGCTGGATATGATGCTCATCCACCACCGTGTCACCAGGCAGGTTGACCTTCACTTTCTTCAGCTCGTTATGTATCCTTTCAAGGTTGTTACCAATATGCTCTGAAAGCATATACACAGCTTTTTCGCTCAACTTTAGCTGAAGGTCGGCGGCAAACACCTTGATCCACTCAGGCACCTTGTTGTCGTAAATTTTTTTCTCGGCCAGCACCACACAAGCCTTCTCTAATTCCTTCGCCAGCTTTTTCCGGGCATCGATGGTTTTGTATTTGTAACAAAACACAAGCACGGTGCTTATATTGGGCTTTTCCAGATAGGCGGTTAGGGCTTTTTCGCCTTCCTCCCTGTTCAAGTCGGAAATATCCTGGGCTTCCTTCACAAGCACCACTCGTCGTTCTGCCATCATCGGAAACTGGCGGGCATGGTTCAAAATATCGATGATCTTGTTCTCCTTGCCGTAGAGCACTGTTTGATTAAAGCCCTTCAAACTCTCATCAAGGGCATGCTGCTCAATATAGTCGCCTATTGAATCAATAAAGAAGGGTTCTTCTCCCTGGAGCCAATAAATGGGCGCATAGGTATTGGATTTTACGTCTTTGAGAATCTCGTGGTAGCCTTTAGGCATGTAAAGCGGATTGATTTATTCGGCCGCTAAGATAGTTACTTCGAACAAAAGTGAAGACTGCCCTTTCAGGATTATCCCCTTTTTGAGAATAAAAGGTAAGGTTTGATTCGATCTTCCATTTAATGTCACTAAATGTATAAGCGGCGCTAAAAATTACGTTCACTGCAAAGCCCTTAAACATACTCAACGGGAAATACAAGTCCCATTTCAGTGCCGGTGCTCCGCTAATTGTCAAGAATTACCCAAAACCTTACACCGATAATGCTTCACTTTAAATGAGCGAATATGCCGGCCCAATGTAGCATACCTTTGAAATATCAAAAAAACAAAACGTTTACAGCTATGAGAATTCAACAAAGATTTGCCGACTTCAGTCACCTTGGACTAATGCTCGTTGAGATGTTCAGAGGAAAAAAGAAGAGGGGGTAACGCCATCTAAAAAGTTTTCGGCGACTATTATGTGTGCTACATCTAAGCAACACACCAGTTGGTCGTTATTTACCCAATAACAGTTTTATAAAAAATACCTTTGTCAAAAATTAGAAATCATGAGAGCAAAATCAGCCATCAAAGACTTAAATCATTTAGGAATGATTATCGTAGAAATCTTCAAGGGAAAGAAGAAGACACCCTCCAAATAAAAGTACTTTAGAAATACTGAAGAAAATATTTTGCACTTTTCACAGTAAGACAAATTACCCCAGCCTTTTTGGCACCCATGACATATTCCACCGAGAACCCAAATGATCATGGCACAATTGATATGCAAACGCATAGCATGAAATCTTCTCGCTATAGGCTGTGGCCAAAAATATCACAGGAGTGAATTTCCTTACCCATTTGAATATTCCTATGGCTTGCCGCAAAAGTTATATTTTGTAAAAAAGTAACAATAAATTTTGCAGACAAAGATTACAATTTGCGAATATTACGCACTAAATTGTTCATCTGAACAAGTTCACTCTAAAACGACAGACTAATGAATGTTAGAAAACACCTGAGTGCCCTGATAGGACTTGCACTTGTTGACCATGACTTTTCTGATAATGAGAAGCATTTAATACTGTCTATTGGGAAGGCACACAAAATAAGTGAGAGAGAGATTGAGGAGTTGATTCTGCGTCCGGAAAAGGTAGATATGGACTCGCTAAATGACGACCAGAAATTTGAGTTGCTTTATGACTTGGTGTTGCTGATGAAAGTTGACAGAGAGGTATATTATAGTGAGATTAACTATTGCCAGGAAATAGCTACGAGGCTTGGTTTTGACAAAGCCGTAATCGCTGAACTCTCTTCGAAAATATATTCTGATCCAGCCATCACATCCGACAAAGCGCAATTAAGACAGAAAGTTCTTGCGTTTAAGAAGGCATAACCGGATCTAAAATCTTAAATGTAGGCTCACTAGTGAGCCTTTTTTTATGCCACTAGCAGCGTAATAGTTTCCGCTACCAATGCATCTTTTTCACTTCCTTCTAACTCCAGGTTGTTCTTAGTGAATAGTTTAATGCCAGAAGAGCCCTCCTCTATTTTTAATAGCTTTGTCTTCAACCTCACCCTGGCATTTACTGGCACTGGTGCAAGAAATCTGATCTTTTCACTGCCGTAATTGATCGCCATAGCTGCCAGTTTAAACTCAACAAGCTGCGCTTTCAGCCTGGGAAGAAGGGATAGCAGGAAGAAGCCATGAACGATGGTTGTGCCGAAGGCCGAGGCAGCCGCCCTGGAAGTATCCACATGAATCCACTGGCGGTCGCCGGTAGCAGCCGCAAATGCATTGATCATGCCCTGGTCTATTTTCAGCCAGTCAGAGGTTCCTATCTCCTGCCCTACCAGAGCCTCCATTTGCTCAATGCTGGTGATTTCGATCATTAGTGCTTCTTTGAGTTAATCTTTCTTAAAAAGAGGAAAATGGGAAATCCAGCTAATAAAAACAAGGTGCTCACCAGGGCCGCCATCGGGTTTTCTAAAAGGGCGTTGAAAGAAACGATAAGAAGAAAGAGAATAAACACGACAGGAATGACCGGATAGAGCGGCACCTTGAATCCACTGTACGGTTCGTCTTTCATCTTTTTCCGGAGTACAAAAATAGCAGCGGCAGCCGTTGCCAGTATCAGCGTATCGTTGAACATCACCAGGTTGATGATCTGGTCGAACTTACCCTGCGTGATGATAAAAAACAGCACCAGCCCGGTAAATATTGACAGGGCAAACTCCTGTACCTGAGTTTTGGGGTTGACCTTCATAAACAGCCCGGGCACAGCATCGTCCTGTGCCATGGCGTGGTAAGCCCTGGGTAGCTGCATCAGTGTGGCATTGATGAAACCCAGCACCGAAATAAATATCGTGACAGACACGATCCTTCTTCCTACTTCTCCGAACACCACCTCAGCCATGTCGGCAGCGATGAGGTCGGCAGATTTAACCCCTTCAAAGCCAAGCACGGCCACGTACCCCAGGTTAATGGACAAATACAGAAAGAAAATAATGGCGACCCCTCCTATCACTGCCCTTGGAAAGTTTTTTCTTGGGTTGATCACGTCGCCGCCCATATTCATGATCGACTGGTAGCCTCCACAGGTATAAAACACGGAGATCAGGGCGATACCGATGCCTGCGAAACTGAATGCTGAAGGTTCTGTTCTAACTGTGGCCTCTGCAACTTCCGGTGCAAGAAGCCCCAAACCGCTAAAAAGCAAGATCATCACAATCTTGATCACCGTGATTGCGTTCAGTACCCGGGCCCCCATTTTAAGGCCTGCAAAATTGATAAGGAACAACAACACAATGATCATTCCAGCGAGCCATTGGAGACCTGTTTCTCCCTGAAAAAACGTCATGGGAACAAAAGGTTGAATGTACTCCGAGCCAAGTATGGCCACCGCCGCCATGCCGGCCCCCTGCACCAGGATGATCCCAATCCAGTTGAGCATGAAGGCCAGCGCAGGATGAAAACTTTCTGAAACGATCTTATAATACCCACCCGCCATGGGCTTTCTACAGCCAATTTCGGCATACGTCAAGCCCCCAAAAAGGGCAATCACACCGCCTATTACCCAGGCCAGAAAGAAAGCAGACTCCGAGCCTGCCGCATTGGCTACCAGAGAGGGTGTGCGGAAAATACCTATTCCAATCACCAAACTGACCACTATCATGGTGGTGTCGAACAAACCGAGCTTCGGCTCTATGTCGTTGATCTTGTCTTTCATCGTTGCCGAAAATAGGTATTTCGATCAAACAAATCGTACACAGCCCAATCAAAGGCGTGATTCGACTTTAAATGGGGCAAATTCATGTCGTGGGTGTATTATTTATTTATCTTCCCTAAAAAGACATCCAATGACTATTCAGGAAAAATTCAGGCTCGATGGAAAAGTAGCAGTGATTACCGGAGCCAGCAAAGGTATTGGGGAGGCCATGGCCCTGGCGCTAGGACAAGCGGGTGCCAAAGTGGTGGTGAGCAGCCGTAAGCAAGAAGCAGTGAACGAGGTGGCTGAAAAGCTAAAGGCTGAGGGCATTGAAGCCATTGGTGTAGCTGCCAATGCGGGCGACAAAGCTGATTTGGAAAACTTGCTGGCGGCGACAGAAAAGGCATTTGGTGGTGTCGACATTGTCATCAACAACGCCGCCACCAATCCGGTGTTTGGCCCTGTAGTGCAAACAGATGAAGCCGCCTTTGACAAAATCATGCAGGTGAATGTAAAAGGGCCTTTTATGCTGAGCAAGCTGGCTTTTCCTATCATGAAACAGCGTGGCGGCGGCTCTATTATCAACATCAGTAGTATTGAAGGCCTTAGCCCTGAGCCATTTATGGGCATGTATGCCGTAAGCAAGGCGGCGCTTATTTCACTCACAAAGGTGTTTGCACGGGAATGGGGTGCAGCTGGCATCAGGGCCAATGTCATTTGCCCGGGCCTGATCCAAACCAAGTTCAGTCAGGGCCTGTGGGCCAATGAGGCCATTCTCAACAAGATAGTAAAAGAGCTGCCTATTGCCAGGATTGGTCAAACAGATGAAATGGCTGGACTGGCATTGTATCTCGCATCGGAGGCTTCCAGTTATACCACTGGGGGCGTGTTTGTGGCCGACGGCGGGTATACAATCTAAATCGTAGAATCGCTACAAAAACGAGAAACGGGCTGGTATCGCTACCGAGCAATGATTCGGTGAAGAATATTGAAATAGAAAATGCAAAAATTTGGAAAAACACTAGTTTTGCTGTTCGCATCTGATTTTTGAAATAGACATATATGGGAAGAGCATTTGAATTCAGGAAAGCCAGAAAATTCAAAAGGTGGGGCCAAATGGCTAAAACATTCACCAGAATAGGCAAGGACATTGTTATCGCTGTGAAAGCGAGCGGCCCCGATCCCAGCACAAACTCCCGGCTTCGTGCCCTGATACAAAATGCCAAGGCCGCCAACATGCCCAAGGACAACATTGACAGGGCAATAAAAAGGGCGATTTCAAAAGAGGAAAAAGATTACAAAGAGGTGGTTTACGAGGGCTATGGCCCCTACGGAGTGGCGATAGTGGTAGAAACTGCCACCGACAACCCCACCAGAACAGTGGCCAACGTAAGGCATGCCTTTACCAAATACGGTGGCTCGCTCGGCACCAGTGGCTGCCTCGATTTCCTTTTTGACAGAAAAAGCGTTTTCAAAATTGTCACCCCTGAAAACGTTGACCTGGAAGAGTTGGAACTTGAAATGATAGACCTGGGCGTGGAAGAAGTGGAAGCTGAAGAAGAAAATGTTGTACTATATGGCACTTTCGAGTCGTATGGTGCTATTCAACACTATCTGGAAGAAAAAGGCTATGAAATAGTGAACTCTGAGTTTGAGCGCATTCCTGTCGACACCAAAGAGCTGACTGAAGAGCAGGAAGCCGAAGTGCAGAAGATTTTTGAAAAGTTCGATGAAGACGACGATGTGCAGAGTTATTTTCATAATATGAAGTAGCCGTCGCTGATTCACAATAAAGAAAGGCCCGAACCCGGGCCTTTCTCGTTTTAGTGCAATGTAGACTCTAATATAGCCTCCCCTAGTTAATATCTTCCCCCTTTTCCAGCTTGGCTATGCCAGCCACAAGAGCGTCTTTGTTGGGCTGGTCAGGCGCATTTTCCAGCGCCAGTTTGGCATACTTAAGCGCCGATTTATAGTTGCCCACTGCAGAATATCCACGTGCCAGTCCAAAGTTCACCGGCCAGGTTTTTGGGTTCTTCTTAGCATTGAACTGGAACACCTCCAGGGCCTTTTGTTTTTCTCCCTGAGCGATCAGCTGACGACCGTAGGCATGCACCTGAAAAACGCTTGCCGTTGGGTGATTGATGGCTTTGTCCATGACCTTGGCAGCCTCCTCTTTTTTATCTAACGCCGTTAACACACCTGCCTTGGCAGAAAGGGTGGTGAAGTTCTCTTCACCAATAAAAGAGTTGGTTGAAGCCGCTTCCGCCCAGGCAAGGGCCTCCTGCAGATTGATGTTTTTCGATAAACAAAATTGCACCGCAGCCACCCGGTTCTGCCAGCTAAAGCCCTGAGCGTCCTCCATCTCGTTTCTGATTTTGGCCAGGTACAGGTCATTCATGTTAGGTACCGATATTTTGAAAGGCACCATCAGCTCGTCCCAGTACAGCGCCGCCACAGTAAACTCAGGCTGCCTGTCGATAAACTCATAGCTCAACCACTCATGGTAGGGAGCTTCTTTAGGCTGCACTTCTACTCTCAGGGCATCGTTTTTGGCATCGTAGAAATACGCTCCCCAGGCTGTGGAGGTGTTGGACAGGATAAGTGTCCACGGCTTGTCCTTCTCGATGATCATGAACAGGCCATAGGTGCCTGCCTTAATGGGCTTGCCTTCTACCTGCATGTCGTGCGAAAAGGTGATGGTGGTGTTCTGGTTAGCTCCTGCCCTCCATGGCGAAGCAGTAGCTGTGCCAAATCCAAGGTAATTCATTCCGTAAGGTTCGAGCTGTCCCCATATTTTACCCTTTCTGTCGGCTCCATTGGGTGCCGTCACGTCCGGACTGTTGTAGTCGATTGTCACAGATGCAATGGAGCCTATATACTGCGTGACAATCGACTTTTGGTTGTCTCCGCTGGGAGGTAACGTAATTCCCTGTGCCAAAAGACCTGTAACACATAAAAATGCAAGGGCCGTAGACAAGCCCAACTTTCTTGTAGAGTTGTTCATAGAATGTTTATTTGTTGTAAAAAAAGCTTTTGACGGTTGGTCAACAAAAAAAATAATTCCACCTCGCAAGGAGGTCGATAAAAGTCAATAACGTTAGCTACGGTTGTGGGGTTGGTTCTATTTCACTATTAATACCAATGAGGTGAAATAGAATAATGGACTAACAGCCCGGACTGGTTTGGCCCCTATACTATATAGGCAGAAAAGAATAGCATGTTGATGCTGATGCTCCAGAAACGCTTTTCAGAAACAAAAACAGCAAAGACACTGTGTTATCTTAAATCCTGCCAGGGCCGCTTCCCCGTGATTCCCTTGTAGTAGGCCATGATCCGCTCCATGTCCGTTTCCATGTCTCCCGGCATAAAAGGCTCAAGCATTTCTACTCTTCTTCGCTTAAAATCAAAGCTTACCAAAACAATAGGGATATTGGCAGATTTGGCAATCCTCCAAAATCCTGTCTTAAGCTTGTCCACTTTCTTCCTGGTACCTTCCGGCGCCAGTGCAATGGAGAATGCCTCCTTCGAGTCAAAGAGGTCTACTACCGACTCGACAAGGCCGGCGGCATTGGTCCTGTCGACAGGGTAACCGCCCAGCAACCGAAGAAAAACGCTGAGTGGAAACCAGAAGAGCTCTTTTTTGCCCAAATATTTAGTATCAAGCCGAAAAATGGAGCGGGCAGCCACGCCAACAAAAAAGTCCCAGAAGCTGGTATGAGGCGCTACTACAATGATGAACTTCTTATCCGTAGGTTTGGTACCTATGGCTTCCCAGCCCAAAAGCCAAAACAGAAATCTAAAAACAGCTCTCATCAGGTCAGATGTTGTTTATATTTTCAAGATACGTCCTGCTTTAACTTCGACAACACAGATTTGTTGGAAAGAAGGTCGGAAGCATAGTCGTAACCGACCTGAAAAATCTGTTTCGCTTTTCTGAAGTCAAACACATGAAAATTTTTGAGCTCTGTTGGCTCAATGAACAAATCGCATTTGGGCTTACGTGCCGCCACATTCTCGTTGATGGCCAGCAGCAGGCTTCTTTCCATCAGGCGCCGCATATTGCGCCCCTGATATTGGTCAGAAATAGGATTGCAATGAACGCCGACAATTCTGTCGACATTGCCCAGCAATGGTTCCACAGGCAGGTTGTTGACCACACCCCCATCCATGTACAACTCATCGCCAATGGCCATTGGCTCATACACCACCGGAATGCAGCACGACGCCAGCACGGGACGAACCAGTTCTCCGTCTGAAAACACCCGTATTTTGCCCGTCCTCACGTTGGTGGCGGACACATAAAAAGGTGTGTCGAGATCCGTAAAAATTGCTTCTCCAAAATACGGTTTGATGATCGATTCCACACTCCCTATTTTGAACAACCCCCTGATGTTAATAGCGGGCCTGAGAAATTTGTACACGCTCGTTTTGGTGAAAATCTCCAGAGCCTCGTCGGGAGAATAGCCTTTGGCCAGGAACAAGCCGGCCACGGCACCAGCTGATGTGCCCGAAATCACGTCAAAGTGAATGCCTTTTTCCAACATCGCTTTCACTACCCCAAGGTGAGCAATGCCCCTTGCGCCTCCCCCCGATAAAGCCAAACCTGTTTTCATCACACCTCCTTTAACAAAAAACCGGCACTAGGCCGGTATACTTTTAACGAGTTTGCTGATCGCTACTCAGACACAACACCCATCGCACAAAATTTGTCGATGCGGGAGCTAATTCTTTCTTCAGCAGACATCTTTTGAAGCTTTTTCAGCTCAGCAAAAATCACTTTCTTTATTTCAGCTGCCGCCGACTTCATGTCGGTATGCGCACCGCCAAGGGGCTCCTTAATAATGCCATCGACCAGGTTCACGCCCAGCATATCTTTTGCCGTCAGTTTCAATGCATCAGCCGCTTGCTCTTTATAATCCCATGTGCGCCATAGAATGGCTGAGCAGTTTTCCGGCGAAATCACAGAATACCACGAATTTTCCAGCATCAGCACCCTATCTCCAATACCAATACCCAGGGCTCCGCCAGATGCCCCCTCACCTATGACGATACATATCACAGGTACTTTTAGCGTCATCATTTCTTTCAGGTTCCTGGCAATGGCCTCTCCCTGTCCTCTCTCTTCAGCTTCCAGCCCAGGAAAGGCCCCGGGGGTGTCGATAAAGGTGATGATAGGCACGTTGAACTTTTCTGCTGTTTTCATCAGCCTGAGCGCCTTGCGGTAGCCATCAGGATTGGCCATACCAAAGTTTCTCATCTGGCGCTGCTTGGTGTTGCGACCTTTCTGCTGACCAATGAACATGACCGATTGCCCGTCCATTTCGCCCAGTCCGCCTATCATGGCTTTGTCGTCACTCACGGCTCTGTCTCCGTGCAACTCTATAAATTCGTTCGTTATTTCGTAGATGTAGTCAAGGGTGTAGGGGCGGTCGGGGTGTCTCGACAGCTGAACTCTTTGCCACCTGGTCAAATTGGTAAACGTCTCTTCTTTCAATCTAATGATCTTGTCTTCGAGCTTGTGAACTGCGTCCGTCACGTCCACCCCATTGTCAGAAGCCAGCCTCTTCATTTCGTTCAGCTTCGCCTCTAAATCTACTATGGGTTTTTCAAATTCTAAATGCATCGCCTAGTGGTTTTATGCTACAAATTTAGGATTAAATTCTTAACTACTCGCAACTGTATGATAAACCTAATTAACGACATTCTATCGAAACAAATGCATTGATTGGAACTGAATGATAGCGAGGCAATTAACTGCAAAGGATGCAGACTCTACTTGCGTTCCAGCAATTTCTTAACCATTCGCACCAACTCTCTGGGAATGACTGGTTTGGCCAAAAACTCAGTAATTTCACGGTCAAACCCCTTCAGCACAGTGTTCTTGTCAGTGTTCGACGACAAGATAATGACAGGTGTGCGTTGGCCCAGGTCATTTCGAATGTATTTGATGAGTTCCAGCCCCGAAACAAAGGGCATCTGAATGTCGGTAATAATAAGACCATAGGGAGTTTTGCTAATCATCTCCCTGGCTATCCTCCCATCAGCTGCAATATCGCATGCTGTATATCCCACCCTGGCAAGTTTGAACTTTGTCAGCGTGGAGACTGCCTCATTGTCTTCGCAAATTAATATTCTGGGTTCATTCATAACCAAACTAAAAAGTAATGCTGTTTCGGTAGAGGTCAAACTGCATAATGTCACCGATCATTGCATCACTCTCTCACTTTTCACAATCCGTCAAGTTACAAAGCACAATATACTCTTCCTATATCTGCAGGAGTTCTTTCTTTTAGCCAAAAACGCCATCCAAAAGCTTTAGCTGACTAGAGGAAGAGTTTGACCAGAAAAAACATCATGTTGCCACAACCGAAACTGATCAGAAACAACTTTACTCAACTTCAGTTGCTCATCAATTCCCCCCAT
Source organism: Imperialibacter sp. (assembly GCF_040222815.1). Lineage (GTDB taxonomy): Bacteria > Bacteroidota > Bacteroidia > Cytophagales > Cyclobacteriaceae > Imperialibacter. The sequence goes on along the minus strand of NZ_JAVKCH010000001.1, from coordinate 25,051 downwards.
CCCTGTTTGGCGACCTTGGCTCAGGCCAGGTCATGGGCTCGCCTGTCCGGGGGCTGAGGTGAAGCACTGACTTTTCCCGGGAAGTCCTTTCCGGATCTTCACTGGCCTGATAGGCCAGAATAGCTGTCAGGATGGCGTTATTGCGCACATCATCGAACACGATTTTGTCGTAGGTGTCGAGATTGGTGTGCCACGTATAGTTGCCATAGCTCCAGCTCAGGGAGCTGAGCGAAAAGCCGGGAGCACCTGCTGCTACAAACGAGGCGTAATCGGAGCCGCCGCCACCAGGAGTGCCGGGAAAGGTAGTTTCAATTTCGTTTTTAAACTGCTTGGGCACAGCCTCGAGCCAGCGGGTGATATAGTCATACGAATGAAGGAAGCCCTGGCCAGAAATACTGACCACCCTGCCGGTGCCGTTGTCCTGATTGAAAAGGGCTTGCAGGTTTTCTACGATATCGGGATGATCTTCTACAAATGCCCTTGAGCCGTTCAATCCCTGCTCTTCGCTGCCCCAGTGGCCAATGATGATGGTGCGCCTGGGGTTAGGATACACTTTCTTAAGGATACGAGCCGCTTCCATCATGGTGAGGGTGCCGGTGCCATTGTCGGTAGCGCCTGTACCGCCGTCCCACGAATCGAAGTGAGCAGAAAGCATCACATACTCGTTGGGAAGTTCTGTGCCCGGAATAGTGGCGATGGTATTGAATGTGGGCACGGTGCCCAGGTCTTTTGACTCTGCCATAACCCTGATCACCGGCGCATCGCCTTTCTCCACCATGCGGTACAGCATGCCGTAGTCTTCAAGCGACAAGTCCACTACCGGTATAGCCTTGGTGTTGGCTCCGAAAATCTTGTTGGCTCCAAAGCCTTTCGACCATCTCGACTGCACTATGCCTACTGCACCGGCAGCTTCCAGTGCTTCATTGATGTTGCGGGAAGTGTAGCCTGTGTTTTTTATGTTTTGATTCCACTTCTCTGTCTGCGCTTCCCGCTGCTTCTTCATTTTCTCGAAAGACTCTTCAGTAGCAAACTCTTCCCAATTATAATCGGGGCGGCCTGTGGGCTCAAGCATCGATACCATCACAAATTTGCCTTTCACACTGGGCAGCCAGCTTTTGAAGGATTCCTCATCAGCTACTTCCGGCAATGTCACGAGCCCAGCAGTAGTCCCCTTCTTTGGTGTTGGCGGGCTCCAGGCCAGCTGCGTGCCGTGCAACGTCGCCACCCGTGGCGACACCATATCGATATGCGTAATGCCTCTCTCCCAGCCTTTCCATTTGCCCCACTCCTCATTTTCGGCGGTAATGCCCCAGCCAGCATAGGTCTTCACGGCCCAGTCGTTAGCGGCTTTCATTTGTGGTGTGCCCACCAGGCGTGGCCCGATCACGTCCATCAATTGATGGCCCAGTATTTCGAGTTGGGAATTGTCGGTACCTTCAGCGACGATTTTATCTACGATGGCATCATCTTGTGCAACGGCCGCCTGAACCACAAAAACGAATAGCAGCATTGCCAGCTGGAATATCTTCTTCATAAGTTGATTGGTAATCGGTTGAAACCAGAATTAACGAGCCGCTAAAGTATCGGATTTTCAACCTTGAAGAAGCCGGTTTTGATGAGTGGTGGCCTGTTAGTTTGACACCCTGTGTATCAGGAATGGTCAAGCTGCCTGTAATGCTGCGAATCACCTATTCATACCGCAGGCTCTCCACCGGACTGGCTTTCGATAGGCTAATGGTTTGCCAAAGCACGGTGGACATGGCGACCACTAATACCAACACCGCCACACCGGCAAATATCCACCAGCTTAGCTCCACTCTGTACGCAAAGTTGTCTAGCCACATGCGCATCAGGTACCACACAAGAGGAGTCGCCAGTACGAAGGCCACAGCCACCGATTTTAAAAAGGAAAGGTTCAACAGCCAAAACACCTGCTCGAAGCCCGCACCGCTTACTTTTCGTATGCCTACTTCTTTGGTTCTTCGCCTGGTCTCGTGAAAAGCAAAAGTAAACAAGCCAATGGACGACAGCACCAATGCGACCACGCTGAAGGTCAAGTAAATACTGCTCAGGCGTTTTTCGGCAGCATACTGGGCATCTATCTTATCTTCCATCGTTTGATAGGTGAAAATGCCACCCGGGTTCACCTCCCTGTAAAGGTCACCCAAAAAAGCAACCACCTCGTCCATATGTCCCTCCTCTACGCTTAGCAGCACATCCGTGTCCTGGTAAATGGAATAAGAAAGAATCAACGGCCTGATCTTGTGAGAAAGGTGTTGGTAGTGGTAATCTTTCACCACACCTATGATGGTGTAATCCACTTGACTGGACGACCTGGTGTTGGTGGTCAGCTTTACCTGACTTATATCGTCAATGCCCCAGTACGCTTTGGCGGCTTCATTGATTACCAACTTGTTGTCATTGTTGTTGTCGAGCGTGTCAGAAAAAAACCGGCCTTCTACCAATTCCATACCAAACACGTCGGCGTAATGAGGGTCGGCGGGCATCGTATACACAGGCGTATATTCATTGCCATCGCTGGCGATTTTCCACGAGCTTTCGAACGCCATGTCGATAGGAGTCGTGCCCTGCGACACGGTACGAATGCCGGGGTGGTTATTTAACTGATTGAGCACATAGTCATGCTGCCGCAGCATTCGTTCCAGGGCCACACTGTCCTGTGCCTGATTAGGCATCATTTCGAAGAAATCGGTTTGAACAATATTGCGCTGGTGCAGCCCGGTGTCTTTGTTGAGCATGTAGCCCAATTGCAAAAACACTACAGTAGTAGCCGCCAGCAGCAAAATAGTAATGGCATACTGTAGCGTAGTAAGTATCCGCTGCAGGCGGGGAATCTTCAGACTGAGCTTGCCTGCGATGGCCTGCGACGTTTTAAGACGGTACACCTGCACAAACGATACCAGCCACGATACCAACACAATACCGCCCATTACAGCGAAAATGCTAACCATATCAAATGATGGGGTACTGTCAAGATCGAGATCGAGCAGGCCCACGTAATAAGGAAACAGCCATTGATACAGTAAAAAACCAAGCCCGGCTCCCACTATGAGGTAGATAAGCCTGCTGACTGCAATTTCCAGCCCGACGTCAAAGCGGGAGGCGCCAATGATGTACTTGACCCCAATTTTTCGAACCAAAGTAAGCTGAAGGCTCGTTTGCAGGTTGACGAAACTAACCAGGGTAATCAGCACCAGCACCAGCGCTACGCCTTCCATGGTTTGGTTGTTGGTTCGGTTGCCATACTTGGCGAACAGCGGAATCTCCACCGACCGGTCGAGGTAAATGGATTTCAGCGGAAAGGACGACAACACACTCTCAGGAAACCGGGTGCTTTCGGCTTTCAACACGGCCATATCGTCGTCGAAAGTGGCCTGGTCAAAGAAGGAGTCAGTCAGGATAAGGTTCTGCGGCATCCGCCTCCAAAACCGGCTCGATTGGCGGGGTACAAGGAAGTCGAAGGAGATAGAACTATTGGATGGAATCTTTTCCACTAAGCCTGCGACTTTGTAGGTGCCAGTTTGGTCGCATTTAATATCGACAACCTGCCCCATGGGATCTTCTTTGCCAAATACCCTGCTGGCGAAGGCTTTGGTGATCACGATACTCTGCGGATCATTCAGCACATCACGGGCACCCCTTGTGAGCTCAAAATCGAAGAAGTCAAAGAAGGTACTGTCTACGATCAGCGCTTTGCCCCTATGGTCCATGCCCTTGCTCACAAGTTTGATTTCATCGGGCCGGTAGCTGTGTACTACCATGCTTTTCTCCACATGAGGAATTTCAGCGTAGTTGATATTGAACATACGCTGCACATCGAAGGCATTCCAATCGGTATCAGGGTTCAGTTTGCCCACCACCAGATGAATCCGATCTCCTTTCGAGTGAAAATCGTCCATAGACTGCTCATTCCTTATCCAGGCGTACACCAACTGAAAGCAGACTACCCCAAATACCAGCGTGGCCAGGCTCAAGCCCGACACCAGCTTATTTTTGGAATAACTGCGAAAGGCCATTCGAAGATTTGCTCTGAAGAGTCCGAAGAAACTGCTGTTTTGTCCCATGGGTAGTTTTTTGATCATTCTGGGCCTGAGAAATTGAAAGCTGTGGAACCAGTAATGCAGGTGGCGCTTCCAGGTTGGCTTGTGGCTGAGCAGCTCATAGTATTCGTACATGTCGCCCATGATCTCTTCCACAAGCTCCTCCCGACATAACCTGCCAAGCAACCATTCGGGCAATCTGGGTGGTTGTCTTCGTTTCATGCCTTTATGATTTGTTGACGGCCAGCACAGGAATCTGCTGCCATAAGTTCATTTTCACGTCCTTGCTCCTCTCCAGGGCTTTCAGTCCAGCCGCTGTCACGGTCAGTATCCGCTTACGCCGACCGCCCCTCTCTTCTGTGGCACCGCCGTACTCCGACTCTATCAGGCCCTTGTCCTCCAGCCGGTTCACAGTGCCATGCACCGCACCGATAGTTACTGAGCGTTGCGCCTGCCTGATGATCTCCTGCCGGATGGCCAAGCCATAGGCGTCTTTCTCAAGCTTAAGAATAACCAGTAGTATCAACTCCTCTAATTCGCCCAAATGCTCCTTTGACATATTTTATCTATTTAATAGAACAAATATACGGGAGCTATTTTAATTTGTTCTATTAAATAGATGAAATGTTCGGTGATCACCAAAAACCAACGCTAAACCAGCCACACAAAAGGCGTAACAGCCATAAAAAAAGCGGCATGCCCTGCCGCTCTTCTATCTGTTTCCAAGCTACACGATGGTAGTTGTTCACCATGTCATCTTTTGCTCTTCCTCCACCATGGAAATGTGATTCATTTCACCGTTTCGATATTCCCTGTACAGTCGCCTGATGTCTTCCTCAGTGTCGGCAATGAATGGGCCATGAGAAACAATTTCATCGTTTTGCGGCTGCCCGGCATACAAAATTGCACGGGCACCCGTTTCACCTGCCTCCAACCGAAGCTGGCTGTCGCCCTCTGCCGAAGGTCTGTCTAACCATCCGACCTGATTCGTCTTTAGCTGCTTGCCCTCATCTCCGACCAATACGTTTCCATCGATCACATACAGAAAGGCCGTGTAAGAAGCCGGTACGTCCAGCGTCGTGGAAATGCCTGGCTCAAGGGTAATGTCGGCCAAAATGAGTGGCGTATAATTTTTGATCGGAGATGTTAAACCGGCCAACGATCCGCTGTATAACCTAAGTGCCAGCCCTTTTTTGCTTTTGGTCGGCACATGTTCAAGAGAAATATCTTGCACCCTCGGCAAGGCCTGTCTGTCTTTTTTAGGAAGGTTAAGCCACAATTGCAAGATCCGCATTTTCGCTTCCTTGTCGATGGTTTCTGTGTGCACAATGCCGCTTCCTGCCGTCATGATTTGTAGGTCGCCAGCTTTCATTGTATGCTCCTTATCACCCATTTCTCCCTCAAGCATAAGTGTCACCGTTTCAAAACCGGCATGCGGGTGAGGCCCACCAACCGGAATATTGTCCTTTTTATCAAGCATATCGTCCATTAGCATGATAAAGGGGTCGCTGTCGGGATAAGGCACTTGAATCACGGCCCTGGCAATGTGGCCCGGCCCGAGAAATCCTTGCTGATTGGCAGGTGTGTAGGTTTTTCCTAGTTTTCTATGTAAGCTCATCTTTTTGGATCTTTAGTTAATCATTGTCTTCCTGGTGCACTACAATCACTAACGCAAGTCAGACGGATTATTTACGATACTATACTTTGGTATAGCGCTATCAAAAAGGAAAGTAATGGCGTTGAAAACTGGAAGAGTGGCAATAACCGATGAGCTTGTGTTGGCGTATATAGACTCGGAGCGTGAACCACTCCCCTTCTCAACCCCGCCTCTCCGCCAACACCTTCTGCGGATTATCCGCCCAAAAGGCCATGATGGTCAGGCTGAAGTACACCGCAAAGCACAGCCACCCACTCACATTGTAGGTGCCGAAGTACGACAACGAACGGCTGAACAACATTGGCCCCAGGGCACTGCCGAAAACGATCATCATCATGGCCTGACCACTGATAGCACCCAGATGAGCACGGCCGTAGTACCTTGGCCAGGTGACGGTGGCCAGTACAGCATAGAGGCCTGTCATGAAACCATTGCCAATAATGATCAGGTAGTAGCCCCAGCTGGTAGTGCCCAGGAAGATCACGCCAAGGATGCCCAGGCAGGCTCCCCCTCCTTTGAAGTATAGCAGGTATTTGAGCGGAATGTGGTCGCTCACGCTGCTCGCCACCAGCGTAACCACCACAGCGATGATGGCCACGGGCTGGAAGATGGTGATGGCCATGGTATCGGGCAGCCCGGCCTCCGCAAAAACGGACATCACATGAAAAGTGAAGCCCGTGAAATACAATGCCTGCATGGCCATCATAAGGGCGAACACCCAGAAAGGGAAGTTGCGAATAGCTTCAGCAGCGGTAAACTCCTTGATCACCGGGAAAAGGATCTTTTTCTTCTTTTTAGCAGACACAGTCAGTTCTTCCCCCGGCGGGCGACCATCGGGTAGCAGGCCGCTGTCTTCAGGTCTATTACGGAAAAACACAATGATCACGACAGGAAACGCTAAGCCGACCAGCAGCGCCATCACCTGCTAGGCACCTTCCCAGGTATAGGCCTCGATGAGAGTGAAGAGGAAAAGTGGAGAAATAGAAAAGGCCAGCGACACGAATACATTGCTAAAGCCTGTAGCGAATCCACGGCGCTGATCGAACCACTGAACCATCATGTTGCGGGACACGATGGTGAGCACACCCTGCCCGAAAAAGCGCAGCAGCAGAAAGGTGGCAAACAACGTGATGACGATGGCGGTAGTGGCTTGTGCGGCGATCCAGCCCGACAGCAGGCTGTCGATATTGCTGAGCCAAACGAGGATCAGCCCAAGCCCAATAGCGGCGGCCACAGCCGTGGGGCGCACGCCCAGGCGGTCGTACAGTCGGCCCGCCCAGGGCAGCATAAAGGAGCTGCCGATGGTGCCAAGCATGTAAGCGAAGCTCAGCTCATCCCGGCTGATGTGCAGGCTACCCAGCAGCGAATCGGTGAATACCGACACGCCCATGGTTTGGCCCGGGATGCTCATCACGATGCCGAGTGATCCCCACAGGAGAATCATCCATCCGTAAAAAAAGGGCCACTTTCCGGGATGAAACGGAAAATTCGCCCACTCTCGTCTTTTCATAGGAAGGTGTGAAGGTAATAAACTTTGGAGGGAGTTGGTTAGTTACAAGTAGGTTGCTTCGAGTGGCTGCCAATTGAAACGATTAAAGAGGTCACTCTGCCACAAAGCAAATAGTGACCTCTTTAATTTGGTGTTAGCGGAGCGGCTCTAAAGCGTTGACCACCCCCGCCGGCAATTGATTGTAGTCAGCAATTGTATCTTCGAGCCAAGAAAGCTTGCTCCTAACTGCCATCTACCGTGGTTGAGACTCCGAATTAATACACGCCAACACAAACTCATCGATTATTGCGAGGGAGTTACATAATCTCAATTGTGAGTAGCTCATTTCAACGACTGAAGCAATCTGCCTGTTACGAAGCTAAATCGTGGACTTGCGTACTATGGGTGCCCTGCTCCAGAACGGGATAGAACGGCGACTAGGATCGATTTTCTCTCAAGGTTTCTGCACATTTCTTAATTTCTGTCCCACTAAAGGTTAGCTTTTTGCCCTCAAGCCGGACTGGCTGTTACTTTTTCTTGCCGTTCCCGGATGGGACAAAAAGTAACCCGCTTCGGCGGACCGAAAAGTCAAAAAAATTAACGCACAAACCAAGAGCCCGCACCCAGCCACCATTTTTCGCCCACCCGCCTGGTAGGGCGTTGCGTCTTAATAAGATTTCGTGACAGATAAAGTTATTGTTGCGAAAACTGGAAATGGCAGAGTGGGCAGTCGTTCTTAAGTGAAATCGTCGACTTGCGCCCTTCAAGGCCACCCATTGCACGTCCTCCCACTTCGCAAATGCCCCCCAACAAAAAAGGTGACCTTTCGATCACCTTTCGTTTTCTGGTGCATGTACCCCCTACATCACCTCTATCTTCTCCGGCGTTTGGTCAGCCGTGCTGAAAGGCGTGTGGTAGTAACGCTTGCCCGTGGCTTTGTACAAAGCGCTGGCCAAGGCTCCTATTGCGGGCGGCAAACCTGGCTCACCCAGTCCTGTCGGGCTGATCTCGTTCTCCACAAAGTGTACTTCAATCTCCTCCGGTGCCTGGCTGTGCCTGATCAGCTGGTAGGTGTTGAAGTTCTTGTGCACCGACGCCCCGTTCTCGAACGTCAGCTCGCTGTAGAGTGCATGGCCAATGCCATCGACCACACCTCCCTGAATGATGTTGACGGCACCTTCCTTGTTGATCAAAATACCGCAATCCACAGCGCACCACACCTTTTTCACTTTGGGCTGGTTGTCCTCCATCACCACGTCCATGACCTGGGCCACGTACGAGTTGTGGCAGAAGTAGGCAGCCACACCACGGAATACGCCGGGCGTTTCCACGCCCCAGTTGGCCTTTTCCTTCACCATTTTCAGCACACCGGCGTAGCGCTCGGCATCATATTCGTATTTTTCACCGACCGGACTGGCAATAGCTTTGTCAAACAGCTCCAACCGGAAGTCAATCGGATCTTTGCCAGCCAGCTCAGCCACCTCGTCGAGGAAGGACTGCTCTGCCCCTGCGGTAAAGTGCGACCTTGGTGCCCGCCAGGCTCCTGTGGAAATGTTGGTTGTTGAGCCGATGCTCTCTGCCGTGTAATTAGGCACCGAGCCCGCAGGAAACCTGTTGGGGAACACCGGGCCTTCTGGCAGTCCCGCCCCTCTTACCGAAAAGGCAATCAGGTTGTTGTTTTCGTCCAGGCCAGCTTTGTAGGTCGAGCGGTAGGCTGGGCGGTAGGTACCCTGGGTCATGTCGTCTTCCCGGGTGTAAATCATTTTGATGGGCGCTCCCATTTTCTTGGAGATCGCTGCCGCTTCCACGCCAAAGTGCACATACAGCCTGCGGCCAAAGCCACCGCCTATGCGGGTCATTTGCACCGAGATCTTTTCTGCAGGCATGCCCAGCAGCTTGGCCACTGAGTCTTCCAGTGCCTTCGGCGTTTGCGTAGGCCCTGCCAGCTCTGCTCCGTCTGCCGTCACATTGGCGTAGAAGTTCATGGGCTCCATGGTGGCATGGGCAAGGAATGGCGACGTATACGTCCGCTCGATGACTTTGGCGGCCGAGGCAAAAGCAGCCTCTGTGTCCCCGTCTTTTCTGTTGCCGCCTACTTCGCCGTCTTTCAGCGTGTCTTTCAGGCGCTGCACGTGCATGGCTGTGTTTTCGGGCTCGGTCACAGTTTCCCAATTGGCTTTAAGTGCCTTCTTGGCTTTCATTAGCTGCCAGGTGGAGTCTCCCACAATGGCAATCAGGTTATTGAAGGCATTCACATCCGACCAGGCTGGTTCGGGTATGGTGGTGTCGATGATGAAAGCGTCCCTCACGCCATCCATCGCCTTGATTTCGTCCACGTTGAAGTCCTTCACCTTCATGCCAAATGCCGGTGGGTGCTCAATCATGGCCAACAGCATGCCTTCTTTTTTGAAGTCGATGCCAAACAGAGGCTTGCCGGTCACAATTTTGGGGCCTTCCACGTTCTTCTGGGCGGTGCCCAGCAGCTTGTAGTCCTTCGGTTCTTTCAGCGCTATTTCTTCCGGCACGGCTATGCCCACTGCCTTGGAGGCAATGGCGCCGTACCCTATCGTCCTTGTTCCGTTTTTCTCTTTGATAGTTCCCTCACTGGCTGTCAGGTCGTCCACCTTCACGCCCCACTCTTTGGCGGCGGCTTCCAGCAGCATCCTGCGGCCGGTGGCTCCGGCCATTCTTAGCGCATCCCAGCCCAGCATAATGGACAGACTGCCCCCTGCAAACTGTGGATTTTTGAAAGCATCCTCATCCAGCATGCCTTGTTCTACCACCACATGGTCCCAGGCCACGTCCAGCTCCTCGGCCACTATCATGGGCATGGAGGTCATCACGTTCTGGCCTATTTCCGGGTTGGGGTTGAAGATGGTGACCAGGCCTGTATCGCCAATTTTGATGTAGCCGTTCATTTTGAACCACTCGTTGGGCACGGCCACCAGGGGCTCCGACACCGGCGAGCACCGGGTAAGCCAGCTAAAACCGATCATCAGTCCACCGCCGGCGGCTGCCGAGGTCTTCAGAAATGATCTTCTGCCAAATTTCGTCCTTACTAATGTCATAAGCTGATGTTGTTAAAGGTTGGAGGCAGTTTTCACGGCGGCTTTGATCCTTACATAGGTGCCGCAGCGGCAGATGTTGCCATTCATGGCCGATTCAATTTCTTCATCGGTAGGCTTGGGGTTGGATGCCAGCAGCGCTGAGGCTGTCATGATCTGGCCTGCCTGGCAGTAGCCGCATTGGGGCACGTCGTGCTGCAGCCACGCTTGCTGCACCGGGTGGTCTCCGTTTTCGGAAAGCCCTTCAATGGTGGTGATTTTGTTGTCGCCTACGGCCGACACAGGCAGCTGGCACGAGCGGGTAGCGTTGCCATTCACATGGATGGTGCAAGCGCCGCACTGGGCTATGCCGCAGCCAAACTTGGTGCCTACCAGGTCGAGGTTGTCACGCAGCACCCACAGCATGGGCGTAGCGGGGTCTACATCCACCTGCTTTTGTTGTCCGTTAATCGTTAGTTGGAAAATTGCCATCGGTAGTTTAGTTAGAGGGATAATGTTAAAGATAGGGTTATTTGGGGAGGAGTGAAAGTCAAATATTGTCATGGGTGGCAGGTGGTGGCAATCTGTCCACCTGCACCATGCTTTCAACCTGTTTGTTATTGGTACGAGTTAATTTCTACTAGCAGCGTTCCGTTCTCGAATTGCCCTGGAGGATATATATTTTAACATTAAGCTAGTGCCCCCTAAATGCCAGCCTGAAATAATGCTTTCGTTAGCATCTTCTCTAGTTGGCATTCGGGTCACTCAAAGTCGTATGTCAATGTCAAGTCTATGAACATGTCCTTTTTTACCAAAGTCTCAAATTTCCTTTTTAGAGTATTTAACTCCCCGTCCTCCAAGTTAACGTCTTCATAAGTGATCGTATAATGAGTCAAAAGTTTGAGAACTTTGGTACTGGTCGCCTTGGATTCCAAACCTTCAAAATCATTAGTCTCAATAATGCTTTTAGCCTCCACAATCTCAACTTCATCAAGAGAATTAAAATCATTTCGCCATGCATCAGAATATCCCAAATCCTCAAATACTTTGCGATAAACTATATAGGTCTCTGGCATATACAATATCTCAAAGTACTCCGTTAAATCCTTACCGAATGCACGGTAGAAAAAGCTTTCCCCAGGCGCAACAATGCCTTTCGTTACATTCAAAACACTTTGAATTGCTCTGATGAACTTCCTGTTCCAAAACTTGCCGATATAAAATCGATGCTTCGCATCTTCTCCAAACAAGGGGATGTATTTCATCGGAAAGGAGAATATTTTTGTTCCCAATTTCTTATTGAGTTCAACATTTATTCTCATTCGCTCATACAAATCTTCAGGCTTATCCTTGAAGTTATAAAGCAAATAATTTGACAACTGAATCAGTCCATTTTTAGCTGCTAGCTCGACAGCATTTACATACTGCTTTTTCATGCCAATGTAGTCAAATGCAATCCTCAACGGATTAATTGGTATTTCACTCATCAACTTCATATTCTCTTCGTTGACATAACGAGCATCCGTCCCTTGATTGAAATCAACATACCTAAGTCTTGGGGACTTATCTCGATATTTTTCGTAGTACTCCTTAATTTCATCATAGGCTAGAAGAAGGTTGTCTTTTGTTACGTAATCGAACTCAATGAGGCAATACTTGTCCAATATGTCGTAGAATATTTGAGCATTCTTACCCTTGATTCTTGTTCGTAGTAAGTCATGCAAAAGAGTATATGAACGCTTTATGAACGCCAGGTCGTTAATCCCCTCACTTAAATTTTTTATCGAAATATCTAGCTGATTAGGCTCAATGAAGGTCGCTCCCTTGTAAAACCCCATGGTTTTAATCTCAGCGATGATTTCTGGAAACTTAGGTGAGGCAAGCACATTATTGTCCATTAGAAGCAGGTGCTGTTGCTCACCGTATCTGCTTTTAATCACCTCAAACTTGTCGATAGTAGGTACTTTTTCCTTGTAAGTAGGCTCTAACTTCGGCACCGAACAAAAGGCACATGTTCGTGTACAGCCTTTCGTCATAAATGTAAAATAGGCACTTTGGGTCGGGTATTGGTAATCAATCTCCAGAAGGATAGAATAATCAAGAGGCAAGTCGTCAATAATAATATCATTGTCGTCTAGAACTCCCGGTTTATCAAGTAGGCCGGTCATTGGTTTAATCCCTACCTCATGTTCTATTTCTTTGGGAAGAAGGGAAGCCATAACACCCCCTACTTTCAATTCACTGACATCCTTAACTAAGTGCTTGGCGAAACTGATAGTCTCAATTGTGACTTTCCAATAAAAAGTAAAAAGTGTGGTTACATATATTCGGTCATATTTTGGAGCTTTACTGTATTCCTTTTTTCTGTAGTAGTCGCTGAAGTATTTAAGCCATTCGGTTATCAAAGGTTTAAACTCTGTTGAGGAGTCTAGAATATCTTCCAGAAGCGACTTTCGCTTTGTCTTGATGAAAGCCTTAATTGAATCCTTCTTGCTTGACCAGAATACAGTAGAATCAATGCTCGCTAACTTTGCGATGCAGTCTGTATATATTTCAGCAACGAGAAAATCCTTTAGGTCTCCCTTATAAAAGGTTATACTATCTCCGAGGATACGGTGATAGGTTGCAATCTTCATAAGCCCTATAGGCGGATATTTGTTCTTATAGTTCGGTTCAATCAAAAGAATATTGCGCCCGGTCTGAGACTTAGTCATCTGTATTTTTCAATAATTATCTGCTTTATCCTTTCGGCGTCTTGGCGGTCAAGATTTCTATCTAGGACGGAAAAAATTTCCAATACGATCTCTTCTTGACTATTATTTATTTTAGAAAAACCGACAGCTGTATAATTCGATTCGTGCTGCCGTTGATTTATTTCTCCAATAACAATATCAGAATCTCCTACCAGATGTCTGACCAGTATTCCTTCAGCACTATTATAGTCATAACTAACATCGATTTTTTCAATAATTTCATTTGCCTTAATCGCTTTCTTTCTGAGATTATTCAACTGATCCTGATAATGAATCTTCTCATCTTGGCTCACAAAGGTCATAGAATCAAATGCCACTTGCTGCTCCTTAAAAATTGCTATTTCTTTCAAACGACTATGGATTTTTGAAGAGATATGAGCAAGTTTAGTCAGTTGAGTAGTTACATCGTTCCTTAACTTATTTTGAAATTCTTCAACAATTTTGCCATCATTAAAGTAATCTCTTCTAGCATTTGGAATAAATGCGTCTCCGAGAACATGTATTTCACCCACGAAATGGTGGTTGTACCTATCTTCTTTAAAAAACTTATTGCAAGTATCCTCATCACCAATTTGAATATTGCTCTTTCTAATTCTTAGGCCTCTTTCAATATTGTTTGAATGTAGAACCTTATTAAGTCCATCAGAAATGCCATACCATCCTAAAGCGACCAGTTTTCTTTCGCTAGAATGAATTTGAAAGAAATCAACATCCACGATAGTTGATTTCGTTTCAAAATCTTTATCAACAATATGTAACTTATAGGCTTTACTAAGCCTCTCTTCATTGACATTAAGCTGAACATCGTACTCCTCAATTTTAAAGCCCCGCTTAAAGTAGAAATCTTTAATTTTCTCCTTAAAAATGAAGTCATTGGAAAACGGGATCGGCGCAACTAACGAGAGGTAATCTTTAACTAATTTGGGGTCAAGTAGCTCATTTTTAGTGACATTTACCAGATGGACTCTGAAGTAATGGTCATCCTTTTCGGCTTCGCCACCTTCCAACGTAGTAATTAAGCTAATCACTTGCGCAGCATCCGCATCCACAAACCTGTCCGCAAGTAGTTCCTTTAGCTTTTTTGCATCAAGAGAAATTACAGTTTTGACGAATTCCCCTGAGTAAGAAGTTTCAAAAACCAGTTTCTCACAGTATCCCAACCCGCCAAGCCGACCAATACCCCGAAAACCTTTCCGCTTACTGGGATCCTTTTGAGAATCGGCTATATCGCCTAAAAATCTCAAAGATTCTTCCCTCCTTATACCGGTTGCGTTATCTTCAATTGTGATTCTATGTTCTTGCTTATCTATTGAGATTGCTATTATTCCATCACTCTTCTTTTCAAGTATCCTTTCCTCCACAGCTACATCAATCTGATCAGCTGCATTTTGAACATACTCTCTGTAGATGAAAAAGGGATTTTCATACATTCCGAGCGTTAATGTCTCAATAACGTTTTTTCCTATCCGTGGTTTGAAATCCTCCATGTCAATACTTATGGATATAGAAAATCTCTTTTATTTCAGTTGGTATTTTGTCAGGGTCATATTCATCAAAACCGTGATATTTGTTGTCCATATGGGCCATAAAAACCACATAGGTTTCGTTACTCTGATCATATACGTATCTCCGATCACCAAACTCCTTGCTGGCGTCTAGGAGTTTTTGTGGTAAAATATTGTCCATTCCATTATAACAGCTCAATCTTGATTCAAAATTATCTTTGCTCTCACGAGCTTTCCAACCTGTTTTGTCGTTTCCAGGCTTTTTGTCGTGTTTCTTATTGTGCTCAAAAGTTGGCCTGATACTCTCAAAAAAACTCGCTAGGTTGTTATCACAAACAACAGTTGTATATTCTTGAGTTCTATCATCGTCGACTGTTGCAAGTTTGTCAACGCCACTCCATAAGTAAGCAAATGTAAAATATATCGTTTCAATGTCATTTGAAACATGCATTTTTGATATTAAATATTCACTCTCATTGACTGTATTCCTACTGAAGTGACCTTTTTTAATTTCTGGTATAGTTTTAATGTTTACAAGCCTTATTGTTGCAAAGGAAACGATTCTCGGGCCAGCCTTAGCCAAAAACAATGTCAATCGAGTTCTAAATTCATTGAATATGCTGGGCACTTCCTGCCACGGAAAGGCTAGCGATATTTCATCGATGAGCTCGTTTCTGAGCAATACTGGCAATCTTTCCTTTTCCAGCATACTGAGAAGTAATGGGAAGTTAGCCACTAAGCCATAATAGTTATGTTGCTTAGATAAGAAATCAGCCTTGTCCCATATTAGCGCTGAAATGTCAATAACTGCATTCGGCTTAACCATCAAGAACTGATTTTCTTATTCATTTGTGCTGATATAATGGCATTCAGTTCCTCTGAAGAAGCCTCAATAAAATCAGCCGGGAAATAGTCTAAGGTTCCAAAGTCATCCAGTTGTATGCTTCTGAATGCCTCGTCCTCAATAAATGTGAGATTGATTCGTTCTTTCATCGAATTGCCAATATCTTCAGCGACTCTTCTTCTCATTCTAGTGATAAAGTGGCTACTATGAGTTTCCACGACAACTCTTTTTTCTTTCAGGGTGATCCCATATAAGAAATCAAATAACAGGCTTTGAACCTTGGGGTGCAGATGGATTTCAGGCTGCTCTAAAACAAGCGTGCCATTTTCTGAAAGCAAGAGCCCGTCAACTAGAATCGGCAAAATTTGACTTATGCCGAATCCAACATGGCGAATATTAACTTCTATTTTTGATTGATTGGTTAACAAGATTCTATAGGAGTCGTCAACACTATCAATGTGGATGTCAAGCGCTAGTTTAAAGACCTCACACAACCAATACTTAACAAACTCAAGTAGCGGCAATCTTGTGCTTAAATAGGAAATTTTTCCTTCGTCATTTACTCCAATTTTGAAAAAGTCAATTTCCTTACCGCCCAACTCACTGAGTATTTGTGCTACAAACTCGCCTTTCGTACCTACTTTAATATTTTGCCCCGAAATAAAATACTCCTCTTTTGGTTCTTCTCTCAATGGGCCGATGTAAGAAATTTCCCGAAGAAACGAATTTGTGATCTGCTTGACCCCCTCAAGTTCAATAAAACCTTTTTTTTCTCCGTACTCTTTTCCCCCATCTGAATCAATGGTTATCTCCTCATTGAAGAAAGTAGGGTAAATCGATAAGAAAGTAACCTCTGCGCTCTTAGGCGCAGTCATCAAAAATCCCTTTCCAAAAATCTCGTCATTACTATTTATTGAATAAATATTATCAGTAGCAGAATTTATTTCAAGGAATGGGTTCTTTCCCTCGGAAAATGTGTACTTCACAGAAAAATGAGATATTCGGGCTTTTCCAGAATCATCAACTGAATAGTGAAATTCAACCTTACAGTTAAAATTCCCCAAACTATTCAAAATTGAAATCGCACTTGATTTTATCGGCGCAAAATCCTCCTTAGAATATTCAAACGATATTTCTAAAATTTTGGTAATGTTCTTCTCATGCAACAAATCAACCATTTTTCTTACTTTGAAGTACTCCCCGCTTAAGTATAGGGGCTGAATAGCCGACTCTAGTTCGACAGTCTGTTTCAATAACAGAAGCAACTGAATGAACGAAGATTTTCCCGAGCTATTAACTCCGGACAAAATCGTAATTGGCTTCAAAGTGAAGTTCTGAAGGTTCTTGATAGATTTGAAGTTCTTTATCGAAATTTTCATTGAAACCCTTCCTTTACTTTTTCTTTTAAGTTTTCTGCCAACTCCTTGGGTAGTACCTGATCGATAATTGAAAAAACCCTTGATATTAGTTTTCTTTCTTTTCGATCCAATTTACTCAATGAATCAGTGATAAACCGTGTTTCCGTTAACTCCTCAATTTCGACATCTTCGATTTTATTGGAAAAGCTTCCGGCTAAATGATTGAATATCTTTCCCTTGGAGGTGTTAGCATTAATTTTTTCTCCTTCCTTTTGGAGATCAAGTTCTGCTTTCCTTGCCTTTTCCTTTAAGTCGTCAAGCTCCTCTCGTACTCTCTTTTCTTCCGTTTTGTCGGTAAATCCTTTGTTTTGCTTTTCGTCGAACTCTGCCTTCTTTTCAACAAACTTTAGGATATTATTCCCAATAGATTTGATGCTGGAAGCATATCTCACCAACTTACTTAAATCTATCCAAAGCAAGCTGCGTAAATTTTCCTCTAGCGCTTTCAGATTATCGTTTTCAATAAAATAGTCCCGCCGTGCATTTGGAATCAAGTTTTTATCGAAAACATGGATTTCACCAAAAAAATAATAATTGAACCTTTCCTCTGCAAAAAATTTGGCAAGGGTTGAATCGTCGCCAATTTGAATGTTCCCTTTTCGTAAGCGAATCCCTCGAGCAACATTTGCCTTTGCTGGAATTTGGACGGTTAGATTATCCGAAATGCTGTACCAACCCCAAACAGAATTGTCTATTTCAAAGCTTTGAATGTCAATTACTTCCGAAGACCTTTTTCGATTATTTCCGTCGCCACTGTAGATCGTTGAAGTGTATGCCTTAAATACTTGGTCATGATTTACAAAAACATTATAAACATCAATTTGGTGACCAGCGTCGGCTGCACTCTTAATAATTTCGTTGGAATAGATAAATCCTTTATCAAATGGAACAGGTGCCACCATTGATAAATACTCTTCTATGTGTGCCTTTTCTAGTAGCAATTCGTTATTAACCCCTATTAATGTTACCTCAAAAAAATGCTCGTCGGAGGAGCAGTCCTGATATTCCACAGTCGTGACCTCGTCAATTACACTAGAAGCATCCTGTTGCTTGCTCCTATCGTTAATTATCTCCCTCAGAAGTTTTGAGTTCCATGTCAAAATGGTTTTACAATCTTCTCCCTTGAATGACGTCACGAAAACAAGCTTATGACAATAGCCCAGCCCTCCTAGTCTCCCAATCCCACGAAATCCTTTGTTCTTTGTCCGATCCTTGGAGGACATGGCAATGTCCTTAAGCAGTTCTGCGGCCCTTTCCTTCTTAATGCCAGTGGCGTTGTCTTTTATAGATACAACGCCTTCATTCTTGCTAATCTCAATATCTATGTATCCCTCTTCATGAGAATTTAACAACCCAGTTTCAACAGCTAGATCAATCTGGTCAGCAGAGTTTTGAACATATTCCCGATAGATAAACCTTGAGTCCTCATACATCCCCATGGTTAGTGACTCAATAACATCCTTTCCAATTTTTGTCTTTGATGCCATATTACAAATCTTGATTATAGACAGGCTTAGGAAAACGAATGTTTAGAAGAGATCGTAATACTGGATGCTCTATTATGTACTGTCCTGGCTCCAACCTAGTCATCATATTTTTGTAAACAGATGGAATAAACCGATAATCATTTTTGCTGATTTCTATTGCATTGGTACGGCCATAAGCGTGAGTGGCATTGTTCCCTTTTACTCGATCGTGTATGGCACTTTTAAATTGTTCTGCAGAGAACAATATTATTCCAAGTGACCTACCTCGTTCAGTGATATCTAATAGCTGTCTCAAAATAGGCGAGCTCTTTGGTACATCATTGGAAGCATATTTGTTCAGCTCATCCACAAATACAATGATTTTCGAAGGTATTTCAAACTCGTCTCTATCTTCTTGACCTAGCTTTAAATCATAAATTGAACGGATGACATCACCAAAAACAAAAGCTTGCGTATCTTGGTCTAGCTTGGCAACATCTACAACAAAGACCTCACCTTTCTTTATTTCGGTAATTTTATCTTTAAGTCTGACTTCGTTGTCTTCAGGGACAACTCTTGGAGCAAAAATATCATGGCTTACTGCTTTGCTTATGATTCTTTTAAACTTTCGCCAGCTTGTAACAGTAATTTCGGTGGCCTTTGTCCCTTTTCGGCAGTGCTCATCTATCTCCTCTTTGAATTGATTCCAATTTCTAATGTTGCCAAAATCTCCCGCACCATTAATTATGTAGTTCAGTATAGAATCCATGGTACCAGTAGAGTCATCAACATTAGAAAACATCATGTCGATGCTCTTTTTTATATCTTCATCATAAGGATATTTAAACCGAAAAGCCTTCCCTTCATCTACTTGCGATAGAATATGCCTATTGTGCCCATAGCTAAAAGTTGAGCTTTCAGACTTATCCTTTTCAGCGTATGGGTAGAAATACTTGACTGAGGTAAATGGCGTCGGGTCTATCCCTAAGTATTCATATCTTCTTCTTTGGTCGTCTTGCAAATTCTTATTGGCCTCATCAATACCTAGCAAGTCCTTCCCTTTTACATTAAAAATCACAAAAGCCACGCTCTCATTTCTATTTTCATCTTTGGCAAGTTCCTCTAGTTTATTCTGGTATTTATGTTGAATTGACTTGAGCAGGAACATTGCATAAGATGTCTTAGAAGCCAATCCAGATATGCCAGATATATTAAGGTGTGCACCCTCTGGGCCTGTTAAAAAATTAGAATTTATATAGACAGGGAGTTCGATCTTATCTTCTCCTTCATACATTTCAAGGTATCCACAACTTAGTTTGTTGTCGATTTTATCAAGTCCTAATGCTTCGGCAACTTCATCCTTATTTGCTAGACTTACTAAGGCACCATCAAGAACTGGAATGTAAATTGACTTTGAATTGCCAACTACTTTCGCCTTCACGAAATTCATCCCAATTCTATTCGTGTTCGGGTTTACAGTGACATCTCCAAAATCACTTGATATAAAATTGGCTAAGTAGCTTGAGCTGTCCGTGATATGGGAAATTTCCTCAATAACTCCGAAGGTTGATGAGCTATTTATATGGTTTACCTTTACTACGTCAAATGGGCTTAGTATTCGCTGCTTGTCAGTCCAAAAATAGAACTCATCAATTGTCGTAGGTGCTTTTTCCGTTGCAGCAATTTTTCCTATTACTTTACTCATAGTCAAAAAAGATTCTCAAAATGAATATCACTCAAGTAGTGACTTTTTATATAGCTCTCTGTTAAATGAATGGGGTAAATATGTTTAGCCCATCTACTGTCTTTACCATAGCTCACCGGGAACCTCTCGTTCATTAGGTTCGCACTAATCTTATCTATCTCATCTGAATCAAGGCCTTCGGATTCCTCCTTTTCTGAAACTAGAACCTTCTCTACCTTAACTACACCGTCAAAAGGGCTGGCAGTATCTCTAAGCCTCAAGTACCAAATTGCAAAATAGGCGTCTCCCACCCTTGGAGTTTGGTATTTGAAGGCTGGGGTTCGTTCAAAGGGCTTCAATTCAGCAATTATTTTTGCAATATCTTTAACATTACTTGATAGTGCCTCTGGGTTAAAAGCCTTAGAAACGCCAATAACACAGGCATAATTCGATTTATAGGCGGATAGGCTGGAGAATTCGGTCTTTGGCATCCTCTGATATTCCAATGAGCCATCTTTAACCAAATAGGCTCCTGCATGAAGTTTTCTTTCAAGGGCCAACTTTTTAACTAACCTCTTTTCAGATTCCAACATTTCATCATGGATACTCGATATTCCCTTATGTTCGTACTTTTCACCTTCCTTAAGCCTATCCGAATAAGGTAAAATCTTACCAACATAAATGCCGCTATTTTTCAAAAAATCCCCGTCGTTGATCTTACCAGTTAAGTTGTTAAAAAACAACTTATCATCCTGTGATGAAGGATTGGCTATCACTGGAACTGATACCACAAGTGCCCTTTCAAAAAAGGTCGGTGAAAAACGATCCGGGTTTATTCGTTCACAGCATCCTACACCAATCTGTCCAGCAATTATGGGGTATAGCCTGCCACCATAAGCGATGTCATCTACCTTGTATGTCCTTCTAGAACCGTCAAGAAAAAACCTTAGAAGCGGAGCATCATTCTCAGCAATGTATTTTGCAAGTTTTTCTACCGACCTGGAGCGTCTAATCCCTTTATCAGATTCCCCACTTTTTTTGAATACTATGTCCTTTCGGTCATCATATTCAACCGAGGGTACTTTTACATCTTCGAGACAATACCTAAAGGACCGATAGCTTTTGCCCTTAGTGATAGAAGCTAAAGAGGAAAGGATTTTAGAACTGTTATTTCCCAAATTGATATGCTAGGTTGATGCGTATTGGTAATCTGAAAAATTACGCAAAAGAAATTAAATAATATACAGTATTATTTAAAAGGATGAGATGGAAGATCTGTCGGACACTTTTTGACCTCCATTATTCGATATCTAAGCCTCCAAGTTGAACTTGAAATGGTGGCCTATTCCCGGCCTTGCGTCTAGCCTCTCAACATTTTAGCCTGCGCATGTCGAACCGGTAATATTGGCCGATCTCTGATCAGATAACCTATTTCCCGCCCAGCGCAAATGCCTGCTTGTATCTGGATAAAAAACACTCCGCCCCCTCCTGCCGTAACCGACCATCTACATCGACCATCTACATCGACAAATCAAATGCATAGTTCTTGTAGCTGATCACCTTTCTCTCCTTTTCGTTTTCAATCCAGGCCTTTTCCAGATGGCTGAGGGCTATGATGTTTTTCGTCGAGACATTTTTGAATTTGAGTACTACTGTGTCCAACACCTCTAATTCGAGTTGGCTAAAAACCTCCAGACGACATTTGCGACTGGGCCGGCCCTTGAACTGTTCCCCTTCGTTCCCATCGGGAAATGGCGTCACCCAAATATCGATATCATCATTATTGGCCATGTATTCAAAAATGCTGTTAAAATTATTGGGTACCGGCCCCATGTTGATGGCCCGGTACTTTGCTCCACTGATAGAAAAGCAGGATCGCTTGAAAGTCAGGAAATCGGCGTAAAACAGCAGCTTATTGAGTTGAGTCTTCCAGGGCTCAAGCTTCTCGCTAAAGAACACCACCATTTCGGTGAGCTTGGATAAGTCCGGCCTTCGGTAGCCTGAGAACTCATCAGCAACAAGGCTTCCCAGCAAATAGTCCTGTAGCTCGAACGAGAACAAATTGGCCTGCTGCTCGTCAATAAGCGCCGCCAGTCTTCTTATCAGCTTTTTCCTGAAGGCCTTATCCAGGCTTTCGCTCAATTCCACCAAATTCAGGAATTTAGCCGGATCGGCCGCCAGCTGGATCAGCCTGGCATTGGCAAGGCTGGGCACCTCTCCTGCTTCATAGTTACGGTAACTATTGACTCCGAAGCCGAGAATTTCCGACATTTTGGTGGCAGGAAGCCCATATTGCTCCCTTACTACCTTTATTTCATTCGGGAAAGGCAAGTTGTGTTTGGCTCTGTACTGATTATAGAGCTGCAGCATGTTCAGGTCGTCGAGCGATGTGGTAGTAAATTGCTCTCCACTGTCTTCGCACAAAAAGAAGTGGTAAGACACCTCAAATGATTCCTTTCTAAAGTCGAGGACTCTTGATTCGATCTTCACAGGCATTGGGCGTCCTGTAATGGGGCTGTTCATGGGTTAGTTTTTAAATGGGTACTGCATAGCACGCTCTGAAATATGGAATGAAATACACAGGACACCACTTTGTCCGTATCCAATGGATATTTTGATGTAGATCTCATTCTTCTTTTCCTCCTTTCCGAAGACCCACAACTCACTTTTGTTGTATAGTGTGTCTTCCAAAGGCCCCTCCGAATAATCTTCTATTTTTAAATCGAGGAGGGTTTTCTCACGATCAATCGGCCTTATTTCCAGGTCTGCCAGCGTTTGGGCATTTTTTCCCCTATCGTCTCTAAAAAAGACCGTAGTGAGTTGCATCTTTTGTTTAAACGCTCGAAGAAATTTTCAACCTCTGTTTTTGTGGCCATTTACTACAGTCATGAACAAAGGTAATCTTCATAGACACATATATCAACTTTAAAGTTTTCTTTTTTAGATTAAAAATAACAAAAATTAACTTTAAAATTACGCTGTGCTTGAGTCATGATGAGGACAGAGACTCAAAGACTACAAAAGTTTTGTCGGTTGCACACACCACCAATTGTCTGGCAGCTACCCCGCCGAACCTTGCTTGCGCTGGGCTCCCAAACTTTTGTAGTCTAGCCGCTCCGTAGCACAGCCTTGCCTTTGCGTCACTACCTGTTAGGCCTTCGTGTGGGTAGGTGATAAGCCTTTATGCCGGTGGGTGATAAGCCTTTATGCGGGTAGGTGTTAAGCGCTTATCACATAGGTAGTAAAGGCGTTAAAAGACCTGAGACAACGCCTTATCGGAGGTGAGACAAGCGCTTATCAGGAGCCTACGGTGCGCACCATACATAGTGAATAGTGCGCAGCACAGGTAGTGAGTGGTGCGCAGCAAACGGGTTCGCTAAGGGCTTGGTGGAAACGGAGCAAAAAATAAGGTGAAGCGGCTCCTGTATGTATGAATATACGAAAATCAGGCTAGTTTGGGTGGTTGAAAGGATCACAAATATCGCATTGGCAAGACTCAGCGTGCCTTGTGGGAGGTGCTGAGGGAAAATGCTGACGAAAAATGTAAAGAGCAAACAGACCGCATGACGGACGGTATGAAGCCGCATTTTTGAACCAGGAGCAGTATGCGCTTATTGAAGAGCTCCATTTGCGTCCAGCCTTAAAATCCAAATATCTTCCCGTCCATAATTTTGATCAAAAATAGCATCCAGGCCTTCAACATTATCTGGCCCGCTGACCCCAACCAGCGCATAGCCATTGCCTTGAATGGCAGTTATGGCCCTCCCGTAATCATTGGTGATACCGCCAAAAATAGATTCGTCTATTATATCCCCGGCCGCACTCACTCTTACGAACCACATATCGGTCGAACGACGGCCGTTGACTGTTATTCCAGTCCCAAACTTATAGCCGGTCAGTACCATTGAACCATCAGCCATCAACTCCATGTCTGCAAAACCGTCACCGCTGTAAGCTCCATATGATTTGAGCGATAGAATTGTTCCAGATTCATCGGTGGTAAGGATAAAACCATCGTCACCACCATTATTGGGCCCAAAGTCACCATTAGTGGATCCTGATCCCCCTGCCAATATAACCGACCCGTTGCTGCCTTTTTCAACTGATGTGGCAAATTCATTGCCAGACCCACCAATGCTCTTCTCCCACAGCAGTGATCCGTTACCATCAATGCCCATCATCCAAATATCGCTTCCCCCATGCGACGAGCTAATGTCGCCATCAGTCGATGTGCTAAATGACGTCACCAACAAATTATTGTTGCTTGTCTCTATAATTTCTGTTGCATAGTCCAACCCACTTCCCCCAAAATTGTAACTCCATAAAAGCGCACCATTGCTACTGTGCATGGAAACATTGCTATTCATGTCGATTTGGCTGAAAGACCCACAAGTGGCTATATTACCATTGGCCATTTCATAGGCATTCATTATCTCAAAACTGTTGTTGTAGGAAACCCAAACTACATTTAGTGCCAGGTCTAGTTTGACAAGTACGCCACCAAACCTATCAATACCAGGCCTTTGAAAAAAAAGCCCATCTGAAGAACCACTGTAACCCATAAGAAGGTAGCCGTCGCTTATTTTGACCGCATTCAGAAGTCTGTCATACCCCTGACTACCTATCGTCATGTTGCGAGCCATTTCACCGTCTCTGGTTATTTCAAATATCCAGAATTCCCCTCCGTTGGTGGCAGGCGAATCGAAATCGGTGGAGAGGGTTTGAGCAAACACAAGCAGGTTTCCATTTGTTTGTTCAAAAACACCCACTGGAACGTCATTGGATGAGCCCCCCACATGCACGATATTAGCACCGCCACCTTGCGGGTTTCCATTGTCCCCCAAATCTATGTCCACTGTATCAAAACCTTCATCTACAGTGATATTGAAGACAATCTTTCCGTCTTCCAGGGTGGCGTCGACATTGATATTGTACAGGGTCCTGGGCTGCGGATCGGCAATCGTGGCTGTGAACGTCCGGTCGATAGTAGTGCCGTCCAGCTTGGTGTAGCTCAGGTTCACTTCAATATCGAGCGGAGAGGTTAAAAAATAGCCTTCTCTCGTTTCGCCCTGGGCGTAGAAAAGGCTGGCTCCGCTGCTTGCCACTGTTACTGTGCCGGTGTAGCTGTGG